>CAWABP010000024.1:0-67843 GCA_963780315.1 Candidatus Acidiferrales bacterium | reverse complement strand
GATATTGCTCGTGTCCCAGTTCCGTTAACAGCCGGCTTACCCATGGCGAATGTGTTCCGGTCTCCAGGGCGATGAGACTTCGCGGTATCTTTCCAAAGGACTGCTTCATCGCTTCCGGTGTCGTCGCTACTTTCTGTTCCAGAATGATTTTGCCTGCTTCATCTAAAACACAGTAAAACGAGCAACGATCTCCGAGATCCACACCGATCGTTAGCTTTTGCTCCTTGAAAATTTCGTTCTCAAATGCCTGCATAGTGCTAATCTTCTTCATCGCCGGTCTCCTTTTCTTTGTGCCTCGAGCACGTCGAACCTTGGGAGCGTATCGCATCCCGCGGGAGACCGGCCTTCTCATCCCATCTGGGAAACGCCGTAATCGGAAAAGTGAAATCGGCCCAAAAGGACTTGTCCGGTTTTGCGGACTGGCCCGTCGCGAACCATCACTTCTGCGCTTGAGGCTTCATTTCGGCGAGAAGCTTATCAGCCTCATCTTTGGAAATTTCGGCGAATGTCCACCTGAAAGAATACATATTCGGAGAGAAGCCTCCGGCAACATAGTAAGTGACGCCAGGCTTGGCATCGAGAACCACTTCGTGTCTCGGAGATCCTTTCGTCGGTCTTTCTTCCTTTGGGTGCAAGACATGATGGCCCGGAGCAATGGACAGCACGACGTATTGTTCGCGGTTCAGCGCGGCTATCTTCTTATCGTTGTCCAGCAACGTCAGCTTCTCGGGGAATACCTTCCACCCGCTGGTATTGAAGAAGTACAACGTAACCTGATCTTGCTGGGGAGCCGCCGTGGCACAGCAAAAAGAAAGAACTATCAAGCAAACAACCCATATTATTCGGCGGGTTCTCCTAACGCTCTTGGCAGGATGGTCTGCGGGAATCAGTACCGTGGGCGTCATCTCTTTCCCCCTTTGCCGAAGCCACAATAGTGGGCGGCTGGACCTCGAATAACTGGCATGGTTCTACCAGAAAACGGGGGCCACCGAAAGCTAATGTGGCAAGTGCCTGATAAACCGGAAAGGTTCGTACTAGGGACCTGACGCCCCGCTGGACGAACCCGAAGAACCTCAAGGAAGCTTTATTCCACTGTCACGCATCTTCCGACCAAGGAACATTAAGGCTCTGCCGCCGACCCAAAATGCTAGCGACAGGCAGGAGAACACAACGGTGGCTATCGCTTGCCCTGACGGCCAAACACCTCCGCGATGTCCGGCGAGCACAACTAGAGCGCCCCAGCTAAAAGCGATGCCTGCGGCCGGGGCCAGCAGGAATTTGGCGATGGCAACCATCGCCTCACCACCAGGTTTCGCCCACTCCTCCTGGCCCTCCATGAAAATTCGCACAGGTAAGAACCTCGCTGGATATTGAATGCAGCTATTCTATGCCAAGGTCTTGGTTAACGCCGAAACCGCGTGCGCCGTGAAGGCGCTGGTCCACAGCGGGGGTATACCCGCCCGGGAACTGGTTCGCTCCACCCGGTAGCAATCAGGGCAGCAGTGGAGGCAACGAGACTGCTGAAGCCTCTGATGCAGAAGGTCGCTAGGCGACTTGGCGAGCGTGCAGGCCGTAACGTGAGTGAACGCCGAGCAGGCCCCGAAAACAGTGATGCAGGAGCCGACCCGCCACGGTTTCGAGGGAAGGCCGAAGTAGGTGGAATCGTACGAGCGAACAAATTCCATCCGACCTGCCGGGGTAGTGGCGACGGCATGCAGGCAAAGGGGACCACGCGCAACACGGGAAGTCCCAGCGGTGATCGCCGTATGGATCAACTGGCAACTCGCGAGAGACAGGCTGGGCCGTTTGGGATGGCGGAGAGGCTCGTTGTACCGATGAAGCCGGGTAACTCCGGTGGAGGGAAGGAGCCTCAGTTGAAAGGAAACGCAAGAAGCGACAAAGGACCGAGGGATTGGCGATGAGCCTAACAACTCCACAAAGTGTTCAGAAGTTGCAGACGGCGTTGCACGACAAAGCGAAGGGATCGCCCAGCTTTCGCTTCTATGCTCTGTACGACAAGGTGTACCGAGAAGACGTGATGGCATTCGCCTATGAATGTTGCAAAGCGAATCGCGGAGCAGCAGGAGTAGACGGCCAGACGTTCGAGGACATTGAGGAGTATGGGCTGGAGAAGTGGTTGGACGAACTGACGCAAGAGCTGAAGAGTAGAACGTATCGACCGCAGCCCGTACGGCGGGTGTGGATACCCAAGCCGGACGGAAAGCAGAGACCGTTAGGAGTGCCCGCTATCCGTGACAGGGTGGCGCAGAGTGCGGCAGTTCTGGTGCTCGAACCGATCTTCGAGGCCGATCTGCAGCCGGAACAGTACGCCTATCGGGCAGACCGCAGTGCGCTGGATGCAGTGAAGCATGTCCACAAACTGCTCAACACCGGCCATGGACAAATTGTAGACGCAGATTTGAGCGGCTACTTCGATTCGATCCCACATTCCGACCTTCTAAAGTCGGTGGCTCGACGGATCGCCGACGGAGCAATGCTGCATCTGATCAAGATGTGGCTGGAAGCTCCAGTTGAAGAGACCGACGAGAAAGGGAATAAGCATCGGAGTACGCGCAATCGGGATGAGGGACGAGGAACTCCACAAGGGGCTCCGATCAGCCCGTTGCTCAGCAACTTGTACATGCGTCGTTTCGTGCTGGGATGGAAGAAGCTCGGGCACGAGAAGCGTCTTGCTGCACACATCGTTAACTACGCCGATGATCTGGTGATCTGCTGCCGAGGCCGAGCGGAAGAAGCGCTGGCTAGGATGCGAGACATCATGACGAAGCTGAAGTTAACGGTGAACGAAACGAAGACGCGGGTCTGCAAACTGCCGGAAGAGAAATTCGACTTTCTAGGGTATACGTTTGGTCGGTGCTATTCGCCGAAGACAGGGCGCGCGTACATCGGTACGGTTCCCTCGAAGAAGCGGGTGATCCGCATCTGCGAGGCGATTAGCGCAATGACCGGACGAGATCAAACTCTGCTGGACCAAGAGATGGTAGTAGCGAGACTCAACCGCACGATGATTGGGTGGGCCAACTACTTCTGTCTAGGGCCAGTCAGCAAGGCCTATCGGGCGGTGGAAAAGCACGCCTGCAAGCGGCTGCGACAGTGGTTGTGTGCCAAGCACAAAGTGATGTCGGGAACCAAGCGGTTTTCGGAGGCATCCCTGCACGACGTGCTGGGTCTTGTCCGCCTTACCCAGCGGACGCGCAATCTCCCGTGGGCGACATCGTGACACTTTCTCCGAGAGCCGGAAGCGGGAAATCCGCATATCCGGTTCGATGAGCGGGATGTGGAAACGGAAGCATGGTGCGGCTAGTGAGGCACCGGCAGACGAAAGGGCCGGCAACCGATAGGCCACACCTAAACCACCGCGCCACATCTCGACTCCACCGAAGTTGGTACTGGAAGGAACCTTACCGATTTGCTGACTTACCGGGGGGGCACACGCCTATTCTTTTTTCTCGACATGACGATTCGGCCTGAATTAGATTGGCCGCAGAGACGGCAGTGCTTTTGTGATCTTGTGATCCTCCCACGGAACTGCGAGGTGCCCCAATGAAAAGACTGGGCTGGCTGGTTGGTTTCGTTTTTTTCTTTTTGCAAGTCTGGCTCTCTGTCGTTCAGCCGAGTCCCAACTCTGCGAAACCCGTGGTTCCCAAAACCTGGGATGATGTCGAAATGGCCGCCCTCGAAATATCATTGGCCAACCCTATAGGATCGCCTAAGCAGGTCGCCGGCGACTACTACTACCGGATACCGGTCCGGCCCATCTACAAGAGCTACCCCGTCTATGCCGCGGGACACGAACCAGCTGGCTACTTAGAATCACTCAGACATAAGGACCCGGCAATCTATTGGGATGACAAAGGTCATGCACCACCGCTCGACACAGACGCCGACTGGATAAGGGCCGGTGAACAGGTCTTTGACGCGCCGATAGGCGATGGAGGAGTTGGAGGATCGGAACCAACCGACCTATACGTGCGTGATCCAAAGTTTCTGGAAACGACTGGCGCGCTGGTCGCCGAAGATGGCACGCTGCCGTACTTCCGCTACGTGGTGAAGAAAAAAGGCGAGGTCGAGATTGGAGTCCTGGCGTGTGGCATGTGCCACACACGGGTTATGCCAGACGGAACTGTTTTGAAGGGAGCACAGGGCAATTTCCCCTTCGATCGATACTTTGCGTTCGATTACCTCCGTTCCGGGACCAAATTGGCACCATTGCTCGAACGAAGCCTGTATGCGACCCCGTGGATCACTTCAGATCCTCTTCCTTCGACCAGCAACATGCCTCTCGAACAAGTCGCCGAGGTTCACCGCACGATTCCGCCGGGAGTCGTTGCACGCAATAGAACAAGTCCGTTCGCTCCGGCACAGGTGCCGGATTTAATCGGAGTCAAGGATCGCAAATATTTGGATCGTACGGGTCTTCAGCAGCAGCATTCTATTGTGGATTTGATGCGGTACGCCGCACTCAATCAGGGCGGCGACGACCTTGCTAACTTCAATGGCTTTGTTCCGGTCGACTTCCCCGACTTCAAGAAATTGCCAAAGATTGAAGACCTCGAACGTGACCGTTACAGCGACGAGCAGCTCTACGCTTTGGCGCTCTATGTCTACTCGCTGAAGCCGCCTCTGAATCCCAACAAGTTTGATGTACTAGCTGAACGCGGGCAGAAAGTTTTTAAGAGTGAAAATTGCATCATGTGTCATACCCCGCCGGTATACACCAACAATAAGCTGACAATTGCGACAGGCTTTACACCACCTGCGGACGCAGAGAAGAGGTACGACATTCTGCCTCTCTCGGTTGGAACTGAGCCCAATCTCGCTCTAAAGACTAGGCGTGGGACGGGCTATTACAAGGTCCCTTCCCTGCGAGGTGTTTGGTACCGTGGAATGTTTGGACACAGTGGTTGGTGTGCGACGTTAGAGGACTGGTTTGATCCGCACCGCCTGCGAGATGACTATGTGCCGACCGGGTTCAAACCCTACGGGCTGAAGGCGTATCCTGTTAAGGGACATCCTTTCGGTCTGGACCTATCCGCAGACGATCGCAAAGCCCTGATCGCGTTCCTAAAGACTTTATAGGATTTCCCATTAACACGATCGACCTGAGCTATTGCGGGGCTAGTGCCTTCCATGAGAAGGCCGGTTAGTGTCAAGCCATTCCTGTCTTTTCCTTTCTTTTTCTATTCTCCGAGATTTTCTCAGAGAAATTTCACACCAGGATTACCTGGCATCGACGATCTCCAGCTCGGTCGACCTACAGCATCCCCTGTTTTGACCCTTCCCTCAAAAGGCCGGTACGGGTTGGGCCGGTTCTCCCTTTTTCCTGCAGTGGTTCTCCGTTCGCCAAGCCGCCCCTGTCGCCATCCTTCCATCCGCACTCTTTGTGAGCGATATTCGCTCGGTGCAAGGTGGGTGTTCTCGTTCAGTAGGTGCTGCTACCTGATAATCGACCTCTCGTCCCACCTTTTCGGCGGGAGTCGGGCCCCAGGACTTAGCCGCAGTCACCTGGACTTGGCGGTTTGAGCTCGGCTGTTCGGATTAAAACTCTTTAGGCCACTGCCCGCATCGTTTTTTGGCTATTGCGCAATGGTTCGTACACCTCTCCGCTCACCCACAACCGATGGAGCAGTATAGCCAGCTTTCGCGCCACGGCCACTACCGCTCGCTTCTTGGCATTTTTCCCTCCTCGCTCTGCCAGCTTCCGTCCCCATCTCCGCAAATCACTGTCTTCCCCAAAAGGTCCCAGAATGTAATGCGCTCCCTGCACCATCATGGTGCGCAGATAGCGGTCTCCTTCTTTGCTGATTTTCTTCTGTGGTTCGCTCTCCCCAGAGTTCCTCCGGCCAGGTCGTAACCCCAGAAAACAACCTACCGCGCGACTCTTCAGGAACCGATAGGGGTCTTCTATCGTCAGGACATAGGTCAGCGCGATCTGCGTTCCTACACCCTTCACCTGTTTGAGCAAAGACACTTCCGGGTACACTTCCTTGGCAATTTTCTCCATCCGTTCGTCGTATTCCTGGATGCGTTCGTTCAGCGATTCGATTTCTTTGAGCAACGGTTCCAGAACATCCCGCAACTCCGCGCTCAATCCAGCGCTTAGCTCCCGGCTCACCTGCTGCGTGCCGCACTTGGGTAGCCGTTCACCAAAGGGCTTCACCAACCCACGTGCTGCGTTCACCAAGGCCGTTCGAGCACTGACCAGTTCCGCTCGCGCCCGGATCACCGTTAGATGGATCTGTGCCTTTGCACTGCGATGCCGCACCGGCCCCAATAGCTCAGGATCGATGCGCGCCAGTCGCGCCAGTGTCCGCGCATCGTGTCGATCATCTTTGCGATTGCTCTTGGTGATCAATTCCACTTTTTGTGCGTGCGCCACGATCACTTCGTGTCCCAGTTCCGTTAACAGCCGGCTTACCCATGGCGAATGTGTTCCGGTCTCCAGGGCGATGAGACTTCGCGGTATCTTTCCAAAGGACTGCTTCATCGCTTCCGGTGTCGTCGCTACTTTCTGTTCCAGAATGATTTTGCCTGCTTCATCTAAAACACAGTAAAACGAGCAACGATCTCCGAGATCCACACCGATCGTTAGCTTTTGCTCCTTGAAAATTTCGTTCTCAAATGCCTGCATAGTGCTAATCTTCTTCATCGCCGGTCTCCTTTTCTTTGTGCCTCGAGCACGTCGAACCTTGGGAGCGTATCGCATCCCGCGGGAGACCGGCCTTCTCATCCCATCTGGTAAACGCGAAAACCGTCCATCTTGGGGCTAGCACGGGCTGCGTTGACTCCCCGACAATTTCTTCCCGCACCACGGACAGAAATTGATTTCGACGCCAGACGACCCGCCGTCGTGCACAATCAGAAAGTACCTATTCTCGGCTACCTTCATCAAAGCGTCCGGGCAATCGTTTCGATTCGGGTGCCTATCACACCGGCGATTCAGGTCTTGGTCCATCCGGTCGCAGCAATGCACGCTCATGCTCACTATCTTGCCAGCAGAAGTCCGCGAGTAAAAGACCACTCTAGGTCCCGGGAAACGCGGAAATCGTCCATGTAGGTACTATACAGACGCGCATAAATAAAAGGACATACTAATCACAAAAAAGATTGCAAATATGGCCGGATGAGTTCCGGATAGCTTTGCATTTCACCGAACACGCGACTCAGCGTGCCGGTCAATTCCTTTTCGTTCGGAAAGTATCGATTATGAGTCCCTGTTTGGCGCGTGTATCTCCACAATCGCTCCGTCGGATTCAGCTCCGGTGAGTAGGGCGGCAGTTGATGAACTTCCAGCCAGTGGCGATTGGCATCGAACCAAGACCATACGTCGCCGTCTTTGTGGTATGTCGCGTTGTCTTGAATGAGCAGGGCTCCCTGCCGTCGATAGCTGCGAGCCAGTTGTTCCAGGAACGCGAAGTACGTAGAAGCGTTGAAGACGGTGTCTTGCCGGTAATGGAAGCGCGCCTTACACAATTCAATGGCCCCAAAAATCTTCACGCTCTTGCGCTGTCCAGTCACGGGAACTTCCGGCGGACAAGCAATCCGGCTCCAAGTGGCGTGCAGGGTAGAATCTTGGCGAAAGCTGGCTTCGTCGGTGAAGATCAAGGCCCAGTTTTGCCGCTGCGCTTTTTTTTAAGGCTGGGATAGGTGTACCGCTGCCAGCGATCTTGCTGGTCAGCATTGGCTCGGGCCAGCACGCGACGCGGGCGCTGCACGGAGAAGCCCAAACGATGAAGCAACTTGCGCACGTGGCCCGGATGATAATGAATGCCGAATTCTTCCTCGATGACCCAGGCAATCATAGGAGAAGTCCACATGCCCGTATCCAGACCGTAGGCTACCGGGCCGCTGTCGAGAATGTCGTCGAGCTGTTTCCGCTGCGCCGACGTCAGCTCCACGGGCCGGCCCGAGCGATGCCCTTCGAGCAGCCCTGGTACGCCAAATGCTTGGTAGCATGCCAACCACTCCGAGACCCTCGAACGTGGAGCCGCGAGTAGATGGGCCAACTCACCGCTGGTACGTCCCTCCGAGTTCAGCACCACTGCTTGCAATCGCTTGGCAACTCGGTAGGCTCCGTCCCGTTCTGCTTCTTTGCGCAGCCGGATTAGCCGCTTATACGTCTTCGGGTGTAAGTACAGGATTCGCGGAACCATGGCACCTCCTTCAAGGAGTATGCCAGATGTGCTTACCTTATGTCCTGTTAATTATGCGCGGATGTATAGCTCGCAACTTGGACTGCAGCGAGTCGCTTAGCGACTTATGGAATCCACTCTCTTGGCTTTATCCGGCGGCACGAATGTAAACAAGCTGTCATCCGGTTTGGCGTTGAGGTTTGCCTCTCTGACGTTAACCGTGACGGTGGTCTGTATCGAAATGCCATCCTGGGGAGTCGGGCTAACGTCCTTGCTGCGCCAAACGATGAAGTCGTGCTCGCCGATCCAAAGCTCGTGGGACCCACGTTCTGTGTCTATTTTCAAGACGTAGCAATCCACCTTGTCCCCGCCAATTTTCAACTTTTCCTCTTTTTCAAGGGCTGCGGTCGCAGCGTAGGCAGACAGGTTCTGAAATCGTTTAACGAGCAGAACTTCTTCTTCACGGATGTAATCTGTTTCAGACTTCTCTTTTGACGCGGCCTGGCTCCCACTTCCAGTTGCTCCCGCCGTCTTCTGCGAATATTGCTTTTTCGCTGGCAGATACGTCCAAACCATTTGCGCGTTCTTTACGATCACGATCTCTTGATTCTCGTCTTTGAGCGTAACGCGAGCCTTGTCTGGAGCGGCTGCGGCGAGAGTGATTTCCGTGTCTGTAGACTTGTGGAAATTTGAATAGGCCCGGTTGCCGCCTGAGTCGTGCTCTTCGCCGACGGCCGCGACGGTTACGTTCTTCTGCGCAACGAACTGATAGTTCGATGCGCTCTGGTACACCGCGTTGACTTTTCTCACGATCTCGTCGGCACGTAACTGGCTGTTAGCACTTTGCTGAGCGAACAACCCGATGAAAGGAACGAATAAAAGGCTAGCGGCCAAGAGGTGTCGGTAGATCATACTGTCTCCAGGGTGCGGTAGCGCGAGATGGTCTGCCTGATCAGCGCGTCAGGTTCGGCCACTGGGGTGCCATCTTAGGTTGCAACTTGAAGCGAGTCAACGAATCCAAATAGATTCCGAGGAAGATTGAACGCCATGAGCGAGTGAAGTCCTGGTAAAAAACGCTAGTGATTTACCGGATGCGCGTTCTTGGCGAGGGGTGAACGGGGGCGAGGAGCTCCTTGCGCGTCCGGTAAATCCGTTTGGAGGTGGCCGAAACGCTAGTGATTTACCGGATGCGCGTTCTTGGCGAGGGGTGAACGGGGGCGAGGAGCTCCTTGCGCGTCCGGTAAATCCGTTTGGAGGTGGCCGCCCGTGCTTGCGGCGGACGCGGGCCTTTATGCAAATTCAATTGTGGAAAGAGACGGTTTTGAGGTGTGCCGCGACTGCGCTGCGGAGCATAACCTGTGACAGCGCTGACCCAGCAAATGGCGACGGTGAAAACGTGCTGTGAAAACTGTCCTTGATGAGGCTGGAAGAAAGAATTTGTTTTCTGACGAGGCGAACAGGTGCGTAGCGCGCGGAAGCACGCGGAGTGTTGGAGTTGAAGAAAGCAGTCTCATGCCGCAGAGCTGATCCGTGGTGGAGAACGGAGTTGGATTTCGGCGGCAGTGAGCCGTTCGATGACCTTCATTGGTCCTCCACACTTGGGACAGCGATATAGATCGGCAACGCCTTCGGTGGAGGAAGCGTGTTCTTCGGTAAGCGCTTCTTGTGCCGCACCCAACAACTGGAAGCATAGGGGCAATGTGGTGCGGCGCCGTCGGCAGGCCAGCAAACCGAAGTGCCGGATACGCACGAAGCCTTGCGGAAGAATATGCAGCAGGAAGCGACGCAAGAATTTATCGTACGGCAAAGCGGTGAGCTTTTGTTCGTTGTGGTGAGCGGAATCGCGCCAGCGAAAAGTCACTTGGCCATCGGCAAAGGAGACCAGGCGATGGTTGGAGATGGCCACGCGATGGGTGTAGCGGCCGAGATATTGCAGCACATATTCTGGGCCGCCGAAGGGAGGTTTCAAGTACACCACCCAAGGTTTTCGATACAGCGGGCGAAGCCAGGCGGCGAAGATCTTGCGGTACGTGAGTAGCTTTAACTTTTCGGGGAAGCGGAGCTCACCATTCTGGAAGGCCTGCCGGAGGGCTGCGACGAACTTGCCACGAAAGACCTTACGCAGTACCGCTTTGGGCAGGAAGTAGTTGTCCGGTGAGTGGACCCAGCGGGCGTGATCGAGCGAGAGTCCTCCGGCGGGCACCACACAATGGACATGGGGATGAAGCCTGACCTTTTGGTTCCAGGTGTGCAGCACACTGAAGAAACCAATCTCTGCACCGAGGTGTCTGGGATCGCGAGCGACTTCGAGAAGAGTTTCGGCGCTGGCACGAAACAAGAGATCGTAGATCACCTTTTTGTTTTGCAGCAGCAATGGGGCCAGGTAGCGGGGGAGTGTGAAGACTACGTGCAGGTAGCGGGTCGGGAGAAGTTCTCGCCGACGTGCGGCGATCCACCGTTCGCGAGCAGCGATCTGACACTTTGGGCAATGGCGATCACGGCAGCTGTTATACGAGATCGGGGCACGATGTGCGCAGCGGGTGCACTCATCAAGATGACCGCCAAGTGCGGCTGTGCGACACCGGGCAATGGCCAGCAGCACTTTGACATGCCTCCAACGGATCCACTGGCGGTTTCGCTCGATGAAGGCAGCTCCAGCCGTGCGGATGAGATCGGCAATCTCGAGTCTCGGCGGGGTCACGGGAGAACCTCCTTCCGAACGTGACCCACACTTATATCAAAACCGCTTGGCAATCACTGCTCCGCTCGTCAAGCGAAGCGTCCGCCGCCGGGCGGCTACGTCCAAACGCACAAATCGCCGAAGTACGTACTAGACCGAAGATGGAAGGTTAGCCGACTTACAGGGGGTCATGACCAATTTAACTCAATAGCCAGGCCACTGCCAGCATTTCGCAGTAGAATTGCTTCGAGCAAATTCAATGAAATCCAAGGTTATGCTCCTTGTTGCGGCTTCAATGCTCTTCCCGGGAAGAGCATTATGCGGGCAGGAATCCGTTTGCGAACTGTTCTCGCACGTTGTAGAAGGCTCCGACGGACGCAGAGTAATACTTACAGGTGATTTGATCATTTCTAAAACCATAGCCGCTATCGGTACGGCCGATTGCGATAACCCATACATTTCGGACCACTACATTTGGCCTACGGGCCTTTCGCTACGACCCTCGCCGGAGATCACTCCAGAGAGACTCCAGCAATTTCGCGAGGCCGCGGCGAAGGCCGATGATCTGCGACAAGCAGGAAAAACTGTAAGCGCGTCAGGAACATTTTCCGGTCGACTGCGAATGGTGCCATCCGGCGGCTATCCAGGTGAACTTATATTCGACTCATTTGAAAACCTCTCACTCGAGGCGCTGCCTGATCCCGGCACGTTACCAGTGATTCGCATCTGTGATCTTTTTCAGAATCTCTCGGCGTGGAGGGGAAAGCGCATTGCCGTGCGCGGCGAGTTTGTCACCACGATGGAAGGAGCTTGGATATCAGGTCGTTGCAAGGGAGGATTCGTCACGAATGGATACCGCTGGCCTGTTTTTCTGACCTTCGGGGAGCCAGCCCACTATTCAACCGAAAACGCAAAGCTCTATGCGACAAGGTGGCCACCAGTGCCGGAAGGTGAAGAGGCTCTGGAAGGTAGGTACAGCGTAGTTAAGACCGCGACCTTCGTGGGACTCTTGAGAATGAGGTCGGAGTATTCCGCCGTCTGTAGGGAGGATGGTAGCTATATCACAAATGGCTTTGGTCACTTGGGCGCTGCTGCGGCAGAACTGTCGGTTGATAGGGTTCTGAATTTTGACCTTTCCCTGCCTTCGGGCAATGACGCAGACGACGACTACGAGGAAGAACGCTGCATACCCCCAAACCAAACAGCGCTGTGCGGAACAGTCCAATCATTGGAACGGGCCGCCTCGCTCGGATGCATCGACCAGCTCCGCGGGTTCTTGGCAAAGGATGGCATCGACAGCAAAGACGGTAGCGAGTCACCGGCTCTAAATAAGGCCATCCGTTCCGGCAACGAGGCCATTGTCAAGCTATTGATCCAGAGTGGCGCGCCTGTAAATCCAGCGCAGACAAGCTTCTGGCCACCTCTATCCGAGGCCGCAAATTGGCGACAGTATGGAATTATGAAGTTGCTCCTAAAATCCGGGGCCAAAGTCGATGGCGTGGACTCTCATGGACAAACGTATCTGGCGAGTTCCGGTTTCTTCTTCCCGCGAGTTTTGAGAATTCTGCTTGAAGCAGGAGCAAATCCCGACGCGACTGACCGGGAAGGCCAAACGGCTCTCATGCAAGCTGCGGGTTACGGTTACGAAGAATCGGTGAAGATCTTGATCGAGCATCACGCCGACGTGAATCTCAGAGATTATAAGCGGTGCACGGCATTGATGCATGCCTGCGCGGGGGGCTACGTTGATGCCATACCACTGTTGCTGGAAAACGGCGCCGACGTAAACGCCCGCGACGATGACGGAAAGACGGCACTCGATGTGGCGCGGATCTCAAAGAACCAAGCTGCGATCAAACTCTTGTCCGCAGCCGAGAAGTGAAAGCCAGATCAGGTCCCGGTTCCCGGGAAAGTAGGTACTGGAACGAAAGCAAACACATTTTCCGCCCGCCCTAAGGAACTGCAGTGTGCTATCGCCCGCCGCAAGCAATGGAAATTCCGGAGAACGGACCCGCAGTTTCACTTGACGGTATTGATTTGGAATATTTCGTAATACTTGACTTTATTTCCGTCGACTTTTTTTGTTTTGGCCTGATAGAACACAAGGATTCGAGCACCCTTGGGAATACCGGAGGGTTTCAGTTCCTTCATGGAGCCATCTTTCATTTGCACCTGAAAGTTGTCTTTGAGAACGCCAGTAAATGTTTCTGATTTCTTCCCGTTCGTGTACGTGAGCGTGATTTCGCGCGTCGTATCATCGGTGGACACAACATCGCCAGTCCAGGTATCCCCGGAATACCCTTGCGGGTAGTAACCGTTGGGAGCGCTCCCATGCTGCCCGAAAACGGCGTTGCAGAATGTCATCAGCACCACCATCGTAAGAATTGCTCGTTTCACTGGTTTCTCCTTCAGTTCCGAGGATACATCAATATATTTACTTCTGTATTTGGAGAACTGGTGCGGTTGAGTCTGCACGGAATCGCGGCAGAAATCTGGCCAACTCGTGATTAACGCCGAAATCGCCGAAGTACGTACTAGCCCGAAGATGGAAGGTTAGCCGACATACCGCGACCTTCAGTGAGAATTGCGGCCTGGAATGCTTACGCTTCACTTCTGCAATGCCCAGAGTACAATGGTCCAAGAGCGACGAAATTTCATCGGAGCGACCCCCTTCGTTGCTGCTCCCATGACTAACATCAGCAAAGCGATATGTACCCTTGCGCTGTTTACCCTCGCTTCTGTTGGTTCGCCCGACTGCAACGGTCAGAGCAAACTGCATTCCTTCTTTGACTCAGATGAAACCAGCACCCATCGGGCTTTGGTTACAAATGCGCTGCAGCAAATCTGTCCAGAGGGACAGCTGTCGCGAGATGCCCAGGGAAACGCAAGAGGTTGTAGCGAATGTCCTCTACAAACCACAGAGCACAATGGGAATGGCCTAGATTGGACCCTGTCGCGGGCTTTTACAGGCCATTTCACGTCAGCCAACGAGGAGAACATTGTCCTGAGCGGCATGGGTTGTGAGGCCCATAACGCAAACTTTGGGGGCACTTTCATTTTCACGGTGAATGGTCCCGCCTTAAAGCTGTTGGAATATGGCAGCGGCCTTATCACTGAGACGTGCCACAAGTTCCGGGTTCCTTACTCTCCTGACATGTTGGTCTGCACCCATAACTGGGGTGCTCAGGTCACGCTCTGGTCGTACGTCTATCTAGTGAAATTCCGCCAAGATGGCGAGAGCGACGTACAGCACATTTTCGAGGTCCTCGATATGTCGCAGCAGCCCTGCGGGATAGATTTCTATGCTGACAGTGAGACTACCGTCCAAAAAGCAGAAATCACTTCATTGTCCTTGGTGAACCTCGGCGGCGAGAAGCGTCCAGCTCTTGTGATTACCGCCAGGCTCGGAGAGAAAACTCCTAGCAACGAAGAGAGGAGAGCATGTCAGCAGGAACAAAAGGCTATTCCTCTCACTCTAAAAAGCTACCGACTGGAATTCACCCTTGAGAACGGTGTCTTTCGACCTTCACCCGAAAGTAAGAAGAGTCTGAAGCTCTTTCCAAATCCCGAATCCGACGAGAACCCCTGGCTCCCCTAGGTTTCGATCCGCTGGGTCCCGGTAAACGGTTACCGGCAAAGTGGGTACTGGATCGAACCTTTCCGACAGAGTCAGGCGACTTGGTCTAGGAGCGTTCGACCTTGGGCGTCGACTGAGCCCCTAGCGGTTCGCGGAAAGGATCCATCGGAATTGGCGAGTACTCGACCTCGATGATCTCGAGATGCTCCGTCTTCGCTGGCGCGCGCAGGTCCACACGGTCGCCGGGGCGAGCCTTCATTAGCGCAATGGCGAGAGGCGAGCGCCAGCTGATGTAGCCGCGGTCGAGGTCCACCTCGTCGATGCCGACGATCGAGACGACATGTTCGAGGCCGGCGGCGTCCTTGTAGGTCACGGTTGCGCCGAAGAAGACGCGCGTAGCGGCTGACCCTCGCCGCGGAGCGGCGGGATCGACGACCACGGCCGCGTCAATGCGTTTCGTGAGAAAGCGAATCCGCGAATCGATCTGGCCTAACCGTCGCTTGCCGTAGAGGTAGTCGGCGTTTTCACTGCGGTCCCCATTACTAGCAGCCCACGCTACGACCTCCACCACCGCGGGTCGCTCGCGACTCAGTAGGAACAGATGCTCGTCTTTCAGCCGCTGCAACCCGGCGGGCGTGATGTAGTTTTTGAGTGTCGGCCCCGCTTCCTCGCGCACCGGTCCTCGGAGCGGCCGCTTTTCTCGCATTTGCCAATCTGTCATGGGATTTCGTGTACTTGTGGGCGACCCAATCTCGGAAGGTCCGCGCCTCGGTCCCGATAATTACTCCTACGGTGAACGTGACGTACACGGGCTGGATGTCGAATGATACATCGGTCTTTCCTGTGGCACTCCTAGAAAATGCACTAGGTCCCGAGAAACAGCATTCGCGCCTACATGCCGCCAAAGTTGTCGCATTCTCATGGGCCAGCCGTCGGGAGGCGGCCACCAGAACGGCAACGGCTTGGACAATCGACGCGAGAATCTCCGTGGAGTTAGAAGGACCAAGTGATTGTGTTCACAGGTTCATGACAGCGCATTCCGGTGGGGCATTCCCGGTGCCGGAGTGCTTTTACCGGAACCCTTTCCCTCCGCCAACTTGAACCCCACTGTCAAATAGCCCACCTTCATTAATACGATTCGCCACTCCCGTCGCTCTTCTATGAGCTCCAGCCAGCGTGACCTTTTTCGGGAGCAACAGTTATATTGTCAGAGCCAAGATGGCCACACGACGACCGGCACGAAAGGATTCGGCGAAGGGCGTGGAGGAAGGTGTGCGCCTTGGCACTGGGCGAGGCACGGGCGAGCGCGGGCTTGTAGAGGCGGCACAAAGTGACCCGGCAAAGTTCGCTGCCCTCTACGAGCTTCATTTCGAGCGCGTGTACGCGTTCGTGGCCAGCCGGATGCGGGACCGCACCATCGCCGAAGATGTGACCTCAGAGGTGTTTCACAAAGCGCTGGCCAGCCTGCCAAACTATGAATGGCGCGGTGTGCCATTCGCGGCCTGGTTGTTCCGCATTGCGGCGAACGCCATTATCGATTACGCCAAGCGTGCTGCGCGCGAGTTCCCTGCCCCGGACGATCCGCCGGAGCCCGCCGCCGCTCCCGACCTGCAAGCCTCCGAGTTGCGCGCCATCGAGCATCGTGCCCAGTTATTCCGGCTGGTTGGGAAGCTTCCGGAGGTTCAGAAGCAAGTGGTCTACGAACGATTTGTGGAGCAGCGCAGCATTCAGGAAATAGCGCAGCGGCTGGGAAAAACGGCAGGGGCCATCAAACAATTGCAATTGCGTGCCGTCCGGAATTTGCGCGCCTGGATGGAGGGTAGCCGTGGCTAAGCGCTCCCTCGCAGTGCAGTTCGATGAAGTGGTGCAAGCGATGCTCGTGTCGCTCCAGCCGCGTCCCGAGAAAGAGCCGCATCGTGAGCTGGCTTCCCTGATGCGCGTAGCGCAAGTGTTGCGCGATCTTCCGCGCGAAGAGTTTCGAGCAGCGTTGAAGTCCGATTTGCAAAGGAGAGCATCCATGAACGAAGGCACAGCAGCAGCAAAAACAGGAGAGGCACAAGCCGGAGCGGTTCATTACCAACGGCCGGGATTGACGGCCATCACGCCGTACATCATCGTGCAGCCCGCGGCGCAATTCATGGAGTTCCTGAAGAGTTGTTTCGACGGCATCGAGCGCTTGCGGATGCCCGCGCCCGACGGCTCCATCATGCATGCCGAAGTGGCGATTGGCAACGGTGCCATCGAGGTGAGCGATGGGAGCGAACAGTATGCGCCGGCGCCGCAAGCGATTCATCTGTACGTAGACGACCCTGACGCCACCTACGCGCGCACCCTGCAAGCCGGCGCCACCTCCTTTTTCGCGCCGACCGACGACCATCCTTCAGGTGATCGCTGGGGCGCCGTCAAAGACCCCTTCGGCAATCACTGGTACATTGCCAAGCCCCGCGGATGGACGCCGGGGCCGGAGGGTTTGCGCTCGGTCCAGCCCTATTTGCACTTGCGCGAAGCCGACAAGATGATTCCATTCCTCGAGACTGCTTTCGGCGCCGAGGCCATGGGCGTGCACAAATCGCCGGACGGCATCGTGCGCCATGCGACCATTCGAATCGACAACGCCACGCTCGAAATCGACGAAGCCCACGGCGAATTCCAGCCCATGCCCTGCCATCTGCATGTGTATGTGCTGGACACGGATGCCGCCTACGCGCGGGCAATTGAGGCGGGAGCAAGCTCAATTGATGCGCCACGCAACGCTCCCTATGGCGACCGCGCCGCAGGAGTGAAAGACGCCTGGGGCAACAGCTGGTTTATTGCGACGTATCTAGGGCAATGATGATCGCTAGCCCAACTTCCACGCTAGGAAGCGAAATTTCCCCCTGGTTGGCCGGTAAGGTTTTTCTTTTCAACGGACGGTTGCTAAATCGTGTAAATAGTGACGAATGATGTTAATATTCTGCTTGACTGTAGATCATCAGTTGTTATATGTAGTGTCCTGTGTACATCCGCAAAACGACCAAAACTTGGAAGGGCAAAAGCTACACCAACTACCTGCTGGTCGAATCCCTGCACACCCCCAAGGGGCCCCGCCAACGCATCATCTGCTCGCTCGGAAGTCTGGCCCCGGCACCCCGCGAGCAATGGCTCGAACTCGCTCATCGCGTGGAGAAGAGCTTGCAGGGACAGAGCGCTCTTTCCGCCGTTGACTCGCCCGTCAAGACCCTTACGGAACAGGCGCGCCGCGGACGCAGAAGCCGCTCCGGTGCGGAGAAATCAGCGATGGAGCTGGAATCTCCGATCATCGTTGATGTCGACCGTGTGGCGATGGAAAAACCCCGTGAGGCCGGAACCGTGCACGTGGGCCATCAAATGTGGCAGCAGTTGGGGCTGGGTGAAATCTTACAGCGTGCGGGACTATCCGACAGAGCCTGTCTGCTGAGTGAAGCGATGGTGCTGAATCGTCTGATCTTTCCGCTTTCCGAACATGCCATGCCGGATTGGATGGAGCGCACGGCCCTGGACGATGTGCTTGGAACGAAGCTCTCCTTACTGAGTGATGAGGCCTTGTATCGCAATCTGGACCGACTGCATCCTCACCGGGAGCAGATCGAGCGCGAATTGGCGGAAAGCGAGAAGACCCTATTCAATCTGGACGACACTTTTTTCCTTTACGATCTGACCTCGACGTACTTCGAAGGGGAAGCCGGGAACAATCCGCAGGCCAAGCGCGGCTACTCGCGAGATAAACGGCCCGATTGCAAGCAGGTGCTCATCGGCTTGGTGCTGAACCGCGATGGCTTTCCCAAAGCACATGAAGTTTTCGACGGCAACCGTCAGGACCGCACGACGGTGGAAGAGATGTTGGAAAGTTTGGAGAAACGCACGGGGCGGAAGTCGGGTTCGACGGTAGTGGTCGATCGCGGGATGGCGTACGAAGAAGACTTGCAGCAAATCCGGGCGCACGGACACCACTACTTGGTGGCCAGCCGGCAGTCGGAACGGAATGCCTGGTTGGCCGAGTTCGAACAGAGCGACAACTGGGAGGAAGTCATTCGGATTCCCTCGCCGCGCAATCCCGATCAGAAAAAATCACAGGTGCGCATTAAGCGCTGCCAGCGGGGGAGTGAGGTCTACATCCTGTGCATAAGCGAGGGACGCGAAGAGAAGGACCGAGCCATCCGTGAAACTCACGAGCAACGCTTGAAGAGAGATTTAGAGAAATTGCAAGCGCGTAGGGAGAAGGGCCAGCTGCAAGAGGAGAAGAAAATCCACCAGGCGATCGGTCGGCTCAAGGAACGCTACCCGCGGGTGGCCCGCTATTACCGGATGGACTACGACGCCGAGCGCAAAACTCTCAGGTGGGAAGAGAACAGCGAGAAGAAAGCCATCGCCGAGAAACTCGATGGCGGCTATGTGCTGAAAACCGACCGGCAGGACTTGACGGCGGAGGAAATCTGGCGGACCTACATGCTGCTCACGCGGGTGGAGGGAGCTTTTCGGGCCATGAAGAGTCCGTTGCTCGAGCGGCCCATCTTCCACCATCTCGAGCATCGCACCCAAACACACATCTTCCTCTGCGTGCTGGCTTACCATCTCCTAGTGGCCATCGAAAAAAGATTCCTGGATCGTGGCGTGCACACCTCGTGGGCGACCCTGCGCGGACAACTGCGGACGCACGAGGTAATCACGGTGGTGTTGCCAACCCGGGAGGGACGCGTGCTCAAGATTCGCAAAAGCAGTATCCCAGAACCGATTCACAAAGAGATTTACTCGACGCTCAGAATACCGGTGGAGATCATGAGGCCGGTTAAGACTTGGCATGACCTCCCGGCAAACATAGTGACGGAATAAAATGACAACTCCCTGCAAACAAAGCAGTTCGCTCAGCCGAGCGTGGAAGTTGGGCTAGTGTAGAGGCGTCTTTACGCCGGCATCTTTCCCTTTGTGGTGGCGGGTCTTCAGACCCGTCCTTTCCGTTCCGCTAGATAGTTGTTGCTCAGTTCTGCCTCAGTGGCGGCATGGGAAACGGCACATTGTAGGTCTTCGCCCCGACGCCAACTCCGCCCTGGCACGCATTCGGAGGCGTCGTGCAGACGCTATGCGTCCCCTGGCATTCGGCCGCCCAGAACATATAGCCCAGCATTCCGCTGGTGGTTCCAGCTCCGGCAGAACAACGGTCTGAACAAGCCGCCGGTCACATGGACGAGAACGGCACTTACCAGGCAAGTGGAATTCAATTGATAAACACATGGGCGTTTCTCATTACCTATCTCGTGAGACTTCCCGCAAGCGGCGCGAAAATCGCCAGGCTAAAGAATCATTCCGCTGCATCTCGCTGGCGCAGCAGCGCAACCGTCTTGGTTTCGGAGCCAGGGAACCGAAGCGCGTATCCCAGCGGAGTGCATTCCACCACTTCGTCAAGCCGTTCGTAATGACCTGGAAGTTTCGCCCGAACCGAAAGATCTGCCCCGCGTTCGAGCAGCAGTTGTGTTACCGCGAGACCCCAATCCCCATTTTGCGATGCGGCGTGGAAAATTGGAGTCTGCCCACCGACACCAGACCCATCCATCGTTGCACGCGCATTTACATCCGCTCCACGATCAAGAAGAAGCTTGGCTGCTTCCGCATCTCCGAACTCCGCAGCAACATGCAGCAGCGTCGCTCCTTGCAGGAGCAGGCGACGAGTTGCTGTACTGCCGCAGTCGAGTTCGTGAAATCGCCGATGCACGAGATCCGGCGCCGCGTCCAATTGCTCGGCCACTCGGTCAAGTCGGCCCCTCAGCAGATCTAGAAAGCACGGCACGTTGTACTTCGTGGTGCCCCCAGCTCCGACTAGAAGTTCAAGGCACTCGCGCAAGTCCGGCGAGCGTGTGTATGTTCCGATCAGATAGTCGATCGCCGTCGTCCGTTGGCCGAGCTTCGGGCAGTTTGGGTCTGCACCATGTTCCAAGAGCCATTTCAGGGAGGCAGGATCAACAACCTCGCAAGCGCCGAATAGGATGGGGTAATGTCCGTTCCACAAAGCGTTCACATCGGCGCCGCGGGAAACGAGAAGCTCCATCATCGCAATGCGATCTCCTAGCGTTGCCCGCATCAGCGGTCCATCGCCACCCTGGTGGACGTCGGACCCATGATCGATCATCCACTCCGCCATTGCCAACCTCGCCGGACTGGGCGGTCCCCACGGTATCCGGCATTCCGCGACCCAAGTTAGTGGCCCGTTCTTGGCATAACCAAGCGGAGAGCGGTGCAACGCAGGGTTGCGGGTCATGAGAGTTTTGACTGTGTCGAGGTCGTTGGTGTCGATGGCTTGCTTGAGCTGCCCGCTCTCCTCGAGCAAGTCGACGTGAGCCTTGAGCCTGGGCCAACTCACAAATCCGTAGAAACGCGCGATCTGGAACTGTGCCTCGGTCAGTGATTTCACACTTCCCGTTTTCAACAAACTCCTGGCTTGGTCCTTCAGATGTCGGAGATTGGGTCGGTCCGGAAGGGATCGAGGTTCTGTGGAATCGGTCACAAGGACCTCCTTTCATTTCGTGCCCGTTGTCCGCACATTGGGCTGAAAGAAGGTTCACAAAGCTCAACTGTAAGTCGGGTGGGCTTCTACCCTTTCCGCGGACCGGATGCGCCCCTAACGCAAGAGTGATGGTAGCACAAAACGATATGCACGCTCTGCTCCACCATAACGAAAGAGGCCGCCGAACGGCAACACGGAAGTAATCAAAACGAGATCCCCCGAATAGTAATCGGAAGTCGGCATAGCGCGACAATTCCAGGATCAGATGAATACCGGGAGATGCATGGCTACATGCGCGTTTGCCTAGAACGCCAGCAGCTAACTCATCCCGTAACATACGGGAATGGAGTAAATCCTTCTATGTTGTTGCTGATGCGTGCGAAGCCGCTTGCGGACGACGCTTGTGCCAATCCGTTGCTTGCTCATAGGCATGGGAGAGCTGCAAAACGACGGCATCGCCTCCCGGCGGGCCAATGATCTGGAGACCGATGGGAAGGCCCGTGCTCGTAAAACCACAGGGGACGGAAATTGCGGGCAAACCGTAGACGTTGAACGGCGACGTATTGCGCACGGCAGGCAAAATATCGTCTGCCTTGGGGTCCGAAATCGCCGGTGGCGGAATGGGAACCGTAGGAGTGACCAGCGCGTCCAGAGACTCAAACGATTTTCCAGCCGTTCGGCGGAGTTGAGCGAGGTCACGGCGCGCTTGGATATAGGCAGGCGCAGTCACATCAGCTCCCGCTCGTATCCTCTTCAGCGTCACCGGCTGGTAGAGTTCCGGGGTTTTGGCAACGAATTCTCGGTGATACGTGTATGCCTCGGTAGCCCTTACAACGTTTCTCAGCGACTCCATGGTGTTCGCCGATAGCGCAGTTTCCCGGATCCCGGCCGTAAGTTTCCCCAATATGGATAAGGCATCCTTCATTGCGGCTTCGATGTCAGGATCCAGGTCCGCGTAGAAAAACTCGCGGGGTACCCCAATTCGCACGGAGGATACATTCACCCGGAGAGCCTGCCCGTAGTCGGGGACTTTGATCTGCTCGCTCGTGATGTCTTGTGGATCGTAGCCGGCGATGACCTGAAGCATCAAAGCCGTGTCGGCCACCGTGCGAGTCATCGGTCCAACGTGATCGAGCGACCAGGAAAGAGGGATGGCGCCGCGAGTGCTCACCAGCCCATACGTGGGTTTGAGCCCTACGATGCCGCAATGGGAAGCTGGAATCCGTATGGAGCCCGCAGTGTCTGATCCGAGGGCTCCGTAGCAGAGTTCGGCTGCCACCGCCGCAGCCGAACCCCCCGATGAACCACCCGCGATGTGGCTTAGCTCCCAGGGGCTGTGCACGGCCCCGAAGTAAGTAACGATTGAGCTGCCACCATATGCGAATTCTTGCATGTTGGTCTTGCCCAGCAACACAGCGCCGGCAGCCTTGAGCCTTCGCACAACCTCGGCATCTTCGGCCGGAACGCGATCCTTAAACACGCCGCTGGCGGCAGTCGTCCTGACGCCGGCCGTATCGAACAAGTCCTTCAGGGCAATCGGAACACCATGAAGCGGTCCGCGCCATTTACCCCGCGTCACCTCAGCTTCGGCTTCACGCGCCTGTTTCAGAGCTGATTCCGCGGTGATTGTTATGAAGGCATTGAGTGCGGGGTTGAACCGGTCGATCCGAGCGAGGCACGCGGTTGTCAATTCTACCGGCGATACTTTTTTCGCGCGAATGAGGTCAGTGGCTTCTCGGATGCTCATTTTTGTGAGGTCACCGCTTTGGCCGCCGCTCACTGCGCTGACCCCTTGAGATTTCTGGTCTGTTTCCGCCGTCTCGCGAACCTTCGTCAGGGAAAGAGCAGCTCCAGCCAAAGTGGCTTTGAGAAACGACCTTCGTGAAAAGTCATCGGAAGGACTTGTCATTTGTGGCGGAGTGTATCACACAACATTTCTGCCAGTAGATTGCAGCTCCCGTTGTGATTAGTAATGGGAAGTTCTATAAAGGTAGAAGTCAAGAAAAAAAACATCTCCTTCGGCTGAAAGTTTTCTTGCTTCTCAGCCCACTTGATCGAGCGAGATCTGTTCTGCTCTTCCGTGCCATGCGCTCGGTTGCGGGGCAATGCGACCCCGTGGTTTGGGTTTTCTCTACCAGCGGTTTTCATCGCTTCTTCGCGACGAAGCCTGTCAGTTCCGAAACCAACAAAGCAGAACGGTGGTCAAGTTGGCGACCATAGTTCTATTTGGGACTCGTGGCCCATAGCTTTTTCTGGTTATCCGAGAGGGACTAGGGTCGGCTTGAGACTACGTGCCCGAGGCACACAGCGCCTAACTTCCCAGCTGAGACTCGCTCTCGAACCAGAGTGTCTCGAGAACCCGACGGCCACCGCCAGGGAAATCCCCCAGAGATGGAGCGGACTCGATCAGAGACACTCAAGCTGTTTGTGGTTTCAGATGTTGGGCGTCGAAGCACGCTCCTCTCTTCCACACAATCAACACGATGGTGGCAATCTTCCTGGCCAAGGTCAGACGAGCCATCTCCGGCCTGATGCCCTTGGCCAGTAATGCTGTGTAGAACTCCTGAAACGGACCCGGTTTGCTCGAGGCCACGATCGCCGCACCCTTAAACAAGCTCTTCAGATCGTGATTGTGGTTTCGGTTCAGTCCGCGAATGGAGGTCTGTTTCTTCGCTCGTTGCAGCTGCCCGTCGACACTACGGTGATCGGCGCTGCTTTGTGTCTCGATGCCAAATCCGCTGTAGGTCCATAGCTGCCGCTTGGTGCGGAAACGGTTCGGGGTCTGCAAAATCCCAAGCAGTACGGCAGACCGGATCGGACCAATCGAAGGGATCTGGCAGAGCAGTTTCCAAGCCTTGTGTTTCTTGCTCTCCGCGAGCAGTTCCCGCCGTACTTGCTGACGCACCACCCGCAGCGCATCGAGTTGTTGGTAGTAAAACTCCGCCCGCCGGCGCACTCCCGGCTCAGTGATCTTCCCAAGCCACTCGGCACGATGGCGCAATGCATAGACCTGCTTGCCGGTACAAGGAATGGCCCAACTGCGATAGATCGCCTTCACCCGCGACATGACCCGTCCGACATCTTTGGTGATGGCGAGATAACTGCGCACCAGTTCCTTCAGGCTTCGTAGACCGTGTTCACCGTGATAAACGGGGTTAAGATGATTGAGACGCAGCAGCTCGGCCAACCGGCGCGCGTCGATCTTGTCATTCTGGTTGCCTTCCCTCATGGAGGCATTCTTGCGCGGATCGCACACCACCAATTTCGTCACGTGCGGTTTCAGCAAGTCATACAACCAAGCGGCCGAGGTTCCTTCTTCAAACGTGACCTGCAAGTCTCCGCGCAGCCCATCGAAAAACTGCAGAATCATGCTGGCTTTCGTCTCGATTACGGATTCCATCACGATCTTCCCGACACCATTCATCACCGCAAGCGAAATGCTTTCCTTATGCACATCCATGCCGATATACTTTTTGCTATCCATTGAGGGCGTTCCTTTCTGTAGGGATTGAGGCAAGCACCCAAACCCTACTCCAAAAGGGGCGCCCTTTTATATTGCGTCGGACAGTGTTTACTTATCATTGGCGGGAGTAGGATTTCCCAGGTATCGGCTGGAATCTAGTCCGGCCTACGCTCGCACGTCGTAGCCAGCTTGAGCAATTCCTTCAGCCCTCGCTCACTAGCTCGTTGTGGTATTCCGCGCTTGTGGAATAAGATGTCACATGCCAACCCGCAAAAAATCGCGCGCTCCCAAATCAATGCAATCCCACTTCGCAAACGTCAACGGCGTGCGCCTCCACTATCTAGCCGCCGGTAAAGGCAGCCTAGTAGTCCTCCTGCATGGTTACGCCGAAACCAGCCACCTGTGGCGTCCCTTGATTAGCGAGCTTCTTGGCACCCACACTGTAATCGCGCCGGATTTGCGAGGAGCCGGCAAATCCTCACATCCAGCCGATGGTTACACCAAAACCGACCTGGCGCAGGACATTCATGCGCTCGTTCACAAGCTTGGTTTCGAGCACATTGGAATTGTCGGGCACGATATCGGACTGATGGTCGCTTACGCCTATGCGGCGCAATATCCTAACGAAGTCGATCGCATTGCGCTGATGGATGCGTTCCTACCCGGCGTTGGCAAATGGCGCGACGTTTGGCTCATGCGCGATCTTTGGCATTTCCATTTCTACGGCAAGACGCCGCTCGCTCTCGTTCACGGCCGTGAGCGGATTTATTTCGAGCATTTTTGGAACGATTTCGCCGCCAATCCCGCCCATTCCGTTCCGGAGCGCGACCGCCGATTTTACGCTAGAGAGTATGCCCGCCCGGGCGGGATGCGCTCTGGCTTCGAGTACTTTCACACGTTTGAGAAGGACGCCGAGGATTTCGCCAGCTTCGCGCAGACCCCCTTGGCCATGCCTATGCTTGTTCTAACGGGTGAAAAAGCCTCCGGCGATTTTCTCATTCAACAGGGTCGGCTCGTTGCGACGAATGTCGAAGGCGTGGTCGTTCGCAATTCCGGCCACTGGCTCATGGAAGAAGCGCCGAATCAAGTCATCCCTAAGCTGGTCGAATTTCTGAATCGCTAAACCGCAAAGTTCCACTCTGTCTTGGCGTGCGCCTTCGGGCCTGCACTACCGTAGTAAAAACGTAGTACAAGTCGCGGCAAATCGTCGTAAATCTGAAAAGAAAAGCGAACAAAACGGAGAAAAACAGCTTGGCCCTTTTTGCTACAAGTTGTCGCTGTTTAGCGGGTTGCGTCGGCTCCAGCAAGTTTTAGTAAATTTGGTTCCCCGCTTTGCAAGCAGGGGGTCAGGGGTTCGAATCCCCTCACGTCCACCAACCATGTTCATTTCAATGAAATACAGTGCGTGGTTGCCGGGACAACCACCTGCCACTCGAGCAGGGGGTCAGGAGTTCGAATCCCCTCACGTTCACTAGAATGCGTATTCCGGGGCATCGTGATCAGTGATTCCGGGCGATCGTGATCACGATTCCGGGATGATCGTGATCAGTGTTCCGAACTGATCGTGATCACCGATTCCGATGTGATCGTGATCAGTTTTTCGTGATCTCTGGAATGGTGATCACGATCAACTTGGAATGTTTTCCACAGGGCGAGGTGGCGCTGGACATCACACCAGGCAAACTGTTTCTCCTATGTACCTTACGGGAGAGACCGAGTGCCAACCAGGAGAATGTCCATGCGTAAGATCAAGGAAGTCCTGCGCCTCCGCTTCGAACTGCAGCTGGGCCAGCGAGAGATCGCCCGCGCTTGTTCGATTAGCCAGGGTGCAGTCCATAACTATCTGAAGAAAGCCGCAGCGGCCGGGATTGGCTGGCCGCCGCCGGAAGACTGGGATGAAAAACGCATCGAAAAAACACTTTTCGGTGATCGCCATCCCATCGAACGGCGGCAACGCACCCTTCCCGACTTTCCCGCACTCCACGAGCAGTTCCAGCAACATCGTCATCTGACTCTGCAGTTGGCTTGGGAAGAGTATCGGCAAGTCCATCTGGACGGATACGGCTACAGCCGCTTCTGCGAACTGTACGGGCGGTGGCTCCAGAAGCAGGACGTGGTTCTACGCCAGAACCACACCCCTGGAGAGAAGGGTTTCGTCGATTGGGCCGGAAGAACCATCCCCCTCCAGAATCCTCAGACGGGCGAAATCCGTGGAGCTGCGCTGTTTCTGATGGTGTTGGGCGCGAGCAGCTACACCTATGCCGAAGCCACCTTGGATCAGCAGATGGCCGCCTGGCTCCGTTGCCACATTCACGCTTTTGAATATTTTGGAGGCGTGCCGAGGCTGCTGGTTCCCGATAATACACGAACCGGTGTGAGCCGCGCGTGCCGCTATGATCCGGATCTCAACCCAACGTACCAGGAAATGGCGATGCATTACAGCGTCGGAGTTGTTCCGGCACGTCCGTATCGTCCAAGGGACAAGGCCAAAGTAGAGTCAGGGGTGCTCGTAGCCGAACGTTGGATCATCGCCGCTCTGCGTCATCGCACCTTCTTCCGGCTCGAGGATTTGAACCACGCGATCCGGGAACTGCTGGAAAAGCTGAATCATCGACGCTTCAAAAAACGTGACGGATCGCGCGCGAGTGTATTCGAAAACGTCGAGCGTGCCGCCATGCGGCCCCTCCCGGCTGAGCCGTTCGACATGAGTCAGTGGTCGCACGCACGGGTGAACATCGATTATCACATCGCCTTCGACCACAACTTCTACAGCGTGCCGTACCGCCTTAGTGAGGAACCGGTGGAAGTTCGATCGACACCGACCACGGTAGAGATCTTCCACAAGGGGAAGCGCGTGGCATCGCATCCCCGTGGCCGCGGGAAAGATCAAGCGATCACGCAGAATGAGCACCGACCAAGGAGCCACCAGGCACATCTGGAGTGGACTCCCACACGCATGGCGCACTGGGCGGAACAGATCGGACCGCACACTGCTCAACTCATCGAGCGCATTCTGTCGGAGAAGCCGCATCCGGAGATGGGTTATCGCTCGTGCCTGGGCATCATCCGGCTCGCCGAACGCTACTCGGCAACGCGCATGGAAGCAGCCGCCCAGCGCGCCTTGGAAAGCAATGCCTGTCGCTACCAGAGCGTGAAATCGATCCTGAAGAACTCGCTCGACCAGCAACCATTCACACAACTCCCTGCGTTGCCGCCACCGCCGCCACACGACAACATTCGTGGCGGCGAGTACTTCGAGTAAGGAGGGGAGCGTCATGCTACAGCAACCGATGATGGAAAAACTCCAATCTCTCAGGCTGCAAGGGATGATCGAAGGACTCGAACAACAAGAACAAGACGTCGCCTCGCGGGAGCTGAGCTTTCTGGATCGCTTGGCGTTGCTGGTCGATCAGCAGTGGACCTGGCGGCAGAACCAAGTGTTGGCCCGGCGGCTGAAGACCTCTCGCCTGAAGGGCTCTGCTTGCGTGGAAAACATTGATTACCGCGCCGAACGCGGGTTGAATCGCAGTGTAATCCGTGCACTCGCTCAAGACTCTGCTTGGGTGAAGAACCACGAACACATCTTCGTTCTCGGTCCAACCGGCGTAGGCAAAAGCTATGTGGCTTCGGCCCTGGCGCAGAAAGCCTGCCGGGACGGCTACTCGGTCTACTACACCCGGACGGCCGCGCTGTTCCGGGATCTGAACCTGGCGCGGGCCGATGGCAGTCTACGGCAACTCCTGAGGCGGCTGAATCGCATCGACGTGCTCGCGGTGGACGACTGGGCGATGGCCCCGATGGCAGAATCGGAACGGCGGGATTTCTGGGAGATCGCGGAAGATCGTTACCAGGCCCGCTCGATGATCCTGACCTCGCAACTGCCAGTGTCCCGCTGGCACGAACAGATCGGAGATCCCACGCTGGCGGACGCCATCCTGGATCGCTTGGTGCACAACGCCCATCGCATCGAGCTGCGCGGCGACTCGATGCGCAAGCAGGGAAACGACAAAAAGATATAAAGAGGCGGGAGGAGGACAAACAGCACATGCTGTGGGCCGATCGAGCCGGCGATCGTCGTTTCTAGACGATCCTGACGCGAAGATTTTTGCAAAAAAATCGTCCGGCGCCAAAGCTGTGGAAAAGCCGCTCCGTGGAAACCCCAAAAAGCGGGGTTCCCACTCCGCTTGGAAATCCCGCAAACGGCGCGGGATTTCCACTTTTCGCACAGCTTCAACAACAACAACCTTGACGATCGTGATCACTTTCTGCAAAATGCAACCGCCAGCGTCGCTTCGCTCCGAGGACTGATCACATCAATCCCGGAACGCTGATCACGATCAGTTCGGAATCCTGATCACCTTCATCGGAATACGCACTAGAATCTTACTTCTCTCGTTTCTGCGATTTACGCTGCAATTCCGACCTTCCTTTTTGTAGCACAGATTTTGAAGCTTTTGGAGCAACAACGCCCTCATTTGCCGGAGCAATCGTCATTTCCTCTTGGTAGTGACTGCCATCCTTGAGTCGATTCACCAATTCTCCTCGCCATATCCGTCCGGAGAGAATCCGCTTGTGTGTACACCTGAACCTCCCACCCAATCATGTCATCCCTCCCTGCGCAGCCTTTAATTTACTTCTCCGGGTTAGGTGAGTCATTCAAAAATCTCCGAGCCCGCATCGATCGAGGCGGTTCGTAATCCAAATACCTCCCGTGCGCGGTCTTCGCCGCGCGCTTGTCCGTTCAGCTCCGCCGGAGAATCATAATTCCGAGCGGGCGATTAGCGCCGGAGAAGTGAAATCCTGCCAAAACCACATGTACGGTAACGCCACTATACGTCCAGGTAAGCACTGGTAAATTGGGTCCAAGGATAACTTCCGAGTGGCCGTTTATAACCGGCCACCCGGAAGTAATCCACTTGGACCTATAACAGCGTTCGCGTCCATATGGAATCCGCCGCGCAAGGCCTCCGGTCAGCCGAAATGGACAAGTGATTCTGTTGGTTGACGCTGGCACTTAACAAATCTGACTCTCGGTGCAGAAGGACCGCTGACGAAGCACCTGCACCTGTCCTATAGGTCAGGTACGACTCTAGTTGCTCTCGCCCAAAAGGCCACTTGCCACTCTTCCCTTCGGCTCTAGAATCAACTCATGGCCCAGCCGTCCAAGGCCGGCACTATCTTCGTTACCCTTTTCGCGCTTCCTTTTCTCGGAGGGGGTCTCTACTTTCTCTACGCGCAGATCATCTCGCGGCAAAACATCCCTGGCGGCAACACCATCGTAGGCGTGGCTATTGCCTCCTTCTTTATCTGTATCGGCGGTGGTCTGATTTTCGCCTCCTTCAAGGGCTATGGGCTCCTCAAGAAGAAAGCTGCTCTCGAAGACGCCAACCCCCGTTCGCCGTGGCTCTGGCGCATCGATTGGGCCGCGCGCCGTGCCGAAAGCGAGAGTCAGAAAGGCTATATCGGCGCATGGGTACTCGCGGCTCTCGGCAATCTGTTCCTGTTCCCCTTCCTCTTCGGCATGGTTCCGGAGATGATGCGCCGCAGCGACCCTCGCGTCATTTTTCTGCTGGGCTTCTGTTCCCTCGGCGTCTTCCTGATCGTCCGCGCCATCCGCGCCACCATTCGCCACGACCGTTTCGGCAATTCCTACTTCGAACTCGACTCCCTTCCGTCTTCTCCTGGCGAACGCCTGTCCGGCAGGATTCATCTTCGCTTCGAAACCCAGGCCGCCCACGGCATCGATCTCCGCCTTACTTGTATCCGGCGCATCGTCACGGGGTCGGGCAAGAACTCGGCCACCAGCAACGTCACTCTTTGGCAAGCCGATAAAAATGTCCCTTCAGGGGCCGTGGGCCCCGGCCCGCTCGGCCGCGTCATCCCTGTGGATTTCGAACTGCCTGCGGAAGCTCTCATCACCGACCACAGCAATCCCAGCGATCAGATTCTCTGGCTGCTGCACGCCGGAGCGGACGTCCCGGGAGTCGATTACTCCGACGATTTCGAGCTGCCTGTCTTTCGAACCGCCTCCTCGCCTCAACCTGCAAGCGATTCGCCTGCTCAACTCGCTCTCGGCGCTTCCAGCTTTGGCTTCGCCATCGAAAGGAGCATCGACGGGGATTCCCCTGCGGTGCCTGAGCCGGCGCACACCAAGGTTGTTGTCTCGATGCGCGATGGCGGCACGCAATTTTGTTTTCCCGCGCTTCGCACTCCCGGACGCGCATTCGCCCTTCTCCTGGTTTCCGTGGTGTTCAGCGGCGCTGTCTACCTCCTACTGCACTCGCGTGTTCCGCTACTTTTTACCGTGCTCTTCGCGCTTGCCGATTTATTTGTGATTCTTGGATTTTTCCAGGTGGCCTTCGGCAGCGCGCGCATCTACGTCGGCAACGGAGAAATTCTCTCTCGCAGTGGTGTTTTCGGCCTTGGCGCGACGCGGCGAACCGCCTTTTCCGATATTACTTCTATCGTCGCTGTTGCTAGCCTTCAACCAGGCGGCAATTCCGAGAACTCCGTCCATTCCCTTCGAATGTTCACCAAAACCGGAAAGAAGATTACTCTCGCGGACGGGATCAGCAGCCGCCAGGAAGCTCGCTGGGTCGTTTCACAGCTCGAAACACTGGCAGGCTTGAAACTCGATACTCACGTGGAAATTGACTTGCCTCTCGGCGTGCCGACGCAACCCGTGCAGTCGCGAAATCCGCAAATTCTTGGCTCGCCTCAACCAGCCACGGCGACCGCGCTTGCATTCGCGGTTTCCGTTGCGGTTTTGGCTGTTTTCTTCGCCTTGCAGGGCAAATCCTTCCTCGCCTCTCGCGTGCGTGGAGGCAGTTCCCGATCCGTGTCCGCGGCGTCACGCCCCACTCCGATTGCCCCTCGCCTCTTCTCGGGCTCTCTGACCGACGCCGACGTGGAACGCGTTTTCGCCCTTCCTGTGCAGGCGCAAGCGGAAGAATTGCTCGAGCGTGCCATTGCCCACGACGACCGCGCCCGGGAGCTTCTCGAGCAGCGCGCAGACGACTGGACCGGGCATCTCAATCACACGAACCGCCTCGCGCAACTCGTCCAGCGTTCACAGTATTCAAAGGATTTGCGTGTGCGCCTAGCCAATCTTGATGTCAGTCTCGCTCTGGAGGGCTGGCAGAAAAATCAGAACGCCGCCGACATTCTGATCGATCGCGCGGGCTCTGATCCGGGGGCACGAGCCGGCGCCGTTTTGTACCTGGCCATGATCGCCGCGCGTGGCGTCGACTACCAGCGCATCCACAAAGTGATTCTCGATTACGCGCGCCACGACAAAGACGCGGTTGTCCGCCAGTGGGCTGTCGAAGGTTTGCGCTTTTTGGGCAAGGATGAAGTCCTCGACGAACTGTTCGCTTCCTTCACCGAAGATCCTTCCATGAACGTGCGCAACCGCGCCGGCTGCAATATTTCCGATTGTGGCATTTTCACACGCAAACAGCGGTTTCGCCTGGTGCCGCAACTGATTGGTTTGGCCGCCAAACCGGACACTTCTCCGCAAATGCGCTCCTGGTGCTTCCTGGCCTTGCAAGCAATCACCGACGAGAATCTGCCCGGCGAGGCGGCGACATGGAATCGCTGGTACGCCGATCATGGCGCGGACAAGCTCGCCGCCTTCGAGCGCCTCGAGTGGTATCAAGTTCGTGGCGACGAATAGCACGCCATTGCGCTTCCCGGATCCATGTCTTCCTCGCCGAGATTCCAAATTTCCACTTTGAGTTTGAGCGTCTCACCTGGTCGAATCGCCTGTTTGGTGGGTATCAGCTTTACTTCAATTTGAAGAGAAGGCTCCACCGGTCTATTCGAGGAGATATTTTCTTGAGGTATGGTTGAAGTTACAAGCGTTCGCGGAGAAGTGAATTCCAGCAAAAATCAAGTCTCCGGTTTCGCTACATAGCAGGACTTGGCTTCCTCGACTCTGATTTTTCCCGAGAATGGCGTCGCTCCCGCATACTCTCGCCACTCTCGTATGGCGGGAGTGTTATGGCGATCCCCTCGGGCACAAGATTCGGCTCTTATGAAGTCGGCGCGCAGATTGGCGCAGGGGGAACCCTCCGTTGGCTTTTGCGCATCTTCAAGGTGAGGAGGAATCAGCCGTGAAAGCTGCCAGAATCCATAGCTTCGGGCCGCCCAGCTTCGTTGTAGTCGAGGATGTGCCGGTCCCGTCCCCGGGCCCGGGCGAAGTTCTGGTGCGCGTGACGGCCGCTGGCGTCGCTCCCTGGGACGCGATCATCCGAGAGGGCAAGAGCAAGGTCGGCCCGCAACCTCCCCTTACCCTTGGTTCGGACCTCTCCGGGTTCGTCGAAAAGGTCGGCCCCGGCGTTACAGAGTATGCGCCGGCCGACGAAATCTATGGTGTTACCAACCCGCAGTTCTGTGGCGCCCAAGCCGAGTTCGCCGTTGCCAAGGCCGGGATGGTCGCCCGCAAGCCTCGTTTGCTCAGTCACGTCGAAGCCGCGTCGGCGCCTGTGATCGCCGTGACCGCCTGGCAAATGCTCTTCCAGTATGCCCAGGCGATGCGCGGGCAAACGGCAATGGTCGTCGGAGCCGCCGGGAACGTCGGGGCCTATGCCGTACAAATGGCCGTAGACGCCGGGATTCAAGTCGTTGGCATCGCCCACCTCGCCGACGAAAACCTGCTCCGTTCCCTGGGCGTGAAAGCCATCATCGACTCCAGCAAGCCCGCATTTGAGCAGGACCTCCCCAGGGTGGATGCCATCCTCGACACGGTGGGGGGCAGCACGCTTCAGCGTTGCGTCGCTGCGTTGAAACCCGGGGGCAAACTCGTCACCTCTGTCTGCACGCAACCGCTGCCGGTCGGGGCCATCTTCTTCTACGCTGAGGTGACCACTGCGCGCCTGGAGACGCTCACACCATTGTTTGACACGGGCAGAATCACAACGCGTGTGGGCTCAATCCTGCCGCTTTCGGAGGCGCGCCAGGCGCAGGGCATGCTTGCGGGCGCACCCCACAAGCCCGGCAAGATCATCCTCGAGATCGGGACCCCGCAGCAGTAGCGATCTACGCAGCAAAATTTGCAGTTTCTAAAGCGGTTTTTTCGGTAACTTACCCAGACATGGCAGTTGACGCGGCCTACGTTCTCGATGGAGTTTTCGGAGCGGTGAGCCATCCACCTGCCTTCGCCGAGGTGGGTTAGAAACTCGTCCGGAACAAGACTGCCTGGCCTTGTCTCATTGCCAAGTCCTGAGAAACAGCATTCTCGTCGATGTGGAATCCTTAGCGAATCCGGACCGGTCAAATTGACGTGAACGCCACGCAATCAAAAGTTACGCAAGACTGCTTTGCCGTAGCTAAGATGATTCCCTGGGCTTGATGATTTAGAATGAGCATGAATGACAACTCGTCTCATAGCCGGAATCGCAGCGCTGGCGTGTGTCTCGATTTGTGGTCTTGTCGCGACTTTTAAAAACATCGAGACGGTAAATAAGGTAAATAACGAGCTCCCGAAAGGAGAACACTTTGCAGCGCTAGGCTGGCATTGGCCCAAGTACCAACGACTCCATCGCGAATATAAGAGGCTGTATCCTGGCGGGCGCCTTCTCTTAAAGGTTCGCGTAGTTACGGCGCTGATGTTTGCTTGTTTGCTCATTTGTGCGTGGGCCTTTGGATTCTTCGCAAGGTGAGCGTCAGTTTCAATGACTGGCGTTAAGCGGGATGAACTTCGAGAGTGGGGCCGTCAGCCATTCTAACTGGCTAGGTCCCGGGAAACAGCGTAACCGCCGAAGTGGAATCCTCCGCCGCGAAAGACTGCCGGTCACCTCTCCGCGAACGCTACTTCACGCGAGTTGACCTCATCGCTGCTTGAGTTTGTATTGTCCTTCGCCAAAACTCTGGGTCGTATCGTCGGTCTGGATCGCATGCCGGAAGTGAAGACGCTACGCCGCAAACTCTCTCGTCTCGCTTCTCTAAAAGGCAGCTATCGACTCGGCCGTGAGGTCGCTCGGCAGCGCATCGCCGAACGTGCAAAGGTGCTCGGGTTCCTCTATATTGACGGCCACGGTCGGGAGTGCGCCCAATCGCCGCAGAGTTACCAATGTTGACAGCAAGTTCCGATGAATCGGGAGTTCTGTTGTTGTCTCGGTGTGCTCTACGTGGGCGAGGAATCTAGCGAGAGTTGCCTTCTACTATTACCTATAGCCAAGAATTCCATGGAACTGCTCAAAGAAAGAGTGCTCACACTTTCAGCAGAATTCTTTGGTTTTTTTCGCCTGTGCTTACGGGACGCCCGATGGTGGTTCCCGAAAACCGCGCAAGGCCCCAAATCTCGATTCGCGTAACAATGTTGCAGTCTTCTCCTCATGTTCTTCATTTCAAACACATTTTGGATTTTGGCGAGGGACAAGGGACAGTTGGTCGGCTCTGACCACTTACTTGATTTCCGCGACGACTTCCTTCAGGCGCTTGCAGACGCGAGATCTCAAATCCGAATCCTCTCGCAACAGGCACAAAACTTGGCACGCATCTTTGGCGAAAAGGAAGTGTCCTCCGCGAGGACTTCCAGTCCGGATTTGACAAGATGGAGCGGAAGGACGGCAAGAGATTGGAGCACCCGGTTCAAGTATCGCCGAGTAGTATTCGAACTCCTGACGCGCCGGATCTCTGCGAAGAGTGCGTTCGCGGACGACTCGTGGGGGAAATGCCCAAGCTGCCCCGCTATCACCTCAAGCCTCTGCAAATCGGACGCGTAGTAGCCCAGTAGGCCAATCAGATAGAGCCCAGCCTCCAGCCGTCCAGCGCCAGCCATGCTGCCGAGGAGCACACACCCGGAGCGAAACCGTTCGGATTCGGGATCTATTGCCTGCTTCAGAATCCCATCGATCGGTAACTCGGCGAGATCTATCGTTCCCTCGGCTGTGATCCACCGAGGCAATCCGCCTTTACTGTTCCCGTTCATGGCTAAGCCTAGTTATCTCCACACAAACACGAATTCTGTTGCCGCTCATCCTACCGGGGAGCGCCGTTGTCTGGCGGCATTCATGCGCGCTCGAAGCGTCTGCAGGTCCCCATCCGTTTCCCTCATGAGCGGGCGGAGCGCCGCCATGGAAGCCAGGTCCTCGTTGTACTGACGGCATCGGCGTTCATACCTGGCGCGAGTCTTTGAGCAGACCAGTGTTTGGGGCGACCCAGTGCGTACAGTCACGTGTGTCATGTCTAGGCGATGACGGTCGATCTGTTGGTGCAAATGCTGACGGCGCTCCTTCTTTATGCGGAAGCGATGCGTTTGCGTGGCGGGATCAAGAGCGAAGGCCTGCAGTTCACGACAATCGTCACATCGGCAGACAATCTTCACGTCTTGTCGCCAGTCCTTGGGCGATTCGGGAGGTTGCTCGCTACGGGCCAGTAGGAACTCGGCGGAATGACACCATAACCGCTGGAACTCCTTATCGCTGAGCACGGCATCGCCGTTGCGCTCCCGCAGAAGTTGAAGAGCCGGCACAATCAGCGCGGGAGGGGCAAACATCTTGAGGTTTGCGGCAATTGACTTGCAAGCGGCATGACGAAGAGTACTTGCGTTCAACACCGCAAGCGTTTCCAGGAGATCCGCGACCGTAGAGCCGTCCACAGGCTTGGCCTTTTGAGTCCGCCACCAATCCCGATCCGGCTGGTCCGGCCTGCGTTGTTCAAGGTCCGGTAAAGCCTCCACAATGGCTGCGCCAATCTCCCGCAGTGCCGCAATCCAATCTGCGGTTGGTTGCAATCCTAATTCGCGGGTTAGCTGCGACAGCAGGTTCACACATTCTGCAGGAAAGAAACGAATATTTTCGATCGCCAAGTGCGAGAGGAGCTGGCCTGCCTGAATTGGACCCAGCGACTGAACATTGGCGGCCATGGCATCGTTTTCACTACCAGAGTATTCTCGTGTGACGACCCCAGCGATGAACCGCTTGAGCAGCGGCGCGTCGGCCAGTTGCCCCAGGAGTGCGATCATCTCACTCAGGTTCGACTCCTTGCTACGGCCCCGATAACCGCCCTTTGCGGTAGCTTCCCACACAGCAATAATCCGCTCCGCAATGAAATGCACCGTTTGCTGATCCTCGTCCGGCACTGACAGAGAATTCAAGGCTTGAACGCGATCTTTGAAGTAGGGCAACGCAGCGCCCGGGCCCGCCTGAAGCAGCACGTCCACAAAACGATCCCGAGGCCAAATGACCAATGCAGCGCGATGATAGGAACGCTCGAAACTCGCGCCTTCGTTACCGGTGGCTTCCGTTAGCCGTTGCTGATCGGGCGCCTCGCCATCCAGTGCGCCGGCAGGCAATATTTCACCGTCCTCAATCGGAAGCGACCCGAATTCCACTGCGTGGTCATTCGTGTCGATCCATTGATCGATATGTCGTAAACTTTCGGAAATTTCGATCACCTCAAAGTCCTCGCCACCTGTCTCAGTGTCCTCGACCCTATCGTCACCGTCGTAATACCCTCTGCGTCGGCGAGCGCGCCCGTAATCCAAATCAAAACAAGGTTCGGCCGCACCCGATTCTTCGATATGCACGATGCCGAGGTGGAGGGCACACTCCGCTCGCCGCGCAGCGTGCCGCGCCACCTTGGCCAGCGCAGCGTCCCGGCCTTTGAGTCCGGAAAACGAAAGTCCTACCGGGCTGTACTGATGTTCAAGCAGCCAGGCCAGCTTCGCCGGTGCGTCAGATTTCTTGAAAGTCTGTTCCAGAATCGCCTGCGCTCGATCAGCCTCTGAGTCGTAGAGAGGTGCTGTTATGGGTTTGTTTTTCTTCCCAGTTCTGCGCTGCAAGAGGTTGTAGGTCAGGCACACGCGAGTGCCTTGTGTGATCGGTTTGATCGCATGCTCGCAGTCTGCGTAGAAAGCGGCGAAGGTCAGTTCGGAAGTTTCCGCGTTGCTCATGTCGACCGTGACTTCGCGCCCCGCGTGGCGGATGACCAGTTCGCCGCCGCAATGAGCTGACGGAAGCACGATTGTCAATGTGCCAAACATGCCGTCCGTCTTTTCCGTGTCGCGATGCGGAAGGAAAAAGCCGCCCTCTTCGTAAACGAGCAGCTTGTAAAATTCGGCCGAGAGGTCCGTTCCAGTACAACCAAGTCCATCGGTAACGGTCGAGAGGATGTGCTGAAATGAACTCCCCCACGATTTGCCCCCGATGCGGACATTTACGGGTGTCAACTGCCACGTGTTTCGAACAGAAGTGTCCAGGATCGTTTCACCGCCGCGACCGTAGGGAGCGCGTTCTGCATGCTTGATGATGTCCTGGATTTGTGAATTCAGTATGGGAAAGGAAATCACGCCCACGCCGTCGATTTCGAGGCGAGGCATCGGCGTTTCCAGCGCGCCTCGCACGAAAAAATCGCCCGGCCGCCGCACTGCCGCCAGGACATTTTCCAACGCCTTCAGATCGCGATTATAGGGAACCTTGATTTGGGTATTGTCTGCAGTTTCCACAAAGATTCCTCGCGGTCGCAACTTGAATCGCACGAAACTACTTAGCGATTTGGCCGATACGGGTCAACAGCCACCAATCCTAACTGTCCCTCGCTAGGGCTTCAAGTGGTAGGCGCTCGCCTCGAATGGACTTCTCCGACTGAAAAACAGCGTCTACAATTTCGCTTTCTCGGGGTTGTAGATTCAGGGGGAATCCAAGATGCTTTGGGCGCGCATCCTGGCCTACGTCCCAGGAAGGGTCAATCCAATATCTGGGGGCAGAGAACCGGATCCTCAGAGGTAAGATCAACTTCTTTCAGGTCCGTGTCTGCCTTCTAGATGCTAGACGCACGTAGAACGTCACTGGAATGGCCGCAACTAATTCCGCTCTTGCCTTCCCTCCCCGAAATGCTACAATCCTTACAATAATTACGTTGTAGAAAGAGAGGTTCCATGAGAACGACTCGCCCCGTCGTCATCAGCATGCGTCTGCCGGCAGAGAGCGGCAACCGTCTCAAGCAAATGGCCAAGCGGCACGGATGGACGCCTAGCGATGCGAGCGCTCGGTTAGTTGAAGAAGGTCTCAGGAGGTCCGAATTCGCATACATCGACTTTCGCGATTCAGCTGCGGGCCGACAAGCTTACATCCAAGGAAGCACCCTCGCCGTGTGGGAAGTATTGCTCTTGGTTCAGAGCTATAGGGCCGACGTCTCCGCGGTCGCCAAACATCTCAAATGGCCAGAAGGGAAGGTCCAAGCCGCCGTCAATTATGCGAAAGCCTTTCCAGAAGAGATCGAGGGGGCAGTGTCCGAGAATGCTGCCACGGATGTTGAAGCATTGAAGCGGATGTTGCCACAGGCCATTGAATTTGTTTCGAGAAGGTCCTCAAAGAGGTGAGATGCTCAAGCTTCTCTTGGATGAGCATATTTCGCCGGCGGTCGCGGACGGTCTTCGCCGTCGCAATCGGCCGCTAGTAGTTTTCTGTATGGCCGAATGGGAAGACGGAGAATTCTTAGGGCAGCAAGACCCCGCCTGCTTGCAACAAGCCGCCGCTCAAGGGTTGACCCTGGTCACCTACGATCGGAGGACAATTCCCCCACTGCTCAAGGCCTGGGGGGAAGCAGAGCAAAAGCACGGCGGCGCGATTTTTGTTGACGAAAGGAGCATCTCGCCGGCAGATACTGGTGGCCTCATACGGGGCCTGAATGATCTTTCGCGGAAGACCTCAACGTGGGACTGGACTAATCGAGTCTGCTTCTTGCGGCGTTGAGACTATGTCAACTTCAGATTTTTGAATCGCTCTTCGTGTTCTGGGCTTTGGAGCAACTTTGGAGCAACCTAAGAAGAGCTTGAAAGTGATAAGCGCAACCGAAGCAACGACTTAGATTGAATTTACCCTCGCTTTGCAAGCAGGGGGTCAGGGGTTCGAATCCCCTCACGCCCACCAATCCTCTTGACTGCAAGAGACTTACGGGGCTCGTCCCTCAATTATTTCATCGACTTCGCGCGAAGTGTGCAAAATAGAACCGATTGTGGCCACTGCGCACAATCGTCAGAAATCCCGATTGCTGAAAACCCGGAGCGTTTTTCACAAATCGGAGTTTTTGAGACGAACATCGGAACCGGTGCTCAAAAAGCAGGTGCCTTCGTCCTTCTAGGAGTTTCAAGAATTCTAACCCGCCCACTGACTTCGAACGCGAATTACAGCGCTGATCAAGCTAGCTAAATTTTTGCTCACCAACTCTTCGAAATGCAGCGGCGCAAATCACGCGTGCCACAAGCTGAGGACCCCCTAGGCACCTTCTTTCAGAAGAAGTGACGGCGGAATTGAGGCAACGCGGAATGATCGTAATTCACAAGCGGGTGGCGCGAATCCTGCACGAAGACAATCTGCTGCCCGCTCAACTGGAGCCCTCTCTTGCTTTGCACGGTGGGGTTCGCGCGGTCCAAATCTAGCTGAACTTACCCAGGCATAAGTTACGTCGAATCTGTTTCCCCCACGCTCTCATTCGCTATAGCTTGACGACCGATGTGTGGTTGCATGCCAGCGGCCGTGTACGAACTCAACGAGCGGCTCAGCAATGGTCCACCTACTGCCTTCGCAACAGTAGCGCCGTCAGTGCGACCGTAGTACGGGTTTACGCCGACGTTGAACCGCGGTCACTCATCGAGTTTCTTCTTGGCTGGCCCCAGAAGAATGGTCGCCCGTCAAGTAGGATGCGCACTTTGGCGCTCAGCGTATTAGTTTTGTGTTACGGCAAGCACCGCCGAGGTTGTGTCCACAACCGTGCCGTTTATGAGCGTAGAGGCGGAGATCGTAAAATTGCCAGGGCAAGCCCACTTCGGAATCGGAATGGAGAGGGAAACGCTCCTCGAACTTCCCGGTGGCAACGCGAATGGTGGCGTTCGAAACATGATTGATTCGGCCGTTCCGCAACTGCGGGGCTGGAGTGGTCCGGTTAACTTGAATTGGATCGAGATGGTTTGCGAAGTACTTGCGCAGGATGTGATATTCGCGGTCACCCTGGTCGTGCCGCCCAGAGGCACCGTTGTGGGTGACAGCGTGATCGAGAAATCATGGCACGTCACGGTGAGTGTTCCAGGAACATACGCGAACGAGTAGTTCGCTGCTGTGGCGCCGGAACACGTGATCGGGTAGCTTCCTACAGGGCTCGTGGTCGTGGCTGTGGTGGCGCATGTCGGCAGGGTTGTCAGCATATTCGTGTTCTCGCCATTTACAAACCCAGTTGCCACCCAAGTAAGCAACGGATTCGGCGCATCAAACGCTTTGCTCAGACTGTTGGCCGTAATTGTCAGCGGTGCTGGTGTCACGGTCAGAATTCCGGGCACGAACGTGATCGCGTATTTTGACGAAGTTAGTCCAGAGCACGAAATAGGATATGTCCCTACAGGGGCCAAAGGAGTAGCCGTAGTTGTGCAGGTCAGTGTGCCACTCAGCACGGAAAGGGTATCGCCGTTCACGAATCCGCTCGCGGTGGCCGAAAACGCGGGGTTTGCCGCATCGTAAGTGCGCGTGGCATTAGCTGCCGTAATTGTCAGAGCAATCGATGAAGGGCTGACGGTGAGAGTGGCGGTGGAGGTATTGCTCGGGCCGGCGATCGCGGAGTTGAGCGCCAAGCTGTTGGTGAAGGTCCCGGCAGTAGTTCCAGTGACTTGGATGGTGAGCTTGCAAGAAGCACCGGCAGAAAGGGTGAAACCGGCCATCGTGAAACTGGTACCGTCACCGCTGGTCGTGGCAACTGTGGAGGTGCAAGTGGAAGCGTAGGTCAAGGGAGAGGCCAAAACGACGCCGACAGGAAAGTAGTTAACAAAAGTGTCGGAGGCGAGAGTACCGGACGCGTTGGGATTGTTGAAAGTGAACGACAGTGTGGAGATTCCATTAATGAGAATGGAGGAGGGGTTGAACGAAGATGCGAGAGTAAACGGGGCAATCACCGTGAGGGAAGCGCTCGAGGTGTTCCCGGCGCCGCCATTCGTCGAAGTCACCGGGGCGGAATCATTGAAGACGCCAGTCGTAGTAGCTGTGACACTGACGACGACCGTGCAGCTCGCACCCGCTGTGAGAGTTCCCCCCGTTAAGGCGATGGAAGTTGATCCGGCTGTGGCCGTTGTCGCGCCTGCGCACGTGGAGGTTATCGCGTTCGGCGTGGCAACAACGAGTCCCGCAGGCAGCGTGTCGCTGAAGGCAAGTCCGGTGAATCCTACTCCCCCAGGATTGCTCAAGGTGAATGTGAGTGAAGTCGAGGCGTTGAGACCTATGGTGGAATCGCCGAAAGCGATTGCGATGATGGGAGCTACTCCGATCGACGCGATATCCGTGGCGGAATCGTTGGAGGAGTTGGTGTCGCCGGCAACGCTGACCGAGGCGGTATTGGTGATGCTCGCTGGCGGATTCGCAGCGATTTGAACACTTAGAGTAAAAGTGCTGGTAGCCCCCGCGGCGACTGGGCCAGGGTTCGTACATGTGACGATTTGAGAGGTAGCGCCACAAGTCCAGTTGGTGCCCGAAGCGGAGGAATAGGTGAGGCTGGTGGGAAGAGTATCGGTGAAGGTTATCGCAGCGGCGGTGGGGCCGTTGCCCACGTTGGAGACAGTCAGAGTGTAAGAGCCGTCCGTGCTCGTCGCAAAGTTGCCCGTGTGGCTCATGGAGAGAGCGAGATCAGGCGCTGGGGTGAAACCAGCGAGCCTGACAATTACGCCATCGGTGGCTCCGCCGAAAGTGTTGACCAGGGTGCCCATGGTGGGGAAGTCGGAAGAATCGGTGCTGCCAACAAGGTAGACGCCACTGGAATCGACGGCAGTGCGATTGAAGCTGTCAGCACCTGTGCCACCAAGATACGTGGAGAATAAAAGAGCGGAGCCATCAGCGGAAATCTCGGAGACGAATCCGTCGGTGGCCCCTCCGAGATTCGAGGATTGGATTGCATTGACGACGGGCAAATTAGTCGAACTAGTGCTGCCCGAGATGAAAATGTTGCCGCTTGAATCAGTGGCGGAGCCGAAGGCGAGGTCGGAACCAGAGCCGCCAAAGTAGGTGGAAAAAGGGGCGGTTGAACCGTCGGCAGAGAATTTGGTGATGAACGCATTGAAACCGGTGGTGGTAGCCAGTTGAGGTTGGAGCGCAGAACGGGTTGGGAAATCGGTGGAACTGGTGATGCCGACGAGAAAGACATTGTCGCTGGCATCGAGGCTAAGAGACGTGGCTTGTTCCTGGCCGGAACCACCCCAGAAAGTGGAAAACAGGAGTGCGGAACCATCGGGCTTGAACTCGGCAAGAAATGCGTCGCCGGGCGAAACATTGGTTACGCCGCCCCCTCCGAAAGCCGGTTGGAGCGCGTTTACAACAGGAAGATCTGTAGAACCGGTGCCGCCGGATACCCAAATATTGCCCGTCGAGCTGACCGCAACCCCGGTGGCGCCATCAACGCCGGTGCCACCGAAGTACGTCGAAAAGACCAGCCCGGAGCCATCAGCCTTGAGTTTCGCCACAAAAGCGTCACTGTTGCCCGCCGTGCCCGTGAGAGTTGGCTCTAACGCATTGACCACAGGAAAATCCGTGGATTTGGTAGTGCCTGCGAGGACGACATTGTTGGAGGAGTCCAGCGCAATGGCAGCGATGGTGTCCAGGCCGGTGCCGCCGAGATACGTGGAGAATACAAGTGATGCGCCGTCGGGACCGAGTTTGGTGATAAAAATGTCCTGGCCGCCGGCCAGCGCGGGCTGCAGAGCGTTCTTCGTGGGAAAATTCAGGGAACTTGTGAAGCCAGTGACGTAGACATTGCCGAGTGAATCGACGGCTAGAGCCTGACTGGCGTCGGTGAGGTTCCCGCCAAGAAACGTGGAGTAGGCAAGGCCAGAGCCGTCCGCTTTGAGTTTGAGGACGAAGGCATCGGTGGCCCCGCCGAATGCGTCTTGCACGCCCGCGGAAATTGGAAGATTGCTGGATGCCGTTTCACCCGAGACGTAAAAGTTATGCTGTGGATCGAGCGCGACAGCGAAGGCGGTGTCCGCGCCGCTTCCGCCGAGGAAAGAGGCATAAGAAAGAACAGGGTCAATCGTCAGCGGGAGAGATGGATCGAACGCGCCGAGGCGGAAGCCTATTTCGCCGTTCGAGGAAAGCGCAAACTCCGCGGCAACCGCCCGTTCGCCGCCGTTGGCGGGCTGAAAGGCAACGGGGCGACGCAGGCGGAACTCGGTGGAATCCACTTTAGCAATGAGATCGCCGGAGGAGTCGAGCGCAAGTTTCTTCGCGCCGTGCAGGCGGAAGCGGATGCGCCTCGGGTCGGCGCCGGGTGCGAGATTGAGGTCGAATTCGAGGTGAGAAGGATCTCCGTGAAAGACGAGGTCAATTCCGGGATAAACGGAAGGATAACGGACGCGCGCGTAATTAGGGACGTCTGAGTGCTGCTGATCGGCGCGATTGCCGAGGAAATAGTTGCTCCGGTTCGGCTGGAGTACAAGGCCCTCGGCGGAACTGTGACGGTTTGAGCCAACGAAATTCAATTCAAGTAGTGAAAACCGATTCGCGGCAGGTTGGTCAGATGATGGCGCGAGCGGACGCGGGATAGATAAGAAGGCACTAGACTGTGTGAGAAAGAGAGAGTATCCCGGGCCGCGGGACAGAAATTCCACTGACGGGTCGGCCTGGCCGCGATTAGGTTCGAACGTTGCAGGAAGGCTCGAAAGAAGGGCCAGTGCTCGCGATTTGTCCGTCGGATCAGGAGACATTTGTGCACCGGGAGCGTTGGCACGCAGCGAGCGCCCTTCGGGGAAGGGCGGCAGCCCCACTGCGGGTCCACCCGTGGTTAGCAGCGAAGTATCCGTCGAAGGAGCGCTGTGCGCCCTGGTGCTTTTCTTGGTATTTAGATCCTGAGCCTGAACTCCTGCACAAAGAAACAGAACCAAGTACATCCAGCTAATTCTTGATGCCAGTGAAGACGGACGCATGGTCATCTCCGAGATTCTCATTTAACTGGCAGCCGACGGTCGAGCCCCCGGTTCTGCAAACAGGATCGGACGGGGAATTTATGCCGACTACCTCGCATACCAAACATGCGGAAAAACGAGAGAAAATGGCTCACGCGGAGGCAGGTGCGATGCGACTGGGCTGTTGGTGCGGGAAAGGATTCGGCAGCCTCGAATGCTGGCCAACTGATGCGGGCCAACTGATGTTGTACCTCGATGATAATGTCCCCTTTTGTCCTCGATAGAAATGTCCCCTTAATAGAGCCTCCAGTAGGAGGTCAGATTGAGGCGGACAGACATGAGCAAGCGGGAGCTGGGAAGGATCGAGGTGCTGGCGCGGGTGCGAAGCGAGCAGCTGCAGGTAGTGGATGCAGGGCGGCTGATGCGCGTGAGTTACCGGCAGGCGAAGCGGCTGTGGAAGCGGTATCGAGAGGAAGGCGCCACGGGTCTGAAGCACCGCAGCGCGGGACGGCCGTCGCATCGTGCTCACGAGCCGAAGTTTCGGCGGAAGGTGCTGCAGTTGGTACGGAAGAAGTACGGCGGGCCGGTAGGCGAACGGTTTGGGCCGACGCTGGCGGCGGAGCACTTGGAATCCGAGGATAGGCTGAAGGTCGATGCCGAAACGCTGCGACGCTGGATGCTGGCGGAAGGGTTGTGGAGTCGGGAGCGGAAGCGTCGAGCCCACCGTCGGCGGCGCGAGCGCAAGGAGCACTTTGGGGAGTTGGTGCAGATGGACGGGAGCTTCCACGCGTGGCTGGAGGAGCGCGGCCCGGAGGGCTGTTTGATCGACATGGTGGATGACGCCACCAACACGACGTGGGCGCAACTGGGCGAGCAAGAGACGATCTGGGCGGTGGCCGATACGTTGCGCATGTGGATCGAGCGCAACGGGGTGCCGTTGGCGCTGTACGTAGACTGGAAGAATTTGTACAAGCGGCCGGCTACGCCAGGCGAACGATTGCGCGGAGAGGAGCCGATCACGCAGTTTGGCCGCATGTGCGCGAAGTTAAATATCGAGGTGATCGCCGCCAGTTCCGCGCAGGCCAAGGGGCGCGTGGAGCGGGTTCATGGCACGCATCAGGACCGCTTGGTGAAAAAACTGCGGCGGAAGGAGATCAGCAGCCACGAACACGCCAACGTGTATCTGGAGCGGGACTATTTGCCGGAACACAACCGGCGTTTCGCGCGGGCGGCCGCCAGGCCGGAGGACTATCACCGTCGCGCGCCGCGCGCTGCCGAACTGGACCGGGTTTTCCGGCTTGAGAGCGAACGCACGATTAGCGAGGATTGGGTGGTGCGCTACGACAACCGGTTTTTTCAGCTCGAGTCGCAGAGTGGCCATTACGCGCCAGCACAGGGGAAAGTGTTGGTGTGCGAAGGGCGGTACGGCAACATCGCCATCGAGTATCGAGGCCGCGCGCTGCGGTGGCAGGAGATTCCGGCACCCTGCAAGCCCAGTGTGGAGGTCAAACGGGCCAGTCAGCCAGTTCCGCCGACGGCCAAAAGGAAGTGGGTGCCGCCAGCGAATCACCCGTGGCGAGAGGCGGCTCGCCGAGCGATGGAGAAGCGAGTGTCCAAGGGGGCCGTCGCAACGCGGCCATTGTTGGCCTGGCCCTCCGCTGCGCCCTAAACGCTCCGCCCTTCGGGCTCCGCAGGGCTGCGCTCCGGACCAGGCCAACAAACAGGGGGATAGCGTAGGTCGAGCGAGATGGGAATCCTCGTTCCTGGAGTCCCTTGGCACGAGATTTTTCGAGGAAAACCACCAGGAAAGAAATAAAGAGTCAGAAAACAAAAAGGGGACATTTTAAACGAGGTAACGAAGGGGACATTTTTAAAGAGCTTTGACATGATGCGGGCCAACTGATTGACTTTCATGGGAATAACTCGTATTCTCCGTCTCAAATTTTGGTGCCTGCGGGCGGAGATATCGTGTCGACAGAATCTTCCAGCCAAGTAACCGACCTCCTCGCTCGCTGGCGTTCCGGGGACCGCGAGGCACTCGATGCGTTGATGCCGCTGGTCTATGGGGAACTCCGACGGCTGGCCCGTTATCACCTTCATCGCGAGCGGCCAGACCATACCCTGCAAAGCACGGCGCTAGTTCATGAAGCGTATGTGCGGTTGCTGGGCCAAGACACTCCCGAATGGAGGAATCGGGCTCATTTTTTCGGGGTCGCGGCTCGGCTGATGCGCCAGATTCTCGTCGACTATGCGCGCACCCGCCAAGCCGCCAAGCGCGGGGGCAACGCGCTGAAGCTAACGCTCAATGAAGAATTGGCAGATAGTAGGACCGCGGATCTGGACATCCTTGCCCTGGACGATGCTCTGCAAAACCTGGCGCAGATTAGTCCTCAACAAAGCCAGATCGTCGAGCTGCGCTTTTTTTCCGGCCTGACGATTGAAGACACCTCGGAAGTGCTGGGAGTTTCTCCGGCAACTGTAAAGCGCTGCTGGACGACGGCGAGGGCGTGGCTGTATCGCGAAATGAATCAGAGTGAGTAAGCATGACGCCGGAACGAATGGAACAAATCGGCGAGGCCCTGGAAAAAGCACTGGCTCTCGCTCGGAACAAGCGCGGGAAATACCTGGACGATCTTTGCGCGAACGATTCTGAGCTGCGGCAAGAGGTTGAGTCTCTCCTCGGTTCGCACGAGGAAGCCGGCACTAGCTTTCTGGCCACGCCAGCGGCAGGCCTGGGAAAGTGCACCGCCCGGTCCTCCATTAGGGCCGGCTGCAGAATCGGCGTCTATAACATCCTCGAACAAATTGGCCAGGGAGGCATGGGAGAAGTTTTTTCTGCCGTCCGCGCCGACGGCCAATATGAAAAGAAAGTCGCCATCAAGCTGGTTCGTAGCGGCTACGACACGGAATCCATTTTGGAGCGCTTCCGCAACGAACGTCAGATCCAAGCGAGCCTGGATCATCCGAACATCGCCCGTCTGCTCGATGGAGGCACGACTGAAGACGGCATACCCTATTTCGTAATGGAGTTGGTGGAAGGCGCTCCCATCGATAACTACTGCGATGCGCGCAAGTTGAACATCACTTCGCGGCTGCAATTATTTCGCCAAGTCTGCGGTGCGGTGCAATACGCGCACCAACGCTTGATAATCCATCGCGATATAAAACCAAGCAACATTCTTGTGACGTCGGAAGGCAGTCCGAAGCTTCTTGACTTCGGAATCGCCAGATTTCTAGATACGTCAGGCAGGGCAGAAGCTACGCTGCTTCGCCCTATGACGCCCGAATACGCCAGTCCAGAGCAGATTCGCGGTGAGCCGATTACTACGGCAACCGATGTTTATTCACTTGGCGTGGTGCTCTATCAATTGCTCACCGGCCACTCTCCCTACCGCATGGATACACGCAAGCCACCGAACCTGGCGGAAGCCATTACGCACGACGAGCCCGTGCGGCCCAGCATCTCCGTGCAATGGACCGCAAATCTCTCGCACGCCGAGCCGTCGCATGACCTGAGCCCGGAAAACGTCAGCAGCACAAGAGAGCCCTCGCCCCTCCGTCTTCAACAACGGCTGCAAGGCGATATTGATTTCATCCTGCTGAAAGCACTGCGGAAGGAGCCCTCGAATCGGTACGCCTCGGTTGACCAATTTTCCGAAGACATTCGCAATCATCTGGAAGGACTTCCTGTCTTCGCAAGGAAAGGAACCTGGAGCTACCGCGCCGGAAAATTCGCACGACGTCACCGCGCCGGAGTCGCTGCGGCAAGCCTGGTACTGATTACGTTGATCGCTGGCGTGATCGTGACGGTGCGGGCGGCACGCATCGCCCGGCAACAGGCGCAGATTGCCCAGGCGGAACGGGCCCGGGCGGAGAAAAGATTCGACGACGTACGCAAGCTGGCGAATTCGCTGATTTTTGAAATTCACGATTCCATTCAGGGCCTTCCCGGAGCCACTCCATCCCGGAAACTTCTGCTGGATCGCGCGGTCGAGTATCTGGACAAACTTTCACAGGACTCCGGCGGCGACGTGGACCTGCAACGAGAGCTTGCTTGGGCCTATCAGCGGCTCGCAACCGTCCAAGGCGACACCACGCAATCCAATCTCGGACAAGTTGGCGCGGCGGAGGCGAGCAATCAAAAGGCCCTAGCCCTGTTTGAAGCAGCGGCCGAGGCCAGGCCGGGAAGCACGACCGACCAGCTCAATCTGGCCATGGCCTATCGCGGGCGCGCTTTCTTTGACGTCTACGAAAAAACCGGTCTCGCGGAAATTAACCAGGCTCTCGCCGTCACTGAACCTCTGATGCGTACAAACGGCGACAACCTGGACGTCGAGAACGAGCGCGCTCAAGAAGAGATGATCCTGGCAGACATTCAGGATGCGATCGGAGACCGTCTGCAGGCAATCGAGTCCTTCCGAAAAGTCCTCGATTTGCGGCAGGAAATCTTGCTTAAGAATCCTGCCTACCCCGGGATCCGCCAAGGAGTGGCCAAGGTCACAATCATGCTGGCAGATCAGACTGGACGTTTCGGATCGCGAGAAGAGGGCCTTCGCCTGATGAACGAGGGCATTGCTGAGTTTGAGGCCCTGGTCAAGGAAACGGCGGGCGACCCAGGACTGATCCGGGAACTAAGTGCCGCCATGGGGCGGCGTTCGCAGGTGGAGTTGATGCAGGGCGACATCGCGGATGCTCGCGGCGATCTTCGGCGTTCACGCTTACCGATCGAGCGCCTCGCCAGACTCGATCCCGAAAACAAGATGTTGCAGTCGGATCTTTGGGCGGACAAATTCCACGAAGGCAGAACGCTGGCTGTTGCCGGGCGCAACACGGAGGCGTTGCTTGTTCTCGAACAGGCGTTTCGCGGGTACCAATCTCTTCACCTTGAAGCTGATGTGTGGCCAGGTCCCCCGCTGATGCAGGCGTGGATTGGAGAAACGCAGGCGCGAACCCACAACTTCATACAGGCGTTGAAGAGTTTCGAGGCGGCAGCCGCTGGTTTGGCCGAGGATCAAGCCAATTACGACGATGCGCGTTGCGACTTGGCGATGGTGGATTCCAAGATCGGGTACCTGTTGCTCAGAATGGGCAAGCTGAAGGAAGCTGCGACCGAATTTCAAAAGGCGCTCGATACAGCCAAGCTGTCCTTTTCGATCGAGCACGCGGACATTCCAGCCCTATATGCGGCCGCAGACGCCTACGCAGGCATGGGAGACGCAGCTTTAGCCAAAGCGCGCAAGACGAATGATGATGCAGCACGAGCTAAACTTTTCCAGGAAGCGCGCGAGGACTACGGGAAAGGCCTGAGCGTGTGGAAGCATATTGCGAATCCGTCGAAGATTAGCGGAAACGGGTATGCAGCAACGACGGAACCTGGCGAATTGTCATCGCGATTGGCAAGCAGCGCGCACCTGGTTCCATAAGAGTCTCGCTATCTGGGCGAACATCCCTCACCCGCCGCGATTCAGCATCGCTGGCGTTGACGCAACACTCCCGGACGAAGTATTTCGCTGTCTCGCAGACGGTGAGGTACAACTTGCAACTGTGAAATGCGCGTCCACAACTGGTCCTAAAAATATTGGGGAAGCGAGAACTATCCTATTGCGCTGGTGCGTTCAATTGTGGGCTCGACGAAACGCGGCGGAGTGATGCGTACTTTCTCATTCCGAAGGCATTTCTCAACCCTTGCCGGGCCGGCGTCCTTTCCTGTGCGCACGGGTAGGCGTGCAGCGCTTCTTCGCAGGTTGTACGCCAAAGAAAGATGGACCGGGCCCTCGGTGACTAGAGTCTCTAACCGCCGAGGGCCCCGCTTCCGAGTTTTTCGTAAGTTGTTAAATGGATCGCACGTTATTGCGTCACAAGATAACCACTTAGGTTCATGCTGCAGGCGAATGAGGTGCCAATGCGCGTATTCGCAACGAAGTAGACGGGTGTATTGGCGTTGGCGATTAGTTGCACGGGGGTTGCCCAGTAAAAGAGATGGTCTTCGGTGGGAGAAGTGAGCGAAGGGTTGGAGCTAAACGGGATGATGTGGTAGATGCCGATATTGCTGTTGACCGGATTCTGATAAACCACTGTGCTCAGGTCGAGGTCCGTAAGTTCGCCACCCTGGGCGACGTCGCAGCCGCCGTCGACAAACTGAATAATTAACTGCTTCACACTCTTTCCGTCTGAGGTTGTCGTGGGGACGAAGAAATTGCCGGGCTGCGTTTGGCCGAAATAACAAGGAAGCGTCAGGCCGGACCCGTAGCACAAGGTAGCGTTGAACGGCTCGTTGGCCAGATTGTCAACATCGCGGACGAAAAGCGGGTTGCTGCTGGCGTTGGCGACGGTAGCGGTAGGCAGGCTGGTGACGGCGACGGAACCCGTGACGGGGAGTTCGGAGTTGGTGATATTGGCGTTGACGTTGCCGGTGACGGCAACGCCGCCAGGGACGTTGGCGGTAACCGTGCCTTGAACCGGTAGCGGCGTGTTTACAATGTTGACTGGAATGGACGCGCTAGCAGTGACAGCCGTGGAAGTGAGACGCGAACTCTGGGCGCCGACTTGGCCGGTGCTAACGAGAACGACGCCGGCCGCGAGGAATACCAGAGCGAAAGACAGAGACAGGATCTTTTTCAGTTGCATGAGCTTCTCCTTTTCGTTGAGGTGAAGACAGGATTGCGCCGGGCTGAAATTGCAGACCGAGGCATCCAAAGAAAACAGGGACCTAACGCAAACGATCAGCTGCAGCCCTTCCGAGGCAGCCGCTCGCCATGAGTTAATGCGGAAAGAGAGGAGAAAACGGCTCATGGAACGGAGAATAGCTCCCGCACGCCGCGATTGCTCGTAATGGGAATGACATGACACGAGTGGTCACAAAAAAGTCGGAATCACACTTGACCGAGCCGAGCTTTCGTACGAGCTTCGAGGGTTGGCAAATTAGGCCACACTTAAATGCCAAGAGCATCGGCAACATGTTTAGGGTTGGCCAGGGTGGCCGTCTGGGTCTGCGTTGAGTATCGGTTCAGTTCAACCTCAGCCGCCCGCTTACTGCCTTGGCGAATGGCGGGCAACCGCGTCCAACTAGTATTACTACGTTAAGTAGTTGACGTAGGCCTTTGGTAGTGCTACCGTCGCGAGCATGACGGATGCCCAAGTCGAGAAATGCCGAATACGCCTGGAACAATTCCTAAAGGATTTGCTGGAGCCTGTGGGCCGGAGCGAACGAAGGCACTGGGGTGCGGTTTACATTCGTGGACTTTTGCTGAACGGGGAACGTAAGTCTATTGAGCCACTTGCTGATCGCTCGGATGAGGGAAACGTACAAGCTCTACAGCAGTTCATTGGACAAAGCCCGTGGGATTGGATGCCTTTGTGGGAACGTCTAGGGAAGCGCATGACCGCGGAATTGGAACCGGACCCTGTTTGGGTTATCGACGATACGGGCTTTCCCAAACAAGGGAAGCACTCGGTAGGAGTGGAAAGGCAATATTCGGGAACGCTTGGCAAGGTTGGGAACTGCCAGGTTGCGGTCAGCCTGCACCATGTTGGAGAACAAGGCAGCACGATCCTGGGTTGGCGTCTGTATCTGCCGGAAAACTGGACGAAGGACGGTAAGCGTCGCGAGGAAGCGGGCATTCCGAAAGAAATCGTTTTTAAAACGAAGTGGCAGCTCAGCCTAGAGATGATCGATCAGGTGCGCGCGTGGGGCTTAGCGAATCGCATTGTCGTGGCGGATGCCGGTTACGGAGATACCACGGAGTTTCGGGAGGAACTGGAAGCTCGTCAACTTCCTTATGTTGTAGGTATTTCCTCAACAGTGGGAGTATGGAGCAAGCCACCAAAAGCACAAGTTCCACACTACCGGGGGCGAGGGGCTCCAGCGACGCGCTACGCCTATGGGAAACAGCGGCCGACCTCCGCGCAGGACGTGGCGGTCCAAGCGAAGGGTTGGAAGAGGATCCGCTGGCGGCAAGGCACAAAAGGGTGGCTGGAATCGCGATTCGTGGCCTTACGAGTACAGCCTTCTCATGGTTTCGTCCGTGGTCAACCACCGCACAAGGAAGTCTGGTTACTGATCGAATGGCCCGAGTCGGAAAAGGAACCGACCAAGTACTTCCTTTGCGACTTACCAGCAACTTATACATTGCGACGATTAGTACGGCTCGCGAAGTGTCGCTGGAAGATCGAACAAGATTACCAGCAACTGAAGGAGGAACTGGGGCTGGATCATTACGAAGGGCGGAGTTGGATCGGTTGGCACCACCACACGACGCTGGTTATGATGGCTCACGCATTTCTAACTTTGGAAACCCTCCGCAGTAAAAAAAACTTCTGGCTGGACCCTGCCACGGACGCGTCGTGAAATTCAATACCTGCTCTTTACCTGGACAGGCTTCTGTGCCTACTGCGGGGCAAAAGCAAAGGGCTCGCGCGGCCCGTAAATACTTAACGTAGTAATACTAGTTTGTCTCAGCAGATCATCGGAAGGTTTCCGGTTTGCAGGCTTGGAATAAATCCCAGGATTGAGATTGTTTCGTAGTGCACACTTTGAGCGTAAGGAATCATAATTCTCAATGCTCAATCCCAAAAGCAGGCGCCTCACTGTGCACGAACTGTGCAAGAATGCATCGTTTTCAGTTGATTCGGGTTAGCTTTTGAGCGAAAGCAGGTTCCCCGATTTATTGGAAACGTTGGTAGTTAAAATTCGCGTTGGAGTTCATGGAACAGAGTTTCGTGCTTTGCAAGCAGGGGGTCAGGGGTCCGAATCCCCTCACGTCCACCAGCTTAGTTGGGTCCAGCCCGGAGACATGGGTGACACAACGTACCTAAGACATAGGTAACACTTTTGGGCCGAAGGGATTTTCCAGCGGTTCTAACACGCGCGTCTCCAAATCGAAGTATCCCAAATCATAGTCCATAAAGCTCACCAGCCAAATATCATCGTGAACTTCTTTGACGCCGACCGCCTGGCCGGCGAAGACCGTGCTGAAGTTAATCTTTTTGTGTCCCAGGCAGATGCGGCCGCAGTTGGTAACCACGATGGTCTTGTCGTGGAAGGGGTAATCGATGTCGGGCAGTCCGGTGTAGACGCGGGTGGACGGTTGGTAGACCTCGGCCGGGCACTTCATGGCCAAGGCTTCGTGAGGACGTTCGTTGTTGAAGACTTCCATGAAGTCATCGAAGCGGGCCTGCTGCTGAAGAAAGTTCCGAGCTGCCGGTTTGGTGATTTCTTTTTTCAGAGTGAGATGCATGCGTTCGTGACAACCATTCTGCTGAGGGTGGCCCGGTTTGATGCGCTCAATACCAATGCCGAGCCGCAGCCACCACACGGCGAGCTTGCTTAGGTTGAACAACGCATGGGCGGAGGCGAAAGGAACGCCGTTGTCGCTGCGGATGTTGGCGGATAGGCCGCGGTCCCTGAAAAGCCGCTCAAACACAGTGAATGCGTAATTTTCTTTGGTGGAAGAGAGGGCTTCACAGGTGAGCAGATAACGGCTGGCGTGATCGGTGACGGTGAGCGGGTAGCAGTAGTGACCATTCCCCAGCAAGAACTCACCCTTGTAATCGGTGCACCACAGTTCGTTGGGAGTCTGACCTAAGGACAAGGCGGTTCCCTGAGCACGATGACGCACGCGACCGCGACGCTCCACCAGGCCGTAACGGTCCAGCACCGCATGGATGGTACTTTTGGCCGGGATGGGAATACCGGGGAACCGGCGCCACAGGCGTTCCCTGATTTTCCGCGCCCCCCAGCTGAGGTGCTCGCGCTTCACGTTCAGGATGTAGTTCTCCACCTGAAAGGGAAGCTGGTTAGCATATCGATAGGGACGACGGCTCCTATCCGTCAGCCCTGCGATCCCACATTCCTGGTAACGATCGAAGATCTTGTAGCCGGTCTTGCGGGAAATTCCAAAGTCCCTGCAAAGCTCGGCCATCGCCTCGCCGGCTAGCCGGCGAACCACAAACTGCAGACGTTCATCCATCGGCGAAACTGAATACCAAGTTTACAGGCCATTTCTGTGCAGGCAGGCAATCACGGACTTTCTCCGTGTTCAGATCGGTATTGCGCTCGATATTAAACGTCGCTGTTGCCACGAAAATTGAGCCATCGGGACCGACACGTACCCATAAAAACAGAACAACTCAATTAATCAGTACAAACGGTTCGAAGGGAACTCAACTACAAGTAGGGACAGGAACAAAACCAGCCTGTGCGGTTGCTGGCTCTTTGAATCCAAGTCTTTCAAATCTGGAGTCTGGCACTGCGCTCCTGCTCCAGCCCAGGAGGGTTTTTATCGTCCAATTTGTCGGCCCTGTCCGGGGGAATCTGCGTGCGAAAGAGGTTTTCAAACACTTCCCGGAGCTTGTCCGTGGCTTGCTTGGCGAACATCCCCGTCATCCCGGCGATCGCAGCAATGCCATAAACGTTGAGGGTCTTTGCATCACTTGTGCCTGTCACTAGCCCCGCACGCATAACGAAGTACAGGATAAGAGCGAGCGCAACACCGATAAACGGTCGAAGCACATACCACCATCCCCAACTCAGAAGCAGCCGCCGGTTCCCCAGAAAGTCAGCGAAGGAAGTAGCCAGGTGGATGTAACTTCCAAGTGCACCAGCCAACACCACTATCATAAGGAACCGCGTCTCCATCGCGAGTTGTATCACCCAGCGATTTCCCCACAGCAACGCCACATGATCGTCCTGCGCGGGAAGGCTCTGCGGCCAAATTCTCATCAGCGCATAAACAAGGGTCACGTTGAGAAACACCACATAAAGTCCAAAGAGCACTACGTACGGTTTCGGCATCACTTCCTGTTCCTGGGGCATGCCTACCTCCTCCGTCAATCAGTCGTTGTCATCGAAAAGCAGACTTTGTAGCGTTTTATCGTTGGGGAAGGGGTCCTTCCCGGCGCGCAGGGACTGCAACCATTTAAGTCGTCTGTCTCTCTGTGCCTTGCTTGCAAGATTACCTTTTACTAAGACCTGAAAGTCAGAAATGGCGCCCGGCCGATCCCCTGTCAGTGCGCGTGCGAGCCCGCGGCTGTCGCGATACATTGAATTTGCAGGTTCCAGACGCACAGCGGTCTCGCATGCTTCCATCACCTCTTGAGCGCGCCGTAGTATGCTGCCGAACCAGCACAGATGATTCCAGTAGTCGGCATGACGGCCCAAACTCGGGTCGACCTCAAGTGCTTTGCGGAATTCAGTGAGAGCGCCGGGCGCGTCCAGAGAAGTGGCCTGGGTAATCCCTCGTGACAAGTGATACTGCCCCGCCAACCGGCCTGCTCTCTTCTCCGCATCAAGCTGCGTTTCAGAAAATGTCTTTTGTGCTGCTCTGTATTCCTGGATTGCCTTATCGAGGTCACCGCCCGCGGCGGAGCTGTCGCCGCGCTCCATGTGGTTTTGAGCAGCGAGGCGTCTGGCTTCAACCGGGGGATCCACGGCTACTTCGTGGAGTTCATCCGCATATTTGGCCAGCGAAAATTTCTCTTCTGCATCGCCAATCCGGTCCGATTTCGCGAGCTTGCCGGCTTCTTCCATGAGATCCGCTACCTTGCACTCATTTCCCTGGAGATGGTATTCGCGGCACTCGGCCGAACGCGGAGGGCGCGTTACACGCTTTCTGGCAAGCTTCAGAAGGTCATCCGCGAGCAGCGGCTGCTTCTCCAATTCTCCATCCGCGCGAACTAAAACGAGTTGGCCGGCATCCTGAATAAGAGAGAAGGCCCATACTCGAGGCTGGCTTCCTCCCGATGGAATGTCACGCAGTACTTCCCTGGATGGGATGCTCCAGGTTCTCACTGTGCCATCCGAAGCCATCGCGGTGAGTTGCATTGCGTCAGTCGTAAAAGTGAAACCCGTGTATCCTCTTCCAGCTTCTTCGGGAAGCGACCACAATTGCTGTCCTTCGGTAGCAGAGAAAAAGAGAAGACCTTTGTCTGGACTGTAGATGGCCAGCAATTTCCCGTCTGGACTAAACTTGGCGCTCGTGGCGCCAGCCTTTTCTGCATCGAGTTTGTAAAGAAGCTTTCCGCTGGAAACATCCAGAACGCTCACGGTCTGGTCTTGTTGCACCAGGGCCACCAGACTGCCATCGAAATTGATCGCAGCACCCGACAACGGCTCTGAATGTGATTCCGGTGCAGGGAGTTTGGAGCCGGAGGCGTCCCAGAGCATCACGCCACCGTCCTTGGTCACACCAATCAGTCGCTTGCCGTCCCCGGTGAAGGCGAATGTTGCCAGATTTACGATTGGTCCACCCAGGTCGCGTCCAGGATTGTCCGTCCCGACTTTCCAAATTTTCCCCGCGCCGTTCTGTTCGACCATGGCGATTCTGCTACTATCCGGATTCATCGCCAGGGCCATAGCCTCCCCTTTCCCGGCGATCTCCACTTGTTTCTTTCCAGCGGAATCCCAGATCTTGATCTTCCCCTCGCGTTCTGCAGCGGCGATAAGTTTCCCGTCCGGACTGAAAACCGGGACAGATCCAAACATCGAAAAGTCAGCCAAGAAAACGGAATCTCTTTCGGCAGAGAGATCCCATATTTTTGCCGTCCCGTCTTTGTAGCCCGCGCCCAGCAGCGCGCCATTTCCGCTGAACGCCACCGAGGTCAATTCGCTGGTGTGCCGCGACAGGGTGTACAACAAAGTGCCCGACGAGGAATCCCAGAGGTCCAAACTTCCGTCTTGCCCCTTCGTGACCAGGCGGGAGCCATCCGGAGAGAATAATATGTACACCACACCGCCCTGTAGATTCGACAAGGTGTGGGACTGTTCGATCGAGCTGCTATTCCAAACCGTCACCGCACCGCGTGCATTCTTCGTGGCCAACCATCGGGTGGAAGGGTCAGGGCTCAGGCCCATGAACGTGGTTTCGACGCTCTTGGTTGGCAATTCGTGGATGGACTCGCCCGTGTCGGCCCTCAGGAGTGAGATGCTGACTTGGTGGTTTATCTTCCAGCCGTGCCGGGCATTCAACGCCAGTTTGAACGCGTCGTCTCCCATTTTTTCTGCTTGCTCAGCGGAAAGCGAAACTGCGCGGCCCGTTGTTGGATCCCATCCCCAAATAGTTCCGTCGGACATGGTTCCCAGAACCGCATCATCGTCTTTGCTGAACGAAATTGTGTCGACGTAAACGCTTCCAAGATCAATGTCCTGCAAAAGCGAATGGGAACCGACATCCCAGATTTTGAGCTTACCGTCGAGTGAAACAGTAGCCAGCCGCTTTCCTCCGTGATCGAAAATGACTGATTGGATTCCATCGGCATGCCCTGCGAGCGTGGCAAGCAGCGCACCGGAATTCGTGTCCCAGAGCTTGATCGTGGCGTCCTCGCTTGCCGTTGCGAGCACTTTCCCATTCTGATCAAAAGCCATGGAGCTGATTTCACCGGCGTGCCCAAGCAAGTTTGACCGCAAACGCGCCACGTGCACCGACTCGCGAAGCGCTTTCTCCGCTTCCGGAGTGATTATCCGCTCGCTGCTATCGAACGTGACCTTTGCCGCCTGCACGGCGAGCAACAAGCTGCGCTCAGGATCTACTGCCATGTCATTTTTTGCCTGGAGCGCCAGCCTCAGGGAGTCGGCGTGCCTTGCGTCTCGGGCCTTTCTGATACCAACCCGCAAGGAAGCTCCGGCGAGCACCATTGCCGCGATTGCTGCGCTCACCAGGACGATAAGCAGTCGCTTCTTTCGCCGAACCTGTTCCTCGGCAGCACGCTTGGCATCCAGTTTTCTCTGTTCAGCGATCCTTTGGCGTTCCTGAGACTTTTTCTGAATCCAGCCGACCAGGAATTCGCTGGAAATTTCGTAATAGTACACATCCCGTCGGGGTTCCTGCCTCACCAGCTTGGTGTTTTGCACCAGACTCTCAAGTGCCCTCTCCATTCGTTCCCGGGGCATTTCGTCTTCGTGTTGGACCCGAGACAGCAGGTCATCATGGGAAATGACATTCCTGGTTCCAGCCGAAGTGACCATTCGCGTCAGAAGGCATACAGCCGGTTCTCTCAGTTCAGGCCCCAACGCTGCAAGTGATTGTTCCAGGTACTGCTCCTGAATTCCCTGCACGCCGCCTTGCTGCGTGAACCAATCATCCATCTCCTTTGTCGACGCGCCGCTTTCAAGCAGGGTTCGGCAAACAATCTGCAACTCCGTGAGGCTGACGTCTCCCGAGCGGTTGCGTTCTTCAAACTCACGTTGAATCCGTCCGGCCAGCTCGCCAACGATCTCTCGGGGAAACTGCGCGGGGTAGGCTTCAAATGGCTGCCGGATGAGTTGCGCAATCTGATCGGCACGGAAATGAGCAAGTCGGAGATATTGGTCCGTCAGGCGGGGATATTCCTTAAAAAGCGGGGTTAGCTTCGCTAGATAGTCTTCACGAAGTGAAATCACGATCTTGACGGGAAGTTCCGGGTCTCGAAGCAGGGTGACAATAGCGTCCTGGATGTCCTTTCGTGCCTTTCGGACATCCCCGATTTTCTGACCTGCGGCTCCTTCTTCAAACAGAGTGACCCATTCCTCGAACTGATCGAAGATTACAAGAGGTCGAACTAAAAGCGCTTTTTCGCGGAGCAAGTTCACAAACTCCGCACTCGAGAGCGTGACGCGTGTGGCATCGCCAGACATAAAGATTGACGGCAACAATCGCTGTGCGTCGCCTTTCCCTTCAATCACCCGCTCAACTACAATCTCCTCCCCCAGCCGCGGCTGTACCCGAACTCTGTGCGGTTGCAACCCCTCCCCAAGCGCGAGCGGAATCAGCCCCGCGTTGATGAGGGACGACTTCCCGTTGCCTGAATCGGAAAAAAGAAGTACCCCGCCATACATGACCACCAGGCGCATCAAGCCATTCGCTTCTTTCTCGCGGCCGAAATACACGCCCCTTTCGGTGTAGCTGTAGGCTCGGATTCCCGGGTATGGTGTGTCGGGGAGTTGCACCACCGCCCTTACGGCTGCGGCCTCAGACATGGAATTGTTCTCCTTTGACCAGGCCGTAGAGCCAGGGTACGAACGCCCACACGTCCTGCGGCACGAAAGTGACGAGTTTCTTCTCGTCCTGCCAGACCTGCAGAATCAATGGGTCGGGAAAGAGGTCAACCGAGAACGATGGAGGAAACTGGGATTTCTGAAGACGCCAGCGCAATGTCTTAAAAAGTAGCCGCAAATTGTAGTCCTTCAAGCTGTAGCCGACAAACAGTGTGCACCAGGTTTTCAGCCGGTAGCGAACTGTTTCCGGCACAGGGTGAAGCGCTTCCTTATCTGACATGCGCATTACGAACGTGATGTAGTCCTCGTCCGTGATCACGATCGAATCCTTGTTTTGCAGGTCTCCGTGCATCTTGAACACGAGCGGGCGCTGTTCGGTGGGGTCGGGGGAATCCGGAGTCGGTTTGTTGTCATCAGGGTCATAAATGACCACCGCAGGATCTTTGTCGTAGGAGCGAAGCGCGAACTCCATCAGCCGGTCATAATTTGTCGTTACGATGATTCGGAAAGGAAGTGCGGCGAGCATTTTCAAGACAGGTGAAGGCTTTTTGTCCTTCATCAAAAACTCTTCCAGGCACTCGATCAGTTTGCAGCGGTCAAGACCTTTTGTCGTTTCCAGGCAAAGCGCCACTCTCTGCAGGTCTCGCGCAGACTCATTGGGGAATCGCGCTCTATAGCCACATTCATCCGCCAATTTTTCAGATAGGTCCCCACCAAGGAGCGGCCCCGAACCGTTGCTGTAGGCCCCGGCATACGGAGATCCTTCAGGAGGCGGCGCATGCACGGCCGAACCCAGAAAGAGGATGCATTCTCCACGAGAGATCTTCCTTGCCAGATCCGCCAGAGCCACATCCGATTGGATAAGGCTGTTCTCCATCGCGGCCCTCCCCAGCAAAACTTATTCCGCGCTCCTCCCGGATACACGGAAGCCCGTTACGCGTCGAAGGGGCAGTGACCCGAGAAGGATTTAATCCACACCTAATTGTGAGTCGAGAGCCCCGAACGTTTCACCAAACTCCCAGTGAGAGAGTGGAACTACAATCGGATCCCATGCTTCTTCATGCCCCCGGGACGTTTCCGCATCTGTGACGACGGGAAACGCCTCCCGCATGAAGGACCGGCTATATTTCATGATCCGACGAGTATTCCTTAAACCGGCAAAGGCGACTATAGTAGCCATCCGGGCCACGAGTTGCAAGCAGATACGACCATATACTGTGTGGTTACCAATACACTTGTGGCGACAGATTCCAGATCGAACCAGCTGGGGGAGTTTGCAACATTCTGCTTGTGGGATTAGTGAGAACGCCTGACAAGGGGGCAAAAGCCGACATGGGACTGATTAAACTACGCAAGGCAAACGAGGCTGGAGAAGACGTGGGCATTCTTTTTGTCAATACTGACCAAATTGTTGCCATCGATGCCGGCCAGAATTCCACAGAACTCCAGATGGCCGACGGGCGTACTCGGTGGGTAAAAAACACACCTGAGGAGGTCGTCTCGCTCGCGAAATCACCCGCATGAAGAACTGAATTCTCGACAAGTAGCCGACGGTATTTGAAGACGTAGGATGGCAAGCCCGTTCAAGTTGAATTTCGGAACAAATTGGGAAACTTTGGAATGCAAGAACTCCAATCGTTCGCCGTGTAAACGGGTCGAACAAGGCCATTCAGCGTTTCCCCTCTCTGCCCTACAAGTGAGGAGACAGCTGTTGGAGGCCCCCACATCCACCAAACATATTCTGCTTAACCCACACATTAGTTGGTTCAGGATTACACATATGACGCGTCGGGGGATTTAGTTCACGGATATCTGTTGAAAAACTCTGTCCGATCCGCGACTCTTCTGACTTTTTGGCGCCGAAATCTCAGCTGGGTATCTCGGGCTTCTCGAGTTCTGTTACATTTTCAATCGTTGCTTCTTTTTCGGCGCGCTTCGCAAGTTTTTTTTGTGCGCGGCGCTCGGCCTTCTCGCGTTGCTTTTCCTGCCTCTTCATTTCCTTCTGACGCTTTTGAAATGTAATGGCCATATAGCCTCCTTGAAATTGCATGTTGCGATGGCAATTTCAGCAAAATTATTTTGCAGGTTACCAGCGAGGTTCACGTGGCTGTCTAGCCGATTCGCGGTAATCCTCATTTGAAAATCCACTCCGGCCTCCGCCGCCACCGCTGGTTCTAGGTGGTCGCGCAGAGTCTTTCGGGCGGGCCTCATTCACCTTCAGGTTGCGCCCACCAATCGCCTTGCCGTCCAATCCAGCAATCGCCTTTGCAGCCTCTTCATCGTTGGGCATTTCCACAAACGCAAACCCTCGTGCACGCCCCGTCTCGCGGTCCTTCACCAGATTCACGCGGGTTACCTGCCCGAACGGTTTAAACAATTCGCTCAGCTCGCTCTCCGTCGTCTGAAAACTCATGTTTCCCACAAATAGACTCTTCATTCCTCTTCTCCTGAAATTATTGTGCTGCCCGCGATCCGTGTAATTCTCGATTGCTCATCCTCATGATTTGCCTGCTTCTCAATACGCGCTTTGTACGAAAATTTGAAATCTTCCTGAGCGTGACGGATGCCGTAACTTGCGTAGCGCCTTGGCCTCAATCTGTCGGATGCGCTCACGCGTCACCGCGAAGACCTGGCCCACTTCTTCCAAGGTGTGCTGACTTCCATCATCCAGACCAAAGCGCAGACGGATGATGCGCTCCTCGCGCGGTGTCAGCGTCCGCAATATCGAGGCGATCTGATCTCGCAAATTCAAGTGAATGGCGGCGTCGGAAGGCGACAGCACTGCCTTATCTTCGATGAAGTCACCCAGGTGCGAATCGCCTTCTTCTCCGATAGGCGTTTCAAAGGACATCGGCAACTGCGCAATCTTTTTAGTTTTACGCACGGAGTCAACGGGAATGTCCAGCCGTTTGGCTATTTCTTCTGAGGTGGGCTCGCGCCCCAACTCCTGCACCAACTGCTGGCTGGTGCGAGCCTGCTTGTTGATGGTTTCGATCATATGCACGGGGACGCGAATCGTGCGCGCCTGGTCCGCGATCGCTCGCGTGATCGCCTGGCGAATCCACCATGTGGCATAGGTCGAAAACTTGTAACCGCGGCGCCACTCGAACTTGTCGGTCCCACGCATGAGCCCGATATTGCCTTCCTGGATCAAGTCCAGGAATTGCAGCCCGCGGTTCGTGTATTTCTTGGCGATCGAGACGACCAGGCGCAGGTTCGCTTCGGTTAGTTCTTTTTTCGCTTGTTCAGCTTCGGCCTCGCCAAGCTGGATTTGCGTGAGCGCGCGCTTTAGTCCATTTAGCGTTACTTCACTGGCCTCTTCGATTTCCCTGATGCGCGCGCGGCAGGAACGCAGTTCCCTGCGCGCTTCCACTGTGACCTCTCCGTGAGAGGCCTTGACGCGGCGATCCAGGCGGGCAGCCTCGCGCTCCAGCGTATGCAGGTGTTCGACCGCGTGACGCAGAATTCCAATCAGACGTTTTTTCTCGCGCTCCTTGAATTCCAACGAGCGAATAAGCAGAGAAATCGCAATCCTGGTGCGCAACAAGCGGCGTTTGGCTCGTAGATTGGCACGCTTGTTAGAAGCGCCGATGCTTGCCAGTTTGCCGGCCTGCTTTCGTGCCAAAGCATGAAGATTTTCAATCTTGTCGATGACGCGCAATGTTTGCCGCGTTTTTTCTTCGACCTTTTCCGCAGTCAGCTCTTCCTCGTCGATCTGGACGACATCTTTGATGGACCGGTGCCCGCTGCGCAGATCCGCGCCAACGGCCAATAATTCCTTCACCACGATTGCAGAGCGCGCAACTGTCTTGAGCACCCGGGTATTACCGCGTTCCAAGCGTTTCGCGATCACCACTTCACTTTCGCGCGTCAGAAGCGGCACAACACCCATTTCGCGCAAATAGACACGCACGGGATCGCTGGTCTTCTCTCCCGGCAAAGCTATCTGCTCGACTTCGTGATCTTCGCGCCGCGTTTCCTCGTCTTGCCCCTGCACTCCGGCTTGTTCCGCTACATCAGGAACGGGCAGCGAGGCTTTGGCATCGGATACGTCCTCGAAAAAAGTGATGCCTTCGCCTTCGAAAACGGAGAAAAGTCCGTCAATCTGTTCAGGCGTGAACTCCTCGGAGGCGAGGATGTCGTTTACCTGGTCGTACAGGAGATAGCCCTGTTCTTTACCCAATTTGACCAGGTTCTGGACGTGCTCGGATTGTTCTTGAACTTCTCGCGACAATGGCTGCTCCTGTTAACCCACTGCCAGAATCGGCTCGGTTTCCTTGGTGCCCTTACTCCCACCCTGCGGAGACACCTGGGCATGGCCTGGTGGCAGGCGAACGTGATGAATGGATCGCAGCTTGGACTTTCTCCAGCTGCTTCATGCGGACAGGACCCCAGTGGTCCTGATGCCCCCGTTTATGGCGCGATTCCTAATTGTCACATGTGCGCACTACTAGTATACACGAATGGCCTCATCTCTGAGGCCCTTCGATTCGCGCTCTTAGTTTTGCAGTTGCACTTGCAGGATTTCTCCTGGAAGAGCAATCATCGTTGGCCTTTGCGCAGGATGCTTGCGAGGGAGCGCAACTTGGTCCCGATCCTGGTTCTCACCTGCCTTGCCATTCATGGTGATCCGTTCCATCCGGATCCCGAGTGCGCGCTCCAATTGAAAGAGATCCGATCGCTGCTCGTTGGCGAAGAGAGTGGAGGCCAAGCCATGCTTGCCGGCGCGTCCGGTCCGTCCAACCCGGTGGATGAAATTCTCCGCCACCTCTGGCAAGTCGTAGTTGATCACATGGGCGATCTGCTCCACATGAATGCCGCGAGCTGCAAGGTCGGTCGCCACTAGCACGCGAAAACGTCCTTGCTGGAATCCGGTCAACGCTGCCGTCCGTTGCGATTGCGACCGATCCCCGTGGATCGTTGCCGCCGCGATGCCTTCGCGCTGCAGACCTTTGGCAATCTTCTCCGTGCCACGCTTGGTGCGAGAGAAAACCAGGCATCGGCCGGTTTCTTGAATAAGCAAACGCCGCAGGAGATCCAGTTTCCCGTTTGCGGAAACTTCATAAGCGTGCAATCGCACGTTATCAGCAGGCTTCAGAGTCGAGCCCAAGGCGATGCGCACCGCATTTTTCGTGTAGTCCTTCACGAGGTGCGCCATGTCTCCTTCCATGGTTGCCGAAAAGCACATTGTTTGGCGCTCTCTCGGCAGTGTCCCAACGATCCTGCGGATCGCGGGGAGAAAACCCATGTCCAGCATGCGGTCGGCCTCATCCAGCACCAATATCTGTAGATTGCGGAAGTCCACCAGATTGCGGTCAATATAATCCTCCAGCCGGCCGGGAGTCGCCACAATCACGTTTGCCCCGTTCCGAATGGCTCGCAATTGCTGCGCTTCGGCGAGTCCTCCTACTACCAACGCTGCCGCTGCCAGTTGCCTGCCACGCAGAACGTTGTATTGTTCCAGGACCTGCATCGCCAGCTCGCGCGTGGGCACGAGCACTAACGCCGCAACTCCCGGCTTATTTCTTTGCATTAGCCTTTCCATTACGGGGATCAGGAACGCTAGCGTCTTGCCCGTCCCAGTTTGTGCCGTTGCCAGCACATCCTTGCCTTCCAGTGCGGGAGGTATCGCCGCGGCTTGCACCGGTGTTGGCACCGAAAAGCCGCTGGACGAAATTCGCTCCTTCAGGTAAGGAGAAATCGATAATTCTGAAAAATTTTGCATTTTACTTTCTTACTGGCGCCTATGGTCGCAGAGCTTTCCCCAAAAGTCAGGAAGGCACAACAAGGCGGTTCGCCAGACTTGTTTTAAATTACGCTGAAAACGAACGGAGGAAACGTAGGGCGGGGATTCTCAGATCACATTACAAACCAGAGGGACCGCACAACACAGCCGCGGTATTAAGCGCATTACAAGAGTATCACATCCTGTTGAAGCGCGCTGCTCGAATTGGATGAATCTTTAGAAACCACGCTCGTTCGTAACTTGCAGGGAGCCCTGTTAGGCCCGGCACGGCCGAGTCCTTCATCCTAAGCAGGCTTCGCTTTCCTGAGTTTTCGTGGACCTTTTCTGTTCCCGGTCCATCGCCGGATCGCACTCTTCCGGGATTCCACCTGCAGGAGTCTCTCCATTTCACTGGCATCCCGGTGCTTGCGCATGGCAGGATCACTGCTCTCTGGAAAATGCAGTGGGTCGCGTAGGCTCTGCAATTCGCGATAGTAGTAAAGTGCGCCCGGTCTTTTCTGCCGGAACCTCAGATTCTTCAGGAACTCCACCTCTTCCTCGGTGACATCCCCGCTCAAGGCTGCATTTCCTAGAAATTCCTTGAGGCCCGCTTCAGATTCGGAAGACGGCGAGCCTCCGGTTTCTACGAATTGAAATTTCAGAAACTCCGTTTGAGCCAATCCGTTGTTCAACTCGATTTCCATCCCAAACGTCCTCAGGTCGATGTCCCAGGAATTAATCATGGGCTCCAAAAATACCGTGCAGTGATCGATGGAAACGTTGAACACATCCGTGTCCAGGAAGTCCAAGGTGATCGCGCGCATTTCTTCCGGGGATTGGCGGCGTAGTTTGCCGGCGTTCCGCGGCCAATTCTCGGTTTCCAGCTCCTCGCGGGCGATCCTCTTTGTCACGTCCAGGAGAGTCTGCGTCACCAGCCTCTCCAACTCGCCAAATGCCTGTTTTTCGAAGATCTCGCGGACTTCCATCCGCTTTGCCGGTTGGCATTTTCTGATAATCAATTCGCGAACTTCCTTGAAGATGGGCGCGGGCGGATCGGCAAGCTTTTTCTTCAACTCCTCGCGGCGTTGCGCGTCCACCATGGCGGAGAGCTGGCCTTTCGGAAGCTTCAAGAACGCGGTCATCTTCTCGTAGAGGTCCGTGCGATCCGCGGCTGGCGGCGCCTTTTTTCGCGTGAGGAGCTGGGATATGTAAGATTCCGTGACCTGGGCGGCGGCCGCCAAGTCACGCTGCTCCAAGCCAAGCTCCTTGAGCCTCTGCTGAATCACAAAGCAAACATCCACAAGCGCTCTCCTGATACGTTTAACAGCTACGGTAAAGTATATCCCAACAAGGCTCGGATCACTTGACCAAACTGGTAAAGTGGCGTATTCTGGAAGTGCGATCAAGGTTGCTTTCAGGTCTTCCAGACCCGGCTACCTTCCTGAATTTCTCCCTTGGTCTCGTAACCTAGGAGAGTTCCACGTTTTCTCATCGACTGCGGGTGTTCCTGGCAATGACCTCGCAATTCTTCCACCAGGGGTTGGGCCTTGCCCTTCCCGTCTCTTCTTCCTCTTCTCTCGAAAAAGGAGCCAGTGGCGCAATTTCCAATTTGAACATTTGACAGACTGACTGCTGGCAAGTAAGGCCGTTTTTGATGGTGCAAAGCAGCAAATCAATCGGATTTTCTCTTTTGCGGGCAAGAAAAGGGAAAGGGATAGGAAAGGGAAACACGCATGACAAAACTCTACGTTGGGAATCTTTCGTTTGGCATGACAGATGAAACTTTGCAGCAGCTTTTTGCGGCGAAGGGATATCAGGTGTCCTCGGCTCGCGTCATTACCGACAGGGAGACCGGGCGCTCGCGGGGCTTTGGCTTCGTGGAACTGGGGGCCGCTGACGACGCCACTAAAGCTATCGGCGAATTCAACGGCATGGATGTGGAAGGCCGCGCATTGCAAGTCAATGAAGCGCGTCCACAGGAATCACGCGGCGGCGGAGATCGTTCCGGCGGACGCGGCGGCTTTTCCGGCGGACGCGGCGGCGGAGACGGCCGGCGGCGCTATTAGCCTTTCCGCGGAGGCTCTTTCGCGATTCCTTGCAGTTCGGCCGTCCTCATTTCGCGCACTCGGCGAAAAACGGTGCTTTCTGTCTAGTCTGATTTGGAGGAACGACTCATGACTGTTTCAGTTGGCCAGTACATCAAGCATTTTCAATATGGTTGCGGCGTCATTACGGAATCCAGCCCCGACCGCACCACGATAGACTTCGATGCTCACGGACTCAAGCTCTTCGTCACCAGTATGATGATCGTTGAACCTGCCGAAGGGACTCCACCCAAGCGCCGCCGCGCCAAGCGGGTGAAGGCCGTGAAGCCGCCGCCGACGCTCGCAGCCAAGGTATTCGTACCGGGAGCCAAGTGAGCACCGGCATCATCGTCCAGTACATCGGCTTCCAGGCGAAGCCGCTCTCGCGCGAGTACACGTTTCACGTCCGAGGGCAAGGCGACGAGCGCGATTTCACGTTGAATATTGCCAATGAGGCGTTCACTTCCCATCGCGCGCGCTACCAGGATGCACCGTCCATTTGCTCGGAGCGACTGCAAGCAGAACTCGCGGCCCATTCAAATAAACCCGAGGAAACGCAATTCGTCATTACTTCCGCTGAATTGGATTCCTATCGCGCAGCGCGCTCACCGAAGTCTCCTCAGAAATTCTGGGGACGCAAGCCACAAGAAGACTACTAACTCTGGTTTCACATACTGAAGCACGCAGCTTCTCGCCAGAGGGCGCCGCAACTACAGCCGTTCGTCCCGAGACCTTTTTGATTGAGTATAATTAAGCGGCGGTCGCGGAACCAGACTGCCCGGACCTGCGCGCGTGACTAGGAT
>CAWABP010000023.1:0-208766 GCA_963780315.1 Candidatus Acidiferrales bacterium | reverse complement strand
CACCAAGGATTTCCGGAAAAGACTGTTGCAACCAAATAGAAATTTCGGATTTCGGACGAAAGAATGCCCCCACTCCTGGGGCATGTGTGCGCGCCTCCACCGGTCAGCAAGATCGATTTGCACGCCTTCGGTGAGCTTGCCTCCGACGCCCGCGACTTTCCGATGGCCATCGCAGCGACAAGGCCGCGAGCCATTCTGGCTCCGCGACGCAATCGGCATCGAGCGAGGCAACAAATTCGTTTCGCGCGGTTCGCATCGCGGTATTTCGAGCGGCACCTAACCCGCGGTTGACATCGTGGCGAACGCTGGTCGCCTGCGGATAACGATTCGCAATCTCGATCGTCGCATCCTGGGACCCATCGTCAATGACTAGTATTTCGTCAGCAGGATGGGTCTGCGCGAGGAGGCTCTCAATCGCTCGCGCCAGCAAATTTAGCGACGTTATAGGCAGGAATGTAAACGGTGACACTCGCCACGCGGATTCAACCCGTCTCTCTCACTCATGAGGTACCAAAGCTACCTTCCGGGCGGTCGGGAAATCAAGTGAATCAGGAACCGCAAATCATCGGGTCGTGCCTAACCGCATGGTGCGTAACCATAATAAGCTGTATCCAGGAGCCCCGACAAAGAATCAGCGATTAGCGGACCCCTAAATTTCGTTCTTGATGCAGCGCCACTATTGCAGGGCAAAAGAACATGCCTTTTTATGGCTCTCACTGCGCGCCTCAGAGGACAGTAAGTTTTCTTTGATCGACCATTCGAGCTGCTTTTCTCCCTGGACGCCTGCTGTGCACATTACCTTTTTGAACCCCGCACAAGTGGCCACCTGACCTTGCCGATGCCAGTGTCTATGCAACTTTGAAAGCAACACGAATCATGCGGAGCCTCGACGAATGGGCGAATAGAAAGACCTGGGATTTCGCTGTAAGTAAAGGGTACGTAGCATACCACGGAGCCCGTATGAATCCCCACCTACAATGCAAACGCGGATCAGAGAACCAGACTCATTGCTGTGGACCGAATCTTCCTTGTGCTGTTGGAGGTCGCGATTTTCAATCTTCTGCATCAGAGCTTTTCGGTGGTAGAGATAGGCGTGGAGATCGGTGGTGAGCCGCCGGGGCACGACGAACATCTGGTTGTGGATTATTTCCGTGAACGAAACGGGGCCACGTATTGGAATGAGATGCAAACCCCACTGAAACATGAGGCCCGCGTTCCAGAGGACAAAGAAGGCGAGGGCTGCGGAAGCCGCGGCGAGCACAGCTTTGGGAGAGCGGAACAAATGAGCGAAGCGATCGAGGAAAACACTGAGGCCGAGAATGAAGAGCGGTGTCAAAGAGACAAAAAAGCGGTTGCCATAGGAGGATATGCCCGCCCAATCCGGATAAAAGGAAATGAAAAGATAGAAGGCCACCAGGGCAGTGAAAAACGGGATCCCGACCTTGGGCACGCGAAACGTAAAGAAGAGCAATCCGAGAATGGCCAATCCCAGGAGCGGAGTCCACGACAGGAGCCCGTGATTGGAGGAGAACAGCACACTGAAAAAGACCGGAGAACGCCAGAGAAAATCGCGGATAGAGACATAGCCAGTCTCGAAAGGTCCGCCGTACACAATCCAGCGGGAGACAAACGTGGGGATCATCACCACGCAGACAACGAACCCGAAGAGGAGGTGACGGGTCAAAAGTTGCAGGAAACTCGGAGAGGAAGAGCGCCCGGAACCGAGAATGTGCGCATACTGCCCCACGGCCTCGACGGCCAACACACTGACGACCATGAGATTCGCGTAATAGACATCCAGCATCAGTCCTACGATCGCGCCCAAGAGCAGCCATTGCGCCAGGCTCCGGTGTTCTCGCGTGGCATCCCAATACCAGAGAAACAGCGCAACCATGAAAGCGGAGTGGGCATGCGACCAAGACGGATTGAAGTACATGTAAACCGGCAGAGAGCTCGCCCACCAGATCGCAATGGTTGCGATGAAGGACCACACTGGCCCGACGTATTTGCGGGCCAGGCGAAAAGAGAGCAACAAAGCAAGAAATCCGTACAGGCCCGTGGCGAAAGCCATGGCGTAGCGGTACGGAGCGGAGAAACCGTCGGCCGGAATCTTGGATCCTAATGCTCTCGCGAGCAAAACGCCGCCATGGGCCACCAAGAGGAAGGGAGACCAGAGTATCGCCGGTCCAACGGTAAAATGATTGTCGAGGTGGCCCGTGCGGGTGCGAAATTCCGCCTTGGGCTGGCCGTTCTCGTCACAGCGAGCCTTCCCGAAAACTCGCATTCGCCGATTGATAGTCATGGGTGAAATCCAGATTGTGCTCGATGAGCGGGGCGCGGGCATACGCGTAGTAGCCGACACCGTCCCCTCGGACCCAGGGGTTCAGCAGGGGAAGCGTTAACAAAAAGATGATGAGCAGGATCCGTTCGAATCGACGCTGCTGGGCTTGGAGTTGGGAATTCAAGTCAGAATCGACCCGCCCCGGAAAATATCGACTGCAAATTTGACCTGCCGTTGCCACCCCGACATCCGAACGCAGCGACAAGGCAGACCAGGGCGCCCCTCATTCCAAGCGATTCTACAAGATAGTGCGAAACAAGTCGCCGGAAGATAGTTATATTTCTGTGAAGACCACACTCAGGCGATAGAGCGCGTGGCCGTGGCGGCACCCGCCAAAAGCCCTTCCTTTTGCCGGTAATAGGCAGACACCCGGTCAATGATTTCCGCCAGACTGGTCTGCGGGCGGAAACCGGTCAGGGAATGAAGCTTATCGGTGCACGGCACGCGGCGCATCATATCCTCGAAACCCGGCTCGTAGGCCTTGTCATAGGGAACGATAGTGGATCGGCGAAGAACTGTTCGTGCGCTGTTTCACAATCTTCGCCAGGTTCTCGATGGACACCTCTTCCGTGTTGCCGATATTGACGACTTCCCCGATCGCACGCTCGAGCGGGATCAGGCGAAGAAGAGCTTCGACGGTGTCGCGCACGTCACAGAAGCAGCGCGATTGCTTGCCATCTCCGTACACCTCGATGGGCGCATTTGCCAGCGCCCGCTTCACGAAATTCGGCAGCACCATGCCGTAGCGGCCGGTCTGCCGTGGCCCTACCGTGTTGAAGAAGCGCACCACGATGACAGGTTGTTTTTTTTCCTTCCAATAGGCGAGCGCCAGGAATTCGTCGAGCGCCTTGGAAGCCGCATAGCTCCAGCGCCCTTTTGTCGTGGGGCCCAGAACGAGGTCGGCGTCTTCATGAAAAGGCACCTGGGTGTTTTTGCCATAGACCTCGGAAGTGGAGGCAATCAAAAGGAGCTTCTTTTTCTTGCAGGCCGCTTCGAGGATGAGCTGCGTGCCGTTGACATTGGTTTCGATGGTGCGGACGGGACTTTCCACGATGAGTTTCACGCCGACGGCAGCAGCGAGGTGAATGATGACATCCGCATCATCGACAAGTTCGGCGAGGAGCTGGCGGTTCTCGATGCCGTCGAGGTGGTACTCCAGGCGTTCGGAACCTTTCAGGTGCCGGATATTCTCCATGCTGCCGGTGGAAAGATTGTCCAGTAACACGACGCGATCGCCCTGCTCGAGCAGCCTTTCCGTCAGATGCGAGCCGATAAAACCAGCGCCACCGGTAATGAGATATCGCACGTAGCCTCCTCAGAGTTTGTCAGAATCGTCGAGGTCCGAGGAATGGACCGTGGCGCGGGAGGGGGACTCTTCGCTGAGCGGATCCAGGGCTTCCTGGGGACCATAGCCATACGAATAGGGGTAATACCGATAAGAGTAGTAGTAATCCGGGGCGCCGGCATCGACGGCGTTGAGAATGACTCCCAGCAGATGGCTCTTGACGCTGGTGAGCAGGTCGCGCGTGCGCGTGAAGGCTTCCTTGGGAGTTTCGCCGCTGCGAACGACGAGGAGCACGCCATCGGCGTGCACGGAGAGAATCACCGCATCGGTGGCGGCCATGACGGGCGGCGAGTCAATGACAATGAATTTGTATTTGGTGCGCAACTCCGCGATGGCATCCGTCAACCTGTGCGAGGCCAAGAGATCTGCAGGATTCGGAGGCAGAGGCCCGGTAGGAATTGCGGCGAGATTGGGAATCGCGGGATGCGGAACGGTGACCAGATCCAACGTAGAGACGCCGGCAAGATAAGAGCTCAACCCGGCATACTTGCCAGTTCCCAGATTCAACAGGCGGACGATGCCGGGCTTGCGCAGGTCAGCATCGACGACAACAGTTTTATCGCCCAACTGGGCAAGGGTTACGGCGAGGTTGGCTGCGGCCGTGGTTTTCCCTTCGCGCGGCAGGGCGCTGGTCACCAGGATGACCTGCGGCGGGACGATCCGGTTGCGATAAGAGGAGAGCCGTACGCAGAGCGCGGAAAGCCTCCGAAACTTGCGATTTGGGCAAGTGCTGAGCCACAAGTTCAATGCCCTTTTCGTTGCCGTTCGAGGAAGCCCTCCCGAAGCTGACTTGCTCGCTTCTCGGAGAAGGCGCCATCGCCAAAGGCAGGCACCACGGCCAGCGAAGGCAGGCGGGCGAGTGTTTCGATGTCATCGGGGGTCTTCACGGTGTTGTCGAGATACTCGCGGAGCAGTGCCAGGCCAATGCCGCCGACAAGGCCTACTAGAAACGCCAAGGCAATGTTGCGCGCTTTGGCGGGACGAGAGGGGTAGGAGGGGATCATGGCGGGATCCACGATGTGTATATTGGAAGACCGCAAACCCGCGGAGATGCCGGCCTCCTTGAGCTTGGTCAGCAGACCTTCATAGAGGGCTTTGTTGGCGTCGGCCTCGCGACGCAGGATGTTGTACTGAACCATCTTTTCCGACATGACGTTGGTGTCGGCTTTTTGCTGGTCGAGTGCCGTGCTGCGAAGCTCCTCCAATTGCAGAGCAGCTTTGTAGTCGTTCTCCAGCTCGACGATGATGCTCTTGCGCTCACGTGTGATCTGCTCATCCAAATCCTTGATCTGAGCCTGGATGCGCTAGCACTTTGGGAAAGTTCGGGCCGTATTGGTTCACGGCTTCGGTGTATTGGATGGAAAGATCAGAGCGCCTTTTCTGCAATTCCTGAAGCACCGAATTATCGCGCAACTGCGGAACGGCTTCGAGTTCGCCGGACTTGGCAAATTCGTAGAGAGCTTGCTTTTTGATGCGATCGCTTTGCGCGTCGGTGAGTTCCTTATTCAAATCGCCGAGGCGCTGCGTGGTCATGGTCTGCTTGTCGTCGACGGTCCAGATCTGATTCTGGCGCTCGTACTCAATGCGCGCGTTTTCGGATCTTTCGACCTTGACCTTGAGTTCGTCGAGCTGGCCGGCAAGCCAACGTCGATGCCTGCGTTGTGGCTTCATAGCGGCTGCGGTAATTCTGCTCGATGTAGTTTTCCAGATGGGCATTGAGTATGCGCGCGGCGAGTTGCGGGTCAGTAGATTCGAAACTCACATCCATTAAATTGCTGTTGGGAACGCGCTTGACGCTGAGGCTGCCGAGAAAGGCACTGACTTCCGGCGGGCGTTTCTGGTTGGCGAGACTCCCGGTGGCAATGGCCTCCGAAGGGCCATTTCTCACTGGCGAATTCCGGATGAGAGGCGAGGCCACTGTTGCGAATAGTCTGCAGGGCCAGGGTCTCGCTGGTGAGGATCTTGGATTGCGTCTCGATGTAGTTTTCATCCTCCATCATCAAATCGTACGGATCAGCGCCCTGGAAAGGAAGAACATTGGAGTTTTCGCGATCAATTTCGATTTTGGCGGTGGCGACGTAGACCGGGCGCATGCGGAAGGTGGCAATGCTTACGATCGTAACGACTGTGAGCAGGATGGAAAGGATCAGCCACTGATGCTTGCGCAGGATCAGCAGGTAGTCGTAGAGATGGGGTTCGCGCGGAGAGAGATCGAAGTGCGGCACGCGCGCAGAAGGGCTTAGAATATCAACGGCCCCATCTGAGCCGGGTTCCCGCGGCATTATTTTTGTGTCGTCGTTCATTCTAGCGATCTCAGTGGTACGCAACCCGGTAGATGGCTACAGCACTGCCAATGGCAACTCCCAAGGCCACAGCAGCTGAGCACTACTTGTTTGGTCCGGCTACTCGGAACGTAGAGTATGTCGCTGGCATGCATTTGCAGGTCTTCGGATTCACGATTGAGAACTTTCTTGAGGTCCACTTGCGTTTCCGTCTGTTTGCCTTGATCGTCCTTGCGAATGATTACGGCGTGATCCGTCTTGGCGATATTGGTGAGCCCACCCGCAAGAGAGAGCACCTTGAGAGTAGTGAGTTGCGTACGATCGTTGGAAACCACGAAGCCACCAGGGCGGGTCACCGCCCCAAGAACATAGACAATGCCCGCGTGGGGAACGGTGACCACATCGCCGCCCTGCAGAGGGATGTTATTGTGGAGGTCGCCTGCTTCCAGGAGCTCATTTAAATTGATGGTAATGGTGCTCGAGGGCGCAGAATCTTGGTCCGCTGGCGGATTGCCCGCGACTCGGAGGAGCCGCCGCGTTCTGCGTCATCTCCGTCGCAGAAGGAAACCCGGAAGCAGCCGGCGCAGAAGTCTTTCGGAGCTTCGGTGGCAGGCGCGGTGCCTGTCGTCACATCGATTTCCGGAGGTTCGCCCGAGCCCGGAGCGGAGCGTTGGATTGGTGATCGCCGCGGGATCCTTGACTTCGATAAATGTGGCGGTATGCGGGCGGGAAACGATGATTGTATCGCCGGCATCATTGGCGACGCCGCCAGCTTCGGCCAAGGCTTCGAGCAAGGTTACGCTGCGGTCCGCTTCGTAGACCATGGGGTGCTGCACCGCCCCGACAATGGTGATCGGCCGGCTGCGATGCTCTTTCACCATCACACCCACTTCCGGATGACTCACCAGGCCATTCGCTTCCAGAACTTCGGCGATCTTCTGCTCCGCCTGGAGTTCGGTGAGGCCCGCGACTCGGAGACGAACCGGCACAAGTGGAATGCCAATGGTGCCCGATTGGCTGACCCGCAGTTCGCGAGTCAGCTCTGGCACATCAAACACGGAGATATCCAGAAGGTCGCCATTCCCAATCACATATTCGTGTGGACCGGACTTCGCTTCCGTGGAGAGATTGCGAATGCGTTCGTTGGTCTGCTGCGGGGTTTCGAGGACGGGGGCTCCTGTGCAAAAACCTGCGGAGCGAGCATGAGCATGCCCATCAGAAGGGCTGAGCACACCAGCAATGTCCGATTTTCGACTCGCACTTCGAACATCAGGATGACTGACCCCCTTGCGGCATTATACCGTTTGTTGCCCGCGAACTGCGTCTTGTTTCGCATCAAATTGACCAGCGGAATACCCTGCTTTTCCTCCGGGCGGAGAGGGTTGAAGGCGGGTGGTCGCCAGGAACGCAGCCACTACAAACAGCATCGCGTTGGCTGGTATGTGCAGATTAAAGTCTACCAAACTATGGACCAGCAGCCCACTGCAACCCACCAGCCCGGAAAGATTCAAGGAGGCCCCGAACGAGCTTCCAAACTCCGCCAGTCCGCGCAAGGATTCAAGTAGGAGAACTCCAAGAAACCACGCACAGCACAGCGCCCCCAGAACCCCCGTTTCCGCCAGCGCCTCGAGATAGTCGTTGTGGCTGTGATTCACGATCTTGCCGTCATAGAGCGTATCGTACGGTGGGAAAGACCATTTGGAGGGTACCGAGCCCCGTGCCCAATGAGCGGGTGGTCGAGAAAGATGTGCCAAGTGTCTGCGCGCATGGCCGCGCGTTTGCCCGCAGAGACTTCCAAGGACTGGTATCCCGTGAAGCGTTGCAGGACCTGCTGGACACCGATCCAGGAGACTGCCAATACGGCGCACAAGACCACCATCCCCCCCACAAGCATGTGTTCGCCGCGGAGCGCCGTTTCACCAGCAACAGGAGAAAAAGAATAATCATTTGTACGGCCAGGCTGACGATGCCCCCGCGCGAGGCCGACAGTATCAATGCCACGATGGGCACGATCGCGAACAACGCCACCAGGAATAGTCGCTCGCGGCGAACTTTTCCGAGGACCAAGGGCACCAGGGCAATGGGAATCATCAACTCCGCAAAGCCGGCAAAATGATTCCGGTTCACGTAGGGACCAAACGGAAGCCCACCAGAACGCACGACACGAAGCCAGTAGAGCTTGCCATTTGACGTGAAGTACTGGAGGATGGCGAAGATAGAGACGGAAAATCCTAAGGCCATCAGAAACCACACCAGCCCATGCATATGGCTGGAGCGGTGAGAACGCTTGCGTCAGCAGCAACAACAGGGTCAGGTAGGCAACCAGCAACTGCAGCTCCAGGCGCGTGTCATAGAGGGACGCGGTGGTACGAAAGACCATCTGGATGAAAACCAGGAGCGCCAAGGTGGCCAGGGGAATAAACAAGGGTGAGAGCTGAATTTGCTCGGAACGTCGCCGGTATTGACGGACGGCCCAGTACACCAGAAGCCAGGCCAAGCCGATTTCGAGTACCGCCTGGGACCATTCCTCCACACAACCGTACGCAAGCACACTGAAGGCAAGGAGTACATAGATAGCGATGCGGAAGAATCTCATGGCTGCCGCTTCTCCGGCGTTTGCGGCACCAGCGTGACGTCGTCAATCCACGCGTTCCCCGATATTCGCACGTCCGGATCGTCGCTTGGATCCCTTCGCACACAGACCTCCACTCGGTGAACATCCGGCCCCGCCGTCCACGGGAGATCGATCGAAGTCCACGGAGTTGTGCCATGCACTTCGCGCGTCACAATCAGGGGAATGTGCTCTTTGCTGAAACCGCGCAAACGGAACGATAGGCCCTGGTTCGTGGTCAATTCTTGCGTTTTGATCCAGCCGGAAAAAAGATAATGCTGGCCCGGTTCCACGAGCCCCTCAGTGCAGGCCACGTCCAAGTCCGGGTTTTCCTTGCCGTCAAACGAAATCCGCAGCGATTGCATCCCGGAAAGTCTTTGCGTAGCGTCGAACGATGTGCGTACTCCCTGCACAATCGGCTGAAATTGCCAGGAAAAGGGCGCGTTGCTGATGCCGGATTCAAAACTGGGATCCCAAACGACGGAACCTCGCGGTTGTAACAGTGGCGGCAGATTCAGGGTGGCAACTCCCTGTTCCCAGATGCGCCGTGCATCGGCGTCCGCGCCGGCGGCCAGAAGTGTGTTCACGAACCCGGCGAAATCGCCCGTTCGCAAATGCGGATGCAACATCCGCAACTTTTCCCAAACTTCCAGGGCCACACCCAGCTGTTTTGCACTGGTGGCTTCAGCGATGACCCCGAGGTAGACATCCGATTGTGCAGGCAATACCTTCGCAAGGAGATCGTCGAGGTTCGGATCCGCCCGATAGACGCGAGAAAATGCCAAGGCCGCGCGGCCAGGATCGGCCTGCACTGCACGGTGAAGTTCCTCAAACGCATGCGGTAAATCCCCCGTGCGCAAGAGGTAGTTTCCATAGCGCCAGGCGACTTCTGCGGAAACAGGGTAGCTTTGCTTGGCGCGCCAGTAAGCATCGCGCGTCGCGTCCACATTCCCCTCTAATTCATACATCGTGGCGAGGTCGAGCCAGGCCTCGGTGAAGTGTGGATCAAGCGCGACGGCGCGATGGAGAGAGTCCATAGCCCGGACAGGATCCGCATCCTCGAGACTGAATTGCTGGTACTGACTCAGCCGGTACCAATACTCCGGATTGCGCGGCTCCAGGCGCGTGGCTAGCGTGAAGCCTTTTAAGGTCGTTCCTTCAGCCGCAGCCGCCGCAAGGGCCATACGAATTCCGAAAAAAGACATGATGACTGCGACCGCCACAGTCGCTACAAGCAGTAGACCCCGCGAGAGGGAATCAGAAAGGCGAAGAATCATCTGAAGGTTACTGTGCCTAGCCGGAAAAGGAGATGCAAGAACAAATTGACGGAAGGGAAGGAGGGGGCTGGGTCCAAAACTAGAACAACTCCAACTATCCGTAAGCACTGGGCCTTCGGTGAGTGCGACACAAGGGGAAACGCCGACCCGCTAGTCAGAGTGGCGGACGATTTCGTTCCCCGGTAGAATGCTAGCGATCAGGTTGATCATCCATGCGAGCTTCGAAAACGCGATCTGTGCCATTAACCGGGGGGCTTAGGGTGGTACTATCCTCCTCGGAGCGCACCGAAGTTCCGAAACATGTGCTGGTGTGCTTCCTCGAAAAAGATTCCGTACTCTTGAATCTGGAGAGAGAAATCTATTACGGCCTGGATGAGATCGGCACACGCATGTGGCAAGTGGTCACCACGGCGCCGAATCTCGAGAATGCCTATGCGGCATTGCTGACTGAATTTGATGTCGAGCCAGACTTGCTTCGTCAAAATCTCTCGGACCTCCTTGGGCGGCTGGTCGAAAATGGCTTGCTCCAAATCCGGTCTACTGATTTGCAATCAGCCCCGGCGATTTAGCGCGCTCGAGCACCAGGCGGATTGTGCGGCACAAAGTGTGCAGCAAACAATCGGAGCCGATTTCGCTGCCCGCCTGCCAGTTTTCTTGCACAATCAAGCTCAATTTCCTGGGTAGTGTGTCGATTGCCAAGACGAAACAATTTCGCGGGCGTTCCGGCAGGGATTCTAGCTGCAACGCTAGCGGTAAGACCAAACGCTTCTGAAATTCCATGTAGAACCCTTTGCTGCCAAGGTGATTGATTGAGCGGAATGATCGGCTTTTTTCATCGAGACGGTGCGCCGCTCGAGCGGGCGGTGTTGCACTCGCTCGTCGATTTTCTATCCTCCCGGGGCCCGGATGCCCGGGGGTGCTGGATGGAAAGTTCGATTGGGCTCGGTCATGCGTTGCTGCGGACCACACGAGAATCGAGCGGCGAACGGCAGCCTGCGAGCCTAGAGGGACGGTATTGGATTGTTGCTGACGCTCGGCTGGATTGCCGTGGGGAATTGATTGCGGAGTTGCAGCGTGCCAGACGCGAGGTGCATTCGAATGCACCTGACTGCGAGCTGATTTTGCTGACGTATGCCACCTGGGGCGCGGCTTGCATCGATCGTCTGAGAGGCGATTTTTCATTCGCTGTGTGGGACGTGATGGAGAAGCACCTGTTTTGCGCACGTGATCACTTTGGCGTCAAGCCTTTCTACTACGCGCAAGTGGGAGAGCTTTTTCTCTTCAGCAATACGTTGAATTGCATTCGAATGCACCCGGGCGTTTCGAGCGAATTGAATGATGCGGCGATCGGGGATTTTCTGCTGTTCGGGCTGAACTACGATAACGCTACGACCAGCTTTCGCGATATCCAGAGGCTCCCGCCGGCTCATACTCTGACTGTTTCGGCGCGCGGGATACAGAGCAGCCGCTATTGGACGCCACCAACGGACGGGCGAATACGGTATGCGAAGCCCGAGGAGTACGTTGAGAATTTCCAGGTGTTACTCGAACGGGCGGTGGGAGACCGCCTGCGCACGGACCACGTCGGAATTTTGTTGAGTGGAGGACTGGACTCATCGTCAGTGGCGGCGGTGGCCAAGGAGAACTCCGAGAAAAGTTCCAAAGCCGTGGAGTTTCGGGCTTACACGCATGTTTATAATTCGCTTATCCCGGAGCAGGAGGGCGATTACGCGCGCCAGGTGGGAGAGTTTCTCCATATTCCTGTTGCTTTCATGGCCATGGGTCAGGCTCAACTTTTCGAACGCTACGACGACCCCGCCCTGTGCTGGCCGGAGCCTGTCGAAAGTCCATTCCTTGCCGTAATTTCTGAGGCGTACCGCAACATTTCTGCGGACTCCCGTGTTGTACTCTCCGGGGAAGGTTGTGACAACCTGATGGACTTCCAGATGTGGCCCTATGCCCGAGATTTGCGTCGCAGAGGGGAGTGGCGGCAACTCCTGACGGACGTGGCGTACTATCTAAAGGTCCGGCCATTTCCGTGGCGCGGCATTCGAGCCCGGGCCCTGCGACTTGCAAGGAAGGATCCCGACGATCCCATATATCCGGACTGGCTGGCTCCTGAATTCAGCCGTCGGGCGAATCTCCTAGACCGGTGGAAGGAGCAAACCGCGCTACCGAAATCCTGGGCGGCGCATCCTATCCATCCCAGGGGCCATGGATCGCTAGCCCTGCCACTGTGGACGCATATGTTTGAACAGAACGATCCGGGGGCGACACGTCATGTGGTGGAAACACGATACCCTTTCCTGGATTTGCGAATTGTGAATTATCTTCTGGCGCTGCCACCATTCCCCTGGTTTTATGAGAAGAAACTGCTGCGCGAAGCGATGATGGGGAGGATCCCAGAGCGGGTTCGGTGCCGGCCGAAGACGCCGCTGCAAGGTAATCCAGTCTTGGCACAATTCAGATTAACGGGAGCTGAGCTTCTGAAGGAGATGTCTTGGAGCACGGACTTGGATCGATACGTCCAGCGTTCGGCGTTGAAGACACCAAATGTTAAAATGAATCAAGAGCAATTGAGTGTGAGCTTGCGGCCCTACTTCCTCAGTATTTGGTTGCAAGCAGGGCCAAAAGTTCGGTATAACTTTTCAGCGGAGACTCGGGATGCATAAACCAGCTGAAGGGGAACCAAAAAAGCCGTATTCGAAACCCGCGTTCGTCGTTTATGGAACGCTTCAGGATCTCAGGAGGCGAGCGGGGGCCAAGGATCCGGGAGATTGCAGGAGGTAACCGTCCTTCCAAGGCAAGTTTTCTGAGCTTACATTCAACAGCGACGCAACCCGATACGCGGCAGATTTTTGGACTAAATCCCACAAACACCGCATGTCAAGATAAATCAGGAAGAACTAAACACAGAATTAAGGCCCTACTATCTCAATAATTGTTTGTAGTTGGGGAGAGCAGTCCGATATAAGATACTTGGGGGGAGGATGGTAATGGTCAAGCCCGTCAAACGGGAACCCAAGAAACCGTATTCCAAGCCGACGCTGACGGCATACGGTAACGTGCAGGAACTTACCCAGAGGGTGGCGACAAGGGGACATTTAGATGGCGGAACCACAATTGGGCGGAGACACAGTCACGTCTGATAAACTCCCTGAATTCTCACTCCGCTTCCTCCGGGTGTACAACGTATAACTAACTTGAGTTTTCACTACTCTTTCTTCGGATTGCACTTCCGTTCCAATCTGTCTTTACCCGGAGTGAGCGCAACAGGTTCATCCACAGAGCCCTGTGACATTGAGCTGCACCTTGGAATCCCTCATCAATCCGCCAGCGAGATTCTGCCGGGCTCCGAAGAACTGACCTATGCCAGCACCGAAACCAACGACGCTGGCGAGCCTGCTCTGCGTATCTTGAGTGTTGCGCGAGGCGAATTTGTTCGGCTCGCGTATGAAGATGGAACCCAATTCTGGTTGGATCGCAAGCGAGCGCATGTTTGGGCGAGCTGGCCAGATACTTCTTCTCTGGAAAATACCGCTGCCTATCTGCTCGGCCCCGTTCTCGGGCTGCTGTTGCGTTTGCGAGGAGTCACTTGCCTGCATGCAAGTGCCGTAGCTTTCGCCAGCAGCAGTGTTGCATTCGTGGGTGCTCCAGGGGCTGGAAAGTCAACGACAGCGGCGGCTTTCGCCCAACAAGGCCACGCCATCCTCGCTGATGACATTGTTGCACTTGCCGAGAGTGAAGGCGGTTTCCAAGCGCTGCCTGCCTATCCCTACCTTTGTCTTTGGCCCGAATCACTCGAAATGCTCCATGAGTCTCCGGAGGCACTCCCTCGAGCCACCGCGGATGGAGAGAAGCGCCGTCTTGGTTTGGGGCATAAAGGGGCACAGTTCGAGGAACGCCCGCTTCCCCTTGGAGCCATCTATTTCCTGGGCGACCGCCGAGCCGAGCCGGCACCCTATGTCGAGTCGATGCGAGCACAAGCGGCACTGCTCGCGCTAGTTGCCGACACGTACGCGAACAAAATCCTCGATCGTGATCTCCGGGCGCGGGAGTTTGAGGTTCTTAGCCGATTGGTGGAGACGGTTCCGATTCGCCGGGCCTTCCCGAACAGCGATTCGTCCCGAATCGGCGATCTCTGCCGGGTTATTCGGGAAGATCTTGTTTTGCTGCAGGCTTCGGCGCGAGTGCGCTGCTGATGGCCCAAGATTGCATCCGAGCGGCGCGCGTTATCTGATACGATAAAACCCTTGTGTGCGTTTTTGGCGTGGTTTTTCGTTTTTTGGGGTACTATGTCAGCCGTGTCCAGTATGTTTGTTCCCTCTCCCCATGATCGAAGCATGGGTTTGACCCCTCTAGCTATGCTGTGTTCCAAATCGGGATGCTGGAACTGTGATTTGGTGGTGAGGCAACCTCGGGACCAGTTTGCGGTGACGCTCGAAAGCCATTCCATGTCTTAGGAGGATCGTTGCCATGAAGCTGCAAAGTGCGCGGGGAAATGCGATGAAGTTCATGGGACTGGCCACGTTGCTATGTGGCGGACTGCTTCTAACCGTTTTCGGAATCGCGGGGAAGCGCGGTCTTCCTGGCAAAGCCGGGACCACGGCGGACGCGGCAGCCAAGCGCTCGCAGGCAAAACAGGATTCCGAGTGGCGAGAAGCGTACGGCAATTTGCCGCTCAGCTTTGAAGAAAACATGGGACAGACCGCTCGTGAGGTCCGCTATGTCGCGCACGGCGGGAGGTATGAACTCTTTTTGACCTCTCAGGAGGCGGTTGTCGCCTTGCCTTCTTCCGGCCGTTTTGATTTCTCGCCGCGGCACCGTTTCGCCACTCTGCGCGCCATGCGCGAGTCGCGCCGGAATGCGCGTCTGGCGAACCAGCAGATGACCGTTTTGCGCCTGCAGTTGGATGGCGGCAATCCACAACCTCAAATCTCCGGAACTGATCAGCTGCCGGGCAGGGTGAACTACTTTATTGGGAACGATCCCAAAAAGTGGCATACCGATGTACCCACCTACGCCAAGGTGAAATATGCCGATGTCTATCCCGGTGTAGATCTGATTTTCTATGGCAGCGAGCGCCGCCTCGAATACGACTTCATTGTTGCGCCGGGGGCCAATCCTGCCGCCATCGCTCTCAACGTAAAAGGTGCTCGCAGCATGCACCTCAACTCCCGCGGCGATGTGCTGGTGGGCGTTCCAGGTGGTGAAGTGCAACTCCAGAAGCCGGTCGTCTATCAACGGGTGAAGGGCGAACGCCACGAGGTAGCTGGAAGTTACGTCATTGCCGGTAATCATCGGGTCACGTTCTCGGTTCCCAACTATGATCGAAAAGAACCCCTTATTCTGGATCCGGTGCTGAATTATTCGACCTACGTTGGGGGCACAACCGATGAAAATGCCACAGGGATCGCCGTGGACAGCAGCGGCGACGCGTTTATCACCGGGGTCTCTTCCTCAACGGATTTTCCCACGACATCGAATGGATTTATCCCGCAGCCCCTGGCGGCCAACACGGGTGGAGCATTTGCTGCGTTTGTAGCGGAACTCAACCCTGCCGGGACGACCCTGCTCTACTCTTCCTACATCGCCGGAAGTACTCCAGGAGAGTCGGCATTCGGAATCGCGGTCGATCCTACCGGCAAAGCGGTATATGTGACCGGCCAGACGCTTTCCCCGGATTTTCCCACGACCTCGACAATCACTGGCTTCAAAACAGGCACCAATTCGGGTGCTACCGCCGGAACCAGCTACCTTGTAAAGTTTGACCCAACGCAAGCAACCGGCGCGAGTTCCTTTGTCTATTCCACCTTTATCGGCGGCACCAACGGCACGGGGCCGAATGGGGACATCGGGCTGGCTGTAGTGGCCGATGCAAATAGCGTTGCATACGTGACCGGGATAACCGACTGCAGCCCAGGAACTGCGACCGACCTGACAACTTTTCCTATCGTGGGCGGCTTCGAGACCACTCTCGGGAATTCCAACGGAGGAGGGAACGCTTTCCTGGCCAAGATTGACACCACTGCCAGCGGAAGCAGTTCGCTAATCTCTTCCAGCTACTTGGGAGGGGACGCCGTACTTTTCCCCGGCGCCAATTCTCCAGGTTATGGCGATGTAGGTTTTGGTGTTGCTGTGGATTCTTCGGCCAACGCGTACGTCGTGGGCACGACAACTTCCTCGAACTTTGCGAGCTTAACCTCGACTGGCCTTGATCTTACTTACCCGGTAGGCAACACGAGTAACATCGCTTTCTTCGCCAAGATCAACACCGCTACCGCGGGAATGCAGTCGCTTTCGTATTTAACGTATCTGGGAGGCACGGGACCCGACTTCGGATCCGCAATTGGGCTTGGGCCAAATAATGTGGCCTACTTGACCGGAAACACCAGCTCGTTGAATTTCCCGGTTTCTACTGGAGCCTATCAGACCACCGGCAGCGGATCTGGAACGGCCTTTGTCAGTCTCATCGACACCTCACAACCCGTGGCCAGTTCTCTCACAAGTTCTACTTTTCTTGGCGGCACCGGCGGCGATGAAGGACTAGGGATTCAGGCAGATTCTCAGGGCAACGCGTATGTTGCCGGGACTACATCTTCAGGTGACTTCCCCGTATCGATGGGGGCTCTGCAGCCTACTTTTGCGACTGGCGCATTCGGCAGCGGGTTCGTCTCCAAGCTCGACCCCAGTCTCTCCACACTGCTCTATTCCAGTTACTTTGGCGGTAGTGGCGATGGTAGCAACCAAGACATCGACACGGCAGCCGGGATTGCCCTCGATTCCTCTACTCCACCCAATGCCTATATCGCCGGCCAGACCTTCTCGACAAATCTCCCTGTTGTCGGAACTCCCGTGGCACCGCTGCACGCCGGACTGAACGGGACCGCCAGTGATGCGTACGTGGCAAAACTTACACTGATACCAACCCTGACCGTGGCGCCATCCCCTTATAGTTTTGGAATCCAGCCAATGGGAGTGACCAGTCTCCCGCAGCCATTCGCGGTGACGAATAACACGGCTTCTACGGCTACATTCAACAGCATTATTGTTACCGGTGTATCGCCCGCGGACAACACCGATTTCACCATTTCCTCCGACGCGTGCAGTCCTAGCGGCGTCGCGGCCGGGCTGCAATGTACGGTCAACGTGACATTTACTCCATCGGTGGCGGCTGCCGAGTCGGCCACGCTGGTAATCACCGCGGTGGTAACGAACGGCGGGCAAGCCAGCACCGAAGTGTTTAAAGTGAACCTGAGCGGTACAGGATCGGCCACAGCGCCTGGCGTTGGATTCGATCACACGAGCGTGCCTTTCGGTGGCCAGCTGCTTACCACTACCAGCGCGGCGATCTCAGTGACCCTTACCAACACCGGAATGGGGCCGCTGACGATAAACTCGATTGCCGCTTCCGGCGATTTCGCCGAGACGAATACTTGCCCGGTGAGCCCTGCCACTCTGGCGGCAGCGGGAACCTGCGCAGTCAACGTGACGTTTGCACCAACAGTGGTGGGTGCGCGTACGGGAACGCTCACGGTCACAGACAATGCCGGCGGGAGCCCGCATACGATTCCGCTGACAGGAACCGGATGGGATTTCCAGGTGACGGCGCCACCATCAGAATCAGGCAAAAGCCCACTCACCTTCAACGCGACCATGACGCCGCTCGGCGGGTTCAATCAAAGTGTTGCTTTTACTTGCTCGGGAGCTCCCGCGGGCACCACCTGCACCATTGCAACGCCGATCACAGCAACTGACGGAACGACGGCACAATCGGTGCAAGTGACGGTGACGAGATCGAGCAGCGCTTTGCTTCCGCCGCCACCGCCGCTGCGTATTCCGCCAATTCCTCTGCCGCAGATCGTGTCCCTGATTCTTGCGCTGCTGTTGCTCTTCTTACTGACGAAAGCCAAGCGGCTTCGTGTGCGGCTCGGGTTGGCCACAGCCGTAGTAGTTCTCATGGCCTTGGCCGGCTGCGGGGGGGAGGATCAAAACCGCCGGTTACGGGGACTCTGACGATCACCGGCACAGCGAGCACTGTAAGCCACTCGGCCACGGTGTCAGTGACGCTCAATTAAGACCCGAGAGTAGGAAATAGAATCGCGCTCGCTCTTCCTAGGAGCGCGCGATTCTATCTGTAGAGCACCGAACGGCTTGACTGGACTCCTATCAAGAAGACCAAGGGACAGGCTCAGGTTTTGTCCACGCGGACGTATTTACTTGCAAGCCGGGTCCTGCTTGGACGGAGGTGGCAAACCGAAGGATGGCATCGACGCTAGTCAGGTGAGATGGATCGCGGGTCCGGGTGCCCTCGACGGCAGTTGCGGACTTTACTTCCCGCTCGAGGCAGACACTACTTCGTCGCTACGGCCTCGCCGGCGCACATCAATGCCGAGCCTCTTGATCTTTTGATTGAGGGTGGATAGCGGAATCAGGAAGCGCTCCGCGGCCTCTGTCTGATTCCAACCGGTTCGTTCCAGCATATCCACGATGATGCGCCGTTCCACCTCGTCGATAATCTGGAAGAGCGATGGATTGGGGTGGTCCGCCGCGGTCCGAGCTCCAGCTTCCCCCGGCAAAGGAGGTAAGAATTCTGAGAGCTGCAGACGCACCCCGCGGACAATCTCTTTGCTCCGAATGGAATCCGGCAGTAAGTCCACATCCACGCGTTCCTGAGTTGAGAGCACCACGGCGCGCTCCACTACGTTCTCCAGTTCGCGCACGTTTCCCGGCCAGTCGTAATCCATAAGAAGCTTCATCGCCGCCGGAGTGAACTGCCGCAAAGGCTTGGTGTTTTCCAGGCAGAAGCGTTCCATAAAATGGATTAGCAGAAGGGGAATGTCTTCGCGGCGGTCGCGCAAAGGCGGCAAGCGAAGATGTATAACGTTTAAGCGATGGTACAGGTCTTCGCGAAAGCGCCCTTCCTTGACAAGCGAAAGCAGATCGATGTTGGAAGCGGCCACGATGCGAACGTCTACCTTGATCTGCTCTGTGCCGCCCAGGCGCATAAATTCACGTTCCTGAATCACTCGCAGGAGCTTGGCCTGGGTTTCCGGGCTCACGGTGGCGATCTCATCGAAGAAGATGGTTCCCTGGTCGGCGACTTCGAAAAGACCCTTCTTGGATGCCACAGCGCTCGTGAACGCGCCCTTCACATGCCCGAAGAGTTGCGATTCCAGGAGGTCAACGGGAATTGAGCCCGTATTCACGGGGACGAACGCCTTGTCCGCGCGCGGGGAAGCAGAATGAATAGCCTTGGCGATCAGTTCCTTGCCCGTCCCGCTTTCTCCGCTGATCAGAATGGTGGAACGCGACGGCCCCACCTGGGCGACCAGGTCGAACAGCGTCAACATTTTGTCGCTCTTCCCAATAATGTTGGGGAAATTGAAACGCTGCTTCAGCGCCCGCTTCAGGTGAATATTTTCATCGCGAAGCCGGCGCGCTTCCACGGCCTGCGCTACCTGCGCCAGCAGTTCATCGTTGGACCACGGCTTGGTGATGTAGTCCATGGCCCCGCTCTTGAACGCGGCTCTGGCCATTTCGATCGAGCCATAAGCGGTGATCAAAAGGATGGGGAGATGCGGATCCTGGCGGTGAATTTCCTTCAGCATGTCGATGCCGTTGCGGTCGGGAAGGCTGACATCAAGCAGCAACAAATCGAACGGCCGCTCTTCCAGACAGGTGAGACCCATCTGGCCGGTTCCCGCGCTGGCGACTTGATATCCTTCAGTCCTCAGGAGCAGTTCAAGGCCTTCGCGGATCTCTGATTCATCGTCAACAACTAGAATCGCGCCTTTAGACATGGACTGCTTTCTTGACAGCCGGCAGCTCGACATGGAACGCGGTGCCGCGTCCCGGCGTCGAGCGCACATCAATCCTGCCGGCGTGTTCTTTGATGATCCCGTACGTTACAGACAGGCCAAGTCCCGTGCCGCGCCCGGTCGCTTTCGTGGTGAAGAAAGGATCGAATATCTTGTGGATGTGCTCGCGGGGGATACCGTTGCCAGTGTCCACAACTTCCACTTCCACGCTACCGTTATGCGCGAGCGTACGAACTTCCAGCATTCCGCCAGCCGGCATGGCGTCACGCGCATTCAGGAATAGATTCAGAAAAACTTGCTGCAGCTTGTTCGCGGAACCCCGCACCGGCGGCAGTCCTTCGCCCAGTTGCTTCACAACACGTATCTGTGATGTCTTCAGGGGATGTGCCACCAGCGAAAGCGTTTCTTCCACCACTCGGTTCAGGTCTACATCCGACAGTTCCCCCGCGCCAGTGCGCGAAAAATTCAGCAGGTTGTTCACGATCTCGCTCGCGCGGAACGTCTGCTTCACGATCTTTTCGATGATCGCGTGTCGCGGATCATCCTCCGGCATCTGCTTGGCCAGCATCTGGATGTAGTTAGAGATGACCGCCAGTGGCGTGTTCACTTCGTGCGCCACTCCGGCTGCCAGCAGCCCCAGGGAAGTGAGCTTTTCTGTCTGGCTCATCTGTTCTTCCATGCGTTCGCGCTGCGTCACATCATCAAAAAGCAGCAAGCGGCCGATGCGTTCTCCGGATTTGCCCACCAGGGGTGTAATCGAAACGTTCACCACCAGCGAAATCCCCGCGCGTTGCAAGCGATGCTTGTAGATTCCGGTGATCTGTTCCAGGTCATGGCGCGATGCAATTTCCGAAGCCAGTTCTGGAGGCAACAGGCTGCTGAGCGGTTGGCCAACAGCTGCATCACGCGGCACGCCGAAAACCTGTTCCATCTGGCTGTTCCAGGCTTCGACTGTCCCCTGAAGGTCCACGGCCAGCACGCCCACATTCAACGATTCCACAATGTTTTCGCTGAAATCCTTGAGCCGGGCAATTTCGGAAGCTTTCTGTTCGAGTGAACTGTAAAGCTGCGAATTGTCCAGCGCGATGGCCACATAGCCGGCGATGGTTTGCACCAGTTCGACGTCGTCGCTGGAGAGGAAATCTCCGTCAACGGTCTTGCCCAGTCCAAGAACAGCGACTGCATGTTCGCGTATACGGCACGGGATGAAGTAATTCAGATCGAGCTGTTCCAGTGTGCGCCGCACGGTGTCGCTGACTTCCTGGGCGCTGCGGGAAGATTCATAGAAGATGGGGCCGCGCTGGAATTCCTCGCGCGACGGCGCGATGAAACTCAGGTCCAACGATTCGGTCAACCGCACACCCATTGACCGGGCCAGCCGCATCTCCCCGGGGCGTTGCGGATCTTCAACGAATATCGCCAGCCGATCCACGAGCAACGTCTGCGATACGCGGTCCATCACGGAACCCAGCATGGGCTCCAGGCGCACTTCGTTCGTCAGCGTACGCCCAAACTCAATCAGCGTGCGGCGATAATCGAGACGATCCCGATAGAAAAAGCGATCCAGCCGCCCTTGAATGCCTTCGCGGAAGGGCTGAAATAAAAACGCGGCAACCACGATTGCAATCATGCCGGTGACGGGACCGCTGGTCTGTGCGGGGAAGATCACTCCAATCATCGCCACCAGGAAGAAATAGATGGCAGCGACTGCCGCTGTGGCCGCCGTGTATGCCAGCCCCCGCTTGAAGATGATGTCCACGTCCATCAAGCGGTAGCGAATGATGGCGTAACCAAAGCACAGCGGGATCAATACCAGGCTCAGTGCGGAAAACTGCATCCAGGTTTTTATCGCCGGGTCGAAATTGTACGGAATGATATACAGCAGAATGAACGGCAGGCTGCCTGCCAACGTGCCGGCGGTCAGCCACTTCATCTGCTGGCGAAGCACACCAGAGCGCGAACGGCGGTAACTGAAATAGAAGACCAACCCAGCCGCAACAAAATAGAAAGCCAGGAGGCTATTCTCGATCTGAGCCAGAGCTACGCGCGAGCGGGCTGTTGCCACGAAACCAAGCGCATTGAGCCTGGTGAGAATGTGAATCGAAAGAACTGTGAAAAGAGGCGCATATACCGCCGCTAGTTTTAGGAATGATTTGCCGGTTGACTCCGTGCGCTCAGGAAAGACAAGTGCAAAGTGCAGCAGAAGGCCAGGCGCTAGAAGGCCGGCGGCTATGTTTGACCAGTATACTTCCCAGTCAAACGTGTCCAGCTTTCCGCTGTAGTGGAACGAATACAAAATGAATGAGACCAGGCAAAAAACATAAAAATGAACCGCGCGAGGCGCATTCCACCGCCGGATGAAAATGAATAGCCCGATGAACAGGTACAGCAGGCCCACCACTCGCACCGAGTTCTCAACCGCGAGAGGCTTCGGCGCGGGAGTCGTGATCAGCCGCGTTTCAAACTCTTCGCCATTGCGCGAGAGCTTGTATCGTAGTTGCGTCCAAATCCCCGCACGGTCCAGGCGTTGCGCAACCTGTGTCTCGGTTGGAATGGGAGAATCGTTGATGGCAAGAAGTATGTCCCCGGGCCGAATACCAGCGGCTGCGGCGGGGGAACCCGGAGCGACGCGCCATGCTTCAATGCCCGCGGGGCTGTCAGACCAGGCCACGCCGTCATCCACCAGATCAAACTTCGAGCGCTGCAGAAAGTTGAGCCAGGCAAAGGTCACCGCCGCCAGCGTTGCCAGCGCAAGAACTACCGCCCCTACCCTAACTCTTAGATTCTCCTTCATGGCTTAAGCCGTCAAAGACACTCCGTCGTCAATTAGTGTGCAACTCGCCTTCCAATCTTTGGTAGGTAACGCCGCTGTCAAATACTTATGTTTCATATACTTCCAGATTCAAGGTGGGCTTAGTCGAAGCGACTTCCACTTTCTGGTAGGACCGATACAACTTTCCAGAAGCTCTATAAGTGCTAGAACTGCACGCTAAGACCCCCGCGGAAGCTCCGGAAAGCGGGTACCAGGAAAAGCGGTCCCTCCGGCGTGCCCAGGGGAACATAGCCTTGTGCAAACAGGTTATCGCACTCCGCGTTGGCTTCCCAACGCCCCAGTGTAAATTTTGGCAGCGGCTGACGAATGCCGATGTGCGCATAGGGATTAACCTGAAAGAGGTTTTCGCCATAAGGGTCCACACGCGAAACTATTGTGCCACTCACCCATTTGTATCCCACACTTACGCTCGTACCTGTTCGCGGAACCTTGCCCGTGGCCTTGGCAGCCAGCGAGTGGCGCGGCATCGTGCGAAGCGCATCCCGCAACTCGCCATCTACCGCATCCGTGGGTGCCAGGGCGCCCGCGAACGCGTAGACGGCCGTGAATTCCACATCGTCCGTGATCTTCTGCCGCAACGCGACTCGCGTTCCCCAACTCGAAGAGGATCCTCCGTCATAGGCAAAACCCTTTGAATAGAAGTCCTGAATATATTCGGACGAAGGCAGGTCCTCTCCCCGGCCATACAATGCCACGTGGCGATTGTCATCATGAAAAGCGGCAACCTGCAGCACACCGCTGCTTCCTAGCTTGCGCTCCATGGACACTTCTTCATGTTGGCCGTTTTCCAGTACCGGGCGGCCCTGGCGCCACAGCAAGGATGGAAACGTATCCAGTTGATTGAGTGCGTTCGTCAGATTGCCTGCCGGCAAGGAAGCCGCCAAGTCAGTGGTCAACATGTCGCTCGGCAGCGCGCTGGTAGTGGGCAGCGCGGCGTAGATCACGTCTGCATACCATTTGGGAGCAATCCGCGTTTCCAGTTTCAGCCGCGGCCGCAAGCTCCAGGCGGAAGCTCCGACGCCCATAACCACGTACTCGCCGCCAACACGGAGCAGAAAGCGATCGCCCATCGTTACCGATCCGCCCTGATCAAGCCGCAAGCCGCGGAATGTCGGTCCCGCCGGGCCAATCTTTGCTTCTCTAAGAACAAGCGTACTTTGCGGTCCGTTCGTGAAAGAGCCGTTCGGTAGCCAAACTGCCGCAATTCCACCTGCGGGGGAGTCTTCGTCGTAGCTCACCTGCCCAGCGAAAACCACGTGGTTGAAGCGGTCTATGGGCTGGTCGTAGGCGAACTCAGTTCCAGGAGCGGCACCCACGCTGGACACGGAACCTGGACGCCGCGCGCCATTTGTAAGTTCCACGCGCGCCCGCGGGTGATAACTGTTGCCGTCCGGCACAATTGTGGAAGTGGCGGAAGAATTGTCCTCGCCCCATTGCAGCACAGGCCGTAATCCCGAGGCCGAACGCAATACCCATTTCCAATCGTCGGGCTCTGCGGTGCCGCTTGTAGGGGGTCGGCGGAGTTGCTCGATCGAGGCAAACATGGATTCCATCTGCACGCGCACCACGGTGGTGAGGTTCGAGGCAATGCGGACGTGCTTTTCAAGATCCGGCAGGAATCCCGCCAGCGTCACGCGAACGGTGTAAAAGCCTGGCGCCAGTTTGTCGCCCTTGAAAATTCCCTGTGTGTTTGTCAGAAACTGGCGAACCGCCAGCACGCCGGGCGTCTCTGAAAAAATTTCCACGGTCGCGCCCAGTTGCGGAATCCCCGCGGAATCCCGCACCACTCCGGAAAGCGTCCCGGAGGAAGGTTTGGACGTGGTTTGCGCACTCGCCGGCCTGGCGCCCCAGCTCACACACGTAGCGGACGCCAACAATACTCCGAAGCATAGGAGCGGGCCGGGCCTCACTTCGCTTCACCTCCCCGGTGTTGCGTTCGCCGCAGTCTTGGGTTCCACTGGATTCCTGATCGAAAAATCTGCTGACCGCGAAATGCTGCTCTGCGACAGCGTATCCGTCGCGCTGACCTCCAGAGTATACTTACCCGGCGCCAACGTTGCCAGAGGCAGCAGCCGCTCGATCGTCACCTGATCGCCGGTCTGCTTCATCTGCTCGGAACTTTCCTTGAACTGCATCACCTGCTGATCGCCCTTCCTCACGGTGTACACAAACGTCGCGTTGGACTTGTGCGTCTTGTCGTCGGACTTCAGGTTGTACACCTGCAAATAAATACCGAGCTTGTCAGCCGTCGTGAAATCGCCGTCCAGCCGCGGACGAACTTTGGATGAACCAAGCACGAACTGGCCCGTGCCAATCTGCTTGGCGGGAACATGCTCGATCTGGTCCGCAAGAATCAGCGTGCTGGCATCCAGTTTTACATCTTCGTAGCGCGGTACCGCAAGCCGTGTGTTGACCACCCCTACGTTGCCGCTCTCCACGTCCTTGATGACCAGGTCCAGCCGGTACAACCCGGGACGCAACGGCAGCGCCTTCTGGTAGATCGAAGATTGCTTCACAGACTGCGCAAACAGCGAATCCGGGAAGTCTTTGCTCACGGAATCTTCAAACGTCTGCACCGTGCGGCCGGTCAAGGTGCTTACGCGTCCAAATATGTTGATCGAGGCCGAGTGCACGCCTTCCTTTGCCTTGAACTGCAATTGGTGATTCGGGATCTGCACCGTCACCGGGACCAGCACCGTGTCGCTCGTCACCTTCATGAAATCCGTGCGATAGGTGAAATGAACCTGATCGCGCACCATTCGCGAAGTCACCAGCGCTTCCAGGTCCTTGTACTTCACTTCCGGCGGCTTCTGAATCTTCGCGTATAGTTCCAGCCGCGTGAATTCATTCAAGCTTGCCGGTTCACCGCCCATCGTCGTAGGAAGGTGCGTGCCGTCAGACCGCGTGAAACGATCCGTCTTGGAAGCCAGGCCCATCTCCTCCAACTGGCTCAATCCCGCTCCGGGAACATACAGCAACGCGTCCTTCTCCGAGGGGTCCATGGTCAGGTGATATTCGCCCGATCCGCTCGGATCGACGAACTCCAATATCACGTTTTCCTGGATTCCCTCGAGATACCGATAGCGCCATGTTTCCCACGGATACGTGGTGGTCGAACCTCCGCCTTCTTCCATTGGACGGTCGTAAGTTCCGCCCGTGGGATGCGATTCGATCTCATCCGGCGGGCCCCACATGATGTAAATGCGCCCGCGGTCGGTCTTCCAACCGGGTACGCCTGACGCGTAATGCTCGTTGGCGTAAGCGATGCGCCGATAGTGCTCTTCCTTGAAGTCGTTGTCCGGCAAGTCGGGATTACTGCTGCGGCGCAGCCAGAATTGCTCGATGAACTGCTCGCGCTCTTCGTTTGTTTCGAGTTGCAGAAAGGCCGTTCTCTCTTCCGGCGAAATAATGTACACCACGTCTTCATTCAGCCAGGTCCGGTAGGGACCCTCCAATTCCTTGAGGGTCTTCTTCATCTTTTGTTTTTGTTCTTTGGTCAGCTTTTGATTCTCAGAGGGAATGGGAATCTGAGTGTTAGGATCCGGAGCTTGCGGCTGCTGCGCGTAGGTAGGCACAATCAAAAACGCTAAGGCAATAAGATACGTGGGATAGGTCCGAAAAATCTTTGGCATTGAGACACCCTTACGACCCTTGAATTCTATTCCTACGAATAAGCCACGTCAATTCAGTAATCTCGCTCATTCGAAGAGACTTGGCCCCGATTCTTATTAGACGAGGCGAGGTTGCCCGTTAGTTGCCTGCACCAGTGCGGTTATCGCCCTGAAGTTGCGCGGAACGGCATGCCGAGGGCTAGTACGAGGTCAAAACTGGTTTCCTACTGTAGCCGGCGATTCTGCACTTCTGAGCCTATCAACGAATCGAATATCGCAAGGACGTGTCGCCTGTATTCTACCATGCGGCTCAGTAAATCCCGCAATTGCGGTTCCCGCTCCACTTCACGGTGCCATTTGGCCAGCACCGCGGGAGGCACCTCTATATCCTGCCGCAGCCGTTCCGCCGGATGCCCGCGCAGGAAAAGTCCGTAAAAAAACGCCGCTTCCCGCTGCGGATACTCCAGGTCCGTAGTGATTTCGACCGGCATGACTGGTGCGAGTGTCGCCATATAGAAAAACGCAGTTTACCTAAATCCCGCTCGGCGTCAAGTAGGACATCAGTCCTGGTGCCGCGTTCAGGTCAATACTCCCCCTCACCCCGGCATGCAACGTATGGTGCCTTGACCTGCTCTAACCCGCGTAGGATGCTGTAGCCCATGGCACGGTTACCCAAGTCGCTCGCTGGCAAGACCTTCGGCCGGTTCGTGCGTTTTGGCATGCTTCGCGGACTCCGCTCCGTCGAGATCAACCCGGAAGACTTCCGCAAGTACTTGTCCCAGAAGCACCATTTATGGGTGCCCCACTTCGGCCGCATGAAGGATGTGCCGCTTGACAAGTTAGATGCCATCGCCGAACGCCTCATCCACGATGCGCAACGCCTCGCTTTGGCGCAAGGAGCAGGCCTCGGCCTCGGCGGAATGATCACTCTTCTGCCAGACGCCAGCCTGCTCACTGTCATTACTTTGCGGTTGATCCAGCGGCTTTGCCTGCTCTATGGCTTTGAACAAAAAGGGCCCGATCAACGCATCGAATTGTGGCTCGCAGCGGCTGCCGCGGCCGGGATTGACTTCAGCAAGGACATCGCTGAGAAACAAATGGTAGAGAAGCTCGCGCCTCGCCTCGCCGGCCGACTCGCCGTTCGCATCGGCGAAGAAAGCGCCGAAAAGTGGGTCGGACGCATGGTTCCCCTTGCCAGCTCCGCTATCGGCGGCGCCCTGAACTACACCTTCGTGCGTTCCTGGGGACGCCGCGTCCAGCGCCACCTCCGCGAAAAACATCTCCTCGAACGAGCCTCCGCCCGCCCCAACTTAACCATCGTTCCCGCCCCTATCGTCTAAGCCTCACGGGCGAGTTGCACGGACAATAGCTAGAAATAAACGCTGCGTGCCCTCTTATCCTGAGGGACTACTCTCCTCGCGACTGCTGCGCCACTCCACAGCAGTCGCACGCGTTTACACGACTGCTTTCTGGGCTAGCGGCCCAGCCAGTACGCCATCGTCTTTACCATGGTGCCGTTGGCGTCGTCATCCTTGGCCGCCCACACGTACGCGCCGCCCAGTCCGCCCGGAGCCTTAAAGTGGATGTACATCATTTTCAATGTCGCGCTAACCGGGTCGTCGTACGTATAAAAAGTTTCCGTCGAGGGATCGTAGAGCCAGGTGGCAATTCGTTGCAGATCGAAATGCCGGCTGTATCCGTTCGAGGTTAACGTGGAAAGAGTTGCGTAGGTAGCCACTCCCGGCGTCAACAACGTATCGCAACCGGGTGTACCACCGCTCAAATCGCCGCACAAGCCGGTCCCATTCGCAAGAAGAACGGGAGAAGGTCCCGTGGAATTCTGGTACAAGCCATGTTCAGCGCTGGGCACGCCGGTCCAACCGGCCCCATACAGTGGCACACCCATAAGGTACTTCGCTGGAGGAACTCCCGCCTGCAAGTAGGCATCAACGGTTGCATCGATATCCAGGTTTTGGCCGAAGTTGGGATCCTTTTTGGAGTCAAACAGTGGTGAAGCGTGATTGCTCTGCGTGTCCCACGATCCAGCGTAGTTGTAGCCATCCACGGTGATGAAATCAACGAGCTTGGCGGCCTTCCGGAGCTCAATGTTGACGTAGTTTTGCGCGCCCGCCGGGCCATCGAAACTCAGGACATATTTTTTGCCGGTGGTCGCGGAAAGCGCGTCGAGTTGCGTGCGAAACTCCTGGAGCAGTAGCGTGAAGTTCTCCTTGTCGGTAGCTGCCGGGAATTCCCAATCAATATTGAAACCATCAAAGAGCCCCGGAGCGGTGATTGCACCGTTCCAATCGCTTCCCACATTCCCAACAATAAACATGTTGATACAGGAAGCAGCGAGCGCCTGGCGTCCTGCTGCACTGCTGGCGGCCAGTGTAAATGCAGCGGTGTTTGGGCCGGAAGCGCCACCGAGCGAGATCAACGTTTTCAGGTTGGGATGAAGCTGCTTGAGCTTCAGGATTTCCGCGAAGTTGCCGAACAGCGGCCAGCTGCTGGCAATCCCGCCAACCGGTGGCAGCGCGTTATCTTCAAAGTCAGCCCAAGCGTCCGCGATAGCGCAGGAATCCGAGGCCGGGTTCGTCTCAGAAGCGGTAACATTACCGAACGCGTAGATAAGGTGAGAGAGTTTGGCGGCGGAGCCGTTGCTCTCCAAATTTGCAAGGTTATACCCCGAATAGTAGATGCTCCATTCTTCGAAGTAGGCTCCGAGAATCTTGGCATCTTTGGGGTCATTGGCGCGGGCGGTGCTGCATGCCAAGGCCAACACCAGCGCACTGACCAACAAAGCGAAAAAGTAAGATGAAGTAAAACGCAATCTTCGTAATTTCATGGGAGGTTCTCCTGTGGCGCAATGAAATGCGGCCAGAGTATAGCCCCGTGCACTTCCCCGCGCAACGCAAATCCTCGCTATTCAAACGATTTTATAGAGGATGGTTGGTGGCTTGGACGATGGATGAGAACTAGACTTTGGGTGCTTCACCCTGCCATTCTACTTCGCGGTGAATTGCTGCAGTGGTATCCCGATCAGCGATGGGTATAAGCAAACAAATAACTTTTATTACGTCCGGACCACCCGCCTTTAGCCCCGCCGGCGCGGCATGACTAAAGTCATGCGCCTACAAGAAACGGAGAAGCACGCGCGAATCGCGGTTGTCCGGCTGCAATCAGGCAGTCCTCGTGCTCGATGCGGCTCGCAACTGGAAATTCGGCGCCAGCCCACGTAGAGTGAACAGATACCACTCGGCCGGAAAGAGAGGTCTTATGAAACTGTTTGGCAAGCTTCTTACGATGAGCGCACTTTTGCTGGCGAGCGCAGCATTGCTGCTGGCCCCGCAATTTGCTTCCTCCTCGCAAACACAGCAGATGCCGGGAATGCAGCACGCGGCGAGCAACGAACCCGTTCCCGCTTTCCACTCACAGCCTCCGCAAGGCGAACTGCCGCCAACGATGGAACCTTCCCTCTTTACGGACAAGCTGATCTTCAATGCCTATATGGTTGCGGGACGCGTGAAGAAAGTGCTCTACCAGCAGCCCTGCTATTGCCACTGCGACCGCAGCCAGGGCCACGGCAGCTTGCTGGATTGTTTTGTGAGCAGGCATGGATCCGGCTGCGATATCTGCATGAAGGAAGCCTTCTATTCCTACGAGCAGACGCATCGCGGCAAGAAGCCGGAACAGATCCGCGAAGCAATCATGCGCGGCGATTGGGAAAAGGTCGACCTGGCGAAATACCGGAAGGAGTATCTTCCTCCCGCCAGCAATTAGAACGAACCGTTCTGCTTTTCAGGCCTGCATTACCAAAGTAGCTTCAGGCCAAGTTGAATGTGCCGCGAACCGCCTGAACCGATGACCGGATTCGAGGCATAGACGTCTGGAGTACCCGTGGCCAGACCGAGGTTGCTGGACGAGAAATCCTTGTTGATTGAACCAGCCGCAAAGCTCGGGTGATTCAACAGGTTGAAGAATTCCACGCGGAGTTGCAGTCTGAATCTTTCGTTGAAATTCCAAACCTTGCCAATCGAGGCATCCCAATCCGCAAACCCGGGACCGCGGAAGATATTTCTTCCCATATTTCCGAAGGTGCCGAAAGCGTTCGGGTAAAGAACAGTTCCATTCTGCGCGTAGCAGCCGCCCACATAGCTCAGAGAATCCTGCAGGGCCTGCGTCGTGGCAACCTTCTGGCAAATGGGGTCAGAAGCATCCAGGAAAGGAATAGCGGTGCTAGACGACCAGTGTATCTTCAAGGGATCGCCGCTGATATTCCACCGATCGCTGCCGCCGTTGTTGTATCCTTCGCCGGTCAACGTGAGGTCATTGCCGGCGTCATAAAACTCCATCGGATAGCCGCCTTGAATGGTCACAAGGCTGGTCAATTGCCATTTTTCCAGCAATTGGAATTTAGATTTTACCGACGGCAGTTCGTAGGTTGCGGAGAGGGTGAAGCGATGGCGGATATCGTAATCGCCGCTGCCTTTTTCAGCCGCGAAGTTGTTGCTGTCTTGCGGCACGCTGGCGAGATTTGTGGTTCCGCCCGCGGTATCAATGGCGTGGGCGAAGGTATAGCCAGCCAGCAAATAGAGTCCCTTGGAATACTTCTTGGTAAGCGTGATTTGAAGGGAGTTATACGTGGAAGTGGATTGGTTCCCCAGGTAGTTCAGGAAACCGATATAAGGGAGGCAGGGAGCGCTGCCTACTCCCAGACCGATGGGCGCTGGACAACTTGCCGTCATTGGACGGCCGAGTTGCTCTGAACCGTCATCCAGGGCGGGGTTAACCTGATTCAGGTCGATCGTGCTGTAGAGCTTCACACCGTGATTTGCCACATAAGCGACCTGCAGGACCATGGAAGAAGAAAGTGCCTGTTGAAGATTCAAATTCCAATTGAGCACGTAGGGTGTCTTAATGTTGCGATCGACGGCGAAGAAGCTGCTGCACGGACTGGAGGCGTCACAGGAATTGGAACTCGTGTTGCTAACCGGGAAAATAGGTCCCGTGGTATTCCAATTGATCAGGGAAGTGTCGGCCGCAGTCTGCAAGAATGAAGTAATTGTTCCAGTTCCCTGTTGACCATCAATTATGATTCCGGTGGGATTCAGATTGAGGCCGCCGCCGTTGAACATGAAAGTCCGGATTGAAGGCTCCACGAAGATCATCCCGAAGCCGGAACGCAGGATAGTCTTGCCCTTTCCAAAGATGTCCCAAGCCACGCCCAGGCGCGGCGACACGTTGTTGTAGTTCGTTTGATAAGGAGCGCTGATGCCCTGGCCGACCTGGACGAATCCCACGGAAGGAACATAGTTGGCGAGTTGGTTTTTGGCATCTTTGATGGGAAAGGTTACGTCGTAACGCAGTCCCAGATTTAGCGTCACGCGCTGCGAAATCCGATAATCATCCTGAGCATACAGACCAAAGGATTTGAGCGAGATGTTGCGTCCAGGATCGCCGTACAGCAACCGCCAGGAGTGCACATTGTTGGACGTCGGGTCATCGGCGCTGCTGGTGAGGAAATCGCTTAAGTTGTTGAAGTCAACGCGGCCTCGCCCGTAGCCCGCACGGTAGTAATTGACTCCGCCGTCGCTGAAGACAGCTCCGAATCGCAGCGAGTGCTTGCCGTGCGTGTAGGTCACTGAGTCCGAGTAGTTATTAGTTCGGCTGGGTGAAGTGGACAGGGGCCAACTGGAGTTGCCTCCCATGTAATTGAAAATGTGCCTGCCCGGATTGATCCGCGGAAAACCGAAAAGGCGTGGATCGGTGATCCCTGTGATCAAGCCATAAGTAGTTGGATTTTCGTTTGAATCAACTGGGACGATATCCTCGCTGAATCGGTTGTAGCTGAAGCGCGCGTCATTCACCCAGGCTGAATTGGGAGTCCACGTCCAATCGAGACCAAAAACTTGGGTAATGGGGGAGGCATTCGACATCCACTCCGGCCGAAGGGCAAAGCCATCCTCTTCCACTTCGTGGGTGTTAGCGTAAATGTATCGCCCGGAAATGGTGTGGTGCTCGTTGGGGTGGTAATCGCTCTTGAAGACGACATTGTCTTCGCGATTGGTATTGTTGAAATTAAAGTTGATCAAGGCGGGATCGCTGGTGCTGACCGTCAAGCCGGGATTGGGAAGAAACAATTTGGTGAGATTCATGCTGAGCGGATTGCAAGGCGAGGGCGTACCACTGCAGTTGTTAACCGCCAGGGCGTCCACGATGCTGTAATCCTCTAGTGGATAATCCAGGGTGCTGGGGTCAACCCGTCCAACCAGCGAGGAAGTGACCGGGCTGTCCACGTCAAGTGGATTGCCGACCCTGTCTCTGACTCCTTCATAGTTCGCGAAGTAAAACCACTTGTTCTTGATGATGGGCCCGCCGAGGGATGCACCAAATTGGTGCAACAGCAATGCTGACAGAGGCGTACCGCTGGGGTTGAAATAGTTGCGAGCATCAAAAGCGCTGTTTCGGTGAAAATAATATGCGGTTCCGTGGATTTTATCGGTGCCTGATTTGATGCCGATGTTGACCACAACGCCGGGTTTGGCGCCGAAATCCGCTTGAGGCTCTTCCTGGGTATTGAATTCCTGGATGGCGTCAAGCGGCAATGTGCTTGCGGGCGTGCCGGAAATTCCCGCATCGTTTACGACCGTTTCCCCATAATAGGCGTCGTTGTCGTTTGCGCCATCAATTATAAAATTGTTGTCGTCGGGCCGGAGTCCGTTTGAGGTAAGCGTGTGAAATCCGCCGCCGGGATCGCGCTGCACGCCCGGATGCAACGGGAGGAGGTTCTGGAAATCGCGCCCCTGCAATGGCAGCTCGTTGATAGCTTGATTGGAAAGCACTCCGCTGAGAACCGCATTGGTCGCTTCGGTGAGCGGAGCTTCATCCTTCACTTCGACGGTTTGGGAAATAGTTCCGGGCTTCAACTCAAAGCTGATCTTCAAGTCGTTGGCCACTTCGATCTGCACTCGTCCACGAATCACCTTGCTGAATCCTTTTGCCTCAACAGTGATCGAGTAAAAGCCTGGCTCCAGCGCCGGGGCGACATATTCGCCTGCGGCATTCGTTGCCAAAACGCGTTTGACATGCGTGCCCAGATTTTCAATGGTCACGCCCGCGTTTGCGATCACGCCTCCCGTGGAATCCGTCACCTGACCGCTGATGCGGCCTTGTGAGGACTGCGCGCTCAAAATTACGGGCAGGCAAAGCGAAACCAGCAAAATTGAAAACCACCGTTTACAAAGTGAAAGCATGGAGTCCCCCTATTTGTTGTTCTGCATCTTTCCAAGTCGGCGTGAGTGAATGGCGATTCACCGATGACGGCACAAAGAAAACCACAGACCCTGTTCGGCGAGATTACAATCCGGATTGCAGTTCGCCGGGGCGGACGAGCGCGATGATCTGCTCGAAAAAAGAGGATGAAAGGCCCTTCGGAAGGATGCGCAACCCCGTTACCCCCGTGGCTGACCTGAATGGCGTGAGTATGCAAGAGAGGCGATGCGCTGTCAATTCAATTCACGGGAAAGCGCAGCGAAAATCTGCACTACAAGCACTTGCTTGACGGCGCTGGGGAATCAAGCTATCACAGCAGGAGAATCCCGAGGGTGTCCATGTCTACCCGCCAGAAAATTCTAGTCGTTTGCTTTATCTCAGTTTTGGTTCAAGTGCAATTTGTGCCCAAGGCAGACGCGAAGTGGAAGTATTTCCGGACCGGCAATGAGGCGGACAAGGTCGCCGAGCCCCGCGGAGGTTTTGCCTTGATGGGCGGCGGCAGCAAGATGGCGACGGCCTTCCGGTTTTTGTGCGAACGGGCGAATGGTGGGGACTTCCTGATTCTCCGCGCAAACACGGATGACGATTACGCACGCAAAGTGAACGGAGAGATCGCCGCAGTTTGCCCGCTAAATTCGGTCGGAACGATAGTTTTTTCCGACCGAGAAGATTCCGACGACAAGAAAGTCGTGGACATCATCGGAAAAGCAGAGGCCATCTTCTTTGCCGGCGGCGACCAATCGAATTACGTGCGCTTCTGGCAGGATACGCCTGTGCAAGAGGCGCTGAATCGCCACATCGCCGCGGGGAAACCAATCGGTGGCTCAAGCGCGGGGCTGGCAATTCTGGGAGAGTTCTTGTTCGCTTCGATGATTGACACGATTCACTCTCCTGAAGCGATTGCGGATCCTTACGGCAACAAAGTCACTCTTTCGCGCGATTTCCTGCGCATCCCGTTGCTCGCGGGAACGATCACCGACACGCATTTTGTAAAGCGCGACCGCCTGGGGCGTTTGCTGGTGTTCATGGCGCGCATTCTGCAAGACGGCTGGGCAGAGCAGGTCCGTGCGATTGCCGTAGATGAGGATGCGGCCGTTTTGATCGAACCTGGCGGGCAGGCCAAGGTGGTTGGAGGAACGGCGTATTTTATGGAAGCTAAAAATCGCCCAGAAGTTTGCCGAAGAAAAACAGCGCTGCAATTCAAAGGGATAGCAGCGCATCGCGCGGCAAGCGGGATGTCGTTCGATGTTAAGAAATGGAAAGGCGAGGGCGACGACTACACTCTATCCGTAATTGACGGCAAGGTGGTTGCCGAGGGTTCGCGCCATGGGCCCTACTGAAGGCTAACGGCCGTGGCGCAGGTAATCATCTGATTTGCTGAGCCAATCTTCGCGCGGCGGCGTGAACACATCCAGATCTACGGTGTCTTCCACGGCCCACGCCTCATGCGGCATGCTGGAGGGAATGCAGAGCACTTCGCCGGCTTTCACCACAATTTCCTTACCGTCAATCGCGAACTTCAACGCGCCTTCGAGGATGTACGTGACTTGCTCATTGTGATGCTGGTGCTTCGGGACATGCGCACCCTTTTTCATAAACACGCGAGCGAGCATCAGTTTATCGCCGTGGAGCATTTCGCGGTCGATCTTGTCGTTCAGGGATTCGCGTTCGACCTGGCTCCAGGGAATATGCTTAAGTCCGGAAGGTTCGGTCATGGTTGTTTATCTCCATCAAGGTGCTGCGTTAATGCGCTAGCAGTTTATCGCAAATTCCGCGGCTTCCGTTTCGTAGAACGCGATTCCTCATGCGACTTCCGCGAACCTGGCTTTCCATCGCTGCGCATACTAACGGGCAACCCCTGCGCGCCAGTGAAATGACACGCGCTGGATGCGTTCCAGGGCTTCTTCCAACAGATGCGTGGCGCTGACCAGCGAGAACCGCAAGTAATTCCTGCCTTCGGCCCCGAAGGCCGCACCGGCAATGGCCGCAACGCCCACTTCTTCCAGCAGAAGCCGCTGCACTTCCTCCGCGCTCATTCCGGTTTCTTCGATATTCACCCAGGCATAAAAAGCGCCGTCCGGGACCTGGCAGCGAAATCCGGGAATCTTGTTCAACTTCCCGACAAAAACATCGCGGCGTTTGCGATATTCCGCAACCATCGCGGGAACAGCTTGCGTGGAATCCTCTAGCGCTTCGATGGCGGCGACCTGAGAGAATTCCGCGGTGCAGGTAAAGGTGTTCAGCACCAGCATATCCAGCGCATCGATTACATGTTTTTGCGCTACGGCGTAGCCAAGACGCCAGCCCGTCATGGCGAAAGTTTTTGAGAAGCCATCGATGATGACAGTGCGCTCCGGCATTCCCGGCAGCGTCCAGATGGATTTGTACTCGCCGCTGAAGAGAATGCGAGCATAGATTTCGTCGGCAATCACCCACAGGTCATGTTTCCTGGCGAGGCCGGCGACATCCTGGAGTGCTGCTTCACTGAAGACGGTACCAGTAGGATTGTTCGGCGAATTGAAGATCAGCACGCGGGTCTTGGGCGTAATTTTGGATGCGATTTCCAGGACGTCCGGCTGAAATTGATTCTTCTCCAGCAAGGAATAAGAGACGGCCTTTGCGCCGAGGCCTCCCGTAAACGAGGGGTAGATCGGAAAACTGGGATCGGGGTAGAGAACTTCGTCGCCCGGCTCGATCAAAGCCATCATCGCCAAAGCCAAGGCCATCTTGCAGCCGGGCGCTACCAGGACCTGCTCCGCCGCAACATCCAGTTTCCGCGTGCGCTTCAGGTAATCCGCGATGGCCGCGCGCAACTCCGGGAGCCCTCGCGTGGAGACGTAGCGATCGCGCCCGGCAGCTACGGCTGCCCTCACGGCGTCGACAATCGGGGCGGCAGCGTGAAAGTCCGGCTCGCCAAGCTCAAGATGAATGATCGACCGGCCTTCTTTTTCCAACTCTTTGGCGCGGGAGAATACCGCTAGAGCGCCCTCTCCAGTCAAATGGGAAACGCGGGTTGCGATCGTTGGCATGGCGGCAGAATGATAGCAGAATACTCAAAATGAGGGTGGTCCTAGCTAACGAATGTATTATCAAATACTTATAAGCAGAATTCTCCGGCTTCGCGTCACAACTAGAACGCTGCACGCAATTATGGAATTGGACAATTACGGTCTTGCGGGCACCGACCTTAATATCATTAACGCAACGCGCTGACTTGCGCTATCGTCTAATGAGCAGAGGGATGCTCCTCCATCGAGGTTCCCCATGAAACGCCTACTATGCACCATTGGGTTTCTGGTCCTGGCTCTTGCTGTGGTGTTGCCTTCGACAGTTTTTGCGGATGCGAGTCACGCGCGCATCGTGCGGCTAAGTCTGCTGCAAGGGGACGTCCGGTATGCGCGGGCTTTCCACGACGATCCAATGATTGCGGGAAATGCAACCTGGGAGCAGGCTGCGCTGAATCTGCCGCTACGCGAGGGCTATGTTCTGGCCACGGGAAGCGGGCGCGCCGAAGTGGAATTCGAGAATGGCGCGATGGCTTTTTTGAGCGCGAACACGGTAGTGGAGTTCTACGATCTTTCGCTGCATGACGGCGGCCGAATCACCCGGCTGGTGCTGCGCCAGGGAAGCGCGTCTTTCTATGTGAGCCCCAAAGGTGACGACTATTTCAGTGTGACCGGCGGAGATTTCACTGTTGAGTCCACGGGTCGAAGCACATTCCGGCTGGACAATTTTGACGATGGCAGCACGGTCAAGGTGGAGCGCGGGAGCGTTTCAGTGTTGCGCAACGAGCAGTCCACACCGCTCGAAAAGGGCCAATCTCTTTCCGTGCGCGCGGGAAGCCCCGACGACATGGTGATCGGGCGCGCCGCGGATAGCGACGAGTTTGATCACTGGGTTTCGGGACGCGTCGAGAACGAGATTGCTGCCACGAATTCTTCCAGTCAGTATGTGAATTCGCCGGACTACACCGCGGGATTTGGAGATCTGTTCACCTACGGTTCGTGGTTTTCCGTGGGTGGGTACGGGAACTGCTGGCGACCGTTTGGAATGGGGATGGGTTGGTCGCCATTCTCCTTTGGCGATTGGTACTACGATCCGTTTTTTGGGTGGACGTTCCTTGGTTCTGCGCCGTGGGGCTGGCTGCCGTATCACTATGGCGGCTGGATTTTCTCGCCAATGTATGGCTGGGTGTGGAACCCTTCAGGATTTGGTTTTGGGCGGCCGGTGTACTGGAGGCCCGTGACGGGCGTGTGGGTGCGCTCGGGTTCAACGATGGGCATTGTGCCGCTTCATCCACTGGATAAAGGCGGCAGGACGCCGGTGAATATTGGACAAGGTATATTCCCGGTGCAAGGACGAGTGATTGCGAAGTCTGTGATGTCGCCGGGGACGGAAAAATGGTCGGTGGTGAAGCAGGCGCCACGTGAAGTGCTTACTGGGAGCCTTGCCGCTAGTGCAACGCCGGCACATATCTCGCGGACGATGTATGCAAACAATGTGAATGGTCGCGCGGCTTCTGCCGCGGTTGGATCGTCGATCACCTACGATCCGCAAGAACACCGTTTTGTGAACGCGAACAATGCGCCATACGTTGCGCAGGCTGGCGGCAGCGCGAAAGCACCAACGGCTGTGATCGGGAAGGAAGTGAAACCAAGTACGACAATTGGTCGGACCACGAACGCGCCGTCAATGCCTGTTGCGCCGCGGGCAACAATGCCGCCGCGGCCGGTTGTGACGCCGGCGCCGCCGCATACCTCCTCCGGTGGAGGAGGCTCCTCGCGCGGCTCTTCTGGTGGCTCTTCCGGGGCAGCCTGGGGTGGAAGCCGCAGCTCGGGGAGTTCTGGCAGTTCTGCGAGTTCAGGAAGTTCCTCCGGCTCATCCCATCCTTCTGGTGGAGGGGGCGGGGGCGCGCATCCGCACTGAAAGTTTCGCGACGGAATTACATTGCAGCGCGAGTAGTTGCGCTTGTTTCAACGCTACACTACGCTTGTCATGAGAATGCGGATTCTTCCACGCGGGCATCAGGCGAAAGTCATTCCTGCGTAACCTACCACAGCCTCGCGATCGCCCATGATGTCTCCAGAAGTGGCGTAGCGCACCAGATTGGCTTTTTTTGCGCCCAGGCCTTGCATCGCCGTGAGCATGGCCACGGCGGGTCCGAGGCCGCACATGGAAATTTCTTCATCGCGGCAGACTTGATAAAGGGCTTTGGCGTCGAGTTGCAGCATAGCGTCTATGGCCTTGCGGTCTTTGCGGCGGGTTGTTGCGTCGTCTTCGTAGTGATTCATGTCCGATGAGGTCACCACAAGAATCTCTTCTTTGACTTCGCTCAACACGCGAGCAATTGCTTCTCCTACTTTTACGAGTTGATCGAAGCGGATTGTGCCGAGCACCACGGGCACAAAGGCAAATCCAGGGTCGAGTTGCTGCAGGAAAGGAAGCTGCACTTCCAGGGAGTGTTCCTGGCTGTGCGCCACGGCGTCTTCGCGCAAGGCCGGGCATGCGGCGCGCAAACGCTGCGCTAAAGGAGAGTCAATGGAGACGTCTCCCAACGGCGTTCGCCAGGCTCCTTCGCAGAGGATGGCCAAGGATTCCCCGCGCGGATAATGGCGCACACCCAATAACAGGATTCTCTTAGGCAGAAAGATGCTGGAGAATACAGCGCCGGCAACACTGCCGGAATAGACGTAGCCCGCATGTGGCACCAAGCAGGCGCGCACATGCCCGGGCGCGACCAGGGAACTTTTGTCAGTGAACTGATTGATCAGGGAGGAGAGTTCCCTGGGATTGGCAGGATAAAACTTACCTGCAACGGCAGGAAAGCGCAGCATGGCTCGCTTCCTTTTAGAGGGGCGGAGACGGTTTACCCTTGAACTTAATGGCCTTCAGAGATTGCGGGTCGTAATACACGGTAATTTTGTCGCCGTACTGGTAGCCGCCCTTGTCGACAATCTGCTGCATTTTGGCCGAAGCCTTTTCACCAAGCGGAAACGTCTGGATTGACTGTTCGTTGTCCTTGGCCCGCACGGTCACTTGGGCAATATTCGCATGCAACACAAAACCTTGGAACTTCGCCAGGCCAGTGACCTTGGGCTTGGGCTTGATTTCATTCACAACGATGGGTACGGCGGTGTCCACAATGATCGGAGTGACCACCGGCGTTTGCGCGACAGAGTTCGATGCACCCACCGTGGCGGTCGCAAGCAAAGCCAGCGCGCCGATACTCGCAAATTGGAATACTTGTTTCATTCCATGTCGTCCGCGGCAATCCGCAATGATTTCAGAAAGCGAACATCCTGGGGAGTCATGGTGAGCCGTGATGCAGGCCGCCGCTCGGGTTCCTGTTCGAGGGAATCCTGGTCCACCTGAATGCGCAGAGATTCCAGGAAGCGACGGTCTTGCGTACTTAATGGCGCTCCGTCCGGAGAGTTACCATCGCGTTTAGCCAGGCCTATGGTGGCGTCAAGTTTCAGGACGATGTCGTAGCCATGAGCGCGCACTCCGGCTATTGCGCCGGTGATGCGGTCTGACTCGGAAACCGTGTCATTGATGGCATGGCCAAGCTCGCGCAGCAGATTCTTGAGATGATCGTCAAGTTGCAAGGGTGGCTCCCCCAATACTCCTGAAGTGATTTTAGGCTTACAACTTGTTCGATACAAGGTGCCGTTTGGGCGTTGTCTTCAAAGTATTCACAGGCAGGAGCCTGTCCATTGGGACGGGGTGGGCGACGGGCGTTCGGGGCCATTCGCGAGAATGTGCGTTAAGATGGCAAGTATGTCGACTGCTGGCCAACGAATCGCTCGCGCGGAGGAACCCCGTGGATTTCGCCGGTTATGGCGGGTTTTGCGGCAGTTGTTCCACGAAATGATCGGCGCAGCTTTTGCGATATTGGCGCTGGGCTGGTTGAATTCGGCGCTCCGCGCATGGACGCGCGACGTCGCCCCCTGGCTCGTAGGAGTTTCGGTGGTCGTGGCAGCCGTGTTCATTGCGTTTGCCGTCACTTCGTTTTGGCGCGCACGACAGTTGTGAGGCGAAGCGGCGATGACTGTGGGCCCGGCGATTCTTGATCCAAAGAACACGCAATCTAATCCGGGCGGTACAAGCTCCTGCCTCTACCTGTAGTATTCTTCCCGCAAGGCGGGCTTCATGAGACTTATTCTTGCTTCCGCTTCTCAGCGCCGCGCGGACATTCTGCATGACGCCGGTCTATCATTTGCTGTGGTTTCCTCCGCAGTGGATGAAACTCCTTATCCGGGTGAGGCTCCGCAAACGCTTGTTCAACGGCTGGCAGACGCGAAGGCAGATTTGGTGGCCGCGCGCGTCGTGGGTACCACGATCGTGATTGCCGCGGACACCGTTGTGGCCCTGGATGGCCAACTTTTGGGCAAGCCGCGATCCACCGATGATGCGCGCCACATGCTCGTGCAGCTCTCCGGGCGAACCCATTCCGTGCACACGGGCGTTTCCCTGATTCGCCTGCCGGAAGCGGTGCGTATACGTTTTGTGGAAACCACGCTTGTGACTTTTTCACAACTCGGCGCAGACGAGATCTCCAAATATCTCGCGACAGAAGAACCTCACGACAAAGCCGGGTCTTACGCGATTCAGGGACGCGCTGGCCGCTACATTCCGCGGATCGAAGGCTGCTACTACAACGTGGTGGGATTGCCTCTGGCGCATCTGATTGCGGCGTTGCGAGAGCTGGGCTGGACGGAAGGCGAGGAAATGTAGCGCAGCGAGGTTCTCCTAGCCCCGCAGCGTCAAGAGTCAATTAAAAGAAAAAAGCGCCCCCGATCTCTTGAGGCGCTTTTTGTTACGAATCTTTCTACGGTGCTTACTTCTTCTTGGTCCCGCCTTGCGTCGCCGCGTTGTGCTTCTTGTTGTAGATATTCTTGGAAGCGTGGTTCTGTTCCTTGTTGACCTGTTTCTTTTCGCCGGTGGTGAGCTTGCCGCCGTTGGCGGAACGATCCGCCTTTACTTGCTGGTTGATGCCCTTCTGTTGGTTCTCGAGCTTGGCGGTTTCTCCGGCAGTCAACTTGCCGCTCTTCACGCCCTGTGCGATGCGATCCTGCTGATTTTCGCGGCGCTGCCCCACCTTATTGTTGCCATACTGCGCGGTGTTGGCGTTGTGCTTGTCCTGATAAATTTGCTTGGACATCTGATTCTGCTGCTTATTGACTTGCTGCTTTTCGGCTGTCGTCAGTTTTCCACCATTGGCGGCGCGGTCCGCGCGGGTTTCGCCGTTGATGGCGGCTTCTTTTGTTTCCAGCTTGGAGGTTTCACCGGCAGTCAACTGGCCGCTCTTGACGCCTTGCGCGATGCGGTCCTGCTGATTTTCCTTGCGCTGCGGAACGGTGGGCTTTTGCGCTGGCGTTGTGCTTGGCGTGCTGGAACCCTGTGAAGCAGAACTTCCGGAACCGCTGCTCGGCGCGCTGGAAGAGGGAGCTTGTGCCAGCGCCACCGTGCCCAGCAGCAGCACCGCTGCAGGCAGAATAGTCCACTTCGAGAATTGTTTGCTCATTACCGAATCTCCTTTTTTTCTTTGCAGCGAGGGCCTTGGATACCTGGTAGTACCCGATTGTGGAGAAAAAGTTGCGTTCGGACTACTGGCTAAAGGTTCAGGTTTTCTTCGGGGAGATGGGTGCGTGTTACTTTTTGGGCACAAATCTACCCCCAACTGCATGTTGCTGGTCATTCAAAATCGAGATTATTTTTTCGCAGGTTTTTCTATGGGAACAGCAAACTACGCGACTATGCCGGTGACTTCCACGGAATTTGCACTTTCGCCGGACGAACTGGTGGACGCGACCACGTAATAGTATGTTCCGTTCGCCAATCCTTCATCCGAGTAGTTCGTGGCCGCTGTCGAGGCAATCAGGGCATAAGGTCCACCACTCGTTCCGGTCCGCTTCACGTTATAGCTGGTGGCGCCGAGGCTAGGATTCCAACTGATCGCGACCTGGCCACGTCCGGGCTTAACGGTAATTCCGGATGGAGCAAGTACTTGGGTCGGCTGCGCCTGCGGTGCCTGAGTGGCGCTAGCCATACCATCCTTGAAACTACGGATGCCCTCTCCTAGTCCCTTCATAACCTCCGGGATGCGCCGCCCACCAAAGAAAATCAGGACGATGGCCAATACGATCAGCCAATGAAAAATACTGAATTCACCCATATTCTCTCTCCACTCCGATGTTGCCTCTCCGGTTGCTCCGCAACCGGGACAGTTTCTATTTCTTGAGGCATTGTTTCTTGTCGGTCCCCTACAGGATAACACGCTCGTCGCCCGCTCGTCGTGTCAAGCGCTGGCGATCGAGGTATTCGAGTAACGGGATGGCATATTTTCGTGTGACGCCGGTCAGTTCCTTGAAAGCGGGAACGCCGATTCGCTCGCCCTTGGCCTTCTTATACTCTTTCAACAATTTAGAGAGGTGGTCAAGAGCCGCGACGTGAAAGATGAGCTCAGGCGAAACGCGGACCAGCGTTTTCTCGCGCAACAAGATCTGCAACAATTTTTCCGCACGCGCCTTCTCCATGGTCATTTGGGCAAAGACCTCTTTCACCGCGGGCGCAGCCAGCCCGGCTTTCGCGAAGGCTCGCTCAATCTCTTGCTTGGCGCGTAATTCCTCAGCCGTCAGCGTGATTTCCACGCCTGGCTTTTTCACAAGCTCCGCTTGCAGAACTAGTTTTTTCTCGTGCACCAAAGCGTCGAGCGCTGCCCGAAAAGATTCCAGGCGAACGCGCTTGCCCAGGCTGGTTCGCAGGTCTTCGCGCGCGATGCCGGACAGAAGCGGGTTTTCCTTGTGGAAGCGCTCGACACGGGCCAATAGCTTTTCGCAGATTTCGAGGAATGTTTTCTTTGCTAGCACAACGAGCGGATCCGCCGAGACGATGTAAAGTTGCTTCGCTCGCGCCAAGGAATCGGCCGCGGCATGCACTTCGCTTTCCAGCCATCCCAATCGAGCTACTACCTCCGGCGAGGGAATGCCGAGAATGTTTCGTTCGGCGAGCGCCATCAGAACTTCCTCGCGCGTGCCGTTTTCCAGGATTTTGAGATACGCGACGCGCCCTGTGTCTTTGCTTGCGGGGCGCCTTGCCAACGAATCGAGAATCGCACCACCACCCATGGTCACGACTGGGGAAAACCGGCGCACGATAAACCTATCTCCGTGCCCAAGAACTATTTCTTCCCTTAGCTTGAAGTGCGCCAGAGCGCTGGTACCCGGCAGAAGAGGGGATCCCTCGAGCAAATAGACTTCGGCCGTGGTCTCCGCAGTTCCCGAGTGGAAATGGACTTGTGCGCGATGTTTCAACGGCGGGGCGCTGGACAGCAATTCCAGTCGAACATCCACACGGCGCGTGGCGCTGAAGCGCCGCGGGGCCGCGATGACCATACCTCGCTGGATGGCCGTGTGCTCAATTCCAGAAAGATTGAAAGCGCTGCGTTGGCCGGCTTGTACACACGCGACAGCCCTTCCACCAGAGTGCATCCCACGCACTCGCAGAACCTGGCGCGTTGGAAGAAGTTCCACCTCTTCTCCCACCCTCGCTTGGCCTGAAATTACCGTGCCCGTCACGACTGTGCCAAAGCCCTTTACAGGGAACGAACGGTCAATCGGCAAGCGAAAGTAGCGCGCCATATCGCGTTCACCTGTTTCGCGCGCTGCACGGAGAAGAGCAGTCTTCAATTCGACGATTCCGGCGCCCGTTTTCGCGCTGACAGGCAAGATTGCCGCACCCGCCAAAAAGGAATCTTTCACGAACTCTTCGACATCCAACCGCAGCAACCCCAGTGTATCCGCGTCCACCAAATCGCTTTTCGTCAGGGCAATCACACCGCGCTGCACGCCCAACAAACGGCAAATCTCGAAATGCTCCCGCGTTTGCGGGCGAATGGCCTCGTCGGCAGCAATGACCAGAAGAACCAAATCAATTCCCGAAGCGCCTGCAAGCATGTTCTTGACGAAGCGCTCGTGACCCGGCACATCCACAAAACCAAAACGCACACCGTTTTCTTCCAGGAAGGCGAAGCCCAGATCGATAGTGATGCCGCGGCGTTTTTCTTCTTCCAAACGGTCGGGATGCGTGCCGGTCAATGCCTCGATCAGCGTGGATTTGCCGTGATCAATGTGTCCGGCGGTGCCGACAATGACGTTTTTGAGGGATGAGTTGAGAGAATGATCCACAACGGTTCTGTCAGCGGGCGGCGGCGATTTCGTCAACAATTTCCTGGGTTGCCGCGCGCGGATCGGGTGCGGCAAGGATCGGCCGCCCTACGACGATGAAATCGGCGCCGGCCCGAATCGCGTCGCGAGGAGTAGCAGTGCGCGCCTGATCGTCCTTTTTGGCGCTGGCTGAAGAATCCTGGGGACGCACGCCGGGAGTTACGATCAGAAAATCCCTGCCGCAGGCTTTGCGAATGGCCTTGGCTTCCTGGACAGAGGCCACCACGCCGTCCACGCCTGCCTTTTGCGCAAGCTTCGCTAGTTTTACAACGCGCGTTGCCGGAGGCCCGCCAATCCCCACTTCTCGTATCGCTTTCTGATCCATGCTGGTCAGCATAGTCACGGCAAGGAGGCGTGGACGGTCTGCGCCCATGGGCACACCCGCGCTGATTGCCTGCGCCGCGGCGCGCAGCATCGCGCTGCCGCCGAGCGCATGCACATTCACAAACTGCACACCGGTCATGCCCGCAGATGCCAGCACCGCGCCCGCAACTGTGTTGGGGATATCGTGGAATTTCAGGTCGAGAAAAATGTCCACGCCTAGTTGCGCCACCTGGCGTACCGCTTCAGGTCCAGCGGACGTAAAAAGTTGGCTGCCGATCTTGAACATGCCGACAAGATCCGCCACTTGCTTGGCGAATTTGAGCGCTGTGGAAAGAGAATCGAAATCGAGCGCGACTATAAGACTGCTGCGTGGATGGGCGTCAAAGGTCACGGATCGGGTCGAGCCCGAAGCGTTTAGTTCTGGCCTTCGTCTACTCGGTCGCGCTTGGGCGGCAGTTGCATTAATTCCAGCCGCACCTGGCTAACACCCGAGTGGATCAGGCCAATCTTCCGGGCTACCCGATAGGATACATCAATTTCGCGGCCCTCTTGGTAAGGACCCCGGTCATTAATGCGCACCACCTCAAATTTGCCATTACGGGTGTTGACGATGCGCACCCAGGAATTAAACGGTAGGTTGGGGTGAGCGGCGGTCAGGCCTTCGGCACTGAAGGTCTCCCCGTTGGCGGTACGCTTCCCATTGAAGTCCGGGCCATACCAACTAGCATTGCCTACCCAGACCTTGATGGGTTTGACAGGCTCACTCAGGTGAGCGACAAGAGGAGCTTCCATTACGGGGGCGACTAAGAACATAAGAGGCACCCAGCGAATGGCAGCCCAAGTTACAAAGAGTGGTCGTCGCATAGTGTGTTCTTTTAGCTACAAATACTCAAAAAGTGTAGTATGAAAACAGCATTATGTCAACCAAAATCTGCCCTGAATCTATCCTTTAATTCATTGATATCACTGCACTTAATCGTTCGTACTAAGGTCTCCAAACTCCCGATAATTGCCTCACTGGCCCTCGGATCAGCAAAACTGGCCGTTCCTACCTGTACGGCTGACCCGCCTACACATAGGTAATCGAGCACGTCTTCTGCCGTCTCTATGCCTCCCAGCCCGACAATCGGGATCTTCACAGCCTTCCGGGCCTCCCAAACCAACCGAAGGGTGATGGGTTTAATCGCTGGACCCGAGAGGCCTCCGGTGGGGTTTCCGAGCCTTGATCTTCCCGACCTAAAATCAATGGCCATAGCAGGATAGGTATTGGCAACGGTGAGTGCATCAGCTCCGGCAGACTCCGCCATCTTGGCGATCAGAGCGATGTCCGTTACCAGGGGCATGAGCTTTACCCAAAGGGGTCGCTGCCTTGCGGCGCGGCGAGCTGCCGAGACGACATCTGCGACCAAATCGGGGTTACTTCCAAACTGCATTCCCCCCTTTTTGACGTTCGGGCAGGAAATGTTCAGCTCATAAGCGGCAATCCCGGGGGCTTCCTCGAGCCTACGTATGACCTCGACATAGTCCTCGATGGCACAGCCGAAGACATTGACGATGACGTTCGTGTTGTATTTTTGCAACAGTGGTAACTTGTCTTTGATGAAGGATGACACCCCCACGTTCTGCAGACCTACCGCGTTCAGCATTCCGGAAGGGGTTTCGCAGAGGCGAGGAGCGGGGGCACCTTCGATGGGCTCCAAGGAGATGCCCTTGGTGACGAAGCCCCCCAGACGGTTTAGATCGACCAGATGGGCGAATTCCAACCCATAACCAAAAGTGCCACTAGCGGCGATGACGGGATTAGTAAGGCGCAGAGCGCCAACCTGCACTTGGAGGTTAACGCGTTCAGAGAAACTCACGCTGGGAATGAGGATAGCACGAACTCTTCAGTACGTCCGAGAAATCCTGCAGGCTGTGGAATTATTTGGCCGCGCGTTTGTGGAGGGCTTCTGATAGAACGCGACCATCGTGCGTGGCCAGGGTGATGCCGCAGAGTGCGGCAAACGTCGGGGCAATATCCGCGGGTGTGGCGGCAGAAAAATATTCACCGGGCTGGATTCCGTAACCCAGCAAAAGCAGGGGCACATGCTGGTCATAATAGTACGGAGTCCCATGTCCCGTGCCTCCGCCCGCTTTTTTCCCCACGGGCGATCCATCCATTAGCCAGTACGGCTTGGGAACGAAGAAGAGATCGCCACTGCGGCTGGGAGAATAACTTAGGGTAAAGGCCGAACGGATTCCAGAGCTCGTGGAAACTGCCCCGCTTAAGTCTTCCGCGCGGAAAACGGTAGCCACGCCCGGTTGCGCAAGCGTCGCGACCATCACGGCATTCAGAGCGGCGGAATCTTGTTTAAGACGGTCGTACACTCCCTGCGAGAAATAAACATTGCCCTCGGTCATACGTGCGATGGCGGGCTTGGGATAATTGAAGGGCTCCAAAGCTTTTTCCATGCGCTCCTGCAGCTCCGCGATGCGTAACACGCCGGCGTCAGCGCCGGTTCTGGCCATGTCTTCCGGCGTTGGGACGACGCCGTGGTCGGCGGTCAAAGCCAAAATATAGTTCCCGCGGCCGACCTTTTGGTCAAGGTGCGCGAGCAGTTCGTCAATGTCTTTGTCCAGCCGCACTAGAATGTCTTGAATCTCCCAGCTGCGCGGGCCGTAAGCGTGGCCGACGTAGTCAGGGGTGGAGTAGCTCACACCCAGATAGTCCGTCCCGGTCGCTTTGCCCAAGCCAAGAGAATCTATGGCCGCCTCGGCTAAATGCGTGAGGTAAGTATCGGCGAACGGGCTGTGCTCCCACTGGTCGAGAAACACCTCGTCGGCGGAGGTGCTCCCATCTCTGCCGCGCAACGGATGCGGGAAGCTGAGAGTCCAGCCTTTCGGCGCTGCCGCGCCCGTGGCCTGCTCTTCGTATAGATAGGCGCTTTGGGGCAGCGAGAGCGACCACGTCTTGCCGTGGTCCTCTGATACCGGGTGTTTCTTAGCATACGCTTCGATAAACGGCACCATGCTATAGGCCGAGGAAGTTACCCAGGCGCCCGTGTTGCCGTCCAGCCAGGTGACAGCTTCACCCTTGTGACCCGCCATGGTGATAGCCGCTCGGGCTTTCAGCGAAAACGTGACCACGCGCGTGGCGTCACCAGTCTGAAACTTCAATTCCTCAGCAAACGAGGGAAACTGCATCTTTACCGCGGAATCGCCCCCCGTCGTGCTGCCACCCGCGTAAGCCACATTCTTAACAGTGGGATCGCTGGTGCAGGTGACCAGTTTCTGGTGCTCGCGGTCCCACCAGGCGTTGGCGATCATCCCGTGGGTTGCGGGGAAGGCTCCGGTTGAAATCGTGGAATGGCCTACGCAGGTTTCGGTGGCTGCATAAGGATAGGCCGCTTCGTGAAACCAAGCGCCTTCCTCGACCAATCGCTTGAGTCCCCCCGTCCACTGTCCGCGGAATTTATCCACATAGTCGCCGCGCATCTGGTCCACGACGATCATTACGACAAGTTTGGGGTGGGAGGGATGAGTAATGCCCCTCGTCGCGGGTTTCTTGGGCAATTGGGCCCCGAAAGTCAGCGAAGTAAACACCACTAACACAAACAATACGGTGAAGGACTGCTTTAGAACCTGAGCAACCGACTCCCGACGCATTTTCATGGATTGCCATCCTCTGTTGGCAGAAGTCTAGCATGGCCCCGGTAAGGGCCTGTACGCCGACACGCGGAATTGTGCCGGGCGTCACGCCAATAGTGGGCGTAACATGTGCTAGGATTACGCAACTATGCGACTCGTCGAAAAAAGTCAGTTGATGTCCGCGGCGGAAATCGACCGCACACTCCAACGCTTGGCTCACCAGATCGTAGAAAAGAGTGGTGGCACGCGCCACTTGGCTTTGATTGGAATCCGGCGGCGGGGCGTACCCCTGGCGCAGCGCATCGCGCAAGCCATGCGCGGGATCGACGGCGTGGAAGTTCCGGTGGGCACTCTGGACATCACTCTATACCGCGACGATCTGTCGAAGATCGCACCACAGGCAGTACTGCAGTCTTCGCATATTTCTTTTCCGGTGGACAGCCTGGACCTGGTTCTTGTGGACGACGTCCTCTACACCGGACGCACGGTTCGCGCGGCGATGAACGGCTTGTTTGATCTTGGCCGGCCGAAACGGGTTTCCCTTTGTGTGCTGATTGACCGCGGCCATCGCGAAATGCCGATTGAAGCGCAGTTCGTGGGACGCAACATCCAGACAAGCGACTCCGAAATTATCGAGGTGCGCTTGCGCGAGATTGACGAAGAAGAGCGCGTCGTCCTCGTGGACCGCGTCGAGCCGTAGCGCGCGACGATTTTTTTGCGTCGTGGCGCGGCTACGCGTAGAATGACTTTCAGGAAGGGGCGGAGAACACCTCGACGCTCCGAGGCCCGCCGCGTGACCCTCTGAGTGCAAATGTGACCTATCGTTTTCGTGACTTGCTCGCCCTCGAACCGCTTTCCGCGGACGAACTCACTTTCATTCTAGATCAGGCTCAACCGTTTCAGGAAATTCAGCGCCACCCGCTGAAGAAACTCGCCACATTGCGTGGGAAGACCGTGGTGCTCGCTTTCTTTGAGAATTCCACGCGCACACGGTTGAGTTTCGGCACGGCGGCTTCGCGGCTTGGCGCCGATACGATGAACCTGCAAGCCGAAGCTTCCAGCCTGAAAAAAGGCGAGACGCTTTTGGACACGGCCAACAACCTGAACGCCATGAAGCCGGATTGCTTTGTGATGCGCCATTCCTCTTCTGGCGCGGCGGATTTCGTGGCGCGCCACCTGGAAATCCCCGTGGTGAATGCCGGCGATGGGACGCACGAACATCCATCGCAGGGACTGTTGGATGCATTGACGATCCGCGACCGCAAGGGCGCGCTGAAGGATTTGAATGTGACGATCCTTGGCGACATCGCGCACTCACGCGTGGCGCGTTCCAACATTCACCTGCTCGGCAAATTTGGCTGCCGATTTACGCTTTGCGGGCCCGCCATGTGGGTGCCGCGCGAACTGGAGAAAATCGGGCCGCCGGGGACACCAATCCGGTGCGTTTATCGAGTCGAAGAGGCGTTGGAAGACGCGGACGTGATCATCGTCCTGCGCGTGCAGACCGAGCGATTGCACGAACCTTCTCTTTCGCAGAACGATTACATTTTGCTTTACCAGCTTAACGAGGAACGCATGCGCCTGGCCAAGAAGGACGCGCTCATTCTGCATCCCGGCCCAATCAATCGTGGCACGGAAATTACTCCTGAAGTGGCCGATGGGCCGCGCTCCGCGGTCCTTGAACAAGTGACCAACGGCGTGGCGGTGCGCATGGCCATTCTCTACCTGTTAATGATCGGAGCCACGGAAGGTATGCATCCCGCACTGGAAGTAGGGGGCGAGGCAAAACCCAAGGAATCCGCACATGCTTCTGATTAAGAACGGGCGCGTACTGGATCCTGCGTCGAAGACCGATGCGCCGCGCGATATCCTGCTGGACGACGAGCGCATCGCGGAAATCGCACCAACTGGAAAAATATCCCTCGCCAATGGTGCCGAAGTGTTTGACGCTTCGGGTCTGATCGTCGCGCCGGGCTTTATTGACATGCACGCACATCTTCGCGAACCAGGCCAGGAAAACTCCGAGACCATTGAGACGGGAACGCTGGCAGCGGCTCGCGGTGGTTTCACGGCTGTTTGCTGCATGCCGAACACCAAGCCAGTAAACGACAACGCCTCAATCACGCGATTTATTGTCGATCGCGCGAAGGTGCACGGCCACGTTCGCGTGTGGCCGATTGGAGCCGCCAGCATCGCCAGCAAAGGCGAAGATATCGCCGAAATTGGAGCGATGCGTGAAGCGGGTATCGTGGCGGTATCGGACGACGGCAAGCCCATCGCGACGGCCAAGCTGGCACGCCAGATCATGGATTACTGCCGCACGCTAGAACTTCCGGTGATCGAGCACTCCGAAGACGTTTCATTGGCAGCCGGCGCGGTGATGCGCGAAGGTGTCGCGTCCACTCGCCTGGGTTTGCCGGGAATGCCCGCCGCCGCAGAATCCGTATGTGTAGCGCGCGACGTTCAGATCGCGGAGCTTACCGGGGCGCGGTTGCACATCGCGCATCTCTCGGCGAAGGCCTCGCTCGATCAGGTGCGTTATGCCAAGCAGAATGGGCTGCGCGTAACATGTGAGGTCACCCCGCATCACTTCACCTTGATTGATGAGGACGTGACGTACGATTCGCGCTACAAAATGAATCCGCCGCTGGCGGCGCGTGCTGACCGGGAAGCACTGTGGATGGGACTTGCGGACGGGACGGTGGACGCCATTGCTACTGACCATGCGCCGCACGAGCCGGCTATTAAGGATGTGGAATTTGACAAATCGCCCTTTGGCATCCTGGGATTCGAAACAGCGGTGGGCCTGGCGCTGGAGCAACTCGTTCACTCAGGGAAACTCCCATTGATGCGCATGGTGGAACTCTTCACGACTGGACCGGCGCGCGTGTTAGGAAAAGAACGGAAGCTCGCCGTCAGTGAACCTGCGGACGTCACCATTTTTTCACTGGACCGGGCCTGGACGTACAACGTGAAGGGATCAGCAAGTAAGTCGCGCAATTCACCGTTCGATGGCAAATCGTTCAAGGGCGGCCCAGTGGCGACAATCGTCGCCGGAAAAATCGCCTACCGAGCTTGAGCTGCGGTTTTCTCCACTTCCGCATATCCGACGCTGCTGCGTTGTTGCCATGCGCGCTGGCCTTGGACGTGGAATGGGATTGGGAGGGGGACGCTGCTGGAGTAGTGTTGTGCGAGCGGGCCGGCTACTGGCATAGATAGGAGATCGGCGGGCAAGCAGGAGTAGAGGGGGATTGCAAGGGTATCTAGCGGGTGGCGATGCGCTGCACGTTGAACTTGTCGCCCTTCGGCCACTTCACCTTGTTTTTGGTTTTACAGTAGGGGCAGAGGACGATGCGCTCGACTTCTTTCCCCAATCCCGTGGATCCGACTACACGCATTCCACGCTGACAGTTCTCACATCGGAAGATTCTCTGCACATGCCCTCCTTATCGAGCTGGGAGGAACCTGCCACCGAAATTCTTCGTCAGTGCGCCGCGGGTTCGGCCGCTGGGTGTAACCCGTGCTGTGGCACCTCGTGTGTTCCCCGCGTGAGCGGTTCAATCTTCATGCGGTAAAAGTGGTCGAGCGGTAACCGCCCCTTTCCTACAGGATAAGCTCGTTCGATGGCCTTCATGACATAGGCCTTGGCCAGTGTGGTGGCCTCCAGGAGCGACCTTCCAGTGGCCAATTGAGCGGCAATGGCGGAAGCAAAGGTGCACCCCGTTCCGTGAGTGTGCTCCAGTTTCACCCGTTCGCCGCTCAGTAGGTGGAGCTCGCTCCCATCAAATACGATGTCCACGGCCTTTTCAAGGTGGCCTCCCTTGACGATGACGGCGTGCGCGCCCATTTCCACCAGTTTCCGCGCCGCTGCCTCCATGTCGCCTACATCCTTGATCGTGAGGCCGGTCAAGAGTTCAGCCTCCTGAATGTTCGGCGTGATTACGCTGGAGCGCTTCAGGAGTTCCGTGGCCAGATACTTGATACCCACCGCATCCAGCAGTTCGGAATCGCTGGAGGAGCGCATCACGGGATCAAGTACCACTTGGGCAAACTTGTTCACGTCAAGAAAATCCGCCACAACTGCGGCATTCCCGCGGTTTCCCAGCATGCCGATTTTCACCGCGGCGATGCTGCAATCTTTCGTCAGGACTTCCAACTGCTCGCGCAATTCCGCGCTGGGCGTATTGTGAACACCCTCCACGCCTTGTGTGTTCTGAATTGTCAATGAAGTTACAGCGGCCACACCGTAACAGCCGTAGGCTGCAAAGGTCTTGAGATCTGCAACGACGCCGCCGGCGCAACTGGGATCAAATCCCCCTATGGTCAGTAGAATGGGCGGGGCGGCGATAGCTTGTACGTGAAGATGGCTCATGATCGTGTATGCGCTCGCGTTCGGTGAAGAAAATAGCCGGACACGTTTTGTCTGGCACGCCCTTTCTTCAACCGCGCGCCAGAAAACGCCCGGCACTTGCGAATGTACGCGCACTAATTTGTCTCTGCAAGGAGTTTTTCACTCGCAGGGAATTTTTTTTCTTTGTGAGGGAGTCTTTGGGTTCGAGAAGAACAAAAAGTCAGCGCACGTAAAGACCAAAGATGACGCAGCACCAACCGGATCTCACGGGAACAAGCCGCGGACCAGCGTTGCTTCGGCGACGCGGCCGACGGCGAGCACCATAGCGCCCGCACGCGGCGGAACGTGGTGCTTGCGCATGGCATCCACCATGTCGTGGAAAGCGCGAACGATGACTTTCTGCAAGCGCAGGTTCACTTCGTCAACATCCCAGAACAGGCCTTCCTGGTTCTGCACCCATTCGAAGTAGCTGACCGTGACACCGCCGGCATTCGCCAAGATGTCCGGCAAGATGGTGATGCCGCGGCGCGCCAGGATTTCGTCCGCGTGAGGCGTGGTTGGCCCGTTGGCAGCTTCTGCGACGATGCGGGCCTTCACGGATTCGGCGTTTTGCAGGGTAATGACGTTTTCGAGGGCCGCCGGCACCAAAATGTCGCACTTCATTGTCAGCAGGTCGTCATTGGAAATGCGGGATGCTCCCGGCATGCCAACCACCGTGCCAGAACGCTCCTTGTAGCGGATGGCCTTGAGGGGATCGATGCCACGAGAATTGGTGACACCGCCGCGCGTATCGCTGAGCGCGATGATTTTCGCTTTGCGGTCCGCCAGAAGTCGTGCCGCAGTGGCGCCGGCATTACCAAAACCCTGAATGGCCACGGTTGCGCCGCGCAAGGAGATTTTCTTCATCTTGCAGGCTTCTTCGACGACATACACCAAGCCCTGCGCAGTCGCTTCGGCCCGTCCCACAGATCCGCCAATCGAAAGAGGCTTCCCGGTAACCACGCCCGGCACGGTGTGGCCCATCATCATGGAATAGGTGTCCATGATCCAAGCCATTGTCTGCGCGTCTGTGTAAACGTCTGGCGCAGGAATATCCTTGTCTGGACCGATGACCGGGAGAATCTCGCTGGCAAAGCGTCGCGTGAGCCGCTCCAGTTCGCTTTTGGACATGCGCTTCGGGTCGCAGATGACGCCGCCCTTTGCACCGCCAAATGGCAAATTCACCACGGCTGTCTTCCAGGTCATCCAGGCCGCCAGGGCCTTCACTTCGTCGACTGTCACATTGGGATGAAAGCGGATGCCGCCTTTACCGGGACCGCGTGCGATGTTGTGCTGCACCCGGAAGCCGGTCAGGACCTTTACCTGGCCGTTGTCCATTTTGGTGGGCAGCGACACTTCCAGAATGCGTTTGGGAGTGCGAAGCACCTGGCGGAGTCCGGGATCAAGTTTCAGGACTTCGGCCGCCATATCGAATTGAATTTGCGCGATGCGGAAGGGATTGAGTTCTTCACGCGGCGCGATCCGCGGCACCATCGGGGGAGCACCCGTCGGGCGGGTTGGGAGTTGAGGTTTTACGACCGTGGCCATCAGCTTCGGTCCTTTCCGTTGCGCTGCGTTTATTATTCAGCCTGCTACTGCACCGAACCGCTTTTCCTTCTACCAAATCTTTGCGTTAGCCGTTCGCGGCCATTTTGCGCGTTTCGCTCAGGTACTTGTCGCGGCAAGCAGCGGAGCAAAAATGCACTAATTCACCGTCCTGCCGCAGCGGCAGCGCCAATACTTCGGCAAGGTGCATGCCGCACACTGGATCTCGCACCAGTTTGCGGCTTTGCGTGTCAGCAGGAACATCAACCGGTGCTTCTGACCTCAGCGCACCTTGCCCCATGCGCTGCACCAGTCGACGCAGGAGAGCCACGCTCCAGGAAAGCACGACCACCCAGAATAGAAACCGTAAAATGCGGACAATAAATGTCATCTCAGAACGTGAGTGCGCCCGCCGCCTCACTCAGCCTTTCTATGCCTTGGACGGCGTTGAGGCGAGTGTATGCAGGGACTTACAGGGAGTCAAACAAAAAGCTGTACTTTCAAGAGGTTGCGCGGCGAAAGGGTTTCCGGCAGGACGCAGCATTAGCCATTGGATTGGACTATAACGTGTTATAAATAAAAGGCTTATAGGCTTCCGGCCAAGAAAACCACTCGGCGCGCTACCGTCTCACTTTCCCGCCGGAATGCGCTCGATGCCCATGTAGGGGCGAAGCACCTCTGGAATCACGATCGAGCCATCAGCCTGCTGATAATTCTCAACCACGGCAATCCAAGTACGACCTACAGCCAGACCTGATCCGTTCAGCGTATGCACGAATTCACTCTTTCCGCCCGCTTTTGGTTTGAAGCGGATGCCCGCGCGCCGTGCCTGAAACGCTTCGCAATTCGAGCAGGAGGAAATTTCGCGGAATTCCTTGCTCGACGGCAGCCATACTTCCAAATCGTAGGTCTTCGCGGAAGCAAAACCCATGTCGCCAGAACAGAGCAGCATGGTGCGATAGTGCAATCCGAGCTTTTGCAGGATCGTTTCCGCATTGCGCGTTAATGTTTCGTGTTCTTCGTAACTTTTTTCGGGATGCGTAAACTTGAAAAGCTCGACCTTCTGAAATTGGTGCTGGCGCAGGATGCCACGCGTGTCTTTACCGGCTGCGCCCGCCTCGGAGCGGAAGCAGGAAGTCCATGCGGTAACGAGGATGGGCAACTGGTCTTCGGTAACCGTGGTGTCGCGATAAAGGTTGTGCAGTTCCACTTCGGAGGTGGGAGTCAGCCAGAAATCGGTGTCCTGCAATTTAAAAAGATCTGCGGCAAATTTCGGAAGTTGGCCCGCAGCCATCAGCGAAGCGGTGTTCACCAAAAAAGGCGGAAGGATCTCCGTATAGCCATGTTCGCGCGTGTGCACATCCAGAAAGAAATTCGCCAAAGCGCGCTCGAGCCGTGCTCCCCAGCCCTTGTATACGGCGAAGCGCGCACCGGTGATGCGCGTGGCGGCCTCCAGATCCAGGATTTCCGCCCGCTCGCCGACTTCCCAGTGGGGCTTTGGCGGAAAATCAAAATGCGGAGGCGTACCCCAGCGGCGAATCTCCTGATTGTCCTCGGCCCCGTGGCCGGCCGGCACGCTGGAATGCGGGATGTTGGGAATGGTCAGCAGGAGTTCGCGTTGTTTAATGTCCAATTCCGCAATGCGCTCGTCTGCTTGTTTGATGCGCTCGGAAAGCTGCTTCATTCCGGCGAGGATTGTGTCCGCGCTCTGCTTGGCCTTCTTAAGTGTTGCGATTTCGTCGCTGGCTTTGTTGCGCTGCGCTTTGCGCTGCTCGTTTGCCGTAATCAGCTCGCGCCGCTCTTTATCCAGGGCGCCAAATCCCTCGAGGTCGAGACTGATGTTGCGGCGCTTCGCCATTTCTGCGAAGACATCCAGATGTTCCCGAAAATAACTTAGATCATGCATGGTGCTATGAGCATAGCGTAGGCAGAAGCGGAGAGAAAGCGGGTGATCACAAACCTGGAAATGCCTGAAAGGGCAAAATTCAGCCTAAGAGAGTTCTCAAAATGCACCAGAGATCGCGGCGCAGATGCACTGGTAAGAGAGTACTAGATGAAAGCACCTATGGTCCCGCGGCGAAGTACTGGAGTGAATGAACCCCAGGGACTAGTGACGCATTTCCTTCTGTCCGGCACTCTAGTGGACGTGATCGGGAGTTAGGTTCGGCTTTCGGAGCGGGCGGAATGATCGTAGGGATCTTAATCCTGTGCGTCGTTCTTCTGCTGGCGAGCGCAGTGGAACGGCCAGCCCCTCCGGAGCGATAAGGAGACGAACCGAACTTCAGGCACATCTACCCTCTATCCCCCACGCCAGAGCGGCCGGCACCCCCACCGGCCGCTCATTTTTTTTGTATTGTATTGAGTTTTCTCAGGGATCAGGCGTGGACAGGAGGTGGCAATAGACTTGCAATGTGGCGGAGCCGTCTAGGCAAAAAAATAAAGGGGGCTGGTGCAAGCCCCCTTCTCTTAATTGAATCGACCCCCCAATAACCGGAATACTCAGTCGAGGTTGAGTACCGGCCACCCCGGGAAGCCAATCTCATGAATTGTTTTGATATAATGCACGCGCTTTGCCAAGTCTACAGCAGTGTGGAAAAAGGCACTTCATCACTGACAACAAAGCACTTACAGAAGAAAACCAGGTCCGGCAAATCAGCCCGGACCAGGCAATCTACAAAATCCCACAGACTGGCCCCTGTTTTTCTACAGTCTTTGGGAAGCACGGGAGTCGGGCAGTCACAAGTTTGCTGGTTATGCACCATGAACCGGCGTGTCTGCGCGAACCTCAGCAGGCCGCCAACGACGCCACGCCAATCTGGCCGGCAGGTACAGGATTACGAGCCAGAGTAAGAACGCAGGTCCCCGGCTGATGAGGAACAGCAACAGGGCGGAAAGGCTTGTTACTGCCTCTAAAAATCCCGCGAGGGCGGCGTTGCGAAATTGTCCCGCGAGAGTTTCCACGGGGGGAGTGATCTCTTCGCGCATGGCAAAGAGCACGTTCGCGAAGACCACGCGGTGCTCTGAAGCGATACGGTCTGCTTCCAGGCGACTTATGTCGGCGTTTACATTGGCAACCTGGCGCTGCAATTCCAGAACGTTTCGGTCAGGGTAGGACTGTTGCTTCAGTAGTTCCTGCAGATGACGGAGGGTGCTCTGGGCGTTGGTCAAACGGGCTTCCAGGTCCGCGCGTTGTTGGGTGACTTCATCGGCAGCTTCTTCCTCGCGCTCGACTTGGCCGAGCGTCTTCAGTTCGCCGAGTGTTGCGACATATTCCGATGATGGTATGCGCAGGGTGGCCGAAAGAGTGCTCCCCGTAGGCTTTCCCACCATGCGGAGTTTTGCCACGTAGCCGCGGTGACGGTCGAGGATTTCTTCCATCGTCGAACGAGATTTAACGAACTCTTTGGTGGCCAGGGCAAGTTCCGCGGTGTGGGCAATCAACGGTTCGTTAGGCTGCGCCATCGGGGCCATCCTGCTGCTCGGAATTCCGCCGAAATGCATTGGCGCCGGCACCGCCAGCCCGTTGGCGGACTCCTTCAATTCTTCCCGCACACGGCCAGCTTCCGTTTGAAGCTCGCTGGACCCAGTCTCTGGGGTTTCGTACGTAGCCTCGTGCTGAGACAGTCTCGTTCCAGTTGGGGGGTTGACTCGGGAAAAAACAAACAAGGCGGCAAAAATAGCCAGGACAACAATTAACCCGCGGCGAACAGGGGATAGAGAGCGGAACTTCACAAGGAGCGAGATAATTGCGTTTCTCATGGGATAGCCTCCTACGGCATCCCCCTTAGAACGCGTGATGCAGGATTTCTTGCAGGCGTGGCGCTGGTCTAGGCTCCGATGGTGAAACGCAAGGCGTTGGCGACGGTTTCCGAATACTTGATTACATCCGCATCGTGCTCCGCTTCCACCATGACTCGCGCTAACGGTTCCGTACCGGAGTAGCGCAACACGATCCGGCCGTTGTCGCCAAGCGCGGCTTCAGCTTCGGCGAGCGCGCGGGCCACTTCGGGCACGGAATCGAGAGGCGGCTTCGTTTTTACCTTCACATTCACAATCTTCTGCGGATAATCCTTCAAACCCTCCACCAACGCTCCCAGCGATCCCCGTTGAACCACCAGGCAGGCGACTTTTACGGCGGTGAGCAGACCGTCGCCGGCGGGGCTGTCGTCAAGAAAAATAATGTGTCCAGATTGTTCGCCGCCCAGGTTATTCCCCGATTTCAGCATCTCTTCCAGGACGTAGCGATCGCCCACGGCTGCCCGCGCTAGCGAAATGCCTTCGTGGGCCAGGGCACGCTCCAATCCCAGATTTGACATGGAGGTCGCGACGACGCGCTGATTCTTGAGCGCATGATGTGCTTTCAAATAGCGGGCCACGGCCAGCATGACACCATCGCCATTGACGACATTCCCGGATTCGCTGACGAAGAGTGCGCGGTCAGCATCGCCGTCAAAGGCCACTCCCAGGCGAGCGCCTTCCGCCACAACGCGCTTTTGCAATCCTTCCAGATGGAGCGAGCCGCAACCAGCATTGATGTTGCGACCGTCCGGATTTACGCCCGTGGCCACTACGTCGGCTTTCAATGCCCGGAAAAGCTCAGGGCCCAGTTGGTACGCGGCTCCATTCGCGCAATCTAGAACCATCCGCAGGCCGGAGAGATCGCTGCTATCGATCATGCGGCTGCGAAGAAAATCGATGTATTCCGTATGCCTGGCGTCGTTTGCCAACAAAGCGGTATGTTCGATGGACACCGATTTCGTGCGCAGGCGGAGGATCTCCGTTTCCAAACATTCTTCTTCCGCATCCGGAAACTTCATGCCCGCGTGCGAAAACAATTTCACGCCATTGTCGTGATAGGGATTGTGGGATGCGGAGATTACTACGCCGGCCTGAAAATCATTCTGGCGCACCAGGCAGGCAATTCCGGGCGTGGTGATGATGCCGGCAAATTCAGCGGTGGCCCCGGCTTTAGCGAGTCCCGCAGCCAGAATGGCCGCGATATGAGGGCCGGATTCGCGCGTGTCCATGCCGATCAGGGCGTGAGCGGGGCCATGTTCGCGTCGCAAGAAGTCGCCGAGCGCACGCCCGGTCGCGAACAGCGTCTGGTCATCGAGCGGAGGTGTCCCGGGAACACCGCGAATCCCATCCGTGCCGAAAAGTTCTTTTGCCATGGGTGTGTGAATTTCCGAGAAGGTATGGCCTCGTGGCAGTCTAACATACAGCCGATTTCGCACTTTACGGTTTCATGAAGTGAATTCCACATTTTTTGGCAACCGGTGCCGGCCGCTTTACGACCCATGTTACTGGCGCAAAAGCCGAGTTTTGCAGGCCACCCAGAAATTGTCTGAATATGTTACCGTGTTGAGCGAGAGGGCACTGGTGTCCACGCCGGAAACGCCACCAAAGATTTATCGCGTATCAGCATCGAGTTTCAGCCTGCGCATCGTCGCCGCCGCGATCATTCTACTTTTTATCTACTATGCTGCCGGTGTCGTTATCACCGTGCTGCTTTCTGTCCTGCTGGCCTACTTTCTGGATCCGGCGGTGGAATTCCTGGAGCGACTGCACCTGCCGCGAACGATAGGATCCCTGATCATGGTTCTGCTGCTGATCACGGTGATTTTCTCCGTGGGCTACGGGTTGTGGGCACGTACTTTGGATTTTGCCGCAGATTGGCCGAAGTACCGAGGCACCCTGCAGGAGGCCACAAGTGGAGTGCAGAGCAAGTTGCGGGGCTTCGAAGGAAGCGTAACGGAACTGACGACTCCGGCGGGCACAGCAAAACCCGCGGAATCCGGCTCCGACAGCGCCGCGATTCACAATCTAGTCGTTCGCGGGATCGGTTCGTTATACGCGCTGGTCCTGGAGGCGACCTTCGTTCCGTTTTTGGTTTTCTTCATGCTGGCGGGAAAACGCGAGGCCTGGCACAGCACCTTGCAATTGTTTCCGGTGGCTAAGCGCACGCAGGTGAAGGAGACGCTGGAGGATTTGCGGGACGTGTTGCGCGATTACCTGGTGGGCATGACGGTGGTCTCGTTGGTGGTGATCGCCTTCAGCAGCATTTTCTTTCTGGCATTAGGGCTGGACTACCCGGTGCTCACGGGCATTGTTTCCGGCGTATTCAACATGGTGCCTTATATTGGTGCGGTGCTTGCATGGCTTCCGGCGTTTCTGCTGGCCATGGTGAAGTGGAAGTCCATCAGCCACTTTGCGCTGATCGCCATCGTGTTGACAGGAATCCACGTTGTGGCGCAAAACCTGATTGCTCCGCAGTTGGTGGGGCGTCAGGTGCGGCTGAATGCGGTGGCGATCACTATTTCTTTGCTTTTCTGGGGTTGGGTGTGGGGCGGGATGGGACTGATTTTGGGAATCCCCATTACCGCAGCCTTACGCGTTATCTGCGACCATACCGAGTCTGCGAAACCAGTGGCGCGCTGGCTTAGCGCTTGACGTGCCAATTGTTCGGATGAAAACCATGAATTGCGAAACCAGATTAGTTCGACTCATCACTGCGCTTGGGCTTCTTGTGTTTATTCATTTGATTGCGGGAACTCCCCCCGCCCAGGCCTGGGGATGCAAAGGCCATCAGACCATAGCGCTGATTGCGGAAAAGTACCTCACACCGGAAGCGCAGCAACTCGTTGCGAAACTCCTTTCGGAAAATCCCGTTGACCCGGACCTGAAACGCTATTGCGGGTTCGCTTATCGTGATTTTCTGGCGGATGCTTCCACGTGGGCGGACGATGTGCGGGGTGAACGCAAGAATGGCCCGTGGCATTACATCGACATTCCGCGGGGCGCTCCCCGCCATCCGCTGGAGGAATATTGCGCGGCGCAAGGCTGCGTTACAAAAGCCATTGCCGAGCAGTTGGCCATTCTAAAAGATGCCAATGCTGAACCAAGGAAGCGCGCAGAGGCCCTCCGGTATGTGATCCACTTTGTTGGTGATTTGCACATGCCACTGCATGCAACCACCAATGACGACCTGGGCGGCAATTGTGTGCCGCTCCAATACTTCCGGCGACGACCCCATCAGTCGCATGAGAATTTCTCGCCGAATCTCCACGCGATTTGGGATACCACCATCCTCGAACGCGACATGGAAGGCGCCGATTCTCCGGAATTCGCGGAACACCTCGAACAGGTCTTTGGGGATGATGTGGCGCAGTGGCAGAAGGCAGGAATTCACGTGGAAGATTGGGCCTGGGAAAGCCATGACGCAGCGGAATCCGTGGCATACGGCGCACTGACACCCAAAGTCCCGGTGGAGACGCCAGCGACGGTGCATTCCTGCGCCGACGATAATCACATTGGCGAGCGATTGCTGCAGATGCATCTGACGGCTGGCGAGGCTTACCAGGATGCTGCGGCCGCGGTTGTCGAGAAACGGGTGGCGCAGGCGGGAGTGAGGCTGGCGATGATTCTGAATGATGCTGCCGGCCCCAAGCCTGCCGCGAATTAGGGCTTTGCCGTAGATTTGGCTTCAGCTGACGCAATTCCAAGTGATTTGATGTAGCTCACCAACTGCCAGCGCTCGGGCTCCGGGAGTTTCGACCAAACTGGCATTTTTTTGCGCACCACACCGTTCGACAAGACCCAAAAAATCGCACCAGCGGGGGAATTCTGAACCTCCTCGGCCCGCAGACTCGGCGCCTTTTTGCCGCCAATCCCCTCTTTCCCGTGGCATTCTTCACAGTGTTCCGCAAACAGAATGCGCCCCGCCGCAACCGCATCTGAATCGTTGGCCAGCGGATTCGATTTGCCGCTGTATTTCTCCGGAGCTTTTTTCAATTCCGCGTAGATGGATTCTTTCTCGGATCCTCCTGGCGGGTCCTGTGCGCCTGCCGCTGCAACAATTCCACTCGAGAGCAGTAAACTTGCGATCACAAATTGGTAGAGCTTCATTCTCCGCGCCCCCTAAATAGCCCGCTGACCATACTGCCGAATCCCGAGAATTCCCTGGAGATTCCCCAGCGCAACATAAATTGATGACTGCTGTTGTTGAGCCCGAAGGTGGGCTCGAGCCGGAACGTCCAGCCGGAGGGGAGGTTCCAGGCCAAGCCAGTGCCGAGATAGTGCGAGGTGTTATGCAACCCGAAACTGTACCGGTCGCCCAGCCCACCATAGAGTTCCACGCCGGCTACGAAATGCTGCCGGCAGAAGTTGCAGCGGTGCGCCGCACCCTTCATTGTCAGCGGCCTGCTGGCTCCCAGTGCATAGCCGAATTCCCAGGGCTCGTTGCTCAAGTTTTTTGTGGCGATAGTATTTTCGGTAAAGTTCCAGCCCTTGAAATTGCTGGAGAGGATGAGTTTGAACTCCATTTCGCGCGTATGTTGCTGGCGCGCCAGAGCGTTGGGGACGGCGTAGTCCGATTCCATGTCATGTCCTTCCACTTCTTTCAGGATCTTGTCGGCACCGTTCGTGTTCTCAAACTCCGCGTAAAGGACCGGGTTGATCAGGTGTTCGTTCTTGAGAGGGCGAAAACGGTTTTCCCAGCGATAGCCGGTAAAGACAGTGCTGTCCCCAAATGTCGTTTGGCCATCGAGATATAACTCCGTGGTCCAGCAAGCCGTTGCGCCATATTCCAATTCTGCCCAGTAGGCATGAAAATCCGATCCGCCACGCTGCGTTCCAAAAGTGGAAAAGTACTCGACCTCCAAGCTTCCGGGTTCTTCCAAATTGTGGTCATAGGCAACAATATAAGGGTTCTCTTGGCAATTGCTTGTAGGAGGAATAAAGGAGAAAAGCAATGGGACTAGAAGGAGTAGATAAAGGCGTATGGTAAACAAAATGCACTGGTTAGCAGGAAGCAGGCGCATGAAACAAGACTAGCATGGTCCTATATATGTTGCAAGTATGTTGCAACTGACTTGGCTGTGCTTTTCTCTTTGCATCTCTTCGCTTATTTTCCGTCCTTTGCGTGATTTCGGCTCTATTCTTGCTCCTAACTTCCCGTGGTTTGCGGGCTCTTGCGTCGCCTGACGGGCTTCCCCCTCTTGCCCCGGGATTCTCTGCTGCTCACTGCAACTCCCCCCGGTTGCGTTTAAGTGTATATTTCTAGTTACGGGTCCATCTGGATGAGCTATGTCCACCTCGCTGCTCTCTGAATCGCTGCTCGAGCACTTGCTCGCCGGGTCTGACGAAGCCCTCGTGGGCTTCCAGACGAATGGCACCATAGTCTTGTGGAACCGCGCAGCTCAGGACCTTTACGGCTACGCGGAATCGGAGGTCCTGGGGAAATCCATCACGCGACTTTTGCCCCTTTACGAATTGCCTGCTTTAGAGGAGTTACTGCAAAGCCCGTTGCGCATCGATTCCAGCGAGGGGGAAGCGACCGAACGCCTCCACAAAGAGGGAATGCGTGTTGCGGTTAACTTGCACAGGTCCCTCGTACGCACGGCAAGCGGCGAAATCCTGGGCATCCTTGAAAGAACACGAGCGCTCTCCAGTTCCGCCACGGGCTCGCCGTCGCAAACACATTTCCGGTTGCTGGTTCAGCAGATGCCGGTGGTTTTCTGGACCACCGATCAGCGATTGCGGATCACTTCGCATTGGGGCCCCGCGCTGGGACTCCACCGGCGCATAGGGCCGAAGGCCATTGGACAAACGATCCACGAATTCTTACGCTGCCCTCAGGAAGAAGAGGCTCCGGTAAAGCAACACCTTGCGGCTTTGCGCGGGATTTCCTCGCGGTTCGAGTGCAAACGCAGGAATCATGTCTTTGACATCAGCCTGGAGCCGCTTCGCAATTCAGATGGGGCGATTCTCGGCTGCATTGGCGTGGCCCTGGACATTACCGAACGGAAGAAGACGGAGGAAGAAATCCGGCACCAGGCTACGCACGACGGCCTGACGGGACTCGCCAACTACCGAGAGTTCTACTGCAGCCTGGAAAAAGAGGTGCTCCGCGCTGAGCGCAGCCATCACTCCTTCGGGTTACTCCTTCTTGATCTGGACGATTTGAAGGGTATTAATGACCGGCTGGGGCATCTGGCTGGTGACCGCGCCCTGCGGCGTCTTGCCTGTGTGATGAAAGAGAATTGCCGTGTCACCGATATGGCCGCGCGCTACGGCGGCGACGAATTTGCCATATTGCTGATCGACGCTGACACGGAAAGGGTGGTGCAGATCGCCCAACGCATTACCAATCATCTGAACGACGAGCCCGGCGGACCTCGTTTGTCCGCCAGTATTGGTTCGGCTGTGTATCCGGCAGACGGGCAATCACCCCAGGAACTCCTGGAAACCGCGGATCGCCTTTTGTATCGCAACAAGAAGGCGCTGCGCTGGCACACAGCTCACGCCGGTTGAAGCTTCCTCGAGCATCCCCCTGAATTCATCGGCAATTCCGTTCAGCTTCTACAACTGTGCAAACAAATGTGTAGAATACGGCCCGCGGATTCTTCCGCACCCGTCCGCAATTCACGCTGGGGTCCTTCCGATGGTGGACCTGATTCAACAAGGAGGCGTCCATGGATAAAGCTGAGTTGATCTTGAGGTTGCTTGAGGAAGGTTACACGCGCTCGGCATGGCATGGACCAAATCTCCGGCAAGCACTCAGAGGTGTTGACGCGAAACAAGCAGCCTGGCGGCCTGCCCCAGTACGTCACAATATTTGGGAACTGGTGCTTCATGCCGCGTATTGGAAATATGCAGTGCGCCGCAAACTGGAAGGCGGAAAGCGTGGTTCATTTGTCCTGAAGGGAAGCAACTTTTTCGCTCGCCCCGAGGAAGGGAAGGCTACGGATGCCGCCTGGCGCGCCGACCTTGCGCTGTTGCAAGAAGAACATCGCGCACTCACGCAAAGCGTGCGTTCCTGCTTGAAGACCAAGCAACCGGATAAAGTTCTCCGCACGCTATACGGCGCGGCCTTCCACGACATTTACCACGCAGGCCAGATCAGATTGCTTCGCCGCATGATGGAACCCTGAATCGCTGCCTGACGAAAACAATCCAACGACTTGGAGTCTGGCTAAGGGTGGGAGAGGCCGTGCTATTGCTGGTCAGGAATTGGGTTGCGGGCGGACGGGTGCGGGGCGCGAATTGAACAGGCCGAAGGCCACAAAGATATCCAGCACACCGATGCCGCTGACGATCCCGCGCATGGAGGGATGCAAGAGGATGTGCATCAGCCAGGGAAAACGGTGCAGGAAGAAGTTCTGTTCCCAGAACGTGGACCATGGCAGGTACAGGAGCAGCGCACCCATCTCAAACAACAACACGACGGTCATGGCGCGCAGAATGCGGTTCATCGAGAGATGCGGGACCCCTGATTAAGCTTGGACCTGTGGTCAGCGAGCGGGTTTCTGAAGCGCAGTGATGCGTTCGGCAACGTCGCGATAGTCGATGTTCACCGCGTAGACCTGGGAAAAGCTCTTGAGTGCCGAATCCAGATCGCCGGCCGACTCCTGGGCCACTCCCAAATCATACCGCAAGGCGAGTTTACTTTCCGTGTCGATGCCGGGGGTTAGCAGGGCGCGTTCGTACCAGATGGCGGCAATGCTGGGCTGGCCTTTTTCCATGAAGGCGAGACCCAGCAAGGTGCAGCACTGCATGGCGTAACGGAAGGCTTTGCCGCTGTCGTTGGCTTTGGCAACTTTCTGGAATTCACCAATAGCTTCTTCCAGCAGACCCATTTCGCGGAAGGCAATGCCCAGATTGTAGTGGGTTTCCAGATCTTCGTCTTCGGCGCCCATTTCGCCGAGCTCCGCACGAAATTCTTCAAAGACTTCCTTGAGCGGAGAGGATTCTCCGTTCGTTCCGGGCTGCTCCGTGACCGATTCTTCCTTGTTCGCAGCCGGAGCTGCGGATTCCGCAGGGGTTGGCTTTTCTAGATCGCCAACGCCCAGCTGATCGATCTCTTTCGCCAGATCCGACAGAAACTCCTCGGAAGAGAAAACGTTGCCGGCTGATGGCAGCGCCGCGGGCACCTTCTCCTTTGGGACGAGTTTTTCTGGAGGCACGCTCGCTGCGGCCTCCTCCTTCTTCGGAAGCGCTGGCACATGGCCCAACATCTCGTGGGCTGGCACAACGGGCTCCGGTTCGATCACCAACTCGAAATCCTGGTCCAGTTCAAATTCGGGTTCGGAAGGCAGCGGCCCGGGCAGGGCAGCCTGCGGGAGTTCCAGGGCAGGCTCCGGTCCCTCGGCGGCCACTTCGACATGATCCGGCAGCGGGAGGGTGGTCAACTCCTCGTCGGGCAGCAATTGCTGGTGCTGCGCGGCAATTTCTTCGGCTGGCGGCGCGCTTGGCGCTAGAGGAACACTCGGCGGCGGGGCAGGCGTGTCGGCGGAAATCTCAGCTAACGGTGCGATCCACCCTTCCGGATCCTCGGCGTCAGCTGGGACCGCGATTGCAGGTTTTCCGATATCTTCGGTCGCCGGCACGATCTCCTCGTGAGGCAACAACTCGTTCGGACTTTGCACGGGAGTTTCGTCTTCCAGCACCAGATCTTGCAGTTCCACTTCTTCGACATGCGAAGGCGTCCCGGCTTTTGGTCCGGGAGATGCGGATGCGTTTTTGGATGCGGGCTCTTTCGTTTCTTCTAGGAGTGAAGCCCATTCAGAAGAAAGGTCGACTTCATCTTGCTGCGTACCAGCCACTTCGGGCTGCGGTTCGACAATCTCAATTTCGGGAGTTTCTTCATTCGCCTGCGTAGCGGCACTAGGCGCAACTTGGGCGGCCTCGACTGGCTCGGCGCTTGCTTCGACGGAAGACTCTTCCACGCCGTCCGCCGGAACTTCAGCAATTGCCTCTTCAACAGGCACGGTCTCCACGGGTTGAGGCATGGCCGCAGCCACCGCAGCTGCGATCTCCTCATCCGTCAAACCAGCAGCGCGCTGGAATCTGCGGCGTAGTTCACCAAAGCGTTCGCTACTTCGCACATCCCCGCGCTGGGCATGAAGATGCTCAAGTTGTGCGGCAAGTTCCGCGGTGCGCCGGTCGTCGCCAGCTCCCAATACAAAATCCAGAAGTTTTTCGAGCGTCGGCGTATGCATCGGCGCACGGCGCAAGATCGCTTCCAACAGTCCGATGGCTTTCTGCGTTAGTCCATAACTGGCGAAGAGATCAACGTCGGTAAGGGATTGAGCGATGAACTTCTGGGTTTCTTCGTCAAGTTCCGGCTCTCTTGGGGCGGACGCTGCTGTCTGTGCGGCCACTTCGGGAGTATCTGATTCCAGACCGCGGTGCAGTTTTGGCGCAGGGGCTTCAGGCAGTTCGGCTTGCAGGGTCTCGTGAACTTCCACCGGCGCTGCGGCGGCCTGAGCCACTGGTTCCGTCGGCGAAACTCCAAGCTTTCGAAGCACGTCGTTAAGCTTGCGTTTCGGAGAATCGCTTTCTGGTTCGCGGTCCACCAACTGCTGGAAAACGTCTTTGGCCCGCTGCAGCTTCCCGGCGGCTACCAGCGCATCGCCAAACTGCGCCAGGGCATCGGGTAGCCTGAAGGAATCGCTGGTTCGGCCGTAAGTGTCCACCAGCCATTCCAGCGGTTCCAGGCGGCCGGGTAGCCGGGTTGCCAATTCGTTCAGCAAGTGCACAACGCCTTCGTGCTCGCCAGCATCAATCATCGGGATGCGGATACGCGAAAGCACGGACATGGCACGTTCGCCTTGCCCGGATTCCAAAAGTGCTTCGGTCACCTTCTGTGTTGCCGTGAAATTCTTCTGGTCAGAGGAGAAGATCTTGAGTGCCAAAGCTGTTGCTTCGTCCCACTTGGCGTTCTTCAGGTACAAATCCATCAACAGTTCAGCTGGTTCGCCGCCCTTTTCGAGGTCTGGGACACGCTCCAGAATCTCTGCCGCCTGGGTGATGTTGCCGTTGGTGGTGAACACTCGAGCTTTGATTATCAGGGCATCCAGGTTTTTGGGACTGAGGTGCAAGGCCTTGTCGGCCAGCTTTTCGCATTCCTGCACCTCGCCGCGGGCCAAGGCTCGCTGCGCTGCAGAAACATAGGTTTCCAGGGCCTCGTTCGACTGTCCCATGGCCTGATACAAATCGGCCAGGCGAACCTGGATCCGGAGGTTGTCGGGCTCTGCCAGCAAGAGTTTCTTCAGCAGCGCCACCGCTTCCGGCTGCTTGTTATTTTTCAGGTGGAGTTCGGCAAGTTGAAGAAAGAGTGGGCGGGCCTCGCTCATGACCCCTTGTTGCACGTACAGGTCAGCAAGTTTCTCAAGAGGCCGAATTTCCTCGGGGGCAAGTTTCGCGATGCGCTTATAAACCGCAATGGCCTTCGTCAAGAAGCCATCGCTGACGAAGAGTTGCGCCAGCCGTTCAAAGTAGTCGATGGCCTGGAAGGTTTCGCCCTGACGGATGTACAACTCTCCGACGGTCATCAGGGTGACTTGGTCCCGCGGCTCGTACTTCAGGATCTGCTGATACTCGGCAATGGCCTGCGTCACCTTGCCCTGATTCAGCAGTTTCTGTGCGGCTTCAACGAACTTGCTTTTGTTATAGGCCATGCCCAAAAAGGACAGCTTCCCTAGGAAAGCCGCCGGCGACTTTCTCCCTGATGGCGTTGCAGATGCAAGAATTCCTACAACGCTACATTTTCACGCTACAGTTCCTCGCGGAAGGCGTCAATCAAAGCGCTTCGGGTTGTTAGCAGGCAGTTATCCCCGTGGCAGATACGCCACCTCAGGGGAAGAAAAAGCGAAGAGAAATTCAGGTTGCTTGTGGCCAGATGCCGAGCGGCAGCGCTTCCTGGACGGCTCGGGCAGCCCAGCAGCCCGCATCCCTGACAGGCGCGAAAGAATGACGGTGAAGTGGCGTCGGCCCGAACTGGCGGAGGGCTTCCAGGTGATCCGCAGTGGCATAGCCTTTATGCCGCGCAAGTCCATATTGAGGGTAAACGGCGTCCCACTCTTCCATGCGGGCATCGCGGTGGGTTTTCGCCAGGATGGAGGCTGCGGCGATGGAGATGCTGCGAGCGTCACCTTTGATCAGAGACTTCTGCTCCAGCAAAAGATCCAGTTCCATGGCGTCAATCAGGAGATAGTCTGGCTGTATGGCCAGTTGTAGTACCGCGGCGGTCATGGCTTGGCGGCTGGCCTGGTAGATGTTCCAGGCATCGATGCGCTGGGCGTCAATTTCAGCTACGGCCCAGGCGATGGCGTGCACGTGGATGCGCTCGGCTAGCTCCGCTCGGCGGTCTGCGGTGAGTTTCTTGGAGTCGTCGAGGCCAACAATCCTGCGTTTGGGATTAAGAATTACCGCGGCGGCGACGACGGGTCCAAACAGCGCGCCGCGCCCGGCTTCATCGAGGCCCGCGATGCGGGTCCAGCCGAGCTTCCGCGCCGCTCGCTCAAAACGGGAAGAGCAGAGTCGCGCCATGGTGAGATGAATTTCCGCCCAAATCTTACCACGTGGAAAGCCGCACGGGACCTGCGATCTAAGACAAATCATTATTCCCGTTCAAGGACAAAAAAAGGGACAGGCGTTTGCCCATCCTCGATAAATTTGCATTGTGAAGTGTGCTTATGCTTTGGCTGTCTCGGCGGGTTCGGGCGCAGGCGCGGCCTCTTCACGGGCGGCGCGCTTGATGCGGGCGGCTTTGCCGCGCAGGTCGCGCAGGTAATAGAGGCGGGCGCGGCGGACACTGCCCTTGCCGACTACATCAATGGAGGCAATTGAGGGCGAGTGCAGCGGGAAAATGCGTTCGACGCCGGTGCCAAAACTCACGCGGCGCACTGTGAACGTGGCGCTGCTGGCACGGCCCTTTTTGGAGATCACCACGCCTTCAAATGCCTGGATGCGTTCCTTGACCTTTTCACCCTCGCCTTCCAACAAGCGGACGTTTACCCGCACGGTGTCGCCGGGTCGAAACTCGGGGAGGTCTTTGCGCAACTGCGCTTCGTGCAACTTACGAATAACCGGATTCATTTTCTGTATTCCCTGCAGACCCACTCAGGCGGGGCCAGCACTTCCAAGGCAAACTCCTATTATAAACAGGATGCCGCGGAAATCCTAGTCGTTATCCCGGCGAGAGTATTGAGCTCAGAGGTCCGGCCGGTTTCGCCGTGTCTTCTCTATGGCTTGCTGGCGGCGCCATTTGGCCACCTCGGCATGATGCCCGCCAATCAGAACGTCGGGCACTTTCCAGCCTCGGTATTCTGCGGGGCGTGTGTAGTGAGGGAAATCGAGCAGCAATTTCGCTTTGCCGGAGTGTGGAATCGCAGTGGTCGTCTCGGCGGGCGTCAAGGACTTCAACTCGCTGAAGGATTCGTTTTCCGTGGAGGCTTCATTGCCTAACGCACCGGGCAAAAGTCGCGTCACGGCATCGACAATAATCGCCGCGGGCAGCTCGCCGCCGCACAATACGTAATCACCGACGGAGATCTCTTCAGTAGCCAGGAATTCCGCGACTCGTTCGTCCACGCCTTCATAGCGTCCGCAAATCAGGATCAATCTGTTGAGCTTCGCGTAACGTCTGGCGGTTTCTTGCGTGAATAGTCGCCCCGCTGCGGACGTTAGCACGACGGCAGTCCCCGCTTTCGGCGGCACGCGCTTTTCTGCGTCACCCACGCCACGACCTAACAAACTCTCTACTGCCTCAAAAAGGGGCTCGGGCTTCAACACCATGCCTTCGCCGCCGCCGAACGGGCGATCATCCACGGTGCGGTGGCGGTCCTTGGTAAACTCGCGCAGGTCCTGCACATGAATCTCCTCGATCCCCGCTTCCTGGGCGCGGCGAACGATACCGTGGGTCAGCGGCCCGGTGAAGAATTCCGGAAAAATCGTGATGAGGTCAAATCGCATTGCAGGCCAGTTTAACAGAGGCTCAGTCTGCGAGAGGCGGGAAACCCATCCAGCCGGTATCTGTTTTATCTCGCGAACACTCCTGCCTGACAACTTGGTATCAGGCCCTACAATCCGGCTTGCCGACATTGCCGGAGATTAGGAAGAACTTTTGCGGACTAGCGACTAGTAAATGTGGGTTTCGGCCATGGGCGGCTGCGCATCAACTGTAAAGATGCGGCCAACAGAAGGGTCGTGGCAGGATTTGTCATTAAAGCCGCTTGTTACGTGCAACGGTATCCTCGTGCTGAAATGGCTGCTCTCGATGCGCAACCAATACCAGCCGCTTTGAAAGTCGCGTAGCTCAAACCCGCCGTGTTTGGTCGATTTCGTGTGTCCCGCTGACGTTTTCCCAGCGCAGCAGTTTTCGTCTGTAGCTGTTCCTCTGTAGAGTGCCACGTCTGCGTCCTTCAGAACATTTGAGTACAAACGTGTTTCTGATTTACCGCCCGCTGTTGTTATCGTTTTCTTTTTGGGCGTCCTAAATGTCAGACTGCCGCACAACTGGTCGACGTTCTGCCACGGCACTTCACTATTGGACCGAAGTTGTGGCCCTCCCGGCGACGAATTGCGGTCTTCTTCCGACATTAGTTGCTTAATGTCCTGCAGATTTTTGGCGGGACCGCAATACCCACTCCAGAGGGTTACAGCAGTATCCGGCGGCTCCAGTCGAAAGAGTTCGACTACGTAGAAATGTGCGATTCCGCCCTGTTCATAGTGTATAAACGCACGGTCGTGCGCGACGCCCGCGAATATTAGCCTGCGCCTTGGTAAGTTCAGGTCAGTGATAACATCCGTCGCCTGGAATCTTTCTCCTGGGTCTGCGATCGCAACGTGAGACCCACCCTTTACTGTGTAGAGCTTTCGTATTCCAGTGGGGAGGTCGGCCACTTTTTCGACGATTTTGAAATCCGTGGTAAGAAACGCTTGACGCTCGGCAGGACTCATCTTCGGCGCAGCAAATTTTATTGGTGCTGGTTCTCCAGGTGGGAGCTCTGGCTCCTTATTAGCGCTAGGGTTAAATATCTCAAGTTTGTCGGCCGGAAGCGCGAACCTCGTGTGAACATAAGCCAAAACGGCAAACGCGACGACTAGTGCCACTAAGATGAATAGTAGGGCCTTCGACAAACGAGACATCCTACGGAGTCTCCTTTTTCTAGCCTACAGATTTAGACACCGGCACGCAAAAATCGACCAAGGGCTTGTCAACTCCAGCAAACGCTTATCGGAAAAGTGTGTCCAAATACCTACTTCGTTTCAAGATCGGTCAAACCCTCCGGCAAACGAACCTCAATGCGCCGCGAGGGCACGTCGATCTTCACACAAATATCTTCGGCGAGGGGGATCAGCACTTCGCCAGCGGAGCTTTCCACTTGAAGTAGCGGCGTGCCAGCAACGCCTTGTCCTGGGAAGAAGACATCGCGAACTGTGCCCAAAACGCGCGGGACAACTCCAGCGGCACAAGCGGGCGAAGCCAATTTCGCCGCGTCTTCCGGCAATTCGAATACCGTGCAGCCCATCAGGTCGCTAACAAAAAACTTTCCCGCGGGAAGCTCCACGCGGTCTGCCATGGGAATCATGACATCCATGCCGCGCAACTTTTCCGCGGCGTCGATGGACGTGCATCCTTCAAAATGAAAAACCCCGTATTCCGGATGATTGCGATCCACCCAGAAACGGAGCAATCCGGCAGCCTGCGGCTGGGCCTGACCGCTGCGCAGGTAAATCTGCTTGAAGGAAGAAAGTCGCTCGGGAAAATCAGTGAAAAGCTCAGCCAGGACTTCCCCTTTATTGCCGCGCGGCCGAACGATGCGCGCGACCAACACCCAGCTTTGCTTTTCGAGAGGAGAATTCAATCTTCGAGTATCTCGAGTGTGAAGCGTTTGTGAAGTTTCATGCCCGCCGCTCCCAGCAGCGTGCGAATGGCTTTGGCTGTGCGTCCCTGGCGTCCGATGACTTTTCCCAGGTCTTCCTGATGCACACGCAATTCCAGGACAGTTACTTGGGAACCTTCCACCGCTTTTACTTGGACGCCTTCCGGGTGATCAACGAGAGCGCGAGCAATTTCTTCAACGAGTTCCTTCATGGGGTCCTCCGCACGAGCGTCTGACTACTCAAGCGAATACGAGCGACCCCTCCCAATTCCGTCAGAGGACGCGGAAAAAACCACAACCTGACCCGGTTAGCTAGGCAATCTTCTGCAGCTTGATGAAACTCCGCACCGTATCGCTTGGCTGGGCCCCCATACCCAACCAGTACTTGATTCGGTCGGAATCCAACTTGATCTCCGCGGGCTTCTTGAGCGGGTCGTACGTTCCCACCGCTTCTCGTACGCGTCCGTCACGCGCCCGAGTCCGTTCAATCACGACCACGCGGTAAAACGGCTTCTTCTTCTTGCCAATTCTGGCCAAACGAATCGTTAGCACTAAAGTACGTCCTCCTAAAGAGCTTCTATTCTAGCGTGACTTTGCGGCCCTCGGCAAACAATCCCGCTCAGGATTCTGCCTTCCGGCTGGATTAGTCGATGATGGCTGCGTAGGCCAGTTCTTGCACCTGGCGGTCCAGCATGAGACCGCCGGTGGGGTGGAGTTGACCCATGAAGACGACGACAAATTCTTCCTTGGGGTCGATGACGAAGCTGGTGAAGAAGAAGCCACCCCAACCGTAGGATCCGGGTGTGCCCAATTCCGCCAAGGGCGACTTTACACCATCCACGCCGAAGCCCAAGCCAAATCCTTGATCCGGGCCGATCTTTCCCAATTGGTCATGGGTCATGAGCTCGACCGACTTGCGGCTCAACAACCTGGTGTTTCCCCACTTTCCACCGTTAAGCATCATCTGGCAGAACCGCGCATAGTCCTCGGCCGTGGACGTCAGCCCGGCGCCGCCAGAAAAGAGCTTCTTTGGGCCTTTGGCGGGGTAATCCGCCGAATAGGAGAACGTTCCCTCGTTTATGGGCGTGTCTGGGAAACGATTTAGTCCTTTTCCGTCGTAGTAGGTGTACGCGGTGGTCAGCCGGTCCAGTTTGTTTTCCGGTGGGAAGAAATAGGTATCCTTCATACCCAGCGGCTCGAAGATGCGCGTGCGGAGAAATTCGTCCAGGGGTTTCCCGGAAACTACCTCAACCAAGCGCCCTAGCACGTCCACGCTCAAACTGTACTCAAAGCGTTCACCGGGATTGAACAGCAGCGGCAGGGGCGCCAAACGCTTAACGTTTTCGCCAATCGTGCCATCGTAGGGCAACAGCCCGGCGGCGACATTCGCTTTTTCGTAGAGCGGCCCGAGGTCTTCATTCCAATTGTAGGTCAGCCCGGAACTGTGGCGGAGCAGATCGCGAATAGTGATTTCGCGCGTTGCGGGAATCGTGTAGGGCTGCCCTTGCGCCGGCTTCACAAATACTTTCGGGTCCTTAAATTCGGGCAGGTACTTGGAGATCGGATCTTCTAACAGAAACTTGCCGTCTTCGTACAACATCATCACCGCAGCGCTGGTGATCGGCTTACTCATCGAACAAATCCGGAAAATCGAATCCTGGCGCATGGGTTTACCGGCTTCTCGATCACTGAGGCCTTGGGCCTTGAACCAGACTACATGCCCGTGGCGAGCTACTAAGGTCACCGCTCCCGCGATCCGTTTGTCGTCGATGCTTTGCTGCACGGTTTTCGAGATGCGTTCCAACCGTTCGGAGGACATTCCCGCCGCTTCGGGCTTTTCCGTTGGGAATTCCTGCGCCATCCCTCGCGCGGCCAACATTAGTAAACAAATCAGGAGCGCCAGCTTGACGTTCCATGCACACCGATTCCTTGCCTCCATTGTTTGAGTTCCTTTCGCTCTGTACGTTCTGGGTGCGATCGTGGCTTGATTCTATAACGTCATCGGCTTTGCCGGACTAATAACATTTGCTTGCGGAAACGCGGGCGTGTGGTTGCCGCTGATACGTTTTGCCGGGAATTCCACTTCGCGTCATTGCCCCAATCCTGCTCCAGTGACTATGATGCAGAACAGGAACGGCCGCTCGCCGCTCATAGGAGACTCCCTTGCCACCCATGCGCTGGTTCCATCCGCTAATTTTTGCTCTTCTCGCCGTGTTCTGTGCCCCGTCTGCACCTGCCCAAGAGCAATCGGCCAAGCTCACGATCCATTGGGATCACGTTCAGAGGGTTTCAAAAACGACGCCCACCCTACAGGTAGTCGTCAACCCGCCTTTGCGTCGGGGAACTCCCGTGCACGACAACGCTTTTGCCGCTTTGCGTGATTTGCATGCTGACTATGTTCGCTTTGTACCCTGGCTGCCTTATCCGAAGCTTGGCGTCGCCGAACTCGAACCGCCACAACAGGGCAAGACTTTTTGGGATTTCTCTTTAATCGATCCCCTGGCCATCGATTTTCTGGAGGCGACCAAGGGGCATCCAGTAGTAGTCAACTTCAGCACCATTCCGCAATGGATGTTCAAAACCGAAAAAGCTGTTCCGTATCCAGCGGACCCGAATCAAGTGGTCTGGGACTACGAGCAGGGCCAGGAATTGCGCGATGCCAATCCACAACTGGTTGCCGAGTATTACGCGCGGCTATTGGCCTGGTACACACAAGGCGGTTTCACCGACGAATCAGGCAAGCGCCAGGAATCCGGCCACCATTTTGCGATTCCCATCTGGGAAATTTTGAATGAGGTGGACGGGGAACATCAGATGTCTCCTGAGTTTTACACTTTTATTTACGATGCAGTGGCTGCGGCCATGCTTCGCGTTCAACCGCAGATCAAGTTTGTGGGCTTGGCGCTGGCCTACCCGGGGGGAAACCCGCGGTTCTTTGAATATTTTCTGGATCACCGTAACCATCAGCCAGGAGTCCCTCTCGATTACATTTCTTACCATTTTTACGCCTCTCCGACGCCCGGTGAGAGCCCTGAAGTACAGCAATACACTTTCTTCGCGCAGGCCGATGGGTTCCTGAATGTAGTTCGTTACGTCGAATCCATTCGCCAGCGACTTTCCCCCGATACACGGACAATGATTAACGAGGTTGGGTCGATTCGCGACAACGATAACGACTCATCGCCGACAAGCAATGGTCCCAGGCAGATTCCTGCTTCGTATTGGCATCTGTCCGGAGCTCTGTACGCTTATCTTTACGCCGAACTCACGCGCATGGGAATTGATGTGGTGGGAGAGTCGCAACTGGTTGGCTATCCGACACAATTTCCCAGCGTTTCGATGGTAGATTGGAAAACGGGAAAGCCCAATGCGCGTTTCCGGGTTTTGCAGCTTATTCATGACAACTTTGGCCCTGGCGACAGAATTGTGGAGACGCAAATCTCGGATTCCTACGCGGATGCTTTGGCAGTGGTGACTCCCGCCGGCCAACACCGCCTGCTTTTGATCAATAAGCGCGAACAGCCTCAAGCGCTTCCGATTGCCGGTGCGGCCAATGGACAGGAACAGTTCGTGGACATGACTACCCGTGCTCAACCGCCTGTTGCCCGCAAGCTTACTTCGGACAATGTGATGCTAGGCGGGTTTTCCGTCGCCGTGGTCACGCTGCCCTGAATCTGTTTGGGGTAGCCGGATTAGCCCAGCCGGTTCAGTCCATTGAACGCCGCAGCTTTGTAGCACTCCGCCAGCGTGGGGTAATTGAAAACAGTGTTGATGAAATAGGTGATTTTGCCCTTCAATAGAAGGACCGCCTGGCCGATGTGTAAGAGCTCTGTGGCGTCTTCCCCGAAAATATGGACGCCGAGGAGTTCCAGAGTTTGGCGGTGAAAGAGCAGTTTCAACCGCCCATCTGTGTGCCCGCTGATTTGGCCACGCGCGATTTCGCGGTAATAAGCAACGCCCACTTCGTAGGGTACGTCTTCGTCGGTCAACTGTTCTTCTGTCTTTCCAATGAAGGAAATCTGGGGAATTGTGTAAATCCCATACGGATAGCCGGCGGGATCGGATTCCACGTGCAAGCCAAACGCTTTGGCAGCGGCAATGCGCCCTTGCTCCATGGAAACGGAAGCCAGGCTGGGAAACCCGATGACATCGCCGACGGCAAAAATGTGCGGCTGTTTTGTGCGATAGTCCGCATCCACTTTGATGCGTCCGCGGTCGTCGGCTTCAATTCCGGCAGCAGCCAGGTTCAACCGATCGACATTGCCTTTGCGGCCCACAGCGTAGAGCAGTGCGTCGGCTACAATGCGTTTGTTGCTGACCAGATTGGCGGCCACTTTGCCGTCTGGCAGTTCCTCTACGCTGTCCACTTCTTCATTCAGGCGCATCGTCGCGCGCCTGTCGCGCATGTGGTAGCTGAGCGCTTCCACGACTTCGGCATCGGCAAATTCCAGCAACCTGGGGCGCTTCTCCACGATGATCACGCGCACGCCCAGTGTGGCAAACATGCAGGCGTATTCCACGCCGATTACGCCGCCGCCCACGACGATGAGCGTTTTGGGTACCGTCGGAATGTTCAGGATCTGGTCGCTGTTGACGATGTTCCGGCCGTTGATGGGCACCTTGGGATTCGCCGCTGGAAGAGTGCCGGTGGCAATGACGAAAAATGCCCCTTCCAGCTCGCTGTATCCCGTGGTGTTCTCCACGCGAACGTGGTGCGCATCCATGAACGCGCCTACACCGTGGAAGAGGTCCACATTGTTCCGCGTCAATTGATCCTTCAAGACCGCGGCTTCGGTCTCAATCACGCGATTCACGCGGAAGTTGAGATCGCTCATGGTAATGTTTTCTTTGGCGTGGTAGTTCGAGCCGTAAAAAGCCTGGTCGCTGAATCCGGAGAGGTGCAGCACCGCTTCCCGCATGGTCTTGCTGGGAATTGTCCCGGTGTTGATGCACACCCCGCCGACCATAGTCTGCTTCTCTACGACAGCAACATGTTTTCCGGATTTTGCCGCTTGAATTGCAGCGCGTAAGCCGCCTGGCCCCGACCCGATCACCACCAAATCATACGGTTGCATTTGAGGAGTCCTCTGCTTCCAGTTCGGGCGTTAGCGTGGGTTCCGAGGGGGCGGTCATTCCCTGACTCCTGGTATAGGCGACCTTCGCTTGCCGTTCTTTGGTTGGCGCTGAACCGTTAAGTCCACCGAGCGCCTGATTCATCAGATGGTCCTGCGCCGAGAAACCTCTTCCATTACGACCGTGGCGGGAATGCGTGTAAAGGCCCTCTGGTCCCAGGAAACGCGCCTTGCGATTATCCGATAGGTAGGCCGGCAAAATCTCCTTACAAATGCGTTCCCGGAGTTGGGCGTCTTTGACGGGGAAAAGTACTTCCACTCGTTCGTACAGATTCCGGGGCATCCAGTCTGCGCTGCCCAAATAGATTTCCGTTTCCCCGCCATTTTCAAACAGGAAGATGCGGCTATGCTCGAGAAAACGCCCCACGATGCTGCGCACACGGATGCGGCTACTGACACCGCGCAAGCCGGGCACAAGAGTGCATTGTCCACGGACAATCAGGTCAATCTCCACGCCAGCCTGTGACGCGCGATAAAGGGCGCGAATGACCGGCGGATCCACCACCGCATTGCACTTGGCAACGATGCGAGCTGGCCTGCCACGCCGCGCATGTCGCGCTTCGCGCTCGATCAACGCAATGCAAGTCTTGGCCATGTCCCGTGGGGCGACCAGCAACGGCTTGTAGTGCGACTTTTCGGCGTAGGCGGTGAGGTAATTGAAAACGTCGTGCGCTGCGGCGGTAATCGGTGCGTCGCTGGTTAACAAACTCAGGTCCGTATAGAAGCGCGCGGTCGAGGGATTGTAGTTGCCTGTGCCCAGGTGCGCATAGCGGCGAATCTTGCCGTCCGGGTCTTTCCGAACGATCAACGCCAACTTCGCATGCGTTTTCAGGCCGACCAGTCCATGGAAGACTTGTACACCCGCATCCTCGAAGCTACGCGCCCAGTGGATGTTGCTGGCTTCGTCGAAGCTGGCCTTCAGTTCGACCACCACAGTTACCTCTTTTTTGCCGGCCGCCTCTAAGAGGGACTTCGCAATCGGAGAATCTGAGCTGGTGCGGTAAAGCGTCTGCTTGATCGAGAGAACGCGCGGATCGCGCGCCGCAGTTTGCAGGAAATTCACCACGGAATCGTAAGAGTCATACGGATGATGGAGCAGAACGTCTTGACGGCGCAGCGTCTCGAACAACGAATCGGCGTCGTGGCCGATGTGCACCTGGCGCGGCACAAACTTCGCAAACTTCAGATCCGGCCGCGGGGTCTCCTCGTATAAATGGAAGAGGCGCTGCAGATTCACGGGCCCGGCCGCGCGGAAAACCAGTGATTCGTCCAATTCAAACGTGGAGACCAGGTGATTTACGATATCCGGGTGCGCTTTGGCTGCGATCTCCATCCGCACCGCATGACCCTTGCGTCGCTGCGCCACCTGCGAGTCCACCGCTTCTAGCAACGTGCGGCTTTCCTCTTCTTCCAGGTACAGGTTGCTGTTGCGCGTGATGCGAAAGGGAGCGGAGGCAAGAATCTCATAGCCGCGATACAGCTTTTGGGCATAGGTGGAAACGATGTCCTGCAGGAAAACATAGTGAATGCCCCCATTACCTGTGGGTACGCGCAGGAGGCGTGGCAGCGCGCGCGGGACGGTAACGACGCCAAAAAAAGGTTTCTCGCTGGCGTGCCTGCGGCGCCGGAGAAGAAATGCAATGCACAGCGCCTTGTTTAGTACGTGCGGGAACGGGTGAGAAGGATCGACAGTCACCGGCGTCAGCATCGCATAGACGTGCCGTTCATAAAAGGTCTTTGCAAGTTTTGCAGCTTTGGCTTCCAATTCCTCGACACTCAAAACCCGAATTCCGTGGCGCGCCAGGAGGGGCAGCAATTCGTCGTTCCAGCCTTTGTATTGCTCTCGGACGAAAAGCTGCATGGCTCTACTGACGACTTGCAATTCATCGACGGGGGTAAGGCCGTCGGGACTTACATCGCGGGAACCGTGCTCAATCTTCTGCAGGAAACCAGAGACGCGGATTTCGACAAATTCGTCGAGGTTATTAGCGGTAATGGCCAGGAATTTTACGCGCTCGAGGACGGGATTCGCTGGGTCGCGCGCCTCTTCCAGGACACGCTGGTTGAAGGCCATCCACTGCAAATGGCGGTTGAGATAAAAACGCGGATCGTCAAGTGCGATACGTGTCATCAGATATCCTTGAGCGGCGAAACACCGTATCTCAGCCTTGTTACGGCCAGATGAACGGAAGCTAAGATGCTACAATGCGCGCTGGGTGACACATCATGTGTGTGAAACGGAGAATCCAGTTTGCGTTTTTGCTTGTTGCGGGGCTTGTGTCTTTCCTGCCCGCCCGGGCGGCGAGTGAAGACTTGAAACAGAAGATCGACGCCGTCTTCACGGCTGTCGCGCAGCCCAATGCTCCTGGTCTTGCCGTGCTAGTGATGAAAAATGGCCAAAAGGAGTTTGAAAAGGGGTACGGGGTAGCTGAACTTCGCACGCACTCTAAAATCGATAGCAAGACTAATTTCCGCCTCGCCTCTTTCACCAAACAATTCACGGCCATGGCTATCATGATGCTCGTGCACGATGGGAAGTTGCGCTACGACCAAACTCTGGTTGACTTGTTCCCCGACTTTCCTCCATACGGAAAGACCATAACCATCCGGAACCTCCTGACGCACACTTCCGGACTGCTGGATTACGGCGATTTGATGATGAAGCAGTACGGTGACACGCCCATGGAGAAGATTCCACAGATCAAAGATGCGGGAGTTCTTGAGTTAATGGAGAAACAGCGGGGCACCAGCTTTCCACCTGGCAGCAAATGGGAGTACAGCAACTCCGCGTACGCCGTTTTGGCGATGGTGGTGGAAAAAGTATCCGGAAAGCCATTCGGTGACTTCTTGCACGATGGTATCTTTCTGCCGGCGGGAATGAAACACACTATCGCTTACGAAAACGGGAAGAATGAGGTGCCTCATCGCGCCTACGGCCACACTAAATCAAAGACCGATGGAACTTTCACGCAGACCGACCAGAGTCCTACTTCCGCCGTGCTTGGAGACGGCGGGATTTACGCCTCGCTGGAAGACATTGCGCGTTGGGATGACGCTTTGAGAAAGCACACCCTGTTGAGCGAGAAGGAAATGGAGCCGGCGCTTACGCCGGTCAGGCTGAACGACGGTTCGCTGCCGTATTTCCCAAAGGAAGAGGGCGCTGATTCAAAGACGGCCCTGCGTCAGGTGGAATACGGCTTCGGCTGGTTTCTGGATTCGTACCAAGATCACAAGCGCAGTTACCACGACGGCGCGACGATAGGCTTTCGTACAACTATTCAGCGCTTTGCTGAGGGGCAGTGGACAATTGTGATTTTGAGCAACCGCTCCGATCTCGATCCCGACGCGCTTTCCCTGAAAGTTGCCGATATCGTCTTGCCGCAGAAGCTCTGAACGCGGATTTCCAAGAGCGCATAGCCGCCGCTTGTTGGAATGCAGCCCGATGAAGTTATCAACCAGCCGCATAGCCTTGTCGATAATTTTACTTTTGCGAAAAAACTTTCCGATGGATAATGCGTCATCATGAGCCAGGTTGCCTGCGCCGATTGCTGCAAAAACCTTTCAAGTAATGAAGCCTACGAGTTAAACGGAAAAACCTGCTGCGGACCGTGTGTGCAGAAGGCCGCGCAGCGTGCCAAGGAGAGTGGACAACCGGCCACCATAACGCGGTACGTCGACAAATCTGTCTGCGCGCGTTGCAGCACCTATATAGGCGAAAGCGGTGGCGTGGATTTGGGCCCGGTACGGCTTTGTGCGACATGCGCCACGATGGTGCAGGACTGGCCCTATCCGAAGTGGCTGAAAATGAGTCTTGCCGCGCTCGTTGTGCTGCTTGTGTTCGCGCTGGTTCACGGGCGCAAGTACTTTGAAGCGGGAACAAATCTCTATCGTGGCGAGCAACTGGTGGAGAAAGGCAAATACCAACAAGCGCTGCCTTTTCTGAAAGAAACCCTGAAAATCGCTCCAAATTCGGACAAGGGAGCGCTGCTTGCAGCCAAGGCCGCGCTGTTGAGCGGTGATCCCGTGACCGCCTCAGAGGCATTGGAGGGGCATAACGGTGGGAGGTTCGAGAATTCGGACAAGCCGGAATTCCGCGAAGTGAATGATCTATGGTCGCGAGCTAACCGTGCAGGAGAAGAGTTGGAGCAAGCGTCAAAGCTCGAGGAACAGGACGGAAATGAGATCGCAGCGGCAAAACTTGTCCATAGCGCCGCCGCACTTTATCCGCAAATTCCCCATATAGATATTCTGCTGGATCAGTACGACGAGGGAGTGGCATTCGCGAAGAAGGATTACGATGCGTTCGTTGCACTGGCAGAGAAAGATTGGAAAGTGATGCCCGCGGCCTCGACCGCTGCCTCTCTTGCCAGCGCCCTGGCTTGCAAATATGCCGTGACGGGAGACGCCGCGTACCGACAGCGGTCCGAGGAGTTGGTGGCGAAGTCAAAGGAATTGGCACAAGGGGAGAAAGAAGCTCTGGCCAGGCTGAGCGAATTCGAGGAGCGCAACCGCTATCGCCTGGAGAACCGGCAAATTATTACCAAGAGTGTGTACGACCGAAAATTCCGCAGCGCGAAAGGCACAGCCCACTAGGGCGAGGGAATCATGTTCTTCATTCCAGGCCAGGTCATTGCATTGCTCACCTTCCCGGGGGTGATCGTTCACGAAACGGCTCACCTCTTTTTCTGCAAGCTTTTCCGGCTGAAGGTGTACAACGTCTGCTTCTTCCGCTTTGGCAATCCGGCGGGTTTCGTGATCCACGAAAACTCGCAGAATTTCACGGCACAGTTTTTCGTCAGCATGGGCCCGTTCGTGATCAATACCTTGCTTTGCGTGCTGTTCTGCACGGCGGCATTCCTGCCAGTCTGGGAGTTGCAGGTGACCGACCCGGTAGCCTATTTCTTTTATTGGATGGGGCTTTCCATCGGCATGCACGCTTTCCCATCGAAAACGGATTTGTCGCATTTCTGGAAGGCGGCGCCGGCGCTGGCCAGACAGGGGAATCTGCTCGCCATCATCAGCCTGCCTCTCAGCGCCATCCTGGTGGTGCTGAACTACGGCAGGGTTATTTGGGCGGATCTGGGTTACGGAGTGTTGGTGGGAATTTTGGGGCCGATCGCGGTGTTCCGAACGCTGGCGCGACTGTAGCAGCAAGGAAACTGTGAGGTAGTGTTTCAGCCGAGGCCGGCCAGCTTCCCCAAGCCCTTCATTTTTGCGCGCGCAGCCATCGCGCCATATTGCTTCATCATCTGCCGCATCTGCATGTATTGCTTGATGACCTGATTCACTTCCTGCACCGAGGTGCCGCTGCCCTTTGCGATGCGCTTGCGCCGCTTGCCGTCGAGGACGTTGTGATCGCGGCGCTCTTCATTCGTCATGGAGTTGATGATTGCCTCGACTTGCTTCAGCTTCTTTTCATCCACGGTCGCGTCTTTCGGTAAGTTCTGGAGCGGCCCGACCTTTGGCAACATGTCTACTAGTTGGTCCAGCGGACCCATCTTGCGTATCTGCCGCAACTGGTCGCGGAAGTCTTCCAGCGTGAACTCTTCTTTGCGGAGCTTGCGCTCCAGTTCCATCGCGGCTTTTTTGTCGAAGGACGATTCGGCGCGCTCAATCAGCGAGAGAATGTCGCCCATCCCCAACACGCGCGAAACGATTCGGTCCGGGTAAAAACCTTCCAGCGCATCGTATTTCTCGCCAAGGCCGACAAACTTCACCGGAGCCCCGGAAACCTTGCTGATGGAAAGGGCCGCGCCACCGCGCGCGTCACCATCGAGCTTCGTCAGGATCACGCCTGTCAGCCCCAAGCGCTTGTGAAACTCGCCGGCGGAGCGCACCGCGTCTTGCCCAATCATGGCATCCGCGATGAACAGCATTTCCGTCGGCTGGAGTTCCTTTTTCAGCACGGAGAGTTCGTTCATCAACTCATCGTCAATGTGCAAGCGGCCTGCGGTGTCCACCAGGATTACGTCGCTTGCGGAGAGTTTCGCTTCCCGGATCGCGCCGCGCACAATTTCGACGGGCTTGTCCGTTCCCGTCCCCGGCCACACGGGGATACTGATGGCCTTGGCGACCTGCGCGAGTTGCTCGCGAGCGGCCGGGCGGTAAACGTCCGTGGAAACCACGATGGGGCGATGCCCGTGTTGCGAGAGCCATTTCGCGAGCTTGCCCGTGGTGGTGGTTTTGCCGGAGCCCTGTAAACCCACAATCATCCACACCGACGGAGGACGCGAAGCAAAGAGCGGTTTGGCGTGTTTGCCAAGCAGGGCAAGCAATTCGTCGCGAACAATTTTGACCACCTGCTGATCGGGGGAAAGCTGCAGCATTACTTCGGTGCCGAGCGCTTTCGCGCGGATGTTGGCAAGCAGTTCGTCAGCGACACCCACGTTGACGTCGCCTTCCAGCAGCGCTTCGCGGATTTCGCTGATGGCGATGTCCAGGTGCTCCTCGGTGAGTTTCCCCTGGCCGCGCAGGTTCTTGAATGTTCGTTGCAGTTTGTCTGTCAGGTTCTCAAACATGAGCCTTTGTGCCTTTGCGCAATTCCAGTATTGTACCGCCTGCGACGCGGATGTGTCGCCGTCCAGCAAATCGTCTGGCTACCCAGCGAGAATCAGACGTGCTGCAGGTGCGTATCCTTGAAGAAGGTAGGGTATTTCAGGCCAAATCCCAACGTGCGATCAAATCCAATGTGCGCCGCCCAAATCAGCGCGTAAGGAATGCAGGAGGAGAATGGAGCCAAGAACGCCACGGCCAGTAGCAGAATGGGGCCAACGAAAGTGTGGACCAAGTTATACGCAGTGGATCCCCAGCGGGCGTCCTTGAGGTAGCCGAGCATGAAAAGATCCGGAACCAAAAATAGAAGCGCGAACAGCCACCAGCTATAGTGTCCCGCGTAATAGAAATAGAGCGTCAATCCCAGAATTGACGCCCCTTCCAAATGCAGCACCCAGCGCGGTCTTGTGAGCATCTGGAGACCTCTCCCTCTTATTTCTGCGACGAATCTAAAACGTCAGTTTGATGCCCAACTGTGCGGCAAAGGGTATGCCGACCGTGGTGCCCGGTCCGAAGAAGTCGCCCAGCGCCCCGGTTGGCACGCGCAACTGATTGAGGCTGGTGATAGGTTGCGTTTGCGTGCAAGCAGGGTTCAGGCAAAACGCGGTGGCATTGGCAAGATTGTTCACTGGCATGGGCAGCGCGGAAATGTCCGTCACGAAAAATGCACCCGGATTGTTACGGTTGAACAAGTTGAAGAATTCGGCGAAGGGCGTGAGGGACCAACGCTCGCGAAGCTGGATCGGGCGGCTGACGCGCATGTCTGCCTGCACGTAAGGCGTGCCGCGAAATTCGTCGAGCGTAGTTTCCACGCCGTTAACCACCGCGCGGTTCCCCACTGGCGTGGTCATGGTGAAGGGGCGGGCACTTTCCGCCTGACCCAGCAGGGAAATCAGGAAACCTCGTGGCGCTTGAAATGTTCCGGCAAGGACAAACCGGTGCCGCACATCTTCTCCCGACGGACCGTAATCGCCGGGCGCGAACGCATTGTTCGGATCGCAGACTCCGTTCACGTAATCGAAGAGCTCGCCGAGGACGCATCCCCAAGTCTGTGCTTTGGCCAGCGTGTAGTGCGACGTGAGGTGCATTCGACGTCCAACATTTCCCTGCACACGAACGGAGAGCCCGTCGTAGCTCGAGCGGTTGTCCGAGCGAAACACCGAAGCCTCATCATAGCCATAGCTGCGGTAACCATGCATTCCGGTTTCGTGGGTATAGTCGGCGCCGATGATCCAGTTGGCTGAGAGCTCATGCTGAACCCCGGCGGTGACATGGAGCGCGTACGGGGTATGGTAATGGGGATCGATCAGGGCCGGCGTTGTCGGGCCGTTCAGCAAACTGCCTGCGTTGACGGATTGAAATGCCGTGACCCAGCCGCCTTGCGCCAGGTCGTTGAAGTAAAGTCCAACGCCCGCGCGGAGTACCGTGCGGCGCGATGCGCCCAGCGCCTGCGCCATTCCGAGTCGCGGCGCGAACGCCTTGCGATAGTCATGCGGAATGCCATTCACCAATCCCGTACTCAACGCCGGGTTGTAGCTTTGATCGCGGCCTGAAGCGATGAACAAGCCAAATGTCGTGTCGTACCGCAACCCATAATTCACAGTGAGCCGCGAAGCCACACGCCAGGAATCCTCTGCGTAAAACCCCAGGCGCTGCACGTTTTGCGAGAAATTTCCATCGCCTGCGGGTGTAAAGGAACTCCCAGCCGCATAGTCGACGGAAAACTGCGCGGGATTCGTCAGGTAATAGGCTGGGTCCTGGGGAAAAGTGTACAGCCGTTCCGCAGTGGCCGTAAGCGCACCACTCAGAACAGGTTCATGAATAAAATTGACGCCGAACCGCGGAGCGTGGCTCCCCATCACATGCGTGACGTCATAGCGCGCCTGATATTTCTGTTGATTCCGCAATACTGGAAAATTAGTGATGCCGGTGACGAACTGGTTGTCCCCGTACGTTTCAAAGCCGGTGATGACACTGGAAGTGGTCGTAAACGGGAACGCCAGCGCATAGCCCAGCTGGACATTGCGCGTTTGCGTCAGATGGAGGGCGCTGGCATCGAGCACCAGGGAACCGAACCACGAAGGCGAAAACGTGAACTGCTGGCCGAGCACAAGGCTGAAATAATTGTTGTGCGAAGTTGCACCCGTGGAAGGCAACGCGCCCTGCTGCACCAACGCGTTATGCATGGTGTAGGAATCGCTAGCGCCGCGTAGAAACCACCGCGAACGCTCAGATTGCGCCCAGTCCAGGCGAAACGTGGCCAACTCATCGCGAAAAGGCACGGGCACGTTGCTCGGCACGTCAATGGAAGTTAAGCCGGATATCAATCCCAGTGATGCGAGCTGCGCCAATGCATCGAATTGCTCTGTGCTGGCGGGGCTGTAGGCAATGCTGGCGTTTTCGTGTACATATTCGAGCGAGCTGAAAAACCAGAGGCGATCTTTCTGAATCGGTCCGCCGAGTGTGCCGACGTAGTTCTGCCGGGAAAATGGCTGCTTCGGATTGGGCGCGGGATTGTCAATCGGAAATCGCGCGTTCAAGGCCGCGGCGCGTTCATAAAATCCCAGGTCGCCGTGCCAGGTATTACTTCCGCTGCGCGTAGTGATCACCACTGAGCCCGCCGTGGTGCGGCCGGTATCGGCGTCTGCCTGGGCCGTGCGGAAAGCAAATTCCTGGATTGCGTCTGGCGAAAAATTCTGCAGAAAGCCGCCAATATAGTCGTCGGAATTATCCCCGCCATCCACGGAAATTTCGTTGTTCAGCCCGGAACTTCCCCCTGTGGCGACTGCGGTGATGCGCGCTTTGGTGGGGTCAGAAGGCTCAACTGGCTCAGTTCCCGGAGCCAGATAGGCGATATTCGCGAAGCTGCGTGCGGCCAGTGGAATATCTTCCAAGTCCTGCCGGTAGGCGACGGTTTGATGAACAGCGCTCGCGGTTTCCAGCGGTTCGGTGGTGATGGAGGGAGAAGCGGCGTTCACCAAGACTTTCTCCGTTACGCTTTGCGGGAGCAAGGTGACGCTGATTTCGCGCGTTGAGCTTACAGCGACAACCACCTGAGACGCAGCTTCAGAAAATCCACGCGCATTAATGATGACGCGATACTCTCCAGGCGGAAGCTCTTCCATTCGGAATTCGCCGCGCGCGTCAGATTGCGCTTCTCGTGTCAGAGATATTTCCGCGTTCGTTGCAAGAATGGAAGCCGCAGCAACACGTGCCCCCGAAGAGTCCTGCACGGTGCCCAGCAGCGTGCCATGGGGATTCTGCGCGAAGGTGGGCATCAGGAGGACCAACTCGCAGCACAGAAAACAGATTATGCGAAGAGGGGAAAGATGACTCATTTGCGAATTCTTTTGCTCGCCTTCCGGCATCGAGTATAACGCGCCAAGCCTATTTCAGGTGATCGTTGAACCACGCCACGGCGCGGCGAATGACGTCGTGCTGGTGCTCCGGCTTCACAAACATGTGGCCCTCGCGTTCATAAACCACGAGTTGCGTCTCGATTCCAGAAGTTTTCAGAGCATGCCAGAATTCATAAGATTGCGGAGTCGGACATTCCCCGTCGCTGTCGCCCACCAGGATGAGCGTAGGCGTTTTGACGTTTTTGATGAACGTAAGCGGCGCACTGCGCGCATAGACTTGCGGGTCGTCGTACACCGATTTGCCGAAAAACGGGATCATCCACTGGTCGATCTTGTTTTCTCCGTAATAGCTGGACCAGTTCGCGATTCCCGCTCCTGCCACGGCCGCACGAAAGCGCGCGGTTTGCGTGACACCCCACATGGTCATGTATCCGCCGTAGCTCCAGCCCGTCAAGCCCAGACGATGAGGATCGATTGGCGCAACGCGCAGAGCCTCGTCCACTCCGGCAAGTATGTCTCGCCAGTCTCCGTAACCAAAATCCTTCACATTGGCGCGAGTGAACGATTCGCCATGCCCAAAGCTGCCGCGCGGGTTGGGCCGGAAGATGAAATACCCTTCCGCGGGCAGCGCCATTTCATAGGCAAATGCTGAAGGCCAGCTTGGCTGCACGCCCAAGCTTGGTCCGCCGTGAACAGAGACAACCAGCGGATATTTCTTGGCGGGGTCGAAGTTTTGGGGATAGATCAACCATCCTTGCACTTCGTATCCATCGCTGTTCCAGTGGAGGCTCTTTCTTTCACCCCAAGCCGGTTTCATTCCGGCGTTTTTATTTGTCAGTTTTTTCCATTTTCCGATTGGCCCCGCCCAAATTTCAGGTGGCTCCGCGAATGAACTGCGTTCAAACGCAGCCATGGACCCCTCGCGAGAGAGAGAAGCGCTGGTGGACCAGAAACCAGAGGTGAACAACTCCGGTGCGCGGTACAACTCCTCGATCTTACCGTTTCCAGGGTCGATTCGGGCGATGCCCGATTCTCCATCCACATTTTCAAATACGATGAGCTTTCCGCCTGCGGTCCATGTCAAAGCCGAAGCTGATGCCTTGCGCTGTGGCGTCAGGTTTCTGGGTATGCCGCCGCTCAGTGACATCAGGAAAACGTCGCCGCCTACCGAGTCTTCATCGCTCATCAACCCTTCTATGAACGCAACGCTGCCACTATCTGGTGACGCCACCGGGCGGGCAATCTGCAGCTTTGGCTTGTAGATGGAGTGCATCTCTCCGTTCGTGGTGCTGAGCAGAAAGAGTTGCGCCACCCACCAATTGTTGTCGCCATTGCCTTTTGCCGCTGTCAACACAATGGATTTGCTGTCGGAGGTCCAGTCGTAGTCGTAAATATATGTGTCCGCCGGGGAGACTTGGCGAAGTGTTCCGCTGGCGAAGTCCACAAGCGCGATCCGTTGTTCAAAAAACGCATCTTTGATTTCGCCTGTTTCCGGAGTCTCTGCAACCAGCGGCCCCGCTGCCCGGGTGGCATGCTCCGTGAAAAGTAAGGCCACGGTCTTGCCGTCGGTTGACCATTTCGGTGTGGCTAGAAATCCCTTGACGCTTGTCAGCTTTCGCGCAGTGCCTCCGTTCCTGTTGATGACGTAGAGCTGCGCTTGCCCTTCCTCGGCGGTATCGGAAAGGAACGCGAGTTGCTGGCTGTCCGGCGACCATGCCAAATCCCCTTCATCAAAATGCTGCGAGGCGTCGCCAGCGGTGATCCGTTGCGGCGTGCCGGAGATTTCGAGATCGGCGACGTATATGTCGCGCTTGCCCGTTGCTGCGCCTCCCTCGTCTGCTACCTGTTCTACCCAAGCCACCTTTTTGCCGTCAGGAGTAATTGCCGTTTGATCGAATTGATGCGCCATAAAAAGCGCTCGGTAAGGATCATCCGCAACCACGTCCGCGGCGGGTGTTCTAACGGTTGTGCCTGTTTCTTGTGTAACCTGGGCGCTCAACAGCGGTTCAGTTGCCACCAGAAGAAGTGTGAGCGCGACTTTTTTGCAGCGATGATTGATCGGCATTTTCATTGACCTCGTATTTTTGCGTCTGTACGTTAATCGCTTTGCGGCTTAGGTGCAAGCTGCCCTACTCTAAATGCTGCTTGTTTGGCCAGAGTCAGGATAGAATTCGCCGAGTATCGCCTGGAGGGAAACATGTTCGATCGTCGCGGCTTCCTCTCGTCACTTGCGGCCCTGGCTGGAGCGTCTTCTGCAAGCGGTATTGCATCGGTTTGTGATGAGTTGCTGGCTGGCGCGCCCGCTAAACTTCCTGAGCGGTCACTTTACGACACGAATGAAGAGGCTTACTGGGGCGAACTCCGCAAGCAGTTTCTGATTCCCGCGGACGAAGTCTACCTGAACAACGGAACCGTGGGCTCCTCGCCAGCGCCGGTTCTGCGCGCGATTCTGGAAAGCTATCGCGATTCAGAAATGCTGGCGCAATCCGACCCCGAAGATTATCCCATCTGGGGCTATGCCTCATGGAATCAGTTTCGCGATCCGGTCGCTGCGTTCGTCGGTTGCACCCGCGATGAGTTGGCGCTCGTTCGCAACGCCACTGAAGGAAACAGCTTCATCGCCAATGGCATTGATTTGAAGGCCGGTGACGAAGTTGTGATGACGGATCAGGAACATCCGGGAGGGGAGAACCCGTGGTATCTGCGCGCCAAACGATATGGGATCGTGGTGAAGAAGGTCACGCTCCCGAAGCCCGTGCCGAATCCCGCAGCAGTTTTGAATCTGTTCCAAGACGCCATCACGCTGCGCACACGCGTGTTTTTCTTCAGCCACATCACCACCGTTACGGGCGTGGTTCTTCCGGTGAAGGAATTGGCGAGCTTGGCGCGTTCCAAGGGAATTCTGTGCGCCGTCGATGGCGCGCATGTGCCGGGCATGATGAAACTCAATATCAGTGAACTGGGCTGCGACTTTTATTCCTCCAGCCCGCACAAATGGCTGCAAGCTCCCAAAGGTACTGGCTTTCTTTATGTGCGCGACGAAGTGATTGACCGCGTGTGGAACACTATCGCTACGGAGGGTTGGGACTCCAGCAAAATACGCGCTGAGCGCTTTCAGCGGATCGGCAGTTCGAACGTCCCTGCGCTCGCCGGCTTGCGCGCTTCCATTGAATTGGCAAATCAAATTGGCATGGACCGCATCGAGAAGCGTCACCGGCAAATGGCTGACTACATCCTGAAAGGAATGCTCCAGCGTGGCGCGGAATCCTGGACGTCGCCGGATCCAGCTATGCGTTGCGGCATTGCCACTGTCAGCATCGCGCCATACAAAATGCCGGAGCCCGAACTTTGGTTGTGGAAGGAGAGGAAAGTGCGCATTCGCGGCGGCTTGCCGTCGAAGATACGGCTCTCCACACCCTACTACTTGCTGCGGAAGGATGTGGACCGCTACCTGGCGGCTTACGACGAATATCGCCACGGCCATCCTGCCGCATAGCTGCCAAATACTATCGCCGGGGACACCATGACTCAGGAAGTTTGGGCTGCCGTTGACAAGTACATCGCGGATCTGCTGTTGCCTCGGGATCACGTACTGGAGGCCGCTCTTCAAGCCGCCGCTGCCGCAGGTTTGCCGCCTATACAAGTTTCTCCGTCCCAAGGCATGCTGCTTCATCTTCTCGCTCGGGCTTGCAATGCCCGCCAGATCCTGGAGATTGGAACGCTGGGCGGGTACAGCACCATTTGGCTCGCGCGGGCCCTTCGCGACGGCGGACGCGTGATTACTCTGGAAGCCAATTCGAAGCACGCCGAAATTTCTCGCTCCAATTTTGCACGTGCCGGGCTCTCGGGTCTGATCGAACTTCGCCTCGGACCTGCGCTGGAAACTTTGCAGAAACTTGCGGCTGAGGGCCGCGGCCCGTTTGACCTGATTTTCATCGACGCCAACAAATCCAGCATGGCCGAATATTTCGATTGGTCCCTGAAGTTGGCGCGGCCCGGAAGTGTCATCATCGCCGACAATGTGATTCGCGATGGCGGCGTGCTGGACGCGAACAGCAAAGATGAGGACATCCAAGGCGTGCGCCGATTCAATGAACGGCTGGCAGTGGACAAGCGTGTGTCCGCCACCGAGATCCAAACTGTCGGAAGCAAGGGCTACGACGGTTTCGCCTTAGTGATGGTAAATGCTGTGGGAGGCTCATGATGGCGGATTTGACGGTAGCAAAGAGAATAAGCCCGATGCTGGCGGTTGCTAATATGGAAGAAAGTCTGGCGTTTTATAAGGAGGTCCTCGGGTTTACGGCAATCAGGAAATCGCCGGGGTACTCGATCGTGGAGCGAAATGGCTTGACGATCCACTTTCAGATGGCCGCATCCGAGGAAGTGATGAATTGTGTGCGCGGGCATACGGAGGTGTACATCGAGGTCTCCGGAATCCAATCCCTTTGGAAGCATGTGAAGACTTTCAAGAACCGCTGCAGAATTAGAGATTTGTTCGAACGGGAATACGGGATGGCGGAGTTCCATATTGAAGATCCCAACGGCTGCCTGGTTTTTGTGGGAGAGCCAACTTCCAAATGATATTGGGCTCCCACCCCTTGTGATTGAGCCGCAGGCATCGCCGCCGTTTCCTTGACGGGGCAGGTTATGGGGCGCGGAAAGGTGATAGATCCAGCTTCTAGATTTTTGGCTTCGGCCTCTCGTTTAGCATTCACCCGCGACTCATAGGATCCTTTCAGTTCCATTATCTTGCGCGCATTTCTCACCAGCTGCACAGCCGACATGTCATTCTGAGCGCATCCGATCAGGATGCGCGAAGAATCTCAATTGATCCGAAGCGACAGAATGTGTTTTCGTTGAGATCCTTCGCCCGCAAACGGCGCGGGCTCAGGATGACAAGTTTCACGGTTTTGCCCACAAACTACGGCCAGCCTGGTGAGAAATCCGGGCTAGCGGTGGAGGTCTGTCCCTGTCCCTGATACGATTCGGAGTAACGAGGAGAACTACCACCATGTCAAAATCAACGCGCCGTGAATTCATGGTCCAGAGTGCAACGACCGCCGCTGGTCTGGGCCTCTTCCTGAATGGCTCTCGAGTCACTTTCGCTTCAACGCCGCTTCCCAAACCCGCAAGCCCCAACGACCGCGTGAATCTGGGTTTCATCGGCTTCGGCATTCGCGGGAACATTCTGCTCGAAGCGGCCAAGGAAACCGGCCAGGCCAACCTCGTGGAGGTCTGTGATTGTTACCAGGGACACCTCGAACGTGCCAAAGAGCGCACCGACGGCAAGATCACGACAAACTTCGCGCAGTACAAGAAATTGCTCGACCGCAAGGACATTGACGCTGTTGTGATCGCCACTCCCGATCATTGGCACCTGCCCATCGTTCTCGACGCGCTAAGCGCCGGCAAGGACGTCTACATCGAAAAGCCCATGACCCACACGATCGAAGATGGCCCCAAAATTATCGAGGCAGCGCATCGCACCAAACGCATCGTTCAGGTGGGCAGCCAATGGGTCTCCTGTGATCAACACAAAAAGGCACGCGAAATAGTGGCTTCCGGAAAACTCGGCAAGGTCACCAAGGTGACTGCTTCTTACAACCGCAACAGCTCCACGGGCGCCTGGAACTATCCCATTCCGCTGGACCTTCAGGAAGGCGTCAATTTCAATTGGACGGAATGGCTTGGTCCCGCGCGCAAAGTCCCTTATAGCGCCGAACGAGTCTTTCGCTATCGCAAGTATTGGGACTATTCCGGCGGCATCTCCACCGATCTTTTTGTGCACATCATCACGTCCATCCACTTCATCCTTGCCGCGGAGATGCCGAAGAGTGTCGTTGCGGCCGGCGGAATTCTCTTTCGCAAGGATGGCCGAGAAGTGCCCGATACGCTCGATGCTCTTTTCGACTACGGCACCTTCTGCGTCAACATGGCCTCCACGTTTAACAGCGCTTCAACCGCAGCGCAGGGAATTCAATTCCTCGGCACGGACGGCTCACTCTCTATCCTCCTCGGCGGCGCGATGACCGAACTCGCGGAGTTTAAAGCGGAAGGTTACGGCTACTCGATCGACAGTTGGCCAAAAGCGATGCAGGATACTTTCATGAGTCAAGGTAACCATGGTCAGGAATCGCAGGGAACCGGTGCGAAGCCCGTGCCGCAAAACATCGCCTTTGAGGACCAGCCCGACGCCACCGTCCTTCACCTTGCCAACTTCTTTGATTCCATTCGCACGCGTCAGCCAGGCTATGAAACAGCCGAGGCCGGTCACCACGCCGCCGCTGCCGGACACATGGTCAACCTGTCTTACCGGAGCGGCAAGCGAATCAACTGGGACTCCGCCTCCGGCACAGCCCGGGAAGGCTAGCGCATTCTCGCTGCTGACTCCTCCGCGGCCACGCGCAGCAGTTTGTCGGGTTAGGAATAGCGGGGTCCGCCACCGAAATCCAAACCGTTGGCTGCAAGGGCTACGACGGCTTCGCTTTGGCAGTGGTTATTGCTGACTCCTAGCTTCCTTGCCGCCGTTTTCGTGACCCCGTTTTCTTAACCCCGCGCTTGCCGCGCAACTACACGAGTAAATTCGGAAAGCTGCCTGCATTCAGACAGTTCGGCTTGACGAACATCTCCGGTTAGGCGAGTTACCGAGAGTTAGGCGTCGTTGATCCTAAGTCCGTCGCTCGCGATAAGGATCAATTCGCGACAATTTCTGGCACAAAAACCGACGAGCCCCTCTCCGCCATAGCTCAGTTGCCCGCGGTCCTACCCTTGTGCTCCGCAACTGATGTCCTGGACCCCGCGAGTTTCATCTTTCCCAGCAAGCTGTCGAATCGCGGCTCCCCGCGCATTCCATCCCACTTCGGATCTACTCCCAGAAACACCATGTGCACGTCCTTCTCTTCGTACGCCCGATCTAACCATCTCATCGTTTCTGCACGGTCGCCTAGCGCGCTATAAACCAATGCCAGATTGTAAGGTGGCACGTACTTTTCATTTCTCCTCGTTTTTAAAATCTCTAACATTTTCTCGGCGTCTGCATGCCGTCCGGCCATCGCGTATGTGAAACCCATCAGCGAATCCGCCTCGCTCGTTCCGCTTGAAAGCTCCTGTGCCTTTTGAAAACTTTGTAGCGCCTCCGGATACCGCCCTGCTCTCTCGTACGCTTTACCCAGTTCGATATGTGTGATCCAGAAATTCCGGTCCATCTCCAGCGTCTTCTGCAATTGCGCGATGGCTTCCGGGTACCTCCTCGCCTGAAACAATAAGTGTCCTTTCAGGGCACCGGTCAGCGGCCATGCCGGCTCGAGCTTCAGCGCCTGGTCCACCTCCGCGAGCGCTTTATCGTCTTCGCTTAGGCTGGATAACAACAGCCCGTATCCCCAGTGCGCTGTGGGACTATTCGGATTGATCGCCAGTGCGCGGTCATATTCTTTCCGAGATCCCTCCCAGTCCCAATCGAAAAAGTAGTTCAGATACCCCAGCGACTCGTGCGCCTCTGCTAGTGTGTCGTCGATCTCCAGCGCGCGTGTCGCCGCCTCTTTCGCCTTCGGGAACGCTTCTCGAGAAGGCACGTCGCCGGAAATCGGCATCGCGCTGTAGCAGTTCGCTATTCCCGTGTACGCCAGAGCGTATTTCGGGTCCAGCGCTAATGCCTGCTGGAAATAGTCGATGGCCTTGGCCGTTCCTTCCTGCGTCCTCTTTTGCCAAAAGTAAGTCCCTTTTAAATACAGTTCATACGCCTCTGGATTTTCGGTGTAGCGCTTTTTCAACAGGACCTGCTCTTGGCTAGTCAACTTTCCAGCTAACTCGCGCGCTACGCGTTCGCTGATCGAATCCTGGACCGCAAAAATGTCCCCGGCGTTCTCATCAAACCTGCCCGACCAGATCTGCCGCCCGTCCGACGTCCTTACCAGACGGACCGTCATCCGAATCCGCCCGCGGTATTCCTGAATGCTTCCGTCCAGCACCGCGTCCACCTGCAGCTTCCGCCCCAGCGTTGCGGGGTCATCGCCCGTGTCGGTGAATCGCCGCACCACGCCAATTGGCCGAACTTCCAGTTCGGTCACGCCGCTTAGTTTCGTGATCAGCGTATCCGCCATTCCCAATTCCAGCACCGCGTCGCCTGCCGCGGCCGCCAATGGTTTAAACGGCAACACTGCCAGCGACCGCACCCCACCGGCTTGGTTAAACCGCGCGCGCGCTGTCCATGTGCGATAGCCCACTGCCAAGATTCCCACTACTACCAGCACGCCCGCGGCAATCAGCCAGAAGCTCTTCCTTCCGGGGGGCAGAACCGCTGTTTTCATCTCCGCGACAAACTGCGTGGATGCTTCCCTCCCTGTCTCGCCGCCCCGACTGACTTCCGCTACAAATCGGTACCCTTTCCCCGGCACTGTGGCGATATACCGGTTTTCCCCGCGACTCTCCCCCAGCACCTTCCGCAACATCGAGATGTTTTGGTTCAGGTTGTTCTCTTCCACCACCGTGTCAGGCCACACGGCCGTCATCAACTCGTCTTTGGCAACCACTTTTCCGTGGTTTTCGACCAGGTACAGAAGTGTCTCGAACACTTTCGGCGTCAGCGCCACGCTTTGGCCTTTTCGCAACAGCACCCGTTTGGCGCTGTCGAGGTGAAACTCCCCAAATACGTAGTTTTCGGGTGCCAGTTCGCTCATTTCTCTCGACTTTCAGAAGTTTTCAGAAAATTTGAGCGCCATTCTAAAGACGCGCTGGCCTTTCTTAATGCACATTCACGCCGCAGACCGGGACACTATCCGGTTCGCAAACCTAAAAAGGAGACAACCTTATGAACTCGCTAAACTCACTGCTTTGCAAGAAAATCTCGATCATCGCCGCCGGTGCCCTGGCGGCCATGGGAACCGTCGCTGTAGTCACCGCGCCGCGTCCGGCCCACGCCCAGCCCGCCGCCCATAGCAACTTCGATGGCGGATCGGCTCTTGTCGGGACTTGGCGCGTTCAGGTCCAGTCCTACGTCTGTGGCACCAACACCCTCGTCGGCCCGCCGTTTAACTCCTTGCTAACCTTCAACCTGGGCGACACATTCACTGGCGCCACAACCAACCCTGCCTTCGCTCCCGGACAGCGCGGCACCGATCAGGGCATCTGGAGCTACGCCGGCGACAACACCTATAACGCCAAAGACGAAGCCTTCCTTTTCTTCACTACGCCCCCATCCCCTCCTGCCAACCCCGGCTTTGAGGCTGGCTATCAAATCCTAACCCAGACCATCACCATGAAGAGCTATGACGAATTCACCAGCGAAGCCACCACCGAGTTTTTCGACACCACCGGCACGTCCTACCGCCAAGGCTGTGCTACTGCCAGAGCCCAGCGCTTCCAGTAGTCGCGGGGTTATCCGACCGTCGCGATGGCCAACCCGTCCGGGCACGACTCCTTCACCCCAAACCACGAGGAGTCGTGTCCGCCGACTGCCCCAGCCGCTGCGCGGTTCTGACACGTCGGCGTCGCGCAAAACACGGAGGCAACGCTCTCCCCTGCCGATGGAAGCAACCTCGAATTCGGCACTCATAATACGCGTTTCTATGGGTGATTGGACCACACTCAAAAAAACAAAGTCTCTTTGCACCAAAATGGTGCAGCGGTCAGGGTGTATCACTTTCCCCCGCCTCATAATTCTGCCCCCGCGGTTTTCTTGACCCTGTGCGCGCCGCGCAAGTACACTAGTAAATTCGGAAAGCTGCCTGGAAGCAGACAGTCCGGCTTGACGAAGACGACTCCAAGGCCATCCCGGTTCGCAGTGTGAACAGGCGGCAACGCGCCGCCGAGGGATGAAACTTGTGGAGTTCGCGGGCCGTATTCACTAAGGGGGATTGCTTTGCCAAAGCGTACATTTCAACCGCGGAAGCGCCGCCGCGCCAAGACGCACGGGTTTCGTTCGCGCATGAAGACCGTAGGTGGCCGCAAAGTGCTTGCGGCTCGCCGCAAGAAGGGACGTCATCGCCTTACTCCCGAGTAATGGGGTTGCCCCACCGTCGCTAGCGGCGAAGCGTGGCAAGACGTTTCCGCGCGAGGCGCGCTTGCTCCGCAAGAGTGAATTTGACGCGGTCTACGCCGCCGGCAAGCGCCGTTCCAACTCCCACTTCATTGTGTTCATGCGCGCCAATGCTTTGCCATTGAGCCGCTTCGGTTTCAGCATCAAAAAGGCACTTGGCGGGGCCGTGGTTCGCAACCGCATGCGCCGCAGGTTGCGCGAGATGGCGCGTTGCCACCGCGAGGAGATACCAGCAGGATGGGACATCGTCGTTCACCCCAAGCGTTCTGTAGCGAAAGCGCCGTTTGCGACCCTGACGGCGGAGTTCGTTCGCCTGTTGAAGAGCCTGTGAACTCCGTGGCAAATCGGGCGCAGCATGCTGCGCCCCTACAGGACGAAGTTCGGCAAACAAGAAAGTCGCTAGGCGTGCGCGTGGCACTTTTTGTTCTCGATTTCTACAAGGCTTATTTGTCCGTATTATTTGCGGGCACTTGCCGTTACGAACCCACCTGTTCACGTTATGCCTATGAAGCGATTGAGCGATTTGGCGTGTTGAAGGGTGTCTGGCTGGGAACGAAGCGGCTGCTGCGCTGCCATCCGCTATCCCGCAAATTTGGATACGACCCGGTTCCAGAGCAATGGGAAGAGATGCCAACGAATTCCAGGATCAGAGTTGAAGCGCGCGAGGTGAGGCCGTGAGCAGCCCGCCAGTGAACCCATTTCCACCGATTGGGCCTAAGAAAGATAAATTCTCGCCAGAGCTGCGCATCCTTGTCGCTTCGCTCCTTTCCATGGCGGTCATCATCTTGTGGATGAAGTATTTTGGACCCAAGCCTCCGGCGCATGTGCCGCAGGCGAACCAGCCTGCCGTTACTGCGCCAGCGACGAGTAGCACTTCGGCAACCGCCCCCGCAGCACAGCAAACACCTCCCGCTGCGAAACCCGCGACAGTTTCCGCGTCTACTGCTCCGGCGACTCCGCCTATTGGCGACACGCAAGAGCGCACCATCGTCGTAGAAAACGCGCTGTACCGCGTGGAGTTTTCCAATCGCGGCGCCGTCGTCAAGAGCTGGGAGCTGAAGAAGTACAAGGATGATTCCAAGCCCCAAAAGATTCTGGACCTGGTTCACCCGAAGGCGGCCACGGATACAGGCGGCTGGCCTTTCTCGCTGGTCATTGACGACCCACAACTTGAAAAGGCGGCGAATAGCGGGCTTTACAAGGTATCCGGCGATTCTGATTCGCTGACAGCCCCAACTGATCTCACTTTTTCCTGGAGCGACGGCCACCTGGAAGTGACCAAGAAATTCCACTTTGAACACTCCTACGTCCTGAGCGCGGAAACCTCAGTAACCAACAACGGGACCCGTCTGCTTGGTGGATTGGCCTGGCGCGGCGGTTTCGGCGACCTTACTGTTACCAATCCCATTCCCGTGGAGACGGTGTCCACGTTCTACAGCGAAAACGGCAAGCTTTCCACGTTCCTTCACAAGAAGCTTGATGCCCCGGAAAAGTGGGGCAATGTTTGGATGGGTGGAAAGACCTTCGCCGGCATTGCAGACCGTTACTTTGCCGTGGCCTTTCTGCCACCCAACGATTCACCCTCGACTCTGCTGGAGACCCGTTACTGGAAGTTGTCCCACGGCATACAGGTGGACGGCAAGGACCAGTCGGAGGACGTACCTGAAGTGGCCGTCGCCACCAATTCCCAACCCCTGGAGTTGCGCATTTACGTCGGTCCCAAAGACTACGACGACCTCAAGGCCATCCATCCACCCTTAAATTCATTGGTGCAGTTCGGGTGGCTGGAAATTATCGCGGACCCGCTGTTTCACGGGTTGAAATGGCTGCATCACTACGTGCCCAATTGGGGCTGGGCGATCGTCGTCCTCACCTTGATCGTGAATATGGTCCTGTTCCCCCTACGCATCTCCAGTTACAAAACAACCATCAAGATGCAACGCGTTGGACCCGAGATTAAGCAGATTCAGGAGAAGTACAAAAAGTACAAGCTGAACGACCCGCGCAAAGCGGAGATGAACAAGGAGGTGATGGCGATTTACAGCCGCGAAGGAATCAATCCTATCGGCGGCTGCCTCCCGATGGTTCTGCAGTTTCCCATCTGGTTCGGGCTGAATCGCGCCTTGAGCTATGCCATCGAGTTGCGCCATGCCAACTGGCTCTGGGTGCGGGATCTTGCCTCCAAGGATCCGTATTATATTTTGCCCATAACCGTGGGGCTGTCCATGTATTTCGTCTCGAAGATGACTCCCATGACGGTTACGGATCCTCAACAAGCTCAGATGATGAAGCTGATGCCCATCAGCATGGCGGTGATGTTTGTAGTTTTCCCTTTTTCCAGCGGCTTGGCGTTGTATATTCTCACCAGCAGCCTGGTGGGTATCCTGCAGCAGTGGTACCTGAACAGGACGCACCCGCTTCCCGCCCCGGTAAAACCTGTTCGCGCCAAGAAGTAAGGGAAAGTGCGACGGGCAATTGCACGGGGTTCATACCAGAAGAGTTGAGAGCTTGATGACCAAAGAATTCGTGCACGATGGCAAACTGGACCGCGCGGCCGCAGCTGATGCCCTGGGCGATTTCCTGCAAAAGATGGTGCGCGCCGCTGGCCTTGAGCTATCTGTGAACGTGCGTGTCGCCGAACCAGGCGAGGGCTCGGAAGAAGGCACAGCCGAGATCTTCGCCGACCTTGACGGAAGGGACAAAGAAATCCTCATGGCGCGCGGCGGTGAGGTCTTAAAAGCCCTGGAACATCTTGCGTTTCGCGCTTTGAATCTTGAACCTACTTTTCATGAAAAGCTTCATCTGGATTGCGGCGGTTTTCGCGCCCTGCGCTTCGAGGAGTTGCGCATGACCGCACGCGTCGCCGCGGAGCGAGTGCAGACTTCGAAGCAGCCATTCCGGCTGAACCCCATGTCTTCGCGGGAACGCCGCATTGTGCATCTCACGCTAAAAGATATGCCCGGCGTGCGCACCGAAAGTGTTGGCATGGGCGAAGAGCGCCAGGTGGTAATTCATCCAGCCAAACCTTAGCGCTGGACCCGCCTCACCGGCGGACCCAGCCTTGCTCCATCACGCTTCCCGTGTTTGAAAATCGCACGCGATAGGTGAACGATGCGGGCCGGTCTGGCCGTATGTGCGGAAAGCGCAAATCGGAGAACTCCACCACGGCTTCATCGCCTTCCATGTGAAAGCGAGTTACCGGAAACCGCGCGAACCACAAAACCTTTTGTACCTCCGGTAATTGCCGCGCCTCTTCAATCCACGGATTGGGTAGCGCGTCAGGATAGTAAGTGTGCTCAATCACCTTCGGGCCGGAATATTCCCCGTCCGACGCGCGCTTACGGAACAACCCTTCGCTTAAGTCCATGCGAATCTCGTACACCCCACGCGGAGCACTCACCAACCCGTCCCATCTCCAGAGTGACGGCGGCAAAGGCAACGCGCCCATTGCTTGCACTTGCAAATTTTCTTGCGCAGCAAACTGTTGGACACGACCAAACGCCACGTGATGTGCGTAGCCTGCCGCGACAAGATAACTCAACGCAAGAAGGAAACCAGCGCGATTCCAATTGGCGTAGGCCACGTGCAAACCCCGGCCGCGCACTGTTGGGAGCAGAAACAACGCGGTAATCAGCACAGCTGCGGTGAGAATGGTCGCGTCAGAAATCGGCGCGCCCACATTTTGCGCAATTTTGGCGACGACGAACGGCGCAGGTAGGAATATCAGCCACATCAGCACTGCTCGCCACTGGACACGCGACGGGTCTGCGTAAGTCCAGGCCAGGAACTGCGGGATCAGCAAGATGGCGGTAAACGTGAAGTCCACAATAAAAAGAATGTCCCAGGCAGGACGGGACCACTGGAGCGGCGACCAAATCATCGTGCCAAACGTTGTCGCGAGATCGAGAAGAATGTGGCTGAGTATTCCGATTGCCCAGATACCGCACAATGTTATGAACGAAGGAACTTCCCAGTTCAGCCGTTTCGCTAATAGACGTGTGAGCCCCGCCAGGATCGCCGCCCAGATCGGCAGGCACAGCAACGAATGCGTGATACTGCGATGCCAGGTGAGCATGAGCAAGGCATTGTGCGAGAAGAAATCGCGAATTACGTCGCAGTCGGGAAAAATGGCGCCCAACATAAGGGACCAGGTGATGACGCGCTGGCGGCTCAAAGACCGTGGCGAGAAGAGGTCTCGTCCTCCGAAGACGGCCTTACCGATGAGCGCGCCGGCAATTCCATGTGTGATTGTGTCCAATGTTTGCCCGTCGCCTTTGCCTTCAGATAACCAACAGCAGTTTGGATGATTTCGGCACGACGCGCCCGATGCGCTTGGCGGTCACCCCGTGACGCTCGAGAATTCCGCGTGCTGCCTCTTCCTGTTCCGGGGCAAGCGCGATCAAAAGACCGCCGGAAGTCTGTGGATCGAAGAGTAATGCGCGATTCTCTTGCGGCACTTGCGCGGCAAATTCAACGCAATCACCCAAAAACTCGCGATTATTTTTCAACCCGCCGGGAATCATTCCCTGGCGCACAGCATCAAGCGCACCTGGCAGCAACGGGACATCCGCGGCAACAATTTCGAGCGCTACCTGCGCAATTCCTGAGGCTGCGTCTCCCAAAGCCATTTCCCGAGCGTGCCCCAGCAATCCGAACCCGGTAACGTCGGTGGCAGCGTGCGCGCAGCGTTTGCCTGCCTGCGCTTCCAGTTCGTGCAAAGCTTCGGCCGCGGCGCGATTGAGTTGTGTCATTGAAGCAATCGCCGCTTCCATTGAAGCCTTTTCGGCCCGCCCACTTTTCAGAGCTGTGGAGATTACACCGGTACCCAGCGATTTTGTCAGCAGCAAGATGTCATTTATCTGCGCGCCGACATTTCGCCATATTTGCAAAGGATTGATTACGCCGGTGACGGCATAACCAAATTGAATGTCGTCGTTGCGAATTGAGTGCCCGCCAATGACGGTGCACTTTGCTTCAGCCATCTTGGCCAGCCCGCCGCGCAGGATCTGCTCCAAGATGGCCGGGTCTCCTTTTTCGGGGAACCCAACAATGGAGAGCGCGGAAACCGGTCGTCCGCCCATTGCGTAGACATCGCTCAACGAATTCGTGGCGGCAATTTGTCCGAACGTGAACGGATCGTCCACAATCGGCGTGAAAAAGTCCACCGTCTGGACCAGCGCCAATCCTTCCGCGAGCAGATACACCCCTGCATCGTCGTTGGTGCTGAAACCAACGAGCACATTTGGATCAGTTGGCAGTGGCAGGCGCCGCAGTATTGAGTCCAGCGTCCCGGGACTCAGCTTGGCCGCTCAACCAGCTGCCTTGACCATCGCCGTAAGCTTCACGGAGTCGGTCAAGCCACACCTCGCTGTACTGCGCTTCGATTATAGCCATGCCGGTGGCTTCTTGCTCGCCTCGGTCTAGAAACTTAGTACTCGCGACATCTTGCAAGAATTGCCAATAAAGTGTTCTTATCAGCCGATGCCTTGGGACTTCTGGCTGATTTTTGTCTTTCTCGGAATTGTCGTGCCTTGGCGAGGCGCTTTGCGATTGAAGAAGCTCCTCGCGCTTCCCTGCGTCAGCACTAAGGAAAAACTCGTCTTATATGGCTCAACCATCGCTGGGCAGTGGGGCATCACTGCGCTTGTCACGTGGCGCGCCCTTTCGCGAGGGTTGTCGGCAGGCGCATTGGGTCTGACGAATCAAGTCAACGTCGGGACTATTTTCGAGAGCATTGGCCTCGCCATTCTGATCGGAGGATTGCACTGGTTGAATCTTCGCCGGGTCGGAAAAACCTCCGGCAAGACACCGGAACTGATGCGCGCGATCGCCAAGCGAATTCTTCCGGCCAATTCCGTGGAACTGGCCCCGTACTTCGCGCTCGCCGTGACCGCCGGTGTTTGCGAGGAATTCTTGTACCGCGGTTTTGCGATGGCTAGTCTTGTCAGGCTGGGAATCCCTGTCTGGGCGGTGGTATTTCTAACAGCGAGTCTTTTCGGTTTGGCCCACGCTTATCAAGGGCGGGGCGGAATTTTGGGCACGTTCGTAATGGGAGTTGTTTTCGGAGTCGTTCGTCTGGCATACGGTACGCTCGTGCCAGTGTTGATGATGCACACCGCAGTGGATCTTGTTGCGGGAATTGCAGGGCCGCGATACTTGTTAGAAGGGCCCGAGCAAGACGAGAAGTGAGGCAAAATCCGGGCAGTACAGGATAATTACTCTTATGTCAACAGAGGTCGAAAAGCCTATCTCCGAACAGACGATCCGACGCGCGTTGGGCGAGTTTCAGGTATCTCTGAATGAACAGCAAATCATTTGTATTCAACAATATATAAAGATACTGCGGCACTGGAACGAGAAACTGAATTTGACCGCTATTCGCGATCCACTGGAGATACTATATCGTCATTTCTGTGAATCGATGTTTGCCGCCGTCGCTGTTCCAGTCGAAAGTGGTCGACTCGCTGACATCGGTTCCGGTCCCGGTTTTCCCGGAATTCCTTTGAAGATTCTGCGCCCCGAACTGGAGATTTCGCTTGTTGAATCGAACATCAAGAAAGGCACTTTTCTGGCGGAGGTGATCCGCGAGCTCGGGCTTCAAAACGCGCGGGTGTTAATAAATCGCTACGAGGACTTGGGAGAAGAGTTGGCACCCATGGACTTTGTTTGCTCTCGTGCCCTCGGAGAGTTCGGTCCGTTTCTCGAGTGGGCCGCCTCGGACCATGTGGCGGCTTCGCGCGTGATCTTGTGGGTTGGCGGCCGCGATCTTGACGAGATTCGGAAGTGTGAGCGATGGGAATGGCAGGAGCCCATCGCCGTTCCGCAGTCTTTGCGGCGATATTTGCTTGTGGGTCAGAAAAAGAGCTCAGTTGTCGGCGTAACGACTTCATAACAAAAGACTTTCACTATTTCCTGCTGCGAAAACTCAGCTTGTTGAGTTCTCATGGTCAGGATGTTCCATGTGGAACAGTCGCGTCTTTGGGAGATGTCTTTCTTTTTCGGTATCCCGCGCCGAGATGCCGACCTTGAACACCTACCGCTGACCACTGCTTCGTATCAACGAAACTACTGGGGAGCTTGTTCCAGATGGAACACCGAATTCATGACGCCCTGCAATTGTGGCCGTGGGCCAACAGCACGTCTTGTTCTCGCGCTGTTCCACGTGGAACAGCTCATTTAGGACCCAGCGCTCTGGGTGGCGAGAATTGCTTCTGAGCCTGGTTTGTTTCGTCGAGTGCGAGCTCGGCCTATTTCGCGGACGAGTCCCACATTCAAACAAGATATCCGCAGCTCATCCTATGTTCCACGTGAAACAACTTGCGTCCTGCAATTACGTCTGATATTTTCACATTGTTGGGGGACCATCTTGGCCCGGGTCATTGCGGTTGCAAACCAAAAGGGTGGGGTAGGTAAGACTACAACCGCTGTAAATCTTGCGGCCTGCCTCGCCACCGCCGAACAATCCACTCTCTTAATTGATTGTGATTCCCAAGCCAATGCAACGGCTGCTATTGGGTTTCAGAAAGATCCCGCTCGCAGAACGCTGTACCATGCACTAATCCTGAATGAAGCTTTCGAGAAACTGGTGCAGAAATCTCAGGTCGAAGGCTTGGATGTCCTCCCAGCCGACAAGAACCTTGCGGGGGCGGCTGTCGAACTTGTAATGGCTGAGGGCCGCGAATACAAGCTGCAAGCCTTCTTGCAAGACGTGCGCCCCAATTACAAGTTCATACTCCTGGATTGCCCACCCGCCCTCGATCTATTGACGCTTAACGCCCTAGTCGCTGCGGATGCTGTGATGGTTCCCATACAGTGCGAATATTTGGCCCTGGAGGGTGTATCGGAATTGCTCGATACTCTGATGCGCATTCGGCGTACCCTAAACCCCAGCCTGGAGATCGAAGGCATTCTACTCACGATGTTCGACGAGCGGACAACTCTCTCGAGACAGGTTGCGACGGATCTGCGAAGCTTCTTCGGTACCCAGGTCTTCCAAAGCGTGATTCCACGTAACGTCCGCTTAGCCGAAGCACCTAGTTTTGGTAAGCCTATTATTTTCTATGATATACATAGTAAGGGCGCTGAGGGGTATATGCAGTTAGCCCAGGAGGTTATTGCCAATGCCGAGAAACGCGTTGGGGCGGGGGCTCGGAGCGCTCATTCGGGAGCCTGAACCGCCGCCTTCAGCATCACCGGCCGCGCCCAATATTCCACAGGCAAATCCCGTTGGGCACTCCTCGGGCGGTGCTGCAGCCGCAGCAACCCCTGCACTAAGTCCCACACTGTCGGGACCGCTGCAGATCGACATCGACCTGATCGATCCCAGTCCGTACCAGCCACGCACAAGATTCCGCGAAGAAGCGCTGGATGAACTGGCGCGCTCGATCAAAACAAGTGGCATCATACAGCCTCTTGTCGTGCGGCCAATCGGTTTACGTTTTCAGTTAATAGCAGGCGAACGCCGTTGGCGTGCTGCGCAACGGGCGGGCCTCACAAAAGCATCTGCGATTGTTCGCCAGGTATCGGATGAGCTAGCGTTGGAGATGACGCTGGTTGAAAACATCCAGCGCGAAGACTTGAACGCTATCGAACAGGCGCGTGCGTTTGAGCGGTTGATGGACGAGTTTCAGCTTACGCAGGAATCCGTGGCCGAGCGCACCGGCAAAGATCGTGCGACCGTGGCTAACGCTATCCGGCTACTAAAACTGGAGTCCACGATTCAGGACTGGATCGAAGAAGGAAAACTGACCGCAGGCCACGGCCGCGCTCTTCTCGCCGTCCCGGAACCGCAACTGCGCATGCGCTATGCGCAGCGCGCCGCTCGCGGTGGCTTGACAGTTCGTCAAATTGAACACCTGGCGTCACGGCACTCGCGAGGAGCGAAGCACCCCACGGAAGTCCATCTGGATCCCAACATTCGCGAAGCTGTCGAGGAATTGCAGCGGCATCTTGGAACGAAGATTCTCTTGCGACAGAAAACAAAACTCCGGCCCGGCCAGCTTGTCTTGGAATTCTACGACGACGCCCAGCTCATGGGGATCTACGATCGCCTGATGAAGTAAGTTCGAGCCGCAAAAGCGCTCAGCAACTGCACCAACGTTCAGGCAGTTCATTCGACAACTCAGCTCGTAACGTGCGTTGACTTCTCGCCCGTTCACGCTACATTGGAATGAGCAAGAATACGGAGAGTACACATGTCATGGAAGTGGCCCGGCACATCGAACGATGCTGCCAGTGAAGAATGGACCGGATTTATTGATCAGGGCGTGTCGCTCGAAGGGACACTCACGGTCACAGGAACATTTCGAATTGACGGACACATCAAGGGGAACATCATCTCTGAACAAACGGTGATCCTCGGGGAAAACGCGAAAGTCGAAGGGCAGATCGAGGGGAATCGCGTCGTCATTGCTGGACGCTTTGACGGCGTCATTTTCGCTAGAGGTCGCGTGGAGATTCAACCCAAGGGCGTTGTTACCGGAGAAGTTCACTCACCTTGCATGGTTGTCGACCCAGGCGGAATCTTCGATGGGCGTTGCCACATGCTGGCGTCATCAGAGGCGGCCGCTAGTGTGACAATTCCTATCCGAGCGGTGGCGAACAACTAAAGAGCTTCGCGATCGTGGGGCCAGTCAGTAGTGGATGTTTGGCAGATGCCTAACCATTAAATGAACATATAACAGTTAACTCGCTCGGTGCTTGAATTGGCCTATGCGGGGATTGTGGTTAACGCCTTCTTGGAATTCTCGATTCCTGCTTGAATATTCGCATCCCAATCGAGATGAGGCACAGTTGAGCGGGATGCCGCTTCATAGAGCCGTAGCGCGTCTGTGGGCCTGTTGAGTTGCTTAAGAGACAGTCGGCCCGCCGCCATCAGTGCCAGGAGCGATTGTCGTTCTGTAGGGTACGCCGCTGCCAGCTTTTCATACTCCGACACGGCACGATCAAAATGCTGCTGTGCTTCGATGGAGCGGATTATCTCCAGCCATGTTGCCGCAGGCATCTTGTCACCACCAGCGTTTTGGTATTCCTCAAAGGAGCGCCAAGCACCGTCCGCATCCTGATTCTTGAGGTAGAGCTGGCATAGTTGCACGGTGGCGTCACGATAAGCGGACATGTCCTGCCGGCGCCAGTGTACTTGTTGTAAGAGATTCAGTGCATCCAGGGAATTGGGATTTGCGGCTACATGCTTCTGGAGGATGCTGGCCGCTTCATCTAGTTTGCCTTGATCCATAGCTTCAGAAGCGCGCACTACTTCCGGATCGCCGGTCCAACTTAACTTGGATTCGATGGCATCGTTCGCTTTTTGCTCGAGCCCGGACTTCTGCAAGGCAAACGCACCAAGCATGCCGAATACAAATCCTCCTACGTGCGCCCAATGGGCGACTGGAGAGGAAGTGCCGAACGCCGATCCGTAGAAGAACTCCATAGCGAGCCACGCGGGGAGCAACCAGTAGGCGGCGGCCTTGAAGCGCACCCGAAAGATAAGCAAGAAGAGCATCATTTCGATCTTCATCTTTGGGAAGCGCACCAGGAATGCGCCCATCAGCGCCGCAACAGCTCCGGACGCACCGATGAGGGGAATGTAGCTTCCGTGGGCACACCAACCGTAGAACTGCAGCGCCGCGGCGCCCGCGACCAAGTAGAAGAGTGGATAGATCACGCGGCCCCAGGTATCTTCCAGGATGAATCCCGCCAGCCACAAGAACCACATATTGCCAATCAGGTGTAGCCAACCACCATGCAGGAAATTCGCGGTGATATAGGAAATCGCGCGGGGATGGGCGGGAACGTACGCGTATTTGTTGAGAATGGAGGCCTGCTCGGCGGCGTCAAATTCCTGGCAAAGTTCATCCATATCCTGTTGGAGTTCGGTAGGATCCTGGATTTGGCGAATGTGGGCATCCCAGGAATCTTCCACGCTCCGCGACGGCGCCGCGATTAAATCCCACTTGTCACCAAGAGAGTTTTTCAGGTTGGCGATAAAGTCCGAGGCTTGACCACTGGTTGTGAGTTCGGGATGCATGGCCGAAAGAATGATCAGGTGAACACGGACCTCCGTGCGCTGCGGGATTTGGTCCTCAATCGGGCCGTGAGAGATGAGAAAGATCAGTAGGTTCAAGCCAATAAGGGCAAAGGTAATGACGGGCCAACGCCGGCCGCGCATGCTCTCGTGACGTAAAGGAATCAGCATCCTATTCTCCCGAAGCTCTGGCTCCGTTCCAATCGCCTGTAATCCGTGGTCCCAGATTAAGTGCGTCGCAGGGAAAGAGCGGGATACCGAAGTACAGGTGACGCTAGTTAGTTAGCTTGACGTATTCGTAACGCGGGAGATCTCGAAATAAACCCTGCCACGCAGAGATGCTAGTGGGACGTGGTAGATAATAATTTGAGCCCAATTGACACACCTTGACTGGCAGACTATGGTTCGAAGGGCGGACTTGCGAGGCGAATTTCATGAAAGTTTTGGTGATTGGCGGCGGCGGACGCGAACACGCGCTCGTGTGGAAACTCCGGCAGAGCGCGCGTGTCGAAAAGATTTGGTGTGCGCCCGGTAACGGAGGAGTTTCCTCTGAGGCAGAATGCGTCGCCGCCCATGCGGGGGATGTTTCATTTTTGTTGGCGCTGGCCGAGAAGCTTTCCACCGATTTGACGGTCGTCGGGCCGGAACTTCCCCTGGTTAATGGTTTGACGGACGCTTTCCGGCAACGCGGGCTCGCCGTGGTGGGCCCATCACGGCAAGCCGCGCAACTTGAAGGAAGCAAAATCTTCGCCAAGGAATTTCTCTTGCGCCACAACATTCCTACGGCGGAGATGCTTGGCTCCTACGATTCGCCAGGTGCTGCCTATTCAGCATTGTGTTCGGTGGATTGGCCCATTGTGATCAAGGCCGATGGTCTTTGCGCAGGGAAGGGGGTGTTTTTGGCGGATGGTCCCGATGAGGCTACGGGATTTATCGAGCGCGTGATGGAAAGAAATGAATTGGGCGCCGGCGGCAAACGCATCCTGCTCGAAGAGACCCTGGAAGGCAATGAGCTATCGTTTATCCTTCTGACGGACGGCGAGCGTTGCGCATCTCTCGTGCCCACTCGGGACCACAAGCGCGCCTTCGACAATAATCAGGGGCCGAATACCGGCGGAATGGGAGCGTATTCCTCGGACGAACTTCTGCCCCAGGCATTGCGCGAGACAATTCAAAGCACAATCGTGGAACCGACACTGCGAGGCCTTGCGAAGGACGGTTTGCACTATCAAGGGTTCCTTTACGTGGGCCTCATGCTGACGAAGAATGGGCCCAAGGTGCTGGAATTCAATTGCCGACTGGGCGATCCCGAAACGCAGGCCATCGCCGCGCGCATGGATTTTGACTTGGCGGAAGTGCTTGCAGACGTCGCGGTAGGGAAGTTGGACCCCGCCAAGCTGATATGGAAGCGCGGCGCAAGTGCTTGTGTGGTGCTGGCTTCCGGCGGGTACCCGGGAAAGTTTGAAAGCGGCAAAGAGATCACGGGGCTGGCCGAAGCGGCTCAGGTCCCCGACGTAAAGGTGCTACACGCGGGAACGAGGCGCCAAGACGATGCCATTGTTACAAGCGGTGGGCGGGTTTTGGGTGTAACCGCCGCCGGCGATTCGCTGCACGAAGCCCTTCAGAAAGCCTATGAGGCCGCCGCGAAGATTCATTTTGATGGCATGCACTATCGCAAGGATATCGGCCGACACGCCCAGCAAATTTCGGCAGCAGGGGACTAATCAAGATTGGCTAAGGTCCTGCATCTCTTCCGTTCACCAAAGCGCCACTCGCCGATGGAAGAGCTCTTTTCCGTTCGCGTGGTCGAGAATTTCGGCCTGGAAAGCTGCGCACACGCTCGCCCGGGCGGCAAACGCCAGGTGCTGCTGGTGGATGTAGAGACGCTTCAGAGCATGAAACTGACGCCTGGAATCACGCGGGAAAACATCACCACAGAGGGTCTGGAAGTCAACGCGTTGCAGGTTGGTCAGATATTGCAGGTAGGTGACGCAATTCTGGAAGTGAGCGCCATTTGCGAACCTTGTGAGCTGATGGAAACCATCCGTCCGGGTTTGCAAAGGGAGTTGCAGGGGCGCCGCGGCATGCTTTGCCGGGTTCTGCGCGGCGGCGCCTTGCAGCCTGGCGATGCGATCGTGGTGCAATCGCCGCAGAAACAGCCAAAGGATGAGGTGAATTCCTAAGGGATCGGTTTGCGCTGCAGAGTCGGCGCGTCCGGCGGCCGATTTTTGTCCTCCGCCAGTTTTTCTTTATCGACAGGCTCCTCGGGCGGCACGATCCACTCTAGTCTGCTGCTCTCGCTCATCGTTCCCTCGAAAAAGTTTGCTTTACCTGCCAGTAGGGGCAACAACGCGCGCATGAAATCGGCGGAATCTTTGGCGTCAGCCTTTTGTGCTTGGCCGCGCTCGATCAACTCGACCACTTTTGCAAACTTGGGCTCAGAGGACTTCAGGCGCGCGATTCGAGGATCGTTCTGTTGAATCAGCCCTAAGAGCGGCACCTCGGGCGAGTCGTTTGGGAATTGCACCTCCACCAGGGTGTGGGCCTCGTGCTTTTCCGGAGGATATAGCTGCGTAAAGCGTGGCCGTAACGGGTGCGTGTCCAGATAATCCGGTTGAGAGCTGATGGACGCCTGTTCCACGCGATACTCAACCAGCCAGACCTCCGGCCCGTAGCCTTGTGGCGCGTAACCAATCAGCACGATTTCCAGCAACGGTTCATCTGGCTTCAAGTCAATCTTGCGGTGCAGCTGGGTGACCAGCGGACGAAGTTTTTCGAGGAAGATAACCCCGAGTTGTTCGAGATCGCTCTCAGCCCCGCCCGCCGGTTGGGAATAGTGCGTATCTGGCCGGCTAACATGCTCGATGTCGCGGTCCAGACGGATGGGCCGCGGCTGGGCCGGTACTTGCCATTCCTGTGCACCAAAGAAGATCCCGATGTGCCCCGCGTCCATGGCAGCCACTCGGGGAGGCACGCCATTGGCTTCCTGTGGATGGCTGATGGCCCCAAAGATGATCGAGTCGCGCGCAACATGGACGATGACGCGCCCGCCAGATAGATTGGCTACAATCTCGTCCACCTGCGCCCAGACGGGGAATGCCGTGACGAACATCGCGCCGAGGAGCAAAAACCTTAGCATCGATTCCCTTTCTTTTGCAGCCTGGACGCTGCAGTAACTAGCATACTCCGTGCCCCCGCCCACTGCTCAAGCAAACCCCATGGCCGGGCGTAAGCGTTTCCTGCGCGGCGCTCCTTCCGGTAAAATAGGAGAATACTCAAGCAGCGAGAGAAAATACGAAATCATGGGACTTCGCAAACTCAAAGGCATCCAACACAGCGGTAAGAGCGTGGCCTCCATCCTGGAAGCGCACGAGCGATTCTTCAGCGGGAAGGAAGGTGGAGCACGCGCCGACCTCACCGGCGCGGACCTTTCTCGTGCGGATTTTACAAAGACTAACCTTGCGGGCGCCATCTTAAGGAACGCCAATTTTGAAGGTAGCGACCTCCGCGGCGCGCGGCTTCCGGGTGCGGACCTTACCGGGGCACGGATGCGCAATGCCGATTTGCGCAATACCGACATGACCGAGGCGGTCTTGCCTGGCGCGGACCTGACGGGAGCGCAGGCCAGCGGCGTGGAGTTCTTCCGCTGCGACCTGAGCAACGCCAATTTTCAGAACGCGTTGCTGCGCAATGCCAATTTTCGCGATGCCCGTGTGGATGGCGCGAAGTTTTCTGGCGCGGATATGGGAATCACGATCCTGCGCGAAACGGATTTAAGCAAAGTGGATTTGACCGGCGTCGATTTGTCCACAACGCTGCTTCCACCAGGATACGGGGCGAAGTCCCGCGGGGCCTAGGAGTCGCAAAGGCTTATAGGTCCGCTCGACGCTCGGAGTGGTACGCTCGAGATGGCAAATCGCCGCAGCGCGTGTTAGCCTCTCGCGAAGCCCACTATTCAGGGGAAATCTTGGCGACATCTTCCACGCATTTGGACCTGCCGGGGGTACGCGAACGTGTGCTGGGCGTGGTGCGCGGACTACTTGAGGAGCTTGGCAGCCACGGCGCGCTTCCGCAGCTTTCCATAACTTCCAATCTCGACCGCGATTTGGGGCTAGGCAGCCTCGAGCGCGTGGAACTTCTGACGCGTCTGGAAGACGCCTTTGGCGTGCGTCTACCCGATACGCTCGCCGCGGAAGCAAGCACACCGGAAGAGCTCAGCCGGGCCATCTTGACGGCTCCCGGCGCGCCTGCGAATGAAGAAGAAGAAATGTCTGCGTTGCGAGCCGCGGTGACAGAGCGGAAGCAACAGACGGAAACTGCGGATTCCATCGTCGAAACAGCTGAGACTCTTATCGATGTGATCCGGTCCCGCGGGATTCACGATGCCGCGCGCGTGCATCTGCTGATTACCGAGGACGATGAACACGGTGAGCGTCAATGGACATTGACCTTTGGGGAACTGTTCAGCGCTGGGCAAAAATGCGCCGAAGAACTATCGCGGCGCGGCGTGCCGGCGGGGGGACGTGTTTCCCTGATGCTACCTACCTCGAGGCAGTTTTTTATTTGTTACACCGGGATTCTCTTGGCGGGCGCCATTCCCGTGCCTATTTACCCGCCATTCCGCGCGGACCGCATTGAGGAGTATGCGGAGCGGCAATCCGCCATATTGAACAACGCGGGAGTTTGCATGCTGTTGACGTTTCGGCGCGCGGAAGCCGTTGCCAAACTGTTGAAGCCGCGCGTGAAATCGCTGTTGGGGGTAGTGGACGCGGGGAAATTGCTGGAAGCCGCCGAAAAAGAGCCGCCCCCTGCGCCCGGAGCATTGCCGACGTTCCTTACGGGCGGCCGCATGCGCAAGGGCAGCGACATCGCTCTGTTGCAGTACACCTCGGGTTCCACGGGCAACCCGAAGGGCGTAGTCCTGACACATGCGAATCTTCTGGCAAACATGCGCGCGCTGGCGCAAGCCGTCGAGTTGGGCCCCGGAGATCTCTGCGTAACCTGGCTGCCGCTTTACCACGACATGGGGCTGATTGGCGCGTGGCTTACCTTGTACCTTCATGGTCTCCCCGTGGTGGTGATGTCGCCGATGGCATTTTTGACGCGTCCCGAGCGCTGGTTACAGGCATTCAGCAAACATAAAGGCACCATCGCTGCTGCTCCTAATTTCGCCTACGAGCTTTGCGTGCGTAAGGTTTCCGACAAAGCGATGGAAGGGCTTGACCTCAGCTCCTGGCGCAGGGCCCTGAATGGCGCGGAGCCAGTTAATCCGGAAACGCTCGAGCGTTTTGCTCAGCGCTTTGGAAAAATCGGCTTCCGGCGCGAGGCACTCTTGCCTGTCTACGGCCTTGCGGAAGCCTGTTTGGGAGTAACTGTTCCACCTCTGGATCGCGGGCCGCGAGTGGATTGCGTTCAGCGTGACGCTTTTACAATGCAAGGACGCGCCGTTCCTGAATCCTCGGACGAAGGCGTGGAGGGGAACATCTCCTTCGTTTCCTCGGGGAAGCCTCTTGGGGGCCACGATGTTTTGATCGTGGACGCCGAAGGTAACGAACTGCCCGACCGCATGGAGGGGTTTCTGTGGTTCCGCGGCCCCTCGGCCACGAAGGGGTACTACGACAACCCCGAAGCGACTGAGCAACTCTTCCCGCGCGGCCCGGCAAAGTCGTCGGACGAATACCCCTGGTTGAATTCTGGAGATCGCGCCTATCGCGCCGAGGGTGAAATCTACGTCACCGGCCGCGTAAAAGACATCATCATCAAAGGCGGGCGCAATCTCTATCCGCACGAAGTAGAAGGATTGGCATCGGGCGTTGAGGGAATTCGCAAAGGCTGCGTGGTAGCGTTCGGGTTGAAGGATGAGGATAGCGGCACAGAGAAGCTGGTGATCGTCGCTGAATCCCGCGAAACGCAGGCGGCCAGCCGCGCGGCGATTGCCGCGAAGATCACGGACCAGGTTTCACGAGGGCTGGGTCTTCCTCCAGATCGCGTGGAGTTGATTCCGCCCGGCAGTATCCCGAAAACATCCAGCGGCAAATTGCGCCGCGATGAAACCAAGCAACTCTACGTAGCAGGCACGCTGACGGCCCCAAAACCCCCGGCGTGGTTCCAGATCGTGCGGCTGGGTTTGGGCTCCTCTGTAAAAGGCGTGTTGCGCACGATTTGGGGCGGCTTGCGAACGGCGTTTGAGAGGGTCTACGGCGTTTATTTCATTGTCGTATTTATTTTGTGGATTGTGCCCACGTGGATGATGGTGAAGCAATTCAAGGATCATAAAGCGGCGGGACGCTTCACTTCGGCGGCGTTGAAGGTTCTGTTTTTCCTGGTGGCCATTCGCGTGAAGGTTGTCGGGGGGGAGTACATGGATACTCCGGGCGCGAAGGTCTACGCCTCAAATCACGCCAGTTACTTCGATGTGCTGCCGCTGATGATGGGCCTGGGTGTGTCATATCGCTTCGTAGCCAAGGACGAAGTGAACGCGATGCCCTTCATCGGAACTTTCCTGAACAAGATGGGGCATCTCTCGTTCAACCGCCATGACGCTGGCTCGCGGCTGCACCAGGTGCATGAAATCGAGCACTGCTTAGAGAAGGGCGACTCCGTCTTTGTTTTCCCGGAAGGTACATTTGTACCGGAAGAAGGTGTAAGGCCTTTTCAGCTCGGAGCGTTTCGCGGGGCGGTGGCAACGGGCACGCCTGTTGTGCCGGTATCGCTGGCAGGCACGCGCCGGTTTCTGCGCGATCGCACTTTTTTGCCGCGCCCCACGCGCGTCACGATTACCCTTTCGCCCCCGATTTATCCTTCGGCGGCCATGCCCAATGGTGGTCCGCACCACGTGCAGGAAATTGTGAGGTTGCGTGATCTTTCCCGTGAAGCGATCGCACGTTACTCGGGTGAACCAATTACTTAAACGGTGCCGCGCCGCGACCACGGTTTCTCTGTTCCATCCAAGAACAAAAAATGTCATTCCGGCCCCGCTTTGCGAGACCGGAATGACGGCGAGCCTCTACTGCTTCGTTATCTGTTGATTACGCCTGTGCACAATGCAGCTTATTGATTCAGCCTGTAAATCACGCTGATCTGCGTCTCCACTTCCACGGGCTGCCCGTCCAATACAGTTGCCTTGTAACGCCACTCGCGAACTGCTGCGAGCGCCGAAGCGTAGAAGAGAGGGTCACCCGAAACAACTTCCAATGATTGGATCGTGCCGTCTGTAGCAATGATGGCGCGCAGTTCCACGCGACCCTCACGGTGCAACTGCCGCGGCAGCGCTGGATAGACGGGTTCCACGCGACGGGTCAGCATGGCTGGCTCAATATGGCCGATGCTGATGCGCTTGTTTTCGTGAGTTTTCACTTCCTGTTGCGGCTTAACCGGAACGCTCTCAGACCCAGGGGCAAATGGGGTACCCGGAATATTGTCTCCAACTTGCGTACCGGGAATGGTAGGGCCGTCCTGTCCAGTGTTGTCCCCCACGGGCTTATTGTGATCTATGGTCACGATTCCTTTGGGGATCCGAGGCGGTTGGCAGAAGTGGCACGCCTGAGTAGGCTTGGAGCCACGAGGGTGGGTATCAGTTTTCCCGCTATTCCCAACATGATGCGAATACGGAACCGTTGGCGTGACAAACGTGAGCGGGAGTCGTTCGCCGCGGCCCAACATCGGATACAGCACCAGCGCAGCGAGTACAAGTATCTGCACAATGATGGAAGTGAGGATGGCGCGGCGGCGCACTTTGCGCGCTCCCCTTTCTTCTTCCGCGCTTCCTTCCAGGAAACAATTCCTCAGAGAGACCAGGCCTTCTTTGGCGACATTTGTTCGCTCGAATCTCATCACACACCTCCCTAGAATGGCCCGCGAGCCACGGGGAAATTTTGCGGCACCAGCCTCCTGTGGTTGCCTACAGGAGGCCGGCACCGCGCTCGCAGGGATGTGAGGTGCGCGCGTCCTCTATTGCATTGGACACCGTGGAGCGCGACAAGTTCCCCATGAATTGCGTCTTCTTCTGCTTATTGGGGCAGGGATTCTCTTCGGGCGCATCTAGTGCAACCTGCCGAGCATCTAACTTGTTGGACGTGGATCTAAGGAGGTCAAACCCAATGGAAAGGCTCATTCCAGAGGTTGTTGGCGTGCGCCGCACCGGCTGGGCGGCTCTGGACCGCGATCCGCAGTTGGACGTGATTGAATTCATTTGTCCGCATTGCGGCGCGGAAAGCCGGAAGAAGGCGCGGCGCGAGCGTGCCGAGTATCGCTTCACGGATGGTTTCATGCAGGACCTACAGGGCGAAGGAGTGCAGTGCCACCATTGCAAGCAGTCGTTGCGGGTTGTTCCGGTGGTGCTGCTGCACGATCAGGAAGAGGTCAAGCGGTTTGAAGCTATGCGCGCGGAGGAGCACGTACCGGCGCAATAATTCGTTCGCAAGTAATGAGGGCGTCCTGTTCAATGCAGGGCGCCCTTTTTGTTTTACGGCTGGAAGCGAATATCAGTGGTGGTCGTGGTCATGATCATGGTCATGGTCGTGATCATCCCAATCGCGCTCGGTGTGCCAGCGGTGTCCATCTTCGTCCCACCAGCGATGGCCGTGCTCCCAGCAGTAGGAGCGCGCTTCCGCCAGTTCATGGCGCCAGTGTTCGGCTTGCGAACTCTGCCTTCCATGTTTGTCTATAGCCTCATGAAGCTTGTGGTCGGCTTTAACGATGCGCTTTTGACAGTCGTCCGCTCGAACAGCAGTCGCACCTGCTAAAAGAATCGCAGCAGCGAAGGCCATGCAAGTCAGCACAGAACGTATCCATCTCATTTTCACTCTCCTGTAGATTCCCGTGGGCAATTGCTAGCGACGCCCGGGTGGGTGGGAGCGCGCGACACACTATACCAGTTCTCACCCCCGATAGAGCAAGGCGCATGCCGCGGATGTGGCGTTGATACAAAGGGAGATAGCAGTAGCTATAGGACGAAAAAAATTCAGTAGGCCTGCAAGACAGGATCTGCCGGCAAGTTCAATTTTTCCAGTGACTCGCGTACCGTTGCAAAGGCTTCGTCCACGGTATCGGCAAACCGCAACTGCTCGAACTCATCCTGGTTGATGGTGCCCCAGCGAACCATGGCCTTCAGATTCAACACGTCATCCCAATATTTGCGCCCGTAGATCAAAATTAGCGTGCTTTTATGCATTTTCCCGGTTTGCAGAAGCGTCATCATCTCCCACATTTCGTCCATGGTGCCAAATCCGCCTGGAAAAACGATCAGGGCCTTGGCGAGCTGCGCAAACCACAATTTGCGCATGAAAAAATAGTGAAAATTCAGGCTAAGCTCGGGGCTGATGTATGGGTTGGCGAATTGCTCGTGCGGAAGTTCGATCGACAACCCTATTGATTTGCCGCCCGCTTCGTACGCCCCGCGATTTGCCGCTTCCATGATGCCCGGGCCACCGCCGGAGCACACCACAAAGCGCCGGGGCTTCTGTCCCATGGAAAGGGCCCAGGTGGTGATTTTGTGAGAAAGTTGGCGCGCTTCTTCGTAATAGCGGGACATTTCCAGGGCGGTTCTTGCGTCGCGCAAGGCGGTCCGATGAAGCTTTAATTTTGCTGCGTCGAACTTTCCCGGTTTCTCCTTTTTCAAGCGCGTGTAACGCGCCGCCGCGGTTTCGTGCGATTCGATGCGCGCTGAGCCAAACATCACAATGGTGTCGCCAATGCCTTCCTTCTTGAGCTGCGCTAGCGGGTAAATGTACTCCCCCAGGATGCGGATGGGGCGCGCGGGCGTGCTGGCCATGAACTTGCGATCTTCGTGCGGGGCCTTGGGGGCGTGTTGCGGCTTCAGGCGTTTACCGTCGGGCATGAGCGATTCTCCAATTCAGATGAACTTTGATTGTAGGCAGCGCGCATGGCTCGCGGCAACGTCTTTGGCTCCCGGTGCGTCGAATCAAGTACGCGGCGAACTTCTGCGGAACTCCGCCTGCATGGGGGTTTTTCAGGCCAACTATGTTAGCGTGAACCCAACCATGGAAAAATCACAACAATTGTCGAGGCTGCTCGCTTTATTCGCCTTGAGCTTTTGCGCTGCCGCGGTTCACGCACAAGCGCCCGAAGGCCCCATGACGCCCATTCCGGGCGTGACCATTCAGCAGGCGCCGCCGCAAGCAAAATTCAAAGTGCGGACCATTCTGGTGAGTGTTCCCGTGACCGTTCGAAATGTAAGCGGTGATATGGTGCACAACCTGGAAAGCAAGGACTTCCACGTCACGGACAACGGCGCGGAACAGCGCATCACGCATTTTGAACTGGGTGGTGAAGCCATTTCGCTGGTGGTGGTGGTCGAGACAAGCTCGCGAATTTCGCCGCTCTTGCCGCAGATTCGCAAGATGGGGATTCTTGTGTCGCAGCAGGTGACCGGACCAACGGGCGAGACGGCCATCGTGGGATTTGACGACACGGTGCAAACGTTGCTGGATTTTACGACCAACGCGGATGACGTGGAACGCACCATGAACAAGCTGCAGGAAGGCTATTCCGGAGCGAAATTGTTCGACGCGATGTCCAAGGGCGTGGAACTCCTTACGAACCGCGCAGCGCCGAAAGCGGGTGAACCGCTGAGGCGGCGCGTCATGCTGGTGCTGTCAGAAGCGCACGACGCGGGAAGCGAGGCGAAGTTGGGCGAAGTGTTGCGCCGGGCGCAACTCGCCAACATCACAATTTATACCGTGGGACTCTCGACGACGCGCGCCGATCTTCAGAAGAAACCCGATTACCATCCCTTGCCGAGCGCAACTCCCGAGGGCACTTTCGGCATGCCCGGACCTCCAGGAACAATACAGACGCCAACAACGGATATGCAAAGCAGGGAGGGTGTGGACGTGCTCGCGCTGGCGGTTTGGGCCGTGCAGCACGCGAAAGATCAGGTGACTTCGCACGAGCTGGAGATTGCGGCCGTGGCAACAGGCGGCGCGCACGTCAGTACGTGGAAAGATCGAACGATTGAGAAAGTGATTGATGAAATTGGTGGAGAATTGCACTCGCAGTATTCGTTGACGTATGCCCCAAGCGACGCCGATGCCGCCGGTTATCACGAAATCAAAGTGGATGTGGATCGCCCTGAATTGAAGGTGCGCGCTCGACCGGGGTATTACTTGGCCGGACCGGAGAGTTGAAGTATGTGTGGGGCCGCGAACGCCTGCTTCAGGAATTCAAAGTAGGCGCTTGAGTGTTAGTAGGCACAACGTGGAGCACACTTGCTCGATCTTAATCTGGCGTGGATGGAGTCCCGGTCTTGAGCGTGTAGATCGTCTGTATTGCCCAGAAAAGGCCGATTCCACCACATAACGCGCGAAACCGCCACTCTGGGATGGCTGCTGTCCAACAGATGATCGCACCTGAGGTTAATACGGAAGACTCCAGTTTTTTTGAGAACGGGAAACGAAAGGGCGCCCTCGGACCTCGACTGCGATTCTTCTTCCACTCACGATGGCAGTGCCAGGAAACTGCAGAAGCTAGGAGCGACAGAACAATCGCAGTCCCTAAAAACAAAACTCCCAAAACAATTGGCATGCGCTCCGATTGAGTGAATAGCGCTGAACAGGAGTGCATTACAAGCTCTCTTTCGAGAAGCGAACAAGCTTGCGACGGACAAAATAAAAACAGAAAAGCTGCCGCAGTTGGACTCACTTAATGTAGCTCTAGGATTAGCTTTTCGGCAAGTAGCTGCTTTCTATGCGATCTGCTGCCAGAAGGTGGCTTCGCGGGCGGCCAGCAGCGAATCTTTGCGGGCGTTCCAGCGGAGGAAATGTGACGTTCGGGTATGCGCGGTGTGATGTTCCCGTGTTTCCCACACTTCATGGAGAAAAAACTGCCCCGGCGGGTCCGTCGAGCGGTGGACATTGTATTGCAAGCAGCCCTCTTCCCGGCGGGTCGGCGCTACGAGCGCGTGCAGCTCCGCTTCCAAGAGCGGCTCCTGCCCTTCCTTGGCGCGCATAATTACCACCAGCGTCACCGCGTGCTTGGGAAGCTTCACGACCTTCACGCTTTTAGACCTTCTGCGGCTGCTCCGGTGCCGCGCAGCTTTCTTCGCTTTTCGTTTGGCCATATCGGCGGGGATTGTACCCCATCCAGCGCCAAGCGCAATCGTGATTTATGAGCCCGTGTGACGCACATGTAGCGCAGGGAGAGTCCGCGAGCCCTGCGGTTTTTCTCTTGGGTTCGCTGGTTCTTGCTTTTGGGGATACGCGCTCTCTCGTTTTACACTGTTGTAGTTTATATTATAGTAATATATCATATGTCGCATGTCCCGCCTGCGCCGAATTGAACAATCCCACCGCTTCTTCTTCGTTTCCACGAACTTGGTTCCACAATGTTCACCGCTTTCACCTGCCGAGCGCACTCTTGTCCTGCATGATTTGAAAGCCATACGCAGTTCCCGCGATTTTTCCTTGTTCTCCTATGTCATCCTGCCTACCGATCTGCACCTCTTGTTGTATCCAAGGGAGACAACAGGAACCGACATTTTGCGAGACCCGAAGAGCATGAGCGCTGCGACCTTGCACAAAGCTCGCGCTTCAAGCGGACCCATCTGGCAACCGCGTTTCTTTGATTTTGCCTGCAGGAAAGTGCGTGATTTTTGGGAGAAGGTGGAATACAGCCATCAAAACCCTGTGAAAGCAGGTTTGGCATCCACGGTCGCGGAATGGCCATGGTCGAGTGGAGCAAGCGGCACGGCGCCTGCAATACTTCGACCCGATCATATCGAATTGCCGGCTGATGGGAATGCCCTGATTTGGCCTGCTCCCTGGCGCTAGAGAACTGCCGGGAGCGTGAAGCAAGGAACAGGGCAAGAGACCCAAGAGAAAAGCCGCAGGGCTCGCGGACTCTCCCTGCGCTACATGTTCGAGAGGAACGCCAAGCAGACGGGCGAGGGCACGCCGTCGGTCCTGGAGACTTGCGTTAGCGAACCGGTCGCGGGGTCGATGCGAAGGACAACGATGGAATTGGAGTTTTGGTTTTCAGCAAGAAGGAAGCGCCCAGAGGGATCAATGACGAAGTGGCGAGGTTCCTTGCCGCCCGTTGGGAAATCGCCGGCTGCACGAAGCATTCCGCTCGTGGGATCGACCGCAAAGACAGCGATACTGTCGTGGCCGCGATTGGAAACGAAAAGCCACTTGCCGTCTGGATGGACGGCGATCTCTGCTGTGTCATTCCGATCCTGGAAACCCTTGGGCAAAGTGGCGACGACCTGGAAATCCTTGAGGGTGCCGTTCGCCGGGTTATAGGCAAACGCAGTGATTGTGGAGTTTAGTTCGCTGACAACGTAGAAAAACTTGCCGTTCTGCGAGAATGTGGCGTGGCGCGGTCCGGCGCCGGGAGCAAGCTTGGCGAACGGCGGATCATTGGGTGTGAGGGTGCCCTTAGCGGCGTCGAAGCGGTAGCTGACGATTTCATCCAGACCCAGATCGGCGGCCAGGACGAATTTGTTGTCGGGCGAAGCCTCCATCCAATGGGCGTGCGGCCCTTCCTGGCGCTGTTTGTTGGGGCCGGAACCCTGGTGTTGAACCGCGGAGGTGTGTTGGCCCAGACGGCCGTTGGCAAGAATCGGAAAAACGCCAATGCTGCCGGAGGAGTAGTTCGCCACGAACAGATATTTGCCGGTCTTGTCGAGCGAGAGGTAGCAGGGGCCATCGCCAAGAGAGGGGAGTTGATTGAGCTGCGTGAGCGTGGCCAAATTGGCGTCAATGGCAAACGCGGTAACCGTGCTGTGCTTGCCGGACTCGTTGGCGGCGTAGGCGTATTTCCCACTGGGGTGAACCACCACAAACGAGGGATCAGGCGACTTCGCAGCAACGCCTTTCAGCGAGAGCTTTCCTGTCTCCTCGTCGAATTCGTAAGCGTAGATGCCTTTGCTGTCAGTTCTGCTGGTGTACGTGCCGACGAATGCGAGATAGCTGTGGCTCGCGGCGGGCCTGCCTGCGGCACCGGCAAGAGCAAGGACGGCCAGGGATGTAGTGAGCGCAAGTAAGACAAACAAGCGGCGTGTGATTTTCATATGCAGGTAGTGTAACGCACGCTAGAACAAAAAAGGGGCATGATGGGACGTGCCCCAATTATAGTTTGGCGGGATTGCTGATCCGCAAAAGCGGCGGCAAGCTGCCGCACTCCAGGAACTACTTCTTTTCTTCGCCTTCTTCTTCCTGCAGGACAGCAGCGGCGGCGACGGAATCATCGTCATCGAGCCGCAGCAAACGCACGCCTTGTGTTGAGCGGCCCGCTTCGCGAATTTCACTGGCATGCACGCGGATCACTTTGCCGTGTTCGGTGATGATCATGACGTCAGACTCTTCCGTGACCTGTAGCGTGGCGACGACGGACCCGTTGCGGTCCGTGGTCTTCATGTTCACCACGCCCTTGCCGCCGCGCGAGGTGATGCGGTATATGGCCAGCGCGGTGCGCTTGCCGTAACCCTTTTCGGAAACGGTGAGCATCAGGGTAGTGAGCGAGTCCTTGATGTGCTCGTTGTCGAGCTCTTCCAGGTTCTGGCTGGTCTGGTTGTGTTCCTTGGCGATGATCTCGAAGTCCGGTTGCACGGCGTCCATGCTGACGACGTAGTCGCCCTTCTCCAGGTCCATGCCATTCACGCCCCCAGCGTTGCGGCCCATGGGGCGAACTTCCGTTTCGCGGAACAGGATGGCCTGGCCTTCATGGCTAGCCAGAAAAATCATCTGCTTGCTGTCAGTAAGTTTTGCGCCAATCAGTTCGTCCTTGTCTTCCAGGTTGATGGCGATAATGCCGGTAGAGCGTGGGTTTGAAAATTCCATGATCGCGGATTTCTTCACTGTGCCGTTTTTCGTGGCCATGAAGACAAAGCGGCCCTCCTCTTCCAGGTTCGTGGCCGCCACCAGTGCCGTCAGTTTTTCGTCCTCCTGGAATTTCACCAAGCTGGCGATGGCTTTGCCTCGCGTGGCCGCCGCCGCTTCCGGCAGCTCGTACACCTTCAACCAGTAGACGCGGCCTTTCGAAGTGAACAGTAGGATGTAACTGTGCGCCGAAGCGATGAACAGGTACTCGACGAAATCCTCTTCCTTGGTGCGCGCGCCGATGCGACCCTTGCCGCCACGCGATTGATGACGGTAGACCTCCACGGGCGTACGCTTGATATAGCCCGCATGGCTCACCGTGATGAGCATGTCGGTGTCCGCGATCAGATCTTCCAGCTTGATCTCGTCCACCTTGTCCACGATTTGCGTGCGCCGGTCATCGCCGTAAGCCTTGTGAACTTCGCGCAGCTCGGCAGTAATCACCTGTTTGAGCTTCTTGTCGCTGGCCAGGATTTCGCGCAATTCCGTGATGAGGTCACGGATGGACTTCAATTCCTTCAGAATTTCGTCAATCGATAGCTGGGTCAGGCGATGCAGTTGCAATTCGAGGATGGCGTCAATCTGCGCATAGCTGAGGCCGAGCCCTGTGGCGCCGCGGCCGGCCGCTTCAATTTCCGGCGCGCCTGCAAAGCGGTACTTGCGCCCGTCAAGCTTCACACCATCGAGCTTTTTGGACTTGCCATTCTCCGTGATGGTGACTTCCTGCTCGGTGAAATACTTGAACAGGTTTTCCTTGGCTTCGGCGCGGCTGCTGCTGCCACGAATCACGCGGATGACGTTGTCCAGGTGATCCAGCGCGATCTGGTAGCCCACCAAAATGTGTTCGCGCTCTTCCGCCTTGCGCAGCTCGAAAATCGTGCGCCGGCGAACCACTTCCATGCGGTGCTCGATAAACAGCTTGATCATCGCGATCAGGCCAAGTTCGCGCGGTTGTCCGGCAACAATCGAGAGCAGGATCATGCCAAAGGATTCCTGCATCTGCGTGTGCTTGAAAAGATTGTTCAGGATGAGCTGGGATTCCTCGCCGCGCTTTAGTTCCACGACGACGCGCATGCCTTCGCGGGAAGATTCGTCGCGCACATCGGCGATGCCTTCGATTTTCTTGGTTTGCACCAGCTCCGCAATACGCTCGATCATCTTGGCTTTGTTTACCTGATAAGGAATCTCCGTGATGACGATATTTTCGCGTTCCTTGCCCACTTCTTCGATGGCGGCTTTTGCGCGCATGATGAAACTGCCGCGCCCCGTGCGATACGCCGCTTCAATGCCTTCCCTGCCCGCGATGTACGCACCAGTGGGAAAATCCGGCCCGGGAACGATCCTCATCACTTCTTTCAGAGTCGCTTCTGGTTTTTCGATCAACAGAATTGCGGCTTCCACGATTTCGCGCAGGTTGTGCGGCGGAATGTTCGTGGCCATGCCGACGGCGATGCCGCTGGCGCCGTTCACCAGGAGATTTGGAATGCGCGATGGCAGTACGACCGGCTCTTCGCGGGTCTGATCGAAGTTCGAAATGAAATCGACAGTTTCCTTCTCGAGGTCGGCGAGAATGTCTTCAGAGATTTTTGCCAGTCGTGCTTCCGTGTATCGCATGGCCGCCGGTGGATCGCCGTCCACGGAGCCGAAATTCCCCTGCCCGTCAATCAGGGGATAGCGCATGTTGAAGTCCTGCGCCTGGCGGACAAGGGCGGGATAGATGACCGCTTCGCCGTGCGGGTGGTAGTTGCCGGAGGTGTCGCCGCAGATTTTGGCGCATTTGCGATAGCCTTTGTTCGAGGCCAGGCCCAGATCGTTCATGGCCACGAGGATGCGTCGCTGCACGGGCTTCAAGCCGTCGCGCACGTCGGGAAGCGCGCGCGCAATGATCACGCTCATGGCGTAGTCGAGATACGACTTGCGCATTTCCGCTTCGATATCAATGGGTAGGAGTACCGATGTGTTGTGTTCGTCTGCCATGTGTCCTCGTATTTCCTGTGCTCGTTATGTCTTTGGTTTTAGTTGCTGAGCTCTTCTGATAGCCTGAGCATCTGCAACGTCCTGCTCCCGCCCGCTTGCGATTTTCGTGGTAAGAACGTTTTCTTCCTCCAGACGCACCTCAACGCGGTCCGGCCAGCATGTCTCGAATTGAAGGCCGGGAATCTCCGGAAAAATGTCTTCCTGGCATGGGGGCGCGCCAATGCGGAAGAAAGTCCCGGGTTCCAAAAATCGATTCTTATCCAGGTTATTCAGCGGCGCTCCAAGCCCCAGCAACGCTTCGTATAGGGCCGCAATATTGTCCGGCTCCTGACTCACAAAAATGTCCAGGTCCTTTGTCGCGCGAGGCTGGGCATGGATACTCACGGTCCAACCTCCAATAATCAAATACCTGACGCGGCAAGCGCGGAAGGCAGCCAGGAGATCGCAGAAGTTGCTGTCTAATTTTAGCTTCATTGCCGCGCTCCTCGAAGAAAGCAAAGCTCAGCTCCTGCATGATCAACAGCCGCTCGACTGGCGGCCGGCTCTGCCAATAGGCGTACTCCTCATCCTTCGACTGCCGCAGAGTCGCCTCCTCCTCACCCTCCGTGGCGCTCTGCGGCATGTTCCAGCACGTAGGCTTTTACCGTGTCGAAGGCGTCAGCCGTGTTGGTGAACCGGCGCGACGCAAAGTCTTGCTCCAGTTGCTGCAAAAAAGCTTCCAACTCGGCCCCGCTCTCAAGAGCAACGGCAATTCCCTTTTCGTTGTCCGGCGAGTCCGTCGGCGTGGCACGAAATTCGCCCACGCTCAACCCACGCAACCCTGGCAACGTCGTCCAACCCAACTGGTAGATCATGCGATCAAGCTCGTAGGGGCGCAGCACGCTGCGCCCCAGTTACCTGCAAATCTAAATATCCAGATTGACTACTTCCAGCGCGTTGTCTTCGATAAACTTGCGGCGTGCTTCCACGTTTTCGCCCATCAGCGTGGTGAAGATGTCTTCAGCGGCCACCGCATCTTCGAGCTTCACCTGCAACAGCGTACGCGTATCCGCGTTCATCGTGGTTTCCCACAACTGCTCCGCGTTCATTTCGCCGAGGCCCTTAAATCGCGTGATGGTGAAGTCCTTCTTGGCGTCTTCCATCACGTAATTCAGGACGTCGGTGGCCTTTTCCTTGGTGACCTTCGTGCCGTTGCGCGATACCGTGAATGGCGGTTGATTAAACTCCTCGATCTGCTTTGCCAGCGCGCGCAGGCGCTTGTATTCAGCGGTGGAAGCCACGGCCCAACTGATCTTCTGGTTGTGCGGCGCGCCAAACTGGATTTCGTACAGGCTATGTTCCTCGTCGAAATTAATTTTGCCTTCCAGCTTGAGCTTGCTTTTCTCGACTTCTTTCAGGAGTTTCTCGAGCGCCTTCTTCTCCTCGAAGTCGGTCTTCTTTTCCAGGCCGCTCTCAGCCAGCAGTTCCACCAATCCAGGTTCGCGCAAACGCCGGCCAAGCTTGGCCGCAGCGGCTTCGTATTCCTGCACGTTCAACAAAAAGGTCGTCAGGCGCGCTCCTTCGAGGTTCACGCCTTCCTTGGCCTTGACGATGTGGTCCTCCGTGGCGCGTTTCATCAGTTCGCGGGCAAAATCGCGTTCGTCGCGGATGTATCGCTCGCTTTTGCCACGCTTCACGCGGTAGAGCGGCGGTTGGGCGATGTACACATGCCCTCGCTCGATCAATTCCTTCATGTGGCGGAAGAAAAACGTGAGAAGAAGCGTGCGGATGTGCGAACCGTCCACGTCCGCGTCGGTCATCAAGATAATTTTGTGGTAGCGCAGCTTTCCGGCGTCGAAATCGTCCTTGCCGATGCCAGTGCCCAGCGCGGTGATGATGGCGCGAATTTCCTCATGGCCCAGCATCTTGTCGTAGCGCGCCTTTTCCACGTTGAGGATCTTGCCTTTCAGCGGCAGGATTGCCTGATATTTGCGGTCGCGCCCCATTTTTGCGGAGCCGCCGGCGGACTCGCCCTCGACCACGAACAGCTCGCATCGCGCCGGATCGCGTTCCTGGCAATCGGCCAGCTTCCCTGGCAAGCCGCTCGAGTCCATCGCGGACTTGCGGCGCGTCAGTTCGCGGGCTTTGCGGGCGGCTTCACGCGCGCGGGCTGCGTCAATGCACTTGCCGATGATGCGACGCGCCACGGTGGAATGCTTGTCAAACCACTCGCCCAGCTTTTCGTTGACGAGTTGCTCCACGTCGCCCTTGATGTCGCTATTCAGCTTGCCTTTGGTCTGCCCTTCGAATTGCGGTTGCGGCAGGCGTACGCTGACGACCGCCACGAGTCCTTCGCGCACATCGTCGCCGGAAATGCTCACTTCGTCCTTCTGTTCCTTCAACATTCCCGCACCCGAAGCGAAGTTGTTGATCGAACGCGTCAACGCCGAGCGGAAGCCGGAAAGGTGCGTGCCGCCATCCACAGTGTTGATGGTGTTGGCAAACGCAAAAACGTTTTCGCCGTAGGTGTCGTTGTATTGCAGGGCTATTTCTATTTCCACGTTGCCCCGTTTGCCTTCCATGTAAATCGGCGAGTCGTGGAGCGTGGTCTTGCCACGGTTCAGGTGCTTCACGAATTCCGCGATGCCGCCTGTGAAGCGGAATTCCGCGCTCTTTTCCGTGCGCTCGTCATTCAGCGTGATTTTCAGGCCTTTGTTCAGGAAGGCATACTCACGCAACCGCGTGGCCAGCGTGTCGTAGCTGAAAACGGTTTTTTCGAAAATCGAGGGATCCGGGTGAAACTTCACTTTTGTGCCTGTTTTCCTCGTTTTTCCTGTTTGCTTAAGCTTGGTAACGGGCTTGCCCTTTTCGTAGCTTTGTTCCCACACGGCCCCATCGCGCTGAATTTCGAGCTCCAGAAAATCGGAGAGCGCGTTCACGACGGAGACGCCCACACCGTGCAGACCGCCTGATACCTTATAGGTTTCGCTATCGAATTTCCCTCCGGCATGAAGCACTGTGAGCACCACTTCAGCAGCAGGACGTTTTTCAGTGGCATGCATGTCCACGGGAATGCCGCGGCCGTTATCCACGACCGTTACTGAATTGTCCGCGTGCACTGTAACGTTAACTTCATCCGCGAAGCCCGCCATGGCTTCGTCCACGGAGTTGTCCACCACTTCCCACACCAGGTGATGCAAGCCCATTTCTCCGGTCGAACCGATGTACATGGCGGGACGCAGCCGCACGGCTTCCAGCCCGCCAAGTACCTTGATGGACTTCGCGTCGTACTGGTGGCCGACTTTTCCCGTCACCGTTTCCTTGTCGCCCATTGCATCTCCTGACGTGCGTGCCTACGGCAAGCCACTCGCTCGGAAAATTGTCCGGCGCACAACCGGGTTCCGACGGAATGCAGCAAAACTAATTTTGGTGAAGCTAGGAAAGGCGTGAAGTTTGCAATCCTCGTTCGTCGCCTCACCCTTTGATCCCGTTGCAGCATGGGACTCGTAGGGTTCCTGCTTCATCCCGTCCCGCAATCCGGGACGTGGCGAAGACTTATGTTCTCCAGGACCGCTGGGCTGCCCCTGGCGCAGGGCCTTGAGGTCCAAACCGTCCTGGCGGACGTGCCGATTGCGAGGAAAAACCGCGAATCAGCAACCCTTAAATTTTACTGGAAATGGAGGGTTTTCTCAAGCAGGAGAATCACGCTTGTGGATAAATAAGTTTATTATTTACAGCTAGTTACGTAATATCGCGGGACTTACTTTTGGTGTTTATCTAAATCAGTCCACTCGCTTAACCATTTTGCTCATTTCTTTGGCATGAGCTTCTTCTACCTCCGTTTTGTGGTGGCCGGAGCGATACGGCGGGGTGATAACATCGCGAGTCTTTTGACCGTCTATTATTGTTCAATACTGCGGCCAAACTTCAATCGGGGCTGGCGATGCGACTTTTTCTCACAACTCTTCTTCTCGCTATTATTTCGCTTGGGGCTAGGGAACTCTCGCCTCATACATCGTCGTCGCACGACTCGGCATCCAATGTTGCGTTCTACGATGCGAATCCTTCCCACCTCTGGAATCAACTGCACGACGTATTTTTTGTTCGCCCGGATGTGCCGGGAACGGAGTTGGTTCCGGATTCACTCGATCCGCCTCTCTGGTACCACACGAAGTACCTTTTGACAAAGCCCTCGCACGAACGAGTTTTGCGCACTCTGGATGAGTTTCTAAGCACGCATGCAGAGCGCTTGGTTCAGGAGCCCGTCAAGCGCGCCATGCTGCAACGTGATTTGTGGTCGGTGTTCGATTGGACGGTGGAGCGAGCTTCAGATGGCGTTGGTGAGCCGGCTCACGAGAAAGAGAAACAGGAGTTGCAGATACGATTAGCGGAAGTCTTGCGCCGCTTGGCCTTGACCCCGGAGCAGATTAAAGCACTGCCATCCAATTACGAGCAGGCCGTCGCGTCCGGAGAATTTGCCAAGGCGTACGATCCCGAGCACCGCGATCGTCCTTTTCTTCCTCCTGACTTATTTGATAAGCGTGGCCCCTGGGTGCCGCTTTCTGCACAATCAGCCGGCTTTGAACCCGAGCCGGCCGCGCCGTCGCACGCACGCACATTTTCCCGGTCGAGTTTCCTGATTTTTCTGCGCCTTCCTGATGGACGCAAGGCCACGTTCGACTACCTGCGCGCACTCTGGGATTTTCCGCAGCCGTGGATTCCGCGTCCCGATGCCGGCAACCCTGAGCACGATCAAACCACGGAAAATCCTAATCTGCCGCAGTTCCCGGCTGGGACGCAGGTCGCGCTGGTCCGCCAAATGATCTTGTTTGACAGCCGGGGAAACCTTCGAGGCACGCCCATTACGGAAAGCGTGCAGTTGCGGGTGTACCGCGCGATCGTGGCAAATCAGGGGCCCATGTCTGAGCCTGATCTTGCACATGCGAGCGAAAAGAGTGGGCAGGATTTCTACGAGATCCGGCTCAGCCGCCCGCAGTTGTTCGCCAACAAGACGGGTGGTCTGCGGGCCATCGACCGGCATGAAAGAGAGTTTTCTATCTTCGGTTTCTTTCCTGCTGATGAGGGCGCACCGAACCAACGCACGCGGCTTGATCAATATCCCCCCATCCTGGAAACATGTTTTCAGTGCCATCGCGGTGCCGGAATCAATTCAGTGAACAGCCGCGGCAGACTGCTGAAGCCCTATTGGCTAGAGCACGATTCCCCCCGAGACGCTTATGACCCCGGAAACAAATGGTGGGACGCCTATCAGGATGCTGCCTGGAATCAGAACCGCTATGCGTGGGGTTTGCTGAGCGGCTACTGGAAGTCCAGCCTTGCTGCTAACGCGGTTGCAAAACAATAGGCTCTCGTCCTAGTGATCGCCAATCTTCCAGTTGACAGTCCAAAAGCTCCCCCGGACACCAAAAAAGCCATTCAGGAGAATGGCGTTCCGAGGCGATTATTTATTGTGGAGTCAGCGTCAGATGCGCATGGGCATGATGACGTAGCGATAGCGGTAACTGTCGTCCGCAAGTGGACGCATCTGACCCGCGGACTGTTCATCCTTCAACTCGATGCTAATTGGTCCTTCCGCGGCTGCGGCCAGAAAATCGAGCATGTAACTCGAATTGAATCCGATGGCGATCGGATCGCCCTTGTACTCCTTCTCGATGGTCTCTTTCGCTTCGCCGTATTCCGGGCTGGAAGCAGAAATCTCCACGCCTTCGGTGGAGACGGAAAGCTTCACAGCGTGCGAACGCTGGTCGGCGAGTTGCGAGACGCGCCGGACGGCATCGCTCAATTCCGTGCGCTCAAGTGCAACGGTCTTGTTGTTGTCGCGGGGCAGCACAGCTTCGTAATTCGGGAACTGCCCGGTGAGGATGCGCGAAATCAGCAGCCGGTGCTCCACTTGAAAGAACAGGTGGCTTTCATCTTTCGCAAACTCCATCTGTGCGTCGGACCCCGCGGCGTTGGATAGTTTTTCGACTTCATCCATAGCTTTCTTGGGGATCAGCACGCGCACTTCCCCGTTCAGTCCGGCCAGTTTTTGATCCGTCTCCGCAAGGGCCAAGCGATGACCATCCGTGGCGACCATCGCCAACGTGTCAGGCTTCAGGATCAGCAGCCCGCCATTCAGCGTATAGCGCGACTCTTCCATGGAGATCGCGAACTTGGTCTTGCCGATCAAGTTTTCCAGGATAACCGCTGGGATTTTCACCAGAGTGTGCGGCATTGCCGGGAGAGCGGGGAAATTTTCCTTGGCCATGCCCACCAATTTGTACTTTTTCTTCTCGCAGACAATCTCGACCCAATGATTGTCGAGCAATTTAAACTTGATTTCGCCTTCAGGGAGCAGGCGCACAAGTTCCAAGAGCTTCTTGGCAGGGATCGTGCCCGCGCCTTCTTTCTTGATCTTGGCCTCACAAGACGTGCGGACACTGAGCTCCAGGTCCGTGGCCGTGATTGTCAGGCGGCTGCCTTTCGCCTCCACTAGAAGGTTGGAGAGAATGGGAATGGTGGTCTTGCGCTCCACCACGCCTTGTGTCGTTGTAAGTTCATTGAGCAACGCCGACTTCGTTACGCTGAATTCCATTGCTTGGGTTTCCTCGCGTGCGGTTCCCGGTGCGGTCATCGCTTCCCCCGTACAATTCACCCGCTAGCGTACTCTACTCGTTTTCTCGCAAAGTATAAAGGCCGCAACTAGCGAATTCCCTGTGGAAATAATGGGTTTTGCGAACAGGGCGTGTGTCCTCCCGATTGCCACTTGAATCTGGAACAAAGCCCTTTTTGCACAACCATCACTTCTTTCACAATCCTTTTCCCAAAAAGATTAGTTCCATAGCTTGTGATGATGATGACTGCAGTGGATTGGTGGAAAACCTTCCATTGTGCAGCCCCACTTATGATTTCTGAAAGACGTGTTAAGTGGAATTCTCTGCGCATCGTTGGAATACTTCTGCGCGCCGTTTCCTGATCATCATTTGGTGCACACCTCTCAACAGCTTATCCGCACCTTTTTCACTTACAGTTCACAGCTTTCCTTTTATCGCTTTCGTGACAAACTACCGCATGTGGCATCAAACGGGTTGTGCGGGAGCCCGGTTTTGCAGACTATGTCCACAACCTTCGCAATCCCAAGTGGTGCGTCCAGTAAGAACCAAGGAGCTCTTCAGTTATGTCTACCATTCTGATTACCGGCGCCAATCGTGGCCTAGGTCTTGAGTTTGCATGTCAATATGCGGCAGAGGGCTGGGAAGTGCTCGCTGCATGCCGGCAGCCAGATAAGAGCGCCGATCTGAAGCAATTGGTGGCGCAGCATCCAAAGGTCGCCCCGCACCACCTGGACGTCACAGAAAAACAGTCCACTCGGGATCTAGCCCGCAAACTGCAAGGCAAGCCCATTGATGTGCTGCTGCACAGCGCGGGTGTCTATCCGCGGAAAGGTCAGCAAATTGGCGAAATTGATTACGATGGCTGGCGCGAAGCAATGGAGACGAACGTCTTCGGAGTCATGCGCGTGACGGAAGCGCTGCTCGAGAATGTCACTGCCAGCCAGCGGAAGCAGATTGCTGCCATCTCCACATCATTGAGCATCCTGCTTGGCGTACAAGGGGGTTCCGTGGCGCAAGCCGGCAGCTCCTACCAATACCGCAGCAGCAAGACAGCCCTCAATATGGCTCTGTCAATCCTGGCCAAAGAATTGGAGCCACGCGGCATCAGCGTCGTGCTGCTTGACCCGGGCTGGGTCAAGACAGACATGGGCGGCCCGCATGCGCCGCTTTCCCCTCAGGAAAGCATCGCGGGGATGCGCAAAGTACTCGCGGGCAATCCAATGGAAATTTCCGGAAAGTTTCTTGGACACGACGGCGGGCTGCGCCCCTGGTAATTCCGACGAGATGAGGTGCTCGTTGCATGCTTCCCATTCAGAAGCTGTTTGAAGTCCACCTGACAGTCGGGGACCTACAGCGGGCGATGAGGTTTTACGGCGGCACGCTGGGTCTGGAACGTGCCTCCGTGCTTCCCGAGCGAAGAGTCGCCTTCTATTGGATAGGCGGCCGCGGACGGTCCATGATCGGTATCTGGGAGGCTGGCAGCGGCCCGCAACGCATGGTTCTGCACACTGCCTTCTCCGTAACCCTCGACGATCTCCTGGCAGCCCCGCAGCGACTTCGCGCAGCCAACATCACTCCCCTGGATTTTTCGGGAAATCCCACTGACGAGCCAGTGGTGTTGGCCTGGATGCCAGCTGCAGCAATCTACTTTCATGATCCAGACGGAAACCAACTCGAGTTTCTTTCCATGCTGGAGGATCCGCCGCGGCCAGAGTTGGGCGTGCTCAACTGGAGTCGTTGGCAAGCGCGTTAGGGCCATCTCCAAAAGAACAGACCCATGGTCAACCATGGGTCTAGGTTCTCAAAGCGGAGAGGGAAGAAACGCTTTTACTGCAGTGCGTCCATCAATCGTGTAATCGTGCGATTCAATTCCTTGTCGGAATGGCGCAACTCTTCAATCTTGTTGATGGAGTGGAGCACCGTGGTGTGATGCTTACCGCCGAATTGGCGGCCAATTTCCGGGAGCGATGCGGTGGTCAACTGTTTCACGATGTACATTGCTACCTGGCGAGGGAAGGCGATCGCGCGAGTATTGCTGCGCACCTTCAAGTCCTGCTCCCTCAGGTTGAAATGTTCGCTGACGCGTTTCTGGATGAGATCAATAGTGACGCGTTTCTCCTGTGAAGCAATGATGTTGCGCAGTACCTGCTGGGCCGTGGCCAGCGAAACTACAGTGCCAGTGAGCGAAGCATAGGCCATCAGCCGCGTCAAAGCTCCCTCGAGCTCGCGCACGTTAGACTTGATCGCACGCGCGATGTACTCCGCCACTTCATCGGGAAGAGTGAAGCGTTCGTTCTCCGCTTTTTTCTGAAGGATGGCGATCTTCGTTTCCAGGTCCGGCGGCTGAATATCCGCAATCAATCCCCACTCGAAGCGCGAGCGCAGGCGTTCTTCGATGGAATTTATGTCCTTCGGAAGACAATCGGAGGAAATCACGATTTGCTTTTGCTGCTCGTAAAGTGCGTTGAAGGTGTGGAAGAACTCTTCCTGGGTGCGTTCCTTGCCGGCGATGAACTGGATATCGTCCACCAGCAGCACGTCCACGGTGTGGAACCTATCGCGAAAGCTGATCATGCGGTCAAAGCGGAGCGAATTAATCACCTCGATGGTGAACTTTTCCGCACTGACATAACTCAAGCGCATGGCCGGATTGCGTTTTTTGATCAGGTGCCCGATGGCGTGCATCAGGTGGGTCTTGCCCATGCCCACTCCGCCGTACAGAAAAAGCGGGTTGTAAGCCTTGGACGGCTGTTCCGCAACCGCGCGGGAAGCCGCATGGGCGAACTCGTTGGACTTCCCCACGACAAAGCTGTCAAAGGTATAGCGCAAGTTCAACTGGTGATCGCTGTTGTCAAAATCCAGTTTGGCCTGTTTTGCACCAATAGCCGCGGGCGCCGCCTGCACGGGTTCTTCCTCCGTGCAAACGTATTGCACCTTGACGTTGGGAGTGCCCATCTGGTGGAACACGGCCTTAACAATCTCGCCGTAGGTCCGCGTCAGCACCTGGCGGAAGACCGTGCTGGGGATCTGCACAAACAGCGTTTCCCCATCCATGCGGTTCAGCCGCGTGGGCTGGAACCAGGTGGTGTAGGTATTGATGCTGACCCGGGACTTGCTTAGCTCTAAAAACTTGTCCCAGACATTCTGTGTTTCGCGTTCACGACTGATTTGCGTTGCGGTAGTCATCGTAATTGGAAAAACCAAATCCTCAGCTATTTCCACAGGTGTGGATAAGCTGTGGAAAGCATTTTGTGCCCTAAAGCTTCACGCTTTGGAGTTCGTGCACACGCTGGAACGAATATTGCGTGCCCCTTGGATTCCCGCGTGGCCTTTTTGGAGTAGCCTCGACCGCGTGCCACATCCCTCTGGACTGGGTGGATTCTCGCTCACTGTCCGTAATCCAGCAAGCGAAAAATGTGCGAAGGACTGCACCGTCGTTCACATGGCATTCACAACTTTTCCACAAGCACCAGTTTTGTGCAAGCACGAAGATTTCTCATCTTTTTCCAGGAATTTCTTCGAATATTTTTCCTCGCCGGATTGTACTGCACTAATTATGTGCAAGCACCCCTGAGGAAATCTCATGCAATCTTTCACTGTTTTCGGTCTGGCCGCTCGAAATCGAACACTCCTTGTGGGTCCTCGCCGATCAATAGCCGGTTTTCTTCCACCAGAATCGTGTTGGCCTCCAACCGTCCGCCCTCCGGCGTATAGATGCGATACTCAGAGCGTCGATTCCCATCCTTGTCAAAATGCAGCAGCGTGTTGTGCAGGGCCATCCAAAGGTCTCCATTCACCGGGTCCACGCCAAAAGCGGTTAAGATCGCCGTGAAATAGGGAGGAGTCTGCTTTTTTTCCTGTTTCTCGATTTCTTTGCGCGCCGCTTGCGCTTCCGGATAAGCATCCAGCCCTGTGAACTCGAAATCCAGACCAGCGTAACCCACTCGGTCGTATTGCCGCACAAGGGGTTCAGGACGGTACGTATAGCCGTAGTACAACCGGCCTTGCCCATCGGTTCCCAAGCGGCCAACACTGATCGCCCGATTGATTTCCGGACGCGTGGAAAGTTCCTCGGGTTCCCCAAACTCCCGCACGACCCTGCCATTCGGCCCAAAGACGGTCACCAAATGCTCAGCGCGCAGGGTGCTGACAGCTACTTCGCCTTCGGGCAACGCGGCCACCGATACCGGCGCGTTCACGGAAATGGCACGCAGTTGCTTGCCCTCGGGAGAAAACTCCGTAACCTGGTTGTAGCCACGATCGACGACATACACATTTCCCTGCGCATCCACGTCGCAGTCTTCGCCAAAATCGATGGCGGCCCGGTCGGTCTTATTGGCGACCCCTGAGGGAGGCGGGGCACCGATCACCCTCAACTGCTTCCCTTTGTCGTCAAAGATCGTCACGCCCACGCCAGGTGACGCCAGAATGTAATACTTGCCGTCCTGGCTGCGTTTCACAGCCCGCAGGCCCGGCCCGATGGGCTTAAATAGGCGTTTACGGGCTGTCAGGTCATCATCCACCTGAGAAGCGATCGCGCCCAGCACACCCGCCAGGCACAATCCCGCCACAGCCGCCGCGATTTTTCCCCTGATTCTTCGCATGGTCTTTCAGATTGCAACCGACCCGCCGTGGTTGCCTCTCCCAGCTCCAACTAATCAATCTAGTCAATGCGCAATCGCAAGCGTTCAATCGAGCTTGCACGCAATCGCCCCGCATCATTGCGCGGCCCGGCATCGTCCGTTTCTATCAGTACCGCATTCATTTGGATGTCACCCGCCGCCACTTCAAAGCGCGACGGCATTCCGTCCAAAAACTTCCTCAGGATGCCCGCCCGGTCCATGCCAATCACACCGTCGTGCGGCCCGGTCATCCCCACGTCGGTAATGTAAGCCGTGCCATTGGGCAGGACGCGCTCGTCGGCGGTAGCCACGTGCGTGTGCGTGCCGACCACCGCGGTCACCCGGCCATCCAGGTACCATCCCATAGCGATTTTCTCGCTGGTAGTTTCGGCGTGTATGTCTACCAGCACAAACGCAACATCGGCGGGGATCTTGCCCAACTCGCAATCCGCTTTGCGGAAAGGATCATCGATGGCCGGGAGGAAAATGCGGCCTTGCAGGTTCAGCACCGCGAACTTAGCGCCGCTCTTGGCCGCTCCCACGTACAATCCTGTCCCGGGATTGCCTTCTGGGAAATTCGCCGGCCGCAACAATCGCGGCTGATGCGGCATATACTCCATAATCTCCTTGCGGTCCCAGCTATGATTCCCACCCGTCAGCACCTCGATACCATTTTGAAGCAGCCCATCCGCCAGCCGCGGCGTAATCCCGAATCCCGAGGCAGAGTTCTCTCCATTCGCGATCACCAGGTCGATCTGGCGCTGCTCCACAAGATCCGCCAGGCGGTCATGGACAATTTGACGCCCTGGCGACCCCACAATGTCTCCGATAAAAAGTATGCGCATGAAAAAGGGAATCAGCTCTCAGTTCTAAGAGTCTCGCGTCTCGAAGCCATCCGTAAGTGCTCCTTAAGGGGTCGGAGCTTCAGCTCCGACATCATCAAGCTCCAAAGATCGGGCTTCAGCCCCTGAGGAAGCTCCTTCTTCCCACCTGACCTTAGATAAGACAACTTCTACGACTCCGTGCGTCCGCTTTACCTAAAACTGAAAACGAACTCCACACCCGGCATCTTGCAGATTCTTTCTTTACTTAAAACCAAGAACTAACCACTAAAAATTAAAACAGAGCGGACCGCTCAGCCGTGGGTTGCTAGGCCGTGAACCTCTGAAATAAGTGGGCGCCACGAGCCAACCATTAGGCTTTCCTGCCCCATTCGCGGGCCCCAGCAGGAACCCGCCAACGGGACAGGCCGTGCACACAGGCTGTCTATCCGCAGCACCCCAGAGATTCGTTACGGTTCAAACGGCGGTCGCGTCCTCACCTGCCTCGAAGTACCGCTCCAGCCCGTATTATCCTCTCTCTCACTGCGCACGTCCAACGGGGCTGCTCTTCTCTGGCCTTCTCAACGAGCGCGCGTCGCGACTTCGCTGGTACCGAAGGCCCCTTCCCGAGATTGTAAAATTCTGGCGAGAGCGATGGCTGCTACCACGCGCAGAGCGCGACAATGCCTACCAGACATTCGACGCCCGTGAGTGGCGCAAAATATTAAATCTGGATAAGCGGCGGGTGGCAAAGACAGGGGGTTAACATAAGTTGTGTGCCCCATCCGCGTTTTGGGAGGGCTGGCACCTAGGGTGATTTTTCTCCTTGTGTCGTACCAGTTTCGAAACTAGTACCCTATAAACAATAGTATACAAAAAGTAAACAATGGGCTATGTTCCGTTGTTATGCTGCGGGGACGCCGCTCTTTTACCATTCCCACCCGCCCCACTCCCTCGTCTGCTTTTCGCTTGCTCGCCACTCGTCACCCGCCACTCGCCACTCGCCACTGCCTCCTGAACTCCTTTGTTTCCCCTAGTTACGCAAAAACAGGGGGGTGGGGCCCACCTTTTGCATCCGGCGAACGATGTCCATCCTGAGTGAGCCCGCCGCGGCGGCGAGTCGAAGGATCTCTCTTTCGTTTTCCCATTCAACTTTCAACTTTTGACTTTGAACTGTTTTGCTCTCGTAGTCTCTCACTCCGCCATTCGCGGCTTATCTCCGCTACAATGTCCCTCGGACGTAGAGGAGGGCCCATGAATTACCGCCGCTTCGGCCGCACCGGATGGCAGGTCAGCGAAATTGGCTATGGTATGTGGGGTCTGGCTGGCTGGACGGGTTCTGACGACGCGGAGACACTTGCTTCGCTGCACCGCGCTATCGAGCTTGGCTGCAATTTCTTTGATACCGCGTGGGCCTACGGCGACGGCAAGAGCGAGCAGATACTCAGCAAGATTATTGCCCACTACAAGAATAGTTCGAGCGTTGGAGGGCCGGACAAACATCTCTACGTGGCCACGAAAATTCCGCCAAAGAACCGCAAGTGGCCCAGCCGCCGCGAATTCACCCTTGATGATTGCTATCCTCCGGCTTATGTCGAGGAATACATCGAGAAAAGCCTCAAGAATCTTGGCGTTGAAACGATCGATCTTATGCAATTCCACACTTGGGAGGATCGCTGGCTGAACGATGAGAGATTGCCTAGTTCCATTGAAAGCATGAAGAAGAGCGGAAAGGTGCGCGCTTGCGGAATCAGCGCCAACCGCTGGGAGCCATGCAACGCGATTCGCGCCGTTCTGGAAGGCTATGCCGACGCAGTGCAAACCATCTACAATATTTTCGACCAGAATGCCGAGGACGCTCTTTTTCCCATTTGCCGGTTGCAAGAAGCAGCTGTGATCGCGCGCGTGCCGCTCGATGAAGGAACGTTGACTGGCACGCTCACGCTAGATTCCAAATGGCCTGCGGGCGATTGGCGCAACTCCTACTTTGTGCCGGAGAACCTGAAATTCAGCGTGGCGCACGCGGAAGCGCTGAGGCCGCTGGTTCCCGCGGGCTCCACAATGGCGGAGCTCGCGCTGCGTTTCATTCTCACGAATCCGGATGTAAGCACGATGATCCCGGGAATGCGCAAGCTCAAGAATGTGGAAGCGAATTGCGCTGCAAGCGTTGCGGGGGCGCTGCCCGACGATTTGCACAGCAAACTTCGTGCGCACCGCTGGGACCGCAACCCCACTTCGTGGTCGCAGTGAAAGAGAAAAGCAATGAGCCGAGGCGTAAAAGTTCAAATCTACGGACAGAGCTACACGATCATGGGCGATCTGGACGAAGACTACGTCCAGCAGCTTGCCGCTTACGTGGACGCAAAGATGCAAGCCATCACCGGAATGACTTCGACGGTGGACACCCAGAAAGCCGCCGTGCTTGCCGCCCTTGCTATTGCGGACGAACTGCACAGCAGCCGCAAGGAAAAGAGCGAACGCGAGGACTTGCTGAAGGAACAGGCAGAACGCTGCCTTACGCTGGTGGAACGCGCGCTGAAACAAACGGAGTAGGGTTATTCCGGCTAGCTCGCGCGCAGGGAGGCGCCGAGAGATTTTTCCAGTGCGCTGACAATGCGCCCGCTAAAATCATTGATTTGGGCTTCGGTCAATGTCGCTTCGCGGCTCTGGAACGTGACACGCACGAGGAGCGAATATTTTCCCGCGGGCACGTTTTTCCCGCGGAACAAATCAGCCGCAGCGATGGATGTCACTTCGGGAATCGTGAGCGCTTCAATCGCTTGCTTCACTTCGGCGAACGTCTTACCATCCTCGAGGAACAGCGAAAAATCGCGTTCCACGCCCGGAAAACGAGGCAACGGCCCGTAACGCCGGTTGTTCTTCACTCCGTAGAACATGCAATAGAGCGGACCCAGATCGAGTTCGGCGAGAAACACATCTTGCCGGAACTTAAATTTGTCGGCAACGCGTTTCGCCAGCAATCCCGCCGCGCCAATCGCCTGATTGCCTTCCTGGCCCAAGCGCAGCACCCCGCGTTTCGCCGGGTTTAGCCACTCGGGTCCGCCATCGTCCCAGCGGAAGCCACCGGAAAGAACTCCAATGGCGTCGAGATCACCTTTTAGATCGGCGAAATTGTAGTCGCGCGCGGAATCGTACAAACCCTGCTCGCGCGCCGCGCCCGTCGCGCCGATTGTAAGAACGCGCGTCTCCGCAGGCTTGCCGTCCAGCAAGCGATATTGCCGCCCAATCTCAAACAACCGCAGATTGCGCTGCCCGTGATTCAGGTTCCACTCGATGGCGCCTGCCATTGTGACGAAACCGGTGGATTTAAGAACGCCGGCTTCTTCAGAGAGAGGATTCGCAAGTTTGGCAACCTGCACATCCGGCGCGCGGAACAAATCGTTGCGCTCTTCTGGCATATGCGGAATGGTAATAATTTCGTGATAACCGAGCCCGATCAAGCGCTCGCGGAGGCGGGTTTCCGCTTCGTGGTAGGGCAAGCGCGCAGCTGCGATGCGGGCGGCGGGCAAGCGCGGAGGAAAGTTGTCCAGACCGTGAATTCGCGCGACTTCCTCCACCAAATCAATCTCGCGCTCTACGTCCGCGCGCCAGGAAGGCTGCGTGCATTCCCAAGCGGCAAGCAGCGAATTCGCGGTGCCACGGTTTTCATCTACGCGCACCGGGGTAAAGCCAAGCGCCCCGAGAATCGCCTCGATATCTCTGTCCGGAACGTCTGCGCCCATTACCCGCAGGAATTCCGAGCGCGTCAAAGTAATTTTCTTCCCTGCGCGCTTTCCTGGATATGCATCCACGACACCAGCAAGCAATTCGCCACCGGCAAGTTGCAAGATCAATTCCGCACAGCGCCGCGAAGCTGTTTCCGCCATTTCCGGGTCAGCGCCACGGCCGAAACGCGTGCTTGCCTCGGTGTGGAGTTTCAAGAAACGCGTGGCGCGCCGGATCGCAATGGGATCAAACCAGGCGCACTCGATCAGAACATTCTTCGTGGAAAATGAGATTTCCGTTTCGCCACCGCCCATGATGCCGCCGATACCCACGGCGCGAGCACCATCCGCATCGCACACAAGCGGAATTCCCGGATCCAAAGTGCGCTCAATGCCATCAAGCGTCTTCAGTTTTTCTCCGGGTTTGGCGCGCCTGACGACGACGCTGTGATTCCGCAGCAAATCGTAATCGAAGGTGTGCAGAGGATGACCCAATTCCAGCATCACGAGATTGGAAACATCCACGACGTTGTTGATGCTGGCCACGCCCGCGGCTTCCAGGCGGTTCTTCAGCCAGGCAGGCGAGGGTTGAATCTTCACGCCGCGCACCACACGCGCGGTGAAACGTCCGCAAAATTCCGACGCCTCAATCTTTACACTCACGGCGTCGCTAGCCTTTGCCGTGGCGCTTTCCTTTGCCTTGGGCGCAAGCGGTTTCAGCGGCAAGCGGTAAATCGCGGAAATTTCCCGCGCAATGCCAAGCATGCCCAGGCAATCAGGGCGGTTGGAAGTGACTTCGGCGTCGATCACAGCGCCGTGCGCGCCGATTTCGATGTTCGCGATGTTGGTGCCGGCCAGCGCCAAGCGCGAAGCAATCTCTTCGGCCGGAGCGGTCACATCCACAAATTCTTTCAACCAGTTGTAAGCAACTTTCATGCGCTAATTCCTGTCAAACTGCCCAAAATAAATCCGAGTGAAGTAGTCCATACGAATGCGGCCATCCTGCTGATAAGCGGAGAACAGGCGCTGCAACTCCGTTATCATGGGCGTGAAATTCGGGTGGCCTTCCTTTGGTGCATAGGAACTGCTTAACAATCGCCCGCACAGTCCATGCCAATCGAAAATCTGGTGATTGGGCAAATCTTGGGAGCCCAGGCATCCATCGTTAAGGAATTCTCGAATGGTCTGAGCTTCCGGGTAGGCCTCGCGAACGCTGACGTAATCCGTGCCGAAACGCCTCAGCAAGTTCTCATATTCGCGTGAGAACGGCGTTTCATCAAGGCGGCGGTCATTCCAGGCGATCACGACCCAGCCGCCGGGTTTCAAAATGCGCTGGAACTCTACGCGAGTGGCAGCAGGCTTAAACCAATGGAACGCTTGCCCGGCGACGACGAATTCAACACTGTGCCCCGCAAGCGTTGTGGCTTCGGCGGAGCCATTGACGCTGTGGAAATTTGCGTAGCGCTGCAGGTACTCTTCACCGGCAGCGCGCATCTCGAGATTCGGTTCCACGCCAAAGACGCGATTGCCGTGATCGAGGAAAAGCTTGGTGAGCAATCCAGTGCCTGAGCCGATATCGGCAATTATTTGCTCGGGCCGCAAGCCGCACTCTTCACGCAGCAGTTGCACCACGGCGGATGGATAGCCAGGGCGGTAGCGCGCATAATCCCCGACGCGATTCGAGAAGCGCTGTTTGGCGTCTGCAAAAGTCATTGCATCTCACGATTGCGTTCTGGGAGCGGTTGAAGTCGAAGAGAGATCCCTCGACTCCGCGCCGGCGTAAGGCACCGGCACTCCGCTCGGGATGACAGTATTACGATAGTTGAGCATTCTTCCTCGATCATGGAAATTGACGCAGGAAGCGCACGTCGTTCTGGAAGAAAACTTGGATGTCGTCAATGCCATACTTCAGCATGGCCAGGCGATCAATCCCGATACCAAACGCGAAGCCGCTTACCTTTTTCGGATCGTAATTCACGAAGCCGTAGACAGCTGGATCCACCATGCCTGCGCCAAACAGTTCAATCCAACCGGAGCCTTTGCATTTGCCGCAAGTGACGCCCGACTGCGAGGTGCCGCTGCCGCCGCAAAACACGCAGGACACATCGAATTCCACGGAGGGTTCGGTGAAGGGGAAATAGCTGGGGCGGAAACGCGTCTTCACGCTTTCGCCGAAGAATTGCTTTACGAAATAATCGATGGTGCCAGTGAAATCACAGAAAGTGATATCCGAATCCACGGCGAGCCCTTCGATTTGATGGAACATGAAAGAGTGCGTTGCGTCGGGATTGTCGCGACGATAGACCTTTCCCGGCACAATCACGCGGACGGGAGGCTGGCGCCTCTCCATCGTGCGAATCTGTACAGGCGAGGTGTGGGTGCGTAGCAACAACGAAGTTGACGCGTCCTTCGGCAGTTCCAGGTAGAAGGTGTCCATGTCGTCGCGCACCGGATGGAATTCCGGGATGTTGAGCGCCTCGAAGTTGTAGTACGGCGTTTCAATTTCCGGGCCTTCCACCACGGAAAAGCCGATGGAAACGAATATGTCTTCAATTTCCTGAAAGACCTGGCGAATCAGGTGGTGCGTGCCGGGGGGGCGAATAACGCCGGGAAGCGAGAGATCGACACGATCTTTGGCGCTCACCGCAGTTCCAGCAAGAGACTCCGCGTCGCTTTTGCGCGCTTCGAGCGTGGACTCCACATGGGCTTTCAGCTTGTTGAGTTCCTGGCCAACTGCGCGCTTGAGTTCTGGAGTTGCCGGCTTCAGCCAATTGTCGGTGATTTGAGTCAGGACGCCCGACTTCCTTCCTGTCCAGACCTGCTTCAGAATTTCCAAGTTTGCGGCATCGAGTTGTCTCGCCGCTTGCTCGTCGAAACGCGCGCGCACCTGCGCGAACAGGCGCGCCACTTCGTCCGGTGAAGCCGCGCCAAGTTCAACGAGAGTCTTAACTGTGAGATTGTCGACGGTTGGCATGTTCGCCAGATAGATTACACCGTTAGGGCGCGCTAGTTCGTGCCCCAACGGAAGAATTTACAGCAGAATGAGGATTGACGTTGTTGCTAACATCCTGCCGAGATGGGGCGCAGCATGCTGCGCCCCTACACAAACAGAGACGCCTTGCTACGCCTTTTTCGCGGCGGGCTTGGGCGCGAAGGCCTTGGCCTTTTCCACGAGTTGCGCGAATCCCGCGGCGTCCTTTACGGCGATGTCAGCCAGAACCTTGCGGTCCAGCGCAACACCCGCAGCCTTCAACCCGTGGATAAGCTGGCCGTAAGTAATACCATTCTGACGGGCAGCCGCGCCTACACGCTGAATCCACAAACGACGGTACTGGCGTTTCTTCACCCGGCGGTCGCGCTTGGCATAACGATCAGCGCGATTGGCCGCTTCCTGTGCAGACTGGTAAAGCTTGCTCTTGGTCAGGAAGAAGCCTTTGGTCCTCCTGAGATACTTCTTGCGCCGAGCCCGGCGTTTTGTGCCGCGTTTTACGCGTGGCATGGGTTTTCTCCTTCATCTTTCGGGGAAGCAAAACGGGTTGCGGCGAAACAAAGTGAAGCGCTTCGCGCAACGGGTTTGTTTCCAGTAGGATTCGTTGATCTGGCGAACCCGGCAACGATCAGCGCTAGTCTTGAAGACCAGCGCTACGACTCCGCAGTGCGGGATCAAACGGCCGGCAGGCACCCGTGTAGCGCTGCCTGGCACGTAGTTGCGAAACGTTAGCTTCGCAATCTCTTTGTGAGTGGCGCGCCGCGCCATCACGAAACTTACGCCCCGTAGGGCAACATCTGCCGCACAGCGGCCACATCGGTCTTGTGCACCTGCGCAAGCTTTTTCAGCTTGCGCATGCGCTTGGCCGCCTTGGTGCCGAGCAAATGGCGTTTGCCGGAGTGCATGCGGAGAATCTTGCCGTTGGCGGTAATCTTGAAGCGCTTGTGCGCGCCGCGATGCGTCTTCAATTTCTTTTTTGGCTTCAGCGAATTGCGTGGCATTGCTTTGAATCCTCTCCCTGCGTTGATGCGGGCCACGAACAGCCAGCCCCTGCATCTGGAATTTCCTGCCGAAACGGGTTCGGCGAAAACAACCAATCCCTCGTAAAACCGCTAAGCGCTTTGCTGCGCCGGCGCAGTGCTGCGCGTTGGTACGCCCGCACCTTTTTTCGGAGCCAGCAACGCCACCAGGACGTTCCCTTCCATCCGCGGCATCGTTTCGATCTGGCAGTGCTCGCCGATTTCTCCTAGGAGCCGGGTCATCTTGGCGCGGCCCACTTCCTGGTGCGCCATTTCGCGGCCGCGGTGAAAAATCATGGCGCGAACTTTGTGGCCTTCCCCGAGGAATCTAATAATCTGATTCTTGCGAACCTGATAATCGTGTTCCGCGGTGGCCGGACGAAACTTCACTTCCTTCAACTGCGAGCCGCGGCTGCTTTTGCGCTGCTCGTGGGCTTTCTTGCTCTGCTGGTAAAGGAATTTGCCGTAATCCGTGATCTTGCAGACTGGCGGATCCGCGGTGGGCGAGATTTCCACCAGATCCAATCCACGTTCGCGGGCCATACGCACGGCCTCGAACGGTTGCATTACCCCGAGCTGAGCTCCTTCTTCGTCGATAACCCGGACTTCGCGCGCCCGGATCCGCTCGTTTATTCGGATGCGGTCGGCTTGCCGGAAATTCCGTTCAGCGATAAATCCCCCTTGGCAGACTAAAGGCACCCCGCATGGCGGGGAACACCCCGTTTTGACACCCTATCCCCTGAGGCCTCAGCCAGTTCGGGGCAGGCTGTACAGTATAACATGCCCCGCGACGGGTACAAGACCAGGAAAGCTGTCACCGCTTCGGCACCCATTACAGAATGGTTCTAGCTTCAATTTCCTGCAGCAACGCGGCGACGACGTCCGCAATGGGCCGCGGGCCAAGGTCGCCCTTCGTGCGGTGGCGGACGCTGACGGAGCCGGCTTCGGCTTCCTTGGGTCCGACAACGAGCATGTAGGGAATCTTCTGCATCTGGGCATCGCGAATCTTCGCGGGCAGTTTCTCATTGCGGTCGTCGAGATGCACGCGGATGCCGTGGTTTTTCAGGGTTTCGTAAACATGTTTGGCGTAATCCTGAACTTTTTCACTGACCGGGCAAATCTCCACCTGCACGGGCGCAAGCCACAACGGAAACGCGCCGGCGTAATGCTCGATGAGAATGCCGAAGAAACGCTCGACTGAACCAAGCAACGCACGGTGCACCATCAAGGGTTGGTGGCGCGCGCCGTCTTCGCCGACGTATTCCAGGCCGAAGCGCGCGGGGAGGTTGAAGTCGAACTGCACAGTGGTGAGCTGCCAGGGACGGCCGATGGCGTCAATGAGCTTGATGTCGATTTTAGGGCCGTAAAATGCGCCTTCGCCTGCCATTTTTTTATAGGGAATGTTCATGCGCTTCATGACCCCGGCGAGAGCATCGGAAGCGTGTTGCCAATCTTCTGGCTTGCCGGGGTAATTTTCGGGATGGTTGGGATCCCAGTCGGAGAGCTCGACTTCGAATTTGTCGAAGCCGAAGTTTTTCATCACCGCGTAGGCGAAATCGACGCAGGCTTCCACTTCGGCTTCGATTTGTGCGGGCATGCAGAAGATGTGCGCGTCGTCCTGTGTGAAGCCGCGGACGCGAAGCAGACCGTGGAGCACGCCGCTGCGTTCGTAACGGTAGACTGTGCCGAGTTCGGCGAGGCGCACGGGCAGGTCGCGATAGCTGCGCAGCTTAGACTTGTAAATCAGGATATGGCCCGGGCAGTTCATGGGCTTGAGCTGGTACTCGGCTTTTTCGACTTCCATCTGGCCGAACATATTTTCTTTGTAGAAATCGGCGTGGCCGGAAGTTTTCCAGAGATCGAAGCGCATAATGTGCGGCGTAAACACGAGGTCGTAGCCGCGCTTCAGTAATTCTTCACGTAGCCAGTTTTCAACCAGCGTGCGGATTAGTCCGCCCTTGGGATGCCAGAAAATCAGGCCGGGACCGGCTTCTTCCTGAATGCTGAAGAGTTCCAGTTCAGTGCCGAGTTTGCGGTGGTCGCGACGTTTGGCTTCTTCGAGCCGGTGAAGGTACTCCTCCAACTCCTTCTGCGTATAGAACGCGGCCGCATAGATGCGTTGGAGTTGTGGATTCCCTTCCTGGCCTTTCCAGTAGGCTCCCGCCACGCTCATCAATTTGAAGGCTTGAATCCGCTTGGTGGAAGGGATATGCGGGCCACGGCAAAAATCGATGAATTTGCCGGTCGTGTAGAACGACACCAGCGGCTCGTCGGCTTTTTCCTGAATCAGCTCGCATTTGAAAAGTTGTTTGGAATCCTGATAAAGCTTGAGCGCTTCGTCCTTGGGCAGCAGTTTGCGTTCGTTCGGCAGATCCTGAGCGGCGAGTTGATGCATCTTCTTTTCGATTTTCTCAAGGTCCTCAGGCGTAAACGGCTGCTCGCGCAGGAATTCATAAAAAAAGCCGGTATCGACCGGGGGGCCGATACCCAACTTCACGTCGGGGTAAAGTTCAGTCACCGCAGCGGCCAGCAGGTGGGCGGCGGAATGCCGAAAGACGTACAGTGCGTCGGGATCTTTTTCGGTGAGGATCTGCAGTTTGACGTCCTGCTCGAGCGGCCGGCGCAAATCGAACAGCAGGCTGCCGTCTTCCGCGGGATCCACGGAATTGGAAAAAATACCGGTCTTTTCACTTGCGCCATTACCACCGATCGCCCGCACCTTGGCTACCAGGGCGGCATCAGCCAAGCGCGGCGAAATGGACTTGGCGATGTCAATGGGCGTAGTGCCTTTGGGAACGTCTTTGACGCTGCCATCGGGAAGCGTTACGTGAATCTGTTCCATGATGAGTTTTCCTAACCTGCAGAAAATCTGCCAGGAATGTAACTAACAAGAGTATCGGCGGGTAAGGATGGGGTCAAGCCGTTGCGCCGGGATCTAGACCAAGGTGACGCCAGGCAAATCGGCGAATTGCGAGTCCGAGGTGATCAGTTGAGCTCGATGATGTTGCGCCATGGCGTAGATGATCGCGTCAGCCATGGGCAATCGGGTCTCAAGACTTGTCTGCGAGGCCAGAATCGAAAGTTCCAAAGTAAGATCGATTAATCCGTCTCGAAAGCTAAACGCTTGTGACAAAAAGATTCCTGCAATGTGCGTGCCTTGCTCGCGGACGAGTTTCTTGTAAACCTCGTAAACTACTAGGGAAGGAAGAAGAAGTTTCTCAGGGGATTCCAAATAAGCGGCAAAAGAGCCCGATTTTGGCCCATTGCCCATGTACTCGACCCAACCAGAGGAGTCGACAACAACCCAATTAGAAGCGCTCGGAGTGGTCACGGTCCTCGTCCTTCCACACCATGCCCTTGGCCATGCCGCGAAGTTCCTTGATGGACCGGGGGCGGTGGAGACGGATGGTGTGGTCAAGGATGTAGATCTGCAATTCCTCGCCAGGTTTAAGCTCTAGAGCTTCGCGGACCTTCTTAGGTATGACTACCTGGAATTTGGGCGAAACTTTAACCGCTTCCATTGCCAGCCTCCGCTTTCAAACATATCGACCAGTTATTCGTATGTCAATATTATAATCGACCATAATAACGTCATACCGTCGTATGGTAGCTTTGTATTGTGCCGTTCGCTCCGCCACGAGGCAGGACGGCACTCGTCCCATTCAAGGTAATGATGGCGGGAGCCCAATGCGCATCGAATTGCTAAAGAAGCGAGTTACAATCAACTCTTTGTTCGCAATAATCCGGGCAATCCAAGGGAGAGATATGAGGCGCCTCTCATTCCTAATGTTTGTGTTACTGCTGGCCACTTTTCCTGCACCGCTTCCAGGACAAGGAAATACCAGTGTGCGCGGAGCCAACGAGCGCTTCAAAGTGGACATTTTGGAGGTGGTGGCGCATCCAGACGACGAAGCTTTTTTCACGCCGTATCTGGCGCGGGCGATCAACGACCTGCACAAGCGTGTAGCAGTAGTGTTCAGTACGCGTGGCGGAAGCGGCGCAAACCATGATGCGCGGGAGCGCGGGCCGGCGCTGGCAAACGAGCGAGAGATCGAAGCGCGTCAAGCCTGCGCGAAGCTGGGCATTTCCCTGGTGTGGTTTCTGGACGGAAAGGATACCGCTTCCCAAGATCTGCTTGTGTCACTGGCTAATTGGGGACATGGCGTAAACCTGGAACGCCTTGTGGGTTTGATTCGATTAACGCGGCCGGAAGTCGTGCTCACGCATTATCCCGGAGTATTCATCGGTGAAAACCACGGGGACCATCAAGCCACCGGCGTGCTTGTTACCGAGGCCTTCGACCTGGCAGCAAATCCCATTGTCTTTCCGGAGCAACTTGCGGGGGACATGGACCAGCACGAAACCTACCTGTCGAATTTGCAGACCTGGCAGCCGAAAAAGATCTATTACGGAAGCGATGCGAACGATTCCAAGCAGTTTGACGCCTCCGGGCCGACATACTCTGTTCGTGAAATATCACCCACATTGAAGAAACCGTACTGGCGGGTGGCGCTGGAATCCGCGATGGCCCATCGGACGCAATTCCCGGATGACATCGACCGTATGTCCAAGTTGAACGACGAGCAGTTGGAAAAAATCATGAACGACCCGAATACGGGGTGGTGGTCCGAACCCATGACTTTGATCTTCGGGAAATCCGTTGTTGGCGGCGCGCCCACGGATGACGTGTTTGCGAATATTAAGATTGGCGCGGAGATTCGGGTAGCGCCCCCAAACAGGGCGAGCGAGCACGAATTGGCTCCACAGAACGCGCTCATTCTGGGCGATCCTTGGGAGTTTTATGCGCATTTTCGGGCTGCTCACGGGCTGGAGAAGTTGCCGCAGGCAAGTACACCAGAAATCGCGATAAAGGCGGGGTCCACTCTGTTGGTTCCTCTGGTCGTACACCACGCCGAACCGAGCCAGCCGATGAAAGTGAGTTTGAAAGTCGAAGCGCCAAGCGGATGGAAGATCATTTCCGGGCAAGGCGAATTCGGGCTGCCGGCAGAGAGTTCGACCGCGCTGCGAGTGGAAATCGAGACGCCTGCTCTTAGTGCGGAAGAACTGAAGAAAACGGTGCCGCAGGAAGTGACCATCCAGGGTGTAGCTGACGGACACTCGATTGGCGAGGTGAAGTTGCGGGTGCTGCTGCGCTCGCATGCACTGCCACAGTAAAGTACCTTGCATTAAATCTTAGAGGAGCATCGGTCATGAAGATGAACATATTACGGACAGTTGCATTCTTGTGCCTTGCTGCGCCTACGCTTCTACTCGCGCAAAAGCCCAGCGTGATGAGGCCGGTGCACACATTTTCGATTGTCGCGCGAGACCCGCAGACTGGTGACCTGGGGGTGGCCGTGCAATCGCACTGGTTTGCCGTGGGGGCAGAGGTGACGTGGGCGGAAGCAGGAGTCGGCGCAATCGCCACGCAATCGTTCATTGATCCGGGGTACGGGCAACTCGGATTGGACCTGCTACGCGCGGGCAAGAGCGCGGATGAAACGCTGCGCGGGCTGCTGGCCGTGGATCCTCATGCGGATTCGCGACAAGTTGCAATTGTCGATTCGCGTGGGAATGTTGCGTGTTTCACGGGAGCGAAAGACATTCCGGAGGCTGGCTGCGCCGTGGGGAAGTTGAGTGGACAGGACGAATCGGCGAAAAGGCTTGGGCTGCAGATCGATCTGGGTTCGGGTTTTTCCGCTCAGGCCAACCTGATGGAAAAGAACACGGTGTGGCCTGCCATGGCGCGTGCGTACGAAACGAATCCGCGCGCGAGTTTCGCAGAGCGCCTGGTGCTGGCGCTCGAAGCGGCGCAAGGCCAAGGGGGAGATATCCGTGGAAAACAATCAGCGGCCATCCTGATTGTTCGCGGCAAATCCACAGGGCAGTCCTGGGCCGACAAGATTGTGGACCTTCGCGTGGACGATTCGGAAGAGCCCATCAAGGAATTGAAGCGCTTGCTGAAATACCACCAGGCGTACGATTTGATGGAGCAGGGCGACGCTTGTTCGACAAGCCATGACTGGAAATGCGCGGTGGAGCGCTATGGCGAAGCGGAGAAGTTGCTGCCAGAGCAGATGGAAGTGGTGTTCTGGCACGCGGTTACTCTAGTAACAAGCGGCGACGTGGAAGCAGCGCTCCCCTTATTCCGGAAAGTGTTCGCCAAGGAACCGAAGTGGGCAGAACTCGTGGGACGTCTGCCGGAGGCGGAGCTTTTCCCTGATGACCCGAGATTGATTGAAAGAATCAAAGCGCAGTTGCCAAATTAAATCGCGACGCTCAGTTCACTTATTTCTTGGGACGCGCGGATTCGAATTGTTCCCAGGCGGCGTCGGGAATCATCGCCAAGTCGTTGAATTCGCCGGCGCCGCGCAACCATTGCCCACCGTCAATCACCACGCATTCACCATTGATGTACTCAGCCATGTCGCTGAGGAGGAAGGCCGCGAGATTGGTGAGTTCCTCGTGCTTTCCAAAGCGCTTCATCGGATGTTTGTTGAGAGCGTATTCTTCAAACTGCTGGGAAGGCATCAAGCGGGACCATGCACCTTCGGTGGGGAAGGGTCCGGGGGCGATGGCGTTCACGCGAATGTGGTATTTCGCCCATTCCACGGCAAGAGAAGTCGTCAGCGCCAAAACACCGGCCTTGGCGCAAGCGGAAGGCACCACGTAACCAGAGCCGGAATTCGCCGCGGCGTAAGTGGTGGAGATGTTCAGGACGTTACCGCCTAGCTTCCTTGCGATGCGACGTTTGGCAAAGGCCAAAGTGCAGTGAAACGTGCCGTTAAGGACGATGCCGACGACCGCCTGAAAGGCATTGGGCGAAAGTTTCTCAGTGCGAGCCATGAAATTACCGGCGGCATTGTTGACAAGCGTGTCTATCTCGCCCCAGTGATTTTCCGCCGCAGTCATAGCGGCTTCGACGGCGTTGTAGTCGCGGACGTCGCAGGTGGCATAGGCGGCGGCGCCTCCATCACGGTGAATTTCGTCGCAAGTCTTTTTCAGGGGTTCTTCGCGGCGCCCGATGAGAAACAGGCGTGCGCCCAGTCCGGCAAAGTGCAGAGCCATAGAACGGCCAAGGCCTGTCCCGCCCCCGGTTATGAAAATTGCGCGAGACTTTAAGAGATCAGTCTGGAACAAGGAACACCGCCTTTCGGAGAGAGATTGTAACAGTGCCTGCTTCGCCGCTGGAGTACTTCAGGCGGTGGGAACATGAAGCGGACGGGAATCCAGCAAAAAGAGAGGCGGGGTGGGGACCTGGTCCCACCCCGCCTTTTGGCGCGGTAACGGTTTCCCGCTACGCGCGAAGACGCCGTGAAGTAAACGCCTCACTGCCTGCTTCCCGCTTTTGCAGCCAGGACGGCACGACCTGCAGCCATGCACCTGATCGCTTATCCATCTTCGAGAGATGGCCTAGTCCGGCTTACCCTGTTTCCTCATGAAGCCCTCGACGGGGTCATGCGCGTGTGCGGATGAAAACACACGTTTCAGGGAAGCGCCGACAGGAGCGTATCCACGGCGTGAATCAAATCCTTCCAGGCCGATTCCACGGCCTCTTGAAACCGATCGAGTTGGGCGTCGTCAGCGTATTCCAGGTCTTCAATGCGCCGCTTGAACTCCGCAAAACTGGTGCGCACGTATTCGAGCTCCCAGTAGTGCTCAAGCTTGACGCTTACCTTTTGCTGGGCAAATCGGCCCTTCAACAGGGCCACGCGGGCGGATAAATCCTCGACTTCACCGACTACCTGGTCCAGATATGCTTCCTTGAGCTGCATTACCGCCTCTCCGTCAAAGGGAATAGGTCACGAAGACAAAAATCCCTTGCGGAGAAGAAAGCAGTTGATTCACCAAAAGATGACCTGGCTAAGACACTGAAAACAGGACAGATGAAGACTTCTCAGAGAGAGAATGGAGTTTGTGCATGGGTGGAAAAACGCAAAAGCCTTCGGGGGCAGCTAAAAATCACTCAGTTGGGCCTCCGCAGCGGGCTGTCCTTACCTGCGAAGGAGGGGGCGGTGGGACTGGAGGGGATGGCGAATCACGAAGGGAGCAAGGAGATGGGCAAGGCTTGGGTCGCAAGAAATGCTATTGGTTGGGACCGATGACGGCTGGAATAGGGTGGCCAAGAGATTTCTCGTATTCGGCTATATAGACGGGATTGCCTGGAAATTCCTCGGTGAGTTCCTTCAAGAGCTTCTGGGCGAGGGCATCCTGTTTTTCGCGGCGGGCGGAAAGCGCCAGAAGGATCTGCGCAAAGGGCTTGAGGTAACGTCCACCGTCCACGGTTTTCTGAACTTCCTCCATGCCGAGCCGCTTGTCACCGTGAATGCCTCCAAACCAGAGCATAAAGCGGGCGGAGGCAGGCAGCGAACCGATGATGTAGTTAGCGCAGCCGAGAGCGACATAGGCATCGAAAGCGTCGGGACGTTGCTGAAGGAGCAGTTCGGCGTTTGCATTCGCTTCTTTCAAGTGCTTCAGCGCGTCGTAATGTTTCTTAAGGAGCATGCTGCTGGCGTCCGATTCCATCCCGGCCACCAGAGTCAGGACATATAACCCCTCGGGATCGCGTGAATTCTTCTTAAGACGCTGAAACGCGAGTGTGCGAGCCTTCCCGGCAGCGATTTCAAAACCGTGGATGCGGCCTGGGTCGGGACTGCCAACAATCCCGCCAAGGAATCGTTTGTCATTTAGGAAATAGTCGCTGGTGAGAACATTCTGGAGGTAAAACTCCTCGAAGAGGTAGCTGGCGGCAATGGCGACCTGCCCGAATGGCTCGTCGGGATGATCGTTAGCCCATTTCTGAAAGATCTCGCGCGCTTCAGGAAATTTCTGCACATATAAATCGTGGAATCCTCCTTCGAGTTCAGGAATGGAAGAAAACGCGGGTGTATCGGGCGGTGGCGTAACCGCGGCGCTCTGAGCTGAAGATGAGACAGCGAAAAAAAGTAAGGTGAGTCCAGCAGCCGTCGGGATTTTGTAGAGGCGTCGCATCGTCAAAAATCTCAGAACAACCCTGGGAGAAAACGAGGCTTGTTAGTCATTGCGGCGCGGTATTGAGCATCTGCGAAGAGCACACGTTCCTCGGTGGCTAGGCGCTGGGAAAGCACAAGAATGTGAGCGAGCGAGCCAGCCAGCGCAGTGATCCACGCGGTGTGAATCAGAGGAAGGACCAGCATTTCCACGAAGACGGCGGCATAATTGGGATGCCGAACATAGCGGAAGGGACCTGACGTGACGACTCCCAGGCTGGTGGAGTTGACGACCTGAACGTTCCAGTGATTTCCGAGAGTGCGAATAACCCACCAGCGAATGGCGTTGGCGGCGAGGAAGATTACGAAGCAGATTGCCGCTAAAACCGGATAAAAGGGACGATGGAGAACCACCACTTCGACGGCTGCGCCAATCAAAACGCCCGTGTGCAAAAGCACCATCCATCGAAAGCGTGGATCATCCACTTTGGCGGCGCCGCGGGCGACCATTTCTCGCTGGTGGCGCCGGGAAATACGCAACTCTACCAGGCGCAGGCATGCAACGGCGCCAAGCAGAGCGAGGAATGCAATAACACTCAGTTCCATTGCAGGAGCAAGAACTCAGCGCTGAAGCCGGGACCAAAAGCGCCCGCCAGGGCATATTCGCCGGCTTTGAGGGGGCGCTTCTCGATCCACTCTTGAAGAATGAAAAGAATGGTGGCGCTGGAGAGGTTGCCGACATTCTTAAGGATGTCCCAGGAAGGCTGGGTGTCGCATTTGCAGAGGCCGAGCTCTTTCTCGACATTGCCGAGAAGACGCGCGCCACCGGGATGGAGGATCCAACCCTTGATGTCGCTTTGGACTCTGCCGCAACGCGCCAGGAATTCGTAGACCAACCCCTGAATCTTTGCGCCGATCATTTCCGGTACGTCCTTGGCGAGGAGAATGTGGAAGCCAGAATCGCGAAGATCGAAGCCCATGGCGCCAAGGGAATCCGGGAAAGTGTAAGTTTCGGTGGCGAGGATGCGCGGGCCGGGCTTTTCCTGGCCGGTGACGATGACGGCAGCGGCGCCATCGCCGAAGAGGATGGAAGAGATGAGGTTGGCCTGCGAAATATCCTTGCGCTGGAAGGTGAGCGAGGGCAATTCCACGGCGATGATAAGGACATTGCCGTTGGGATGGGCGCGAAGATAATCGGCGGAGCGGGAAATGGCCATGGCTCCGGCGGCGCAGCCAAGTTCGGTGAACGGCATGCGGCAGACATTGGAGCGGAAGCCCATCAGATTGATGAGGTGGGCGTCCAAGGAAGGAATCATGAAGCCGGTACAGGAAACTGTGATGATGAGGTCGATATCTGAGGGCTGTAGTCCGGCGCGTTCGAGGCATTTTTCCGCGGCTTCCCGGCCAAGCTTAACCGCGTGATCGATGTACTCATTGTTCGTTTGGGCCAAGGGGCGCGGCTCGATGGTGTAATCAATGGGAAAGATCGCGTGGCGGTGTTGAACCTGGGCATTGTCGACGATGGACATCATGGCTTCCAGGCGGCGTTCGGGGATATCAAAGACACGGCCCATATAGTATTTCACGTCGTCGCGAGTGATAGAGAAAGGCGGGACAGCAGTAGCAGTCGCGATGATGGTGGCATGCGGGGAATTGCCGTTCGATGAGGCGGAAATCGGTTGACTCACTTGCACCATCCATTAATCTGAAGGAACAAATACGAGAATTCACAATCCAGCACAAAAAGACCTAAACAGGGCGGAATATTCGAGGCGTTTACTGTACATCAAAAAGGACCTCAGAGGAAATGCCGCACGGCACAGTGCGGTGTAATGGAGCGCACATTGGGAAATCGAAGAGCAGAAGTGCGATCCCAGCTTTGCATTTACTGCCACACAAAAAGGTGTTAATCCATCGTCATGCTAGTGCCTCTTCTCCTTCTGTGCTTTCTACTTTCCCTTGGTCAGCAATCCTCCACCAAGGTTGAAATACCGCGCCCCAAGTTCAGTGATTACCCAGTCTGAAGTATCTATCGAGGAGAACCGACGCGGCCCGTTGTCACCAAAGAGTTTCGCTCCTTTCGAACTAGGATTCGGCAGGGCGCAGATTCTGATGTGGAATTTGCCGGTCATTACACCATCCCACGTTGGGGGTGTGGCACGTCCTGCAACGGATTTGTCCTCGTCGATTCCATCAGCGGCAGGATCTACAACGGGTTTGGCTTGACGGGACTTGATTGGCTCGGAAGACCTGGCCTCGATGAGATGGAACGCATGGAATTCCATCCGGAAAGTCGTCTGCTGAAGATTAACGCATGTCCGGATGAAACCGAATGTGGCTTCTATGATTATGTAATGGTCGATGGAAAGGGTCTAAAGCTCCTTCGCAAGCAACTACTGCCAATAGAATCATTGTCGAACGAGCAACACAGCAGGTGAACTGAACAGGGATTCCTCAATCGGAAGACTCCGTTCGAAATGACGAAGGGACGGTCGCAATAGGAAGTGAAGTCGATGGTGTATCGCGACAGATTAAGGCAAGGATTTGTGGCGGACGGAGCGGAGGATGGTGTGGAACTGGACGAAGACGTGGTCGTCGTCGGCGTGCTGATCGTGGCAGGAAAAACACATGGGAGCAGGAAGGGCTTTGGCTGTTTCGGCGAGGTCGCCGCCTTCACCGAAAGAGAAATAGGCCCAGCCTTCCTTGAACCGCGCTGAATCCTTGACGCTGACAGCGAGGCCGGTCATTTCACCTTCAAAGTAGCCGCCTTTGTTGATACTGGCTTTCTGGGCGGGTTGATAGACAACCAGAAGGAAAGTGGTTTTTTCGGGGAACTTGCCGGTGGCGCGGTAGGTGTCAAAAGCTTCGGGCTGAGTGTAGACATTGTGAAATTCGCCGGGGCCTTGCTGATGATCGTCGGAATAGGTCATGCCGATGTTGGAGCCGACGAATATCCAGTGCTCGAAATTTTTTGGGCGGAGCAGTAAGCCGGAGGAGTCAAACTGCGGGAGCGGCATGGATAACGAGTCTGGCGCGGCTAAAGAATGAGATGCGACAAAGGGTAGAGTTGCCAGGAGAGCGGCGAGAGGGAGAAGAAGGAAGGCGCGCATGAAAGCACCTCTTGATACGTGGATTGTGCGACGAATCGGGGTGGGAAGCAAGGAGGAGGAAAAGGTCTACCGCAGAGGTAGCAGAGGAGCCGCAGAGTCAACGGAGACGCAGAAGAGGGATTCCTCACTTCGCAGACTCCGTTCGGAATGACGGTATTCGAAATCGGTTGGTCGTGTGCAGAGGACGAATTAGCTGGCGGCTTCCTGGGAAGCGCGGATTTCCTGCCAGCGGCGCGGGCGCTTGTTGTACTGCAAGACCTTTTTGCGTAGGCGAATGGATTTGGGGGTGATTTCGACAAATTCGTCGTCGGCGATGAATTCGATGGCTTGCTCGAGGCTAAGCTGGCGATGGGGAATAAGGCGAATCGCTTCGTCGGCGGAGGAAGAGCGCATGTTAGTGAGCTTCTTTTCCTTGGTGACATTCACTTCCATGTCCTGCTCACGGGAATTTTCGCCCACGATCATGCCTTCGTAGACTTCGACGACCGGGCCGATGAAAAGCTCACCGCGTTCCTGGAGGCCCCAGAGTGCATAGGCGGTGGAAACGCCAGGGCGGTCGGCGACGAGAGCTCCCGTGGGTCGCAGAGCCATGTCTCCGCCGTATTCGGTCCAACCTTCAAAAATAGAGTGAATTAGAGCGGTGCCGCGAGTGTCGGTGAGGAGCTGGCTGCGAAGGCCAATCAAACCACGCGAGGGGATTTTGAAATCGAGACGGACACGGCCGGAGCCGTGGTTGCTCATTTTGAGCATTTCGCCGCGGCGGCTGCCGATGGTTTCCATGATGATGCCGATGAAACTTTCGGGAATGTCAATTACGAGACGCTCGACAGGCTCGAGCTTTTTGCCGTTTTCGTTTCGTACCACGATTTCGGGCTTGCCGACCATGAGTTCAAAGCCTTCGCGGCGCATGGTTTCGATCAGGATGGCAAGCTGAAGTTCGCCGCGGCCTAGCACACGAAAAGATTCGGGTGTATCTGTGTCTTCAACACGGATCGAAACGTTGGTTAGGAGTTCCTTGGCCAGACGATCGCGAAGATCGCGCGAGGTAAGGTAATTTCCTTCCCGGCCAGACAACGGGCTGGAATTGACGCTGAAAATCATGGCCAGCGTGGGCTCATCGATGATGAGCGGTTCCAGTGGCTCGGGAGTTTCCAGATTCGTAATGGTTTCGCCAATCTGGATGCCTTCGACACCGGCGATGGCGACGATATCACCTGCAACGACCGTCTCGGCTTCATCGCGTTCGAGGCCGCGGAAGGTGAAGAGCTTGGTGATGCGGGTGGATTGCAACTTGCCGTCGAGCTTGCTGATGCCGACTTCTTCGCCACGATTTAGCGTGCCGTTGAAGACGCGGCAGATGGCCAAGCGCCCGAGAAATTCGGAGTAGTCCAGATTCGTGACTTGAAGCTGGAGGATGCCCGCGGGATCGCCCGTGGGAGCCGGGATTTTGGAGACGATGGCTTCAAAGAGAGGGAGAAGATCGCGAGAATCATCGCCAATCTTGCGATGAGCAATACCGGCGCGAGCATTGGTATAGACGATGGGGAAATCGAGCTGGTCCTCGGTGGCGTCCAGATCGATGAAGAGGTCGTAGATTTCGTTGAGGACTTCTTCGGGGCGCGCGTCGGGGCGGTCGATTTTGTTGAGGACGACGACCGGGGGCAACTTGGCGGCGAGGGCTTTCTGCAGGACGTAGCGGGTTTGCGGGAGCGGGCCTTCGCTGGCGTCAACGAGAAGGACGACGCCGTCCACCATGCGGAGGGCGCGTTCGACTTCACCGCCGAAATCGCTATGGCCGGGCGTGTCAACAATATTGATCTTGGTGTCGTGGAAAAAGAGAGCCGTGTTTTTGGCGAGGATGGTGATGCCACGCTCGCGCTCCAAATCGTTGGAGTCCATGACGCGCTCGATGACGGCTTCATTTGCGCGAAAAATGCCGGACTGGCGGAGCATGGTATCCACCAGTGTGGTCTTGCCATGGTCCACGTGAGCGATGATGGCGATATTGCGAATTTCTTTGGTCATGTTCGTGAAAGCGTCTTAAGACAAAAATAGCTGCTGAGACAACCAGCAGCCCGGACGAACCCTTTCTTCATCGGATACAGGTGCGGTTACAAACCACTATTTTAGCAGAGGCGGAGGGGGTGGGCCAATGAGAGATGTGGGCTGGCGACTCAGCAATAACGACCGGTTTCAGAGTGACTAGACCGCGTGTGGTATGCTCACGGCGAAACCCGCGGAAGGATGAAATTAGGGGCGAGGATGCGAATGAGCCGATTGAGGAAGACGACTTGGATGTTGGCAGCGGCGGTACTGCTGGCTGTGGGAGTTTGGGCGCAAGAACAGGAGGCGCCGCGGCCGGACTTGCCGAAGTTGTTCGAGAAGCGCGAGGTGATGATTCCGGTGCGGGATGGGGTGAAACTGCACACTGAAATTTACACTCCGAAGAACGGAAATGGGCCTTGGCCGATCATTATGATGCGGACGCCCTACGGGATTTCGGCGGGAGGCAATCGCTTCAGCCGGCTGCTGTATGAAAATCAGGACTTTTTCGCCGACGGATACATTTTTGCGTTTCAGGATATTCGAGGACGGTACGGTTCCGAGGGCAAGTTTGAAATGGCCCGGCCGGTACATGATCCGAAAGATGCCAAGGGAGTGGATGAGAGCACGGACACGTACGACTCGATCGAGTGGCTGGTGAAGAACGTCGCAAAAAACAGCGGGCGCGTGGGGATGTGGGGAATTTCGTACGACGGATTTCTGACGACGATGGCAATGGTGAATCCGCACCCGGCGCTCAAGGCGGTATCGGAACAGGCGTGCATGGGTGACACATGGATGGGGGACGACTTCTTTCACAACGGGGCGTTCCGGCTAAGCTACGGCTTCGAATATGCAACGGGGATGGAATCGTCAAAAGAGAGCTTTAAGTTTGAGTTCGACAGCTTTGACCTGTTTGACTGGTACTTACGGCTAGGAGCTCTTTCGCACGCGAACGAAAGGTATCTGCACGGGAAGATTCCGACGTGGAACGATTTCGTAGCGCATCCGGCGTACGACGAATTCTGGAAAGCCCATGCGATGGAGACTGCGCTGAAAGAAGCACAAGTGCCGGACCTGAACGTGGCGGGCTGGTGGGATCAGGAAGATTTTTATGGACCAATGCGGACGTACGCGAACCTGGAGAAAACGGACACGAAGCACTTGAACTATCTGGTGGTGGGACCGTGGAATCATGGCGGATGGGGCAGCGGGCCGGGGAATTCGCTGGGCGAAATTCCGTTCGAGTCAGACACGGGAGTGTATTTTCGGCAGAAGGTAGAAGCGCCCTGGTTTGCGTACTGGCTGCATGAGAAGGGGAGCTTGCCTTTGAAAGAGGCGTTGCTCTTTCAGACAGGAAGCGACACGTGGACCAGTTTCGACGCTTGGCCGCCGCGAGAGGCGAAGACGGAGAGCTTGTACTTTGGGGAGAATGGGAAACTCTCATTTGAAGCGCCAAAAACGGATTCGCGAGCGGCGTTTGACTCGTACGAAAGCGATCCGGCGCATCCCGTGCCATACCGCCATCGGCCGGTGGACATGACGTATCCGGATGATCATCCGGGAAGCTGGTATACGTGGCTGGTGCAGGACCAGCGGTTTGTGGATGGCAGGCCGGATGTGGCGACGTGGGAGACGGAAGAGTTGAATGAGGATGTGACGGTGGCAGGGCAGGTGACGGCGAAGCTGTATGCTGCGACGACAGGAACGGACAGCGATTGGGTGGTGAAGCTGATCGATGTGTACCCGCAGAAAGTGGAGAGCGATTGGAAGCTGTCGGGATATGAGTTGATGATTGCAGACGAAATTTTTCGGGGACGTTACAGGAAGTCTTACGAGAAACCAGAAGCGATTGTGGCGGGAGAAGTGACGCCGTACACGATTGATTTGCACACGGCGAATCACGTGTTTCTGAAGGGGCACCGGATCATGGTGCAGGTGCAGAGCACTTGGTTCCCGCTGTATGACCGGAACCCGCAGAAATTTGTGGCAAATATATTTGAGGCGAAAGACTCGGATTATCAGAAGGCGACACAACGGATCTACCGAACGAAGGAGTATGCGTCGAGGGTCGAGATTTCAGTGGTGCCAGAAGGTGCGGGGAAGTAGGGGCGGGGAAGACACAGCGATTGCGTCGCGATTCCTCCGCTTCGGAACGGTAGAGGGCACCGTCCCTCCGCTCGGAATGACTTCCTATTTCAACGGGACCGCGGGGGTGTGAATCTTGCCGGAACGGAATTGAGGGCGAAATGACTATCGGGGCGGAGGTTTAGGACGACTTGGAACCACCAGTTGGGTTGATAGCGGATTTGAACGGGAACGCCGCGGAGATTTCCCTGGGTACCAACAAAAATGGAGAAGGGGGTAGTTTTGCCGGTCTCTTTGTTCGTGGAGATATAGTCGAGCTGGAGCAAGTTGGAGTAGGAGGTGTCGAGAAGCACAACGCTTTTGGGGCCGTGGAGTTGCACGGGAAAGTTGCGGACGGCGGCAATGGTTTCGAGTGTGAGGGTGTGTTCCTGGGCATCGTGGATGTAGCAGCGGGAAAGCGGCGCGGCTTGGCTGGCAAGAGCGGCGTCCATGAGGTCCGCAACAGAGGCAAGGAAATCGGCGGAACGGGAGCAACGCGACGAAGCTTCGAGGGAGCGCACGGGACTGTCGGAAGCAGCGATGCGGTCGAGCATAAGGGTTTCGGCGAGGTTGTACTGATGCAGGTTGAAGTCCGTCGCCGACAACAAGGGAACGACGGTGGAAAGCGCGTGGGAAGAATCGACGCGACTTAGTATGCCAGTGAAGGCGTGTTGGCCCTGCTCCTGCTCCTTTCGTAATTCCTTTTGCATCTCGCCAATGGATTTGCCGCGGGATGATTTCATAAAGCCAAAAAAGGCGCTGGAGGTGACATCATCCTCGCGGTAAGGAAGCGAGACAGGATCCTTGTGCCAAGCTAGTTCGGTGCCTGCGCCCCAACGGTTGATGGCACGGGGAGCCTTTTGCGGGTCGCTACCGAAAAGGACCTGAAGAAACTCCGCGCGGGGATCCTGCGAGGATATGCCACGACGGATATAACCGCCGCCGACGTCGTCCTTGCCGACCCAGAAGAAAATGAGACGTACGCGAGTGGTCATGATGTAGTTGTACTCGACGCTGTTGCGGGCGGGGGCGCGAACCCAATTAAGAGCTTCAAGAACGAGCTGACGGTCGGCGAGGCTTGAGGTCGAGGCAGTGGCAGCAAAGAAGGCAAGCGAAAGAACGAGGAACGAACCAAAGTGGAGGGATGTCCTCATTCAGAGATGACTCCCGTGGAGAGAAAGTGTTTGCAAGGTAGAATCATGTCGCGCCAGAGCAGGAGGCGATGTTACGTTGATTTGACGAAGAATTGAACGGAGAAAGAAGGGAATGAGAACCTATTTGGACTGGACTGCGGGAGCGTGAGCCTCGCCGGAGTGGAATTCGCTCCAGGGTCCGGCTTTCATGTCGCGCAAATAGGGAGCCTCCCAAGCGTACTCGGGATGAGCGGCGAAGAAGGGAGCGGCGAGAAAGTCTTCTCCGCAAGGATGGCCCAGGCGGGCGACGAGCCGCATGTCCTTGGCCATGGAAGAATCGGTGGCTTTGCCCTGAACGGCGCCTCCGGGATAAAAGGGTTGCCAGCCCCATTGGGAAACACCCCGTACGATGGTATCAATATGGCCGCAGAGGGTGCGGTCGTCGGCCTGAACTTTCTTCTCGAAAGAATCGACGTGGTCGGCTAGCATCTGCTGGGCAAGCGAGACATCGATTTTGCCTTTGTTTTCGTTGAGGAGTTCCTCCCAACGTGCACGGCGCGCATTGGGAGAGGAAGCCATGTCGCTGGGGTCAAACCCCGGAGTGTCTTCCTTAAGGACTTTTGGATCGCGGGCCCAGTTGGAACCGGCGAATACACCATCCTTGGTGCGCCAGAGTTTGTAGGCTTTCAGGCCGAGTTCGAGTTGGGCGATTTCGCCAGTTTTGCGATCGCCGAGCAGCCAATCGTTGGCGTAACCTCCGTTGTTCCCATCAAGCATGATTTTGGTGTAAGCATCGATGGAATCGGCGTACTGAAGAGCTTTGCGGGCGCGGAAGAACTCAGGCTTACCGTTGGGATCCCAACCTTCAAATTGCGTGATGGTAGTTTCTGTAACCATGAGGCCATCGGAATTGATGGCGAAGTCGTCGTCACTAGCGATAACGCCCGGGAAGCCGTCCATCAAGATGCGATAACCGTTGCTGGGCTGAATATCGAAGATGATGCGCCAGCGCTCGCCATTCATGTAACTGGTCCAATTGTTGTGCGCGATGACGATCTGATGATCTTTGGTCCAACTGCCGGTGGCGACAAAGGCGCTGCAGTTGCCGGGACTTTTCAAGTTCGGCGCGTTAGCGACTTTTTCTTTTTTGTTAAGCCAGGGAACGTAGTAGTCAGGAACTTCCTCGAAGGAATTAAGGGCAACGATGTCGTAGACGTCGAGCTGGGAGCCCGTGCGGGCGTGCAGACCTTCCGTGATTCCCTGAAGTTCCTGCTGATATTCGGGATCGATCTTGGGCCAAAGCATCTCGCGGGCAACTTGTCGAAAAAAAGGCCAATCGCGCTCGGTAGAATGCACCATGGCGGCTTGAACGGCGGGGAACGCGTCTTCGATTTCGCTGGCGAGCTGGAAACCGTGCTGGAAGCCGATGGTCGAGGGGTCGCCCTCGAGATGGACGTAGACCCAGCCGCCGCGCTCGAAACTGTAACTGCCCTTGAGGCGGGGATCGCTAGAGGCGGCGCGTTCGCGAGCGGATGCGACAGTAGCATCGAGTTCGTTTTTTGCGGCTACGGCATCACGGGAACGCAAGCCCGCCACCCACAAGAGAACCGCGCCGATGAAGAGGATGCAGATGGCGGCGAAGCGACGAATTCCATTGGACATGGTGGAAAGCTCCTTGGCGTCAGTTTGGCAGGAGATAGTGTACTACTGACGGGGTGGGAGGAAGAGATTCACGGAGGTCGCAGAGAGCACGGAGTTCATAGAAAGGAAAAATCGGAACAGTAATTCATCTCACGAGAGCCGTGCAATGGAAGACCGTGCCTCACTTCACGGATTCCGATCGGATTGACGGAAGATTTCATTGGTTGCCAATAGGGGCGCAGAAGTCCTGCGCCCCTATGAGTAGAAAAAAAACTGAAGAGGAAGGCGGCCGCTGCAGGAATTCGGAAGACCCAAGAGAAAAGCCGCGGGGCTCCCGCCAGAAGGCGGCGGGCAGCCGCAGACTCTCCCTGCGCTACATGGATTTTAATTTGCGGAGGCGGCCGCAGAGGAAGTGGCGGGAGGCGCCAGGTCGGCGGGCGGGCCGATGTTATCTGGTAACTTTCCGTTGAGGGAGTCGAGGAACTGGAGGAGATCATCGCGCTCGTCGAAGGTGAGCACATCGAGCGAGTGGATTTCCCTGTCAAGATGAGGATTCCAGTTTCCGCCGCCGATGTAGTGGGCGAGAGTGTCCTTGATGGTGGGGAAAGTGCCGTCGTGCATGTAAGGACCACGGCCCGCCAGGTTGCGAAGCGAGGGAGTTTTGAAGGCACCCATATCGGCATCGTTTTTGGTTATGGAGAAGCGACCCACGTCATTCAGATTGCCATGCGTATCGGCGCCGATGCCGAGATTGTGGAATTTGTTGTCAGTGAACAGTGCGTAGTCTTTCCCAATTGTGTGGCAGACGGCACAATTACCTTTCTTGGCGCTGATGAAGATCTTCATGCCACTCTGGGCGGCAAGAGGCATGGCCTTGGAGTCGTGGCCATAATAGAAACGGTCGAAGGGCGAATCGCCGGCAATAACGGTGCGTTCGAACGAGGCCATACACTTCACGACCATGTCAATGGTGATCTGATCGCTGCCCCAGGCTTTCTTGAAAAGGTCAGGGTATTTCGCGTCGCATTGGAGACGCTTGACGACGCCGTCCAGGGAATGCGCCATTTCGACGGGATTGGCCATGGGTCCTTTGGCTTGCTCTTCGAGGTTCGCAGCGCGGCCATCCCAGAATTCCAGCGAGTAATAAGCAGAGTTGATGACCGTGGGAGAGTGGCGAGTTCCCAGCTTGCTGCCAACACCCGCGGAAAGGGGCCGCTTGTCTGAAAAAGAGAATTGCGGTGCGTGGCAGGAGGCGCAAGAAATGGTGCCGTCAAGGGAGAGTTGGGGGTCGTAGTACAAACGGCGGCCAAGGGCAATGGTTTCTTCGGTCGGCGGATTATCTGGCGGAATGGGAACGGGTGGCAATCCAAGCGGCGTTTTGATCTGAACCGTTTTCCCAACGGGCATGATGGTGGGAGGTGCAGCCACAGACTGCGCCTTAGCGGGGACGTGAGGGAGCGCGGCAATCACGAAAAGTCCGAAGAGTACGGCAAGAACGTAGGTGGGTTTCACGAGGATACACCTCGTCGCTACAATAGCGTTTGGGATGACACGGCACCGTGACCGTTGTCACAAAAAAAACGAGACGGGGCAAGCCTCGCCCCGTCCCGAATGGATTCCCCGCCGATTGCGCCGGGTTTCTTTAGCAAGAGGCTTCAGCAGTAACTGCAGGCTTCGTCGGCCATGCCGTTGCTCATACCATCCTTCATGCGGCGCAGACGGCGGCCGAGGCGCTCGGCGAGTTGATGACGGGCGCGCCAGAGGCGTGCCTTGAGAGTGTTTTCGGTGACGCCGAGTTTTCTGGCGGCTTCGCCTGTGGAGTAGCCTTCCACTTCGCGCAGGAGGAAGGCGGTGCGAAGCAGGGGCGAGAGATCGTCGAGGTTCTCGTTGATCATCTCGCGGATTTCTGTCCCAGCGAAAACCTGCTCGGGATTGGGTCCATCATCGGCAAAGCGCTCGGCGATGGGCAAATCGTCCTCATGCTGGGTATCGTCAAGCGAAACTGCAGGACGCGACTTGGCGCTGCGGCGCTTCATCAGGGCGGCGTTGATGACGATGCGCGTGAGCCAAGTAGAGAATTGCGAACGGCCCTCGAAGCGTTTCAGGTTGCGGTAAGCGGAAAGCAGGCCGTCCTGCAAGGCGTCCTCGGCGTCCTCGGCATTTCCCAGGACGCGTAGAGCCGTTTGGAACAGTTGACGCTGATAGCGGCGAAAGAGGGTCTCAATCGCCTGGGCATCGCCCCGCTGGCCAGCCCGAATCAGCTTCTGTTCGCTAAGCTTCTGATCGCTAAGTTGCGGATTACTTATCACTTGCGTTGCCATTTGCTCCCCCCATATAGCTTACTAAGAGTAGTTGAGAACTCAAAGGTTACAAACAGACTGCAGCCTCAGTGCACAGGTATCCCCCCATGTGCCTTGGGCCTTTTCATGAACAGCAGGATCGGGATGATGGCGAAGAAGACGACGCCCAGCATCTTGAAATTGTCGAGAAAAGCGAGCATGGTGGCCTGCCGCTGAACCATGAAGTAGACCATGCCCTGAGCCCGGTTTGCGGCGCCGGGACCAGAAGAGCCCGCGGCCATGAAACCGCCGGAAAGGCTGACAAGGGTTTTGTGATAGGCAGGGCTGAAAGGGTTGAGGTGCTCCATCAGATGTGCCATGTGGAATTGGGTGCGCCGCTCGAGCATGGTGGTAACAGTGGCGATACCGACGCTGGCGCCGATGTTGCGAGCAAGATTGATGATGCCTGTGCCCATGTTGGTCTTTTCCTTGGGAACAGAGGCAAAGGCGGCGACGTTGATAGGAATGAACAAGAAGGCTAAGCCGAAGGCCTGCATCATGCGTCCAAGGACAGCGTGACGGAAGTCAAGACGCAAGCTCCAGCCAGCCATCACGAGGAGTGCGGACGCAGATATGGTGCAGCCAAAGGTGATGAGGTAACGCGGGTCCACGCGGGAAACAAGGAAGCCCACAACGGGCATGCAGAACATAATGAGCAGACCGCCAGGAGAGAGGGCAAGGCCGGCGAGTGCGGCGGAATAGCCGAACAGTTCTTGGAGCATAGTAGGGATCAGCATGGTGCTGGCATACAGCACAAAACCGAGGAAAAACATGGCAGTTGTGGCGATGGCGAAATTGCGGTTTTTCAACATTCGGAAGTCAACCACCGGGTCCTTAGCGCGGAGCTCCCACAAAACCCCTGCAACGACGCCAGTGATCATGAGAGCCAGGAAGATGCGGATGAATCCAGAAGATAGCCAGTCTTCGCGCTGACCCTTATCGAGGACGATCTGGAGACTACCCAGACCCAAGCTAATGAGGCCCAGGCCGATGTAATCGATGCGGAAGCCCTGGCTGAGCTTGACGCGCTTCATGTGCGGCGGATCGGAAACGAGCAAATAAGTGAGAAGAAGAGAGACGATGCCGACGGGGATGTTGATGTAGAAGATCCAGCGCCAGGAATAACTGTCGGTGATCCATCCGCCAAGCCACGGGCCAATGGTGGGCGCTACAACCACGGCGATGCCGTATACGGCAAAGGCCATGCCACGCTTGCTGAGAGGAAATGTGTCAGCCAGGATGGCTTGCTCGCTGGGCTGCAAACCGCCGCCCCCGGCGCCTTGCATAATACGGAATAGCACGAGCATGCCGAGGCTCGGAGCCAAGCCGCAGAGAAAAGAACTTACGGTGAAAAGGGCGACGCAGCTCATGTAGAAGCGTTTGCGGCCCAGGATGGACGAAAGCCAGCCGGAAAGCGGCAGCACGATGGCGTTGGACACGAGGTAGGAGGTAAGAACCCAGGTGGATTCATCCGCGCCAGCCGAGAGACTGCCAGAGATGTGCGGGAGCGCCACGTTAGCAATGGAAGTGTCCAGCACCTCCATGAAAGTGGCGAGCGTGACGGTAACGGCGATCACCCAAGGGTTGACCGAGCCGTCCGGCATACGCAGTTTCGATATAAGTCTCTGCAACATAGCTAGCGAGTTTTTGCGTGTCTTTTAGTTAGTAATTACGGTTGCTTCGACATTCATGCCCGGGCGTAGCACAGCCACGTCCGGAGAAATCGGATCCAGAATGATTTTTACTGGGATACGCTGGACGACCTTGACGTAGTTGCCGGTGGCGTTCTCAGGGGGGAGCATGCTGAGCACGGCACCGGTTGCGCCAGAGATGGAATCAACATGGCCGGTAAAGGTTTTGTCGTAAGTATCCACTTTCAGATAGGCCTTTTGGCCGGGCTTCATTTTTCTGAGCTGAGTTTCTTTGAAGTTGGCTGTGACCCAAACGTCGCGCAGAGGAACAACCACGAGCAAGCCTTGGCCGGGCTGGACGATTTGTCCAGGTTCCACTTGCTTATGCGTGGCGACCCCCTCGACGGGGGCGACGATGTTGCAGTAGCTCAGATTCAAGAGAGCGGCATCGAGTGCGGCCCGTGATTGGTCCACTTTTGCGACTTTTGCCTGAGCATCGGCGGAGCGCATGGCCACGCGGCGTTGATCAGCGTGAGCGGAACCGACGCCTGCCTGAGCCATTTCGACGCGGGCCTTGGCGGCTTCCAGCATTGCACGGGAGATTTCCACGTTGCGCTTGGCTTGGGCGAAGCGCTGTTCATCGGCGGTGAGGGCGCTGAGGCTGGCATCAGCGTTGGCTTTGGCGGCGTCAAATTGCTGCCTGGAGATTTCACCCTTTTCCATCAAGGGCTTGTAGCGTTCGAGATCGGACTTGGCGAGTTGGGCATTGGCACGGCTGCGGTCCACGTTGGCCTGGGCGACAGCGAGGTCCGCGGTTTGCGCTTGTTCGTAGGAGGCTTGGGCGCGAAGAAGATCGGCTTGTGCGCCGGCGAGTTGTGCATCAGCGCTGGATTGTCCACTGGCAACGGTTTCGCTCGTGCGCGGCACGTCCACGCCAGCCGAACGCGCTTCACCTTCCGCAAGGGCCAGAGCGCCTCGGGCCTGATCCACGGCAGCCTGATAATCGCCTGGATCAATCTGGGCGAGAATCTGGCCTGCCTTCACGGCTTGGTTGTCATCAATGAGAACCTTGGCGATACGGCCAGAAATCTTCGCGGCGATTGGGGTGATGTGGCCATCCACCTGGGCGTCGTCTGTGGTTTCGCGATTGTGGAAATAAAAGAAAAGCCCGAGTGCAACTGCCAACAGCAACACCCCACCGATGATCAACAAGCGGCGCGTTTTCGGGCTGAGAAGGCCCTCGGGGCTCAAATTGGGTTTGCGCGGTTCGGGTGGCGGGACCTTGACGTTTGCCGCGTTTTCCAGTCCAACTTCAATTTCAACACTCATCGTGTCCTCATCTTCAGTTCGAGTAAGTCTTCTCCATTTGCCCAACCGAACGCGCGAAGTCTGCGCGCGCCTGGTTGAAGCGGTAGAGCGCCAGGATTTGGTTATCGTTGGCGCGTGCCAGGGAATCCTGAGCCGAAATCACTTCGATATTGTTGGCCACGCCAGCTTTGAAGCGGTCGCGAGCCTGGCTGACTTCTTCCTTTGCCAGATCAACACCGAGATTGGCCACTTGAACTTCGCTACGCGCTGAATCGAGATTGAGTAGAGCGGTTTTCACATCGAGGGCGATCTGATTGTGCAAATCGGCCTTCTGCTGTTGCAATTTCTGCGCTTCCAGGTCGGCTTTGATAACTTCGGCGTGAATCCTGCCGCTGGTAAAGAGCGGGAAATTCACGCTCGCCTGATATTGGTAGGTCGGGATGGGGTTATTGACTGAAGTGCCGAGCTGAGTCCAATTGCCGTCGAAACGCAAAGAAGGCAGCCGCGAGAATTGGACGGCTTGCTTTTGGTAGTGCACAACCTTTTCTTCCGCCAGAATCGCCTTCCATTCCTGGCGGCTGGCGAGAGCGGCATCAATACTGGCTTCGACATCAGGCTGCGGCGTCTCGAAGAAGCTGAGCGAATCAGCGAGTGCGATCTTCTGGCGGGGATCGAGGTTCAGAAGTTTGCTGAGGCCAAAGAGCGAAGCATCGCGATCGTTTTCCGCTTCGATCAAGCGCTGCTTCTCATTTTGCAGTTCGACGTTGGCGCGCAAGGTGTCAATGCCAGTTCCGACACCTTCTTTTTGCAAATCGGCGGCTTGATCGTAAAGAGCTTGTGCAAGATCAACGCGGGATTTGGATGCTTCCACGTTTGCCACGGCGCGCAACGTGCCTATGTATTGCGAGACGACCAGCAAAATAACCTGCTCACGTGTAGAAAGGCTGTTGGCCTGGCTGGCGTCGACGGCGCTTCGAGACGCCTGATATCTCTTCCAAAGGGAGAGATCCAGGATGGGAGTGCTGAGGCTAGGTCCAACGGCAAAAATTTGATATGGGCCCAAGTGGCCCGGAAAGGGCAATCCTGGGAACGTTTCGCCTCCGAATTGTGCCCTGAGGTTCACTCGATTGGCGGAGTCTGCCAGCCGCATGTCGACCTGTGGCAGAAGGTCGGAGCGCGAAATGTTTTTGTCCTGGACACTTTCGGCGGCGGTGAGAACCGCAATTTGTTGTGTGGGGTTTTGTTTGAGAGCCAGGGCGACGGATTGCTGCAATGTGAGGCGCAGCGTGTCTGAGGAAGGAACCGCTGGTGCGGGAGGGGCAGTTCCCTGCGCAAGCAATCCGGCCGGAAGAAGCAAGAGGCCGAAAAGAGCACTATAGAAAATGATGGGCAACTTCTTGCGGGTGTCCGTTTCTCTTGCGCTGCTGGCGCCGCGCTTCTGGTCGGTCGCGACGATTTCATCAACAATTGCCTGGTTGAGGCAGCCTTCCGCGATGAGTTCGCCACCGAGGCTGTGCATCTCCTTCAGAAGGACCTTTCCCGCATTGTCGATGAAGCTCACGCCGCACAGGTCGATGCTGATCTTCTGGTTGGGCGAGGCTGCAAGGAGTACCCGCCAGCACTGTTCGAGAGCGGCGACCCAAGGCCCAGCGAGGCGACCCTCGACACTAACGTTGAGGCGTCCCCGCTTAGTTTCCGTCGTAATTCGTAGCATGTCAGGTATCTCTTCTGGAGGAGAGATGAGCAAGGGGGAGTCCAAAGAGTATGAATTGTCGTTTGAAGTAAAATACTTAGTATTCATGAGGTTAACCCAAGAACGCACAGAGAGCTGTAACAATTAAAGCCCTTATTAAGTCATTTGCCAATATAATGCCATTTCAATACTGCCCGTATATCGTCTTTCTCGGACCATTGGGCGGCGCGTTACAACATAAGATACGAGGATAGACTTTAAAAGTAACATCGCTATTTGTTTGAACGTTGTTAAGTTCCAATGAAAAAATATAGCTCTGCCGAACCCGTCATGCAGCGACCCCTGCGACCAGAGTCTCCACCGTGAAACGAAGGAGTTGATCTTTATTAACCCAGGGGAACATCTTGGCAGTGATCAGGAGCGCAGTTACTCCATGGATTCCGCACCATAAGGTCTGGCTGATGAGTTCCGCTTCACTGTTCCGGAGCTTACCCGCAGAGATGCAATCGAAGACACAGCGACGGAGAGAATCGAAGGCTTGCATGCCTGGAGAGTCGGGCTGGACATGTTTGATCTTGACGGAATATTCCGGATGGAGGGTCATGAAGACGACGCGATAATGCTGGGGATTTTCAAGTCCAAACTCGATGTAAGCCACCAAGCCTCGTTTCAAGCGTTCGAGGGGATCTCCAGGTTGCTCCAAAATACGATTCAGATGCTGGACCAATCGTGCAAATGTTTCCTGGCAAATCTGATCGAGCAATTCAGCTTTGTCTTTGAAATACAGGTATATGGTAGTGGGGGAGTATTCGATTTTTTCGGCGATACGGCGCATGGAGACCTGCTCGTAACCTTCTTTGACGAACAGGTCGCTAGCGGCATCGAGGATTTCCTGGCGAAGGAACCGTTTTTGCCTTGCTTTGCGTTCGAGAAGGCCCATAGATTAACTCCACATTATTACTTAACAATGTTAAGTCAAGCTCTTCACCCTGTCAAGGCGAAGTTTAGGGAGGCTCAGTGGCGGACAGCGATGGCCTGCATTTCGAAGTGGCCGCCGCGAAGAAGGGAGCCAGCGCCGATGAAGGCCCGGGCCGGGAAATCCTTCGAGAAGTAGGACTTATAGGCAGCGTTGAACTTGTCGTAGTAGCTCAGGTCTGTGCAGAAAACCTGCACGTAGACGAGATCATCCATAGTCATTCCTGCGGCAGCCAAAGTGGCCTTGTAACCATCAAGCAGGAGTTTAACTTCATCCTCGATTTTGTCGGGAGCTTTGCCGGTTTTGGGATCGAGCCCGATACTTCCTGCGAGATAAAGTGTATCTCCGGCAAGTATGGCGTTGCTAAAAGGAGCCTGTATGGGTTTGTCGGGCAGGTTGATGGCGCGGCGAGCCGATTGCGACGAGGACTTGGAAAGGGCTCCGTGGACGGTGAAAAAAACGGAAACGGAAAGAACGGTAAGGAGAAGTAGGATACGGCGATTCATGGAAACCTCCCGAGGACGATGTGGTGCGGCTTGATTGCGGCGGGAGTGTAGTCCGCTTTGATGGAGAAGAGCAAGTGTGAAAGCCGCCGGTATTCTTCTCGCTGACAAACGGCTGCAGGCCCGAGGTTTGGTTTGACCAGGAAAACAATCTGGATCAGGGCTTAGGTGAAAGGGGAGCAGTTGGCGCTGTGACAGGAACGGAGGCCGGCGTTTCGGCCTTGTTTTTTTCTCCGGCGGCGTAGATTTCGTTGATGATAGCGGTGGCGCGATCCTTGCTGAGGCCGCAGGCGGGATCGTTAATCCGGCACTGGGCAAGAGTGAGTTGGCAGCCGCAGGTGCATTCTTCAGCATTGAATTTGTGAAGTGCGACAAGACGCTGTTCTGGGGTCAGTTTTGAGGTGTTGACGCCGGGAAGCATAGTGGCGCGGTCCGCGTGTTTCAGGAAGATCTCGCCAGTATCCTGAAAGGTTTCCACTTTGGCAGCGATAGGCAGGTCCAGCAGGACGCGGACTTCGGCGTCGTAGAGCGCGGGATTGTACAGGCCGACATGTTTCTGAACGACGCGGCCTTCGGAATTTATAACGAAAAGTGTGGGAAGGGCGGGAATGCCGCCATAGGCCAGGCGAATCTGATTGTCGGCGAGGGCGACAGGGTAGTTGATGCCTTCGGAATCGACGACCTGTTTCACGACATCCTGGTCATCATCGTCCACAACCAGACCGATGATCTGGAGGCGGTCTTTGTAGCGATTCTGGAGTTCGATGAGACTGGGAATTTCGGCGCGGCACGGACCACACCAGGTAGCCCAGAAATTCAGGAGAATGACTTTACCTTTTGCTGAGGCCAGAGAGAGATCCTTGCCGGCCAAATCCTTGAGCTGAAATTCGGGGGCGGGATCGGGATCGCGGACCAATCGAATCACGGGCAATTGTGATGAGGCGAGCAAGGGAAACAAGAGCCCAAGGATGCTCAAGCACAGGAGGCAAAAAAAAGGCAGCCTGAAAGCGTGGCCAAGTCGGTTTGGTGGCGTCGTGGTCATAGCCAAGTCACTCTATTAATGGGACCAGAGAACGGGCAAAAAAGCAAAAAAAGAAGAGACTTATGGGTGGGCTTGCCATTACGAAGAAACACTACCTATTACAGTAGGAGTAAGCTGATTCGAATCTTAGGTAGGGCAGAGGTTGCTCGGCCAACAAGCTTTCAGGGGTTCAGACAGGGCGGCGGATGCCGAGTTTGCGCATGCGGGCCTGCAAAGTGGTGCGCTTCATGCCGAGAAGATTAGCGGCGCCGCGGGGGCCGGCGATGCGCCACTCTGTCTGGCGGAGGGCGCGGAGAATGTGCTGTCGCTCGGCTTCTTCCAGAGTGGCGATCGAAGTTGATGCCGGCAGCGAGTTGGGAACTGGCGAGACATAGCGTGGGGATTCCGCTGGCATTGAGGCGGGCAGAGAACCAGGTGAAAGGTCGCGCAATTCAGAGAGCGGGACCCGCAGTTCTTTGGCGGGGGAGAGGAGCACCGCTCGTTCGATAAGGTTTTCGAGTTCGCGGATGTTGCCGGGCCAGGGATAGTTCACCAGCGCTTCCATCACGTCGGAAGGTACATACTCGACGGTCTTGTTCTGTCGGCGGCTAAATTTCTGGACAAAATAGCGGACCAGAAGGGGCACGTCCTCGGGGCGCTCGCGAAGTGGTGGAATGTTGATGGGAAAGACGTTGAGGCGGTAATAGAGATCGCTGCGGAATTTGCGTTCAGCGACAAGCTGCGCGAGGTTGGCGTTTGTGGCGGCTACGAGGCGTACGTCGACATGCTGGGTGCGGTTGCTGCCCAGCCGCTCAAACTCCTGTTCCTGCAACACACGGAGCAGTTTCGGTTGCAACTCGAGAGGTAGATCGGCTACTTCATCAAGGAAGAGGGTGCCACGATCGGCAAATTCAAAGCGACCGATTTTTTGCGTGAGGGCGCCCGTGAAAGCGCCGCGTTCATGGCCAAAAAGTTCGGCCTCGAGAAGGCCGGCAGGAATGGAAGCACAATTCACTTTCACGAAAGTGCGCTCGCGCCGCGGGCTCAGGTTGTGAATGGCGCGAGCAATGAGCTCTTTGCCGGTGCCCGTTTCTCCGAGAATCAGCACGGTGGTGCCGGCGGGCGCGGCCAGCTCCACCTGCGCAAGGGCGCGGCGCAAGGCAGCGCTATCGCCGATAATTTCCTCGAAATTAAGTTCGCTGCGGATCTCCTCTTCGAGGTAGAGCTTTTCGACAGCAAGTTTGTCTTTGAGGGCGTCAATTTCCCTGAAAGCCAGAGCGTTTTCCAGAGCAATGGCTACCTGCATGGCAACTTGCTGAAGGAGTTCGACATCGGGAATGGAGAAGGCTTGCGGATTGCGGCTGGCAAGATTGATGGTGCCAAAGGTGCGATTGTGAGTGGTAAGAGGCACGCAACAGATTACTTGCACGCCCTGTTCTCGAAGGAAATGGATGACCTGCGGGTGAAAGCGGTCGATTTCCGCGCCGCGTGCAACGAGTACATGTCCACCGGAAATCGCCTGGCCCGCGGGAGAATCTTCAATACCGATCGTGAACTCAGTTTTTTGAAGAGAGGATTGCACAGGCAAATCTAGAGCGTGAATCTTAAGCAGGCCGGTGGTCTGATCGAGCAAGGCGAGGCTGGTGTAATCGTGCTTTAGAACGGGCTTTAGCGAAGAGACAATGCCGCTGAAAAGGGTGGCGACATCCCGGGTGCTAACGAGAAGATTGTTGATGGAAAGGAGGGCCTGGAGGCGGTCGCGCTCGCGAGCGACTTGCAGTTGGTAGGCTTGCGCTGTCTGAAAATTGATGGCGTTATCCACAGCTACTGCGACTTGGGCTGCCACGCGTTTCATGAACGCAATTTCCAGGTCAGTCATAGCCTGCGGAACATAGCGGCCAAAGCCCATGGCGCCGAGCCGATGGTGAGCGGTGGTCAGGGGCACAATCGCGATGCTGCGGGCGCCGTTATCCTGCACACGCTGCATGAACAGGGGGTAACGGGCATCCTTAGCTGTGTCGAGGGAGACAAATGTTTGCTGATTCTCCCAAACCCAACCGGCAGGAGAGTCGTCCATGGCAAGCTCGTTGGACTCCGGCGGCTCGGCGTGCTCGCGGGTTGCGAGGATGTGGAGGCGCATCGTGTTCTTCGTGGAGTCGTGAAGAACCAAGCCAAGGAAATCGAACTCGAGGACGGAATGAAGGCGTTCAGCGAGTTCATGGAAGAGCGCTTTGAGGTCGTGCTGCTGCGCAATGGCTTCGCTGACTTCCAGCAGAGCTTCGAGTTGCCGTCGGGAAGAATCGAGCGGCGAGGAGAGACGCCCCTCGAGCGCAGGGTTTTCCGGTTCCACCATGAAAACGAGAATAGCACCCGGTTTGACGAGGTCACAAGAAAGTGTCCCGGAGTCTCACCCATCATTCTGGACGAGGCATCGGACGCAGTCTGCGCCAGAGAGAAACACAGACTGCCCGTTGCCGCGATGCGGTGATGGTGCTGCGCGCGGATGGACCGGGTACTTATTATGTGTTAACCGCATACCCGGAGGCGAGGGAATGAAGGACCAAAGGAAATGCGGGGCGTTTGTGCCGGCGAATTATCCAGCTTTGCGGGAATGCCTGCCGGGGTACTTACACGAAGATTTTCAAGAGGCGTCGGGGTCGGCGACTGAAGCGATGGAAGCGTTTTTGAATGAGTCCAGTGCGGGAGAGGTTCAAGCGGTGCGCGAAGAGTGGAAGCGGTTGCGCGCGCATTTCGCGGGGCGTCCTTTAGTCGAGCCGAAGTCGGCGTTGGCGCGACTGGGGGTCGCCTGGGAACCGGGAACTAAAGAGGAGTTGCGGGTGATTGACGAAATTCTCACGCGCGGCAAGGCGTGATATTCTGAGGGAGCAACAGGCCCGTAGCTCAGTTGGTTAGAGCGCTACCTTGACACGGTAGAGGTCTGGGGTTCGAGTCCCCACGGGCCTACCATATTTTTCAAGCAGTTACATATTCGGACGACTTTTCTCCAACCCGAGATTCAACCCGAAGTCGGCGCTTGCCCGAAGGTTGGGTGTGCTTGCTTCGGATTTTGATTGCATCCAAGTACAACCCCTGAGCTTCCAGTTGCTTGTCGTTCACGGAATGAATGTAGCGTGAGGTTGTTTGCTGCCTTGCGTGACGGAGCACAGTCTGGATCACTGAAGGGTGCACATCGTTCGAGCCGAAGAACGTGGCCAAGCTGTGCCGCAGATTGTGCCAGCCAAACCGCGAGTTATCACCCTCACTGATGACCCCAGCAGCGACCGCGGCCGGACGAAGATAGTCCTTCCCGCACGTCGATGCTGATCTCGGAATCCGTCCCTTTTCTTTCGCTGAAGCGAATACCCAATCCGAGTCCTTACTGTAAGGAGTCACACTGCGCCACTCATTCAAATAGTCGGCAAGTGCCGGATGCATTGGCACAGGCTTCATCGAACCACTTGTTTTCCCACACGTGAGCTTGCCCTTGCTCCAAGCTCTTCGCACGAGGATTTGGTTGTTTGCGTAGTCCAAATCGCACCATTTCAGCGCAAAACACTCTTCAGGACGAAGGGCTGTTGCGCCGTGAACCAGAGCGAGTGTCCACTCCAGCTTTGTCTCCGATTTGTCGAGTTCCACCAGGATGGCGACCATCTGTTGAGGACTGACCACTTTCGCCTCATAATCCGATGCGCTTTTGCAACGCGCACCACCCAACTTCGGCGGACGGAAGGGATTAGTATTCAGCTCGGCTGGAATCAAGCCTTGTCTTTGAGCATGAGCATACACTTGACTCATCACAGAGTTGATTTTGTCGATAGTCGGCCACTTGAGTGGTTTCTTACTTATCCCCTGAGCCCCAGTGGCTAGGACTTCGAACCATCCTTCCACTTCACTCGGCCTCATACGTCCAGCCACGCAACCGCCCCAACGCGGTAGAACGTACTTATCCAGGTTGTGCTCAGAACACTTGACCGTCTCCACGGCCTTTTTGCCGATGATGCCCTCCCTTCTCAGTTCATGGAGTCGCCAATGTTCTGCAATTTCCTTGAACGTCGGTTCCAGGCCAACCGGGTTGTCCAAATGTTTCTCAAGACCGAGCTTTCCCACTTCCACCCACGCCGCCTTCTCGCCTGGGAAGGCAGCAACTAGGCCGACAGGTTTGCAGTTCTCTACCCGCTTCCCGTCGGATGGGCGTGTCACCTGAAAGCAGAAGAGCCAAGTCATACCGTTTGCGTACTTCTTCTTTCTTAACCATCCCCGCTGAATTTTAGCCATAGCGCTTTGTCCTCGCTTTATGGCCATCGGGGACTGCCGAGAGGTAGTCTACCCCACCGCTAACGCTGGCTGCCAGTTCCGATAATCGAAAGCGCCACACCCGCCGCTTGCCCGCACCTATCGGGTGTCCAGGCAGTATGTTTACGCGGGCGAGTTGCAAAAGCTGACGCGGGCGTATCGACAGGAATTCTGCCGCCGTGGAAGGATCGACGAACGGTTCGAGTTGGACTGAAGTCTCGCCCACGGAAGATACCTAGAGTCGGACCCGATCGAAGAGGGGACTTTTCTTCCCAGCCAAGAATTGGATAGCGAAGTCCATTCGCCCACCTATCCCGCACAGCCAACATCTCAGTCGGAGAGATACTACTATACGTACAGCACCATGGCAAGTACATATTAGATCTCGAACCTTGTCAGCGATTGTATGCGTTTGCCGCGAGGTGTCACAAGCGATTGTCAGAATGTGCGCATACAAGCTCATCAGAATGCTTGGCTACGGCGTGGCACGGCACTAGCGTAGCCAACAAAATGTAAAATACAATCGATCTCGTTCTACCGAGGCGTGGAGGCCGCCGAGTAAACCGCAAATCCTCCGCGCGGCGGCCTGTAGTGAGCCGCAAGGAGGTTGCTCGATGAAGATCCGCTGCGTGGTGACCGGCCGCGGCCCAGCCGGGAAGTCGGTAGTTGCGAAGGACGCGGCGATCGAACCGGTGACCCTCAGCCTACTGCCGGGCTTTGAGTTTCATCGGATCTGGGGAGGCGATGCGGTTCCGAAGCTGCCAAGCGACGGGACGCCTCCGGCTCATCCCCGCTACTTCCCTCCCCCAAGTGGGTTCCGTTTCGTTTTCTTCACCGTGCCTCCGAATTCCCACAAGCTTCCTGAGAACACGGATCTCGCCGCGGCGTTTGGCGAATTGCAGGAGAAACTGCCGGGATTGGCAGAAGTTATGGAGCCGATGAACCCGGGGGTGCACACCACCGAAACGGTGGACTTCGATGTAATTCTATCCGGCGAAGTATATTTGGAGCTGGATGATGGAGTCGAAACATTACTGAAGGCGGGAGACTGCGTCGTACAGAATGGGACGCGCCACGCCTGGCACAATCGGTCGTCGCAAAATTGCGTCGTCGCCGTGGCTATCGTGGGCGCCGATCACGTCCGCTAGTCGGATTCGTCGGCAGTAAACGACCCGCAAGAAATCTCGTTGGGCAGCGATGGCGAGACTAAACCAAGGGGGAAAATGTTAGCGCTCCCTCCCGGCCTTCTCGTGCTGCTTGGACACGTGCAATTCCTTGCCGAACGCCCTAGCAGCCCAGTCCGGTATCGTCTGCGCGGTTTTTGTCAACTCGCCGCCGACGAATTGTGCCACTACGCGGTAGCCACGGCGGTGCGCGGTATTGTCGTACACGATTAAATCATCGGTGTGTTTGCGGACTTCGGAAAGATTCTTCGGTGACTCCCTGTAGGAATCAATCACACTTGATATGGGCACGGCTTGTCCGCCTCGACTCATACGCACCAAGATCCGCCCGACGTTCAAATTCGCATCTTCCGTGGAAATGAAAAGCACCTTCGTGGTGAAGCCTGCCGCCTTGGCTTCGTCCAACAATTGCGTGTCCACACGAATGTCTTCGACGGCAAAAGAACGCTGATCATTAATATACGGTTGCTGCTGGTGTCTTACTGGAGGGACGAGACTGGGGAACGCCTCTTTCAAATAGGCTTCATAGAAAGTTGTCTTACCGGCGCCCAATGGTCCCGCAATGATGAACAACGTTGGCTTCGGCTGGCTCAGGATGTCATCCCTTCGCGTGCAGTTTTGTGCGAACCCTTCTGCTGCGGACGCTCAAATTGCGCTTCCAAATGCGAGACGGGGGTTCGCTCGCCGTCCGGCGTGACTTTCACTGTTGCTTTCAGATTGCGATCGTATTCGTAATACGTCCCATCCGGCTCTTCCACATCTGCGGAGAGTGGCTGAACTGCCGCAAGCCCTGAGAGCATCTGATGAAGCTCGCGACGCTCCAACTCCGACATCGTGTCATACGTTCGCATGGATACCCTCTGTCCCTTGGTCGGTCTTTTGACTTTGGCTTCTCCAGTCTTTGAGTAATAGGCCAGGAGAGCGCTATTCACGAGCTGATTCATCGAACACTTCCGCCTTTTAGCGACTTGATGAATGCGCTTGCGAAGACGCTTCAAGATAACGACTTGCGTCTCTCTCCCGGTTTGTTTCTGTCTGGATTGAAGATTGACAAGCTCGACGGTATTCAGGTCGACTGCCAGAAGCGCGTCATTGATCGCAGTGGACAGTTCTCCCATATACCTGGGTTTATCCCGCAACAGTTTGTCGAGAGTGCTTAAGAGCCTGACATTGTAGACTGCGAAGTTTGGGCCTCTTCGTTTCGCCACGATTCCTACCGTCTTTGGACTGGGGGCTGCCGCAACTGAACTTACGCTACAGTCTCTACGTGAGATATATACATGACCCTTATGCGTTACGCAAGCCCACCTACTGTTGGTACAGGGGTATTTAAACTAGTTATATCGCCGCGGCATGGGCGTGCAGCTTTTCGACATCGGCCCCCTTTGATCCGAAGGCCGCAGAAGGAGCGATGCTCCCGCCGGCCGGCGAGATGGATACTTTCCATGTGTACGTCTGTATGAGGCGGCGGGAGCTGTCTATTCAAAGGCGGTCGCATTAAGCTAGCAAAGCGGCTTCGTTTAGAATCGTGTAAGCCTTTTCTACGCGTTCTCTGGAATCCTGATCCGCACCTATTTTCAGCATGAATTGGACAACGGATTCTTTGCTGGGGGGATTTCTTATACCAATCGCGGCGCGAACTGTAGATAAAGTGCATTTTAGAAATCAATTCGGTATCTGACATGTCGAGGCCTGAAATGACACGTGCTGTGTTCCTGAGGCTCGACTCGTATTCGCTGGTCAACCGGTGCAGCAGTATCTTTCTAAAACCCCCCGCACTTCTATGAGGGGCTGCGTCAGAGGTTCGTTTACATACTTTTCGTGCTGACGGGAACTTGGACCTGAGGCTTGATCGGAATTCGAGCTGCAGTTTGCGCTCCTCGGAGGCGTTTGAGCTGTGTTATTCGACAGGGTTGAGATTCAGGATGAGGACGAGAATCAGCGCGTGCGACAGGCGAAGGACAAACGCCGAATACGGGGCAAAGCAAAGGGCGCCACGGCGACCACAAAAGGAATACGAAGATCAGGATTAACGCCAAGAACGTTTTTCGAAACCTCGGTTGCGTGGCGCATTTATGGTCGATGTAGAACAACATCGCAAGCCAAGATCTCATATCAATACCCTCGCAAGCAGCGCTCCTAGCACAACACCCAGCACAAGAAGCACGCTTGCCGCAACCACGCTGCCTCGATACTCCCAATCACCTGCTGCAACACCACTTCATTCATTGTAACTAGCGGCATCGCAGGATCGTCCTGGCAAACAAGCATTCCATGACGCGCGGCAACCTCCGCCGTTATCCGTTTGAAGTCCAGCACGACCTCACTCTTCATCGCAATTTTCCCTTAGAAGTTTCTCCGACCACGCACGGGCTCCTTCATTGCACGAATGGAATTGCATCCAACTGCGCAAAGAGCTCGCGCTGAACTACCCGCAAACGCTGTTTGGCCATGATCGTGAAACCACTGTCATTCAGCGCTTCCTGAAAGGTCATTTTCTGGCGAATCATCTCTTCTACGTCCCGGCCAAATGTGTCCGCCGTGCGCCGCAAAATCGCCACCGAGCCATGGACTTTATTCGCGTGCTTCTTGTACACCACCATCTCCTTGAATGGTGCTCCGCGGTGCAACACTGGGCCAAAATACTCGTTCAGCCACACAACCAGATTCTTTTCGCGCGTCGTTTCCGCAAGCTGCTCAAACCCGCTGAGTGTATCGTTCAGCGATTGGCCGCCTGTTATCACCGAATGGATGAACACGCTCTTACCTTTCTCTCGCAAATACTTGAGAGCATCATTCTCCAATATGTAGTGCCACAACGGAATGAAAGTGGACGCGCCCGTATCCACAATGAACGTGCCGCTCTCTATCAGGAATCGTTCCATGAGCAAATCGAATTCACGCTGGTCTACGCTGCCCTCTTTCAGAAGGTTCAGCTTGCTCACCGCCAATCCGCGGTACTCAGCCAGCGTTTGGTTGACCGGGTCCGCGTCAATGGCAAGTACATCCTGCCCCTTTGACGACAAATACTGCGACAGGATGGCGGATACCAGGCTCTTTCCGACACCACCCTTGCCCTGCAGGGCAATATGGATCGCCGTCGCGCCGACTCCATTACCGCTTGTTCTTGTCATTTGAGTCCTCCGTTCCATGTACCAAAGCATTCAAACTCTTTGCACCCCGCCAACGAAAACCAGGCCTGTTTTCCTCCAATAGCTTTAGGTTTGCCAATGGGTCGCGCTCTTCGACGGTTTCCACTTGTTTTTTCGCCAAAGCCTGGGCCTCAGAGGATTTGGATTGTTTTCCCCGGCTGTCGGCGGCGGTGGATGCCCTCATTTTTCTGGCGCGCGAGACAGTCATGTGAAACCCACGGTAGGTAATCTGCAGCCCTTCCTTTCGCAGCGCTTTCCAGATGGCTTTGAGGCGTTGGCCCGAATTCAGTGCCGCTTCTATCCGGGTAGGAGAGATCGAATCAGGGCAGATTTTGTCTCGGGTGGCGCGGCGGCGAGTTTGTCGAGGCAGCTCTCGTAGTCTTTTTCCATTGACAGGACCTCTATGCTGCGGTATGTATAGCACCATACCATTTGAATGTAAAGCGCGAAAAGGTCTAACCGAACAGAAATCAACGAGAGTCCACAGAAGTCAACCCGAGTCACCCAAAGTCGGCAAAACATGCACGGGTATCAACACTTGTCGTCAGAAATGAACACGAATCAACGGCAATAGGAGGTGTGTGCATGGGATGCACGCAGATCATCGGCGAAAGACACAGATATTGGAACATAAAGGGTTGGGGCCACTTCGTGGTGGATTCGCGGCTTAACTGGTTACATTTCTTGCGCTTTGCTTGGTACCACTTCGAACAAAAAGTGGTGCCAGTGTGGTACCGCTCTTGAAAGGAGTGTTTGTGGATAAAAAGGGCTTCTCGCGCAATTTTCGGTACCCTTCCGCCGAACTGCGGGACCAAGTTCGCGCCGCCGTTAGAGAACGAGGCTTTCGTTCTGAGCAGGCATTCCTCATTGCCGCTTGCGAACACGAGATCCGCCAGGGCGCAAACACCGAGGCGACAGAGCAGTTTGAGGCGCGGGTGGCCGCCACGCTTACGAACATGGCGAAGCAAGTGCAAGGACTTCAGACGCTCGCGCACGCGCAAGTCGCCCTAACCGACGTGTTCCTGAAGTACGTCATCACGTGCGTGGTCGAACCCCCGGAAGATGCGCTACCTGCCGTCCGTGTTCGCGCCAAGTTGCGATACGAAAAGCTGGTACGTGCTGCCGCGGAAGGAATCTCGAATAAGAACAGAGAAACTCTTAAGGGAATGGTGGCCGATGAATGACGAACCACTAATTCGCTTGCGGCTGAGAAAATCAAAGCACGGGCCAAACGAGAATCCGCGTAAGTATGCGGGTATCTTGCGATCCATGCTTCGCATCGTCCAGGGCACAATCACCCTGGAGCGGCAGCCATCGCGTGAAGAGGCGATTGTGTGGACGAAATGGCTTCTCGCACAAGGTGTCACCGTCAGCATTGGCCTGCTCCAAGTGAACAGCGAACACGCCAAGGCTCTGCATGTCACTGTGGAGCACCTCTTCGAACCCTGCACGAATCGGTGGGCGGGTGCCACCCTTCTGACCAGGACCTATTCAGCAACGGCTCGCATGCAAGGCGAAGGCCTTCCAGCACTGGACACCGCACTTTCTTATTACAACACCGGGACCCCGCATCTTGGTTTTCAAAATGGCTACGTCAACCAAGTCAAATTAAATACGAACCCTCGATAATTTGTCCCTGAGATCTTTTCCAGCCCGCACTTTCCCCGAGTATGACCGTGTCAAGAAGGAATGCCTAGTGCCGCACTAGGCATTCACTCGGCGACGCGCGACTTAAGGCCGACTTACGGAGGCTGAAATACCGGCTCTACTTCGCGGACTTCAAGACGGTGTACCCGACCATCCCCAGATTCGCAGGCATGCGTGCTTTCGACCACCTTCCATTCCAGTTCAGCGTGCACCTACTGCGACAGCCCGGCGCTACGCCAGAGCATTTCGAGTTCTTGGCGGAAGACACGAGTGATCCCCGTCCAGCTTTCGTCTCGGTACTCTGCGATGCCCTCGGTGATCACGGCAGCATCGTGGTGTACAACGCCGCGTTCGAATCGCAGCGGCTCTCGGACCTTGCCTCGTGGCTGCCGGGGTCCTCGGGACGAATCCGGAAAATTCAGCGGCGCTTGTGGGACCTGCTGCCCGTCATCCGTGACCATGTCTATCATCCGGCATTCGGCGGCTCCTACTCGCTGAAATCGGTGCTTCCGGCGCTAGTCCCGAGCATGAGCTATGACGGCATGCAGGTGGCGGACGGAAAAGCCTCCGGGTTTCTCTGAGAATCATTCATTCGCGGACATTTTGGCGAAGCGGAACGGGAGAAGAAACGCAAGGCACTGCTGGACTACTGCGAGCAAGTCAAGCTGGGACTAGTGAAGATTCTGGAGCTTCTCAGCGACATGAAAAACTGAAGTCACAGCAATCAGAGTCGCGTGGGCTTGACTCAGTCGCGCATGCTGCCCCACATCGTTGTGGCAGGATGACCCCCAGAGCGCGTATCCTGAATAGTTGACGGACCCAGCGACACACGGCGGAGTCTACAGCGGCGTTCCGCCAGATCGGCAATGCTGTTCCGCCGCTCCTGGGGGTTGCTATTGGGCGGACACTCCGGAAGACGCTTCTCGCCGCAGTGACTGCGAGAGCCCGGAAGTGCTCGGCCGCGTAGACGCGCCTAGCGGACGCTCATTGGCAAGGCGGAGTGGATGTGAGCGGTACTGAACTTCCTCGACAAGACGAGTTCTGGCGTACTCAAACACCGCGTGAGGCGCGAAGCCGGATCGTCGCCGCACTGCGCCTAGAGCTGCTAGGGCCAGAAGCGCCCGAAGAACAATTGAATGAATCGCCCTTAACAAAGTACGTCACGGGCACCCTTGCGCCCTTCGGGACGGACGTTCCCGAGGAAGAACGCGATGATCAGCTGACCGGTGACGGCGAGGATGAAGAGGCGGGAGCTGTTGATTTTGGACCGCCGGTGTCGCAGGCCCTGACGCCATCGTCGATCGGTTCTTCGTTCTTGGTGCCAACTTCAACAAAAAAGCTCAGAGTAATCGCCAGCTGGGGTGATTATCGAGTCGAGGAAGTGTCTGAGGACCCTGCGCCTGCGGGAGTTCCTGCTGAAGGCGAAGAACAGCAAAGTAATAGTGACGCGAAGGATGACAAGAATCAGTCCAAACGACGTCGACGCCGCTTGGTGTGGATACGGACTCCGCGCGAATACGACTCATTGCTGATCGCCCTCGAGTCCGGCGGTGGTCTGAAGCGACAGCTGATCGCCGAAGACGACGGTGTCACGCTCGAACACCTCTGTCGCCAGTTAGGTGACCACTACGCGGTCAGCGTCTTTCTCGTTAACCGGAGAGAGAGGGCGAGCGTGCTAGGCCGTCGGTTAATCGGTGGATATTTCAGCCGGTTCTGAAGGTTGAATCGGTTTCGAAAGAGGCGATTTTTCTGCCGCGTGAGCTCGAGCCGGCTCTCGCACATTCAGATCGTGACCGTGAGTCGAATCGCCTGCTCTTCCGAGGCCGTCGTGAGTTTGCCATTGGCCACGGCTGCGCTGCGGAGTGGTTCCAAAGCGAACGGCCGGATCGCGCGCGGGCTATTCGCACTGAGCTGATTCCCGAGTACGAGCTTCCCAAGGTTGAAACACCCGACATCGTTGGTCCGGGGCTCGATATGTCAGCCCTGGCTGACGTTCGTTCAGCAGACGAACTCCGAGGACTACTGATGCCGCTGGTAATCGAATACAAAAAATGGATCGACGCAAAGAGCGCGACGGTGGGCAGCCTATCGCCTGACATGCAGTCAGTGGCGCGCACGCATCTGGAGGAATGTAATTTTGCTCTCGGTCGAATTCAGCGCGGGATTAATGATCTTATCAACGATCACGACGCCTTTCTGGCGTTCCGATTTGCGAATCGCGCGATGTTGCTCCAGCGCTCGCATACTGTGTGGGCCCGACAACGCAGACAGGATCTAGCGGCGGCGCCTGCAATGCCACGGCTGGAGGGACGATGGCGTCCCTTCCAGATGGCATTCATCCTTCTGAACTTGACGGGATTGATCTATCCGGAGAGCGATGATCGGCAGATCGGCGACCTCTTGTGGTTTCCGACAGGCGGCGGCAAGACCGAAGCATACCTGGGCCTAGCTGCGTTCACGATGGCTTTGCGTCGACGTCGGTCGATCGGCGGAATGAGAACTGATGTGGGCCTTGCCGTGTTGATGCGTTATACGCTGCGCCTTCTGACACTCCAACAGTTCCAGCGAGCATCTACGCTTCTTTGCGCGTGTGAAATCTTAAGGGCGCAAGATTCGAAGACATGGGGCGACTATCGATTCTCGATTGGACTGTGGCTTGGGCTGCAAGGCACACCGAACACGCACGAGGAGGCACGCCGCGCACTGCTGCGTTTGCAGGAGGATCCATCGGAGGAAGGTCCGAAACCCCTGCGTCCTGGAGACATGCCCATGGTGCGGGGAGAGACTCACCCCAGAGCAATATTGGATCGACGCGAACACACGCAAGACCCGAGTCACGTGCGCTCGAAGCGGGTGCGACTTCCACAAATCGCGCCGCGAAGATGGCATTCCGGTCGTGGTGGTTGATGAGGAGATCTATCGTGAGTGTCCCTCAATGCTGATCGCGACGGTCGACAAGTTTGCACAGATGCCGTGGAACGGTGATGTGCAGTCGCTCTTCGGTTTTATTGACCGCGAATGCGAGAAATGTGGTTTTCTCGCGCCCTCGACAGAACACGTCACGTCCCATCGGGCCGCCGGCGCGAGAAGCCATGCGCCAGCCGTCAGAGACAGCGAGCGCCTAGCACCTCCAGACCTGATCATTCAAGATGAACTTCACCTGATTGCCGGCCCACTCGGCACTCTCGTCGGTTTGTACGAGACCGCGGTCGACTTTCTCGCGAGTCGCCGGGTGGATTCGAGGCTGATCACGCCGAAAGTGATTGCCTCGACCGCGACAGTGCGGCGTGCCTTCGAACAGGTTCAAGCCGTATTCCAGCGCAACCTCCGAGTGTTCCCGCCTCCCGGCCTGGAGCCTGAAGACTCATTCTTTGCCACCGAAGAGCCGGTTAGCGATCGGGTCCCTGGGCGTGTTTATCTCGGTATCTCCGCACCCGGCAAGAGCCTCAAAACGGCGTATGTCCGCGTCGCTGCGTCTCTGCTGTCTTCCGCGAATGGAGTTCGTGCGAACTCAACGCTGGCGGAGCCGTATATGACCCTGGTGTCATACTTCAACAGCCTCCGCGAGCTTGGGGGCGCTATAAGGTTGATGGATGACGACATTCCTGCAAGACTTGAACAACTGCGCAATGCCGGACTGCCCAGGCGACAGCGGCCGGTGTATGTCGAGTTGACCAGCAGAATTCGTCAGGAGGACATCCCATTTCTTTTGCAGCGACTTGAATGTCGCCACGATGCGCCACGCGCTGACGACGATCCGCTTCCACTGGATGCCGTGCTTGCCAGCAACATGATCTCTGTCGGCGTTGATATCGACCGACTGGGTCTGATGACTGTTACAGGCCAGCCAAAGACAACTGGGGAATACATTCAAGCGACAAGCCGTGTGGGCCGACAGATTTGGGGTCCCGGATTGGTGCTGACCATCTACAACTGGTCGAGACCACGAGATCTTTCGCATTATGAGCGGTTTCGGCACTACCACGCCACGCTGTATCGCAACGTCGAGGCGGCCAGTGCAACGCCCTTTTCTTCTCGGGCTCTGGATCGCGGCCTTCGCGGCACCTATGTAGCCATGGCCAGGCTCGGGTCGGACGATTGGTCGCCAGAGGCCGCAGCATCTCAGTTCGATCCACAAGATCAGAGAATTTCCGAGATCATTGAATCGTTTAGGCGAAGAGCAGAGACCATAACTGACTCAGCGACGGCGGCTTTTGTCGTCCAAGCCTTGTATGGGTTGGGCGACGAGTGGTGGGGTTTTAGTCGGAATCCACTCCGCTATGGATGGAGATCGCCAGATTTGAATCAAGTTCCCGCGGAAGATGTGTTGTTGCGCGTTCCCGAAGGAGGACGGATTGGCCACTGGGCTGCGCCGCAATCGCTCCGAGAAGTGGAAGAGCTCAGCCCCGTGCGAATCCTAGGCATCAATGACCCGTAGAACAAATCTTCCACCGGTATTCGGTGAGCTGCGGCCAAGCCAGATCATTACGACGTTCGGACCCGGCTCCGTTGTCGATCTTCGCAATCTATCTGTACTGGTGGCAGGGACGGATTTCTGGACGACGGGCCGTGCGCAGGAGATAGACGAACCTCGACTGCGGAGCATGCTCCGCGTTCAGCGTTTCTACCGACCGTCGGTCCGATCTGATGGAGGGGCAAGTGGCGTTCCCTCATTTGTGTTCCCTCGATACTTCTTCTGCCCTCGTTGTCGCCGTCTGGGGCCGTACGATCGTGCCGATCTTTTCTATCTGGATAAGCAGCGTTTCCGTTGCAAGGCGACTCACGAGGTCAAAGTCGCAAGAGGCGGCCCCGTCGTATTTCCAGCGCGCTTTGTTGTCGCTTGCGCAGAAGGACATCTTGACGATTTCCCGTGGTACGCGTACGTCCATCGCGGGAAGGGCGATGCCGGATGTCAGCCTGAACGTCTTCGGTTCCAAGAATCAGCAAGAAGCGCCGCTGTGTCGGCCCTGATCGTCAGCTGCGATGTGTGTGGCTCCCGGAGGACAATGGAAGCTGCGTTTGGCAACCGCGCCGCGTCCGCCATCGGACCGTGTAGGGGCGTCCGACCGTGGCTTGGTGACGGCAACCGCGAGAATTGCGTCAATGGCACACTGAAGACAACGCTTCGCGGCGCTTCGAGCCTCTACTTCGCGCTCGTTAGAAGTGCGTTATCGATACCCGAATGGGACGATCCGATTCAGGTGGCGATTGCCTATCACGAGGACCAGCTGGCGAAGGCGGACTCCGTCGTCAAGCTGAAGGCGGGCATCGACGGTGGATTTCTCCCCAAGTTGGAGCCATACGATCCCAACGAGGTATTTGAAGCCCTGCAGCGGCGCCGTGTCCAAGCTAATAGCCGCCCAACTCCGCTCGATATTCGACGCGAGGAATACCCGGCGTTGAGCAATCCTTCCAATCCAGCCAAGGCTGCACGGCGCGAATTCCAAACGGAGCAGGTCGAAGTTCCAAGAGCTTTTCAACGCTTGATTTCACGCGTAGTCATTGTTCGGCGGCTCCGAGAGGTGCGCGCGCTCGCCGGCTTTACGCGAATCGACAGTCCGTTTGATCTCATCGGCGACGACGAGCAACCAGATCGTTACAAGATTCAGACACTTAGCAGCGCCGACCTGAATTGGCGGCCTGCGGTCGAGCTGCGAGGCGAGGGAATATTTCTGGAGTTATCCGAAAATGCGGTGCGTGATTGGGAGAAAAGGCCATCGGTCATCAGCCGTTCGGCCGCGATGGAGCGAATTCACACCGCATGGCGACAAGAACGAGAGCTTCCCGCGTCACGCTATCCTGGCGCTAGGTTTGTCTTGCTGCACTCTCTGGCTCACATGCTCATTCAGGGGCTATCGCTGGACTGCGGATACTCTTCGACATCAATTCGAGAGCGAATCTATTCCGATTTGGAAGCGCCGATGGCTGGAATCCTCCTGTACACGGCGACGCCCGATTCGGATGGCAGCCTCGGCGGACTAGCGGACAATGGTCGCACGCAACGTCTTGAGCCGCCGCTGCGCGATGCATTGGAGCGCGCCACGTTCTGTTCGTCAGATCCGCTTTGCGGGCACAGCGCACCTGGGGAGATGGGACATCTCAATGGCGCTGCATGTCACGCGTGCCTTCTCGTTTCCGAAACGTCTTGCGAACGTGGCAACCGTTATCTCGATCGTGCACACGTCGTGGCGACGGTCGCCCAGCTCGGCACCGCGTACTTTGACTTGTGAGCTTCGCAGCCTTTATCGAAAATGTCTCCGCGCTCGTTCAGTTGGAAGGAGCACGCCGAGTGAACCTGTTTGCGGATGCACTCGAAACCGGCAACGTGGCATTGTCAACACCGAACGCGGCGTTGCAGTCGCACCTCGGCGTTCAGCACAGCAGAATCCGTTCTTACCGCGATGTTCTGACAACCGCTCCGAGCATGGATCAGTTAATCCTGGCGCTGCGGATTGCGGCTCAGACTGCTGAGGTAGTCGGCTCGGCGCAGACTGTAGTCGAAGTGGCGTGGACCTACCCCGGAATCGCTCGTCCTGGGCTTCGCACGACTGGCGGCGTCGCGCGTGAGATCATCGCCCAGTGCCAACAGACCCTTCTGCTAGTCGGTTATTCGGTTGCTGTCGATGCAGCACTCACGGGACTTGCCGCCCAGACGATCGAGGCGATTGCACGCGCGGCTGAGCGGGGCGTCCTCGTAACGGCCGTCCTCCACAAAGATGTGAATCGGCAGGCTCTTCTTCAGGCGTGGCGGACAGGTGTTCGACGACCTTCAATTTTCCGATGGGCCGATGCCGAGCGCGATGAGATGGCCGCGATCCACGCAAAGCTTCTAGTCGGAGATCGCTTTGACGCGCTGGTCACATCCGCGAATCTGACGTATCACGGTCTTCAAGGGAATCTTGAGATGGGTCTGCGTGTGAAAGGACGGCCTGCAGCCGAGATTCAGGATCGGTTTCAGGATCTCATCCATGATGGAGACCTCGTCTCCTGGGAGCTGTGACGCATCAATACGTTCCTCGAATGCACTGCAGGAGTGTCTTGGCGACAGGGAGCAACTGCTGATCCAGACTCAACGGACCGACGTGACTTGACTTGACGCCCCACGCCAGAAGGGCCTCGCGGGCAGCTGGGACAGTGACTGCGTCAAAACTCTCGCCGGATAGCTCCGAACGCAAGTGTGCCCAGGTTAGTACATGGGCAAGGGCCTCGTCAGGTTGTATCGCGATCGCCCGAACGATTGTCCAATCGATGGACCACGGCTCGCGATATGCAAGCAGCAAGAGCAAATCACCCGGCGGAACACCATCGCCCACTGCGGCCGTGCACACTTTGAAAGTGCGTGCCTGCCCAAAACATGGCAGTGCCTGCCACACGCCATTCGCTCTGCTCGCACAAATCGTTCTAAAGAACTTCAGACCGGGCGGTCCCAATCGGTAGTCAAGTACATACTCTACCGCGTGCGGCGGGCGCAGCAGATCGTCGGCGACCGCCTTGAGACACCTTGCGCCTCGCCATGAGAGCGAACCGCCAGCCGATTCAATCCGCGCTTCGCCCGTCGTAACTTGTGCCAACGGGGTCCATCGGTAGTCGCCGACGAGGCGGACAGCGGAGGCATCTCTTAGCTCGTTGAAGGCAGCCTGCGCGGTGCCGGCGTTCAACCACATGCGAAGATTCAGAATCCCGCCGAGCTGCTCGGATACGACCAGTGTGCTGGCAGTCTCGCCGAGGGGAAATCCGAGCACGTCGACTTCAGGATCGATCAGAGCATGCACTTCAATCGCGCCGAGCAGTTTTCCGGACACAGCACCATCGGACCGGCACGAGTTGGACTGTTGTCTGAGAACGGCGCGGAGTTCCCGTCGACCGGATTCGTACTGACGCAGAAAACGACCGATGCGATCACTGAAGCGCGGTTGGATCAATCCGCGGTCAATCTTCTCTAAGATACCGAGAATGTCAGCGAGCTGGCTTCGGCTTAGCGTCACAGCAGCGGCAGTTCGCTCGGCCCACAGGTTACATCGGATTTCGGATGAATCCTCAACAGCTGCTGTCGTAACAGCTGTTGCCCCTGCGATTCGCCGTGGACCAGCGCGATTTGTCGCGGTCGCAGTTTCCCTGAGTACTCTAGAAGACCGGGCTGATCTGCGTGTGCCGACAAGCCGACTTCCTTGGCTGGCATGGCTGCCTCGAATTTTACCTCATCCCCGCGTTCGTCTTGGTATGTCACGGTTCGCCGTCCCAAGGCCACGTTTCTTAGCGCGCTGCTCGGTGCGCCCTCGTCTTGGTAACCAGTCAGCACGATACGGTGATGCGGGTCCGGGAGCAAATGGCGGGCGTATTGAAGGACCGGTCCACCCGTAAGCATTCCAGACGTCGTGATGATGATCAAGGGGTGCGTTTGAGCCGAGATTGCAACCTCCTGACGCTCGGTTTCGCCCGTAACCACGTAGTATTCTGCCGACAGATCGAAACTGGCAAGCTTGCGGTAGATTGGATTAATGCGTTTGATCATTCCGTCGATGTAAACGCCGACTCTCGGAATATCGCCCGCGTTCAGGCTGGAAACGATCAACTTTAGGAGTTCCTGCGCTCGCCCGAGGCCGAACGATGCAAGAATGACTGAGCCTTGACCTTCAATGGTCTTGGCAATGAATGAGACGAGATCTTTGCGATTATCCTGCGGCGGGCGATGTGGCTTGCGCCCCGCATACGTCGATTCGAGAACCAGCAGGTCAATCTCCCCGATCGATTCGGGCCATTCGGCCGGGCCAACGGTCAGCTGCTGAAAAGACGCGAAGTCGCCGGAGAAAAAGATGCGACGACCGGTTGAGTCTTGGAGCAAGACGCTGGCAGCGCCGAGGATGTGCCCCGCTGGATAGAACAGTAGCGATGCATCGCCAAATGGAAGTCCCTCTTCCTGATTGAACAAACATTTGATTACAAGGGAAGGGACTTTCTGAACGTCGGCTATGTCGTAGAGCTCCCGAACCGGTGCAGCGTTTGATATGAACTTTGCTCGTTCGCGCTGAATGAAGATCTTCCGTGTGTAATGCTGGTAGCAGTCGTCGAGCATCACTGGCAGCAGAGCTGCTGTCCCTTCCGAGCAGTAGATCCCGATATCCGGAAAGCGGCGGACCAGGGCAGGCACCCATCCGATGTGGTCGGTATGTGCGTGTGTTAGAACAAGTGCGTCGAGGTGATTCAGCCGCTCGATTTCTGGATGAAGATCCTCACAGGCGCTCGGCTTGATGCCGCAATCGACCATGATTCGGTGCTTGCCCAGTTCGACAAGGTAGCAGCTCCTTCCCACTTCGGCGGCACCGCCCAGCGCGAGGAAACGAGCCGCCGTCTTGGCGCGGACCTTGACTGGCGGCGGTTGTCGATATCGAGGATTTGCCTCGAGAAAAGCCGCTTTAAGTTTTCGATGGAGAGTCCAATCCTGATCAGCACGCGCCCTGTCGCCTCCGGCCGTAATCGTGCGGGCAATTTCGAGACGTTCTTCTTCCTCGCGCAGAAAAGCGTTGACAGCATCTGACCCTCTGGGAACGGTTGCGAGTTCGAGCTTCAGGTGTTCAATCGTCCGCCGCTCCGTCGCGAGCTGCAGCGCGAGATCCGCACGAGCAGCCTCGAGCTTTCCGATAGACTCTTGTTGTTCCCGAAGATCTCGGCGGAGGTCGCCAGCAGTCTTAGTCACCTTCTCGCCGCTTCGTTTCGCATCTCTGTACGCCAAGTCCATATCGTGCAGCTGTTGCTGGAAACGACTAATTTCATCTGTTGCATGCTTGTATTTTCCCTGTGCATCCTCCAAGTTGCGCCGCGCCTCGTCAAGCGCGTTGTCCTTTTGCTGTAAGTCATTCGCGAGTTTCTTCGACACCTGGACCGCGCCGTCTCGATCGTGGATGGCAGCGCGGTATTTCGACCGGAGCAACTTGGAATCGTCGTTTTCCTCCGCGGGCTTCGCTCCCTCGGTCCTTGGTGGTTGTTTCCATTCGATAAGAGCAACTACGCACCGGAAGAGAAGCTCGGCATCCTTGCCTTTAAACTCGGTCGCCCAGAGTACGGCTGCGAGCACATTGAGCACAAAAGGTCTGTCCTCACCCATCTTGTCGAGGAGTTCCTGGAGTCGGTTTCCTGTAGTGAATGCTCCCGACGAGATTGCCTCTGCTAGCTCGGTATGAACTTCAAGAATGTAATCTTGGACGTGCCGGACAAGCTCGTGATTTCGTTGTGTCCACAGAATTTTATAGACTTGTTCTCTCGCACCAGGTGCTTTACGAATCGCATCAGGGCGCATGCGACGATAAATCTGAAGCGGTGCCGGAATATGTGGGCAGCGAGGGTTGTTGCACCTTCGCGCGTGCTGCACCAGATGTTCCATCGCCACCTCGACGGGGATTGCCAGGGCGGAGGACGGCACATTGTTTGGGCCGAGCGACCCCTGGGGCAACCGATCTCCGACAGTAACCCGCAGAAGGGCAAACCAAGGGCCGGGTTCGGCGACCTGCTCAATAGCCGTGGGCTGCGGATCGTTGGGCTCGCCCGAGCCGTCGCTTGGCTCATCAGGAAGCACTTTTTCTGGTGGTGTGCTCATATGCGGCAGTCGACTGCCGCAACGAGTGCGGCACAGACAAAAAGGGTTGTCAAAACTAGATATAACCCTCTGCGACACTACCCGATGTGATGACGGACACAGAACCAGGAATCAGGGTTCGCATAAGGCACCCCACCGCCTGTAGACTCGCAAGCAACAAACGGCCGTCCGGTGTGCCGCCAGAGAACAAGAACGCCGCCAAAGACAAAGCCACAGGTCCGGCAAAAACAGACGTTCATATTGTGTGAACAGTTGTTCTAGGCCAGAAGCGTCGGTGCGACTGCAGCACTCCAAAGTCCGACGAGTTCAGCACTTGCGTCCTGATCTTGTATCCCACGGTCAATAGCTAGGAAATCCACTCACAGCAGCAGCCCGATTCCGCGCATTTGAATTACATTCTCGATACAATCCAACGCGGTTTGATTATCGCCGCAAACCTGGCCACTTGCAGGGCTGTGCGACGATTTTCCTCCGATCTTTTAGAACTGCCCCTGGTGCAGGTGGGGGTTCGTGCACTCGGGAGATGCAAGGAGCATTCGACCGGAGCAACGGCCCCCAGCAATCTGGTGGGGGAGAGGGTCTCGCGGCGATGCCGATAATAGGCTACACCTTGCAGTTGTCGACGTATGTGGTGCGAGCCAAATCCCAATTGTCGACGACAGCTACTACCTCCGCTCCAGCCATCCCCGCGCCGAGGGTGCTGCCGCCAACAGCTGCGAATAGGTCGCACGCTTTGATGGTCAGCTTCTTAGTGTTCGCAGCTCTCATCGCGCCTTTGATGTCGCATCGAGACGAGTTGAAAGTTCGTAACCGTCGAGGACGCGGGCCGCCGGCAGGTGACTTACGTTTTCTTCATACCAAGCCGTCTCGCGGTCCAACAATTTCTCTAGCTCGATCTTCTCCCTTGTACAGACCGCTTCGACAATTTGAGCCAGTTTTTGACCGTTGATCAATAGGATTGGGTACTTGTCTTCAAACACTTCCATCTGAGCGCTTTTAGAAAAAACGCTCGTCGTGACGAACACGCCGAGCCAACCCCGTTGAAGGCGGGCGACCACGCGCGCGATGTGGAGGCCGCTGATCGGTTTTGAGATTGGGATGCACTTCGCTTGGCCGAGCACCACGGTTTGCAATCGACAAAGCGCACTCGCTTCGTCCCCAACATCCAATCTGCACACGAAATCGATGCCACCGTCTCCGGAACGCTTGGTCACCCAACCTCTCGAACAGCGCGGACCCAAAACCTGTTGAGTAACAAAGCTGGCGAGTCCTTCAAAGGCATGCTTTCGTGAGGAATAATACGACACGAGCCGATCTAAGATTTGAAATTGCGACACTGGAATTTCTAATTGCTTTCGCTCGGTAACGACGCGATCACGAGCTATGCGTCGACGGCAAAACTCAATCGAAGAATCCCCCTTTTCAACCCAGGTCTTCCAAGCGGTCGGTGCTTGCCTTAATGCATATTGCGCATCGGCATTCTTGTTGCGCCTCAAGTCGATCCATCGCCAATCAAAGAGTCCGCACTCCCTATCGAGCCTAAAGAGAGCAAGCTCGACGATCAGATTTGTAAAATAGGTCGATGTGCTGTGTTCGCGTTGCGTGCCAATAAGGAATCTGACTGGAATTCCGTATCCAGAGAATTGCCGGTAACCCTTTCGATTTCCTTCAACCTGAACCTGGGTGAAAATTAGAATAGGTGGGGCAAACCGTCTTAATAACGGATCGCTATACATATTCTGCAACGCACTGAGCTTCGAATTGCCCCAAGACTGAAGCGGTCCCCTGTCACCTCGCTTGTTGTCTCCGTGAAACAGCGCATACCCGAAGTCCGGCTCAATCACATCCACCCAAGGGGTAACGCCTGATCCTTTTTTGAACGGATTGCTATGAAAAATAAACGCCGGCACTCGATTGAATGATTGCCCCGGTTCGTGAAACTCTCGATAGAAAAACATGCCCTTTTGAATGTCTGCGCCGAGACTATGCAGGCCGCGAGTTAGTTCCGTGTAACTGAGGAAGTTGCCGTTTGTGCTGCCTCCACTTCCGGGAACGCGGAAAATCTGCCCGATCCGAATTTTTTGAGAGGTCTTCTGCGCAGCGCTCGTTGAGGTCACGGTCCGAGCTTCCTGATTGGCTATAACAATCGAAGATAATCGCACGGTGATTCTATCATTAGGAATCCAAACATCGTGGCAGTGAAGCAAGAGGTGACGCGGGTTTCATAACGTCTGCCGCAGTTGGTGTCCAGAGGGGAACAGAAGTAGAAGGTGCCTCCTCCTCTGCCGAGCGGAAGAATAACTGATGGATAACTTCCGGTGGCGCGACGTCGAGCAGGCGCGTCACCATGATAGAATCCAATCTGATGGGCAGATACCAAAGCGGCGACGACGTTAAATTCGAGGTCGCTGATGAGCAGTCTGGCGAGTCGGAGTGGCTCTGGCTCTCCGTCGAGCGGAGCGACGACGAGAGCCGGATGGTCTTCGGCACGCTGGACTCGCAGCCTGTGGTCATGACGGACATGAGGCTCGGGCAGGCCCTCGCGATCAGCTACGACAAGGTCCGGGATCACCGCAGGTTCACGCAGCAAGAAAACCCGCGATCCTCTCGGTGAGCTTTCTCGGCTCCTTCGTCCAGCACTCCCAGACGGTGAGCAGTTTCCAGCCTTTCTTCCTCAAGGCCGCCCTGTTCCTCTTGTCCCTCTCGCGGTTCTTTCCGCGCTTGTCGCTCCAGAACCGCCTGTTCGTCGCCGGAACCACACGACCGTAGCGGCACCTGTGCATGTGGAAGAAGCAGCCATGCACGAAGATGATCTTCTTGCGGCGAGCAAGAACGATGTCAGGCTTTCCCGGAAGGTCTGGCCGATGCAGGTCATATTTCACCTTCAAGGCGTCGAGCGCCGAGCGCACCGCGATCTCAGGCCTGGTATCCTTGCCCCTGATGGCAGCCATGCAGCGTCTCCGCTGCTCAGGTGTCAATACGTCGGTCATACTGTCTCAAGAAGTTCATCAAAGGGACTTTGGAACGGGTCCCAGCTTGCCGATTACAACGGCGAGATCAAGGTCGGGGACACCAACACGACCGCGGTACGAGTCAAAACGAACACTAAGTTGCTCCGCGTAGGGGCTGGCGAAGACTGCAAGGCAATCGAGTTCCCTTGCTTCTTCCGGACCTAGAACCTCAAGCTCTCGGAACTCAACGAGCAGGCATGTCGAAAGTTGCTCACTGACATTTCCTGCGGTCGCCGTCACCGGATGATGTCAACGTCCGAACAACTACACGCATGACGGGGGGACACACCGCGTTGCCGAGAAGCTTGATCTTGGTCCGGCGGGTACCCCACCGGAGTTTATATCTCGAAGGAAAGCCCATTGCTCGTTGAAGCTCCGGCACCTGTAGCATACGCATTTCGTGCCCCTCGCGAGACGGTCGAACGAGTGCAAATCGGTCTACGGTAGTTATCGTGCGAAGCGGGGCCTTTAGACTCTGCCAGCCTCCCGCTCCGTCTGTGCCGTAGTACACGATGATGAACGGACGCTTGGGTCCCAGAGCCGCCATTGCGCGTTGCGCTCGGCCGAGCGTAGGGCGAGCACGTTTCTTCTTCCTGAGCGGGGAGAATGCGAATGCTCCGTTCGAGTTTATGATCATGGCAGCCGTCTTACGCGGACCGGGTCGGCGCGACCTTATTTTTGGAGGGTCCGTGTACAGATCACAGAGGACAAAAAGGCGTTTGCGGGATTGAGGCACACCGAATTCGGCGGCGTTGAGGACCTGCTGCCGGACTCGGTAGCCGAGCTTTTCGAGTTGTCTTATCCACTCCGGGTACTTTCTCCAGGTTCGCATGTGCATTACGTTTTCGACGACAATCCAGCGGGGTTTTAGCTGTGCAGCAAAGCGGACCACCTGGAATGCGGTGTTGCGGCTCTTCTCGGACCGCTGCGCGTTGCCTTTTGCGCACGTGTGACTGGTGCACTCAGGTGATGCGACTATCAGGTCGATTCTCCCGCATTGTCGCTGCACTTCCCGAGGTCTGAGGCTCTCACACTTGCGGTGAAAAAAGCGCACAGTCGGATAGTTATCCTTATATGTCAAACGCGCCTCGGCGTCGCAGTCAACGGCAGCCACAACATCGACTCCGGCCAGTCGTGTGCCGCACGTACTGCCGCCAACGCCCGCGAACAGATCCAAGGCTCTCAATACACGCTGCACAATGCTGCCCTCGCGCCCGCTGCAATTTTCCCCTCGAACTGAGGGGCTGCCGATAGTCACGAGCTTTCGGAGTTTCAAAGTGTACGACCCGGGCTCTGCGCATCAGAATACAACTGTGATCAGCATCTGACCAGTCACCGGCAAGGAAATCTTGCGTCGTGGGTCACCATGCCTGACTCCCGACGACTCCCCTGATTGCAGACGACGATACTGGCCTTTCGCACCTCAAATTAGTGACTGTGCTTACGGCCTCTTCGGTTCCCAGCTCTCCCCTCGAGGATCGCGCTGTGCACATTGCACTACCAATGTGGACATGGCAATAGTGGAAAGCATGACGGACTGGTCGCAGTAAGTCATGCAATATGTGTATGTTAGTTGATACTTTGACACGAAGAATTGACTTGACACCCAGCACTGAGTTAGTGCACTATGTACTCGAATAGAAGGGAGATCGAGCGATGTCAGCCACAGCTACACTAGATCGCGTGGATGTGCTACGGGCATTCAAAGAGGAACTGCGGGGCATCGATCTGAAGAGTGATGCAGATTTTCAAGAACTAGTCAGACGGGCTCAACAGTTATTGGAGATGTCCGATCAAGAAATCGGAAACGCACTGGGAGTGAGCCGTCCGACGGTAAATCGTTGGATAAATGGCAAGAATCTTCCATACAACGCGATGAGAAGGCCGGTGCTTGGTTGGATTCAAAATCAAGTCACCGCGAGAATAAAGAAGCTGGAAGGGTTCAGCCGCTATTCGGCGTCTTCATCTGGTTTCAGCGGTGCCCGGGTCGCAACCCTCGCGGCGAAGAGTAGAGAGTAACTCAATAGATAAAAGGCGCACTGTTTGCTATGATGAGTAACCGTGGACAGTGCGCCTGATCTTTCTGGTTTTATTTTCATTCAAGTTCAATCGTCTCTGGCAGTCGAAGCCTACCTTTTTCACAAATCCCAATCCAGTAATGAACACATTTGGCCTCGCACCGAAACGCAGATACATGAGTATGCTGAGAACGGCGAACTCTTCGCGGTCCGCAGCGCAAGTACGGGAGAGTTTGTAGGTCTCTGCTACGCTACGCTGGATGGCGAAGAGTGGGAGATCGGCGGATTGACCGTTCCAGAAAGGATGCGGCACCTCCATCTTGGCACGTTTCTGACGCGATTCGCACTGGCTTATACGATTGCCATGCAACGGCCTTGGCATTACAGACAGAAGATCATTGCTCACGTCCATCAGGACAATCCGAAGCCGAGGCGTCTTTTGGAGCAAGTAATTGGTTTTGTATTTGCCGAAAAAGTGGAGATCCCCGGTGAACTCGCCCCAGCGCCCATGAAGCGTAATGAAGCGGGGAATTTGTGCGGCGACAAATTTATCTTCCCACCATCAGCCGTTAAGGGCCTCCTGACTTGGTTCGAGCAGGAATTCAAAGGAACACTTGATGACGGGCGGACACCCGCCTGTTTTGTCGTTCCGGGAGGTCTGCAGGCGCTCGTGGATTCCTTGCGCGAGGCTGCACAATGATGATGCACGGAGCTTTGGAGGCAGATGCTCTCTGTGCAACGGTTTTCAACATCGTTGCCTACCAATCTAGAGCACCTGCTCTGGAAGCAGGAGTTTTAGAGGAGTGGGACCTTAGAAGGTGAGGCTAAACTAACCGATGGATTCGATCACCTCAGTTTATTCACCAAAATGTCCAGCTCTCCGAACTCCTTGAAAACTTCCCGATACGTTCGCTCCGCATCGGATTCCTTGGACGCATCCGCAACGATGGGAACAGCCTTCATGGATTGGGCGGCCTCTTCCAATCGTCGTTTGTCGCGCCCGGTGATCGCCACGCGTGCGCCGCTCGAAGCCAGGCTTTCGGCTATGGCTCGCCCGATGCCGCTGCTTCCGCCGGTAATCAAGGCCGCTGCATTTCGTAGATTCATCTTGCCTCCCCGTCGCTTCCAGATAGCGCATGTTAGCACCGCCGCACGGGCCAGCGTGGCATGCCTGCCATGACGCAGATTCCGCTCCACTTGCCAAGCGACACACCAGTTTGCCTGCTAGCATTAAGGTACAGGTTCCTTGTATGGCACGGCGCCTGCACAAATCAGCCCCTCAGAGCCAAGGAACCATCAGAATATTAGGCTAGATGCGGTCGGCGCATATAACCCGGCGAATGAATGGCGGCCTATGGCCCTCCAGATTTCTGGCGGCGCTATGCTTGATGGTTATCGCGTTTGCTTTTTGCCGCGCGCAGCAGCCGCTGCGCCCTTCGCCCCCGCCACCGCCTCCTGAACCCCAGGAAAGCGCTCCACAGGCGCCTCTCCAGAGCGCCTACACAATTCAAAGAAGCGTGGACATGGTTGTCCTGCACGTCTCGGTCACCGACGAGCACGGGCAGTTTGTGCCAGGGCTGAAGCCGGAGAATTTTCGCCTCTTCGAGGACGATTCCGAGCAGAAAATTTCAGTGCTGCGGCAGGAAGACGTGCCCGTAAGCATGGGCCTGTTGATCGATAACAGCGGCAGCATGGACAATAAACGGGACAAGGTGAATGCCGCCGCGCTGACCTTTGTGAAAACCAGCAACCCCGAAGACGAGGTCTTTGTCGCCCACTTCAACGACAAATATTTCTTCGATCAGGACTTCACCCACGACCTTGGCGTACTGAATAAAGCCCTGCAGCACGATGAGCCCGACGGCAGCACCGCCCTCTATGACGCGGCCGCCGCCTCACTCGATCACCTGCGGAGCGCCTACATGGATAAGAAGGTGCTCCTCATCGTCAGTGATGGCGAAGATAATTCCAGCCAGCGCAATCTGGCTGCCGCGCTTGAAGGAAGCGCAAAAATCCAGCGCCCTGATTTATGCCGTTGGCTTGCTCCGGGAGGAAGTTCCGGAATCGGCCGAGCGCGATCGTCAGGCGCTCATGGCCTTGACCCGCGCCACCGGCGGCGCCGCCCTCTTTCCAGAAGACTTGCAGGACGTCGAAGCGAGCTGCAATCAGATCGCCCGGGAGATTCGCCACCAGTACACCCTCGCTTATTACCCGGCGAACACCCGCAAGGATGGGTCTTTTCGTTCAGTGCGCGTGGAAATCATTCCTCCCCCGGGAAATGGAACGATTACCGCGCGAACTCGCACCGGCTATTATGCCCAGCGCGTCGAGTCGGGGAATTAGCCGTTTGCCAATGCAAAGAATCCCGCGCTTCCGCTCGAAGGCTCGCGGCTCATCAGGGCGAAACCGGCGCGGTTGCTTGATTTCAACGATTCGGGAGCCTAGAATTTACTGGCTGTTACGGGATACATCCGTCATCAATAGGAGCGCTCAATCAACCTTTCCGCACCAACGCGAAATAATTTGAGGCCCCTTGTGAGGGTGGTGTTGCTCGTGCTGCTCATCCTCACAGTGCCTGCGCTATCCACTTTGGCAAAGTGTAGTTGGTATCTTCCTCAGTCTAATCCCGGTCATTATCTGAACATCGCTATCAAGATGCAGGTCCCGCACTGCCCTGCGGTTTTAGGCAAAGTCATCTCGGAAACGGTTGCGAGGTTTGTCCCATTACGGCCGTTGGCTCGCAGGACGCGAGAACCCGAGGCGGAGCCGCCGATACGTTCCATTGCTGTAACCGTCTCTCTGCAACATCGATCGCCTCCCTTAGTTCTCGCCTAGTTTTTCGGCCCTTTCGACAGCTTTGAGCGTTTGAGCCTTGCTGGCCCGGCCGTATTCGGGTCCTCGTTCAATGTCAGGAGGTTGCTATGCCTCGCAGTGTGAAAGCGGACCGCTTGACGCCAGAGCAACTCGATGAACTGCGCCAACTGAGTACGTGTGTGACCGCCAGCGCCATCGAACCTTTCGGCGTTCGTCTCTACAACGCGGGTTTTGCCGATTCCACCGTGCGTTGCCAATTTAGAGATCTTCCCCCGGTCATCGGCTACGCTGCCACAGCACGTATCCGCAGCCAGGATCGCGCCCATGGGCGGCGATGGCTATTTTTATTATGATCGCCCGGAATGGTGGACACACATCCTCACCATTCCGGCGCCCCGCGTGGCCGTTATTGAAGACATCGACCAACCACCGGGTCTGGGCGCTTTCGTAGGCGTTGTCCATGCGCATATTCTGAGGGCTCTGGGCTGTGTCGCCCTGGTGACCAACGGTGCTGTGCGCGATATAAGCGATATCGAACCTACGGGCTTCCAGCTATTTGCCTCTCACGTGGCGGTGTCGCACGCGTATGCCCACATCTTTGATTTTGGTGGCACCGTCCGCGTCGGTGGATTGAACGTCGAGCCGGGAGACCTCGTCCATGGCGACGTTCATGGCGTGCAGACCATCCCTCTGGAAGTCGCCGATAGAGTTCCGGCCGTGGCTCGCGACATTCTTAAGCGCAGGAAGCGGCTGATTGAGCTCTGCCGCTCCCCGATTTTTCCGTGGAGAAGCTTCAAAAGCTCATGAGAAGAAGAGGAAGAGAAATTAAAACTATGAGTACTCCAATTGACTCCGAAGCACGCCTGTCTTCGCTCGAGAAGGTACCGTCAACCATACTCAAGCCTCGCTCCTTTGCCTTCACTTGGCCCTGCGGAGTTTTCGCTCTCCTGCTACTGACCACCCTGTCCTCCGGCTGCGCTCGATCGGCCAAAGTCGATGCCGCGCCGGCTCCCGTGGTCGCCGTGGTGAACGTAGCTCGTCACGACCTTTCCAATAAGCTGGAGATCGCATCCGAATTTCAGCCTTTTCAGGAAATTGACGTATACGCCAAGGTCTCCGGCTATATCCAGAAGCTCTACGTGGATTGGGGAACGCACGTAAAGCAAGGGCAGATGCTGGCGGATCTGGAAATTCCCGAGCTGCAGCAGCAACTTCAGCAGGACGAAGCCACCGTTCACCGCGGCGAAAGCGACCTGGAACGAGCGCGCGAGGAACTCAACCGCGCGAACTCCGCATACAACGTCGCGCACCTGACCTACACGCGGCTGGCGGACGTGCAGAAAACGCAGCCGGGACTGGTGGCGCAGCAGGACATCGACGTTTCGGAGGGCAAGGACGTGGAAGCCAGCGCCGGACTTTCCGCAGCCAAGGATGCCCTCGCTGCCGCCGAACAGGCGCTTGCCGGCCGCCAAAGCCGCGCTCGAAAAAGACAAGGCCCTCTACGCGTACGCGCACATCACCGCTCCTTTCGACGGCGTGGTGACCGCGACTCGACGCCTACACGGGCGCCCTGCTTGCCGGCGGGGACCTCTTCCAACATCGGCAGATCAGGCGCTCTGCCATCTTTCGCAAAACGATCTGCTGCGCCTGGTGATCCCCGTGCCGGAAAGGGCCGTGCCGGATATTCACCTCGGCGAAGCCATCGCCGTGAAGGTCTCGGCGACGGGAAAGACCTTTCCAGGAAAGATCGTGCGCTTCTCCGACCAGATCGACATGCAAACGCGCACGATGCACACCGAAGTGGAAGTACCCAATCCGAAATACGAGCTGGTGCCGGGAATGTATGCATCGGTGCAGATTCCGCTGCACGCCGCAGACGAACGCTCTGACGCGTTCCCGTTCAAGCCGTGCAGCCCACCGGCGAAGGCAAAGGCACGTGCTGGTAGTGAACGCGCCAACAAGATCGAAAAGCGCGACGTCACGCTCGGGCTTGCAGACCGCCACGCAAGTTGAAATCGTGTCGGGGCTGCAAGAAAACGAGATGGTCATCTTCGGAGCGCAGGGACAGTATCAAGCCGGGCGAACTAGTCGCGCCGAAAGCGTGTTCAGGCTCCGACGGAATAGGAGCAGTAATCACATGCCATCTTTTGCCATCCGACATCCTTATCTGATCATCGTCATCTGCCTGTTCGTTTGCGTGCTCGGGCATCACCAGCGTGGTTCAGATGCCGGTGGACATGTTTCCGCCGATCAACATTCCCGTGGTGCTGGTGGCCACGTTCTACAGCGGCATGCCGCCGCAGCAGATCGAAGCGGACATCACCGACACGTTCGAGCGCTTCTTCACGCTGGCCAGCGGCGTCGACCACATGGAATCGCGCTCGCTGACCGGCGTGAGCCTGATCAAGATCTATTTCCAGCCGGGCACCGACGCCAATGCCGATGTGACGCAGATTTCCAATCTGGCCATGGCCGACCTGCGGCGCTTGCCGCAAGGCACGCTGCCCCCCGTGGTGCTGAAGGTGGACGCTTCGAGCCTGCCGGTGTGCCTGCTGACCGTGCAAGGGCAAGGGTTGAACGAGACGCAGCTTCACGACTACCTGCAATACCAGATTCGCAACCAGATCGCGGGCGTGCCCGGCGCGACGGTGCCGCCGCCGTTCGGCGGCAAGTACCGCCAGCTCATGGTCTACGTGGATCCGCTCAAGCTGCAGGCGCATCAACTGAGCCCTATGGACGTGGTGCGGGCCACGGACTCGCTCCAATCTGATCCTGCCGGCCGGCGACGTGCGCATCGGGCCGATGGACTACAACATCTACACCAACGCGCAGGTTCCCAGACGCCCAGGCGCTCAACGACGTTCCGCTCAAAACCGAAGGCCAGAAGATCGGTCTTTGTTTCCGACGTGGGCAAGGCCGTGGACGGCTCGTCGCTGCAGTACAACATCGTGCGCGTGGACGGGCAGAAATCCGTCTACGTGCGGCGTGCAGAAGCAGGGCGGCAATACGAACACGATCGCGGTGGTCGATGGAATCCGCAAGGCCATCCTGACGCTGCGCGATATTCCGGCGCAGCTGAAGACCAGCGTGGTTTTCGACCAATCGGTGTTCGTCAAGGAAGCCATCTCCACGGTGCTGCGCGAAGGCGGCATCGGCATCTTCCTGACCGGCATGATGATTCTGCTGTTTCTGGGCAGCTTCCGGGCCACGGTGGCCGTGTTTCTGTCGATTCCACTCTCGGTGATGATTACGTTTTTCGTGCTTCATCCGATGGGCAAGTCCATCGACACCATGGTCCTGAGCGGCCTGGCTCTGGCCTTTTCGCGCCTGATCGACAATTCGGTGGTCGTGATCGAAAACATCTACCGTCACCTCGAACTGGGCGAGGAGCCCGCGCGTGGCGGCCGAAAAAGGCGCCAACGAAGTGGCGCTGGCGGTTCTGGCCATCACGCTGGTCGCCGTCGTCGTGTTCTTCCCCGTGACGTTTCTGTTCGGCGTCAGCCAGTTCCTGTTCACGGCGCTGGCGCTGGGCGTGGTGATCGCTCTGTTCGCCTCCTATTTCGTCGCGGTCACCGTCGTGCCTCTGTTTTGCGCGAACTTCCTCAAAGCGCACCAGTCACGGGCGGCGCGAGGACGCGTCCAGCAATCGTGGGGAGCGCGGTTCCACGCCGGCTTCAACGCCAAATTCGAAGCGCTGCTGAACTTCTACGAAAGATGGGTCGCAGAGCTCTGGACCGCCCGTGGCAGACGGTGGTCGGCTTCCTGGTGTTCTTCGTCGCCTGCTTCCTCCTGTATCCCGTTCGTGGGCTTGTCGTTCTTTCCGCGAACCGATGCGGGCCAGTTCGTGATCAACCTCAAGGCTCCCACGGGCACGCGCATTGAAGCTGACCGAACGAATACGTGAAGCAGGTGGAGGACATCGTGCGGCAAGTGGTGCCGCCCGACGAATTGCAGACCATCGTTTCCAATATCGGCGTGATGCCCGATCTCTCGTCCCTGTTCACCCCCAACTCGGGCATGCACACGGCCTTTGTGCAAGTCGGGCTTGAAGCAGGATCACAAGGTGAGCAGCTACGCCTACATGGACGACGTGCGCGACCGCATTGGCGCGCGAACTTCCTGAGCTGCGCACGTACTTTCAGTCGGGCGGCCTGGTGGACGCGGTGCTGAATCAGGGCGTGCCCGCGCCCATCGACGTGCAGGTCAGCGGCACCGACCTGAACGCGGACAATCGGCATCGCGCAGGATCTGGCGCAGCAATTCAGGGCCCTGCCGGGCGTTTCCGACGTCTACATCCCGCAGGACATGGACTATCCGGCGCTTGCAGGTCAACGTGAACCGCGCGCGCGCCAGCGAACTCGGGCTGAACCCCAAGGAGGTGATCGACAACCTGATTACCTCGCTCACCTCCAACGCCATGATCGCGCCGAGTTATTGGGTCGATCCGCGCAACGGCAACAACTATTTCGTCACCGTGCAATATCCCGAAAACCAAGTCAAGTCCATCGAAGACCTTGAAGGCCATGCCCTTGCGCGCGCCCACGCTGAAGACTTCCCACGTATCTGAACCAGGTGGCCGACGTGACTCCGATTCTCACGCCCACCGAAGTGGACCACTACCAACTGCAAAGAGACTTTCGATATCTATGTGGCTCCGACCGGAGAAGACCTGGGCAAGCTCGCCAGCGGCGATCTCGAAAATCGTCGCCGAGACCAAATTGCCGCCCAATATCCGCGTCAACATGCGGGGACTGGTCGTGACCATGCAGTCAGTCCTTCAAGAGTTTTGGCCTCGGACTTCTCCTGGCCATCCTGCTGGTCTATCTGATCCTGGTGGCGCAATTTACGTCCTTCATCGATCCCTTTCTGATCGTGCTGGCGGTTCCCACGGGAATCGTCGGCGTGATCATGACGCTGGTTTTGACCGGCACGACGCTGAACATTCAATCGCTGATGGGCATCGTGATGCTGCAAGGCATGGTGGTCTCCAACAGCATCCTGATCGTGGACTTCGCCAATGTCCTGCGCGGCGAAGGACGCAGCGTACGCGAAGCGGCCGCGCACGCCTGCCGCATCCGCCTGCGGCCCATTCTGATGACTTCGCTGGCGACCGTGGTCGGCCTGCTGCCCATGGCCTTCAAGCTCGAAACGGGCAGCGAGGCCTATGCGCCGCTGGCGCGCGCGATCATCGGCGGTCTGCTCACGTCGATTGTGCTCACGATTTTTGTCGTTCCCGCGGCGTACCTGCTGATTTACCGCCGTCGCGAACGGCTGCAGGTTAGCGCGCGCTCGGAGAGGCACAATGACTCCCATCGCTCAACCGCGACGATTGGCAAAGATCGGTTCGAAACCTATCGATTTGCGGATGCAGGAGTAGGGGCCGTTATGCCTTCTTTTTCGATCCGACATCCTTATCTGATCATTGTCGTCTGTCTGGTTGTTGTCGTACTCGGGGTTACCAGCGTGGCTCAAATGCCAGTGGATATGTTTCCACCGATCAATATTCCGGTCGTACTGGTGGCCACCTTCTATAACGGAATGCCGCCCCAGCAGATCGAAGCCGATATTACCGATACCTTCGAACGTTTTTTCACCCTGGCCGGCGGAGTCGATCACATGGAATCGCGTTCCATGCCCGGCGTAAGCCTCATCAAGATCTATTTCCAGCCGGGTACCGATGCCGATGCCGACGTGACGCAAATATCCAA
>CAWABP010000022.1:0-140247 GCA_963780315.1 Candidatus Acidiferrales bacterium | reverse complement strand
TCCTGTTGGAGATCAACTGTTGTCATACCGGGCATGGCGATGTCTAGCACCAGGCATTTCGTTTGACCAAGGCTATCGGAGACGAGGAACTCCTTGTGCGGACGGGGATCTACTCGAGCGTCAAAGCCAAACTCTCCCAGCAAGTCCGGTAGCGACTCGGCGGACGGATTCATCATCATCGACAACTACCACAAGTGGGCGATCAGTAGTACTCCTTCCGTCAGGCGACTTCATGACATAGAATGCGGCGGCAAAGGTATCCCGTCTATCAGACTTAAGTATTGGTACGCCGGGAAGTGAAAATAAGAAAGTGGCCCCGTGTCCCTCGTTCCGGATCGCCCAAAGGCGCCCCTGTGGCTTTCCATGATGGAGCGGCTGACAGAAAGTCCGATTCCCATGCCTCCCACTTTGTCGAATGGAAGGCATCGAATAATTTCTCTTCGATTTTGGGATTTATGCCCGTTCCCGTATCCTTAACACGGAGGCGGACCGTACCGCTTTCGTCCGTTCTGTCTCGACGAGTTATTCTCTAGGACGATCTCCACCGCACTCATCGCATCCGAGGCATTTCGTATTAGATTGAAAATGACCTGCTGAATCTGGATCCGATCGCCTAAGACAGAGGGCAGTTCGCTGGCAAGATCAATCTGCGCTATGACCCTATTCCGCTAGTTCGTCCCCCGATAGAGCAATCACTTCCTTGGACTTCATTAAATCGAACGGCTCAAATGACGCTCTTTTTTTGCTGAAGAGCGCTCGCAGCCGCGTAATCACCTCCGACGACGGTTACCATCGCGAATCGTTCGCCTTGCCGTTTGACGCGCACCTTCTAGATTCGGAGGCTTGGCATCCAGCATCCGAAGGCACGTACTTGCATTGGTGACAATGCCGGACAGCGTTGATTGACCTCATTCGCGATCGATGCTGTGAACGTACTTAGTGTGTAACCCGCGTCATATGGGCGGGCTCAGAGCGCGTCTCGTTGAGAGCTTCCTCGGCGAGACGGCGCTTCGAAACGTCTTCGGAAAGCGCCATTAGAAATCGCGGCACTCGCTCTGTGCCCGGCACGACAGAAACGCTGTTACGCACCCATACCGTGCTGAATTTTTTCGCCGGTACTGCTTCTCGACTGAAATTGCGGCGCTCTTTCCAAAAGTTCCTTGATGAGCACCTGGTTGGGATGCGGTCCTCTTCAACAGTAATATCGATAAAACTAAGTTGTCGGAGTTCCTCTTCCGTATAGCCCACCATCTTCTGGTACACGGGATTCGCTGCGATAAATTGACCGTTCAAGCCGGTCAGAGCGACGCCGATTGCTGAGTTCTCAAACACCGACCGCCACCGCTCCTCGCTCCGCGCAATTTGCGTGTGCGCCAGACGCAACGCTTCTTCGTTCAGCCGAAGCTTTTCTTCTTTCTTTTTGCGCTCACCAATTTCTTTTCTCAGTTCTTCATTGATTGTGGCATGTTCGCGCGTTCGTTCCGCGACCCGTTGATCGAGCTCGCTGGCGACTCGACTTTGTGCTCTCAGGAGGCTCGATTCCTGCAGCCCTATGGCAGCCTGGTTCGCCGCTATGTTCAAGACGAGTCTCTTGGTTTGTTGCGGGAAATCAACTCTTTGAGAACCTGCCACGATGACGCCGATTTCTGCAAGCATCCCCAGTTGCAAAGGTACCAGGGCAATCGCGCGCTTCCCAAAAAAGTTCTCACAATTACCGGCAATCTTTTAGGATCAGTTCAACCATGGTTGGAGTTTCTCACGGATCTCTTCCGGTCGAGGCTTGGACTCCCAGCTTGAACCACTCGCACCATTTCGGTAAATACTGTCCCGGTTGACTCTCTAGCCGCGCATACATGAAATCGAGGCTCAACATTCCCACTAGAGCATCGAGCGAATTGCCGCAATCTGTGGTGTGCCCCCGGTCCAGGTGGCAGGTAGGGCAATCACGCTCACCAAATCGTTGATGCAGCGCCGAAGATGCCTAATTTCCTCGGCGGGACTTTCGGGTTCGGCTGCCATGTTAGCTTCCCGCTGAGGTTGATGTGCTCCGGCCAGTTCGACGTTCGCTGAACTCTCAAAGGAATTCGCCCGGAGGTACGAAGAATGGATTTCGCTGGAGGATGCCGCCAATGATGATCATCGGATGCGTGCGCATGATGTCGATCACGGTGTCGCCACCAAATTGACCGAGATGGTAGTGCAAATCACGGCGTCGTCGTGATGCTCCCATCATGATTTACTCGTGATTCGAATTCAATCAGATCGTTTGTGTAAGATTCCCCTTCAGCCGCCCAGTCCATTCGACAAACGATACGGCTCAGCGGGAATCCCCCGGAGACATTGCCGCTGGCGATTTGTTCGAATGCGTGTAACATTCGCTCCTTATCAAATCGGCCTCGCGGAGGTAAGTGTCGGTATTGGTTGGAAGTTCTAATTGGCCACTGCGTTCCGCTGCCGCCGGATCGATCCCTGCCGCAACCAGCCGCTGCATGTGCTCGCTCCGTTGATCCGGATTGACGACGTGAACTGCCTTGTGGCCACATTCGAATCCGCCCTTAATAAACGGAAGGAGCACGCGGTATTCTTCCTCTTCGCTGTTGAAGAATGCACATACATGACGGGTTTCTGAGGTTGTGAACCAGCAAACGAGATGGGGGCCGTTGTCTTCATGACGCAATCCCTCCCAAAGGGGAGTTCACCTAAAGGGCGGGTCTACGCCCTATCGCGGTCAGGGGGATTATTCAACGGCTACCGAAAAGAGGAAGCGATGTACTTTCCTGTCTCAGTCCAGGCACGTTCGGCGCGAAGGACTGGCACCGCGAGGTACGCAAGATTCGCGAAGAGATTCGCACAGAACTTCAGTTGAGATGCAAAAAAGCGGAGGCTCAGTGCGTTGGCGGGATTACATGATAGCCTGTTGAGCCTTTATGGATGCCTCTTAAAGGCGCCTAACTGGCCCGGGCTACCAGTGATCAAGTCGAGACAGATGCCAAATACTGGCGGTTTCTGGTCACGATTGCCGCCTTACCAGAAGCACTATCGGAGGTGCGCAAGCATGACCGTGTACCAATTGCGACGGTCTTTCCACGATTGTCCGGCCTCAAAACCAGCGTCTCTGAGAACGGTTCGAATGCTCTGGTCAGTGAACTTGTCTGTTCTCCGTATGAATCGTTTCGCATAGCATGAAGTGAAGATCGAGTCCCGCGTTCTGGATACTTACATCCGGCTGTTGCGTACTTTCAAGGTGCTTCTCGATCCGAGATTCGATGGAATTTCAAAGCACGCGATGACGGAAGCAAGTGGCGTCAAAGGTGGCCCCAGTTCTCTATTAAGCCGATGCAGGACCTTTAAGCTTCGCTCGAGCGCGAGCCGCAGGCAGAACTTCATCTGGAGGTTCAATCATGCAGGTCAGTACATACTGCACAAGAGAATTCGTAGAGCAAATTGAACATGGGCCAGAGTGAAGAGGGATTGAGATTCCTTGGCCACTTTTCCAAGGCTGGCGACCATGCGAGCCTCCAATTGGCTCGTAGCCTCGGTACCGTCGTCTCGTTTTAGCTCGTTTTCACAGGCCGCCAGAATGAATGCTTGTTCCGTGGGAAAGCCGCGTTCCTTTGCGGCGCTACCCACTCGAGCTGGAATTCCTCGGTTGGAAACGCAAGATTGCGCTCGATTCTGGGTTTTCGCCAGCCCAAAGATGCACGGCAAGCAACCGTACTGGCCGGAAACAGTGCTGAGATGCTATGTGCGGCCGGCGGCAAAGCGCCTGGGGATCGCGCGCGAGCAGATCGACTGGCGCTCGTTCCCTAGGACCTTTGCAACGCTTCTAAAGGGCAGTGGCGAGGTGCTAAGACCGTTCAGGAGTTGATGTTGTGGGTTCCGGAAAATCTGAGCCAACAATTCCGGAAATTCTGGTACGGTCTGTACCCGCTGGCAGATCTCCTCCAGGTTGAGATGACGGGTTCTCCCCGAGGGGCCATCGAGGTGGATAAAGCGCCCGCGCTCGAGAACCCGATCGAGGATGGCCGCGGCCATCTCTTCGTCGTGTAAGACCTTTCCCCACTCGTTCATTGGCTTGTTGGTTGTGAAGATCATCGGCTGCTTCCTCAGGTTCCGATCGTTGACCACAGGCGAGACGAAGAAGTGGATACGATGGGTGGACCCATCAAGAAAGGCAACATCTACTTCACCGAAGTCATGTTGGCTAAATTCTCCGGGCAGACCTTCGAAACGAATCAGAGGCCTTGTCTCTTTCGGACGAACCGAGGCCACCATGGCGTACAAGGCGGTCTTGCCTCCTTGGTAGCCCGCTTCCCGAACCCGGCGAAGGATCTCCAGAGAGGGTAGGTCAGGTTTTTCTTGCAGTATCTTTACAACAAGTTTCTGGAAATCCTCGACGATGCTGGGTCTGCCGATCCGCCGCTTCTCTCGCTCGGCAGCATCATCGACATGAACGACTGGGGCTTCTGCCGCAATGCGGTTGACTGAACGTAGGGAAATTCTCGCCAGACGGGCCGCCTCGGCCTTGGAGTGACCCGCCTTCAAAAGAATCTCGATTTCGTGTCGCTTGAGGATTCCTAACATCCTCCTCCCTCCGCCCTACCGGTTTACCGACCGGGGGCACAGGAAGAGTTCTAGCTCTTCCGGCTATCGCTAGGCGTGCCAGAATTTCCGGAATGAGGAATGCCAGATTTTTCGGAACCGACAACCACGCCGGAAGCGGGTTGGCACCCTTCAGAGAGAGCGCGCGGCACTGCAACCGAAAAATTGATTTATGCGGCCGACAACGCACTCGCCAACGGGCCGATGTCTTCGTTTTATGGATGTCTTCAGCGAGCGAACGGCCTGGCGGCACGAGGACTTTCGGCCTTTCCAAGGCAGTACTGTTTCCTGCCGCTGCGGCAGCGACCGCGCTCGGCGGAGTCAGCGTCTGCAGGCGGTTCAAACTGTCGAGAAACGTTTTCATCGGCCTGATGGCCAATCACTGTACGCCTCAGCACCCTAGCACCGAAAAGAGAGCAACTCTCCCATTCGCGATTTGCCCGCAACGTAACACGCTCAACCTCAATGTTCGGAAGGAAGCTCTTCCTTTGAGTCTCGGTACCCATCCTTTTTGTGTTCGGTAGAGGAGTTTTGCCTAAAGAGCTTCGCTACCTTCATAACGGTATACCGTGCGTAATAGAGCGGGTTGCTTTTGAAGCCCGCTCGGTACTGAGCAATCCGGCGGATGATTTGTTCGAGGGGTTCGCCACGAGCGAGTGCGCGCCTTGCAAAAGCCCAGTCGTGTTCGGACTGGCTTCGTTGGCCCGCGAAGAACCCGCTCGTTTTGCACGCTCGTGATCGCTGTAGCACGGCGAGTCCTGAGACTCGATGTTTAACTTGAAGTCGCGGAGACGGTAGATCTCGAAGATTTTTTGCGAACCTCAACAAGGAAATTTGTTTCATATTTCTTGTTAGCAAAACCAGGCAGACGCAACACGCGCGTCGCGTCGGTGGCAGCGGGGTCTCCGCCGCACTCCCGGGCCATCGCGTGCAGAAGGCCTTCTGCTTCACGAAGACCCATTCCTTCGACTTTCCAAACGATCTGAAACTTCCCAGGTGAACTGGTGAGGACGTAATTTGGTTTTGGCACGGTACGCGAGTTTTCAACTGAGTTCAGCGCCTCCTGCCCTCCGTGATCCAAATCGAGGTAGACGTGCCGGATTGATTGAATGTCTTCCTTCTTTCGAGTTGAGGCATGTTTTCGCAAGGGGTTCATCCCGATATAAATGTCTGACCCGGTCGCGTTTTTATAGCGCAGCCAAGCTTGAAATTTGGGACTCGACGCCTTCTTGGCGCTGGTGACGCGCTGCAGGACTTCGCCGAGGCTGCGGTTTAGGGCCAGCATCGCGATCTGGTCAGTTGGTTCGAAGTTGTCAAGAATGTATTCCGAAGCGGTCGGAGAGAACGCACTTGAGTTCTTGTCGATCGTCATCACACCTCCTTCCAACTGTCAAAATGAAGGTGCAGTTGTGCTTGTCGCAACCTGGATCAATAGCTTCTTCAGGAGCTTTGACGCCTGCTTGAGAACGTGCCTCGCTTTATTCGGGGTCAGTTCTGCTTCCGATCTGGACCAATTCGGCACCGGGGTTATGCAGCGATTGTGTAAGGTCCACCTTCTTACCCTTTGCATAGATTTTCTGACGACCCCGGGTTTTCTGCCATTGCGCCAGTGTAGTAGTCTGGCTTTGGTGTTCGACGACCTTTCGCCAGCCGCCGCCGTTATAAGCGCAGAAACTGATTTCACCTTCGCGGGTGGCAACCGGAGTTGACGCGGTGGCGAGAGCTGCGAAGTCATAATTGAAGGCGTCTTGAAACCACATAGCACCGGACGCCATGATTCTCCAGCGCCCGTGATGGGAATAGGCTCTCTCAGACCAATCGTCGCCGTTACCGGCTACCCGGTAGAAACAATCGTCAAGTAACCCGCGAAACTGGTCAGGACCGAAACCAGTAGGAGCCTTCCCGGAATCGAAATTGCGAAGCATGGAGAGCGCGGCAAGGGCCTTAGTGGCTTTGTGTCCCCTCGCGGAATCAGCGATTTCCACAAGATCCCGCGTGAACTGCTCGAAGTTGAAGAAGACTGGAATCGGGACGACCTGCTTGTTCTGTGTGTCTACAAGCAAGGGGCTGAATATCCCGTGGTCAGGATGGCTATCCACGAAGAGGCTGCCCACGGCCGCGCAAGGGTTCAGAACATCGCACAAATGGGCGAAAATTGCGTAGGTCGAGACAGGGAACCAGTCGCGCAAGGGCTGCCAATCAAAAGCACTTTGCCCCTGCAAATCGTACGCGAGTTGTGAAAGCGGATACCGGCGAGCATATCGCTCTTCGGTCGGGATGTTCTGGTCTCTGCCGGTGAACATGACCGGTTGAAACAGGACCCCGTGGATTTTGTCTATATTCTCAACCGCGAAGCGGACAATCTCGCCTACCCCATCGTTGTTGAGGCCGTTGACCACCGTAATCTGGAGGGTCGTACGCATTCCAGACGCGGCAATGTTCTCTAGTGCTTTGAGCTTCACTTCCATGTAATTTCCCAAGCCGCGGTGCTTGTTCTTTTCGTCGGAGACCCCATCGCATTGCAGATAAACGCCGTGCAGCCCGGCTGCCCTGGCTTGGGCCGCAAAGTCTTGGCTTTCGGCAAAGCGCAAACCGTTCGTCGCAACATGAAGACGATGGAAGCCCTTGCTTTTCGCGTGTCGAAGAGCCTCAAAGAATATGGGGGAAAGTGTAGGCTCCCCACCGGAGAAGAGCACATTGATCTCGCGTTGGGGTCGAAATGACGCCGCGTTGCGGAAGAGTGTCTCTACCTCTTCCGCGCTCAATTCATGGACATAATTGGCGGCGTTCGCATCCATAAAACAGGGAGAGCACATCATGTTACAGCGGTTGGTAAGATCCACGATGAGGTGTGATCCGCGGCCTGAACGGATGCTGTTTGGCCCGTGATTGTGCACACGGCGATCGCCGTCACATTCGAAGTCCTGACCGAACGCAAGGCTTTCCATCTTCCGAAAGAAATCCGGGTGATTGGAAAGCGTATCCTCGAACGGCCCATGCCTTCGACACGACTTTCGCATCAGGATACGGCTTCCTTCCTCTATTACCTCCGCCTCAATTATCCCGGGGTGCTCGCGGAAATCGGCTACATCGCGCTCGCCGCGAAGGAATGCCCCTACAGCTTCACGATTGCAGTCAGGGCATAGAGAAAGCGTCCTTCTCGGGACACCAGTCGCCATCTGTGCGCGTTGTTTTCGCTTTAGGAGAGGTCCAGGAGCCCATCCTGGGCTGGGCAATTCTCCTTCCGGTAGCACGGTGTTTATCGATCGGAGTAGTTTCCAAAGGACCCTTGCAGCTGCACAAACAGATTCCACCTTCGAGATAGACATCGAATCCCCCCATGCACACGCCGATCGGCGGGCATCAGACTTTAGCGGATGGGACTGGGTTGACGACGAATACGCGCTCGCTCAGCTCATGTCAAGTGGATTTTATGGGAAGCCGCTCCCGATGCGTTGGCTGCTGTTCTCCATTACTGGAGTTAGACAGACCTACTGCCAGTCGGATGATTGGGTGTTTGCTAGCCCGAAGTGCGTTCGCAAACAACGGTACTGGCCTGAATATGCTATAGGTGTTTTACCCTACCGGCTCAGGAAACAGTTCCGGCATCCAACGCCCGGCCAGTGCCGCTGGGAAAACAAGGTGAATTGGAGCTCTTGGTGTGTCGGAGGTGAGAACCCCAGCGTTGGTCAATGCCAGAACGATGCGCTGTGCTGTACGTTCTGATGCACCCACTATTCCAGAAATTTCACCACGCGGAAGACTCCCGCGATGGAGAGCGGCTTCCAAAACCCGACCCGATTTCGGGGGCAACTTCGAAAACCTGATTTGCTCCTCAGCCCACATGAGAATTCGTGCCCGCAGGGAATCTGGCTGCATCAGCCTCTCCATAAAATCAACCTGATCGATGCAGACCTCTAAGAAGAATTTTGTGAACGCTGCCAATTTCTCCTCGCTCAGTTGACTGCGACCGTCGAGATCGTTGCGACGAACCATATCAGAAGCGGCCAGATGATCTCTGTAATGATCGACCCTGCGTGCCAAGCCGCGTGCGACCGACCATACCGCCCCAGTGTCCAACGTGTCCAGCAAGACGGCGTGTGACATCAGCCGAGCTACGCGCCCATTGCCGTCAATAAAGGGGTGAATCCAGAGAAGCCGATGATGTTCGGCTGCGGCAGCAAGAATCGCGTCGGTCCTGCCGAGGCGTCCGTAGACGTCCGCGAACCGTGATAGAAAGCGTGGAATAGCACCAGGACTGATCGGCACATGATCGCCGACCTTAACCTCCCGTTTCCGTAATTCGCCGGCCACCACTTCAACTCGCTCTTTTGTGTCGGAATCCTCGACCCAAAGCAAATCGGGAGGCAATTGCTCACAAAATCGGCGATGAATTTCGCAGATACCATCTATGGACAGGGCACGCGCTCGGAGCCCTCTACAGTCAATCCACTTCTGGACGATGATATGGGCCCTTGCTTCACGTTGCAAATTGCGCTTTTTGGGTTCCCTGCTGTAATCGTTTTTCAGGGCACGCTCGATGTCGATTGGGTGTGTGTAGTGGCCTTCGATGAGATTGCTGTAATAGCAATTCATAGAGCGTACAAGATCAGCGAGCGAATCGAGAAGGTGTCCAGGCAAACTGCCCCGGAACTTCGCGGACCTCTGCGCCAGCTCGAATGCAAGGTCGATCAGGGGAACGCGAAAGCGGGATGTTTCGCCAATCAACAGGGGCTCAAATTCATCAATGGATTCACCGCGATCTTCCAATTTCACCGCTGGAACCGGTGTCGTGGCCAGACTCGGTGTGATGACTGGAGTTTTGGCAGCAGTTTTGGCGGCAATTTTGTCGGGTTTATTGTCGCGTTTCGATATCATGACAAGTCATTTTATATCACTATGTTAATCAAAACATCAAGCGCCACCGTGACGGTTTCATTGGCGGATTTACTGACGGCATTTTTGGCGAGATTTGTCATGGGATCGACAAGCAATCATGCGGTCCTAAACGCTCGCCCCGGCCAAGCGGATGGCACATCGAAGACTGTGTTGGGATTGATTCAGGCGCAGGAAGAAGCGCACATGATCCCGCGTGGTCCCACGCATAAAGAATCATTGAGGTCCTTAGAGCCGAGTGTTCAAAAGAGGGCAGACCGTGGGGTTTTCTATGACAGAAGATTGCCCGGCAATGATGTACACGCGTCAAGAGAATCGTTGTGATGAATTGCCCGCGCTGTCGGAGTGAACACGTCCGTCGGTCAAGGCGCAAAGGGCTTATCGAACTAAATAACTCATATGGCGGTACATGGGGGAGTACATGGCAACTCAAGTCATGACAGCTCCGCAGTTTAGCGAACAAAGGCTCATCCGCGCCGGACAACGGGGAGATGCCCAGGCGATCGAGACGCTCGTTCGCCGCTACCAGCGCCGGTTGTACCAGACCACCCTCTGAGTCCTGGGCAATGCCGAGGACGCTGAAGACGCCCTGCAGGACGGCCTGCTTTCGGCGTGCCAAACCTGAAACGCTTCGAGGGCCTCTCGCTGTTTTCCACTTGGCTCAAGCGCATCGTCATCAATGCCGCTTTGATGAAGCGCCGTAGCTCCAAAGCGCGCCCCACGATTTCGCTTCACGATTCGGCGCACGAAGACGAATTGTCCATCGCCGAGCGCGAGCAAAACCCGCCGCATCCGCAGCGCCAAGCGGGAAAAGTCTAGAAGCACCCACCGTGAGTACTCAACCGACTGAGAGCGGTGTTGTCCGTGATCCGTTTGAAAATCTGAAGCGACTGGAAGCAAATCGTCCGGGGTTCCACTGGCAAGCGACCAAGACACTCAAATGAGCTGGTTCATGGAAGGAGGGAATCTCGTGAGGAAGACAAAAGTGATGAATGAATGCTTTGCCCCTAATCGTGCGGTGGGTCCTTGGAGGGACCAAGGGGCAGGAATCGAAAGAGAAGATGGGTTTGAGCCTCTACTGGATGCTGGTGAGGCAGCGGGCCTGCTGAGAATTCACCCGAAGACTCTGCAAAGACTCACGCGCCTTGGCCATGTGCCCGGATATCGGGTCGGACGATACTGGCGGTACAGACGTTCGGATCTTGAAATATGGCTGCGCTCTGGCACAAACGCTAATGGCCAACCCGCTGACCGCGTGGATCTCACAATGGAGAGAATCCCGTGAAACTCACACGTCAACGGTATCAGTCAGGAAGTTTGCTGAAGGAGAAGCGAAGGGCTGGCCCAGCAGTTTGGGTTTTTCGCTGGCGCGAGGACACTACAAGTGGGCGGGCCAACCGCAAAACAGTCTTGGGTAGCGTTGAGCAGTTTCCGACAAAACTAGCGGCCCTCAAAGCTGCCGAAGCGCTCAGCATAAACGCAAGCGCGGGAAACCCCGCAGTGCCGGTGACCGTTAGACAATTGGTCAAGCACTACGTCAACAACGAACTCTGTAGTGTACTGCGTCACACAGATGGACTGTTATTGAGCTTAGCTTTGGCGCGTTTGACCTTTTCGAGAATGTCGGTGGCCTTTGCGGTCCAGATAAAGGGTTTGGGTTGGCGATTATGTTCTTCGATATAAGCGAGGATGCATTCTCTTAGAGCTTCGACGCTGGTAAAGACGCCGCGCCGGAGCTGATTCTCGGTCAGGTCGCGGAAGAATCGTTCGACCATGTTGAGCCAACTGCCGCTGGTGGGCGTGTAGTGAAAATGAAAGCGCTTATGACGCGCCGCCCAGCGCTGAACCACCGGGTGTTTGTGGGTGGCATAGTTGTCGACGATAAGGTGGAGTTCATTGTCGGCGGGCGTTTGGTGATCGATGAGACGCAGGAACCTCAGCCACTCTTGATGGTGATGATGCTCCATGCAAGTCGCTATCACACTGCCATCGAGCGTGTTGAGAGCGGCAAACAATGTGGTGGTTCCATGGCGCTTGTAATCGTGGGTCATCGTATGGGCACGGCCCTTTTTCATGGGCAAGCCGGGCTGGGTGCGGTCAAGAGCTTGTATCTGGCTTTTTTCGTCCAATGACAGCACGAGTGCATGCTCGGGCGGATTCAGATACAGGCCGACGATGTCCTCTAGTTTCTCTGCGAAACGAGGATCGTTGCTCAGTTTGAAGGTTTCCACGCGGTGTGGCTTCAGACCGTGACTGTGCCAGATGCGCCGTACACTGGCTTCGCTGATACCGGCCACGGCGGCCATAGTGCGAGTGCTCCAGTGGGTCGCATGAGCAGGTCTTTCCCGGGTGGTCTTGGCAATCACCATACGCACGAGTTCTGGTGAGATGGAAGGCGTGCGGCCAGGCCGCGGAGCGTCGTGCTCCAGCCCGGCGATACCGTCGCGCAGAAAACGCGAGCGCCAGCGAGCAGCAGTGCGCGGCACGATCGAAAGCAGGTGGGCAATCTTCAGGTCCTGCTTGCCTTCGGCGGCCAGCAATACAATCCGGGCGCGCAGCACAAACCGCGCCGGAGTACTGCGCCCGCGCGCATAGACCTCTAGCTTTGCTCTTTGCTCCCTGGTCAGAACTACTCGGGGTGCGATTCGCATCAGCCGTGTCCTCCTATTTTGTAAGAACACAGCAAAATAATAAATGTTTCTATTTATGACGCATTATAATAATGCTCAGCCATGAGCAAACCGCAATCGATGGGGAAGTGTAATCTTTGCGGGGAGATGGCCGGCAAAGCTTCCATGACTCGGCACCTAAGTGCGTGCCGTCAACCGAAAGCTTCCGGGCTATCGCCGGCTTCTGAAAAACGACCGCCTGTCTCAAATTTCCATTTGGCCATCGAAGGACGTGACTCCAAGGCGTACTGGATGCATGTTTCAGTGCCGCTGACCGCCCCGGTGAGTAAGCTCGACGATTTTCTCCGCCATACCTGGCTTGAATGCTGCGGCCACTTGAGCGCCTTTGAGATTGCCGGCAAGCGTTATGCTTCCGAGCCCATGGATGAAGAAATGAGTATGAGCGCGCGGTGGAACGAAGTGCTCGAAGTAGGGATGAAGTTCTTTTATGAGTATGACTACGGTTCTCCAACGGCTCTTGTGCTAAAGGTTGTTGCCCTTCGTGAGCAAGGCTTGCCGAAGGGCGCCGTACAACTATTGGCCAGAAACGAGGCACCGCAGGTAAGCTGCCAGCGGTGTAGCATCCAGCCTGCCACCCAAATCTGCACCAAATGCGCGTGGAATGGGGAGGGCTGGCTTTGTGAAGCGTGCGCCGTCGCACATGAGTGCGGCGACGAGATGTGCCTACCGGTAGTTAACTCTCCTCGCGTTGGAGTGTGCGGGTATACGGGTTAGTCGCGCTTCTTCCATAGATGCTCGGAATTTCGTCGCACTGCACTAGCAAAGCTGCTTCGACGCAGCGAACCGTGAACACATCCCTGAATGTTTGGGTGATTCCCGAGTGGGGCGAACATAGGCTTTCAGATGTTCGCACGGTTGAAGTCGAAAGCTGGCTGCGTGGGTTATCGCTGGCAAATGCCACCAAGGCCAAGGTCAGAAAAGTCATGCACTCGCTGTTCGCTCATGCCTGCAGGCATGAATGGTTAATCAGGAATCCCATCAGCCTTGGGCGTCAGAGAGCGAAGCGGGCCAAGGTGCCTGATGTTTTGGCTGCCGAAGAACTGAGGAAGCTTCTTTCAGGGCTTCGAAATCCCGCGCGAGCGGTAGTTTTTTTGACTGCGACAACTGGGTTGCGGATCTCGGAAGCTCTTGGCTTGAAGTGGTCTGACCTAGACTTCGCTTCCGGGGTCATCAACCTAGGCCGTGCTGTGGTTCATCAGCACATTGGCGAAACGAAGACCGAGGCATCACAAAAGCCGGTCCCAAGGGATGGCGCCCTGGCTGCTGTTCTGCAGTATTGGAGCACGCAAACGTGGTACCGCCGCCCGGAAGACTGGGTGTTTGCCAGCCCGAGGATGCACGGCAAGCAACCGTACTGGCCGGAAACGCTGCTGAGGTGCTACGTCCAGCCCGCAGCAAGACGACTGGGCATCGCCAAGCACATCGGGTGGCATTCCTTCAGCAGGATGTTTGCGACGCTTCTGAAGGGCACTGGCGAAGACATTAAGACCACGCAGGAGCTGACGCGTCACGCGAACAGCAGGCTCACGCTGGACGTGTACGCATAGGCTCTGACGCTAGCGAAACGCGCGGCGCATTTGAAGGTGGTTGAGATGATCGAACCGGCGGGGAAAACGCCAGTTGTTCCCTCACTTGTTCCTTCGCGTTCCCATTTTGCGGGGGGAGATTCTGTAAGTGATTGATTTAATGGAGCGGCCTATGAGAATCGAACTCACGCCTGAACCTTGGCAAGGTTAGCAGTCAACTTCAGAAACGCAGGAAATGGCGGCATTTTACAGTTTTTGAGGTTCTTTAAATGGAAAACGGATGGAAAATGGAAGATGGAAAATGCACTCGTTGGGAAGCTACTTGACGAGGTTCGCCAAATGGCCCTTCCGAGGATCGGCTTATCCAACGCTTCCCAACGAGCAGACTAGTTGGTTCCGCACGGAATCATTCGTAACCGAAGTCAGGTTCAGACGTGAGGGTAATGGCGTATCCGGTCAGGCGCTGCAAAAACCTAGAATGAAATCATGCGGTGTTTGCGCTCTTGGTTGCAGTGCGTTTCGCGGCTCCGATCGTTTCACTGTCACCAGGTCCGTTCAAAAAGGAACAGGCATCTCCTTTTCGTGCCGCGATGATTTGTATCAATTCGCCAGATACACGCCGCACAGCAAAACGATAGGCCTGGACGGGGCCGCTAAGGTTCGATTCGGACACGATGTACACCCCCGGGCTTCCGGCACAAGGGTTGATTGTCTTTGGAAAAAGGAACGGCTTTCAGGCTTAGGTAGAGCAATGCCCTTCTTCGTGGCCGGGAGAGGCGACTGTCCGCATGCGCCGTCAAACCAGCGGATCAGTCGTTCATCGCAGCGAAGCGGAGAGGCTTGACCGAAGAAGCGGGCGGATCAGGCAAAGGGCTTAGGCCGGAAGGGCAACGCTACAGAAAGTTGTTTACTAGCCAAGAGTTAGCTGAACTTAGCGTCTTCCAGATGTACGGAACTTTGCCGAATCTCCCATTGACCTCACCGGCAAAATTCCGTACACTGGGCCGGAGACTAGAGGAGAGCGAATATGCCTACAGCACTTAGAGGCGAGCGCGTGGAAATACGGATGACACCGGCGCAGAAGCGGAACATCGAGCGGGCAGCAAGGTTGCGCGGGACTTCGGTGACGGATTTTATTCTAAATGCGGTGCAGCCCGCTGCAACAGAGACGATCCGAGAGTTCGAGACACTGGAATTGCGGAATGAAGATCGACGAGTGTTTGTCGAAGCGCTACTCAATCCGCCAGAACCGAACGAGGCGCTGAAGGCGGCCGTCGTTCGACACAGAAAAATGGGTCTGTAATCTTTGCCTGACACCTTCAAAATAGAGCCGCTCGGCAAGAAACACGACCGGGCAGCTTTCTCTTGCGGCAAGCAGACTCTCGACCAATATCTCAAGGATCAGGCGGGACAGGCAGTCGGCAAGAATTTGGCAGCGGTCTTCATACTGACAGCAGATGGGAAAAAGATAGCCGGCTACTACACGCTCTCGTCTTATGCGGTCAAACTTGACGAAATTCCAGAAGAGATAGCCAGGAAACTGACAAGGATGCCGGAGATTCCGGCGACGCTGCTCGGGCGGTTAGCGAGGAGCATCGAGTTTCGAGGACAAGGCATAGGCGGAATCCTGCTCGTCGATGCCTTAAAAAAGGCGCTTGAGAACAGCGCGCATGTTGCCTCCTGGGCTGTAGTTGTCGACGCGATAGACGAGGAAGCTGAGGAGTTTTATAGGCGCTACGGATTCCTTCCGTTTCCAAACAAACCGAACCGCCTGTTTTTGCCGATGAACTCCATACAGAAGATGTTCAGGGAAGAGGAATAGGCCCACTTAGGCCCACTGACTCTCATCCTGAACGAGAAAGACTTGGGCAAGTTACCGAACTTCTGCAGTGCCTCCTGCGTCAACCGGTGCTCTGCCCCTCAAAGGTTGGTAAACATGGCTCATGCTCATTTTGTGTTCTAGGAAATCAACAAGTTCTTGGTAGGTCATAATTCTTAACCGCATAGACGTTTTCGTTGTACCACTTAAGCAAGTCGGTGGAGGGCTGTCGCTCGCCATACTTCAGCAGTCGCATGGCTTGTGACATCCGGACGGGGGATGCCGATTTCTTTGGAACCGGTATCGCAGGTGGACCACAAATCGCATCCAGATCTTCCTCAAGGGACAGGCGACGCCAGTGGATCCTACGGTCAATTTATCGTCTCTGGCCCACCGTCATTGTCGTCGCCTTCGTGCAGGTCCTCGAACCACGGCTCGACCGGCTTGGCTCCTGCCACTGGCGGCGAGTACCTGATCCAGGTTGCAAGTTCCGAGACACTCTTCTTCCACTCATCGAGGGTGGCCTTGAACGTCCGCGCCAGTCGGTCGAGCTCGGCATACGGGTCCTTCTCTGCCTTGCGGCGGTCGGGGTCGTCCCAGACGCGGGGAAGGTGGACGATCCGGAATCCAGAGATCGCCAGACCCTTCAAGGAAACGACGCCATCGGGTTGGCAGTGGGCCAGCACGTCGACATCCTCATGCGCGCCAAGGACAGCGACAATGCGCCCCTCCTTCTCCTCGACTTCGGCAAAGGCTCCATGGATCTTCTCCAGAATCGATGCGCTCCAGGCTCCGAATAACTGGGGCTCGGGCATTGCCGTCGTCGAACCGTAAGGGAGTCTGGCGTGGAGCCAGAGGTCCACTCGCTTCCACCTGCGCTCGGTGCTAGGCAGTCGCTTCTTCCTGCCAATGAGCTCCGTGAGGAGGTCTTCTTCGCGCGCGTACGATCGAGCAGCGTCGAAGGGGCTCCACGCGAAGCCGATCTCAGCCGAGACGTGGAAGGGCTCGGTGCTCGGAGGTGCGGCTCCGTGGGCATCGACCTTCCAATGCCGCACAGTGTTCGCGAGCTCAATGGTCTCGACACGTTGGAGGCCATGGAAGTGAAGACTATTCCGCTGAAGAGCAGCTTCCAGTTGGTCACGGAACTCGTCGTAGCGCACGATCGTTCCTCCAGAGAGATTTGTCACTGCACGATAGCATAAGCGTGCGGATCTACACCTGAACCCGAGCAGGGTTCAGTAGTCAGGCATAGCGAATGCAGCGCCAAAAACCTAAGACGCTGAATTGGCCATACTTAACTTTCCTCAATCGGAAAGCTAATCCCGCGGGATCGGGTCGCTACAGGACGATTCGATAGCATTTTGGAAAATGTGGAAAATGAGGCGCTAGCATAAGTGCTTGATTTAATGGAGCGGCCTATGAGAATCGAACTCACGCCTGAACCTTGGCAAGGTTCCGTACTACCATTATACTAAGGCCGCTCAGCTACTAATTTTATAGCACGCTATCCCGCCAAAATCCAAATTGCCCCGCCACCCGATTTCCGCCGATGTGTACCCCTCAGGAAACCTGGTTTACGCGCGCAGACTTGACCACAGGCGAGCGGCGCTGGCGTTCCGCAAATCTCGTCGCTTTGTCCTTGTCCGTATAAACCCGCCCAAAGGTCTCTCCATCGGCGTAGTTCACGGTTACCAGGTAGTGGTGATGGCGGCGCCGGCGATCTTTCCCAAAATCGGATTTTTCGTCACGAACGGATTTTCTCGGGAGCTTCGAAGCTTGTTTAGCCACTTGGACATCCTCAGTGCTGCAAAAAACGCAGCCCTCACTATCGCAAGAAAAATCTCTTCGCGCAAGTAGTATGCTAGGTAGTAACTCGTACTTCATTCGTTGACTTAAGAGGACTGACCGGACCAAATTCGTCTGCCGCGCCGTGACATGAAGTGCATCCGTTCAAGTCTGCTTGTTCTTGCTTCTCGCTTCCTTGCTCACTCAGCCTGACGCCATTTTGGCAGCCGTGAACGGCGGAGCCTGCGCCTGCCCCTGATATTCCAACCCAGCCCCGGCTCTTCGCATCCAATTGGAAGTTACACGATCAAGCGAAGATGGGGTGCTCTTGGCCCGGCGTTGCGGTTTTCATGAAACATTCCGCCGATTTTTGCGTCTTAATGGTTGTAGGTCACAGTGGGCTGTTACGGCGGATGGGGGGTAAGTAAAATGACGAATATTCACAAATTGCCGCCAATTGTTGAAGATCTCCGGAGCCACGCTTCGGAACAACTGGCAGAACTCCGCCTGTTGCTTAGTGCTGGGATTACCGGGCGGCCGGATGTGCGCCGGCCCGGCTTCTTTGAACTCGACGGTAACGATAGCGTTTATTACGTTTTTCGCTATCCCACGGGCAATAAAGTGCTCCTTGTTGCGGCTTGGGAACGCCAGTTTGATCCGGTTGCGGATATGGCCGCATGCTCCTGCCCGGCCGCGTAATGTCGTAGCTGGTTTAATCAAAAAACCTGGCCCCAGGAAACTTCAAAAGAATGCAGAACCGCGCTGTCTGTCAGTCTTTGTCCAGCTTCAACGCGACAGAATTGATGCAGTAACGCAGACCTGTGGGCTTTGGCCCATCTTCGAACACGTGACCCAAGTGGGCCTCGCATTGGCTGCACTTCACCTCTGTGCGAACCATCCCATGCGTGGTGTCGGTTTCCTCTTCCACGACTTCACGATTCGCGGGAGCAGAGAAACTCGGCCAGCCGCAGCCGGAATGAAATTTGGTTTCGGATCGGAATAGCGGCTGCCCGCAACACACGCACCTATACGTTCCAGGAGTCTCACTAGACTCATATTCGCCCGTAAAAGGGGGCTCCGTCCCTTTCTGCCGGGTTACATAGTACTGGTTCTGCGTCAGGGATTTCTTCCATTCCGTATCAGATTTATGTAATTTTTCAGCCACTTTTTGCCCCCTGCGCTGGTCCGTTATTGTCCTGCCAGTATCAGATTCACCGCAATGCCTTGACGTTTCACGCTGCTCACTGAATCATGGAAATGGATCCACCCACAGGACCTACTATGGCTGAAGTGTCTGAAAAGCAGTATCCGGAGAAGCGCTGCAGCCGACGAGCCAAAATCGTCAAGCCCCTTCGCGTCCGTCCCTCCGAGCCACGCGATGAGCACTTCGAAGACCTCCCTGTCAGCATCAACGCCTCTAAGGAAGGCATCTATTTTCACACGCGCCGCTCCAGCTATTACAAAGGTATGCGCGTCTTTGTCACTTTCCCCTTCGCCTCGCAGTATGACCCCATGAATTGCGAATATGTGGCGGAAGTCGTGCGCATAGAAACCCTTCCCAACGGCAGATTTGGCGTGGCTTTGCACCTCATCATAACCGTGAACTACAGTTCCAGCTCACCGCAGGGTATCGTGTCGCGGGGCTAGCATCCAAATTTCCGATGCACGCGTATCGAATTTTCGTTTGACCACGCCTTCCCCGATTGTGTATTTTCTTCATGCAATGATTTTCCGGGCGCATCGACACCATCATCACGGCTTCGTGCCACGCCCGTTGTGGTCTGTATAGCGCTTTCGCAACAAAAAGCTCTTAATTGACCCGCTGGCGCGAATCGCCCCGGCGGGTTTTTCGTTTTTAGGAGGCTCTGGTGGAACTTGATTTTGCAAAATTGGATGGACTGATCCCCGCTGTCATTCAGGATCACACTACACGCGAGGTGTTGATGCTTGGTTTCATGAACGCCGAAGCGCTGGAGAGCACCCGGCGCACAGGGGAAGTTCACTTCTACAGCCGCACTCGCAAGCGACTCTGGAAGAAAGGCGAAACCAGCGGCCATGTACTCCGCGTTCACCAGATCCTTTTCGATTGTGACGCTGATTCCCTTCTCATACCCGTCGAGGCGGTAGGGCCGGGCGTTTGCCACGAAGGCTACCGGAGTTGTTTTTTTCGTGAACTCGCGCTCGACGGCACACCGCACGTCATTGCGGAACGCGCGTTTGCAGTTGAAGATGTGTACGGCAAAAAGGGGGCGCAATGAGCGTCTTGAAATTGGGGATACCCAAAGGCAGCCTGCAGGATGCTACCGTGGAACTGCTGGCTCGCGCCGGTTGGAAAGTCACACTGAGTTCCCGCAGCTACGTGCCTGCCATTGATGACGCCGAAATCGATTGCCTGCTGGTGCGCGCGCAAGAGATGGCTCGCTACGTGGAATCCGGCGCGCTCGATGCCGGAATCACCGGCCACGATTGGGTGGTGGAAACTAACGCGGATGTTCTGGAGCTTGCGGAGCTTGTCTATGCCAAACAGCGGCTGGCGCGAGTGAAATGGGTGCTGGCTGTTCCGGAAGATTCGGCTATACGCACTCCGCGCGACCTGGAGGGGAAGACGATTGCCACGGAGGTTGTGCACATCACTCAGAAATACCTGGCGCGTCATGGCGTGAAAGCGCGCGTGGAGTTTTCCTGGGGCGCCACCGAAGTGAAGGTGCCGCAACTTGCCGACGCGATAGTCGAAGTCACAGAAACGGGATCTTCGTTACGCGCAAATCGATTGCGTATCATGGAGACCGTTCTGGAATCCTCCACCGTCTTCATCATGAACCGCAAAGCCGCGGAAGATCCGGCGAAACGCGAAAAGGCCGAGAACGTTATATTAATGATGCAGGGTGCGATTGCCGCCGCCACACGTGTTGGGTTGATGCTCAATGTGAAGCAGGAAGATCTGGCCGCGGTTCTTGCCGTGCTCCCTGCGCTGAAAAACCCCACCATCTCCGCGCTGAGCGATTCCGATTGGGTCGCGGTGAATACCATCATTGAAGAAGCGGTGGTGCGGCAGATTTTGCCGAAGCTGAAAGCCGCAAAGGCTCAGGGGATTGTCGAATATCCCCTGAACAAGATCGTGCTCTGATGAGAATCGTGAAACTTAACGCGAAAACCGAAGCCAATCTCATGAGTCTGCGCGAAGGCGATGATCGCGTTGCTCTAGAGGCTGCGGCAAAGATTGTCGCCGATGTCCGACTGCGCGGAGACGTTGCGCTGGACAAATGGAATCGCAAGTTTGATCCCGCTGCGCCAAGGAGTGCTTCACTCTGGATCTCTCCCGCTGAATTGGCCGCAGCCAAGGAACGTGTCAGTCGCGGTTTCCTTCGGGCGATTTCCCACGCCGCGGATAATGTTCGCCGTGTGGCGGAAAAACAGATGCCACGCGGATGGTCACTTCAAGTCGAATCTGGCGTGAATGTCTCGCAGATCGTTCGTCCAATCGAATCCATCGGATGCTACATTCCCGGCGGACGATTTGCGCTGGTTTCAACACTGGTGATGACTGTGGTGCCCGCACAAGTAGCAGGCGTGCGGCGCATCGTTGCGGTTTGCCCGCGGCCGAACGACGAACTCATCGCTGCTGCCAGCCTGCTGGGCGTTTCCCAACTTGCTCGCATCGGCGGCGCGCAGGCGATTGCCGCGTTGGCTTACGGCACAAAACGCATCGCGCCCGTCGAAAAAATATTTGGCCCGGGCAATCGCTATGTCACCGCCGCGAAACAGATCGTCAGCGCCACTTGCGCCATTGATTTGCCGGCAGGGCCCACGGAAGCGGTCGTGCTCGCTAACCACGGAAATCCCCGCTGGATTGCAGCCGATTTGTTGGCGCAGGCTGAACATGCTCCCGATGCCGGAAGTTATCTGGTAACTTCGTCCGCGCGCTTTGCACAAAAAGTGCAGCGCGAGGTCATGGCCCAGTTGCAGGAATTGCCCGCCGATAATCCTGCGCAACAATCCATTCGCAATACCGGCGCGATCCTGCTCGCTCCCTCGTGGAGCGCGGCGTGTGAATTTGTGAATCGTTTTGCGCCCGAACACCTTAGCTTGCCATCCGATAATGTTGCACCGTTGAACAAAGTCCGTTCTGCTGGCACTGTTTTCCTCGGCCCTCTCAGTGCGCAAACCTTTGGTGATTATGCCAGCGGAAGCAACCACGTTTTGCCGACGGGAGGCTGGGCGCGCCGTCGCGGCGGCCTCAGCGCCGGAGATTTTGTAAAGTGCATCAGCGTGCAGACGATTGATCAGCGCGGTTTTCGCCGCCTCGCCAGTGATGTGGAAGTTCTGGCTCGGGCCGAAGGGCTCTTGGCGCATGCGAATGCGGTCGAGGTGCGCCGATGAAGGTACAACTTCCCGTTCGCAAAGCCATTCTTTTGCGCCGCACTTACGAAGCCCCAGCTGAGGGCCGGGCAAATAAGATCCGCCTGGACTTCAACGAGAACACCACCGGCTGCAGCGCCGCCGCGCGAAAAGCCCTGGCCCGCTTGACCGCCAAGCAGATTGCCACGTATCCCGAGTATGCCACGCCGACGCGAAAGCTGGCTCGCTACTTCCGCGTGCATCCCGATGAACTGCTCCTTACCAATGGCGGCGACGATGCCCTGCGCGTTTTCTTTGACACTTTTGTTGAACCGCGTACCAGCGTCCTGATCTGCGAGCCGACATTTCCGATGTATCGCTACTACGCTGAAATTGCTGGGGCGCGCGTGCAGGTTCTGCGTTACGGCGCGAACATGGAATTTCCCTTGAATGAGGCACTCGCCGCATTGCGCAAGAAACCACGCGTATTTTTCCTCGCTAATCCCAACAATCCCACGGGCACACTAGTGCCATCTGCGGCCATTCGCCAGCTGCTTCGCGGCGCAACGCACACCGTTGTAGTTCTGGATGAAGCCTACGCAGAATTTTCCCCGGAAAGTGCCGTGGCTTGGGTTCGCCGGTATCCTCATCTTTTCGTGGCGCGCACTTTCTCCAAGGCGGAGGGCATGGCCGGGTTGCGCCTGGGTGCAGTAATTGGCCAGCGCGATTCCCTTTCGCTCGTCCGCCGCGCCATGCCGCCGTATCCCGTGAACGCCGGGGCGCTTGCCGCAGGCGTTGCCGCCGTGGAAGAGCGCAAGACCATTGCACGCTACATCCGCGATGTGAAACGGCTGCGCAAGTGGTTTGCAGGGGAACTGCAAAAACGCAATGTGCGCGTCTATCGGAGTTCCGCTAATTTCTTGCTCGCCGATTTTGGCGAGACTGGCCCTGCGTTTTTCCGGAAGCTCGAACGCCACAATATTCTGGTGCGTGAACGAAGCCATGACCTCGGCCCCGGCTTCGCCCGCATCACGATTGGCACCGAATCTGAACTCAAGAAGCTCTTGCACTTGTTTGAGCGCAATTCCTAGGAAACTTATGCCAAGAACTTCCACGATTCGCCGCAATACCAAGGAAACACAAATCGATTTGCGCTTGAATCTCGACGGACACGGCACTGCCGTCATCTCCACGGGAATTCCTTTCTTCGATCACATGCTTGACCTAGTGACGCGTCACGGCGGCCTGGACCTCCGCCTCACCGCCAGAGGCGATTTGCAAGTGGACCAGCACCACACCGTCGAGGATGTGGGCATCGCGTTTGGCGAGGCCGTCAAGAAGGCGCTCGGGGACAAGAAAGGGATTCTTCGCGCCGGATATTTCCTGATGCCCATGGACGAAACCCTTGCGGTCGCCGCCATCGATTTTGGTGGCCGGAGCTTTTGCGTCATCAAGGCAAAATTCTCCGCGAAACGCGTGGGGGATTTTCAAACGGAACTGGTCGAGGACTTCTTTCAGGGGTTTGCGCAAGCAGCGCGTGCCAATGTTCATTTGCGCGTTCTCTACGGCCGTTCTTCGCACCACCAAGTCGAAGCACTTTTTAAGGCGTTTGCGCGTGCGCTACGTTTTGCCGTTTCTCGGGACAAGCGTCTGCGCAACGTTTTGCCCAGCACCAAGGAACTTTTGTGAACGTTACCCTGCTCGATTATGGCGCCGGAAATGTGACGTCGGTCGAACGTGCTTTGCGCCGCCTGGGTGCGCAGGTTTTCAGCACTAATCAACCCGAAGCCATCGCAACGGCGGAGCGGCTGATCCTACCCGGTGTCGGCCATTGCGCTGCCCTCATCACAGCTCTCGATGCGCACGGATTGCGGCAGCCGCTGCGCCATGCCATCATGCGCGGCACAAATTTCCTCGGCATTTGCCTTGGCCTGCAAGCTCTCTACGAGACGAGCGACGAAGCTCCCGCTCTCGCCGGCCTTGGACTTCTCCCCGGGCGCGTCACTCACCTCCCCGCAGGCGTGAAGCTTCCCCACATGGGCTGGAACCAATTGCAACGCGAAAAATCCAGCCGCCTCCTCGATGGTATTTTGCCCGACGCCTATTTTTATTTTGCGCACTCCTACGCCGCGCCCGCCTCCGGTCCGGAAAGTACCGCCGTCTGCGAACACGGCCGTGCTTTCATCGCAGTCGTTGAACAGCGCAATATTTTCGGTGTGCAATTTCATCCTGAAAAAAGCGGCGCTCCCGGGGCGAAGCTGCTCGACAATTTCCTGAGGTTGCCCGCATGAGCCTGGCGCACCGCATTGTTCCCTGCCTCGATACAGACGGCGTTCGCGTCGTGAAAGGGGTGCATTTCGAAGGGCTTCGTGATGCAGGCGATCCCGTGGAGCTCGCTGCGCGCTACAACGCGGAGGGCGCCGATGAATTGGTCGTCCTGGATATTGCTGCTTCGCGCGACAACAATCCCACGTTTCTCGAAACGATTCGCCGCGTCGCCGAGCAGCTTGCCATACCACTCACCGCTGGCGGCGGAATCCGTTCCTTGGAAGACGCTCGCACGGTCGTGCGTGCCGGTGCTGACAAGGTCACCGTGAACACCGCTGCGGTCCAGCGCCCCGAATTGATTGGCGAACTTTCCTGCGAATTTGGTGCGCAAGCCGTGGTGCTGGCCATTGACGCGCGACGCGAAAACGAACACTGGCAAGTGCGCGTGCGCGGCGGCCGTGCAGCCACGGGACTCGACGCGGAGAAATGGGCGTTCCGTGGGGTGGAACTTGGCGCAGGCGAGATTCTTCTAACTTCGATGGATCGCGACGGCACGCAATCCGGCTTTGACATTGCCTTGACCGCAGCCATTGGCCGCGCTGTCAGCGTTCCTGTGATTGCTTCCGGGGGCGCAAAAATCCCACGGCATTTTCTGGAAATCTTTAAGGAAGGCTGCGCCGATGCCGCTCTGGCCGCCTCCATCTTTCACGATCAGGTGCAATCCATCCGCGCGTTGAAATCCTTTCTGAAGGAAAACGGAGTGGAGGTGCGCCTGCCATGCTGATTCCGTGCATTGATTTGCAGGATGGCCAGGCCGTGCAACTCGTACGTGGCCGCAAGCGCGAACTCGCCGTTGCAGACGTACTCGGCTTGCTGGACCGCTTCGGCCACTACGCCTGGCTTCACGTGATTGATCTCGATGCCGCCATGCGCAAGGGTCACAACAACCGGCTGGTGCAGCAACTCTGCCGCGAAGCCCGCCGCAAATTCAAAATCAAGTTGCGCATAGGCGGAGGCATTCGCACGGTGCGCCGCGCCGAATCGTTAATCGGCCTCGGCGTCGAACAAATCATCGTTGGTAGCGCGGCGTTTCACGAACAACGTCCAAATGTGGCTTTTCTGAAACGGCTCGCCAATCGCATCGGCAAAAAACACATTCTGATTGCTCTGGACACCGCCAAGGGGCGCATCGTAATCCATGGCTGGCAGAAGTCTCTCTCGCTCGCGCCCGTCGAAGTCATGTCCACCTTCGAACCCTATTGCGCCGGTTTCCTCTGCACCGATGTGGACCGAGAAGGTACCATGCGCGGTGTGAACCTAGCCTGGTTCCGCGAATTACGCCGGTCCACACGCCTGCCGATTGTCGCCGCGGGCGGCATTTCCACCACCCCTCAAATCTCCGCCCTTCAAAAAATCGGCATGGACGCCGCCGTAGGCATGGCCCTCTACAAAAACCACGTTTCTTGAACGCCTCGGCCTTTCCGCCGATGAATCTGTTCCCTATATACCCGTTGATCGGGGCTGCACAGACAGGTTTTGGGATGAGCAGAATTGTCACGCCGCGAATTACGGAGAGCCTCATGCAGATGTATCTATCCCTCGTTATTCGGGGTAGGGATGACGGATTCGGATGCTATCCGAGTGACTTGCTCGAAGGAATTCGAGCAACTGAAGCAGTTTTGGCTTCCAATCGACCTTGTTTTTTCGGCGGAAGACCCTAATTGTTCCCAACTCATCTGTTACAACGGGAGGGCCTTTTCGCATGTCTCTCGTCTCTACGATTCTCCCTTTCCCGTCTGGGCCTTTCCCCCATAGCTCAAGGTATAGCTGCCCAGGATGTTTAGCGGAAATTATCCCTCCCTTCCCACCTACATTCACGCCCATCGCGGCCGAATTCTTCTGCTTGGGAAGCGAGGAAAAGCCGTACTGGTAGTCATACTGCAGCAATTCGCGGTCAGCCTCGATGGCTTGCTCAAGTTGCTCGGTTGCGCGCGTGAGTTCTGACCGCGACTTGACAGTCCACGCCTTGGTATCCATTCCGTGCGCAACGATGAAGTTGTCCCATAACCCCACAGCTCTCTTAAACTCCACGGCGGTAGGTATCAGAGGATCTCCTAGAACGATAAAAGTCAATTCTCTGGAGTTGTAGCGAACCTTGCACGTGCGTTGTTCGCATTCCACCGTGAAGCAGTACTCTTTCATCGAACCTCTTACATTCCAAGGGTGCGTATCACTAGCATAGACAAATTGAAGACAAACCGTCAGGCCGAAATCCTAGTAGATGAATCTAGCTTGGCAATGCCGACCGCAACCTCTAGTTTGGAGGCGGCTTCTGCGCAATCGCAGAATCGGGAACCATCCACTCTCTTCTTGTAAATCCTTTTCGCCACGCCCGCACCTGCGTTACGATAGAAAGCAATCCGGTGACCGCGCTTCCTAAAGTGAGGCCCTATGCTGGTATGCTTCCGCCCATGCAGCCCAAAAGATCACGCCACTTTGCTGAAGTTCATCATGGCGTACTATCGCTTCGACAAGATTCCCTTCCAGCGCAAGTCGCTCGAGCAAGGGTTGCACACCCTACTGCGCAATCTTTCGCTAGGCAAGGCCTGGCTTATGGAGTGCCACAAAAAGGCCGTGGGATACGCCATCGTTACCTACAATTTCGACCTGGAATATGGCGGCATGGAAGCCATGCTGACCGATCTTTACGTGGACAAGCGCTGCCGCAACAAAGGCATCGGCTCGCTGGCGCTTTACGAAATCGAGGATTTTTGCCGCGAGCGCGGCATCCGCACCGTCGAACTACAGGTGCAACACGACAACAAATCCGCGGAAACTTTCTACCGCAAGGCCGGACTTCGCGTTTTGCCGCGTAAAGTGATGTTATTGGACGTTCGTCCCGAGGAAGTGGCTCTCGCCCACCGCGCTAGCGCAAGTAAGCGTCGGTAATATACTGCTGCACCATGCGCTGAGTATTGAAAAACGATCCGTTGATCGCGATGGAGTGGCGCATCACGTCCAGGTAGCGGTTGCGCTCCTCATGAAACATCGGCAGGATCACGCTCTCCAGTTTTGAGTACAAGCTCTCCGCATCCAGCGCGTTATCCACGGGAGTCTCCGGCCCGGGATCGCCGCGATGCGGTTCCCCGATGGACCACCCGGTCAAGCCTTCGATGCAACCCTCCACCCACCAGCCATCCAGAATGCTCAGGCTCGGCACGCCATTCACCGCCGCTTTCATCCCGCTTGTGCCGGAAGCTTCCAGGGGATATTGCGGCGTGTTCAACCACAAATCTACGCCGGAGGTAAGCTTCAAACCCAAATCAAGGTTGTAATCATCCAGAAACGCAATGGTGACCGCTTTCTTCAGCGCTTTCTTGGCCTTAAAAATCTTCTTGATGATCTCTTTGCCGCCGCTATCGTTCGGGTGCGCCTTGCCGGCATACACGATCTGGAATGGCCCGACATTTTTCGCGATCTGCCGCAAACGGTCCAAATCCCTCAAAATCAGGTCCGCGCGTTTATAATCCGTGGCGCGGCGCGCAAATCCAATCGTAAACGCATCGGGATCCAGTTTCAGTCCCGTCTTGATGCGCACAGCTTCCAGCAAGCTGTGCTTTGACAGCAGATGCGCTGCCCAAACTTCCTCTGGTGGCAATCCCAACGCCCCGCGCAGGCTGTAATTGTCTTCGCGCCACGAAGGAATATAGCGATCGAACAGCTCCTGAAAAGCGGGCGCAGTCCACGTGGCGGTGTGCACGCCATTGGTGATGGCTTCGATAGGAATGTTCGGAAACATCTTCCGGGAAACCTCACCGTGCAGCTTGGCCACGCCATTCACGTAATTGCTTAAGCTCAGCGCCAGGTACGTCATGTTCACTTTGGCGCCGCGCCGCACCGCTTCCTGCCAGTTCGGGTAAGCCTGCTCCGCCTGCAGGATGCTCTTGATCAATTCCACGGAGGAGGCATCGTTCACATCCAGGTAACGCACCTGCTCGGGTACTAGGCGCGAAAGAAACTCCGCTGGAAATTTGTCGTGGCCCGCGGGCACCGGCGTATGCGTGGTGAAGACGCACTTGTTGCGCACGCGCTCGATGTCTTCGCCCATGATGGCCGTGCGTCCGGCGCGCTTCGTTTCTTCCTCCAGCAGTTCCATGGTGAGCAGCGCCGCGTGGCCTTCGTTCATGTGGTAGCGCATCAAATCCGTATGGCCCAGCGCACGCAACATGCGCACCCCGCCAATCCCCAGCAGCACTTCCTGCGACAAGCGATAGAAAGGATCGCCGCCATATAACGCGCCGGTAAGCTCACGGTCTCGCGCGTCGTTTGTGGGCAGATCCGCATCCAAAAAATAGACCGGCACCTCAAACCCGCGCACGCCTTTCACCATGTAGCGCCAGGCTCGCAGCTCGACGGGCCGGTTTTCTAACGTAACTGTGACGTGCGGCTCTTCCTCGTGCAGAAACTTCTCCACATCCCATTCCACCGGCTCTTCGGTTTGCCAGCCGTCCTCGCTCAATACTTGCCGGAAATAGCCCTTGCGGTACAGCAGCGAAACCGCCACCATCGGCAGCCGTATATCCGCTGCCGCGCGAATCGTGTCGCCTGCCAGCACACCCAGGCCCCCGCTGTAGCTGGGCATGGCGTTTTCCAAGGCAATTTCCATGGAAAAATAGGCCACGAATCGTTTCGGGGGATGAAGCGAATTGGGCATCTTACGTAGGTCTCCGTCCGCTGCGGCGCTTCGGCCGCTCTCCAAGTATCGTTGGTCGCTTATTAGCTTTCTATTGTCCGAAATCACAGCCCAACAGGCAAGGAATCGTCTCGCTCGCGTTTCCCCCCGCCACTCATCGGGAACACTCCGCCCAAATCCTTCGGGAACTTCACTTTACACGCACCAAAGTGGAAGCCGCTTTGCTGACCTCTTGCTGTCGTGTTTTAAAGTAACCATGCAGTGTAGTACCTAATGGCTTAACTACATCACATTATGATTGCTTTTATGGTCAATATATTATATGAAACTGATATCGATTTAGTAGTGCGCTACCCCCCAGGCCGTAGCGTGTTGCGGCGAATCGCTGTTATCCGGAGGGCTGCGCCATGGTGCACCATCCTTTGATCGCCCGCGAGGTTTATCGCAATTTCAACCTGTGTCCGCATTGTCAGCATCAGGATCAGCAGGGTTTCCTAGCCGTCTGTCCGAATCGATGCCCATGATTTCTCGATCGGATGGCGAGACCTTCCATCTCCTGCTCGCTGATCGCCCCTTGGCCTATCCACAAGACGGCAAAGACAAAGCTTCGGACGGCGTTTCCGTGTGCTTCTGGTATTCTCACGTGGCCACAGACTCCGAAACTCAGACCACGGTGGTCGTCCTGCCGGGGACGCGCCCAGACCAACCCATGCTCTTCCGGGCCATCGATTTCGTTGCGGATCTCCTTGCTGACCGGCTTATGAACACGAATCGCCTGGCCAGTCTCTATAAATTGTCCGGCGATACTCTGCAACCCATACCTTACTGACCTTTGGCCCGCGCAGAGTTCGGCACGGACTGCCGCGTTGGCAGTGCGAATGCTTGGACCTGTTTGTGCTAGTTGAAGATTTCTGTACTGCACTTCTCTGGCTTGGACTCTTACTTGTGGCCTGCCGCAGTCTCCAGTTCGGCGAGCTTGGCTTTGGTATCCGCTGCAAGCTGCCCGACGGTCACCCCGGAAAGCACCTCAGTCAACGCAGATTGCGCCTTTTTCCAGACTGGATGGACTCCACACCAGGATTTCCGTTCGCATGTCTGTCCGCTCGCCAGGCAGAGGTTTAATTGGGTGGGTCCTTCAATCGCTTCAACGATATCCAGCAGGGTCACTTCCTGGCCCGACACTCGAAGAGAGAACCCCCCGCGGGTCCCACGATGAGACGTCACCATCCCGGCATGGACCAGACGCTGCACTACCTTGGACAGGAAGCTGCCGCGAACACCCGTAGCCTCAATCAATTCATTCAGTTGCAGCTTTTCGCCTGGTGGCAAGCTGGCCAGGTGCACCATGGCACGAACAGCGTAGTCGGCAGCACGAGTGATTTGCATAAATGTAATGGAGTTCCCGGGTCCACTTATCCTCCATCAGAAGCTACCAGTCTTCGCAGCGCAGTGATACGCAACATGCCTAAGAGTGACGCGTGTCACGGCCGCCTAGCCTGTCACTTTACCTCCCACTCTCTATTCTCTTCGCTGTGGTCATACTGCCAACGGTGCCGGCGTCCCTGCACACAGAAAAATGGCGGTCCACACGGACCGGCCTAGCGATTCTGAGTTGAAAGTACCGCGCGTTACTTTGCACCCTTGTACACCGGAGAAGCCTTGTGCAGCGTCGCCAACAGCCCCTGGGCAGATGCGGGCACGGGCACTGCCTTATCGAACACGATTGCCGAGGCGCTTACTTCCTTGCCGTAGAGGTGCTTGTTGCCGCTCTCGTCCGGCCGAAGCGTGGAACCTTCCAACGAAATGCCTGCGAAAAGCCCTCGGGCACGCGAGTACGAAAGTATTTCCGCGCGCAGTGTAACATCCGTTTCCGCGGAGGCAGTGCGCCCCACCGGGCCGGCTGCGGCGCTTGCATCTCCACCCAGTTTTACCTTGCTGCTAAGAATGCTGGTAGCGGAACGCGGGCTCATCAATAACAAAACGAAGTCCGTGGCATTCCCGCCGAGCTGCAATCCGGCGCTGCCACCTTCCAGCGCCATCATTGTTGGCGCGCCCCACTCGCCGTTAAACGCCTTGCCGCCGCGGCAAGTCATGACACCTCGTCCGTAGCTGCCTCCGATCCCGATAGCAAATTTCAACACGGATGGCAGAATCACTACGCAATCCGTTCTATCAAGGATGTCTTGCGGAATGCTGTCAGGCGCGTTCAGGATTTCGTTCAGGACCGTTCCGGCGTTCTTTACACGATCCTCTTCTTTGTCCTGTGCGAATAGAGGAAGCGCAAGTGCGAGAGCCAAACTGATGCCAAGAAGCGTTTTCTTCATCTTTCCTCCTCAGTGAATTCACATGCGCCCGAAGGCGGATATTGTTTTGAATGGGTTGGTTGTCAGGCGGTAACTGGGCAGCTTTATCCTACCACGCAGGCCCATCGCGCTCGCATCGCAAAACATTTTTCATTCGAAGGATAATGCAACCTGGTGCATTCGCACTAGGCAATTGGATCCCTTCAGCCGCACGTGCTGCGCGGCCGCGCTGTAGTTTCGCGGACAATCAATTCCGGCGCAACATTTATTTTCTTCGGGTATGGAGCTTTCGCCGCCGCATTGATGCGCTGCAACAGGGTCTCCGCGGCAAGAATTCCCATTTGCCGCAAAGGCTGCCGCACGGTTGTCAGCGCCGGATTTTGGAACGCCGCGCTTTGAATGTCGTCGAATCCCACAACGGAAACATCTTCCGGCACTCCACGGCCAATTTCCCGAAGAGCGCGGATGGCCCCGATAGCAGAAATGTCGTTGAACGCGAACAAAGCTGTGAATGGTTCTCCGGCCGCAAGAAGTTTCTGTGTCGTCTGATACCCCGGCACGGGAGTCGGCGCTTCGCCTTCGAGTTGTGCAATCAATCGCGCGTTGATCTCCAAGCCCAGATCTTTCGCCGCTGCACGCACGGCTTCCCACCGCTCTTCTGTATCCGAACTGAAAACTTGTCCCTTAATGAAAGCAATCTTGCGGTGCCCGAGCTTCACCAGATGCTCGAGCGCAAGATGCGCGGCCCGCGCATGGTCCAGGCAAATGTTGGTCACACCCTCCACCACGCGATGCCCAGACACGGCGACAACGGGAATCGGCACGCCCTTCCGGCAAGGAGTGTCCACCGCGATCAAACCCTCCACAGCCCTCTCCTGCAACAGGCGCGGATACTCCTCGATCAGATCGGGCCTGTGTCTATGGCTTACAACAAAATAAAAGTAGCCCTCTTCCAACAAGTGGTCCTCAATCCCGGACATGACCAGCGCCGCATATCCCTCGCTGATTTCCGGCACCACCACCCCAATCGTAAAACTGCGTTGCGCGCGCAACGACCGCGCCATGAAATTTGGCCGGTAATTCAGATCGCGGGCAGCTTGCCGGACGCGTTCCTGAGTGCGGTACGGAATCGATTTTGCAGAGGGAGAGCGGTTTATGACAAGGGAAACAGTAGCGGAAGACAGCCCCAGGTGTTGTGCGAGGGATTTCAGACTGACGGACGGCGCGGAAAGATTCCCGCGCGGCCGAGAAGATGCAACCGTTTTCATCCGGGCCATGGGGTGTTTAGTATGCGTAGTCTGGCATAACCACAATGTCGCGGCAAGCGGCAAAGCGGATTTTTTTGCAACAGCAGGAGCGGATCCCCTGTGCGGATCCCCCCCAAAAAGCCAACAAAATCGATTTACCATAGGTTGTTCTAGTACCACCTCTCGCGAGGTATTTCGTACTTTCTCTTGACACGGCTACACCACAGGGTGTTACATGCTCAGCCAGACCGGGGTAAATCGATTTACTGAATCTGTTGTTCAGATTATTGCAGAGATCCACCTTGAGGTGATGACATGCGTTTGAAAGTCCTGTTTGCCATTCTTTTTGGTCTTATCGGTGTATCAACCTACGCACAGTTCAAAGCAAGCATTCAGGGAACCATCCTGGACACCGGTGGCGGCGTCGTAGTGGGTGCTACGGTTACGGTTGTGGAGGTGGAAACCGGGCTTACCCGCGAAACCCAAACCACAGCGGAAGGCTATTATCGCGTTGGCGAGCTTCCTCCTGGGAAGTACACGGTTACCGTTGCAGCGACGGGATTCCGCAAATCTGTGATTGATAATGTCTTGGTAGAGGCCGAAATGCCCCGTGGCGTGGATGTGACCCTGGCGATTGGTGCGGTGTCGGAACAGGTGACCGTTTCCGCAGCTGCGGCTACTCTGCAAACGGAAGACGCTAGCGTTTCCTCCACGATCAGCTCAGAACAAATCGAACGATTGCCGCAATTTGGTCGCGACCCTTACGAACTGCTAAAGCTTGCGCCCGGCGTTTTTGGCGATGGCGCGCGCGCCTCGAACGGAAGCGCAGCCAATTTGCCAAACTCCGGTGGCCCAGGCGGGTCTAACGTATCCATCTTCCAAACGGAAAATCAGGTGCAAGTAACCGCCAACGGCCAGCGCAACAGCGGCAACAACTTCATGATTGATGGAACAAGCGTGAACAGCCTCACCTGGGGCGGCGCGGCGATCGTTACCCCCAACCAGGAGTCGATTCAAGAGGTAAGCATCACCGCCAACAGCTATACGGCGGAAGACGGGCGCAATAGCGGCGCACAAATCAAAGTCGTGTCCAAAAGTGGGACCAACCAGTTCCATGGCAGCGGATTTTTCAAGGACGATAGCCCGGGCTTGAACGCCTTTGCAAAGTGGGGCGGCCCGGGTGGTGCGGCTCCGCAAAGGGTGGAGCAAAATCTCAGGCAATTTGGCGGAAGCTTGGGTGGGCCCGTTCTGAAAGACAAACTGTTCTTTTTCTTCTCCTACGAGGGGGATCGCTCCAACAATATACAGTTCTCCACCGCGCAATACGTCGAAACTCCACAGCTCCAGCAGTGGATCTCCGCCAATCGCAGCGGTACCGTAATCGGTGATTTGCTAACAGCGAAAGGCTGGCAGCCCAGGATTGCTCAGGTGCTGCCTTCCACTTGTGCAGACTTCACTTCAGTAGGCTGGCCAGCTGCAGATTGCCAGATCGTTTCTGGAGGCGCGGATATCGGCTCCGCGGCGAATGCCGCCACTGGATGTAGCTTGAGTTATGGACAATACGTCAACGTATTTGGCGGTAATGGAGTTGACCCAGCCAGTTTCACCGGCTGCGGATTGGACGGGGTGCCTGACATGCAGAAAGTCATCACCGAAGCCCCGACCCAAACCAGCGGCAACCAATACAATGCGCGCGTCGACTACCAGAGGGCAAGAGACCTGTTTGCCGTCAGCTTTTACATAACTCCGCTCAATAGCCTCGGCGGCGACCTAACGGCCAATGGCCGTCCGATGGCCGACCTGACCTTCGATCCCCGGAACAAATATATTGCGCTGATCTGGAATCGCACGATTTCGTCCACCATGACAAATGAAGCACGAATGAACTGGACACGTTTTTTCGGCAACCAGTTCGTCAACAACCCCAACGTGGCGTGGAATCTGCCCCGCTATCAGATTGAAGATGTACCTTTCGGCGCGAGAACCACCTATGGCGCGAACCAGGGCACCAACTCCCCGGGCATTTTTGCGCAGAACCAGTTCGAATACCGCGACACGCTCAGCAAAATAGTAGGACGCCACGCGCTCAAGTTCGGAGTCGTGGCCATGTTCAACCAGGACAATAACGATTATGAATTTGGATCCGCGCGGCCTGTGTACGTGTCCCACGCGCTATGGAATTTCGTGGACGGCGCTCCCATCTATGAGGGCATCAACGTCGATCCGCGGACGGGTGTGCCGACCGACGTCCACAAGTATTACCGGCAGCACGACTATGCCGGCTTCGCACAGGACGACATCAAATTGCGGCCAAATTTTACGATCAACATTGGATTGCGATATGACTACTTCGCCCCACTTTCCGAGAAATTCGGCCACCAGAGCAACCTCCTGCTGGGTTCGGGGCCGAATCCACTGGAAAGCGCGACGCTCAAGGTTGGCAGCTCACTCTACCCTGCCGACAAGAACAATTTTGGTCCGCGCCTGGGTTTCGCCTGGACACCTACAAAATTTATGAACAAAACTGTGATCCGCGGCGGTTTTGGCGTAGCCTACAACCGCATCTCAGATACGGTCTCTGCCATTACCCGCGTTGATCCTCCGTTCCTTTTCCGCGAGGGCGCTTGCTGTGCAATGAGCGCTCAAGACTTTGCAGCGAACTCCTGGGGCCAGGGACCGTTCTTCCCCACACCGGGCGGCGACTTGATTGTTGTGGCCGAGGGGAAAAGCAATAATCCACTGAGCTGGCCGGGCAACCCGGCTCTCGCAGCGACGTTTGATCCCTCCACAGGCTTGCCACTCGCTGGCACGGTCGAGGTCTGGGGCGCTGCTCCAGACATTCGTACTCCTTACACCTACCTGTACTCCCTCGACGTGCAGCACGAATTGCCCGGCAATTTCGTTCTGGATGTCGGATATCAAGGGAGCCAGAGCCGCAGAATGTTGAGAATCGTCGGCCTGAACCGTATCTACACAGGGAATGATGTTCTCTCGCCCGCGTACTTCCTCACTTCTGACGTGAATGGCCACTACAATGCCCTCAATATAACGGCAACAAGGCGTCTTACTCATGGCTTCCAGTTCCTCGGCAAATACCAACTCAGCCGCAGCATGGACGGAGGCTCATGGGAGGGAGCTGGCGGACAAAGGGATCCGTACTATCCATTCAATGAGACATGGGACTATGGCCCGTCTGATTTCGACGTGACTCACAACTTGCTTTTTACAGGGCTCTATGACCTTCCGATCCTAACGGGTCGCCATGATCTTCTCGGGAAGGTTCTTGGTGGCTGGAGTCTGGATGGTACTTTCCAATTCCATAGTGGCTTCCCCTGGTCACCGGTGCAGAGTGACAATTGTCCTCCCACACCGTCGGCTGGGGGACTTTGCCCTGCTCTCGTGGCATCCTACCTCGGTCACGCCTCGAGCGACCACAGCACCGATGCCTTCAAGCGGGTGAACGGCGATTTCCCCGGTATCGTCACCGGGGGGAACTGCCCGGCAACTTTTGGACCGACTTCTGTAGGTTATCCTTACTTTGATGGATGCACCGTTGGCCCGCCGTTCCTGCATCGCAATTCATTTCGCGGGCCGCGCTACCAGACGATCGACGCCAGCTTTGTTAAATCCACACCGGTGCCCTTTTTCAGGGGCGAAAGTGCAAAGTTGGACCTTCGTGTCAACTTCTTTAACCTGTTCAACAAACTGAATCTGATGCCGTTTGGGAAAAATGACCCGAGCACATCTTTGAACGGCAGTCAATTTGGTCAGGCCAGTGGAGCCCTGGCAGGCCGCGTGATTGAATTCCAGACCAGATTGGTTTTCTAGAAGTAATAATCGTTGATGCCTCGATAGGAGCGCACGGGGCTGCAGATACTATGGGTTGCAGTCCCCGGTGGCCTTTAGGGCCACGTGCCAGAAACAGGTGCAACGCCTGGGTACGGTCAGCCAGAATTTCTTCAAGAACGGCCCGGAGCCAACAAAGATCTTGAAACCAGCACTGATTTTCGCGTGGCTTACGATTCTGTACTGCGGATCGCTTTTTTGTAAGTCGCAAGCCCAGGAAACTCCGCAGAGCCCGGCAGTTTCTTCGGCCACAGAGCTTTCACAGCGGGTGCGGGCGGCAATGGACGCTCGCAATTCTGGCGATACCGCCGCAATCGACCGGGCCAGCGAGCGAGTGATCGCCCTTGCTTTAGTCGAGATGGCGAAGCTGCGACTGGACGAGAAGGATTACGATGACGCCATACGGCTTTGCGAGAAATCGCTTAAGTTTGAAGACACGGCGGAAACGCGGGTTGAGATTGCCATCGCAAACCTCTATGCCAAGAAACCTTCGGAGGCTGTAAAACAGGCCGCCTCGGCCGCGGAAATGGATCCCCAGAACCCCCTCGCCTGGAGTATCAAGGGAGACGCCTTATTACAAAGCCGGGACTACGCGCAGGCTGCGGCAGCATTCAACAAAGCTCTCGAGATCAAACGGGACGCCCAATCCATGTATGCACTGGGCACGGCTCAGCTCGGGATGGGGGAAAAACAAGAAGCCGCAGAGACCTTTTCCCAGTATCTGGCTCTGACCGGCGATTTTGGCTGGTCTCGTGTGCTTGTGGGGAGGGCATATCAAGGGAACGCGCTGTTGCAAGAAGCTGAAATGGAATTTCAGAAGGCGCTGCTACTTGATCCCGCCACGCGAAATGCGCACTATTTTTGGGCACTGACTTTGCTACAAGCGAACTCGTGGAATCCCGACGCTGAAGTCTATGCACACCTGCGAGCTGAGTTGCAGCTCTCTCCCCGCCACTTTGAGGCCAATTATGTGCTGGGCTCTCTGGCTTCGACTGCAAGAAACTATAGAGAATCGGATCAATACCTGCATTTGGCATCCCAGGTAAAGCCATCGGTGCCTGAAACATGGGTACTTCTCGGCCTAAATGCGCAAAGGCGCAAAGCCGACCAGGCTGCCGTGGCGTATTTCCGCAAAGCTATCGAACTGGGAAAGAATCTGGACCCCAACGAGCACTACGAAATCCGTAAAGCTTACGTTGGCTTGGGCCGGCTTCTGATGGCTTCCGGGAAGGCCGGAGAAGGCGAAGAATTGTTGAATAAAGCCCGGGAACTCCAGGCGCAAAGCATGGCGGCAGATCAGAAATCATTTGCCGCGACGAACAAACAGGGTGGAGAAGGGGGCTCGGGAGCCGACGCACCGTACATTCCAAAATCCGATTTCGATCGCCGGCCTTCGTTGTCCTCACCAGAGACGAAAGCTCCAATGATGACGATGGACTCACCTGCAAGTGCGCGAGCGACCTCGCGTTCCCCATCCGATCCTGACGGAAAAACCGAGATGTACCTGCGGACAGTTCTTGGAGCTTCCTTTAATGACCTTGCCACTGCGGAGGCCTTGGCGGAGAAATATCAGGAAGCTTTCGAGAATTACCGCGAAGCGGCGCGGTGGAATCCCCAAGTTCCTGGCTTACAGCGAAACTTGGGACTTGCAGCGTATTTTGCAGGTCAACCTGAGGAAGCGATTCGCCCGCTCGCGAAAGTGGTTCGAGGGGCACCGGGCGACGCTCATGCGCGAGCCGTGCTGGGATTGGCGTATTACTCATCGAATGACTTCGCGAAGGCAGTGAATACCATCTCTCCCATAGCCAATCGCGCCGCACAGGATCCTCAGCTTGGACTCGCCTGGGCCAAATCGCTGTCCGAGACGGGAAACAAGATTGGCGCAGCCCGTGCGTTGGAAAGCGTGCAGAATGCCAACGCAACACTCAGCGTCGAAAATCTGATCCAAGTTGGCCAATTATGGCTGGAACTGAGGGAGCCAAAAAAAGCGGAGCGAGCATTTCGCGACGTGCTTGCGGCTAACCCTGCGAACGCCGGGGCCAAGTGCGCACTTGGGATCGCGCTTCTGCGTCTGTCAAGACCGCAGGAGTCTGCTGACCTATTTCTTTCAGTTCTTGCGGATCACCCGGACTACCCGGAAGCAGTCTTCCAACTCGGCCAGGCCTCCATTGGGCTGGGAAACCTTCCTCAGGCCATTCACTACTTGGAAGAGGCTTCTCAATTGCAGCCCGCGAGGCTCGCCGTGCATCAGGCATTGGAGAATGCCTACTTGAAGGCTGACCGGAAGTCGGATGCCGATCGAGAGCATGTGCTCTGCGAATCACTGAAGATCGCCCGAAAGAAGGCGGCGTTGTCTGAGGTCGAGAGGCTTCCAAAATGAGGCCGAAGACATTCTTTTTTCTTGGGAGGTACGAAATGCGCCGCTTGCGAGTCCATAGGACTGCCTTTGGTGTCGCGCAACTTTTTTCCCTTTTGATAATCAGTGCGTCAGTTCCTTCAGAAATCCAAGGACAATCGAAGGCAACTCAAACGATTGAAATTGACGCGTCCGCACCCTCGCATCCTTTCCCTCATTTCTGGGAAAGAATGTTTGGTTCGGGCCGCGCCATCCTGAGTCTCCGGGAAAGCTACCGTGACGATTTGCGCGAGACCAGGCGCATCACGAACTTGGAATACGTGCGATTCCACGCCATCTTCCACGACGAAACCGGCTTCTACGACGAGGACAAAGACGGCAAGCCGGTTTGCAACTTTTCCTACATCGACCAGATCTACGACGGTCTGCTGCAGAATCATGTTCGCCCGTTCGTCGAGCTCAGCTTCATGCCCAAAAAGCTCTCTTCCGATCCGAACGCGCTGCATGCTTTCTGGTACAAGCAAAACGTCGCCCCGCCAAAGGATTGGGACAAGTGGGAACAGATGATCGAGGCGTTCGCGAGGCATCTGGTTGACCGCTACGGCATCGACGAAGTCTCGCACTGGTATTTCGAGGTCTGGAACGAGCCCAATATCGATTTCTGGGCGGGCAGCCCGAAGGAAGCGACCTACTACGAACTCTATGACCGCGCCGCTCTTGCCATCAAACGCGCGAATCCGCGTCTTCGCGTCGGTGGACCCGCCACCGCGCAAGCTGCCTGGGTGGACCTCTTCCTGGCCCACTGCAAAGAGAAAAACGTTCCCGTGGATTTCGCTTCTACCCACGTTTACGGCAACGATAAGGCCGAAGACGTTTTCGGTACGCACGAAAATATTCCGCGAACGCAAATGGTCTGCCGCGCCGTGAATAAAGTTCATGGCCAGATTGCCGCTTCCCCGTTTCCGCATATGCCGCTGATCTGGAGCGAGTTCAATGCCAGCTATATGAACGAACCCGCCGTAACGGACACGGCTTTCATGGGGCCGTGGATGGCAGACACCATTCGCCAGTGCGACGGCCTGACGGAAATGATGAGCTACTGGTCGTTTTCGGATGTTTTTGAGGAACAGGGCGTGGTGAAGATGCCGTTCTACGGTGGTTTTGGTTTGCTCGCCGAGCGCAGCATCCCCAAAGTGGCATTTAACGACTTTGCGCTGCTTCATCAACTTGGCGATTCGCGTCTCAATGCGAACTCAGATGATGTGCTTCTCACTCTCCGCAACGATGGCTCACTCGCAATTGCGGTGTGGAACCTCTTCCTCCCCGAACAAGCTGGATCACCAAAAACAATCACGCTACATTTTAAAAGTCTCAGCGGCGCGCACTCTGCCCGCATCACGATTGTGGATCAAGAGCATGGCTCACCGCTCCCAGCCTGGGAAAAAATGGGCCGGCCAGCATCCCCCACGCCGGCTCAGATTCAGGAGTTGCGCAAGGCCGCTGCTCTTCCTTCGCCTCGCGAACAGAATTTTGTAAACGGTGAATTGACGCTGACCCTGCAACCTCAAGCGCTGGCCTTAGTCGAAGTGGCGAAGTAGCGTATTATGCTCTCTCATCCGGTCTGAAATCCCGCCAGAGTCATGCCGTTTTGCACCGCTGTATCTTTCATGAAGGTATTCCACACAAACTGCGTTCGCTGATTTTCCGCCATCAAAACGGAGATCCCCAGATCGATTCCAAGAACATCGGTGTCGTACCAACCCGTTAGGGGATTGAATGCGTCCACGTATCCGTAGCGCTGCCAGGCCGAGGCGTAGTGCCCGCGAATCCATCGCAGCACGTGAATGGTGTCTGTAAAATCGAAGGGAAGCGAACCTGCAGTTGCGCAAGGCACGATGCTGCCGTCAATTGGACCCATCGCGGGAGGTCCGCCCCACGCCACGTATCCGTTCCGGGAATCTGACGCTGAAATCCCCCAGAGATCACTGCTGTAATCTGAAAACTGCGCGGCTAGCGACAGGCAGAATGCACGGTGAGCCATTGTGGCCGTAACGGAATTCTGGAAATAATTTGTAAAGGCATCGGGTTTGTTCCGAAAATCAAACCACGCATGCGAATACTGGTGCGTGAAAAGCGGCGCGTTGGAAGTGATGTAAGTGAAGCCCTGATAGGTGAAAGACGGCCTGGTCCAAGCTGCCCAGGTTGTTGTGGGGATGGGAAAAGTCGGCGAGGCTATCGCCAGCAGGTACAGCATCATGAGCTCGCAATAAGAGTTCCAGCGCGCCGCGAGAAAACCGCTCTCGGGAGTCCATCCCATGGAAAGAGTGGTACCGCCATTCAGCATCCAGGCAAAATTCACATTGTTGTAAATCTGCGTGGCTAGCCCGGGAATTTGCGCGTCTTGCGCGAAGTGTTGCCGGCACATCAGAACTCCGCACAAAAGGATCGCGGTATCAATTGACGATACTTCGGAATTAAATGCCCGCGCGCCCGTGGTCATGTCCACGAAATGGAAAAAGAATCCGTTCATCCCGGCAGGCTGCATCTGGTTGAGCAGGAAGGTCAGCGTGGCTTGGACACGCGCCGCGATCGCAGCGGTAGGTTGATAACCGCGTTGGTCGCCAATGCAAAGCGTTGTCAAACCGAATCCCGTCGCCGCAATACTCGACACTGTTCGCGTGTCGTTTCCCGCCGCAAAGGCGCGGTCCTTCACTTGTCCCGTCGTCGGATTCGCCTGCTCCCAGAAGAAAAGAAACCCCGCCTTCTCGATTTCTTCCATCAGTTGGTCATCCGTCCCCGGATACCCGTCTGTCGCCGGGGGCGGAGACGGCGACGAAGAACTGCTCCCGCACCCAAACGGGAAGAAGCTCACGCTGGGAAGGGTGCCAAGCACTGCCATTCTGCCGAGCTGGGCAAGAAGTTCGCGTCTTGTAAAATCGTTCTTCAATGTAGACTTTCCTGGCTCGCAGGCGAACGCCGCAAATCCCCGGAACACGCCTCCTATCCTACAAGACAAGGAGTGTCTTGAAAATACCAGCGCATGCGCCGAAACCGCTAGTAAAGCGATTTATTTAGTAACGGTCTGCTTCAGCACAATCGCTCTTTGGTCCCGTAGCGGCCCACTGATGGCGGTGCAAGAGCCAATCGAAAACAGGCAGGAAAACGTTATAGCGCCCCTGCAATCCCCCATGATGCAGCCTGTGATGCCGCCGAGCGAACTGCATCCAACCCGGCAACCAACCGCCAAGATGCATGCGCCAATGCACCTCTTCATAAACGATGTAGTAGATCGTAAAGCCGAAAAACATTCCCATGCCGACCCCGTGATCCAGAAAGTACTGGATCGCGAATGGTAGAGGAGAATTCAGCAGAAAAACGAGTATCACAACGCCGGCTGATGTGGAAAAGTTTACGTATCGCGCTTCATTCGGAGCGCCGATGGAATCGTGATGAAGCGCGTGCTGCCTGTCCAGAAATCCGATGCCCCGGTGCAGAAGAAACCTGTGAAGAATGTACTCAAACCCATTCGCGTATATGACTCCCGCAACCGCGCCAACAGCCAAGAGATTCAATGGACCTCTGCCTACCAGAAAAGCAGCAAGGGCGAGCCACACGCCTGCAAAGAGTGCGGTGAACGCATTCTTGCGTTTTACAATCAGGCCGCGAGCGATTTCTGCGGCCCGGATTTCATTGGCAGTCTCCATGGATTGCGCCCTTCATTTAGGAATTGACGGAGCATCACCCCCCGCCTCCCTCAATGAGTGTGCCCGCGTGCAGCGATGCCCCTTACCTCCTCATTCCTTCTGACATTAGAACACTGCGACTCCCGGCAGGTTGCACAATCCGCCTTCCCGACGCGAAGGCGGCGCTCTTCTCCGTTTCCCCGGTTCTCCGTAACTGCTTGAGGCTTGGGGTGCTCATGGATTGTTTCCCTTTGGTATTGGTCAAGATAACACGCGCTGAACGTCTTCCGGCACTCAACGGACAGGCTACAGAGTCGAAGTTACGTTAAGGCCGCAGCCGAAGCGGGCTTGTTCATCTTCATCACCACTCGCGTAATGAATACAAGGCATCCCATCAGCACCAGCAAGCCAAAAAGCAAAATCGTATTGGGCGTGCCAATGTGCTTGGCTACACCGCCGGCGAGCAGCGCGCCGATGGGTTGCACTCCCATAAACATGGTGGCGTAAACGGCCATCAAGCGGCTGCGCATGTGATCCGGCACTCGCTCCTGAAGGATAGTATTCGTCGCGGCCATCTGCGTGGTGGCGGCAAATCCCACAATAAATAGCACCGCCGCGCACAACCAGAATACGCGCGCCTGCGAAAAGATAACGAGTCCAATGGCGCACGTGGTGCACGTGGCCGCGATCACCCGCGACAGCCCCCTGTAATGCGTGCGCGCGGCAAACTGCAGCGCACCCAGTAGGGCGCCAACCCCTGCTGCGGTCATCAGTAATCCCTGCGTTTCCACACCACCATGCAGGATGTCGTGCGCGTAGATCGGCAGGAAGACGGAGTATTGCAAGCCAAACAAGCTCAGCACACTCAACAGAAGTAACGCGGAACGGATCGGCAAATCCGCCATGGCGAAACGGAATCCCTGAATGAAGCTGCGCACCGGCGATTCCTGGCTGCGCTTTTCTTCGCCACGTGTGATGTGCATCATGAGCAGCGCCACGATTACGGCGACAAAGCTCAAGCCGTTCAGGAAGAAGCACCAGCCTTCGCCAACCAGGAGGATGGTAAAGCCCGCGATAGCCGGCCCCACGACCCGCGCTCCGTTGAAGATAGAGGAGTTCAACGCGATGGCGTTGGGCAAATCTTCTTGTCCCACCATGTGAACGAAGAAGGCTTGGCGGATGGGCACGTCGAAGGCGTTCACGATGCCGACAAGAAGCGCAATCAGGAGCAAGTGCCAAACCTGGATCAAATGCGTGAGTGTGAGCACTGCCAAAACAAACGCCAATATCATGGAACAGGTTTGCGTCACGATCACGCCGCGGTGACGGTTGTAGCGGTCGCCCACGTGCCCGCCCATCCACGCCAGCAGCAGCATGGGTGCCTGGCTGACGAAACCGAAGATACCCAGAAGAACGACGGAATGAGTCAGGCGGTAAACGAGCCACTGCTGGGCCAGGTTCTGCATCCACGTGCCAATCAACGAAATCAATTGTCCGATGATAAAAAGTTGAAAGTTGCGATGCTTCAGGGCACGAAATCGTGTTGGTAAGGCGAGAATGGGACACTCCCCCTGCTTTAGATGCGATGCACCGCTAGATGTCACGATGCAGCGAATGTTCGGTGGTTGTCAATGCAAGGGAGCAGGAGAGGTAAGTATCAAAAAGGCGCCCGCCTCAGAAGGCGGCCGCTACAAGTGAAATACGACGGATTATTCAGCGGGAGGTTCGGGAGCGCCGCCCACGTGAGTGTGGCTCAAATCTTTCAGCATCGACCTTTCGTCGTCGCTCATGCCCTTGGTGAAGTTCGGATCATTCAGGCGTTGATTGCGCGCGGATTCCGGCATATTTTGCAGGACGCCCAGCTTCTGCTTCATTACCTGTTGACGGTCCCGAGGCATCTGCTTCCACTTTGGCATCACTTCGTATTTAATGTGGTCGCGCTGCGCAGGAGTCAGATTCCGCCAGTTATTCTCCTTCGTTATTTGGTCCGCCTTTTGCTGCGGACTCATGCGGTCCCATTGACTAAATTGCTGGCGGATGTTGTTTTGCTTTTCTGGGGGAAGATTCTGAAAAACGCGGCTGTTCTGCAGGACGCGTTCACGCTGCCCTGGCGAAAGGTCGCGCATCTGATCGACCCAGGGACGCGCGGCGCCGACACCCAACTGCTGTCTGGGCGTAAGGTTGGGCCGCGCTCCATTGTTAAAATTCCCATGAGGACGCGCATTATTTTGCGGCGGCCGATTCGCGGGCCGATTCGGATTCTGGGGCGGACGATTGGCATTGGCCGGCGGGCGGTTTGCATTAGGACGCGGCTTCGGCGGATTCTGCGCCGGACGGTTGACGTTCGGCGAGGGATTGGTGGCGTGCGGTTTCTGCGCCCAACCGCTGCCTGGCATCGCTACAAAAGCAATCCCCGCGAGCACCAGCACTCCGAATTGTATTTTCTTCCGCATTTCCTTATCGCAGTGTCTTGCTGCCTTTCTCAATTACATCGGCTGTTGCGCACTATCCGAATCGTCGTCCGCGGGTCCCGGCAAATCCTTCAGCGGCTCGAAATTCGACAGCACATCGTGATCTTCGAGCACCGGCAGGTCTTGCATCATCTGGGCGTCAGCTTGTCGCATGTCCAGCGGGGAAACCGTTGGCGTCCCGGGTACCCAATGACCCATCCACAATGCCGCCAGCAGCAGGGCGGAAGCGGCAAAGGCCACGCGGGGCGAAACTCTCAGCCAGGCCCACCAGTTTTGCTTCACCGGCTCCGCGGCTACCAAGGCGTGAACGCGCACATCGAATTCAGGCGAAGGCTCGATCACCGGAAGCTCGTCCAGCAACTCGGAAACGGCGCGAAATTCATTCACGCGGAGGCGGCACGCGGCGCAGGCTGCCAGATGCTTCTCCGCATCCAGCCGCTCATTTGCATTCAGCCGCCCGTCAATGTATGCCAGGATCCGGCTTTCCATTTTTCCACAACTCATAATGGCCTTCTTTCCCTACCCTAATGCTTGACCTGGTGCGCCACCAGCGGGGCTAGTTCCACTCGTAGCGCCTCATAAGCCCGGAATAGCAGCGATTTCAGCGCACTCTCCGAACAACTGAGAATCTTTGCAATCTCTGTATAATCCAGCTCCTGGTACTTGTGCAGCAGCACGGCGGCGCGCTGCTTTTCCGGGAGCTTGTTGATGGCATGGCGAATCATCTTCACCCGCACATCCTCGACGAGATGCTGCTCGATGTTGGGACGTTTCTCCGCAAGATCCAGCGGCCGCTCGTCGCCATCCTCGGCGTCCATCGTGACTGGCGCATCGATGGAGACTTCCAGTTTCTGGTAGCGATTGTCTCGCATCGAATTCAGCGCCAAGTTCGTGGCAATGCGAAAGAGCCATGTGGTGAACTTCGCGCTGGGCACATATTCCGCACGCGCGCGGTACACCCGCAGGAAAACCTCCTGCGCAAGGTCTTCCGCCTGTTCCCGGTTGCGAACCATGCGGAACAGGAAGTTGACAAGTGGCGTGCGATAGCGCTGCAACAGAAGCTCAAAAGAAGCTTCGTCACCGGCTTTTACATCCAACATCAGTTGGACGTCGGTTCTGACCATGGCCGCCACACTTTAACAAACCCGTTTGTCATCAGAAAGTTGCAATTACATCACGCTGCGTCGGGGTGCCGCGGAGCGTTCGGCGAGCCGCTTCAAGTATGGAATAACATCTTTAGAATCAATAAGGTGGCTACGCCCACAAAAACCAGTAAGGCCATCCTCCAACCCGGCTCGCGGTTCACTTCAGGGAGCAGGTCCGTGGCCGCAACATACAGGGTAACTCCCCCAGAGAGAGGCAGTGCATATTTGAGCTGGCCCTGCAGCTGGCTCGTCAGCAGGACCCCAGCCAGGGTAGCGGCTCCAAGGAGTCCCGCAGCCTGAATCGCGCGGCGTTTGCCCTGGCCGCTGGCCAGTACCACGGAGGCGACGGTGAATCCTTCGGGCAGTTTGTGGAGGAACACTGCAAGGAAGATGACCGCGCCCAGCCAAGTGGAAACGAGGAAACCCGCGGCGATTGCCACTCCATCGAAGAAGGTGTGGATCGCCAAACCGAGCAAGACCGTGCTGCGCGCATGTTCGTGCTGCATCTCTTCGGTGTGAGTTTCTTCGCCGAAATGAAAATGCGGAGCGATGGTGTGCTCAAACAGATGCACCAGGAAGAATCCGATCAGCACAGAGATGAGCGCCTGCTCACCGGCAAGGCGAATCGACTCCGGAATCACTTCCACAAATGCCACGGAGAGCATGTAGCCCGCGCCGAGAGCCAGAAAGTATTGCAGGTAACGCCGCGGCCATGTGCGGTACACCACGAAGTAGCCGCCCAGCAGGTTGCCCCCGGCGGCGATTAATCCGAGAAGCGCTGCTAGCGCGATACGAAATGGAAGCTCGTGTGCCATCGGAAACGGAATGTCGTCAGTTCTAAGTTTTAAGCATTGAGCAAAGCTTCAGGCCTGGCACTAAAAACTCACTACTTATTACATCGAACTTTTTTCATCCGCTGTGGCGGAAAAGGATCACATCCCCTTCCTGCACAATGTACTCTTTCCCTTCAAGGCGCACCTGCGCTTTTTCCTTGGCAGCGGCGATGCTCCCTGCGGCCAGAAGGTCGCTGCATTGCACCACTTCCGCACGGATGAACCCCTTTTCGATGTCGCTGTGAATTTCGCCGGCGGCTTTCACGGCCGTGGAACCCTTGCGAATTGTCCAGGCACGAACTTCCGGCTCGCCCGCGGTGAAAAAGGAGAAGAGTCCCATCAGATCGTAGGTCGCATCGATCAGGCGGTTGAGGCCTGGCTCCTTCAACCCATACGAGGCGAGAAGCTCCGCCGCTTCCTTCTCTTCCATTTCTGCCAGTTCCGCTTCCAGTCTTCCGCAGACCGCCACCACCGCGGTATTGGGGCGGCCCTGCAACGCGGCCAGTTTGTGTTTCTCCACGGCCTTGCCCATTTCGGCTGCTTCGTCGTCGCCCAAATTCAGCACGTATAGCATGGGCCGCTGCGAAAGGAACAGGAAACCGCTGATAGGCTTGCGTTCTTCGGGAGTGAGTTCCAGTTCGCGCAGAGGTTTCTCAGACTCGAGATGCGCCTTGCATTTTTCGAGTACGACCTTTTCGTGCTCCAGCACCGGATCCTTCTTTTTCTTCAGGTCTTTCTCCACGCGCTCGAGGCGTTTGGAGACTTGTTCGTGATCCGAAAGGATGAGCTCGAGATCCAGATTGGTGGCGTCGCGCAAGGGGTCAATGCTGCCCTCGGCATGAGGCACGCTGGGATCGTCAAACACGCGAATCACGTGAGCGATGGCGTCCACGTCCCGCAAGGAAGCAAGGCTTTCGCGCATGCGCTCCTTCTGGACGCCAGCCATGTCCACATACTGGACCGTTGCGTATGTGATTTTCTTTGGATTGTAAAGTTTCGCGAGTTCCACCAGACGCGGCTCCGGCACTTTGGCCACGCCAACATGGGTGGATTGACCGCCCTTAGCGTCCACATGTGCTTTGGTCAAGATGCGGAACAGTGTGGTCTTTCCTACTTGTGGTAGTCCAATAATTCCTGTTTGCATAAACAGTGCATCTTAACACACGGAGCCCGCCTTCCTTGCAGCGTGGATGGGCGGGTCCGCAATTCGCGCTGACCAACTTTCTCCCGCTGTGGTATGTTTCTGAGCCGCCATGACTGTCAACACACCGCCTACAAATCTGGCTTTTGATCTTGACGAAGCGGTCCGTCATCTATCCGATCGCGATGAATGCTTGAAACTCCTCGTCGCTGAGCTGGAGCCCTTTGAAATTGATGTAGCCGACGCGCAATCTCCTTATGAAGTGCTCCTCGAAGCCATCGTCTACCAATCCATTTCCGGCAAAGCCGCTGCTACGATTTTCGGGCGTATCAAGGCGCTTAGCTCGACGGGCGGGGTTCCCACGCCCGAGGAAATACTGATATTGCGCAAAGCCAAGCTGCGCAAGGCGGGCCTTTCTGGCGCGAAGGTGCAAGCGATGCGCGACCTAGCGCAAAAAACCCTCGATGGCGTGGTGCCTTCACACGACGAAGCCGTGAAAATGTCCGACGAAGAACTCGTCGAGCGCTTGGTATCCGTGCGCGGGATTGGCGCCTGGACCGTGGAAATGTTCCTGATATTCCGCCTGGGCCGGCCGGACGTGCTTCCCATTCACGATTTGGGCGTGAAAAAAGGCTGGTCGGTAGCATACGGCAAGAAGCATATGCCGAAACCGCAGGAATTGTTGAAATTTGGGGAACGCTGGCGGCCCTACCGCACCGTCGCCAGTTGGTACATGTGGCGGGCGTTTGAACGCGCGGGATACAAGGTGACGAACAAAATCCGCCCACGACCCGTACGCCGCAAGAAACAACGCGCCTCAGGAAAAAGCAAGAAGAAATAACGGGCTTACGGCTTGATGGAAACCTCACGGACCAACAGGAACATGGCCGCAAGGCTTAGAAGTCAGGACCGCGCCTTCATAACCCACCGAAACATGGTGGAGGTGGTTGAACGCAATGCGACGGGGGTCGTTTTCCGGAGTATTTTGGACGGAGACCATCTCTTTCTTCAGGATCCCCATGCGATTGCTGACGGTGAATTGCGATGCAGCCGTAAGTACCACCATTAAAACGATGCACAAAGCCGCTGGCGTCGTAAAGCTGGCGAAGCTATGTGTCCGCAGAAGTCGAGCAATCAAGAAAAGAAGTCCCAGGAAAATTCCGGCGAGATGCAACCTGGCGAGCGAAAAGCCAACAAGCATTCCCGCGGCATCACGGCTGCCAAGAATCGTGAACGCTCCCGGCGCAACGACGAAACTCAAGAATGCGTCCGCCCCCAGCCACAGGCTCAAGGCCAAAAACTCAATCGTGCGAAAGAAAGTTTGCATGGCGCCACTATACAAGACCACCATAGGTGATACAAAATGCGCGGATGCTTAAACTGAACTTCAGTCTAGCCCCAACCGTCACGTTTCTTTTGATTTCATTTAGCGCCGGAGCACAACAGCTTCCCTCAGCAATCACCGCGGACCCTCCGCCGACAAATCCTTTCCGGCTTCCGTGGAAGCTCCGGATATAGCAAGCCACGGCGCACGTCTGAACTCTGTCTTGTACCTCGCTTCCGGAGGTCGTCCTCACCCGACTGTTATCCTGCTTCACGGCTTTCCCGGGAATGAGAAGAATCTGGACCTCGCTTATGCGATGCGGCGGGCGGGCTGGAACGTGCTGATTCCTCACTATCGCGGCGCATGGGGGAGCGGCGGAAGCTTTTCGTTTGCCAACGCGATGGAGGATACGCTAGTCGCCATTGATTTCCTGCGCGATCCTGCGAACGTAAAAACGTATCGAATCGATCCCAGCACAATCGTACTTATAGGTCACATCATGGGCGGCTTCATGGCGGCCTACGGTGGTGCGCATGATCCGAGAGTCGCGGCTGTGGCCATGATCTCAGCCTGGAATATTGGACCGACGATAAAACGCCCGGCGGACAATGGGCGTGCTGACAACTACAAGAACTCTTCTCCGCGGCTGGCAGATGCTACGCCCGAAGGACTGATGGCGGAGGTAAGGGAAAACGCCCACAAATGGGACTACGTCAATTATGCTGGCTCTCTGAAGGCTCGGTCGGTCCTCATACTGGAGTCGAAAGACCGCAATGTAGGCGACAACCGGGCGATGGCCGAAGCTCTCCGCAAGACCGGCAACCCGAAAGTGACAGAGAAATTCATCGAGACCGACCATTCGTATTCGGACCACCGCATCGCGCTGCAAGTAGCAGTTCTCGATTGGCTGCAATCCCTTGATGCGACCCCGGCTAAATAGCGATTTCAACACAAATTCTATTTCATTGGCACCGCTCCTCTGCAAAAAGTGAGAGAATCAGAGGGGAGTGGTGGGCGATAAAGGATTTGAACCTTTGACCTCTCGCGTGTGAGGCGAGCGCTCTAACCGCTGAGCTAATCGCCCGTTCTAGAACGGGTAATCCGGTAACGGGTAACCGGTGGAAGGGCCGCCCGTCAAACTGTAGAGGGTGCTGCGTCCGCGTGAGACAGCCGCGCGCCCCATCTTCTATTTGTAGCAGGAAGAGTAAGGGTTTTCAACCAATGCCGACGGTCACCTCTCAAATCGTCACGCAATTGCAGCGCTCCATCGCCCGCGCCATTTACGGCAAGGAAGATGTGATCCAATTGGCCCTGGTCACGTTGCTGGCACGCGGTCATTTGCTGATTGAAGACGTTCCCGGCGTGGGCAAAACTACCCTGGCGCAGGCGCTGGCCAAATCCTTTCATTGCACGTTCCAGCGCATCCAGTTCACTTCCGATTTGCTGCCCAGCGACGTCCTTGGGGTCAGCGTGTACAATCCGGAATCGCGCGAGTTCGAATTCCGCCACGGCCCGATTTTTGCCAACGTTGTTCTGGCCGATGAGATCAACCGCACCACCCCGCGCACGCAATCCGCTTTGCTGGAAGCGATGAACGAGGCCCAAGTCACCGTTGACGGGCGCACGCTGCCGCTTCCGCAACCTTTTCTGGTGATCGCCACGCAAAATCCCGTGGAGCATCACGGCACATACCCGCTGCCGGAATCTCAGCTGGATCGCTTCCTGATGCGCGTGAAGATGGGCTATCCATCGCACGAAACCGAGCGCGCGATCCTGCGCAGCCGCGCGGGCGACGACCCTGTCATTGCGATGGAGCCGGTAGCCGATGTTACCGACGTGCTCGCCATGCAGGAAACGGTGACCCGCGTGCGCGTGGATACTAGCCTGCACGATTACGCCCTGGAAATTGTGAACCGCACGCGCAAATCGGATCAGCTCGCCCTGGGCGTCAGTCCTCGCGGCACTCTGATGCTGCAACGCGCGGCGCAGGCGCGGGCATTTCTGGATGGCCGCGATTTCTGCCTCCCCGATGATTTCAAGCAACTGGCGGTTCCTGTGTTCGCGCATCGCGTAGTGGCCAGCGCGCGCCATGCTTCGCTCCAGAAGAAATCGGAGAGCACGGAAAATGTTTTGCGCGAAATTGTCGAATCCGTATCAGTCCCCGTATAGCCCGCGAAATTTGCTAACGCCGTTCGTTGATTTCTGAAATTACGCACATGCCTTCCCTTTCCACCGTCTTGGCCAACCTTCTGGCAAAATCCGATCGCCCCGCGGTCCGCGCCTTCTTTCTGTCCATCGCCGCGCTCAGCGTTGCCCTAGTTCTTGCACTCTATTCAGGAGCCGCGGCGCAACTTGGCAATCTGTTTCTGGCAGGCGCGACGGCCATCACCGCGCTCCTCATTGCGGCCTGGGTTTCCATCACGCTGGTTCCTGTTTTGGCTAAACGAACGGCGCTGCGCTGGATTGGCTACCGCATGGAATATCGCGTCACGCGCGAGGGTTGGGTCTATATCGCCGGAATCGTGCTGGTGGCGCTAGCCGCAATCAATACCGGCAACAACCTGCTATTCCTCATCCTTGCCTGTCTTATTGCCAGCATCCTCATGTCTGGAATACTTTCTTCCATTACGCTGGCCGGCGTGGAACTCCGTCTAAATTTGCCAGAGCACATTTTCGCCGGGCAAACGGTGCGTGCAGCGGTGGAACTGGTTAATGAGAAGCTTACGCTTCCCTCCTTCTCGCTGCGCGTGGAAGGGGTGAAGAAGAAAGGTGCGCCAGCGGCGGCGCTCCTGGAGACACCAGTCTACTTTCCGTATCTTCCGCGGAAGGTATCTTTGCGTCAGAACGTGCCGATAATGTTCGCTCGGCGCGGGGAGTATCACCAGGAAGCGTTTCGCATCGTAACGCGTTTTCCGTTCGGTTTTCTGCAGAAGGGCCGGCGGCTTGATCTCTCCGCGAAGGCGCTTGTCTATCCTTCCGTGGAAGCCACGCCGGAATTCCTGGAGGTTTTGCCCGGAATTCAAGGTGCAATGGAAAGCCAGTTGAAGGGCCGCGGCCAGGATCTCTACGCTTTGCGAGATTACCTGCCGAATGACAGCGCCCGTCACGTTCACTGGAAGGCTTCCGCGCGGCTGGGCGTGCTGATGGTGCGCGAGTTTGCCCGTGAAGACGATTACCGCGTGCTGCTGGTTTTCGATCCGTACAGTTCCGCGGTTCATGCCGACGCTTCGGAAATCGAAAAAGAGCGCTTCGAGCGCGCTGTAAGTTTATGTGCCGCAATCGCCTGGAGTTTTCACGAGCAAAGTGCACAACTGGAGTTTCGCAGCGCTGGAGCCGAGGTTCCTCTGGCCCCCGCGACAGAAAATATTTTTGCCGTTTTGCGTCACTTGGCGCTCGTGCAGCCTGCCGCGCCGGCTCCGGATCAAGATCTGCTTTCGCAACTCGCGGCGAGTCCCGATTCCTACAAGATTGTCGTGACTTCGCAATCCCATGGTTCCATCCCCAGCGATATCTGGAATACCGCTTACGTTGTGTTCGCCGAGGATTCCCTGCCTTAGTCTTCCCTCTCTCTGGCTACGCTGCCTTCGGCGTTTCATGCGAAACTAATCGCGTCGATGCTTACCGGACCAGCCCTCGCTCGTTTTCGCAAGAATCTTCTCGCGTGGTTCTCAAAATTTCAGCGTGACCTGCCGTGGCGCCGCTCAAAAGACGCTTACCCCATCTGGCTTTCGGAAATCATGCTGCAGCAAACCCGCGTAGCTGCCGCAATTCCCTATTACGAACGATTCCTGGAACGATTCCCCGATGTGCGGGCTCTTGCCGAAGCTCCAGAGGAAGAAGTGCTTCGATTGTGGTCCGGCCTCGGTTATTATTCGCGTGCGCGCAACCTGCAAAAAGCAGCGCGACAGATCGTCGCTCTCCACAACGGCGCTTTTCCACTCACGAGAGCGCAAGCACTCGGACTTCCGGGAATCGGCGCGTACACCGCCGCGGCTATCCTGAGCATTGCGCACGGTCAGAAGCTGGCTGTGCTGGACGGCAACGTTGCCCGAGTGCTGGCTCGCCTGCTGGCAATTCGCGGGGATCTGCGCGCTGGCGGCCGTTGGCTGGAACTTCAGAAAACGGCTGCCGCGCTGCTGCCGCCGAATGCACCGGGAGACTGGAATCAAGCGATGATGGAACTCGGCGCCACCTTGTGCACCCCCAAATCGCCGCAGTGCCTGCTCTGCCCTGTGAACGAATTTTGCCAAGCGCTAAAACTAGGGCTAGTGGACTCCATTCCAGAGAAAAGCAGAAAACGCGCCGTGGTGGAACTCAAACTGGCTGCCGCCGTCCTGCTGGATCCCCAGGGCCGCACGCTACTTCTGCCGCCGCCAAAGCCGCAAGAGGGCGCGTCACCAAAAGCCGATGTAGGTGCGCTGGTTTCGCGCATGTGGCACTTCCCCACAACCGCGGTTCATCGCAGTGCCCCTGATGATTTGCGGAATTACCTTCAGGAATCTCTATCAGGCGGTCAGAAATTTCGGGAGACGCTCGAACCTCTGCGCAAGGTTCGCCACGCCGTAACCTATCGCGCGATCACGCTGCACCCTTTCCGGATCGTTCTGAAAAAACTCCCGCGCCCTTCCGGGGCGAAAATTCTGTCGCTCAATGATGTGGCTTCTCTTCCCATCTCAAATCTGACGCGCAAAATTGCCCTCGTCGCTTCAGATTCTTGAGGGAGACAGCGACCACCGTTGCTCCCAAATCCCCCTGCATTCAGCTATCTCATATCGGGGATCTTAGCCGGCGCTGCCGCTCAGGATAACCGGTTCGTTTTCTAACGTCCGGCTGGCGCTCGCCCGATGCTATTCTGAGATATACGCCATGGCGTCTTCCGTCACATCTACTGGAGCCTCTCTTCCGGCCGACCGCTTCTATCGCACGGCCCTGTTCTTCCTTGTGCTCTCGAGCGTGCTGGCGCTCGTGGCCACGGGTAAACTCGACGCCGTCAGCAACATCGTTGCGCCGCTATTGATTCTTTTTAAGGGAATTCGCTGGTGGCGCGGCCATCCCGCGGAACTGCGGCAAACCACCGCGACACGTTTCGTTCTTGCCTATATGCTGTTTATACCAGCGGACATGCTTTTTTTCTCCCGCTCGCTGGCCGAGGGCAACGGGAATCCTACGATTTACGCCGCGCTGCTTGCCTCCGTTCATTTCCTTCTGTTCGTCATGGTGCTGCGGCTGTACAGCGCCGCGACGGATCGCGACGCCATCTTCCTGGCGATGCTGGCATTTGCCGCGCTTCTGGCCGCAGCTGTCTTCACTGTGGACACGTATTTTCTGGCATTCTTTCTGGTGTTTTTGCTCTTCGCGGTGGCCACTTTTGTCGGCTTGGAAATTCGCCGCGGAGCGACTGGCGCGGTCTTCCCGCCGTTGCAAGTGCGATCGGCAGCCGAAACACGCTTCCATCGCGCCTTGGCGCTTGCGGTTCTCAGTGTGGCTGTTGGCGGCGTTGTGTTCGGCTCGCTTTTGTTCTTTTTCTTCCCGCGTTTCAGCGCGGGCTATCTGGCGCGGGGCGGCTTTCAGCCGTCGCTGATGAGCGGGTTCACGGACAATGTGGAACTGGGCCAGATTGGCGAGATCAAACAGAACACAGCGGTGGTGATGCGCGTGCGCACGGGATCGCCGGTCAATTACCCGATGTTGCGATGGCGCGGAATAGCGTTAAGCAATTTCGACGGCAAGCGCTGGTCCAACAATGAGCCTAACCGGAAATTCCAATCCCCGGCCCAGGATGGCTGGATTAACCTGGCCAGCCGCAAAGACTTTGAAGCGCCACGCGCTGCGGAAATCCAATTCACCATCCTGCTCCAGCCCATCGCAAGCGAGGCCCTGTTTGCGCCCGCCCAGGTTGTCCGGTTACGCGGAAACTTCTTCTCCGAAGCAACCACCTACTATTCCTCGGTTCGCAATAGCGTGTTGCTCATGGATTCAACGGGTTCTATTTTCAATACGTCACATAATTTTTCCCAAATCCGCTACGAAGGTCTTTCCATCCTTCCGCAATCGCGCCCCGCCCGTGCCCGTTCCGCTGGTTCCGCGTACCCTCCCGAAATTCGCGACACTTACCTGCAACTTCCGCTGCCTCTTGATCCGCGCATTCCGGAATTTGCGAGAAAGATTACCGCTTCAGCCGGCAATCCGTTTGACAAGGCCGTCGCCATGGAAAGCTACCTGCGCGGTAATTTCGCGTACACACTGAACTTGACCGGCAAGCCTGGCGCCGACCCTCTCGCGCACTTCCTATTTGAAACACGCGCGGGGCATTGCGAGTATTTCGCATCCGCCATGGCCATCATGCTGCGCACGCTTGGCATTCCTTCGCGCGAAGTGAACGGCTTCCTTCCGGGCGAATTCAATGACGTCGCTGGTGACTACATCGTGCGCGCCAGTGATGCACACAGTTGGGTGGAAGCGTATTTCCCCGGAAGCGGCTGGGTGACGTTCGATCCAACTCCCCCGGCCTCGGGCGACGGCGCGGGACTGCTTTCCCGCATGGCCTTGTACTTCGATTGGTTTCAGCTCAATTGGAACGAGTGGGTGATCAACTACGATTTCGCGCATCAAGTCCAACTGGCAAGAAATGTGCGGCAGAATTCGACGGACTGGGTTGGTCTTACTCGCCGCAAGTTTGAGCGAATGAAGAGTCGCGGCATGAACAGTCTGACCAGCTGGCAAGCCGTCCATCCCTGGCTGAGCATAGTCTTCCCCATCGCGTTGGTGCTTGCACTCGTGGTGTTGCGCTTCGATTGGATTCGGTCGGTGCTGCGCCGGGTTACACTTTCGTGGCGAGTGCGGCATCCTTCCGACAAACACAATAGCCCGCAACTTGCCTCGCTCCTGTATGCTGAACTGCTTCGCCTGCTTGAAAAGCGCGGGTTTGCACGCCCAATCACGCAGACACCACTGGAATTTGCCACCTCTGGAGGACTGCAGCCAGAGGTTGCCGGCCCGCTTCGTGAGTTCACAGAGTTGTATGCGCAGGCGCGTTTCGGCGACAAGCCCTGCGATTCGTTTCGCTTGCGCGCGCTGACGGAGCAAATTCGCACTGTGCCGCGCTCTCGGTGATTTTCCTCTCCGCACTGCAGGGGTCCAAACGTTTCTACCCCCATCATATGCACTTGATGGTTGGCCAGCACAAAGATTAGGACTAAGATTCCGCCAATGCGTGGTTGGCTGCATCTTCGATTGTTCTCGCTGGCTCTTCTTCAAATCTGTTTTTGGCCTCCTCTCTTGTCCGCCCAGTTGCCACGGCGTTTAGAGCAATGCCTGTCCTATCCCACATGGGCGCAAGAAATGAGCGCGATGTATGAAGAAACGCAATCGCCGAGGCCGGAACAGCCGCCGCCACCAAAAATAGTCATCGCTTCCGTCGCATTCGCGCCGGGAACGCACATACCGCCGTATATCCGCGACCGAATCGTCGCCTCGATTCGATCGCCGCAGTTGTGCGACGATCCGGAACAGAGCTGACTTCAAGAATTGCAAGAGGTGGGCGTGCAAGGGGTTCTGCAAGACGCGGGCTATTACAAAGCAACAGCGAAAGTAGAGGCTCGGTTAGTGGAGGCGGATCAGCGGCGCAGAAGCTATGCACTGACGCTGCATATTGAGGAAGAATGGCAGTATCTGCTGGGTGACGTTCATTTTGAAGCCGCCTCGCATGGCGAAACTCTGGCGTTTCCCACAAACGAGTTGCGGAATCTCATCCCGCTGGAGCGCGGGGAGATCTTCGCTACTGAGAAGATCAGACAGGGGATGAAGGCAATTGAAAAGCTCTATGACACAAAGGGATATATCGACATTGTGATGACGCCCATGACTGATGACGATGGCGATGGCGACCCTATCGACTTGATTATGCACATCGAGGAAGGAAAGCAATACCGTTTCGGAAAGATTGAGTTTCTCGGCCTGGACCCAAAGACGCAAGCTCGGCTCAGGCCACAATTGGAATCAGGTGAGCTGTTCAACCGAAATCTGGTTAATGAACTTTTCAAGCGAAATAAGACCCTTTTGCCTGCAGATGCGTCTTGGGAAGATGTGGACGTTATTCGAAACCAAGGAGATGGCGTTGTAGACTTGCGTTTCGATTTTTATACGTGCCCCAAACTTGGCAAAAGGACGACATTCTATATGCTACGCGTGGATTGAATCTATTCTCGGGCTTCAATCCAAATTGTGGATTTGGCTGAGCGGCTGTCGCCACAAAGTCTTGCGATCTTCAGACCGTCGACGCGCGAAGGATATGGCCGCCCCTATCGGGCAAAGGGCTTCCGCGGCTCGCAAAATAGCGCTCGCGGATCAGTGCAGGGCCAAGATCTTCGATTTCGCGAAAGCCTAGCGCCAGCAACTTGGCGTGGAGCTCCTCCGTTTCATAATCGCTGCGAAAGGCTTCGCCCACGGAAGCAACTCGCGCGGCAAGCGCTTCACGCGCAGCCGCATACTCGCGATGGCCGGGGTCCGAACCCGGCGGATTGCTGTAGTCGAACACAACGTGGCTGCCGCCCGGCAGTCGCGCAATGAACTCAAGCGTCGAGTAGACGGCCTGCTGCGTGAGATAGGGCACGACCCCCAACCAGGTGAAGAATGTCTGCTGCGAGGGATTGAAGCAGGCAACACCGAGACCATCCGCCAGAGTCTCTCGCTCGAAATCCACGGGGGCGAACGTAAGCGTAGAGGGGATGCCGATCCCTACCTCGGCAAGGCGCTGGCGCTTCCAGGCTTGCGTAGCGGGATGATCCACCTCGAAAACGTGCAGTTTTTCGCCGAAGGCGTTGCGGTATGCGTAAGTGTCCAAGCCCGCTCCCAGCACTACTAGCTGGCGAACTCCGCGCGGGATAGCGGCCGCCAGGGCATCCTCGGCAAATCGCGTTCGCACGGCAATGAAGAGGCGCAGCTTTTGCCTGGCCGTATTGCTTTCTGCATCGCGGATCGCTGCTTCGCCATCCGCTCCCAGAATGCGCACTGCCAGCGGATCGGAGAAAATACGTCCCTGCTCCAGCACCTGGTGGGCGGCACGATGCGCGGCCGCTCCCAGCGCCGTGCGGCTTGGTTGCCCGGGCTGCATTGGAAAAGGGTATTGGGCCAGGCTATCGCCGTCAATTACCCGAAGGCAGACTTAGGGAATCACAACCTCACGACTCAGGGCCGCCATTTGGGCCCCTTCGGAATCGCGTGCCACGATCCGAAGCAGAAACTTACCGGCTTGCAGGTCATATCGTGACCTGATGTTCAAGCCCGCCTTGTTCATCCTTCCCAGCGTCGAATCCCGCAAATTCATTTCCACGATCTTCTCCGACCCGGTGACCAAGTTCCCATTCCCGTCAAAGATGGCGGTCGCGATCGTCAGACTGTTGTTATTTCGATCATCGGCCTTGCGAAACTTCAATGTCCCGGTCTGAATGTGCAAGAGGACCGACAGATGCTTGCCGGTGGCGTTGCTGAAATACTGCGTCTGGCACCCGATAGGAAGATCTTGCAATTCCCTTTGAGAGTAGACAGCCTGGCGAATCTCGTCGTTCGCTGCGGCCTCGGGGGCAGCCTCGCCAAGCGGAGCGAAATAGCCGTGACGGGCCTGCAGTGTCCATTTTTCCTTGTTCGTGAGGGTCACTTTCAGATGGTGATATTTCCCATCAGTTTTCAGGTTTTCTGGCGTAAACCCTAAAACGTAGGAAACTTCCGGTTCCGCCGCCGCCTGCATTAATCCCTGATCAATGTCGTTGCGGTTGTGAAAGAAGAGCCCGCCGGTGCCGTCGGCAATTTCCGCGAGGGCATCATTTTGCACCGACTCCTCCGTCTGGACGAGGCGCGTCTTTTGAGCGCTCGGTTGGACATTGCTTGATGCCTGAAACATCGAGGAAACATACAAGCCGCGCGCATCAATCGTGTTAACGACAACATTTGCCTTGGTCGCACGGTCGATCAGTTCGCCGGATTCGTGTTGGGCCGAAGGGGTCACGAAGAATCCCGGAGACATCAACACAATGGCGCGCTGACCGGGGGCTACGCTCATTCTGCGAATCATTTCGTCAATATTCTGAAACGCCTGGTGCACCTGGAATTCCCCGAGCGTGAGCTCCTTCCGGGCCGCCGCCCGCGCAAGGCCCTCAGCCTGCTCTGGCATAACCCGCGCGCACTGGATGACGTCCTGGATGGCCACAGACAGCGCGAAGGAATCGTTTGCCTGCACGATCTGATAGGCCTCGTAAAGGGACATCGGCGGACAATCCGATGTTGAAGTGTCCGAGTGGGGCATGATGCGCTGGATCGCTTCGTCCAGTTTCGCCCGGTCTCCCGTGAAATCCTCTGCCACCTGGCCGGAAGTAGTGAAGATGGCGAAGCGGTCGGTTGCCTGCATGGACCCCAGGAGTTTAGTGGCGGCCAGTTTTGATTGCATCGCATCCGCCATGAAAAGATGCAGATCGTCGAAAAAAAGCGCAACAAATCTCTGTGGCAGTCGCGGCACCGTCATGGGCGGAACTTCTTCAGGCGGTGCCTCTGCCGGCCCGAGCTTCACAGTTGAGACCTGGGAGACAGGAGTCTCCACGGAAAAACTCGAAATCGCCTGGCGCTTACGGTTGTCCTCGAGCTGAAAATCTTCCTTTTTCAGATTCGTGATCACTTTACCGCTGGCATCACGCACCACCACGCGCACGAGAACCAGGTTGACACGCACTTTAAACGTCGTCGGAGAGTCGTGCGAGGTGACTTCATCGGGCGGCAAGTTCGCGTCTGGTTTCGTGGTGTCTTTGGACGTGCTTGACGCAGGCGCTTGCGGAGTTGCGGGAGACGTTTGAGCCTGAACTACTGGCCCGCCTGCAAAAGGTAGGAAACATGCAAAAAAAATAGGCCAAAGCGTTCTTGAGAGACTACTCGAAGAGCGGCCGAGGAAGAACCTCGCCATGCGCCCTCCATTCCGGCACCTTGTTAAGACTAGTGCGCACCGAACACGCTGTCAACGCACGATCATTAGTATCAGTGATGCCGCATGCCCCGGCCGCACGGTCGCCAGGGCGGTCCAGCAGGGGCAAAGCAAAGATGTGTGGCGGCGACTTATGCCATTCAGGCGTTCTTTCCTGTTACATTTCGCCTGTTCCTTGTTGATTGTTGAGCCGTCCTTGTGTGAAGAGCGACACCCCGCCGTGTCGATCGTGCGAGGAAGCTTGGAATTGTCCTTTTTCAGGGTTTGTTCATTCCAAACGAAGCTGGCAGGGAGAGGCGAGAAGCAGTTGGATTCTTGTAGTGTCTAGCCAAGGCCCCGTGCACGTCTCTCTCAGAAACTGAATCAGACCACGCCGCCCCCGACTACGCACGAGCCGAGCCAGACGTGTCGTGTTTTGCGCCAGGGTGTTCAGCAGATGTCCCAGTCGCATTAGGAAGTGGTAACCCTTCATGGCCTTCCAGTCCTGCGAAAAGCAATGCTCGTACTGATAGCCTTGACACTTCTCCACCAAAAAGTTGCTCTCGATTCCCCAACGATGCCGCGCGCCCAGGTTGCATCGCTCATGGACGTTCTCCCGTCTCAGCGGTTCGCTGGAGATCCAAGCATGACGCGAGGCTTTCTGCACCAGCTTCAGCGAATCCGGGGCCAGTTCTTCCCAGGTTTCTTCGCAGATCACCACATGCAGAGTTTGCCGCCTCCGTTCTCTCTCCCCGTAGCGATACTCGATGTCGTTCACCCATCGGAAACGTTGCTTGCGGTCCCCCCAGTGCTGTTCCCAATGCTGGTTGCGCTGCAGTTGTCCGAGCCCGCGGACCTCTTCCCATACCGACGGCAGCGAGTCGTCCTGCAGTACGATCATGAACTGCCAATGGTAGCGCCGGCACAGTTCCACGACCGGGCCGTTGGCATACAGCCCGTCCAACAAAACCAGGATCGGCAGACGCGGAAAATACTCTTTCATCCGCTGCGCCAGCCGGCGAAAAGCTTTTAGTTCGCAGTCTTGTTTATCCCTCTCCTGGTCGTACTCTTCGTAGGTCAGAAACTCGCTCAACAGCGGAATGGTTATGCCATTCGCGAAGGCCAGGTTGGCCTCCAAAACATAGACGTAGTATTGCGTCTCACTGGCTAGGCTCCCGTCTTTCTGCTTGCGCTGTAGGTCTCGCTCCAAGCATTGCTCGGTCCACAGCCTGTTCCGCACCATCTTCTGCGTTCCATCGATCGCCACCGGATAACAGTTCCCCACCAGGTAGCGCAAGAATTTCTTCTTGCGGATGAACCGCTGGATCAGTTCGACCAGGGCTCCCTCGATCTCGTTTACCTCGATCCCCGCCAGCAGCCGGTTCAGCGTGTCCTGATGCGCTACACTTTCCAGCTCCGGAAACAGCCGTCGCAGGTTCTCCTGGAACTGCGGCAGAGTCATCTGTCGGTTGGCTTCTCGTCGCGAGGCCATCTGGAATACAAACAGGAGTATCCCGTACAACAGCAACACCGTCGATTTGTGTCGGATCGTTTTCGGATTCCGCGGGTCGCGGATCTTCCCCAACCGCTTCAACAACGTGGGCAGGGCCGAACGATACGCTTGGAGCTGTTCCTCCACCGCTTCCTGCCGCGCCTGCTGTTCCTCCCTCACCGTCTTCCAGGGACTCGTTCCGTTCCCGATCGTGCCCCTCGGCGAACTCTCGAGACCCTCGGCGACCTGACGCTTGCGCAGTTCTTTCGCCGCTCGTCTCCGGTCCTGTCTCTCTTGTCTCCGTTCTTCTCTGCGGCCCCGGCAGCTCATCGCTGCCCCTGGCCTTCTTCGCTCGTCCCTTGCAGAAATGCACGAAACTCCGGCACCAGCGGATATACGTAGATCGCCCGGGGAGTCGATAGGTAGCGTGTGTGACGATCCATCCGTCCTCGCCCACGCGTCTCCCCCAAGCGAATCCAGTTGGCTGCTTGATAGCACGTCCCCCGGTAGCGGGCCAGCTCCACGAACGTTTCCAGCAACACCGGCCCGTAGCCGTAGCGTTCCTCCCAGTCTTTCCGTATCCGCTGCGCCGCCAGCGACAACACCTTGCTCGCTAGATTTTTGACCCGCACCCAGGGAAAAATTAAGAAACGCGTATTCGCCACCACCCAGTTCAATCTTTGCTGGCGATCGCGTTCCGTCCATCCGATCCACGCGTCTCGCTCCCGCAGCGCCCACGCCGAGGAAGCAAACAGCAAACAGCCCAAGCGACGCCCCTCCCGGCCCACCAGAAAATACCGCTGATGCGCTCCAAACGGGCGCTTGTACCCCAGCGGATGGTAACGTTGCACGTACTCGTTCCACAGCTGGTTCGCTTCCTTCCCGCCTACCGGTTGCACTTCCACCGGGCCCACCTCTTGCACGGTTCCGGCAATCTCCTCCTCCGCTGCGCTGCCCGCTCCCACCACGATCGTGCGCCCCCCCATGTGCTGATTACTGGCGCACAGCTTTGGCAATTTCACTAAACCCAGCGCCTCCAGTTGCTGCAAAGCCTTCGCGCAGGAAGCCAGCTTGTTGCGTCCTGCCGGGGTAACCCAATCCAGGTGTTCGCAGATGGTCTGTACCAGCTCTTTCCGACTCAGCCGCCAGTACACCCGCACCGTCTCTTGAATCTCCTGAATCTCTTGATGGCTGAATTCCCGTCCGGATAAGAACTTCGGTACGCCTTCTGCATTTCGTTTCAATGTGGGGCCTCCGCATCGAGTAATCCACACTGATCCTCTCAAACGCGATAACGGATGTCCAGTGCTTTTTGCGACAAAATAAATCGCGAGGTGGGTGTATGTTGTTCTCAGCTTTGGGTTAGCAGGACTACGCGTCAGTGCTGCATTAGTATCTGAACGCAGGAGGCCAGCAGGCACGTCCTCGCTCTCGGTTGATCGTGCAAGCCGCAGACACTTCCAGCTTACGTCTCAGGAAGGTCGCAACGAAAGAGTGATTACTTGCCGTAAACGAGCAATGTGAAAGTGTCTGGAAGAATGGCCGGGCGTGGCCGGGGATGATCCGGAGTGGCCTCAGGAGTCGGGCCAAACTCCGCAGTAACGAGATAGACAGTGTGGGTGGCGTAGTCGATCGCCATAGTGCGCGCGCCGCGCTGCGTCTGGATCATTTCCACCGGTGAGAATTTGGTGGGGGAAACTTCGTAGGCAATCGTCAGGGTGCCGTCGCCGCAAGACGCGAAAGCGTAACCCGTGCCTGGATCGAAGCGGTTTGCATCCACACCCTGGCCGATGGGAACGGTGCCGATCACCTTGCCAGTGTTGCCGTCAACAAAGGTCATAAGCTTGTTGTGGCACCCGACCACCAGGATTTCATGAGCCGCATCAATGGCGAGGCCAGAGGGAGATTCGCAGGGTGCAAGCGGCCAGGTGTTTTCAATCTTCAAAGTCTTTGCATCGAACTTGACGAGAGAACTTTTGTCCTCGAGGTTGACGAAGATTTTTCCTTTTCCGTCTGTTGCGCCGAACTCAGGTTTGCCGCCGAGGGGGAAAGTGCTGACTAGTTTTCCCTCAGCTGTGTCAATGGCCGAAGCGGTGGCGGCATCGCCATTGAAAGTGAAAACCCGCCTCGAAAATGGATCGTAAATGACGCCGTCCGAATCCTGGTCCGTCTTAATTCGGCCCAGGACCTTGAGCGAGGTGAGGTCGAACATGATGGAATCGCCGCTGCCGCCGTCGGTGGTGAATCCTCTGTTGGATTCATTGGCGAAAGCCACGCCGTGAGCTCTTTGGGAATCCGGAATGTCGCCGATAATTTTGCCCTGTTCAGGATCCACGACCACGTAGTGCGTGCCGCGGGAAATAAATACGTGATGCGTCGTGGGTTCGACTTCCAGATAGTCCCAGCCGCCAGTTCCGCCGAGTTTCACTTTCTTGACGAGGTGGTAGCCGGAGCTGCCAGCAGATTGGGCAGCGGTCGGAAGGTAGGAAGCGGCAAATAGCGAAAAGAGGAGAAGGGTGAGAGAAGCGCGAACGCAAACACTTTTGTTAAGCATGGAAAACCTCCTGAAGCATCGAGAAGAACACACTGGACAGAGGGCGACATTGTCACAAGCAAGATAAATGCAGGATAAATAGCAGACCGGAAAAAGTGGCGAAGCGCGTGGACGAATTGTCCGGACAGTAGGATTTATCAGTTGGTGGGGGATCTTAGCTGGCTAGGGGCAGGTCGACGGGCTTTGACACGACGTTCACGCGACCTTGAGGGTCACGCGCCTCAAACTTCTCTTGACTCTGATACGCAAAGTGCAGAATCGCGCGCACTCTACCGGCCACGTGCTCAATTTTCCGAGGACACCTGCCAACTTTGCCATGAGCGCTATCCGCTATGGGAATAACGTTTTTGAGACCTTCACCCGGATTGAGTTTTACTGTCGACACCGGCGCCACATCCCTGCAAGGACCCACGCTCTGCCAACCTAAATTATCGTCCCACTGTTGAATGTCCAGCGATTGCCGTGTCCCCGTTTTCCAACCGCTCTCTGCAAGTATCAATGGCTCTGTCCCTATGTTTTTGACAGTGACAAGGACATCAAATCCGACAGAGGAGGTTGGACTGAACTTCTCAATCCTTACTGCAATTCTTTTCCCTTTCGGAACTTGACCAAACGCAGCGAAAGACAAGAAGCACAGAAGAGCAATTGCTTTGAGAAGGCGAGGTCTCATTACGGGAAGTCTGCAACGCGCGCTGGGGTGAGCGGAAACAAAAGACAAGGACACCCGGCAGAACTACTAGCCCCAGATCTCCCAAACTGGCGCTCTATTAGAAACTGCCTTGCTGCCTTCAGGCGACCTCCAACGCCGCTATTGCGCTTATGCTAGAGTTGAAAGGTAGCGCTTCTGCGCATTTCGCTCCATGACCAAAGTCGGATTCATCTCTCTGGGCTGTCCCAAAAATCTCGTTGACAGCGAGGTGATGATGGGCATTTTGGCGCGCGAAGGCTACGAACTGACGCCGCGCGCCGACGAAGCAGAAATCCTCGTTGTCAACACCTGCAGCTTCATCGTAGCGGCGCAAAAAGAATCCGTCGAAGCCATTCTGGAAATGGCGGAGCACAAGAAATTTGGCGCGGCCAAAAAGCTGATCGTGGCCGGCTGTTTGGTGGAGCGCTTTCGCAACGATATTCTCCAGCAGGTGCCCGAAGTGGACGCCGTGGTTGGCACCGGCGAAGTCGAGCGCATTCTGGAAGCGGTTGAGGGTGACCTGAAAATCCTGCCTGCTCAGGCGCCCACATTCCTCTATCACGACCTGACACCGCGTATCATCACCACGCCAAAGCATCAGGCGTATATCAAAATCGCCGAGGGTTGCGATCATCCCTGCACGTTTTGCATCATTCCGGAGCTGCGTGGTGCGTTTCGCAGCCGCCGTTTCGAATCCGTGATTCGCGAAGCCGAAAATCTTGCCGCGGCTGGCGCTCGCGAAATCACCCTCATCGGGCAGGACACCACGTCCTACGGCGAGGATCTTAATCTTCGCGATGGTCTAGCCGTACTTCTTGAAAGGCTCGCGCAAGTGGAAGACCTCACCTGGGTGCGATTTCTGTACGCTTATCCGAATCGCGTCACACAAAAGCTTCTGGACACGCTGGCTGCCCATCCGCGCTTGGCAAAGTACGTTGACATGCCCCTGCAACACGCCAGCCGCAATGTCCTGGCACGCATGAAGCGCGGCTCCAACGGCGATGCCTTCCTGAAACTGCTGGAACGCATGCGCGCCACAATTCCCGGTGTCACCTTGCGCACAAGTTTTATCGTGGGATTCCCCGGCGAAACGGAAGCCGATTTCCAGGAGTTGTATAAGTTCCTTGCCGCTGCCGAACTCGATTGGATGGGCGTCTTTGAATATTCCGATGTGGATACCGCGGACAGTTTTTCGCTGGATGCCAAAGTGGACGCCGCTACGATCAACGACCGCCGCAATCGCCTGATGGCGCTGCAGAAGAAAATCTCGCGCCAGAAACTGCGCGCCTGGAAGGGCCGCGTTGAAACTGCCTTGATTGAAGGCCCATCCGCGGATAATCCGCTCGTGTGGGAAGCGCGTTTGGAAGGTATGGCGCCTGAAATTGATGGGAAGCTCTACCTGACGGATATCGAGGTTCCGGGAACAACGCCTTCTTCTCCCACGATTACGGCGCAGCCCGGTGATCTGGCACGTGTGGAGATTACCAAGACTGACGCCTACGATTTGATTGCCCGCGTCGTCGAGATCTTGCCGCGACCGGCTCCGCGCACGCAGCCAACCGCCGCCGCACCGCCGGCGCAGGCTCTTACACGCATCACGACCGGTGCGCCTCTTCGCGTCCTTGGCTGAGGATCTTCACTCCCCTGTGCTTGTGGCCGCGCTCTGTGGTAAAACTCTTTCTTTGATATGAAACATCGCTGCCCCATCTGCAAGAAGCCGACGGACTCCGACAAGCACGCCGATTTTCCGTTCTGCTCCGAGCGTTGCCGCCTGCTCGATCTAGGTGCCTGGGCATCGGAGAAATACGTCGTCTCCGAACCTATCTTTGATGAAGAAGAACTCCCGGAAGGCGATAGCCCCGCGCAACAGAAAACCCAGCGTGACCCCGATGAATCAATCCAATAACCCCTCACCCGCCATCGGAGATTCGGCCGCGCAGAAACCCCGCGCCGCCTTCGCGCTGGCTACGGCCCTGGGCACCGGCTACCTGAAGCCCGCTCCCGGATCGTGGGGCTCGCTAGTTGGCTTGTTGATTGCCGTGCTTTCGCATCCCTTCACGTGGTTCGTCTTCGTGGGCATCAGCTTGTCGAGGCTGAGTGGCCTTGGCGTGGGCGTGGATGCGCCCTTACTCTCGGGGACACTCGGCGCGCTGGTCTTACTGGTGCCTTCCGTGGCCGTGTGGTTGCTCCTGGCGTATTTCGGAGTGCAAAGCAGCAGCAAGGTTGCACAGTTTGCCGGAATCAAGGATCCACAATACGTGGTGATTGACGAAGTCTCCGGAGTACATCTGGCGCTCATCCTGGGCCTTGCGCCGCTCACCACTCCCGCCACGTTTCTTCACTCCGGCGATGCGGCGGCGTTCGCCATTTACTCTGGCATGAGCCTTCTTAACTGGAGATACCTGCTAGCCGGTTTTGTGCTCTTCCGTATTTTCGATATCGCCAAGCCCTTCCCTTGCGGACGACTGGAAAAGCTGCCCGGCGGCTGGGGCATTATGGCCGACGACTGGATGGCGGGGATCTACGCTGCCATTTGCCTGCGTCTCGCGTTACACTTTCACCTGTTGCACTTTCACTTGTTCTGAGTAACTGCCCCAGCTAGCAGCAAAATCGCGGGTTTGGGCTGCGAAATCCAGCCACCTGCTGTAAAATCGGTCTCCTGTTATGAAACTCGGGTTCGGCTCTTCAGCAGAAAAAAACGGTGTTCCCCGGATTGAGCGCCTCGCGCCTGCCGCAGCCATTCCGGGCGGCGAAATCACCGTGTACGGTAGCGGGTTCACACCGCGGCCTGGCGCGCGCCCCGTTGTCCGCTTTGGAGACGAGGAAGCGCCGCTCTCGCTTTCCAGCAGCACCCGCCTGATTGCCCGCGTACCCGAAAACGCCGCCAGCGGCACGATTCAAGTGGTTAGCGCGCAAAACGAGAGCCAGCCCTTCCCTGTTTCGATTGGCTTTCAAATCGCCGACAATTTGCACCCGGTGGCTAATCCCGCAGTAGATGCCCACGGCAACATCTACGTTACGTTCAGCGGACCGCGCGGGCAACGCGTTCCCGTCTCGCTTTACAAAATCACCGCCAACTACAGCGTGAAACCCTATGTCACTTCGCTAATCAATCCCTCGGGCATGGCCGTTGACGTGAAGGGTGACCTCTTCGTCTCTTGCCGCCACGACGGCACGATTCATCGCGTCACGCCGGACGGTCAATCGGAGCAGTGGGCGGAAGGGATGGGCATCGCCACGGGCCTGGCTTTCGATCGCGCCGGCAACCTGTTCGTTGGCGATCGCAGCGGCACCATCTTCAAGATCAGTCCCTCGCGAGAGATTTTTGTTTTCGCCACGCTCGAACCCTCGGTGGCCGCGTATCATCTTGCGTTTCATCCGAGCGGAGAGCTTTACGTCACAGGCCCGACGACTTCAAGTTACGACCGCGTCTACCGCATCACGCAGGGTGGCGAAGTGATTGTCTTTTATCGCGGGCTGGGCCGGCCCCAAGGTATCGCGTTCGATCGCGAATCGAATTTGTATGTGGTTGCGTCGTTCGGCGGGCGCCGCGGCATCGTGAAGATCTCGCCTCAGGGTCATGCGGAGCATGTGCTCAGCGGTTCCTCTCTCGTAGGACTTTCACTGCTGCCCACCGGCCGCGCGATTCTTGCCTCCAACAGCGCACTCTTCACCTTAGATTGGAACGTCCCCGGCCTTCCCCTGCTGGGCTGACGCGCCTTCGTGGACTGCACCATTCAGCGCGCACGGCAATCTGCAAGCACTCTGAGCTACAATACTTTTCTCTAATGAAAGCGGAAATTATCGCCGTCGGTTCTGAACTTCTCACTCCAGATCGACTGGACACCAATTCCCTTTTTCTGACTGAAGAACTGAACAAACTGGGCATCGAGGTTCTTCGCAAGACCATTGTCGGCGACAACCGCGAACTCCTCGCCGAAGCCTTTCGCGACGCATTGAACCGCGTGCCGGTGGTGATCACCAGCGGTGGCCTGGGCCCCACGGAAGACGACCTGACCCGCGAAACGGTCGCCGATCTTCTCGGCCGCAAGTTGCGCCGCAACGACGAAGTCGTTCGTGCCATCGAAGCGCGCTTCCGCAGCTTTAAGCGCGACATGCCCGCCGTGAATCTTCGCCAGGCCATGGTGCCGGAAGGCGCGGAAGTCCTTACTAATCCGCGCGGAACCGCACCCGGTCTGTGGTTGGAGGATAAGGGCCGGATGATTGCCTTGCTGCCCGGCCCGCCACGTGAGCTGAAACCCCTTTTTCTCGAGCAGGTATTTCCCCGGCTGCAACGCCGCGTTTCCGGCGTGCGCATGTTTCACCGCGAACTGCGCGTTACCGGCCTGGGCGAATCGCACGTTGAAGAGCGCATTCGCGCCATCTACACGCGCCGTCCCGATGTGAACACCACCATCCTTGCGGCTCCCGGTGAAGTGCAGATTCATCTTCGCGTGTGGTCCGGCGAAGCGGCGGAAGCAAACAGAACGCTCGATGAAATGGTTCGCAGCTTTGAGCTGGCGCTGGGTGATCGCATTTTCGCTCAAGGTGCTGTTTCTCTCGAAGAAGTCATCGCCGAAATTCTTACCGCGAATCGTGCCACGATTGCAGCGGCAGAAAGCTGCACGGGCGGCTTGCTTGCCGAACGCTTGACACGCATTCCCGGCAGTTCCAATTATTTTCTTGGTGGAGCGGTTTGCTATAGCAATGAGATGAAGACGGCCTGGACCGATGTCTCTCCAGCGTTGATTCAGGCGAAAGGCGCGGTCAGCAGCGAGGTAGCCATCGCTCTTGCCGAGGGCATCCGGCGCCGCGTGGGCAGCACGCTGGGAGTTGGCATCACGGGCGTCGCGGGGCCCGGCGGCGGCAGCGAAGAAAAGCCCGTGGGCACGGTGCATATCGCACTCGCTTCCTCAGAGGGAGTGAAAGAGCGCGTCGTGCATCTTCCCGGCGATCGCGAGATGATTCGCCTCTATGCCACGCAAGTGGCATTGGACATGGTGCGCATGCATTTCCTTTTCGGTGCGAAGCCGCGATGAGGCGTGCAGGGTAGCAAAAGTTCTCGCCTGCCCATCGCTTTCTGCGGATAGCCTTGAGGCCTTTCTGCTTACTTGCTTCGGCCGTGCGCCCGTCTTTTTTCGAGCGCGCCAATACTTGCCACTCGCGCTATCATTCCATCAAGCCTGATGCGTCTCTTCATCGCCATCGAAATCCCCGCGGAAGTTCGCGCCGCCCTGGCGGCCCTGATCAGAGAATTCCGCGCCGTTGCCCCACAGGCAAAATGGGTTCGCCCGGAAAACATGCACATCACGCTGAAATTCCTGGGCGAAACCGAAAGCGCGAAACTCTCAGCCATCCGGGAGGCGTTCCATTCGGTTCGCTCCAGCCAAGCCGTCGCTCTGCGATTCCTTGGCCTGGGCTTTTTCCCCAATGAAAAACGCGCGAAAGTCTTCTGGGCCGGAATGGAATCTTCCGCGAACTTGCTGGAAATCGCTGCGGATATCGATCAGTCCATGCACAAACTGGGATTCCCTCTGGAAAATCGTCCGTTCACGCCACACCTCACCCTGGCGCGCTTCGAGCCTTCCGGCATTCCTGCAAATCTCTTTGCGGCCGCAGAGGCGCGCTCCTCACGCGAATTCGGATCATTCTCTGCTCGCGAGTTTCACCTTATCGAAAGCAAACTGAAACCTGCCGGAGCAGAGTACACTACTCTGCATTCCTTCCCGTTCGTAGCGGAGGCTTGAGTTTCCATGGCCGGAAGCTTGCCGTTAAATGGTCTGCTTTTGCTCGGTGCTTATCTTCTCGGCTCGATTCCTTTTGGTTTGATGTTCGCGCGGGCCTTTGGCACAACGGACGTTCGGCAATCGGGCAGCGGCAACATAGGCGCAACGAATGTCGCGCGCGTGGCCGGGCCGCTACCCGGCGTTCTTACGCTGGTGTTTGACGCGGCAAAAGGATCGCTCGCCGTATGGCTCGCCGGGCGTTTTGCAGATCACAGCACCAGAATAGTGATGTTGGCCGGCGTTGCTGCACTGCTGGGCCATTGTTTTCCTGTTTGGCTACGTTTCAAGGGGGGCAAAGGCGTGGCCACGGGGCTCGGTGTTTTTGCGGCGCTATGTCCATTGGCAGCGCTCGCGGCGGCGGTCTTGTTTGCGTTCGTCGTGCTGTCCCTGCGAATTGTTTCGTTGGCCTCCATCACCGCGGCCGCCGCCATGCCGCTGCTGGTTTACTTCCTATGGGCGCCACATCATGCGCCTCCGCTCGTCGTCAGCTTCGGGACGTTGTTCGCCGCGGCGCTGATCATTTACAAGCACGACGCGAATCTGCAGCGACTGGTCGAAGGAACCGAGCCACGCTTCGATTCCCGCAAATCCAAGGGTGACCCTGAATGACGAAGATTGCGATTGTAGGGGGAGGCGGCTGGGGCACAGGGCTCGCCGTGGTTTTGTCGCAGAGCCGTCGCCTGCATGAAATCCGATTGTGGGTGCGGGAAGCAGACATTGCCGAATCCATCCAGCGCGATCACGAAAATTCGGTTTATCTCCCCGGTGTTGCCATTCCCGCGAGCATCGCTGCTTCCGGCGACCTTGGCGAAGTTCTTCAGGGGGCGGACATTGTCCTCGGCGTTGTGCCCTCAGCTCATGCACGCGCAGTGTTCACACAAGCCTTGCCCTTTCTCCAACCGGACGCCGCCATCGTCAGTGCCACTAAAGGCCTGGAGCCTGCCACGCACCTGCGCATGAGCGAACTTATCGAGCAGGTTATTGCGCTGCGATTCCGGCCGCGCCTCGCCGTTCTCTCTGGCCCGTCCTTTGCCCTCGAGGCCGCTCGTGGCGAGCCCACTGCGGTTGTGCTTGCTTCGAGTGATCGCGCGCTGGCCGCCTATCTCCAGGAAGAGTTTGCTGGACCAACGTTCCGCTTGTACACGAACGACGATGTCATCGGCGTGGAGTTGGCCGGCGCAATGAAAAACGTGATGGCCATTGCCGCAGGCGCTTGCCAGGGTCTCGGTCTCGGTGCAAATTCGCTAGCCGCACTGATTACCCGCGGCCTTGCGGAAATGACTCGCCTCGCAGTTTCCTTGGGCGCGAAGCCGGAAACGTTGGGTGGTTTGGCCGGACTCGGCGACCTGGTACTCACGTGTACAGGCGCGCTCAGCCGCAATCGCAGCGTGGGCTTCCAGCTCGGCCAGGGCGGTTCGCTCGAAGAAATCCTTTCCGGCATGACCATGATCGCCGAGGGTGTGGGCACCACCGCCGCGCTACTCTCGCTCGCCAGCGAACACCAGATCGATTTGCCCATCACCAAGCAGGTGGACGCAATCCTGCGCCACGGCAAGCCGCCGCGCGACGCCATACGCGACATCATGGAGCGCCCGTTAAGAAGGGAGTAATCAGTTTTAAGTTTTAAGTGATAAGTGTTCAATTTTCAGTCCGAACTTTTGCGTCCCAGGTTTTAATTTTCGAGTCTCTGGTAACCGGCAAGGAGCAATGGGAGTTAAGTCAACACAAACAATTTGCCGCAAGCCTCGCGTTACTTATAACTTAAAACTGAAAACTGAGAACTCCGTCCCGGTAGTACTTGTGGCCTAGTTGCACTTGCGCGTCGCCTGTACTTCCGGCCAGCCGCTTTTTAGGGTCTTACCCTTCTAAAATCAGTGTGTTGCAAAATGGGCGTCTCTCTCCCATCCCTGGTGGCGCGCCTGCGTGCCGGCCGCGTGCGCATCCTCTGGCTTGTGCTCGGTGCGCTTTTGCTTGTCAGCGCGCTCCCTATCGGTTTGTATCATCGCCAGGTGCTGGAACTCAGCCAGGAAAAGTTAGTTGATACAGAGCGTGTGCAACAAACCGAACTCACCCGCTCGCTGGCGCAGGAAGTGCAATTCTTTGAGTCCAACCTAACGCAACAGATCATAAGTCAACGCCAGATCCTCACGCTTACCGGCTTGATCGATAACGTCGAAGACCCTGTTGCCGAGCCCAAAGTTACCAGTTTGCTTGAAAATTTCGTGGATTCGAACCGCAACACCTTTATTTATCTGACCGCCGTGGGGCGTTCCGGCAAGGGCACCAGCGCTTCGCAGGGAAATTTCCGCGCGGAACAGGATCCTTTCGTGGCCAAGGCGCTGCAGCGCGCGTTCGTGAGTTGCGAGCAATCCGTAATATTCCGCAGCGATCCTTTGGCGCTTGCCCCGGATAACCGGCCCGCGTTCGTCATTGCCGTGCCCTTGAAGGACTCCAACGACAGCTTCAGCGGCATGCTCGCAGCCGTTGTCTCCCTAGACACGATTCTTCGTCGCTTGCAGGACGCCAGCGTGAGGGGCCGCAGCGTATTCGTTGTAGATCACTATGGCCACATTGTGGCGCATCCGCTGACAAAGACGTTTGTGCCCGGCGAAGATCTGAGCGAGAAATCGCATCTGGTTGCGCAAATCAAGGCCCTGCCAAGGGAACTTCGCAACACCGAAACCGTGCGCTTCACCGAAAAGGAAGATAACCGCTCCGTGGAAATGGTGGGCACGTACAGCACCTTCCCCGAGGTCAACTGGGCGGTTATCGCGCAACGCAGCGTCAATGATGCGCGCGCCGATGCGGGCGTCACCGAGCTAAATCGCCAGGCGCTGGCCTTCGTATCCGTGGTCGTGCTGCTTGCCGTTCTCTTTGGCTATTTCTTTGCCATTGGCATCAGCGAACCCATTCGCGGCCTTGCCGCCTCCACTCGCGCTATAAGCCGTGGTGAATTCCACCAGCGTACCCCAGTTCGCGGCGCCGCCGAAATCAGCGAACTCGCGGAAAACTTCAACTTGATGGCCAGCGATATCGAGGAGTACATCGAGCGCCTGAAGGAAGCCGCGGAAGAAAACCGCGAGCTCTTCATCGGCTCCATCCGCATGCTCGCGGCCGCCATCGACGAAAAGGATCCATACACTCGCGGTCACTCCGGGCGCGTGGCGAAGTATTCCACCATGATTGCGCAGGAGTTGAAACTTACTGCCGAGGATCTGGACAAGTTGCGCATCTCCGCCCTGCTGCACGACGTCGGCAAGATCGGCGTGGACGACCGCGTGCTGAAGAAGCCGGGCTCGTTGACGCCCGAAGAGTTCGACGTCATGAAGACGCACACCACCAAAGGCGCCAACATCATGCGCCCCGTGTCGCAGCTCAAGGACATGTTGCCCGGCATTGAGCTTCACCACGAGCATATGGATGGGCGCGGTTATCCCTACGGCATTTCGGGGCCGCAGATTCCGCTGATGGCGCGCATCATCGCCGTCGCCGATACGCTTGACGCCATGACCACTAATCGCCCTTATCAGAACGCAATGGACCTGGATTATGCCTTGGGGCGCATTAAGGCCCTGGCCGGCTCCAAGTTTGATCAGGCTGTCGTCAACGCCCTTGAAGCCGCTGTGAGCGCCGGTAAAATTCGGCTCTCGGCCGTTGAGGTAAACGTCTAGCCTTTTCCACCTGTCGTCCTCAGATGCGATGTCATCCTGAGCGAAGCGAAGGACCTCAACTGATCCGATTCTTTAACCGTTCCTGCATCTGCTGCGCCTGCTTTTAGTCCTGCGCAGTCCCATCTGTTACACTTTTCTAGCGCGCTTGCTCTCAAGCGCGCAACGTATGATCACACTTTTCGGCAAACCCGAACCAACGCTTCTCGAGCGGCTGAAAGAATCCGTCGGTAAAACCAAAGACGCGCTCGCCGATACGCTGGACACCATCACGCAGGGCGGCCGGCAGATCGATCCTTCCGTGCTGAAGGAAGTCGAGACCGCGCTTCTTTCCGCCGACTTGGGTGTGAAAACTACGCGCGAAATTCTGGAATCCGTCCGCGAGCAGATGTCTCGCAACGCTCTGAACAACGGCGATCAGCTCAAGCGCGAAATCAAGGCGCATGTCTTTCGCGCTCTGAATGTGTACGGCGCTTCGTCCAAACTTGCTGACGCCGCGAACGGCTCCGACCCCCGCGTGATTTTCGTTGTTGGAGTGAATGGGGCCGGCAAGACCACCAGCATCGGCAAGCTCGCTAATCGTTTGCGTAAGGATGGCCGCAGCGTCGTCCTTTGCGCGGCGGACACTTTTCGCGCCGCTGCCGTTGAACAACTGGAAATCTGGGCTCAACGCAACGGCATCGAAGTTATCAAGCAGAAATCCGGCGCCGATCCCGCTGCCGTGGTTTTCGATGCCATGACAGCGGCAAAATCCCGCGCTGCGGACGCTGTTATCGTGGACACCGCCGGCCGCCTGCATACCAAATCGAACCTCATGCAGGAGCTTGAGAAAATGAAGCGCACTGCCGCCAAAGTAATTCCCGGCGCGCCCCACGACATCTTGCTCGTCCTCGACGCCACCACCGGCCAGAACGGGTTGGCCCAGGCGCGCGAATTCACTTCCAGCGTCGGTGTCACCGGCATCATCTTGACGAAGCTCGATGGCACGGCCAAAGGCGGCATCGTTGTGGCAATCTCGCGCGAACTTGGTCTGCCCATCCGCTTCGTCGGCACCGGAGAGCAACTCAACGACCTTGTCCCCTTCGACGCGCAAACTTACGCCGATTCGCTGTTCAACTAGAGCCGTGAACGACCACGACTTTCACTTCATGCAACACGCGCTGGACTTTGCGCGCATGGGCGTAGGCTTGGCCAGCCCGAATCCCACCGTGGGTTGCGTCATCGTGAAGGACGGCGGGATCATTGGCCAGGGCTTCCATCAGTATGACTGGCGAGACCACGCTGAAATCGTCGCGCTCAAGCAGGCTGGAGACCGCGCGCGTGGCGCTAACCTCTACGTCACGCTGGAACCCTGCAACCACACCGGGCGCACGGGCCCATGCACCGAAGCAATTATCGCCGCTGGCGTCTCCCGCGTTGTCGCCGCAATGGAGGATCCCAATCCAAAAACGCGAGGCAGCGGCTTTGCCCGTCTGCACGCCGCGGGAATCGAAGTGGAAACCGGCCTCTTGGAATCGGAAGCCGAAAAACTCAATGAAGCCTTCACTTGCTGGATCACGACGAAGAAGCCCTTTGTCACACTGAAGTCCGCGCTGACTCTCGATGGTCAACTCGCACTGCCTGGAACCAAGAAGGGCAAGAAGCGCCGGTGGATCACAAGCGAAGAATCTCGCGCCGAAGTGCAACGCATGCGCCACGCTTCAGACGTGTTGCTTATTGGGATCGGCACCATCCTCACCGATGATCCACTGCTCACCGATCGCAGCGGCCAGGAGCGCCGCCGACGGCTGCACCGCGTCATCCTGGACACAAAGCTGCGCCTTCCCGTGAAATCGCGCATCGTGCAAACTGCCGATGACGACGTCCTCGTCTTCACCGCTGCCTCCCTCAATTCTTCGAAAGCCCGCAAATTGCAGGACGCCGGAGTTGAAGTCGTGCAATCAAAATTACGCGCTGGCAAGATCGATCTCGCAACCGTCCTCAAGGAACTTGGACGCCGCGAATTCCTGAGTGTCCTTCTCGAAGCTGGACCCCACCTTAACGCGGCTGCACTCTCCGCCGGACTCGTCCACAAACTCGTTCTCTTTTACGCCCCCAAACTCGCCGGTCACACCACAGTCCCGCTTGTGCACGCCTTACCATCCCCGGTCCACACTCTGAGCCTTCGCTCCTTCCGACAATTCGGCCCTGACGTGGCCCTCGAACTGGTCCTCGGCAACCGCTAGTAGGGGTCCATTACCGCTGGACCCCAAGTCCGCACAATCCATGGCTTGAAGGCTTTCCTATGCCGACGGGCGTCCTCCCAAACCGTTCACTTCACGTCGCAATTCTCCAGAATCCACTACTCAACTTTCCCTTTCTTTGCGACCATCAATTCCGAACTGCTTTCCGCCCTTACAATCCCACGGAGGGATGATCTCGAATGGACGAAGCTCCGCGCTCCTGGCGTCTGGGTTTCTGGAGCCTCATTGCCACGCAATTTCAGGGCGCCTTCAACGACAACGCTCTCAAATTCCTCGTCATCTTTCTCATCATCGGCAAGAATCTCACCCCCGAAGAAGAGGAACTGAAGGTCCTGCTCGTCGGCATTCTCTTCGCCCTGCCGTTCATCCTGTTTTCGATGACCGGCGGATATTTTGCCGACCGCTACAGCAAGCGCAGCGTCACCATCGCCACAAAATTCTTTGAAATCGCGGTGATGGTCTTCGCCATTGTCAGCTTTGCTTTGAACAACCTGCAGATGTCCCTCGTAGCCTTGTTCCTCGCCAGCACTCAGGGCGCGCTCTTTGGCCCTTCCAAATACGGCCTGCTGCCGGAGCTCCTGCCGGAAAAGAAACTTTCCTGGGGCAACGGTGTCATCGAACTCGGCACGTTTCTGGCCGCCATCTTGGGAACGGTCATCGGCGCATATCTCTCTGACGCTTTCGCGGGGCGCCAGCATCTCTCCGGCTTTTTCTTCCTAGCCTGTTCTGTTCTCGGGCTGGTCACCAGCCTCGGCATCAGCAAAGTTCGTGCCGCCGATCCCGCCAGGGAATTCCAATTCTTCGGCGATCTCTGGTCGCAAGGAAAGCGCATTCGCCAGGACCGCGTTTTGTGGCTCGCCGTCGCCGGGAATACTTACTTCTTCTTCGTCGCCGCGCTGCTGCAATTCACTATCGTCTTCTACGGCAGAGATTTGCTTCACCTGACCGCCACTCACGGTGGTTTTCTCCAGGCCTCCATCGCCATCGGTATCGGCCTTGGGAGTCTCGCGGCTGGATATCTCTCCGGGGGCAAGATCGAATACGGCCTGATTCCCCTCGGCGCCACCGGCATCACGATTTTTGGTTTCCTGTTGGCATTGCCTGGCTTGCACTTCTACCCCGTCATGGCACTACTTGCCGCCCTTGGACTCGCCGGCGGCTTCTTTATCGTTCCCATTAGCGCATTGCTCCAGCATCGCCCCGAAGAGCAATACCGAGGCGGTGTGTTAGCAGTCGCAAACCTGCTCTCGTTCGTCGGCTTTTTGGCCGCGTCCGGCGCATATTACCTGCTGAAGCATTTCCTGGGCATGAGCCCCGCCGGCATTTTCTTTTGGTCTTCCATCGTGACGCTGGCTGCCCTTGCTTATGTCCTCTGGCTTCTGCCCGATTCCCTTCTGCGCCTGCTGCTGTGGATTGCCGCGCACACGCTCTATCGCCTCGATCTGAAGGGCAACGAGAACATTCCCTCACACGGCGGCGCTCTGTTAACTCCCAACCACACTTCTTGGGTGGACGCCGTCCTTTTGATTTCCGCCACTGATCGCCCCATACGCTTTCTGATGTTCAAAGGCGCCTATGACCATCCGCTCATCAAACCGTTCGCTCGTGTACTGAAGATCATTCCCATCGCCTCTGACCAGGGTCCGCGCGAAATGATCCATTCTTTGCGCGAAGCCTCGGAAGCCTTGCGCAACGGCGAACTTGTGTGCATCTTCCCCGAAGGCCAGATCACCCGCATTGGCCAAATGCTGCCTTTCCACCCTGGCTTTGAACGCATTGTGAAAGGCATCGACGTCCCGATTATTCCCGTGAACCTCGACGGTGTGTGGGGCTCCATCTTCAGTTTTTCTCGCGGCCGTTTTTTCTGGAAACGGCCTCGCGCGATTCCCTACCCGGTGCGCATCACTTTTGGGAAGCCCTTGCCTGCTACCGCGACTTCCTCCGAAGTCCGCCAGGCCGTTCAGGAGCTCGGCGTTGACGCCTTCCAACGCCGCCGCCGTTACATGAAGACGCTCACACGCTCCTTCCTGCAAACGGCTCGCCGCCGTCCCCGCCGTTTCTGCATGGCCGACGGCCGCACGCCTAGACTTTCGTTCGGCGATGCCGTCGTCAAAACGGTCTTCCTTGCGCGTCGCCTCCGCCCTCTCTGGAAAGATCAGAAAATGGTGGGCATTCTGCTCCCTCCTTCGATTCCGGGAGCGCTCGTCAACTGGGCGGCCCTGCTTCTGGGAAAAGTTCCCATCAACCTCAATTACACGACCTCCAATGAGGCACTCGCGTCCTGCGCAAGTCAGTGCGAATTGAAAACCGTCGTCACTTCAAAACTGTTCCTCGAAAAAGTTCATGTCCAGCCACCGGGCGAAATCATCTATGCGGAAGATCTGGCGGAAAACCCGCGCATCACGGAAAAGCTTGCCGCTTTCCTTTCCGCGAAGTTGTTTCCTGCGCGCTTGCTGGAACTGTTTCTCGGCGTCCGTCAACCTGCCAAGGTGGACGACACCGCCACAATTATCTTTTCCAGCGGCTCCACGGGCGATCCCAAAGGCGTCGTCCTTTCCCATTTCAATCTCGCCTCTAATGTCGAACAACTCGAGCAGGTCTTTCATCTTCACGACGGCGACCGCATCCTCGGCATTCTTCCCTTCTTTCACTCCTTCGGCTTCACCGGCGCGCTCTGCTTGCCCGCCATCTCCGGCATTGGTGTCGTGTATCATGTCAGCCCTCTCGACGCGCAGGCCATCGGCTCGCTCGTCAGCAAATATTCCGTCAGCCTGCTTATCTCGACGCCTACTTTCCTTAACTCCTACACCCGGCGCTGCACACCGGATGTGTTTGGCAGCTTGCGCATTGTCATGGCGGGCGCGGAAAAACTTCCAGACCGTATCGCGCAATCCTTTGAAGATCACTTTGGCATTCGCCCGCTGGAGGGCTATGGCTGCACGGAATGCTCACCAGTCATCGCCGTGAACACCTACGATTTTCGCGCCGCCTATTTTCGGCAAGTTGGCGCCAAACGCGGCACCATCGGCCACCCGTTGCCCGGGATTGGCGTTCGCATCATCGATCCCGAATCCGGCGAAACATTGCCAGTGGACAAACCCGGGCTTCTTCTCGTGTGCGGGCCCAACATCATGGTGGGTTACCTGAATCGCCCCGAAAAAACCGCGGAGGTTCTTCGCGATGGCTGGTACAACACCGGCGATATCGCCACGGTGGATGAAGACGGCTTTCTGCGCATCACCGACCGCTTGAGCCGCTTCAGCAAAATCGGTGGCGAAATGGTGCCGCACATCAGGGTGGAAGAAAAGCTCCATGAACTCCTGGGCGCCGATGGCCAGGTGCTCGCCGTCACCGCGATTCCCGATGAGAAGAAAGGCGAGCGATTGGTAGTGCTGCACACGCTGAAGGAAGATGCGTTGAAGGAATGCCTGGAGAAGCTTGCGAAGTGCGATCTGCCGGCCCTTTGGAAACCGCGGCCAGACCAGTTTCTCTATATCGAACAGTTGCCCTATCTCGGAACCGGCAAGATGGATTTACGGCGGCTCCGCGAGTTAGCGTCGTCTCTTGCTACACCAGCCGCCTGATCCGCGTCCTTGTAGGGCCCACCTTCTGAGGTGCGCTGCTCGCCGGGTCAAGAGATTAAACCAAGTTGCATTGAGGGCCAGGAAGGTGGAGTTCCTCGCGAGTTTAGACAACCAAAAAAAGGCCGCCCGAAGGCGGCCTCATCCCTGCAAACTCTCCTGAATTCCGTCAGGTATTATTCTCAAAATCCTTCAGCAAACAACTCATCGCACACTTTACTTCGCCGCTCGGCAGCAGTGAACATTCAACGACGGACCAGTCCGTGTCCTCGCCGCCATGAAACTTCGCGGCGGTAATGCTTGCAACCCGGTCTTTATTGGGGCAAACCACATTGCGGAAACGGTAGCTGCACGTCTGCAGGATGCGGTCGAGAACATCGGGCTCGGACATACCTTACCTCCGTCGCAAAGGCCGGGGATGACCTGTTTTTTTACAATGGTGCACTTCTAAGGGTCCACTGTCAAGATGAAGAAGTAGGCCACCAGCCTCTGCGTCCCGATGTTCCGGATTGGGTCGCTTTTCCGCTACGACTTGTCCAGCCGCGCCTGCGATAAGCAATCCATGCCGCAGTGTACGGCTCCCGGGGGCAGCAACGAACAGTCAACCACTCGCCAGTCGCTCCAGCCTTCTTCGCTGTAGGGCCAGTTCGCCACTATAACTTGCGCCTCACATTGTCTTTGCGAGCAGAACACTTTTTGCGGGTAAGTTTTCGCTGATTCCGGATGCGGATCGCTAAGTTTTGGGTCGAACATGCCCACCTCCAATCAGAAGCGTAGCCTGACGCCATCTTGCCCTCCGGTCCCTCCTTCGTCAAGGATTTACGTCACGGTTCGCGGTATCCTGTAGCTTCGCTCCAGGGATCGGCCGCGGCCCATTCGGCGCCGCCACTTAACACGAGGAATTCATGTTCACCGGTATCATCGAGCATCTCGGCACCATCGATTCGCTGCAACTTAACAAAGACGGCGGACGCTTGACCATTCATGCACCCACCGTGACCCCGCATCTGGCCATCGCCAACAGCATCGCCGTGAATGGCTGCTGTCTAACAGTGGTCGCCATGGAAAACGAGCGATTCTCCGCCGATCTTTCCGGGGAAACCATCCGCAAAACCTCTTTCGGCGAATTGCGCTCCAGCATGCGCATTAATCTTGAACAGCCCATGACGGCCGGAAAAGAGTTTGGCGGCCATTTTGTCCTTGGGCATGTGGATACGGTTGGCCGCGTCACTCGCCTCGAACCCGAGGGTGAAAACTGGTGGTATGGCGTGGAGGTCCCGGAGTCCTTCGCGCGCTCCATCGTGCCCCAAGGTTCCATCGCGATTGATGGAATCAGCCTGACTGTGGCACGATGGCACGATCGCATCGCCGAAATCGCCATCATTCCCTTCACTTATGAACACACCAATGTGCGCGACATCAAGATCGGTGATGCCGTTAATCTCGAAGGCGATGTTTTGGGGAAGTACGTTGAGCGATACCTGGAAGCTCGCTTCAACGCCAAGCCAGTTTCCAACCTGAGCATCGAGCAACTCGTTCAGCAAGGTTTCTAGGCCAAAGCCCACTTCCTCCGGAGGTGGCGGTACTGCGAAATTTGCTGGAGATAAAGTGCCTCGTGTGTTGTAGCGTGTCCGAAAGATGCAAATCTGAATTCAGGGGTGAAACATGATGGAAGCCATCCGCAAGTCATTGCGTGATTCCAAGGGTGCCCGTTGGACAGCATTGCTGATCGTAGCGTTCGTCATGCTTTGCGGATACTACGTCGCGGATGTCATGTCGCCTCTCAAACCCATGATCGAGCAGCAATTGGGCTGGACCAGCTCCGAGTACGGTTTCTTTACGGGGTCCTATGCATGGTTCAACGTTTTTCTGCTCATGCTCGTCTTCGGGGGCATGCTCCTTGACAAGTTGGGAGCCCGCTTTACAGGAATACTGGCCTGCATCCTGATGGTCGTGGGTTGTGGAATCAAATGGTGGGCGGTTCAGACTCACACTCTCGATCATTCAACGGTCCACGTCCTCTTCTGGGATTTCAAGTCTCAGGTCCTTCTGGCCTCCGTGGGGTTCGCCATTTTCGGCATGGGGATCGAAATCGCCAATGTCGTGGCCACTAAGCTCATCGCGCGATGGTTCCTGGGCTATGAGATCGCCCTGGCCATGGGACTCCAAGTCGGCACCGCGAGGATAGGGACGGCCCTGGCCCTGGGGATGGGGGCGCCTATTGCCGCGTATTTCAAGGCTGTTGCCGCGCCCGTGCTGGCTGGACTAATCCTGCTCTGCGTGGGCCTGGTGGCTTTCCTTTTGTACTGCATCATGGACAAGAAGCTGGAAGCTTCGGAAGCGGATATCGCCGTTTCTGATGAAGAGGCTTTTCACATCTCCGACATCGGGAAAATTTTAAGGATTCGGGGCTTCTGGTATATCACCATGCTCTGCGCCCTGTTCTACTCCGCCGTGTTTCCCTTTCTCAAGTATGCTCCAGACCTCATGGTCCAGAAATTCCACGTCAAGGACAGCCTTGCCGGCGCCATCCCTTCCATTCTGCCTTTCGCCACCATCCCTCTGACAGTCATCTTTGGCCGCTACTATGATCGCAAGGGGAAGGGGGCTTCGCTCATGGTCTTGGGCTCACTGCTCCTGGTGCTTGTGCATTTCATCTTCACCGTCCCTTTCCTAAACAATTGGCTGATCGCGCTGTTTGCGACAATCGTCCTGGGCTTCGCCTTTTCCCTCGTTCCTTCAGCCATGTGGCCCTCGCTGCCCAAGTTCATTCCTCAACACCAACTGGGCACGGCTTACGCCGTCATTTTCTGGATGCAGAACCTGGTGGCGCTCTGGGGCGTTCCTTACCTCATTGGTTGGATCCTGGACCGCTTTTGCATTACCGGCACCCGGGTGGCAGATGGCTTGACCAGCCCTTCCTACAACTACACCTTCCCGATGGCTGTCTTCACGGGACTAGGAGTGCTGGCTGTGATCTTCGGAATCCTGCTGAAGATGGAAGACAAGAAAATGGGCTACGGCTTGGAACTACCCTGCCAGAAACAATAGGAATCTTGGTATTCACTCACTAAGAGTTGCGGGCAGTGGCGATCCATCGCGGCCCCGACACGGCTGCGGTCGTCACAAGGTCACGTCCAGCTCGGGAATCAGTTCATCCTGCATACGGAAATTCTGCAAAAAAGGATCCTTGGAATTCTCGAACTCCGCCCAAGTGTCAAAAACCTCCGCCTGGCCATCTTGAAGAAATACCACTGTGTCGGCCAGGCGCTTGGCCAGGTGCGTATCGTGTGTCACCACAATCGAGGTCTTCCGGAACGCCTCTTTCAATCGCGCGATCAGGTCGCCCATGTGACCGGCCATGATCGGGTCCACCATGGTTGTCGGCTCGTCGTATAAAATAGCTTCGGGATTCTGCGCTAGCGCCCGTGCAATGGCCACGGCGCGCTTCGTGCCCGTCGAGAGTTCGCTCGGCAACTTATCCAGCACATCTTCCACTTCCAGCATCTTCGCGAACTTCATCACATACTGCTCGATATCTTCGTTCGTCAAACCTGGCTGGTCCTCCAGCGGAAACGCGATGTTCTCCGCCACCGTCAGCGAATCGAATAGCGCGCCCGACTGAAATACCATCGTCACCTTGCGGCGCAGCACGGCAAATTCGGCCTCCGTAAGATCCGTCACGTCCTGGCCGTCAATGTAGATGCGCCCCGAATCCGGCTTAAGAAATCCCAGAATGAGTTTGAGAGTGACCGATTTGCCCACACCGCTGCGCCCCATGATGACGCAAGTCTGGCCGCGCTTTACCTGGAAGCTCACATCGTTCAGCACCACGCGATCGTCGAACGCTTTGCACACCCCGCGAAATTCAAAATAATTATCCGCGGAGTCATTAGCTGCCCCAGCCAAGCTCAATCCGAAAATATTGCGTTCATCGCTCATGATTTGCGTGCTTCGATAATTCGGCTGCCCTCTTTTCAGTCCTCCCGGATGTTCAAATCCCAGAACGATCGGCCATCCGTATCAAACCGTTTCCCGGCGGGCACGTCAAGCACTTCCACGCGCTCCTGTTTCAACTTCTCCCTAACCTCGGACCCGAGCCGTCTCATTCATCGTCCTCGACAGGCCCCTGCCCCGGCCGCCGAATTCCCAGTTCCCTCATCTTTTCCTGCAGGCTCTGCCGGTGCAGGCCAATCGTCGCGGCGGTCCGCGAAATATTCCAGCGATGCGCGCTCAGTTGCCTGAGCAGAAACGCAATCTCAAATTTGCGTTTCGCTTCGCGCAGGTCCTTCTCCTGCAAACCATAATCTTCGGTCTGCTCTCCGCTCTTCGGCAGAATGGGTGAACCTTTCAGAATTTCTTCCGCCAGGTCGTTAACGCCAAGTTCCGCGTTACGGCAAAGTACCAGGCTGCGCTCCAGGGCATTCTTCAACTCGCGTATGTTGCCGGGCCAGTCGTACTTCTCCAGTGCCGCCAGCGCCTCCTTGGTCAAAACCGCACTGCGTCCCAAACGCGCGCCATGAATCTGCAGGAACGCTTCCGCAAGGATGGAGATGTCTTCCTTGTGCGCGCGCAACGGCGGCAATTCGATGGTCACCACCCGCAAACGGTAGTACAAATCCTCGCGAAACTTCCCGTCGCGAATCGCAGCCGGCAGATTGCGGTGCGTTGCGCTGATGACGCGCACGTCCACGGGAATGGATTGCGTCCCGCCAAGCCGCTCGATCGTACGATTCTCCAGCGCGCGCAACACCTTCGACTGTGTCACCGGGTTCATATCTCCAATCTCGTCCAGAAAGAGCGTTCCCCCCGAAGCCAGCTCAAACTTCCCTTTCTTCTGTTGCGCCGCTCCGGTGAAGGCCCCACGTTCAAAGCCGAACAGTTCGGACTCAATCAGCGTTTCGGGCAGAGCCGCGCAATTCACCGCCACGTAAGCTTTGCCGTTGCGTGGCGACCGCGCGTGAATCTCTTGGGCCAGGAGGTCTTTTCCCGTCCCGCTCTCCCCCAAGATAAGCACCGTCGAATCCGTGCCGGCAACGCGGTCTGCCATCTCGAATGCGCGGCGCATCGCGGCCGTTCGCCCGATCATTTGCCCGAACTGCCCTTCGGTGGCCAGCCGCCGCTTCAGATTTTCGTTTTCCTGTTCCAGTGTGGACAATTTCAGCAGGTTCGCCACCCTTTGCCGCAACTCTTCCAGTTCATACCCTTTCACCAGGTAATCCGCCGCGCCAAGTTGCAGCGCTTCCACCGCGCTCTTTGCCGTATCCAGGGCGGAAACCGTGAGCACGGGCAATTCGTGCCCCTCTTGCCGCAGCCACTTTAAGAATGTCAGCCCGTCTTCGCCCGGCATCACTACGTCAAGTAGAAGCAGGTCGGGCTTATCCGTTGCAAGCAAGCCGCGCGCCGCCGCCGCGGAGTCCGCCTCTACAATGCGGTAACGACTTTCCAGCGCTCGTCGCAGCGCATACCGTGCGGCGGGTTCGTCATCAACTACCAGAATGGTTTTCATGCACTGTAATCCTTTGTCGAGGCGCACCAATGCCGCACCTCAAAGGCCGAACTTCCGCTGGTTTGAATTTTGCAGATGGTTATTGGGCGAACCGCCGAGGCGCTAACCGCCGCGCGACTTCGCCCCATAGCACGAAAGCAAGGTATACGCCCAGAAGTACCAACTCCGGCTCCAGCGCGTGCCTGTATTTCGCGTTCGGGTAAGCCAGGTAGTACGGAATCGGATAGACCAACAGCAGCGCCAGAAACAATGGCCAGCCGCGCGGGCGCCGCGTCAACACAAACAACAGGCCCATCCATCCGATTGCCGAGAGCGGCCAGAACTCCCACGGCTTCCACCACTCGAAAGTCTGGTAAAGCAACGGTGTCCCGTCCCAGAACCCCAGCGTGCGCGTCACCGTCAGATCGAGAAATTCCTTCGGATACTTGCGCACAAAATTGAGCGCTTCCTTCTTGTGCAACTCGATGAATGCCAACTCGCCCATTTGCGCAACCTGCTGGAATACCTTCGGGTTGTTGTTGGGGTGCTTGCCGCTGAACCCCACGCCATTGCTGGCGTGATAATTGCCTAGGGAAAACTCGAACCAATAGTTGCTGCGGAATAGCACGGGCTTGCCGAAAATCAGTTCGTTGCGGATCAGCCACGGGGAAACAAGCGCGCCGAACAGCACGCAGGAAAATACCAGAGAGCGCACCCAACGCCTGCCCGCCTTGTGGTTTGCGTAGATTGCATAGAGAAACGCGAAGGGCATCACGCTGAGCGGCGCGGGATTCGTCAGCGCAATCAACGCCCAGATGGCCGCCATTCGCAGCCACAGCCCCAACGTCCCTTTCTCTCCGGCATCGATAGTCACTATTAGCACCACGGTGACCAACAACGCTGTCGCCGTGAAATCCCAGATCCACGACACTGGCCAGCGAAAAAAGATCGGGCTCACTGCCCAAATCCACGCCGCCCACAATCCGATTCGCGAGCCGACCGTGCGTACACCCAACGCGAAAATCGCGATGCCTGTTGCCGCGGCCATCAGGCACTGCAAAAAGAGCAAAACCACCGCGGACGCCACGCTGTAAATCCCGAACAGCCGAAACACCCCTGCGCACAGCAGCGGGTACGCCGGCGCGATCCACGCGGTTGGTCCGGTCGCGCCCCCCAGGAACGGCGAACTGTAGCCGTGCCCCTCCAAGATGCTCTTGGCAATCTGGCAAATCTCCACACCGAAGGGCAGGATGGCCCCCGGCGCGCGCAGATAGGTGTGCTTCCACAGCACAAAGCCAAATCGCAACGCGAATCCGACTAGAAACAGGGACGTGTACAGCCAGCGTTCGTTGATTGGTTTGCTGATTGAAAATGCGGCGGGAGCCATGCCTGGTGGTACGCCAGTTCCCTCCCCGCCCTGCGCGGGTGTTCTGGCAATCGTGGATGTTCCCATACCAACCAGTGTCCCGGAGCCCACGCCCAGGCAGCAAGCCACGTTTGCCGCCAGCGTGTCCAGAGCGCCAAGACAATCTGTCCTTTCGGCCAGTCATTTCTTCGGTTCTCCCGCGCCGTTGGTCATGATCCTACGGTTGTGCTGTTGAGCGGCCCCGCCCATCCCCGGCAGCGTAATCGTGAATCGCGTTCCCACGCCATCTTCATTGGGGCTCCGCCATTCCAGCGTGCCGCCAAGTTCCTCCAGCCGCCGTTGCACGATCGCCAACCCCAGCCCCGTCCCTCGCGGCTTTGTGGTGAAAAAGGGCTGCAGCACCTTCTCCCGCAACGCGACTGGGATGCCCATCCCATCATCTTCCACGCTGACCTGGCAATCACTTCCTGCCGCATTCAGGCCGATGCGCACATGTCCGCCAGCCGGGGTCGCTTCGATGGCGTTCAGCACCAGGTTGGACAGAATGTCGTTGGCCACCTCCGCGCTCGCCGCCGTCCACAGTTCCTTCTCCGCGGGCACCGCCTCGAGCACGACTCCCCGGCTCTCCGCTTCGTGGCGCAGAACGCTCGCAACGTTCTCCGCCGCTTCCGCCAAATTGCAACGCTCGCCTCCACCCCCAGCCCGGACTCCCGGCCGGCTAAATTGCAGCAACTGGTTCAGCTTCGCGGAGAGCCTGTTGATCTCATCCAGCACCATTTGTGTTTCGTGGCGGAGAGAAGCGGGCAGGTCGGCACTTTCCATTTGCACCTGCAGAATCGTCTTGATGGAGCCCAGCGGGTTTTTCAAGTTATGCGAAATGCTGGCCGCCATCTGCCCGACCAGCGCCAAGCGTTGCCGTTCCGCCAGTTCGCGCTCCAATTCCAGCTTTTCCTCAATCAGCCGGCAGAGGTCGAACGAGCTGGGCAGTTGCTCGCACAGGAATTCCAGTGCGGCATAAGTCTCACCAGACATCATCGCCCCGTGCGAACGCACGCGCAGCGAACCAAGATGGCGTTCGCCCCTTCCCACTTCAAACACCTCCTCGGAAGCTTTGTGCGACGCATGCAACAGAATCGGCGTCTTTTCTTCCGCGTCGAGGGCTATCTGTACTTCGGCGAGTTGCAATTGTTCCGCGATCCACTGCTCGCTGAATTCCCGCAACTTGGCTTGGTTCCCCAGGCGCGCTACCTCATTGATCGGTCCCATCAGCCTCTGCGCTCGGTCTACCTCTGTCTGCGCCGTCTTTCGCAGCAGCCGTCCCATCATCCGTTGTAGCGGCTCAAAAAACACCACGGGTAAAAACAGCAGCAGCGCCGCGGTCGCTTCGGGGGGTAAAAAATGTTCCCACCACAAACTCGCTCTACGCACGAAACTCAGGTAAAGCAACGCGAGAAACACCATGAACACGGCGTAGATCAGATTTTGTTGCCGCCCGATCTGCAGAAAATTGAACTTCTGCACTCTACCAATAAGCGCAATAAGCGGTTCCAGGACGAGTGCGATCGCCATTGCCGAGTAGAAGCCGGCCAAGGGGTAGGAACCAGTGCTTTCGGTTCCCACGTGGCGAGTCCACATGAACAGCAAGGCCAGCCAGATAGATAATCCAAGCAAATCCCATTTGAGCCTGCTGTGAAAAGAACGCTGCTCTTCGTCGGGTGCGATCCGCGCAAAGCGCCATTGCCAATAGGCTCCTAAAATAATCGCCGCGACCAGCCAGACCTGGAAGATCATTCCCATCCGCACAGATGGACTCTCAAAGCGAAAACCCTCTGTAGTTTTTATAGCGGCCAGCAGTCTCGGGGAAAGCAGCAAGGCTGGCAGCCACGCAATCAGCAACCACGCCATTTTCTCTTTCCCTGCGGTAACGAGCTGGCGTATGGAGGCGTACTCGACGTGGATGTGCATCACAAGCGGAGGAATGAACCAGAGTCCAAGGCAGAGGAATAACCAGGCAAAGAGCAGCAAGCCGTCCGGCGCAACCGCATAATGAAGCTCAGCATTCAGCGCAAGCAAACTGCTCCCAAAGAAGCACACGAGTGCAAGACAGAGGAAGAAGAATATCCGCTCAAAATTCCGTTGTCGCCGATGCCCAAGAATCACGACCATCCAGAAGAACGGGAGGAGCGTGCCCGCGGTCAGCAAGGTCAATCGAAGATAGAGGAACCAATGCATCGGCGATTTGACGAGAGTCTAACGTTATAGGTGGAGGCAAGGCAATTGCCAAGTGCAAGATAATTATGGCGCTATCAAGTTATTGTAAATACAGCACTTAACGATAAGACCCTTTTCAAATATCTGCGTGCCGCACACTCAGATTGCCTGGAATTTACTTGACTTGATGGCTATTCCTGCTATATTAGCACTCGGTTGCGAGGAGTGCTAAATCCCCTTTTGTGCCCCGCACCACGGTAAATCTTCAGTTCTACCGCTAGTTCACCTTATGGAGGTTTTTCGACGATGGCAGTCAATCTTACACCGCTGCACGACCGTGTGATCGTGAAGCGTATTGAGGAAAAGGAAACAGTCAAGGGCGGCATTATCATCCCTGATTCCGCGAAGGAAAAGCCGCAAGAAGGCGAGATCATCGCCGTCGGGGCCGGCAAGCGCGAGAAGGGTGAAAGAATCCCGCTCGACGTCAACGTTGGCGATCGCGTGCTCTTCGGCAAGTACAGTGGCAGCGAAATCAAAATCGAGGGCGAGGAGTACTTGATCCTGCGCGAGGAAGAAATTCTCGCGAAACTGGGCGGGGCAGCGAAGGCAGCAAAGAGGTAATTCTGATATCCGATATCTGATATCAGATAACGACCAGCTAACTTTAGTTATCAGTCTGATGTACCTGTCAATTTTTGGAAGCAAATTCTAGGAGGATTCAAGAAATGGCGAAGCAGATTGTTACGGGAGAGAATTCCCGCCAGGCGATTCTACGTGGCGTGAATATCCTCGCGGACGCAGTAAAAATCACCCTCGGCCCCAAGGGCCGCAATGCGGTGATTGAAAAGAAGTTTGGCGCACCCATCATCACCAAGGATGGCGTCACGGTAGCCAAGGAAATCGAACTGCGCGATCCGCTGGAGAACATGGGCGCGCAGATGGTTCGCGAAGTCGCCAGCAAGACCAGCGACGTCGCGGGCGATGGCACCACCACCGCCACCGTTCTGGCCCAGGCCATCTTCCGCGAAGGCGTGAAGACCGTGGCCGCCGGCGCCAGCCCTACGGCTCTCAAGCGCGGTATCGATCGCGCCGTGGAAGCCGCCGTCGAGGAAATCAAGAAGCTGCACAAAGACGTTAAGGGCGACATGATCGCCCAGGTTGGCACTATTTCCGCCAACAACGACAAGCAAATCGGCGGCATCATCGCCGAAGCCATGAAGAAGGTTGGCAAGGACGGCGTCATCACCGTGGAAGAATCCAAGACCATGGAGACCACACTGGAAGTCGTCGAGGGCATGCAGTTTGACCGCGGCTACCTCTCCCCTTACTTCATCACCGATCCGGACCGCATGGAGTGCGTCCTGGAGAATGCTCTGATCCTCATCCACGAGAAGAAGATCAGCTCCATGAAGGACCTCCTTCCTCTGCTCGAGCAGATTGCCAAGCTGGGCAAGCCCCTGCTGATCATTGCTGAGGACGTCGAGGGCGAAGCCCTGGCCACCCTCGTGGTGAACAAACTGCGCGGCACATTGCAGTGCAGCGCCGTCAAGGCTCCGGGCTTTGGCGATCGCCGCAAGGCCATGCTCGAGGACATTGCCACCCTGACCGGCGGCAAGGCCATCACCGAAGACCTCGGCATTAAGCTTGAAAACGTGAAGATCGAAGACCTCGGCAAGGCCAAGAAAGTCACCATCGACAAGGACAACACCACCATCGTCGAGGGTTCTGGCAAAGCCGGCGAAATCGAAGGCCGCGTGAAGCAGATCCGCCAGCAGGTAGAGAACACCACCTCCGACTACGACCGCGAGAAGCTCCAGGAGCGCCTCGCCAAGCTCGTCGGCGGCGTGGCTGTCATCAAGGTTGGCGCTGCGACCGAAACCGAACTCAAGGAAAAGAAAGCGCGCGTCGAAGACGCCATGCACGCCACCCGAGCAGCCGTCGAGGAAGGCATTGTTCCCGGCGGCGGCACGGCGTTGCTCCGTTGCCTGAATGTGCTCGACAAACTCAAGGCGGAAGGCGATGAACTCGTCGGCGTCGGGATTGTCAAGCGCGCCCTCGAAGAGCCCGCCCGCCAAATCGCGCACAACGCAGGCGCTGAAGGCGCTGTCGTGATCGGCAAAATCCGCGACTCCAAGGAAGACAACTTTGGCTACAACGCAGAGACTGGCGATTACGGCGACATGGTCAAGATGGGCGTTATCGATCCAGCGAAGGTGACTCGCCTTGCGCTGCAGAACGCCGCTTCCATCGCCGGACTCATGCTCACCACCGAAGCTCTGGTGGCCGAGCTCAAGGAAGACGACAAGAAAGCTGCGGCTGCCGGCGGTCCCGGTGGACCGGGCGGCATGGGCGGCATGTACTAAGCTTCACCAATCAATCTCAACCAAAAAGGCGGTCCGGAATTTCGGGCCGCCTTTTTTTTCTGCACGATTATCCGTTTCGCCCGCAGGTGTTTTGCTGTAGTAGAGAATTCTTCAGGCTATTCAGGACATAGCGAGAAAGCCTGAGCGAGTTTTTCATCTTCAACGTCACTATTACCTACAATCTAAAGCGGCCCTCGTTTTCTTTGCAAATTAAATCATTGCTCCACAAATAGCTCCTTTAGTTTCTTCATCTTCCGCTCATGAGATCGCTAACGATGAAACCCCGCAAATCATGTTCTTTGGCACTTGAAATGCTCCTTCCCCCATTGACCGGCTAATCCGCGTTGGCGTGAACTTAGGAAGTTGGAGAAATGAATTTCGATGGGTCACGTAATAAACAAAAGCGATTGCTTCGGCTTCTGCAGATTCTCACTATTTCTTTCATCGTTTCTTGCGGTGTGAGTCCCCTGGCCATCTCAGTTACTTATTCAAACCTGCCCGACATTGGGAATTGGCTCGTGTCCGTTGATCCAGTCCGGAAAGCCGATGCCATCGCCGTTCTCAGCGGCTGTCTCCCGGTGCGCGCCTTGGAAGCCGCGAAGCTTTATCGCACGGGTTTCGCGAAGGAAATCTGGCTGACGCATCCGGGTGCCCCGCAAAACCCGTCGAGCAGCGCTGGCATTCACTTTCCCAGCGAAGATGTACTCAGCGCCGCGGTTCTTCGACATCATGGAGTGCCTGCGCGCGCCATCCACGTGCTGGACACACCGATCGTGAATACGGCCGACGAATTGAACGCAATTGGTGCCGCGCTGAAAAGGACTGGCAAGGAGACCGTGATCGTGGTTACCAGCAAGTCGCATACTCGCCGCGTGCACGCATTATGGGAAAAGTATCATTCCGCTGACGGCCAGATCATTGTGCAAGCCGTAAGCGGCGACGCCTTCGAGCCAGCGCATTGGTGGCAGAGTCCGGGCGGCCAGGTTCAGGTGATTCACGAACTACTGGGGATGATCAACATGTGGATGGGACTCCCAGTGCAGCCCGCTTCACGGGCTAACGATTTGCTGCCCTCAAATGAAGCTCTGGAAGCACGCCAGTTCTCCCCGCCCATTCGGCGTTAGCCAACCGCCGCGAGTCCGGACAAGCTCTGCAAAATAATCAGCACGCCAACAAGCATCTTACTTCCCACTTCGCACCTCACTCATCAGTGCAAGCAGATTTGCCTCTGAATCGTGAAAAAAACACATCCACAGTTCATGATCCGGCATGCGCGCTATGAGATGTGGTTCATCCACCATGTGCGTGCCCTTCTCTCGCAAACTGTGGAACGCCTCCACAATGTTCGGCACACGAAAATATAAAACGGAGCCGGGATGATCGAACTCGGGTTTTTCGGGGCGCGAAAGCATCAGCCGCACTCCGCCACAGTTGAAAAAGCCCAGGTCCGGTGTCGCGAAAAGAAATGGCAGTCCGAGCGTGTCCCTGTAAAATGCGGTGGCACGCGCCAGATCGTGCACGCGAACCGATATTTGCCCGATATTGGAAATGCCGGGGCCGGGTGTCACAGCAGGATTCGTTGCGGCCATTGGTCTGTACCTCCGCAAGCAAATTAGGTAGCATAGCTAACTATATTCCATGCCAAAACGCAAGCGCAATCTTGGCCCTTCCCTTGACCCCGTGGCGGTGGCCGACCGACTCCATTCGACGTCCATCCACCTGCTCCGCCGTCTCCGCGTTGTCGACCGTGCCAGCGGCATTGGGCCCGCGCAACTCTCCGCTCTCTCTGTGCTGGTGTTCGGGGGCCCCCGCTCCATCGGTGATTTGGCCGCCGCAGAGCAGGTTCGTCGTCCAACCATGAGCCGAATCGTTGCGGGGCTCGAGCGCGCGAAATTCGCGCTAAGACGCGCGGGGCAAGACAAACGGAGCGCGCAAATCACGGCAACGAAAGAGGGCACCCGCATTCTGATGGAAGGCCGCCAGCGGCGCGTGGAAGTCCTCGCCAGCGGGCTCCGCGCTCTCAGCCCATTAGAATTGCAAAGGCTCGATGCATTCGCGAGCGTGATCCAGCAGGTGCTCAAGAAGCTTTAGCCCCAATTGTCACGCCTCAGTTCGCTGTTCCACGCACTGCCCTCTCTTTTCTCGTGCACTTTTCTTCGTTCCCAGTCCCAGTGACCACCTTCCTTGCCTCGTTTCCCCGTGTTGAGTAGACTCTTTCTAGCACACGCCTGCTCCTCAGGGGGGAGCGAGTTCCATGTCTGGATTTTTGCAGAGGTTCATGCCCCACGATGGGGATTTTTTCGTCCTCTTTCAAAAGCAAGCGGAAAACATCGTTTCCGGCGCCCAGGCCTTTACCAAAATGCTGGAGCATTACACGGGCGTTCCAGAGCAGGTACAGATCATCAAGGCCATCGAGCACCAAGGCGACGAGCTCACCCACCAGATCTTTCGCAAGCTCAATCAGACGTTCATCACCCCGTTTGACCGCGAGGACATGCATGAACTCTGCGGCACCATGGACGACGTTATCGACCTCATCGACGCCGCCGCCAGCCGTTTCGTCCTCTACCGCGTAGACGCCATCCGTCCCGGCACCATCGAACTTACCAAAGTTCTCGCCGCTGCCACCCTGGAACTTTCCGCCGCCATCCATGCCATGGAAACGCCCGATAAAGCGCTGCACCGCATCATCGAGATCAACCGCCTGGAAAATGAAAGCGACCGCATCTGCCGCACCTTGATCGCCCAGCTTTTTGAAGAGGAAAAAGACCCCGTTCAGATCATCAAGTGGAAGGAAATCTTCGAGGTCATCGAAACCGCTGTCGATAAGTGCGAAGATGTCTCCAATGTCATTGAGAGCGTCATCCTGAAGAACGCCTGATCCCCGTGAACAGCTTCACTCTCGTTGCCCTTACAATCGCCATCACCCTCGCCTTCGAGTTCTCGAATGGCTGGCATGATGCCGCCAATTCCATCGCCACCGTCGTCTCCACCCGCGTCCTCACGCCTTTCCGCGCCGTCTTGTGGGCCGCTTTCTGGAATTTCATCGCGGCTTTCGTCTTTGGCACCGCGGTTGCTAGCACTATTGGCAAAGGCATGGTCCACATCGAAATGGTGGATGAAAAGGTGCTCCTCGCTGGCTTACTCGGAGCTATCACCTGGAACTTGATTACTCTCACCCTGGGCTTGCCAACCAGCTCCTCGCACGCATTGATGGGCGGGTATGGCGGCGCTGCCGTCGTTCACGCCGGCTTTAAGGCACTCATTCTCCACGGCTGGACCAAGCCGGTTCTGTTCATTTTTCTTTCCCCCATCATTGGCATGTTCATCGGCTGGTCGGTCAGCGTCATCACCACCTGGATTGTCCGCAATCAGCGGCCCCGCCGGGTGGACAAGTGGTTTCGGCGCCTGCAATTAGTCTCCGCGGCCGGGTACAGTCTGGGTCATGGCACCAACGACGCACAGAAAGGTATGGGTATCATCACCGCCGCGATGGTCGCCGGAGGCCTCATGAAGAACTATGCGGTGCCCTACTGGGTGATCATCTGCTGCCATCTGGCTATGGGCGGCGGCACAATGGCCGGCGGCTGGCGCATCATCAAGACGATGGGGCAGCGCATCACCAAACTCACTCCATTTGGCGGCTTCTCGGCGGAAACAGCTGGCGCCATTACTCTGTTCACCACCGCGCGCTTCGGCATTCCCGTCAGCACCACTCATACCATCACCGGTGCCATCGTCGGTGTTGGCGCTTCCCACCGCCTCACTGCCGTTCGCTGGGGCGTCACCCGCCATATCGTGTGGGCCTGGGTCCTCACTATCCCAGGCGCGGCCATTCTCGGCGCCACCATCTATCACTTCCTCGCTCCGCTCCTCCACTGATCTTTCACTTCGACGAGACGTTGCGGATGCTTTGCGCGCCCGCCCCCGCGTTGTACAATTCCCATAGTCCTCGCAAACTCTAGCGCTAAGAGGCCCATTGGATGGAGTCCGGATTACGCCGCTCGCCGCGGTATGTTTTCTTTGCGTCCGTCGAAATCACCGATACCGCGTCGGAATCCACAATGAACGCGCGCACCAGCGAGCTTTGCCGTCACGGCTGCTATCTGGACATGATGAATCCCTTCCCTCAGGGCACTTCACTTCGGCTCCGTATCACCCATGAAGGCCGGGCCTTGGACGCCGCTGTTCGCGTTGTGCACTCGAAACCAAACGTGGGCATGGGTATCAGCTTCGACCAAATCGAGCCGCACCAGGAACCCATCATCGAGCACTGGTTGAGCACCTCGGAACCCGCTTAGCTACCATCGTTTTCTCCGTTTCACGTTCAATTTGACCTTTTCTATGACCGCAGGCGCCACTTGCCGGGCAATCCCCTGTTCCGTTTATACTGAAGAGAGGCCATCTCTATGACCGAACTGCCTTCTGCTTTCTGCACGGTTGAAGAAGCGGTCGAGGAAATCCGCCAGGGGCGCATGATCGTCCTGGTGGACGATGAGGATCGCGAAAACGAGGGCGACCTTACCCTGGCCGCGGAGAAAATCACTCCCGAGGCCATCAACTATATGGCCAAATTCGGTCGTGGCCTCATCTGCCTGGCCCTCACCGAGCAGCGCTGTGAAGAACTCAACCTCCCGCTGATGTCCCCCATCAATACTTCTGTGCACGGCACCGCGTTTTGCGAGGCCATCGACGCTAAACTCGGCGTCACTACGGGCATCAGCGCCTCCGATCGCGCCATCACGATTTTTACCGCCATCGACCCTAAAACTCGCCCTCAGGATCTGGCGCGCCCCGGCCACATGTTCCCTCTTCGCGCACGCAACGGCGGTGTGCTCGTTCGTGCCGGACAAACCGAAGCCTCCGTGGACCTGGCGCGTATCGCCGGCCTGAATCCCTCCGGCGTTATTTGCGAAATCATGAATGAGGATGGCACCATGGCGCGCGTGCCGCAACTCATCGAATTCTGCCGCGAGCACAACCTGAAGATGCTCACGGTTGCGGACCTAATCCGCTACCGCATGCAGCACGAGCGCTACGTTCGTCGGATAGCCGAAACCGTTCTGCCCACCCGTTACGGCGATTTCCGCATGATCGCCTACTCCAGCGACGTGGACCACGATCAGCACATCGCGCTGATTCGCGGCGAACTCGCCGGCCCCACGCCTCCGCTCGTCCGCGTTCACTCCCATTGCCTCACTGGCGATGTATTTGGATCAACTGCCTGTGATTGCCCCGACCTTGTGGCTCGTTCCCTGGAAAAGATCGCCGAGGAAAACCGCGGCGTGTTCCTCTATCTCCACCATACCGGCCGCGGCTACAGCATTGACACCCCGGACACTCCGGGGACGCTGCCGCAAATTCACTTTCATTCTCGCGGCCAACTCGATCGCGAGCCTGCCCGTCAGCGCTTGGTCCAGCACGAAAGCGGCATCGGTGCGCAAATCCTGATCGACCTCGGCCTCACCGATATCCGCGTCGTCACCAATCATCCCAAGAAAGTGGTTGCCCTCGAAGGCTACGGCATCCGCATTGCAGACCAGGTTCCCCTTCGTCTCTCCACTCCCAAACCCACGCACCAACACCTGTAATTCAGCCCGCAGCGTCTAAGGCCGAATCGCCTCGAACCCCGCTATTGTTCTTCGTCGTGCTTATCCGATGAATCTGCTTCAGACTTGCTCTTTACTGGTGGTTTTGTTGCCGCCGTTTTCGCGGGCGGCGGTTTCGACGGCGCCTTCGCGGATTGTGGATCTGCGGTGGAATTTTTGATTTGCGGCGCCTTCCCCACCGTCAAATACCTTCGCATCTTCTCCATTTTTTTCGGGCCAATCCCCTTGATCGACAGCAGATCATCCACGTTTTTGAACGCGCCGTAAGACTTCCTCATCTGCGGAATCTTATCCGCCGTGGATGGTCCGATCCCCGGCACCAACTGTAGCTCCTCACTGTTTGCGGTATTCAAATTCACTGGATGCTCCGGTGGCTTCTTCTTTGCACAAAGCAGTGCCGGCATCAGAAGAATCGGCAGCAACAATCCTGCAAAGATGGTCCGGAGTTTCCTGGAAGACATAACGCCATCATAATAAGTTTGTAAAATATCTAATGCAATAGCATCTAAGGACACTCTGCCCTCGCGGGCATACTTTCCGGGTTACGTACTCGCAGTAGCACTGGCCCGGTGGTTTTGCTATCTTAAAAAGGACTATGGATGGAAGCCATCTCGTGATGCGCTGCAATAGCCTGACGGCTGCAATTGCGTGCATGCTGGCTGTGCCGTGGCCAGTCTGCCGCATCGCCGGCGCGCAAAAACAACCGCAATCCACGCAGGCAGCAACCTCCGTGGAGCATACAACGATCAAGACTCAAGTCCGCCAGGTGCTGTTCGATGTGGTTGTGACCGACGGAAAGAATCATGCGATCACGGGGCTGAAGCGGGAGGATTTTTCGGTTACCGAAGACGGCGCCGCGCAGGAGATTCTATCTTTTGAGGCCCGCACCGGCGCCGGCCCGTCCGCGGACAGCGCTGGTCCGCAACTCGAAATTCCCAAGCTCCCGGCAAATACATTCTTGAACTTGAGCCGTGCCCGGGAAGATCTGCCCCTGAACGTCATTTTGTTCGATGTGCTGAATACACCTGTATCCGACCAGCCTCTGGCGCGCCGCGAAGTAAAGAAATTCCTGCTGAACAAACCTCTTGGCAGCCGCTACGCCATCTTCGTTTTGAGCGACAGGCTTCATCTCCTGCAGGGTGTAACAGACAGCGAGGCGGATTTGCTTGCCGCGATGGACAGCCGCGCGGCGAGTTCCCAAATGACTGCGCAAGGCGTTCCCAATTCCGCCACCCAGTCCGCCAGCGGCGCGCTTGCGGATAGCGGCCTGGTTCCGAATCACCCTGAGACACTGGCCATGCTGGACCGCATGACGCATTTCGAAGGCCTGAGCGAAAACTACTTCCTCCAGCGCCGATTGGAATTGACGGTGACAGCCTTTGGGGAGATCTCGCTGTTTCTTCGTGGCGAGCCGGGCCGCAAGAACTTGCTATGGCTCTCCGGTTCGTTTCCCGTGGGAGTTCTGCCCGGGGGAGATCCCATCGATCCGTTTTCTCGCGCCGTGGATTTCAGCCCAGAACTCAGACAGGCGGCCAACCAGCTTACGCTGAACCAGGTGGCTGTCTATCCCGTTGACATCCGCGGGCTCATGGTCAGTCCAGTCTATGATTCGGCGAACAATCGGCGCTACACGCCTGGTTCGCTCGAGAACGACCGGAAACAGTTCTGGGCTCAACTTGTTGGCGAACATGACACCATGGACCAGATCGCTGAATTCACCGGCGGCCATGCGTTTTACGATACCAACGGTTTTGAGCAGGCTCTCCATGCTGCCACTGAAGATGGCTCGAATTACTATACGCTGAGCTATTCACCGTCGAACACCCGGTTCGACGGCCGCTTAAGGAAGATTCACGTCAATGTGGCGCGAAAAGGCGTGCACCTTTCCTACCGGCGCACGTATTTTGCCGACGACGATTCCACGCTGGCTCAACGAGCCGTAAACGCGCCGCTGGAAAAGAAGGACGCTGCGATGGAGCGTGGCGCGCCCACGGGCCATGAACTCGTCTTTTCCGTCCACGCCGAAGCGCTTGGCTCCCCCGCCGACGTGACCTCGGAACAAAAGAAGGACCTCTCGCATTTCACACCTTTCGCGAAGTTGAACAATTGGGATTCCGTGAAAATGCAGAAGTATGAACTCGAATATACTTTCTTGAAAAAACAAATCACTTATTTGATCACGGCCGACGGTACCCGCCACGCCAAGTTACAGTTCCTTTATTCCGCGTACGATAGTGACAGCAATCAACTCTGCAGCGGCACCTGGATCGGCGATCCCAAGGTCTCTCCGCAACAATCGGACCAGGCCCGCATGGGCACGTATGGCGCCACGCAGATCCTCGAAATCCCCGTGAATACGTCCTGGTTGCGCGTCGCCGTGCGTGATGCCGTGGATGCCCGCATCGGTTCGCTTGAAATTCCTCTTCCCCTGCAGCCAGAACTTACCCTCCCAGAGCTGCCTGCTCACTAATTTTCCTAGAGGCTATTCGATCCGCTTTCCTTGCGCGTCGTACATTTCTACGTCGCCAAAGAGTCTGGCCTGCTCTTCAATCTGCGTGCGATCTCCCACCACAACGATCTGCATGTTCGCCGAATCGAAGTATTTTCGCGCGGTCGCCAGTAGATCCTCGACCGTCAGCGTCCTGATTCTTTCGCGATAGGTTTCCAAATAATCCGCAGGCAGCTCATTCAGTTCTACCGTCGAGAATTGCGAGAGTAGTCCTTCCTGCGTTGCCAGCCCCATCGAAAACACGCCTGTTAGGTAGTTCTGCGCATCCGCAAGTTCCGCCGCGGGAACGGGCACAGAGCGCAATTTGTCCAGTTCATAGAAAATCTCCGTCAACGAAGCCGCCACCACATCGTTGCGCACTGCCGCCGAAACGGAGAAATATCCGTGCTGGCGCAACGGCATCACGCCACTGCGCGGGCTGTACGTGTATCCCTTGTCCTCGCGGATGTTCATCACCAACCGTGAATTGAATGCCCCGCCGTACAGGCTGTTCGTCAGCCCCAGCCGCAGCCAGTCCGGGTGCTTCCGTGTGATTGCGTGGCATCCCGCGAGGATTTGCGTCTGCACCGATCCAGGATTATGCACCAGGTACACTCGCCTCCCGCGTGGCCTGGGCGGCGCTATTGGCTCCTTCACCGCCGGCTTCTTTCCCGCCCAGCCGCCAAACACTTTCTCGATCGTCTGCAACATTGGCTTCGGATCAAAGTCTCCCACCAACATCAGTAGCGCGTTTTCTGGCGTATAAATTTCACGGTACGTACCCTGCAAATCCTCGCGTTTGTACCCCGCCACTTGCTCTTCGTTGGGTGAGACTTGCGCATACGGGTGCGCCCCAAACAACACTTTGCGAAGCCGTTCTCCAGCCAGAAAACCTGGCGAAGTTCTCTCCAGTTTCACTTCCTCCAACTTTTGCCGGCGCTCCCGTTCGAACTCCGGCTCCGGGAACGCCGCCTCGCGCGCCAATTCGTTTACCAGTTGCAGCAGAGGGTCCGCAAACTCGCTCAACCCCGCGAAGGAAATCGCGCTGGTATCCTGCCCCGCGCTGGTCCCCAAGTCCGCGCCCAGCCGCCGCAGGCCCTCTTCAATCTGACGACTCGTTCGTTTCAAAGTTCCTGTGCGTACGACTGTCGCTGTCATTTCTGCTAGGCTCGGCGCTCGGTCGACCACCCGCGCGTTGCCGGCTCGAAAATATAATTCTCCGTGGAATTTCGGTATCGAATGCGCTTCCGCCAGCACTACTTTAAGCCCGTTCGACAGCCGCGCTATCGTGCGCTTCGGCCATGTAACAGGGCGCTCTGGCGTGAGCGCCGGCGCCAGTGTTGGAACGTCGGTTGCGATGGGGGCCATTACGCGGCCTCCTTTTCATCGTGTTTCACCGGCGTGCGAAATACGATCGCGCGGTTTTCTGCCCGCAAATAGTTCTGCGCGACTCGCTGCACTTGCCCTCGATTCACCTCGAGGAATCCCTCGAGGATCGTATTCACCAGTTGCGGCTCGTTGTCAAACAGCGTGAAGCACGCCAGCAAGTGCATCAACCCGTAGCGCGGCATGTAACCGCCTCTTCCGCCTTCGAGCGTCGAGTAATAATCCGAGCGCCATTTCACTTTAAGTTGCTGCAGTTCGTCTTCGCTAATTCCTTTTTCCCGCACTTCGCGGATCACGGCATCGAATGCAGTCAGGGTAGCATCAGCGGAATATTCCGGTTTATGCAAAATTCGTGTCGTCAGTTGTGTCGGCCCGTTATACCCAAAAAGGTCGTCGATCCCTCCATCTGCCTCCACGGCAATCTGCTTTTCCAGCACCAGTTCGCGGTACATGCGCCCGGCGCGTCCGCCGTGCAGCGCCTGGTCCAGCAGCGCCATCGCGAACCATTCCGGCGTGCGCCGCTTTGGCAGCACGTGGCCGATCGCCATTGCGGGCAGTGTCCCGAATTTTTCTTCCACGTGTCCCCGCCGCTCCTCTTTCTGCGGCGGCTCCGTGGGATCGGCAAAGGGCGGCGCGGCACCCTCCGGAATAGGCGCGAAATATTTTTCTGCCAAAGTGAACCCTTCCTCCGGTTTAACGTCACCAAGTAGCAACAAAACAGCGTTATTCGGTACGTAGTACGTCCGGAAGAACTTCTGAACATCCGCCAGGCTCGCCGCATCCAAATCCCCAAAATCCCCGTAGAAGTTGTGCGCATTCGCCCAGTTGCGGAATGCCACGGGCGGCATGTCCAGCCACGGAAAGCCGCCATAGGGTTGGTTAAGCACGTTGACGCGCACTTCTTCTTTCACTACGTCCCGCTGGTTGCGCAGGTTCTCATCATCCACTTTCAGCGCGCGCATGCGGTCCGCTTCCAGCCACAGCACCCGCTCGAGCGCATTCGAAGGCACCGCTTCGTAATAATTTGTTACGTCATACATCGTCGAGCCGTTCAGCGTGCCGCCACTCGAATTCACGAGCTTGATGTGCTGCATCTTCGCGGCATTTTCTGAGCCCTGGAACATCATATGCTCGAATAAATGTGCGAATCCGCTGCGACCCTGCGGCTCCAGGCGGAATCCTATTTTGTAGTACACCCCGATGGTCAACACCGGCGAAGTTGCGTCTGGCGCAATCACCACTCGCAATCCGTTTTTCAGCGTGGCGCTCTGTATGGGAATTTGAAGTTGCGTCAAGCCTGTCCCCCTTTGTTTCTCGATGTGTGTTGTGTTGCAACGGCAATCTGTTCAAGTTCGTTCAGAGTGCCGGCGGGATCATGCGCCAGCACATGCGCTGCCAGCCGACTTACCGCCTGGTATGCTTCCAGGAATTCCGGAGCATACTGTTGCAAAGCTTCTTCGTGACCCGCAACTACTCCATAATCGCCGCGCGACAGCGGCCCGGTCCATGATTTGTGAGGCCCCAGTTTCTGGTAGTGGTCGATCACCTGCCGCGAAAGCGATAGCAAGGCCAGCGTCGCTTCCCGTCTCTTCATTCCCGCCTTCATCAGGATTTGTACTCCGGCTTCTTCCAGCGCAAGCACGTGACCCGCCGCGAAAGCCCCTGCGGCGTGATACAACGATTTCATCTCCGCCGCGATGCCCACGGGAGTTCCTCCCAGTTCGCGGGCAATTTTTCGCGCCACGCGCACTGCGATCTCGTCGCCTTCTATCCCGAAAACCTTTCCTTCCAGCGGTGGCACGCCAACTCCGCTGAAAGTCTGCAAGGGGTGCATGGAAGCGGCCGCCGCGCCGCAAGCCCTTACGGGCTGCAGCATGCTCGCACTCAGCGCTCCGCTAGTGTGCAGCACGATCTTGTCGCGCAGCTCTTCACCGCCCATGCGCGCCAGTTCATCCGCCACGCAGGCGATTGCGTCGTCCGGCACACTCACCAGAATCGTTTGGCAGCCGAAAATCTTCCGCGTGACTCCTGCCTGTGCCTGCCCTTCCCCAATAAATCGTACAGCCTTTCGTGCGCTAGCTTCCGTTCGAGCCGCAACTACTCCAATCTGCCAGCCCAATTCCCGCAACCGCCGCCCCAGCGCGCGGCCTACTCGCCCCGCTCCCACGATGGAAATGCTTTTCGTCATCCGTGCTAGCATAACCTGAGGCTGGCTCTCGACTCCAATCCGCATGCACCTTTTCTGGCTCTTCCTTTTCGGCCTGATCGCTTTCCTCTGGCTCACGTATGGACCGCGCGTGGCCTATGGCGCTGTGCAATTGCCATGGCTCAAAAGCTACGCCCCCGCAAAAGACGCCGATTGCCGGCGAATTTCGCTGATTTTCGCCGCTCGCGATGAAGAGGAAAAGCTGCCGGCTGCCCTTGCCACCCTTATCGAAATCGATTATCCCCGCCTCGAAATCATTGCCGTTGACGACCGCTCGCGAGACACCACTTCACGTATTCTCGACGACTTCGCCGCCACTCACGATCGCCTGCGCGTCGTTCACATCAGCGAACTTCCCAAGGGCTGGCTCGGTAAGCCCCATGCCCTTCAGAAAGCTTACGAAGCCTCCTCCGGCGATTGGCTGCTCTTCACGGATGCCGACGTGCGTTTCAAGCCGGACACGCTGCGCCGCGCCGTGGCACTCGCTCGCGATCGCCAACTCGACCATCTCACTCTGTTCGGTGACGTTGTCATGATCGGCTTTTGGGAAAAAGTGCTCATCACGTTTTTCGGTCTTTCTTTTACCATGGTCATCGACCCGCATCAGGTCGCCAATCCCCGTTCGCACGCTTACGTTGGTGTTGGCGTTTTTCAAATGGTGCAGCGCGCCGCCTATGAAGCCTGCGGCACTCATCGCCGCATCGCCATGGACGTGATTGACGACGTCCAGCTCGGCAAAATGATCAAGCTCGGTGGTTTTCGTTCTTGTGTTGCCGTCGCCCAGGATGCCGTTTCCGTTCGCTGGCACGCGGGCATCGGCAACCTTATTCGCGGTGTGGAGAAGAATTTCTTTGCCAGTGCTCAATTCAGCGGCCCCGTGGTCGCCGTGCAATCTATCGGCGTCATCGCTCTCAACGTACTTCCCTTCCTCGGCATGTTGCTTGGCCACGGCTGGGTTCGCTCTTTGGCCACCATGGCTGTGCTGATCGCGCTTTGCTTCCACATCGGCGTGGACATCGTCATGCGCGTTTCCCCGCTCTATTGCCTCTCGCTCCCTCTCGGCGCGCTGCTTTTCACCTATATGCTTCTCCGCTCCACTTTCATCACTTTGCGCCAAGGAGGCATCACCTGGCGCGGCACCTTCTATTCCCTCGAAGAACTTCGCCGCCGCCGAAGCTGACCAGGTTGTTTTGGAGTGCGGCGGCTCGCCGCCGCTTTTGCGATTGCCCCCCAGGCAGTCACTCGCTCACTGTGCGCCGGCCTTTTCCCGTCCGCCAATGCCCCGTCTGTGTCATCCCGACCGGAGGCGCGGCGGTTTCTGCCGTCCCGAAGTGAAGGGATCGCTCCGCATTTCTAAACTTCAGGCAGACTCCCCTGCAGCCGCCTCCCCCGATTCCTTCCCAAACATCCCCGCCAAATCCTGTTGCTTCAAACTCTTGATCCTGTCCCGCAACTGCGCCGCCTTCTCAAACTCGAATTTCTTCGCCGCTTCCCTCATCTGCGTTTCCAGCTTCGCCAGCATCTCCGCAAGCTGCTCCTCTGACTGAATATTCGCCGTCGCCGCATCTAATTCTCCGGCGTCCAGCGGCACCGTCACGTAATCCGCTTCCACGATGTGCGCCAATTCCATGTCCACACCCTTCACAATCGATTGCGGCGTGATGTTGTTTTCCTTGTTGTATTCCAGTTGCTTCGCCCGCCTCCGGTACGTTTCGCTAATCGCTTCATTCATCGATTTCGTTCGCCGGTCTGCGTACAGAATCGCTTTCCCGGAAATGTGTCGCGCACACCGCCCCATCGTCTGTATCAGCGAAGTCGTGCTCCGCAAATAGCCTTCCTTGTCCGCATCCAGAATCGCCACCAGCGAAACTTCCGGCAAATCCAATCCTTCGCGCAGCAGGTTAATCCCAATCAGCACATCAAACTCGCCCTTCCGCAAATCTCGCAGAATTTTGATGCGGTCCAGCGTCTCCACTTCCGAGTGCAGATAGCGGCAGCGCACGCCAATCTCCGAAAAATATTCGCTCAAATCTTCCGCCATGCGCTTTGTCAACGTCGTCACCAAGACGCGCTCGTTTCTCTCCGCGCGCACGCGTATCTCCTCCAGCAGGTCATCCACCTGCCCCTTCACCGGGCGCACTTCCACCTCTGGATCGATTAATCCCGTTGGCCGGATCACCTGCTCGACTACCACGCCTCCGGATCGTGTCAATTCGTAATGCCCCGGCGTCGCCGAAACATAAATTACCTGATTCATCCGATGCTCAAATTCTTCAAACGTCAGCGGCCGGTTATCCAGTGCCGACGGCATGCGAAATCCGTAGTCCACCAGCGTCTGCTTTCGCGACCTATCGCCATGAGACATTCCGCCCACCTGTGGAATCGACACATGCGCCTCATCCACAAACAACAGATAATCCTGTGGCACATAATCCAGCAGCGTCGGCGGCGCTTCCCCCGGCAAACGTCCGCTCAGGTGCCGCGAATAATTCTCCACGCCGTGGCAGTAGCCGATCGTGCGCATCATCTCGATATCAAACATCGTGCGCTGCACCACCCGCTGCGCTTCCACAAACTTGTTTTGCTTCTCCAGTTCCTTCTTCCACCAGCCCAGCTCTTCCTGGATGCTGACAATCGCCCGGTCGCGCTGCTCTTGCGGCATCACATAGTGCGTCTTCGGATAGATGGGCACGCGGCCAATATCTTCCTGCCCAGCGCGGATTTCGCCCGTCAGCGGATCAATCTGCCGCAACGTATCAATCTGGTCGCCCCACATTTCAATCCGGTAGCCCTGATCTTCATACGTCGGATAAATTTCGATGATGTCGCCGCGCACGCGAAACGTTCCCCGCCTCAAGTCTTCGCTGCGCTCGTATTGGATGTCCACGAATCGTCGCAGCAGCGCTTCCCGCGAAGTCTGCTGGCCTTTTTCCAGCATCACCAGCATCCCGTAATACGCTTCCGGGGAGCCAATTCCGTAGATGCAAGAAACTGACGCCACAATCACGACGTCGCGCCGCTCAAACAGCGACCGCGTCGCACTCATCCGCAGCTTGTCCAGTTCGTCGTTGATCGTCGCTTCTTTATCAATATAAATGTCCGCGGAGGGCACATACGCTTCCGGCTGGTAAAAATCGTAGTAGCTCACGAAATACTCCACCGCGTTTTCGGGAAAGAATCCTTTGAACTCGTGGTAGAGCTGCGCCGCCAGCGTTTTGTTGTGCGCCAGCACCAGCGCGGGACGGTTCGCCTCCTCGATCACTTTCGCCATCGTGAACGTCTTGCCCGAACCCGTCACACCCAGCAGCACCTGGTGCTTCTCTCCCGCCTTCAACCCGCGCATAAGCTGCTCGATCGCGGCAGGCTGGTCTCCCCGCGGTTGATATGTGCTGTGCAGCCTGAAATTCATAGCAAGCGTCTCCTCCTGGCCCATCAAGCCCAGTCGAAACCACCATTATACCAAGTCCTCCAAATCGCCATGGAACGAGTAGTATTGCGGCCGGGTGCCCCGCCCTGGTTTTGTTGAGGGTGGGTCTTGGGGTTGCTTTCCCCCTCACATTCCTTCAGAAATCGTGTTCGCTCCGACGATCCGCACTCTGGAAACCCACCCCGCGCCGCACCATCCATAACTGATTCTCTGCCGCTTCATCCTTGCGACTTAGAAAGTTAGTCTTTCATAACTCTGGCCGGCCGGACCATTGTCAGGCACCAATCTCTTTGCTACTTTGAACTCTAGGAATTGTAAGCCCCGCCGTTCCGGACCCTCTCCGGCAGACTCCGATTCCCACCTCTTGGGCCAACCGTGGTTCTACGTGCGAACAGGGTTGCGGGAATACCCGAAAATACATTTTGTACGGCGATTCTTTCCGTAGTTTATGCAGAAGCATGCTTTCACCAAGACAGTTACCGTCGTCGCAAACTACGAGCTGCAATATGAAAACCGAGAGCAAGAGCGAACAGCCTCCGCACACATCCACCGGCACCGAGCGGCGCAGGCATCAGCGCCATCGCTACATGCAACCTATCTATGTGGCGCGCAAGGACGGTACTTACCAGGAAGGCACCATGTTTGAAATCAGTGAAAGCGGCTTATCGGCCGCTATCACCGGAACATTGGCGATTGGAGAAGAAGTGCAGCTCTCCTTCATCGCCGGCGAACGCATCATGGCCATCGTCAGGCGTGAGCAAGGCACGCTCCGCGGTTTTGAATTTATCGGCCTGACGCCGGGTATTCAAGAAAGGCTCAGGAAGTTGTGCGAAGGCCTCCCGGATTTTCAAACCTTGCTGGACATTGAGTGAAATGAATTTGCTCCGCCCGCTCGCCGCGAAGTTCCTGCCTGACTTACTCACTTCCCGGTGGGATCGACACCCGTTACCAGCAGCGTCTCAAACCGGCTGCTCGCATCAATCGTATAGCGCACGCCGTTAGTCCCGTCTGCCTTTGCAATTGTCACGCCCATGGACTGCTGCGTCTCCTCCGTCGCCCGCACAACCAACCCGCTCGTCAATGAAATATACGTGACAATCTCGTCTGTGCCCTTCACCGTGCCCGATGTGCGCAATTCGTGCAGCCGGTAATCCTCCGGCGTCGCATCCTTCGCGGACGATTTCTGCTTCAGCGTTGCTCGCGTCAAGAAACTCGCGCACGTTTCCGACGCAGTCAGCGGACACTTGTCATTCCCCACATAGGTCGTTTCCGTATCCCAAACTAAATTAGCGATAGGTGATGGAGATCTCTCCGGCGCTTCGGTTTTCCATTTGTCCCCGGGCTTCGCGCCCTCCTTCGGTAAAGTCCAGCCAAATCCAAACCGCGAGATCCAGAATTCCCAGGCCAGTTGCCTTTCCGGCGCTACATCGTCCAGACCTTCGGCTTTCGCAAGGCTTCCATCCCGCGCCATCAGGAATTTCACGCTTGCATTTGCAGGCGCAGTTTTTTCCCCGGGTTCTCGCGCCCTCGCAGCGAACTCCACATGCGCCGAAACCACCGGCCTTCCGTTTTCCAGTTGAATCTCGCTCGCGGTAAACGTCAGCGGCATCGCCACATCGCGTTGCACGTCACCCGGATGAAGCATCGTCGAGACGCGGCTCTCTGTCTTCACGTGACGCTGCACGCGTCCATGCACTTCGTAATTTATTGCTTGCCCCACCTGTAGCCGCGGCAGCAGCACCACTCGCTGGTCTCCGCCTGCCGCGCCAATCCATCCCGCCAGCAGCGTAACGCAACTCGCCACGCGCCATGCAGCGCTCCTGCCACGCCCCGCCACTATTTTTTCTCTCCGCCAAGTTGCCGGTCGAAAAACTCGCTCCCCGCCCGGTACGCCTCCACCCAGTGCCGGTGCAGCAGAAAATCGTGTATCTCATCCGGAAACACAAGTTGCTCCAGGTGCACGCCCTTGGTCCGCAACCGCGCAATCAAATCCACTGTCTGCGAAAATCCGACGTTACGGTCGTCGTCCCCATGAATAAATAGCACCGGCGATTTCCAGGTATCCACGGAAGCCACCGGCGAAGAATCTAACGGTACCTTCGTCCACTGCGGCGCAACATATTTATCGTCCCAGATATCCATCTTCCAATCGTGTACCCCATGCATATCCACGCCAGCTGCGAATAAATCTGAGTTGCGCGCCAACCCCAGCGCCGTCAAGTACCCGCCGTAACTCCCGCCCCACAGCCCGATGCGCTTCGCGTCCACTTCGCTGCGTGACGCCAGGTATTTCCCGGCAGCCACCACATCCTGATACTCGCTCGCGCCTTTCGGTCCATGATTCGTGGCTTCGCGGAAAGCTCGCCCGTAGCCGATTCCGTCGCGGTAATTCACGGAAAGCACAATGTAGCCGCGACTCGCCAGGTATTGGTTCATCCCATAGGCATTTGAGTAGTAGTACATGTAATGCCAGCCCAGCAGCATCTGTCGTGGCGGCCCGCCGTGGAAAAAGAGCAGCCCCGCTCGCTTCTCCCCCGGCTTGAAATCACGCGGAACAAATAACTGCCCGTGAATCTCCAGTCCATCCCCCGCTTTGAAAACCACCTGCTGTGGTGTAACAAGCTGCTCCCCCGGAAAATCCGCTGGCACGGACTGCGGCGCCAGCACAATGGGATTCGCGTTCTTCGCTATCTCCCGCACGAACGTCCTCCCTGTATGTTTAGCGTCCGAAGAAAAATACGCCAGCCGTTGCGAGCCGCTCAGAAGCACTCCGCCCCATTCGATGCTGTCGCCCGTGGTGATCGCTTCCGGGGTGCCTCCTGTCACGCCAACTCGCCACAAATGTCGCCGGTCCACGTCTTCGCAATTGGAATTGAATAATACTGCGCGCTTATCATCTGAAAACGACCACTGCTCCGCCTCGCAATTTCCCGGCGTCAACAGCTTCGCCGCACCGCCATCCGCCGCAATTGAATAAAGATGTTGCCAGCCGTCCGCTTCGCTGGCGAACACAATGCGATTATCCGCGGCCCAATTTAGCACGCCGCCTCCCGTATCCTCCGCCATCTCTGGATAGGATGATTGCAACGACGTGCCACTGTGCCAAATTTCCCGTGCGGCGCCGGTCTCAGCGTCAGCTACCCAAATCGCCCAGACCACGGTGCGGTCCGGTTCACTGTAAGAGCGCTCTTCCTCATCACGCGTCTGGCTCTGCAACCGCGCGTACGCCACCCGCTTTCCATCCAGCGACCATACCGGATCAATATCCCAATCCACCGCGGGCGCAAGGTATTTCACCGTTTGTGACTTCTCATCATAAATCCCCACAAAACCATGATCTCCGCGCCGCGACGTGAAAAGCAGCCTTGTTCCGTCCGGCGACCACGCCACCGGTTCAGTTTTCCCGCGCGCCACCACTTCCTTCGGCTTTTCTCCAGCCGCCATGTTCAATACCCAGATCTGCCCGTCTCTCGCATAAGCAATTTTCCCGTGCATCGAAAGGTGCGGTGAACTCCCTGCGTCGATTTTTGTGGGTTCTCCGCCGCTCCATGGAATTCTCCAAACGGCCTGCTCTGCTCCCGCTGGGTTGCTCGTCGGGTTGGCGTACTGTCCCGCACCGTTCTTTCCTTCACCTCGCACGTACACAATCGAGGCACTATCGGGCGTGAATTGCAGTTGAGAAAGCTCACCGCCATCGTCTTCGTTGTACGCGGTCAAGCGCCGTGCCGCAAAGCTCGGTCCCTCTGCAACCCATATATTGCGATGGCCCCGCTCATCGAGCGTCCATGCCAACCGCTCGCCGCTTTTCGATGCCACCAGGTGCGCGGGGAATGGCGCGCTCAGAACTTGCTCCAGCGTGAAGGACTCTTGCGCGGTGCCCCGTGGCGCCGCAGCCAGAGTCAGCAAGCCCAAGCACAACAGCAATCGCTTCATGGCACTCTCCTGAATCGCTAATGTTTCTTGAACTTACCACCCTCAAGGTTTCGCCTGCGCCACTGCCGTGGGTTCAATGTGAATTTGCAGGGCGTCCGCGTTTCCGCTCATCTGAAAACTCCGCGCAGCGGGGCTCCCCTTCGTGTTCGGCTGTCGTGGGTCAATCGGCGCTATCGTGATTTTCGCGTCCTGCCCAAAACCCAGCGTTCCCGCGAGTTCCATTGGCCCTTTCAGCCCTTCGAGCCGAACGCCGTCGAAATTCACGGTGCGGTCTTTCACCTGGAATTCTCCTTCACCGCTCTTCCAACGGGACAATCCCAGGCGAGGCGCGCCCGCTTCCATGCTGCCGACAACATCCCAACCGCGAAATTCGACGCCTTTCAACTTCATTTCTCCAAGTCCATCCAGCCCTTTCAGCAACTCGTCCCGGCCCACCCCTTTGGTTGTCAATTGAAGTGAACCCTTCGCGGTGCCCGCCCAGCGCTCGGTCCAGAGCCTCGCCCAGGGGAGCGCCGAAAGCTCAACACCGTCAAATCCCGCCACGATCTTGTAGCTCGGCGAAGCTGAAAACGCAGCCAGCATTCCACCCTGCACCACGCCTCCGGCCCATTGCGCCTCCGCCCCGCTCACCTCCAGATGAAGGTTGTGAAACGCCAGATTTGCTTTCACCTTTCCCAATTTCACTTTTTCAATCGAAACGCTGTCTGCGATCAACTCGCCTTCGGCTGAGATTCGTCGCAGCAGTTCGCTGGGTCTCGCTCCGGGATTATTTCTTTCCAGCAACGATGTTAACAGCCGCTGTAGCCAGTTCGGCCTTGCCCTGGGTCCAAACCACCGGTCGAGCTCCGTGGCATCCAGATGATCCACGTGCAAACGAAACCCCCAGTCGCTTCCGCCAAATGCATTCTTCGCCGCAGACTCTTGAATTCCACCCGACCACGATGCCCCAAAGGCGCCGGCGCGCGTGATCGTAGCCTCCCGCTGACCGTTTTTCCATTCCACGGTGACTTCATCCAGATTCAACGGCTGGTTCAATCCGGCCACTTGCAGTTCCGCTTTTTTCAATTCCGCCGCGCCGTTCCACTTTCTCCCCTGATATCCTTTTTCCCAGCTCAAATCCATCGAAGTGGCAACGCTCCCATTCAGCTCCCAGCCATGATTTAATGTGTAGCCTAATGCCGCCGTTGCCCTGAAAATATTCTGCACTCCCTCCATCCGCCCCTGAATTCGCAAGTCGCCATGGCTTGCCCCAAAATCCTGTACCAGTTGCAGCTCAATCGCGTTTGCCGGAACCACACTTGTCTTCCCCTTCGTCGCCGCCTTCTGCGTTTTAGACGCAGCCGTGGCTTCTTTGGCGGTCGGCCCGAATGTCAACTGCACCGGCTCGACGCTGAATTTCTCCCCGCGCATCCCTCCGTGCACCTCACTAATCCGCACGGGTGCCTGGAAACCGGGCAACCGCAGGCTTCCTCCTCCGCTCGCGACCCTCGCCTCATCCCACTGCAGCGGCCAACCATGCACTGTGGCTTCTCCAGTGAAGAAGTCATCCGCTGCCACTTCGTCCGACACGTCTGGCTGAAACGCGCGGTACCACGCAAGAAGATCCGTTGCCTGCACTCCTGAGCGGTCAATTTGCGCGCTCCATTCCAGCGGACCGGCAATCTGCAAATCGGCGGAGCCTTGCAGGTGCGATCCCGGGAGTTCGATGGTCATCTCCTCCGCGTGTCCTGTTCCCGCCACCAGGTTCCATTCCCCTTTCAAGTTCAGATTCACCCGTGGATTATCGTTTCGTTCCGTCAAATCCCATCGGTGAATCTGGGTTGCTCGCGCTCGCATATCAAACTGCCAGATTCCCGCCGTGCCCTCGCCCGGATTCTCTTTGCCCACGCTTGCGGTTCCATCCAACGCAAACTCTCCCCGCACTCCGGGATCATTCCCCGTGGCCAGCCGGAACAGATCCGCAATCGAAACCCGTTCCCAATGCAACTGGATCTGCGCCGGTTGCAACCGTGCCGACGTTCCCGCCAAATCTCCGCGCACTTGCAATGTCCCGGTGGATTGCATCGACACTCCACTTCGCCATGGTTGCGCTTCCAATCGCAATTGCCAGCGTCCCGGCGAAACTTGCTCCACGCTTCCGGAAACCGCCGTGAAGGCGAACGGCCTCTTTTCTTCGCCCTCCTTGAAGTTTATGCGGCCTTCGTCGAACTTGATCTTCTGCAGGTGATTTGTTGATTTCGCCAACTGTTGCGGTCCGTAAGATATTCCCGCGTTTCCAGGCTTCGTTTTCACCGCGGGCAGCCAGTCCTCCAGGTTCCAACGTCCCTGCGTGTTGCGCACAAGAATCAAGCTCGGTCTGCTCAGCGACATCGTCCCAAACTCAAAATGGCCGCGCAAAAGGCCCATCCAACGCAGGCTCGCGGTCATGCGCTCCGCGCGAAGGAAGTACTCGTTGCCGAATGCCGGATCCTCTCCAATGGTGATCTCGTCGGCATCCACCTCTGGAATCGGCAGGATCTGCGCCGAGAAATGGCCGACTGTCACCGGCCTCCCGAAGGCACTCTCCAGGTGCGCGATAAGGTATCCGTGCATGCGGTGCGTGCGCGCAACAAAGTACGCACACACCTGCGCTGCAATCAGCAGCACCAGTATGACTATCGCAGTTTTTCCGTATTTCCTGGTTGGCCTCATGCCGATGGGAGTCCCTCAAAAAATCACGAACCAGTGTAGACCTGTCGTAGAGTCTCCCCACAGAAGAATTGCGCTTCGCGCTCAATGCACGGTATGCAGCATCCGGCTCCAGCGTGTACGCGACGAAAGGTGCACGAGCGTATCAAAGACTCCAATAACCCTCTGCACAAAGGATGTGTCACTGTAATCGCTGCTGTTGGCGTCTACCGACCAGTAAATCATGAACGGCCGTCCCATGATCGCGTCGCGGTCCACGAATCCCCAGTAGCGGCTGTCTGAACTGTGATCCCGGTTGTCTCCCATCGCGAAATATTTTCCAGGCGGAATCACCAGTTCATCTCCCTGAATGTATTTGTGGATGTCCCGCGCCCACTCGGGAATCACTGGCGACACATAGATCTGGTTGCCCACCGGTGGAAACGAGTAGTTCAGCGGATCGTAACCAACTCCCGGATCGTGCACTACATACGGCTCATTCAATAGGTTCCCGTTGATGTAGACCTGTTGGTCCACCATCTTCAGGTGTTCGCCAGGCAATCCAATTACGCGCTTCACGTAGTGCGCATGATCCTGGTAAGGATACTTGAAGACGATGATGTCGCCGCGCTCCAACTCCCGGTACGGCAATAATCTGTCGTACCATGCCCCGCGTCCGCCAAAAATAAATTTATTCACCAGCAGATGATCGCCAACAAGTAGCGTCCGCTCCATCGACGGCGAGGGAATCTTGAATGCCTGCACCACGAAACTCGTGCCGAACAGCGCCAGGATTACCGTCACCAGTAGCGATTCAAGATATTCGGAAATTGTCGTCTTGTTCGCCTCAAGATCATGCGGCTCTTCCAGTGACGATTCACCGGGTGTCGCGATGCCCTGCAATTCAGGCGATGGCGTTTCTTCTCGCGCGGTTCCCCCTTGGATCACCGGAGGGGATGTCTCCGGTGGGAGAGTGTCATCCGGCATTCGGTTCCACCTTTTCGCTGGCATTTTCTTCCACTTGTTGCAACCTCTCTAGCGCGCTGCGCGCCGCCCGCTGTTCCGCTTCTTTTTTCGTGCTGCCTTCGGCGTTGGCCAGGCATTCGCCCTTCACCCACACCTCCACAAGAAATGTCTTCTGATGATCTGGGCCTGTTTCCCCGGCCAGCCGGTATTCCGCGGGCTGTTCGCCCCGGCCTTGCAGAAATTCCTGCAACGCGCTCTTGCGGTCGGATTCGGATATGCGCTCTCCGCTATCCAGAGCCAATTGAAAAACCGTCCGCTTCAGCAAAACTCTCACCGGATCCAGCCCGCCATCCAGATACATCGCCGCCACCACCGCTTCAAACGCATCCGCCAGCAGCGCGGGCTTTTCCCTTCCACCGGTTTTCTCTTCGCCGCGTCCCAGGCGCAAGTACTCCCCTATCCCCAATCCGCGCGCTGCCCCTTCCAGTGAATGGGCATTGACGATGCGCGCCCGGCTCTTGGATAGCTGCCCTTCCTTCCATTCGGGGAAATTTGCCAGCAGGTATTCACTGGTCAATAGTTCCAGCACCGCGTCTCCCAGGAACTCCAGCCGCTCGTTGTCCTGTACTGCGGAACCGCTGAAAGTAATCTCTTCGCCGCGGGCGCTGCGCAGCTCCGGAACCGCTGAACTATGCGTCAGCGCGCGGTCCAGCAATTCAGGGTCACGGAACTCATACCCCAGTCTCTCTTCTAACTGTTCATCATCCCCGCGGTTCATAACCTTGACTCCGGACCTTCCGCGGCAGGGGCGGTCTTATTTCGGCACGCTCAGTTGTGTCGTGGATAGCTTCTTCGCTTCCTCGATGCCCGCCTTGCACCGGTCCACTAGCCCTCCCGGCATAGTGGAGCACTTCATGAACGCCGCGATGGCATCTTCGAAATGTGAAGCCTTCTCATTCGAGATCCCCAATAAATAATAATTCACCGAATCGGGGTTGGGATCAATCTTCACGGACTGCTCCAGGTTTGAAATGGCGTCTGCATACTTCCCCCGGCGGTAGGCCACCACGCCGAGACCGCTATATGCCATCGCGCTTGTCTGATTCTTCGCCGCAGTGAATTGTTCGTCTGTGTAGCTCGCCGGCTTGGCCAGGGCCGGAATAAGATCCAGGGCCTTCTTCGAAAACTGTTCCGCCTTTTCCAGGCGTTTTTGAATGTCCTGTGGCGACATGCTCCCGCTCAATGCGCGCGGCAACGTCGAGCCCACGATGGCCAGCGTCAGGGCGTCATTCGGCTCAATCGCCAATAACTTGTCTCCCGCCGCTTCCATCTTGTCTACGTTGTTCACTCCCAGATAGCCTTTTACCAGCCAGCTGTATACTTCCAGTCGGTATCGGCTCTCCGGGTATTTCTGCACAAAGTCTTCGCCGAGCTGATTTTTCTTCGGCACGTCGGTAAGGGGCGCGTCACGAAACGTCTTCATTGCTGCATCTTCCTCCGCGCTGACGGGCGGCGGCGTTGCGTCCAGCGTCAGCGGTTGTGTCGTTATCGGCGCGGGCGTTTTGTCTTTGTCCGTCTGCGCCGGGGTGCTCGGTTGCTGCGCAGCAGGCGCCTGCGCCAAGGCCACTTCTCCCCCGATCAAAAGCATCCCCGCGACCATCGCTATACCCAATTCCATCTTCATCCGTTTCATTTTCCCTTCTCCTTCTTTCTAGTCAGGGCCTCTCTGCGGGTTTCCTTAGGTCCAGTTCGCCCAGCCCCTTTTGGGCTGCCTGCTGCGCCTGGGCCGGAGCCCCTTGTACTGTGAGTGCTGCCTGATACTCCGTCTTCGACTTCTCCAACTGCCCTTCATCATCGTAAATCCGTCCGAGGTACACGTGAGACCATGACAGCACCATGGGGTCCTGTGTCGCCGCGTGTTCTCCCGTCGTCAACCTTCCAAAGATCTCCTTCGCTCGTGGGCCATCGTGGTCCAGCAACGCCACTAGTCCCAATCCGTACCACGCGCGCGTCTGATCCGGGTATTTGGTCAGAACACTCTTGAATGAACTCTCCGCTGCACGCGCGTTCCGCTCTGCGATGCGCCGCTCCCCTTCCGTCAATTGGGCCAGTGCCTCTTGATCGTCGGGCACCGTGGTCACTTTTTGCCGGTGCAGCCGCGCCACGTCTTCGCTCTTAAGTTGTGCTGCCTCTTCTTGAGTCTCTTGTGGCGAAAACGTGATTGCCGCCACGCGCTGCTGCTCGGCTTTCAAGTCGATCCCGCGCACCATGTCTGGAAAATAGATGCGCATTGAAGGCTCGGACTTCTCAAAATCACCCAACGCCTTGAATATAGTCCGCACCATCACGTAACCGCCGGTGTCGTCCGCCGTCAGCGCCGCTTCCCGCTCGCTAGGCGACATCCTTTTCAACTTCAACTCCACCGCCCGCACCATGCATTCCGAAAACCACGAAAAGTAATCATCCTTCAGGTCCGGCGCCAGCCGTGGTGCTTTCGCCGCCAACTCAAACAGCGGCCGCTTGACAACTGTCACGTGTGGGTACATCAAAGGCAGCGGGTCCAACAGAAAATGCAGAAACGCGTGCCGCACCACGTCCACAGGTATCTCTTCGCTCCCGCTCAAAATGATTGCGTAGGCGTCTCCGTAATTCCGCACGTTCGTGATTCGCCCTACCAGCGGCTCCACGACGATCGTAAACGTCCCCGGTTTCGTCGGATCAAGGATTTCCCGAAGGTACGCTGTGGACTCCATCACCGTCTGCGACACCGGATCATGCAAGCGCTCGATCTCCCGCTCGTACACCGGTTGCACCTGCCGCCACATTTGTCCAATGTTCTGTTCCGTGTAGTAGTTCGAGAGAATTTCGCTAAAGCCTTCCAAGGCAAGCATTTCCGGAGGCAATTCGTCCCGCCGTAGCACTGGTTGGAACTTCGGCGCGGGGCCCGCCACCAGCCCAAACCACACATAACGCGAAAGCATTGCTCCGGGATCGCGCAACTCGTGCTGCTTATAAAACTCACGCACCGCTTCCACAGCCGGCCCTTGCTGCTTCCGTGCCCGTAGTTTGATCTCCGCACGGAACGCCGACCAATTGTCCTCGCTCACTTCCCCTTCGTACCCGCCCGCGTAAAGTGCGCACATCGTTGTGAACATCGCTTCGCTGCCGTCCACGCGCACAGGCGAGTTCGCCGCGGCAACTCTCATTCTCTGCTGCGCTGCCGGTGGCTTTCCCTGCCCCTTTGCTACTCCCAGAGACACTCCGAGCATCAACAGCACTGCGCAAATTCTTCCGGCAGTTCCTTGAATCATCTGATTATTCGAGGCCCGGCAGTTTGGAACTTTAGCGGGCGCGTTCTGGCCGACTCATGAGGCATTCATGGCGGTATCGCTTATGGATACGGACATTCACGAATCGCACTGCCGCTGCCTTCTGCCAATGTACAGGCGCCCTTCTGATCAGTCAAGGAATCGTCCCTCTTTTTTCTCCCCTGGGCAGAAGCTCCCATACTTAATGGATGGCTCCATCCCTCAATCTCGTTGTACAGGCGCTTTCCTTATGCAATCGCAGGGGCTTGCTTCCCCCTTCTCACTTTTGCTAATTATGAAGACATCCGTCGTAAGGAGCGTTCTTTCGTTTATGCGCACTCGATCTTCTTCTATGCTCGCCCTTGCATCTCTCGCCCTTTTTTTTGCTTCACCCGCTCGCCTTACCGCGCAAACCACTGGCAACGATGCACCGCCGGCAACTACCTCAAACCCGCAGCCCGCAGCCCAAGCTGCAACCTCAACCTCCTCCTCCGCAAAGCAACCCCTCTCCAAGGAATTCACCCTCGATGGTAGCAAAATCTGGACAAACACTGGCATCACACTCGAACCCGGCCAGCGCATCGTTGTCACGGCCACTGGTACCTTCAGCTATTCCGATGCCAAGGCCGATACTGGTCCCGCCGGTCTGGCCCGCGGCTTCAAGGATCTCCTTCGCAATCTTCCTGATAATGGCTCCGGCCGCGGTGCGCTAATCGCCAGGATCGGCGAACCTGATGTTGCTCAAGCCTTTCTGCTCGGTGCAAATAAAGACCTCATCTCTCCCGTGGCAGGCCAATTGACTCTGGGAATCAATCAATCCGCTAGCGATTCTCCAACGGGCTCTTACACTGTGAAGGTGGAGCTCTATCCGGTAGACTCCTCCAGCCCTCGCGAGGTCGCGCGCCAGGTACAATCCATCGCTGGCATCAATAATGATTTATTCGCGAAAATTCCCCGACGCATCGGCGATAAGCAAGGCAATCCCGGCGACATGGTCAACTTCCTGATTATTGGCGACGAGGACGCCATGAAGAGAGTCTTCACTGCGGCCGGATGGGTCCATGTGGACGCCGACGTAAAATCCACAATCCTGCTCGGCGCAATCGCCAGTTTTGAAAAAGAGTCCTATCTAACCATGCCGATGAGCCAGCTCTATCTCTTCGGCCGCCCGCAGGATTATGGCTGGGCCCACGCCGAACCCATCAAGGTCGTCGAATCTCGCAATCACTTGCGCATCTGGAAGGCGCCTTTCACCATCAACGGACAAATGCTCTGGGTAGGCGCCGCCACGCACGACATCGGTTTTGAACGCGATCAGCGCAACAACGGTCTCACTCACAAGATCGATCCTGATATCGACCTCGAACGCGATTACGTCGAGAAAACTCTTTCCTCCACCGGCCTCGTCGCCGCGGTTTGTCATTTCCTACCCAAAGATCCCATGCAGGAAGCAAAAACCGCCACGGGCGGCTCCTTCCATTCCAACGGCCAGGTCCTGATCCTCAAACTGGCCGACTCCACCGCCTCCTCTTCAACCACCAAATAGTTAGCTCCGGCGTGCTCTCATGTAGCGCAGGGCGAGTCCGCGAATCCTGCGGCTTATTCGCGGGTTCTGTAACTACAGATCCTAAGGCGTCTGCCCGTGTTCTCGAATTTTCCTGGGCTTCTTCCGTCGGCGTTCAGGGCCCGATTCCCCTTCACTTCCCCGCAATTCGCCCAATGAGCAATCGAAAAAATGCCGCTTCATCGGACTTCATGCACACTTGTGCATTCGCTTCTCCCGCATCCTTCCTCGTAAATCCCTTGTCGTCTACTCGTATGTGCAGCGGCCCCACCGGGCAGATTTTCGGATTCAGGATGAACGCGATCGTCATTGGATCAAACAGCGTTGGCGTTTCCTGCCCCCACTCGTGATACAGCAGCGTCAACGCATCCGTCAGCGGCGTGCCTTGCCGAAACAGGTAGGCCCGTTTCGTCTCATCAAACTTCAATTGCGTCGAATCCAGCGGCATTACATACAACGGTACTCCTGACGCAAACAACTTCTTCGCCGCACCGATATCGTTGATGATGTTCCATTCCGCATCGGGCCCGCGCTCCGGGCAAAACCATAACTCCCCGTAGCCGCATTCGATGGACCCACCCATAATCACCACGCGCTTCAACCTGCGGAACGTCGCCGCATCTTTGTCAATCACCGCGCCGACATTTAGCAACGGCCCGATTCCCACCAGCGTGATTTGCCCCGGATACTTCTGTATCTCCTGCAGGATAAAATCCGCCGCGCTCGCATGCGATGCTTTGCCGAATCGGCCTCCCTCTCCATACCTCCTCTGGCTCATCGGGTTGGTAGTCTTTGTCGGGGCGCCCGCCAGCACCGGAATGTCCCCTCGCCCCGCTTCTCCCAGCAAGCGATCCACAATCCTCGCGCGGGCTTCCGTATCGCCAAATGTTGTCGTCACGCCCAGAATTTCCAGCTCCGGGCTTTGCACGGCCAACGCAATCGCAAACGCATCATCAATGTCATCTCCAATGTCCGTATCAATAATCACCTTTTCCGCGGCATTCCCCGGCGCCGCCACCTTTTGCGTTTGCCCCATGGCCCCTGCGCTCATCGTCAACACCGCACCAACCATCAAGATCACAACTCTCATGCCGCCTCCTGGCGTTTCATCTGTCCGGATTCTATACAACTTCTTTCTCGCCCGCACAAAATTGCGCCGTCTTTTGCAGTACACTGTACCCAGCTCTTCTGTCACCACCTGTAGCGCAGGGAGAGTCTTCGAGCCCTGCGGCTTTTTCTTGGGGTTTTCTTCCCAGGGTCATGAAACAATTTCAATTCACCAACTATCGGAGTCAATGATGAATCTTAAACGCGTGAGTTTTGTTTCCCTATGCGCCTTTATCTTTCCCCTCCTCGCTCTTGCGCAATCTCCCTTTCAGAAACTCGCGATCCCACTGCAATCCGGCTGGGAGTTCCGCCAGCTTCCCGGAGACGCTTCCGCTCCCGATAATTCCGTTTGGCGTCCTGCGCAGGTTCCCGGCTGCGTCCACCTGGACCTGCTGCGGAACAAATTGATTCCCGATCCCTACTTCCGCGACAACGAGGCCAAACTCCAGTGGATTGAAGAAGCCGACTGGGAATATCGCGCCACGCTCCAAGTTCCCGCCGATTTTGTCGCGCGCAAAAATGCCGACCTCGTCTTTGAGGGCCTCGACGCTTATGCCGAAGTCTATTTGAACGGCAAGCTCGTCCTCACCGCCGACAATATGTTTCGCGAATGGCGTGTCCCCGTGAAGCCGCTCTTGAAGCCGGGTGCGAATCTGCTGCGCGTAGTGTTCCCTTCACCAATCAAAGCTGCTGCCAAAATTGCTGCCACCGATAAATGGCGAGATCAAACTCACACTGAAGAAAAAACCTACGTCCGCAAAGCCGCTTATGAATACGGCTGGGATTGGGGGCCTCGTTTCGTCACCAGCGGCATCTGGCGCCCTGTTCGATTGGAAGCTTGGGAAGCCGCGCGCATCTCCAATCTTCATATCGCGCAACTGGATGTCACGGCAAAAGTCGCTCACCTGACCGCACAAGTTGAAGTCACCGCCTCCGAAGATGCATCCGGCAAAGTCACTCTCGATTTCATTCACGCCGGAAAAAAAGTTGAACTTTCACGCGCCGTCGAACTCCACGCCGGCCCCAATCGCATCGATCTTCCCATCGAGGTCTCTTCCCCACAGCTTTGGTTCCCCGCAGGTTACGGCGCGCAACCTCTCTACAAATTCAATGCCCAGCTCCACGTCGGCAATCGCGTCGAAGATCAATCCACCACGCGCGCCGGACTCCGCTCCGTCGTTCTCCGTCGCGAACTCGATCAGTGGGGCCGTTCCTTCGAGTTCATCATCAACGGCATTCCCGTTTTCGGCAAAGGCGCGGACGTCATTCCCTTCGACAGTTTCCCCACTCGCGTCACCACCGAGCAGTATCGCCGCATCCTGCAATCCGCCGTGGATGCCAACATGAACATGATTCGCCATTGGGGCGGCGGCTATTACGAAACTCAGGAGTTCTACGACATCTGCGATGAACTCGGCATCATGATCTGGCAGGATTTTATGTTTGGCAACGATTGGCAGCCCGGCACCTACGCCTTCAAACAAAATGTCGAAGCCGAAGTCGAATTTCAGCTTCGCCGCCTGCGTGAACATCCCAGCATCATCCTCTGGTCCGGCAACAATGAAACCGAGAGCGCCTTTAATTGGGACGGCCGCAAGGAGCTTCCTGCCGCCACCCGCTTTCAGATGTGGCAGGACTATCTCACAGTCTTCAGTGGCATCATCGCCCGCACCGCCAGTCGTCTCGCTCCCGAAACTCCTTACTGGCCCAGCTCTCCCAGCTCGGATTACGAAGAAACTTCAGCGAGCTTTATGTCAGGCGACTTCCATGATTGGAGCGTCTGGCATGGCCGCGTTCCCTTCTCCGAATACGAAAAGCATTTCCCGCGCTTTATGACCGAGTACGGTTTTCAATCCTTCCCCGAAATGCGCACCGTCGAAGCTTTTACGACGCCCGAAGACCGCGCCAGCATCTTCACTCCTGTCATGCTCGCCCATCAGAAAAACAACGAAGGCAATTCCATCATTCACGATTACATGCTCAAGTATTATTCCGAGCCGCGCGATTTCGCTTCCTTCCTCTATGCCAGCCAGGTTCTTCAGGCCGAAGGCATCAAGGTCGGCGCCGAGCATCTTCGCCGCATTCGCCCGCGTTCCATGGGCTCCATCTTTTGGCAGCTCAACGATTGTTGGCCGGTTGCTTCATGGGCTAGCATTGATTACTACGGCCGCTGGAAAGCCCTGCAATATTACGCGCGCCGCTTCTATAGCCCGCTTCTCGTCTCTCCCCACATCGCGGACGGCAACTTCAACGTCTACGTATTTTCCGATAAGACCACGCCCACGACCGCGCGTCTGCGCCTCCGCGTCTTCACTCTGGAGGGAAAGTCGCTCGCCGACACCACGCAGGATATCCAGGTCCCGGAACTCTCCAGCAAAATCTACATTCAGCGCCCACTCGCAGAATTTGTGAACGCCAGTGCCACCGATGCCGCCAACATTTTCGTAGTCGCCGATCTCCTCGTTGATGGAAATACCCTCTCCAGCAATTTAGTCTACCTGGTGCCGGCGAAACTCATCTCACTTCCCAATCCGCAAATCTCCGTAGATCTCGCTAAATCGGGCGAAGCCTATCGCCTACGCCTCTCTTCCCTCGCCATGGCCCGCAGCGTCTACCTTTCTTTCGGTTCCTTGGACGCGACTCCTTCCGACAACTATTTCGACCTGATTCCCAACCAACCCGTGGAAATCACCATCACCAGCCCAGCCAAGCTCGAAGATCTCCGCGCCCAACTGAAAATCATGTCCCTGGCCGACGCCTTCGCCCCCAAATAGCCGCCATGTAGCCCAGGGAGAGTCCGCGATCCCTGCGGTTTTTTCCTGAGGTCGCCTCCGCTCATTACGCAGAAGCAATGAAACACAGAGGGTGCCCCAGGCACGGATTCTGTGCCTGGGTTTTGGGTTTTCTTCTCTGAAAACATAGAACTGACTACTGAAAACTTCTCGCAGGTCGCCCCAGGCACGGATTTTGTGCCTGGGTTTTGGGGTCTCCTCTCCTGATTGTCATCCCGACCATAGTGCCGCGCAGTATGCGGCACGGAGTGGAGGGATCGCGCCATAATCGTCGCGTCTTGCTGCAGCCATGTCATCTCGGCCGCCAACAAACCAAAGAGAAACCGATTTGCCAAATCACTTATTTTGCAATCCACAGTGGTGCCGGCTGATTCCGAATGTAAGCCAGTTTCGTAGATGGAAGCTGGAGCTGCAACTGACAACAAGAGTTCCCGGATGGAAAGGAAAAGTGGAATAGTACGTTCCCGGAGCAGTAAATGCTCCCCGAGGGAATGAAAAGACAGATCCGTTGTTCCTGTTATCGCCTATGTCAATCTGATCGCCAAGAACTTCGCTGGATGGCTGGAATACGACTGCAGGCACGGAAGTGGAGACTTGGCAGTTCGTGCAGAATTTCAGTTGCGACGAGACCAGCGCGATGAATGGCGCCTTTGTGGAAGGAGAAGGTCTGACAAACTCCGAAGTCATGTACGTGAACGCTACCTTCTGTCCATCGCCGCCTGCGGCCGAATTTACGCCAGCGAACCTGTAAATGACGGTATCGGCCGCTGCCGCTGGCGCAAAAGCCGCCAACACTATCAAACGGCATACGATAAGCTGAGTGTTGGCGGACATCGTGATTCTCACGAGGATATCACTTGAGTATGTCTTGGGGCCCCTTCTCTTCTCCGCGAACTCTGTGTGCTCTACGAACCCCGCGCAATCTTTATTTTGAAGTTTGCGCTCCTGTTCTCCGAAATTTCAAAACTGACAACTGACTACTGAAAACTCTCCTCGCATGCTACGCTCGATTGACGCTCCAAGGTGCCACCATGAATCGCAGAAACTTCCTAAAATCAGCAGCGGCAGCACCTCTGTTGGCCGGTAGCACTCCTCTGTCAGCCAAAACTCTGTCTCCAGCACTATCCACAGATCCGTCCTCTCCCCGTGAAGCCCACGCTCCCCTCCACGACCGTTACGATCTCACCCTTCGCCGCGTCCTCTCCGGCACGTCTCCCTCCTTCACCGGGGAATTCCTCCTCGCCGATGTTCGCCCCACTCCCGGCCGCCGTTTTACAGAATTCAGCGGCGATCTTTCTGGCCGCTACATCGGCGCGCTAGCCACCGCTGCTCGTGTCTATGGCGCCAACTTCCCGGGCCTGAATCCTCTTGTGCAAAAAACCATTGCCTTGCAGAAGCCCGATGGCTATTTCGGCAGCACCTTCCACTTCGATCACCCAACGGATGAGGACCTCGCCCTGCTTTGGGGCAATGGCCGCCTTCTCGTCGGCCTTCTCGAGTATTACCGCTACAAACCCTCCTCCCAGGTTCTAGCCGCGTCCGCCCGCCTGGGCGATTTCCTCGTTCGCATCGCTCCGCTCATGCTCTCCCAACAAATCCGCGATGAATTCGGCGCCGCTCATTTCGCTTCCAGCTACATCTGCTGGATGCAGCAAACCGAAGGTCTCTCCAATCTCTACCTCGCCACTCACGACGCTCGTTACAAAGATGTCGCCGGGCAAATTGCCGTCGTCGTTGAGCGCCGCCCCGGCGATCATGTCCACGGTTACCTCACCAGCCTCCGCGGCGTCATGGATCTCTATCAAGCCACCTCTGAACCAATATATCTGCGCCAGTGTGAAGCCGCTTGGCAAGGCATCGCGCAATCTCAAGACCTCTTGATTACCGGAGGCGTCCCCGAAGGTTGGAGCCCCAACAAACATCGCACCGAAGGCTGCGCCGAAGCCGATTGGGTACGCCTGAGCCTTTCTCTCTGGAAAGCCAGCGCCAATCCCAAATATCTCGCGATGGCCGAGCGCGCCATTTTCAACGAATTCGCGTTCAACCAGTTCTCCACCGGCGATTTCGGTCATCGCGTCTTGACGGACACCGGTTTCGCCGCTGATGGAGCAGCCCGCGCCTGGTGGTGCTGCACCGTGCATGGTTTGCGCGCTTTCCCTGATATCCACGCCAACGTTTTCCATGCCGAAGACGGCGCACTGTCGTACGACTTGCCATTTGATAGTCACGCGGACAAGCTACTCGCGAAATCCTCAAACCTCTCCGCCGCCGCAGCGTCGTCCCTCGCACACGATGGATCAGTCACGATCTCTATCACCGGCGCCGCCAATTCACCCGCACTACTCCGAATCCGCAAACCGGAATGGGCCGCCTCACTCGCCATCAATCTCAACAACGCACCCACTCCGTCTCCCGTTGAAAACGGATACGTGAATATCCACCGCCGCTGGAACGCAGGCGATGTCCTTACGGTCCACTACGCCATGTCTCTGCGTCCCCAATCCAACGACAAAAAACTGTTCGCCTTTTCGTATGGCCCCTGGCTCCTCGGCGCTTCCGAATTTGACGAGCCCGCCTATTTCAATGAACTCACCACCGAAAACGAACTCTCTCCAACAAAACTCCAAACCTCACCCGCAGCCTCGCACACAGTGCGGCCCTTCGCGGTTCCCATCGCTGCCACCAGCTTTTGCTACACGCCCGCCGAATTCCCCGATCAGCAACAAACCGTAACTCTTCGTCCCATCGCCGAACAAACCGGCCAGCCCACCGCCAACTGGCAGTTACAATTCATCACCGAAGATTCGGCCTAGTACGGATTCACGATCAACATAGGACCGCTGGAGAACAACTCACTTGGCATCAAGGCACTCCAAATGCAGTCCACTTCAAAACAAGCACAATTTACACGAACTAGTACCAGCGCATTTCGCGGTACTTGCTCCAATTAGTCGAGTAAGTCGTCCCGCCTTAGCCTCTTAGCGTGGTCCACTCCATCTGGCACCTCAACTGCTCCTAGCCGACTCGTCATTTCTTTTGGGCTCCTATTGGCTTTTAGTCCGCTGCTGGCTTCCTGCCGAAGGCGCTATCAGCCTCACAAGAGAATGTTGTGCTCTGAATTCAGTTCGCTAGGGGTGTGCAGAAAGGAAAAAGGAATAAATCCGATGCAACCTGAAACAAGTTGTTTCTCAGAACCTGAAGCGCTGCGACTGGCTCAGCTAGGCAACGCGGCTGCATTTGATTTTCTTTATCGTTTGCATAATCGGCGGGTCTACGCCCTCTGTCTGCGCATGGTGAAAAATCCAACGCAAGCTGAGGATTTGACTCAGGAGACTTTTCTCGCCGTGCTCCGCGGCATCCGCGAGTTTCGCGGTCAATCCGCCTTCACCACCTGGCTCCATCAAGTTACCCGCAACACCGTGCTCATGTGCTTTCGCAAAAAGAAACACAAGGAAACCTCTCTCGATGAAATCGCCGAGCCTGACAAAGAAAACGGCCGCCCTCCCGTTGAATTGGGAGTACCCGACCGGCGCATCGAGAGCTTGGCGGATTGCATCATTCTGCGAAGCGCGGTCTCGCAATTGTCCACTGGGCTCCGAAAAGCTCTCGTGCTCCACGACCTTCACGGTTATCGGCACGGCGAGGTTGCTGCCATGCTGGGTTGCGCCACGGGAACTTCCAAATCCCAGCTGCACAAAGCTCGCTACCGCGTCCGCGAGTTCTTCAAGAAGTGCTTGCGCGCCTCGAGCCACGATGAAAACTCTACGGACCATACCGAGCGCGAAGAGACTTCCAACCCTCCGGCTCAGCCGAACGATCAGCCCGATTCAGAGAACAAGAGAACTCCGGCCCCAATTAACCCGCCACGTAAGCGGGAGAGGGCCGTCCCCAGTTGGTGCGTGCCTATCGCAGAAGAAGCGCCCAACTCCAGAAATTGATACCTGCATCCCGGCCAGGCTGCGCAGGCTCCCGCTTGCGCGCTCTGGCCATTCCTTCACATCAATTTTCTTCAACCACTCATACAGAACATTCAACCCTAATTGGAGGTTCTCATGTGCGCGGCTCCTAGTATTCTTTCTCCTTCGTTACACAGCCCAGAGGTCATGGCGTTCCAGTCGGCGCTCCGCTCGAAAATTGTTGGTCAGGAGGAGGGTGTTCAAGCGCTCGCGGATTTGTACCAGGTCCTCTGCGCGGGTCTGAATTCACCCGGCCGGCCACTTGGTAGTCTTCTTTTCCTTGGCCCTACGGGAACCGGCAAGACCCGTCTGGTGGAAGCTGCCGCAGAAGTCCTGTTTGGCAATCCCCATGCCATGATCAAGGTGGACTGCGCGGAGTTCCAGCATTCCCACGAAATCTCCAAATTAATCGGCTCGCCTCCGGGATATCTCGGTCACCGGGAAACCCGTCCCCTCATCACGCAAGAAGCATTGCAGGAATTTCACACCGAAAAACTGAAACTGAGCTTCTTGCTCTTCGATGAAATCGAAAAAGCCAGCGACGCCTTGTGGCAATTGCTATTAGGCATCCTGGACAAGGCCACTCTCACACTGGGAAATAATCAGCGCGTGGATCTCTCGCGGACAATCATTTTTCTCACTTCCAACCTCGGCGCCTCTGGAATTTCCGATTTGTTGTCTGGAGGTTTCGGGTTCATCGAACCAACCGATATGCCCGGGCCGCAACTGGAAGAAAAAGTAACCAGAACCGCCGTTGAGGCAGCCAGAAGAACCTTTTCGCCGGAATTTATGAATCGCTTGGACAAACTTGTGGTCTTCCATCCACTGCAGCATGAGCAGTTGCGAGAGGTGCTGGAGATCGAGTTGAACTTGTTGCAGACTCGCGTCCTGGAAACGGCGAAAGTTCAGTTCCTGTTTCGCGTCAAGCCCGCGGCAAAGGAGTTCCTCCTGGCGGAAGGAACCGACCGGCGATATGGCGCGCGTCATCTAAAACGTGCAGTCGAGCGCCACTTGGTCTGTCCGCTTGCAAATCTGCTAGCCACCGATCAGATCAAATTGGGCGAGATACTGTGCGTTGATTTGGACAGGCACGCCGGCAATCTCGCCTTTTGGAAAGAGGGCGTGGTTCCTGAACTGACAGCCCGCTCGAAGATTCACGCTTCGGCACGCGCCGCAGCCGTCGGATGCGGCCATGCGATAGAATTCCCGTCAATCGGCCCTCAGCCTCAGCGAGAATTGTCAGGAGGTGCTCTCCAAACGCGCCGTGACGACTCCGGCTAACCCTGACTCGTTCTCCCCAATCTCTTCTCAGAAAACTCAAAACTGAGAACTTACAACTTAGGACTGCCCTTCTCATCCCGCCGCAGCTATTGCTTCCCTCTTTCTCGCCTCATCCCACAACACGATGTACGGCTGCAATTCCGTCATCATTCTCGCGAACTGGTTCAAGTCCAGCGATTGCGCCCCATCGCTGATCGCCTTCTCCGGCGCCGGATGCGTCTCAATGATCAATCCATCCGCGCCGATAGCCACGCCCGCCCGCGCCACGGCAGGCACCAGGCTCCGCTTTCCTGTCGCGTGACTCGGATCCAGAATCACCGGCAAGTGCGTCAATTCGTTCAAAACCGGGATCGCCGAAATGTCGCAGGTATTCCGCGTCGCCGTTTCAAAAGTGCGGATGCCGCGTTCGCACAAGATCACGTCGGGATTGCCGTGCGCCACGATGTATTCCGCGCTCATCAGCAATTCCTTGATTGTGCTGCTCAATCCGCGTTTCAGCAGCACTGGCCGCCCGCACTTCCCCAAGGCCTTCAGCAGCATGAAGTTCTGCATATTTCGCGCTCCCACCTGCATCACGTCCGCATACTTCGCCACCAGCTCCACGTCGCGGTCTCCCATCACTTCGGTAACGATCGCCAGCCCCGTGGCCTTCTTCGCCATTTGCAGCAGCTTCAATCCTTCTTCTTCCATTCCCTGGAAATCGTACGGCGAAGTTCGCGGCTTGAACGCGCCCCCGCGCAAGAGCTTCGCCCCGGCCTTCGCCACCGCTTCCGCCGTGCGCATGATCTGCTCTTCACTCTCCACCGAACACGGCCCTGCAATCACGATGAACGCATCGCCGCCAATCTCCGTCCCGTTCACGCGAATCCGTGATTTCCCGCTTCGAAACTCCTTGCTCACGAATTTGTACGGCGCCGTGATGCGCATAACGCTATCTACCTGCGGCAACGCCTCCACCGATTCCATGCACGGAGTCACATCGCCGACGCCCACCACTCCGATCACCACGCGCTCTTCGCCTTCAATCGAGTGCACTTTGTACCCGAAGTGCCGCACAATCGCGCACACTTCATCGATTTCTTCCCGCTTCGAGTGCAGCTTCATCGAAATGATCATCGTCGTTTCCCTCTTCCCTTTGGCCACACACCACCGGCCTGAATTTCATCTCCACAAATCGGCATAGGAGGAGCGGTCGCCCGCTCTCCCCTGCCACACCACCGTAGATGCGGGTCCGCGTACGGCGGTTCAGCGGGTTACGCTTGCCTATCGAACAGATAAGGGAGTCCAAGCGATGCGAAGTAAGCATTGGGTAAGGCGACGGCCAGCGCCGGACTGTTCGCCAGACGCCAAGGACCGTGTGCGCTGCCCGCTGTCTTAGCAGCAAGGCCCGCGCTTACGTCCCGTCGTCGAAGCTCCCTGAACTGAACTGTGCCATGCTTCCAGTGCTTCCAGATCATAGATCGCAACCTGCGACGGATCCAGTAATCCAGATTCCGCAGTATCGAGGGGGTCTGACAGAAGCCGAAGTAGCTCTTCCAGCCCCTTAAGTAGGCCGTCAGTTCCTTCAGCGTTTGTTCCAGACTGATTCCTCGCGTCCGTCGTGTCAGTTCCCGAATTTTCTGCTTGCAGCGCAACAAAGCTTTCGGGGAGATGCGTCGCCTTGGCTCTTTGTTGTTGCTGAAGCTGAACCCCAGGAACTTCCGCTCCACTGGTCGAGCCACTGCACTCTTGGCCTCGTTCACCTTGAGCTTGAGCCGTCGCGTGAGAAAGCGCGTGACGTTCGTCATCACCCGCTGTCCCGCTCGTTGGCTGCGGACGTAGATACTGCAGTCATCCGCATACCGCACGAAGCGATGATTGCGCCGTTCGAGCTCGCGGTCGAGTTCATCAAGCACGATGTTCGATAGAAGCGGAGAAATGCGGTCCACCTTGCGGTGTTCCTTCCTCCGCCGGACTCACTAGCACGTTCTCCATTACCCCCACTTTCAAGAACGCCCCGATCAATCGGAACATTCTCTTGTCGGTCACCCGCCGTGCGATCGCCGCCATCAGTTTGTCGTGATTGACCAGATCAAAGAATTTCTCGAGATCAAGGTCTACCACCCAGCGATGGCCTGCGACGATGTATTGCTGCGCCTTGGCTACCGCTTGATGCGCCGAGCGTTTCGGTCGGAACCCGTGGCTGTGTTCGGAGAAGGTCGGGTCCCATCTGCGTTGCAGAACCTGCTTTACCGCCTGCTGGATCAAGCGATCCAGCACCGTTGGGATGCCAAGCTTTCGCACCCCGCCGTCCGGCTTCGGGATTTCCATCCTTCTTACCGGTTGTGGTTGGTAGGTTCCGTTTAACAGCTGTTCCCGTATGGAGGGGCAGTGCTGTTTCAGGTAGCCCGAAAGGTCTCCGACTTTCATGCCGTCGATTCCCGGACTCCCTTTGTTCGCTTTGACTCGCTTGTAAGCCTGCCAGTAGGTTTCCCGCTCGCAGACTTCTTCCATCAACTGCTCGTGACTAGCTGGACGTTCGGTTTCGCATTCCGCCGTAAGCGATTCGGTCCCTTCCTGAGAAGTCTTCGGAGCTTCACTCCTCCCCTCCTCAGTAAAGGCCAGCACTAACTGGATCTTCTGCCGCTTGTCGCTCATCGAGTCCTGCGTCCTACTTGTCACTCCCTGCTGTTAGGGCCTTCATCGCTTGCGCGACTAATACGCCCGTTGCTGACTTCTGCCGCACGGTCAGAGTGAATTGCTTCACCCTCAGTCACGATTCCGTGACATGCAACAGATCTCCCGACGTAAGTTCGATCGCCTTCCACGCACAACCGCCGGATTTACCACCAGTGCCTTTGATGGATGTGGGCTTCGCGATCAGTTGCTCGCTCGCCCGGCACCGTAGGCCTCAAATCCAGTTCTTGTCCATCGGCTCGCGTGTTTGCTCCGTGCTTCCTTCAGACCTCACCTCACGGCTCGGTCCTTGCACTTCGCTATCACTTCGCCTCCATCAGGCTGTGAAGAGGACTTTCACCTCCAAGCTATCGGACATGCTCGGCACACAACAAAAAAGCCCACTCTTTGCGAGTGGGCCGCGACTTCACGTTTTCGCGCTATCTAGACAGCGGCCCGCTCCTCCCGGATCTCCCGGTACGTAAATCGCCAGCAATACGAGTAGGCCTTCAAATTCATAGCCGCCAGTTTATCCATTTCGCCTGAAAACGCAAGCCTCAATTCGCTTATTCCCGCCATTATTCAGCACATTACACCAAATCCTATATCAGTACAGCAAAATCGCAATTCGATATCGCGTGAATCCCCCCGATCCACCCGCTTCGCAGGCACCCACCGCCGCGCTTCGGTAGATTCCGCCTTGCACGCGTTGCTCGATGTCCGCGGGCAAACGGCTCAGGTCAGAAGTCTCGTAGCGAATCACGTTCACTGGCTTTTGTCCCGCCCAGCCGTGATTCATCTCGCACGTCTTGCGCGCAACATCGGTGGAATTCAGCAGCCTCAAACCGTGCGCCGCCAGTTGCGACCCGACTTGGAGCTCTTGTGCTTCCAGTCCGAGCACCGGCACCGCCGCCGAAAAATCTTCCACGGCAAACAACTCTTCCCCACTTTGCACCACCGAAATTCCCATGGCATTCAATTCGCGGTCCAACAAGTTGGCGCGATGCGGTGGCGAATTCATCCATTGCGTGTGTAATCCCGGCACGCTCGGCCCTTCGGCAATATTCTCCGCGATCACGCTGAACCGCGCACCCGCCTGCCTCGCTCGATCTTGCAGCGCCAGCTCTCCAGGAAACTGGTGCGAAAGCATATTCTGCTGCACCATGCGCAACGCATGTTGACGAGCCGCTGCAGCCAGCGCCGCATCCCAATGCAACGCAGGCAATCCCGCGCCGGCACGGCTGTGATTCGCTGCATCCAGCAGCACGCTCTCTGGCGAACCATCCTGAGGCGAAGCGGCCGCGTACGACACCGCTGTCAGCAGCAAGGCCGCGAGCACAACTGCGGCAAGTATGGCAAGGCAGCGCAATACAGTGGACATGGCAACATGCTCCTGCCTCTATTAAACACACTTGAAATGAATTGGATGCGTGAAGCGTGGTACAGATTGCGCCGCAGGAAGCTGGCCCCTCGGACAGGCTGCTCCGCCATTTTTCAAGGCGTTGATTTGGACTGCTTGCGGAAGGCGCTGGAATTACCCGCGAACGTACACGGCGCTGAAGCTCAGCACCACGTGTCCGCCGGAAGTCGGCCGCCCAAAGGTGAGCATCGGCCGGAAGCGGGAGAAGATCAGCAACTGGTCCAAGTTGTGGCGAATTTCCTGAGTGTTTGGGCCGTCCATGATGTCGTACCTGATCATGCGGCCTTCGGCATCCACAAGCACGTCTACTTTCAAGTCTTGATCCAGCACCACATCGGGATGCTGCATTTCCGGCGAAGCCGGAAGGTCCGAAAGAGAAATCAACCCTGCCGGCTGCAGCAGCGCGGTGGGAATATCGTTCGGATCGGCCTGCACCACGACTCCCGGCAAAATCATGTGCAGCACAAACACGAACACCACAATCGCCGAAAATAATCCGCCGGTGGCCGGCACGGTAAACGGACGAAACACGTTATCCTGCAAAAGTTCCAGGCGATCCTTCACCCTCTGCCAACGCTCTGCCCAATTCTTCGGCCCGCGTCCCTGTGCTGCCGCCACTTTGATGCGCACCGCCAGATCCGCTGGAGGCAAAGCGCGGGGCATCTGGGAAAGCATCACCGCCAACTTGCGGTAACGCTGCAATTCCTCGCGGCAATCTTCACACCCTTCCAGATGCAGCCGAATAGCGTTCCGGTCCCGGGGAGGCGTCGCCAATCCGTCATCCAGGTAGCCGGCCAGTTTGGAATGTACCTTATCGCACGTCATGATTGTTCCTCGCACGTCGTATTTGGACGCGTCCTTTCATCTGCCGACGGACTGGCTGGGGCACGTACGTAGGCCATTTCTAATCCCATCTGCGCGCCGAACTGCTCGCCGTTGCCCGCTTCCCGCCGGGCCGCCTCCCTGCGTTGCGCGAACTCTTTTTCCCCCAGCATTAGTTCCAGCAATTCCTTCAACGTGCGCCGCCCGCGCAATATCCGCGATTTCACCGTGCCCACGCTGCAATCCAGCACTTCCGCTACCTCTTCGTAACTCAATCCTTCCAGGTCCCGCAAAACCACTGCGCTGCGAAATACCTCGGGAACTTCCTGCAGCGCGCTCTGCACCGCGGCTTGAATCTCTCGCGCCGCCGTCTGGTCGTAAGGCGTCGCGCTGTGGTCTTCCACCTCCACTGGCGCGCATCCCTCATCCGGTTCCGCATCAATCGAAATATTCTTCTGGAGGTGGCGCTTGAACCAGCGGCGGTTGTTCAGTGCTTCGCGAACGGCGATGCGGTAGAGCCAGGTCTTCAGCGAACTGCCGCGGCGGAAACTGCGTATGCCCCGAAAGGCCTTCAAGAAAACTTCCTGCGTCGAGTCGGCGGCGTCCGCCGTATCTCCCAGCATGCTCAGGCTAAGGCTGTACACGGGACCGTGATAGTGCATCACCAGCCAGTCGAATGCCGTCTCAGAGCCCGCTTGCAGCTCGCTGACGAGTCCGGCTTCATCGTGGCCCCACGAGAGGGCGCTAGCCCAATCGGACACGGTCTGCCTTTCTAGTTCGTCCCCTGGCTCTGGATGCCTTTGGGCGAACTGGCCCGCGCTGGCTTTCGCCAACCCGGACGGCCCATTTACTTCTTCCCTGCTTCGGGCCTCTTGGCACTTTGGATCGAGAGCACGATCCCAATCCACGTCCGCTCACTTTATTAGACACCACAAAGCGGAGGAATGTTTCCTGGCCCGGGGGAAGGTTCGCGGCGACAGGGAGCGCTGAGTCGAGAGCCCGCCCAAGCCAGGATTGTGGCACCGCGCGAAGCGGGGCGCAATGGCCCAAGGGTAGGGGGTGTTCACAAATTGTGCAGGCAGCGCAGCCTGTAGGCTACAGAATAGAAGAGGGTTAAGGGGCGCGCAAACCACCCCCGGGTGTTTCTGGGAAGAGTGTGAAAACAAAGGAGTTGTGTGTGCAGGAGTGCTCAAGACTCTCAAAAGAAAGGCGTCAAAAATTTATTGTTTGGACCAAGACAAATTGTCCAGGGGTCGCGGGAGCCGGACCCTTCGCCCTCGCGGTGGCCAGCCTTCAGGCTGGTTGTTCTCCTGGCATGAGGCACAATCGTGACACGAGCGCACAACTTTTTCGGGAAGGGAGGTTCGTAGTTCGCGGCCAGGTTGGAGTGGAACTTCCACATCGCCGAATAGCATGAAAAAGTTATTATGTCAATAACTAGTTACTTTATAGGTATTCTAATAAGGGTTTCGTTTTGAAAAGGACCAGCGGACTTGTCAGCCTGCAAAGCTAAACAGCGGAAAGCTCAAGCAGACAAGTGCGAGACCAGCACGTGCGGCGCCCAGTTTCGCTTCGACGGTTATGCCTGGATGGATTCCGGGGTGCAGGTCAAGACTTAGCAATCTAGGGGCGACTTCCTCCACCTTGACATTCTACTGGAGAGGAAATAGCATCCACCTAGAGTGTCTACTAGAGAAGAAAAAGAGCGCATCGAGCTGCTGCAAGGCACGTTGGATCTGTTGGTTCTACGCACGCTGCTTTTGTGGCCGGCGCACGGGCACGCTATCGCTAAAGCTATCGAATTCAACTCCGACGAAGTGCTCCAAGTAGAACAGGGGTCGCTCTACCCCGCTCTACACCGCCTGATCAAGCGGGGATGGATTTCTGTGGAAGACGGCACCTCGGAAAACAACCGGCGCGCCAAGTTTTATCGCTTGACGGCAAAGGGCCGGAAGCAGTTGGCGGCGGAGACTTGCAAGTGGGAAAGGTTCGCGGGAGCAATCGCGCGCATTCTGCGGCCGACCAAGGAGCACGAATGAAGCGGCGTGCCAAACGTCTGATGAGCGATCTGGACCAAGAGATCCGCGAGCATATTGAACTGGCTACACAGGAAAACATGGCTCGCGGGATGACGCCGGAAGAAGCTCGTCACGCTGCAATGCTGAAGTTCGGAAACGTGACGCGCGTCAAGGAAGATGCAAGAGAAGTGTGGACGGCCGTCTGGCTTGAGCAGTTTATGCAAGATCATTGCTGTCCGGCTAACGACTGGGGGGCAATCCGGAACATATTATGAAATAAGATGTTAGGGGTAGTTTTAGCTTGCCGCGATTTGAGGCCCGGCAGGGCCTCGGCAGGGGGTAACAATGGTTCATGAATCTTGGACGAACCGTATTTTCTCAACTCATTGCCCATCTTCCGGATCGTGAGTTTCGTCGTAGCGTAGAACGGTACCGTGGAGATTACCGCCTACGAGGGTTTTCCTGCTGGGACCAATTCTTATGTATGGCTTTCGCACAGTTCACGTATCGCGAGAGCTTGCGAGACATCGAAGCATGTTTGCGGTCGTCATCTGACAAGCTTTACCACATGGGCATTCGGGGTCGAGTTTCCCGCTCCACCCTGGCCGATGCAAACGAAACGCACGACTGGCGTATCTTCGCCGATTTCGCCCAGCGGTTGATCGCCATTGCTCGTCCACTCTATGCGAACGATCCGATTGGTGTGGAGCTGGATCAGAGTCTGTATGCGTTGGACTCCACCACCATCGATCTTTGCCTCTCGCTGTTTTCTTGGGCCAAGTTTCGCGAGCACAAAGCTGCGGTGAAGATGCATACGCTGCTCGACCTGCATGGCAATATCCCCACGTTTATCCGCATTACAGACGGCAAAATGCATGACGTGAACATTCTGGATGAGTTCTTTCCCGAGGCCGGTGCGTTCTATGTCATGGACCGGGGCTACATCGATTTCGAACGCTTATTCGTGTTCACTCTCTGTTCAGCGTTCTTCGTCGTACGTACCAAAAAGAACGTCTTGTTGCAGCGACGCTACTCGCATCCGGTGAACAAAACGACCGGCGTGCGATCCGATCACACCGTCATCCTGACGTCTTTTGAATCCGCAACTGTTTACCCGGATGCGCTCCGCCGTGTCACCTATCTGGACGTGGAGACGAAAAAGCGATTCAAGTTCCTTACCAACAACTTCACTCTCCCTGCGCATGTGATTGCTCAAATCTATAAATGCCGTTGGGGAGTGGAATTATTTTTCAAATGGATCAAGCAAAATCTTCGTATCAAAAAATTCTATGGCATCAGTGAGAACGCGGTGAAGACTCAGATTTGGATTGCCGTCTCGGTCTATGTGCTGGTGGCCATCGTGCGCAAGCGCCTGGGGTTAGAGTCCTCGCTTTACCAAATTCTACAGATTTTCAGCGTTACGATTTTCGAAAAAGTGCCCATTTTACAGCTGATCGAAGCATTCGACTCTCAATCGGAGTTACTCGATGATGCTAACCAGCTGATCCTCTTCGATTTATAGCCGGACACCAATGATGCAAGATATTCGCTTTGCGCTCCGCGGGCTGCGCAGAACTCCCCTCTTCACCGTAGTCGCAAGCCTCACCTTGGCCATCGGGATCGGCGCCAATACGACAATTTTCAGCGCTATCAACGCGCTGCTATTGCGCCCACTTCCCTATCCTGACCAGGACCGCCTGGTGAGAGTGTCGCTTTACGACGCCAAATATCCGCGGTATTGGGGAGCTGTTTCGTGGACGGATGTGGCGCATTGGAAGGTTGCAAGCGACGTTTTCGAACAGATGGAAGGCGTCTCCGGGACAGACATGGTGGCGATGTCCGGCGGCGGTTCCGGAGAGCGTGTGGCTGTGCAACATTTCAACTCGCTACTGCCCGCGATACTGGGTGTGAAACCGTTTTTGGGTTCTCTCCCGACGGATGAGAAAAGCGAAACACTGGGCTTCGGAATCAGCTACGAATTCTGGCAGCGTCATTTTGCCGGCGACCCCCATGTTCTTGGCCGAACGATTTTTGTGGACACCGGTTCCGGGCCGATTATGGTTGTTCTTGCTCCCCACTTTGATCTGTTCGAGACCGGGCCGCCGGATATATTCATGTTTCACGGGAGTGGGAATCCCGCCGAATCCGGAGTCACGGATCCACGCTGGATATTCGCGATTGCCAAGCTGAAGCAGGGCGTCACCTTAAGACAGGCGCAGGCGGCCATGGATGTTGTCGAGCAGCACCTGTCGCAAGCGTTTCCGGAAGAGTACAAGGGCACGGGTGTGCGAGTCGAGGCGCTGCAGCAAGGACTGTTCGGCTGGTCAGCCGACTTTTTGTACCTTTTGCTGGCGGTAGTGGGATTCGTTTTGCTTATCGCGTGCGCAAATGTGGCCAATCTTCTGCTCGTTCGAGCCGACGCTCGCCGCAAAGAGATTGGGGTTCGCGTTGCCTTAGGGGCCGGCCGGACCCGCCTAATTCGCCAACTGCTTACCGAAAGCATCGTGCTTTCCTTCGCGGGTGGATTGGGCGGACTTGTCGTGTCCATTTGGGGGATTAAGTTGTTCGATCTGCTGTCGCCAAGCTATATGCCGCGCACGGCAAATGTCCCGATGGATGCACGGATCTTGCTGTTCACGTTTGGCATCTGCATTCTGACTGGTATCGTGTTCGGGTTGGTCCCGGCCTTCCGTGCTTCGAGGAACGACGTGAATGAAACATTGCGCGGCGAGGGGCACAGTATCGGTTCCGTATCGCGACATCGCACGCGAAATCTGTTGGTGATCGCCGAGGTTGCTGTGGCGCTGATGCTGCTGATCTGCGGCGGACTGATGATCAACTCGCTGACGCGCATCTTGCGCACTAATCCCGGGTTCAATCCCGATCATCTTGTCACTGCGCAGGTTCGCCTCGCAGGAGACAAGTACATTGACTCGAGCGATCCGGATCATCTTGACCTGAATGTGATTCACCCGCCGGTGGCGCTTTTCTTTCGGCAGGTCTTGGAGCGGCTGCAAGGGCTGCCCGGCGTAGAGGCTGCCGCCTTTGTCGACTGGTTGCCGCTGGTGGAAGACAGTCAACACGCGCATCCGGGTTTCCGCATTGCGGGGCAAGCCCCAAGCTTACCCGGAGAGACACCCACCATTCTTTTCGATTCCATCAGCCCCGGCTACTTTCGCGTGATGGGCATTCCCCTAGTGCGTGGCCGAGGAATCGACGAGCAAGACAAGGAAAGCGCACCGTGGGTGATAGTCATTAACGAAACCATGGCCCGGCAATTTTGGCCAAACCAAGATCCGCTCGGGCAGGTCATGATTTTTGACAGCTCTCCCGACGAGAGGCCCCGCCAAATCGTCGGCATTGTAAAGAACGCGAAGGACTTCGATCTAACGCGAGACGCGATGCCCGAGGCTTTCGTCGCCTACTTGCAATTGCCGGCGCGCACCTTTGCCGGCTGGACCGAAGCGCGCGTGCACAAGAGTTTGGTCGTTCGTAGCCATTTTGTTTCCAATGAGCTGGTCGAGAGGGTGCGCAAAACAATTTTAGAACTGGCGCCCGATTCGGCGGTTTTTGGTGTGACCACGGTTCAAGAGACCGTCACGAACTCCGCGCGGCCCTCGCGCTTCTTGTCGCAATTGCTGGGACTCTTCGCGGCCGTAGCGTTGCTTCTGGCCACCATCGGAATTTATGGCGTCATGTCCTATTCCGTCAGCCAGCGCAGCCACGAAATCGGACTGCGCATGGCGTTGGGAGCGCGACCCGGCCAGGTTCTTGCATTAGTTTTGCGACAGGCGATGATTCTTTCGTTGGCCGGTGTAGTGATCGGGGCAGCCGGCTCCTATATTGCCACGCCTTTCCTTGCCGACTACCTGTACGGCGTGAAACCTCACGACGCCCTGACGCTCGCACTAGTCTCACTTCTTCTGATTGGCGTCACCCTGTTCGCCAGCTATGTGCCTGCTCACCGCGCGGCGCACATCGATCCTATGGAGACCTTACGTCATGAATGACTGTGCTCCCGTCGAATTGCTGCCCACAGATGACGTGCAGCAGAGTCACGGCGCAGGGCTGAATCACTCAGAAGGTCCTGATCCACGCTGCCAGCTCAACCGGTCAAATGGGTACTTGGAGGAACGTAGACAGCTCTCCCGATGTGCGAACGGCCCGTGTCTCACTCTTCCGCGCAGCGCGGTTTTTGACTTGCCGGCGCACGAACGACCAAAACCAAACAGTTGGCCTGCGCACAAGTGATTTGGCGACACAGCCAACGAAGAGCAGTACCGTGCCCTTGTGCCCGCAAGATACAAGGATGATGAGGTCCACAGGCCAGCGCTCCACGAAACCGAGGATGGTTTGATGGACGTCACCACTCTCCTCCCAAGGGCCCACCTCATAGCCAGCGGGGCGGACTCGTCGGGCGTGTTGATCGACGAAAGTACGGGCCTTTCCGCAGTTCTTCTTCATCCCTTCTGCACAACCTACCCATATTATTATGTATTTCTTCTTCCTGTAAGCCTTTATTTATGAGACAGATACGGTGCAGAGATGGAGGCGGCAGCCAAGGAGCTAGAGAAACCCCTTGTAATTGTTATAGTGTTATAGTTAACTATAACACATGTGCGACCCGCACACGCGTGATCGCTCTTCACAAGGAGAACCAATGCGAACACTTCTGCAAGCACTTCTGATCTGCTTTCTGGCTCCTGCCCTTGTTTCGGCACAGGAGAATCCGCTCAGCGCATTCAATAAGACAGTCTACGGCGCCGTGAAGAATATCCTGCTTCACTCCGCGGAAAAAATGCCCGAGGAGAATTACAGCTTTAGGCCCACGGAAATGGTTCGCAGCTACGGCCAGATCATTGGACACCTTGCTGACGCGCAATACCTGTTTTGTTCAGCAGTACTCGGGGAGAAAAATCCCGCCCCGAATATCGAGAAGACCAAAACCTCCAAAGCCGATCTGATTTCCGCGCTCAACGGCGCCTTCGCGTACTGCGACAGGGCCTACGACGGCATGAGCGACGCGTCCGCAGTTCAAATGGTGAAGTTCTTCGGTGGCGACACGCCGAAACTGGGCGTGCTGACGGGAAACATCGGACACTCTCTTGAACACTACGGCAACCTGGTCACCTACATGCGTCTGAAGAACATCGTTCCTCCAACCAGCGATCCGGATTTCCAGGCAATGCCCCAGCCGAAGAAATAATGTGCGATTGGTCGAGTACGCGAGGAAAAATTCTGATCCGAAAGTAGAAAGCTAAGTCGGAGTAGGAATCATGATTACTCACAGC
>CAWABP010000021.1:0-100352 GCA_963780315.1 Candidatus Acidiferrales bacterium | reverse complement strand
AACCCGAATTTCTCACACTTAGATTGAAAAAGGCTGTTGCTTCATGGCATAACTCTTTTGTCTAGAAAGAAATCTTGCCAAGAGGGAGCAACAGCCTTATGACCACAGAGTGTAACCAGTTTGTCTTCGGATTTCATCCCCAAAAGCGACGCGAGATCCGCGCGCAGTTCGACGGTGGAGCGATCACCAGCGATGGTGGTGGTCTGCTGCTGCGGGAGGTCGAGAAGCGCATTGGGATCCTCCACCAGTTTGCCGCCTGTTTCACCGATTATCGGAATCCCGGTCTGATCGAACATCCAGTGAAGGAGTTGGTGGCCCAGCGAGTCTATGGGCTGGCCCTGGGATATGAAGATCTGAACGATCACGAGGAGTTGCGGAAAGATCCTTTGCTGGCGGTACTGGTTGAGAAGGAGGATCCCGATAAGGAAGTGTTAGCCGGAAAGAGCACCTTAAACCGACTGGAACTGACCAAAGAGACGGCCAGTCGGCAGGAGCGCTACAAAAAGATCGTGCTGGATCATGCCGCCGTGGACCGCCTGTTGGTGGAGATCTTCCTGCAGGCCCACCAGGAGGCGCCGGAGGAAATCATTTTGGATTTGGACGCCACCGACGATCCGCTGCACGGGCAGCAGGAAGGGCGTTTCTTCCATGGCTACTACGGAAACTACTGCTACCTACCGTTGTACATTTTCTGTGGAGAGTTTCTGCTGTGTGCGCGGTTGCGATCGTCGAACATCGATGCCTCAGCAGGAAGTGTAGAGGAGCTGCAGCGCATCGTAGAGCAGATTCGTTCCGCGTGGCCCTTGGTGCGCATCGTGGTGCGCGGGGACTCCGGATTTTGTCGCGAGGAGTTGATGGCTTGGTGTGAAACGAACCGCGTAGAGTACTTGCTGGGACTAGCGAAAAATGAACGCCTGCAGGCGGAGATCGCCAAGGAGATGGCGGAGGCGAAAGCGCAGTACCAACAGACCGGACGCGCGACTCGGCGGTTCAAAGAGTTCTTCTATCAGACGCTGAAAAGCTGGAGCCGTGCGCGACGGGTGGTGGCCAAGGCCGAGTACCTGGAGAAGGGCGAGAACCCGCGCTTCGTGGTGACCTCTCTGAGTCCAGAAGCATGGCCGGCGCAGGCCTTGTATGAAGAACATTACTGCGCTCGAGGAGACATGGAGAATCGCATAAAGGAACAACTGATGCTGTTCAGTGACCGCACCAGCACACACTATCTACGGAGCAACCAACTGCGGCTGTACTTCTCTTCCATCGCCTACGTGTTGCTGCAGATGCTGCGGCGCCTGGGACTGGAGGGAACAGAGTTGGCCAAGGCGCAGTGCTCCACCATTCGGCTCAAGTTACTGAAGATCGGGGCGCTGATCCGCATCACCGTACGGAAGGTGTGGATTTCGCTGGCCGGTGGTTACCCCCATGTCGAGCTCTTCCGGCAAATCCATGAAAAGCTCTGCGCCGTACCCGTAAAGTATTGAAAAAGAAAGACTCCGACCATTTCTGTTTTGGCTCCTGTCAACTGGTGGTAAGGGTGTGCGCCGAAACAGGCGCAGAACGTAAAAAACTCTCACGCAAAACGAAAAACGGATCAGCTACACAACAGAGCCCCGCGAAACCAGCTCGCAACTTCCAACTTCACACAAGCTTCATTGCTTCTCTGCCGGCTGTGAGATATGTGGGCTAAGTCTTGATCAGGCCCGCGAATTTGTGGGGGTTGTTGTCGAATCCCGGAAAAACTGGGGTCAAATCCTTCACGCCGATGTGTTTTGTTAAGATCTCGCCGACCACGGAACGAAAGTCTGTGGTCAATGCCAGATCGCGCCCTTCATTTAGCTGGTGCTCTTCAAGGCCGGGCCATCTCCCGTACACGCGGCCACCCTTGATGTCTCCGCCCATCACGAACATACAATTGGCGTGGCCGTGGTCCGTGCCGCGATTGCCATTCTCCTTCGCGGTGCGCCCGAATTCGCTCATCGTCACTACCACAATGTCGCCCATGCGGTCGCCCAGGTCCTGATGGAACGCGGCGAGTGATTGCCCGAGTTCTTTCAAAAGGTTGGACAATTGTCCTTGCGCGCCGCCCTCGTTGACGTGGTTGTCCCAGCCACCGCAATCCACGAAGAGCACTTCGACGCCGATGTCCGCCTTCAGCATCACCGCGATCTGCTGCAGCTTTTGTCCCACCGGTCCCTTCGGGTAATCCGCTCCGTTTTCCGGGGAAAGCTTGTTCATGTCAATCTTGCGCAAGAGGTCGATGGCTTCAAAGGTTTCGGCCCCAGTGCCGTGCAGCGCGTGATCCACCGTCTGGGCGTACATGGCCTCAAAGCCACCTTGCGCCACATTCGCCATCGCCGCTGATTGCGCTTGCACTTTGAATTGGCGCAGATCGGGAATCGCCACCGCTCCGGTGCCGCCTTGCAGCATGCGGGGCAAGTTGGGACCCATGGCCACGGCGCGAAATGGCGAAGCGTTTTCTTCCGGGATAGTGCCGAGCGCGCGGTCCAGCCAGCCATCCTCAGTGGCTTTCACGCCGGGAGTTCCAGACTCCATGAAATCCTGCGCATCGAAGTGCGAGCGCGATGGATCGGGTGAACCGGCGGCATGCACAATGGCCAACTGGTTCTTCTGGAACAGGGGAGCGAGCGGCGCCATGCTTGGGTGCAGACCAAAGAATCCGTCGAGGTCGATGGCAGCCTCGTTTCCGCCGCGGCGCGGTTGAGGAATCGCGATGCTGGGACGCATGCGGTAGTAATTCGGCTCGCCGAATGGGACCACAATGTTCAGGCCGTCGGCGGCGCCGCGCTGGAAAAGCACAACGATTTGCTTCTTCCCTGCCCCGGGCGTTGAAGCAATTGCGCGCTGCAAGAAGGCGGGAACGCTGCTCAATCCGACCAGCGCAATGACGCCCTGCTTCATGAAATAGCGGCGCGAGAATCTTGCGGGCCGTACGCCTTCGCAGCAAAGGTTGCTCATGTGAACTCCTTTGGAGTGCGAGAGCTTGCTCTCGCTTTTATGACGTAAGCCACGACTGCCAAACGATTGTTCGGCGAAACGGCTAAATCGTAAAAGCGGCGGCAAGCCGCCGCACTCCAAATTACCTACGCTGAAATTCCGGGGCGCCCAGCACCAGGCCTGTCACCACGCCCAGATCCACTTGCTTCACGGGGTCGTCCAGCCTCGCCCGCACGATCTGCGGGCTGTCGAGTTGCTTTTGCAAGGTGTCGACGGTTCCAGTAGCGACCTGCCCACCCAGAAAAATAGCAACTGCGCGATCGAGCGCGGCTTTGGCATCGGCAGTTGAATCACTTCCGAGGAGCGCATTGACATCGCTTCGTGAGCCGCGCACCTTATTGCCCGCCAGCGCCAACGAGAAATTCAAGCGATTCAGCAAGGCGCCCGTGTTGACCCACGTTTCCGCTTTGTCCGAATAGCCGGTAGGAGGCTGGCACTGGTAAAGCGGTTCGCCGATGCGCCCCACCCACCGCACCAAAGGCAACGGCGTGTCCACATCAGTACCCAATGCCCGCACCGACGAAACCACCAGCTCAAAAGGCGTCTTCACCTTTGCGCGGTAAGCTTCGCGAGACCAGAACTCCGGTGAATAGATCATCGTGCGCATCACTTCGCGGATGTCGCCGTCGCTCTTTTGAAAAGTCTTAGCCATGCGTTGGACAAGAGCCGGTGGGGGAGTGTCCGAAACAAATCGCCGCGCGAGTTTGGTCGAAATGAATTTCGCGGTGTTGGGATTTTTCACCAGCAGGTCAATCACCTGCTCGCCATCCTTCATGCCACCCGCATGAATCTTTTTCCCTAGCACATGTTTCGGGTCAGGGTCGTGCACGCGCTCGTCAAATTTGAAGCGCGGATTCTCCCGCGGCTTTTCGATGGTCCAACCGGTAAAGCAACGCGCCACTTCCGTAACGTCTTGTTGCGTGTACCCGGCGTCGACCCCAAGCGTGTGCAGCTCCATCAATTCGCGGCCGTAATTCTCATTTAGCCCGCGCTCCTGCTTCTTCTTGTTCGCGCCCTGCCCTGGAGGCGGGAACGGGCGTCCCATTCCGCCATAGGGTCCGCGGCGCATCTGCTGGCGCATGGCACGCTCGGCAGCTTGCCGCTCGGCGGCCCGGGGATCGGCGCTCAAAAAATTGTCCAGATAGAAAAGCATCGCGGGGCTCTTGGCCGTTTCCGTCACCAGGTTCTTGAACTTGCCCAACGCGTGGGGCTGTATGACGTCGCGTTCGTAGGAGGTGAGGTACCACTTGTCCTCGCCCTTTCCCGCGTAAACGTTGAAATGGTTGAACCAGAAATCGTCCATCACCTGTTGCAATTGGCGCTCGCTATATATAGCGCGAGCTACCTTGGCCATGGCCAGTTCTTCGACGACGCGCACCGGCTTTTTGCTGTCGTCGGCCATCGCCGGGGGCACGGCGTTAGGGTCTACTCCCAACGATTCTCTTCGGCCAACTCCCGGCGTGGCGGGATTCATTTTCATCGGCGAAGGAGTATCTGCGGAAGGCGTCTCCATGGTGCCGCTCGCCGAGGCTTCTTTTCCCGCTGAATCAGTTGCCTGTATATCTTGCAGCATCGCGGTTACGCCCGCATCGGCATCTTTCTTCAATGTTTGTTCCGTGGCATCTTCCTTCGAGTTCCCTGCTTGCTTTGCGGCCTGATTCGCGGCTTGTTTCGGATTCGGATAGTCGGCGATCAATTGTGCAGAGGCCATCTGCAAAGTGGGATAGTCTCTCAGACGCGCTTCCATCGCGGTGTCATCCAACGTTTTTGGATTGAGCTGTAGGTCAATCCATTTCGCCAGTCCCATCTGTCGCACACGCTCGATGTCTCCGGGGCGCGGCCCGTAAGCCAGTCGGTTCAGCGCGTGGAGGATCGCTTCGTCTGCGCTCAGTTCGGTGATCGGAAGGCCCTTCAGTACGGCATCCTGTTTGGGGTTCTTTTCTTTAGGGAGTGCGCTGGCCGCCAGGCCCGGGAGGTCGATAGAGAGCGTAAAGACGCACGCCACGCTGAGCAATGTGGCGAGAAACGATTTGAAAGCACGGGCGAGAATGGGCGCGAGATGGTGTTTCGGCTTAGGCGAAAGCCTGCGGGAGCGAAGGGAGATGGCAAGGCCCGAGGGCAGCATCATTTCGAGCTTAACCCGGCCGGGAGCGAAAAGTTGTCAACTGCAAGTGCCTGTGTTCCTTAAGATTAGCGCTTCGGGCTAATCGCTGAGCACGAAATCCGTTTCCCGTGCCGGGGCCTGATTGTGCAGGGCGTCAACCGCCAGCAGCACCAAGTGATAATTGCCCGCCGGGAGATCTTTCAACTGCACCTTCAGCCCGAAGGGGACGACGGGATTGCCCTTCTGGACATAATCAGATACGGAGACAGCTCCAGAGAAGAATACCTCTTTGTTCGTGGCCTTATCAAAGATGCGGTAACCCGCGCCCACGTTCGGCGGGTTGTCAGTTTTCAGCAGCGGCTCATACAATTCTGAGTACAACACAACGTTGTCGGTCTTCTTGAATCGGTAATCCGCTGCCGGGTTTACTTGCATCCCTTTAATTACAAGGGGAGTACGGTCCTCTAGCAGGGTCGCGTCCACTTCCGTGGGAATATCAGTCACGTGCTGCAAGCTGTTGGACAGTACCACTCCACCGAGGGTGAATTTCTTCCCGTCGTAAGGATCGATTTGCAGTGGAGTTTCAAATTTACCGAAGGTATCGCCACCGGAGCTCAGCACGACCGTCAGTTTGTAATTTCCAGGCGCGGCATCGAATTGGTTCAGATAGCGATAGGGAGACTTGGTGAATTCCTTCCACTCATCCTTTTCCAGATCGAGGTTCAATACATCATTGAAGCGCGCCCCGGTGGAACCATCGGGTTTGTAGGCGATCCCCAGTACGTTGACGACCGCGTGGTATTTTCCTTTGTCCTTATTGAACACCACGGAATCGCCCGGTATCTGCATGACCAGATTCACGCGGGCAATGTTTGGCGCGGTGTAAAAATAGGGCGCTTGCATGACCCCGTGAATCGCGCCCGGCTGCGCTCCCGCAGCCTGCGCTTCCATTTGCTTCTCAATGGGCTTGCCATCGAGAGGATCCACGGGCCGCGTGTTGCAGTAGCCGCTGCGCGAGCGAACTTCCATCCCACCGTGGTTCAGCTTCACCTTGATGGAGTGACAACTTCCTTCAGGGGTTGACTGCGGCACATATCCCAGCACGTAAAACTGGTTGGCTTCCTGCGCAATCCGGTCCAGCCCGCCCAGCAGGTCGTTCGTGTTGTAAATGGCGAAGCCGCCAGTGCCTTCTGACAGTGCCATCAGGATTTCTTGGTTAGTAGCCGCACTAATGGGCATGGGAGGCAAAATTGTTCGCGGAGCGTTCATCGGATTGTTGTAATAGTTCGAGTATCCGGGATTCCCCGTGGTTCCGCCGCCCCTACCACCCCCGCTTCCGGTGCCGCCACCGGTTCCGCCTTTGCCACCACCCGTGCCGCCACCGGTTCCGCCCTTACCACCACCCGTGCCGCCACCGGTTCCGCCCTTACCACCAGTGCCGCCACCAGTGCCGCCACCGGTGCCGCCGCCGGTGCCGCCACCCGTGCCACCTCCTCTACCCCCACCACCTGTTCCGCCACCTCCACCGCCAGTTCCCCCGCCACCCCCGCCTCCGGGTCTTTGTGGTTCCATGGCTGCGGGGACGGGGTAGCTGGCCAGCACGAGCCGGGGCCGCGTGCTTGCATTGTGTACTCTCGACGACACCGCCTGCACACTCGTGTGCCGTGAGTGCTGCTGCAGGCTCGCGCTTCCACCTGGCACGCCTGACACCAATCCGCGCACATCGAGCGCATACACAGCCACGTTGGCCTTGTTGCAGGCATCGATCGTGGCGGTCAGTTCCGATAAGCGCTCTGGGTCGTCAATCGGAAAGCCCGCTGAAAACAGCACAAGCATCTTGCGGCCCGGAACGCCGCGCAGGTTCTTGGCCAGGCTACGGATCGCTAGAAGCATAGTGTGTGCGCCATAATCGGATTCCGCGTTGCTCATGGATGCGAGTCCCATGGGAGAAGGAAATCCTGTGGAGGCCACGGTGACTGCCTGGGTGTCGGTCCCTGGATTCGTTTCAATGTTCGGCGAATGCACACCCGAAATTGCCGCCTTAAGAAGGTCGGCGCGGGCCGTAAAATTCTGCTTTATCTGAAGGGTTCCGCCAAAATCCACCACGGCTATCAAGCGATCCGGCCCCGCGCTCTTTTCAATGAATTTGGCAGCGGCACCGCGTGCGTAGATCTGGTCGGGGGCCTGCATCGAGGAATTGTCAAAAAACAGAATCATGTAATGCTGCTGGCCCTTCACCTGGACGGTTGGGTCCGAACCAAAGGAGAAGCTGGAGATGGCCTGTTCCTTGTTGTCCTCGTAGACTTTGAAATCCTGCTGCGTCAGGGCCGTGATGTAGTGTCCTTTTTTATCTGTCACCACCGCGTCCACGAGGACGATTCGCGATTCCGTGCGGATCACGGCGCCAGTTGCGACGGGTTGTTGATCGTTGTTCGCAGCGGGTTTGGCGGCGTCTGGTGCTTGAGCACGCGTGCCAAGGGGCCAAGCCACTATCGCGAGCAGGGCCACCGCAAAAAGTAGATTCCCCTTTTTGAATTCAGGCGTGGTTCGCATCTCCCCCTCCTTCAGATCATTTCCACAAATCAATATGGTATGACCACCGTACCGTTTCGCGCCGCCATCTGCGCGCCTTCCGAGTCCCGTACTACCTGCCGCACCATATATTTGCCCGGCTTCACGTCGAAGCTGGATTTCACGGTCAATCCCGAACGGCTGAGCCTCTCATAAGTCGTTTCCAGCAGGCGCATCTGCACGATCTTGGAGCCCCCCGTCACGTAGTTTCCGTTCTCGTCAAAAATGACGGTAGCCACTGTTAAATTATCCAGGTTACGGTCCGCCGCTTTGCGGAAGTGTATGCCCTTAAGTTGCACGTGCGAGACCACGCTAAGATGCGCTCCCTCATTGTCCGTCTTGAAATACTGCGTCTGCAGGCTCAGCGGAATGTCGTCGATTTCGTCCTGAGAGAAAACGGCATCCTGGATTTCCTGCTTCTCGATTTCCCGCGGGTCATCCAATTTTTTTGGAGCATAGTAACCGCGGCGCGCCTGAATGGCGTACTTCTGCTTCCCCGCCAACTTCACCTTTATCGTATGGTATCTGCCGTCCATTTTCTGATTCGGCGGCGAAAATCCCAGCACATAGGAAACGTCCGGGACGCCGGCGGCAAGCTTCAGGCCGCCCGCAAGGTCATTCGAGTTATGGAAGAAAGTACCGCCGGTGCCGTAGGCAAAATCCATGAGCACGTACGCGTTTTCAGCTTGCTCTGCAACTCGGTAGGTGGTTTTGAGCCCCGCCGTCTGCGGCGTATCGGAGGTTCGCTGCGAGATGTCTCCGCCGACATCCGGCACATACAGGCCGCGCGCGTCCAGCGTATTGATCACGATGCTCGCGTGATTGGCGCGCTCCACGATGCCGTTGGAATCCTGCGAGTCTGATCCATTCAGGGTAATCAGAAATCCCGGCGAAGCCAGAAGCAAGATGCGCTCGCCAGGTTTCCCTGACAAACTACGCAGCACGTCTTCCAATTGCCGGTAGGTATAATTGTTGTTGGCATCGCCGGCACTGAGCGCCATCTGCACGGCGGATTGCGCAGACGCTTGAGCGGCCGAGTACATTCGCGGGTCGCTTCCATACATGCACTGCCAGGTTTCCTGGACGACCACGTAAAGAGCCTGGGCATCCTGCAGATTTTGAATCTGATTGGCCATGTAGTGAGTGACGTCCGGGCAGTCGGTTGTGTGGACTCCCGCCAGGTTCCTCGGCATGAGGCTCAATAGCTTGCGCTTCAAGACCTCTTTGTCATTGGTGAAATCCTGGGTCATTTGCCCGGAGGTGGAAAAGATTCCCACGCGGTCGATCGGCGTCATGTCGTCAATGAACTTATTCGCCGCCACACGCACTGTAACGGCATCCTGCATCTGCAGATGGACATCATCGAAGTCCATGGCCACAAAGCGTTCAGGAAGAACCATCGAGCCGGAAGCAGGCGCTCCGCTTTGGTCTGATTGCGTCTTCGCGGCGGCGTCCGCTCGTTCCTGGCGGGACTTGGCGGTTTCGATGCCAAAGGTGGAGATGGGCTGGAGTTTCCCGTTGTCAAAGAGTTGAAAATCCTCTTTCGTGAGCTTGGCGACTGGTTTGTTCTGGTTGTCCCGGACAATTACGTGCACCTGAACGAGATTCACGCGTAGCTTGAAGGTCGTGCCGGTGTCGTGCATGGAAACTTCCTGCCTGGGTTCTTCAGCGGGGGGCTTGGGCGATTGGGCTTGGACGGGAATGCCCTGTGTTTTCTCTTGAGTAGGACTTCTCTGACTTGTCCCGGACGCGGGATCCTGGGCACGAAGTAGGATAGCGGATGCCGCCAGCAAAGCGAGGAGCACCAAGCGGTCAAAAGAGAGGCGGCGGGCAGTTCTATGGGTCACTCTGGGGTTCATGCCTTCCCTTGCCTCATTTCGCGACCGATACGTTGCGCCGTGTCTGACCCTTGAGATCGCCTTATTGAGGGCGGGACACCTTGACTATACGCTCACGTTGCTTCGTATCAAAGGGCCAATTCCCCGGGTCTGGCAGCTTATACCGTGGGCGTCCAGAAGTCTTCAATGCGAAGAACGGCGAAACTCTTCGATGCTCCAGTTGTCTTGAGCTTCCACGTGGCGCAAGACATAAATCTCTCCGTTGCTGAGCCGCACACGGAAGAAAGTCTCTCCCGGCGAATACCAGCGGTCTTCCACTTCGGCCACCTCGAACGTTTGTTCTCCGAGTCGCAGCCGCGTGGGCCGTTGGTCCGCGCGATACCCGGCGTAACACGCGACCTCAATGGTTCTCACTTTCCTGCTCCTTCTGTTTTGGTTTGCTCATTCTTTGGCTGACTCTTCCAACTGCTTGCTCTGCATTCCACGCGGCTCCCAGGAATACAATGACAGCGGAAATTTGCATCCAGATGAGCAAACCAATCACCGCCGCTAATCCGCCATAAACCAGGCTGTAGGGCACGCGCCGGACATAAACTCCAAATATGACGTTTACCAGCCACCACAGCAGCGTGGCCAGCATGGCGCCGGGCAGGACGTGCCATAAACGCTCCTCTTTGGGGCGCGCCACCCAATAGATCACGGTCAAAGCCATCATCGCCAGGACCACAGCAGCAGCCGGGAAAAAAATCAGCCACAGGCCGTGGATGGGTACACTGCTGCCCAGGCGCAGCGTCAACCATCTCCGCAACGGCCGACCAAACACGCCCAGGATTCCGGCCGCGAGGATAGGGGCAATTGTAATCAAAAGAAGAAGCAAGCCGCGAAACTGGCGATGCAGGAAACCGAGATGCTCCTCGTCGCCGTAGATTCGGTGGATGCCATCCATGAGCAGCTTCATTGCCTGCGAGCCGCCCAGCAACGTGCCCGCCCAGCCGAGCACGCCATACTTCCACAAATCCGGCCCTCTCCGCGCCAAGAAATCCACAACGATTCCCTGGCTGCCGGGCGGCAGGAATTCCGTGAAATTGCGAATGGTGTCGAGGAGGGCAGTCTTGCTGCCAAGCCAACTGGAGGCGAAGGCCACCGCCAAAAGGATGGTGGGGAAGAAAGCAAGAAAGACGTTGAATGCGATGGCCTGGGAGATCACGCCACATCGTGGAAAAACTCTGGCAACAACGCGAACCATCAGGTTGGTCAAGGGCAACCTCGCTCCATTCATCCTGCATTATATAGAGTTCTTGAATCCGGTTTTCTAGTTACAGGTGCTCTTGAAGGATTAGTGCGCTCGCCACTCCCTCCTGTCCTGTCGTACACTTTTGATGGGAGTGCATTCGAGGTTTCCAAAGATGAAGACCGCAGGCGCGCACGGTTCCGAAGCATCCGCCCCGAACTACAAGGAACCGCTGCTGGGAACATTTTCGATTAACAAAAGGGGCAATCAGATCCCTGGCAGCCGACTAAGTTGCGAGTGGGGCGCCGTCTGGCGCGATTGCGGCTTTACCCCATGAGCGCGCAGTTCCGTTGGTTAGCACGCACTGGCGCTGTGCTGAGCTTGTGCCTTGCGTGTACATTTCTGGCGCAGGCGCAGGCCGACGCCTCCCGGAAATTCACCTGGAAGCCGCTGCCTTTTGCGATTCTGAGATTCAATGATGCTGCGCCATATTCCTGGAACATCTACCATTGCGAAAAGAAAGGACTGCTGCTGGTGCGCCTATGGAAGCGCTACCTGTTTATAGATGTGGAAGAGGAAGAGGTTTACGACGTGGATCCGGAAAAAGTAACCGTCGCCGGGGACAATGTGCTGTGGTCGTTTGCGGATCTTCCCGATAATCCCATCAACACGCCGGACTGGACGGACCGCAATATCGGGCGTATGCAACGGTTGCGTTTTCGACTTGGCAAAGACGGTCACTATGTGGAGCTGCAATTGCCATATGACATCAACGGACGGCCAATTTACTGAACTTCGCCGTGATTTTTCAGGGAGAGCGGGCAGGAAAATCCTGGGGCCGGGTTCACATCAATCCTTGTCATGCAAATCGTGATTCCCGGGATGATCTCCGGAGTGATCAGTATACGCACCGTTGCCGATTCCCTGGCGATACACGCCGTAGAACCAAGGTATTCCAAGCGCACCCGGCTCCGTGCCCACGACAATTCTGTCGCCCACCTGGAAGCGGTCGAAATCATCAGAATCTACTGGAAGCCTCTCAAAGCGGCGCCCCTGGCGCCAGGAATGCACAATCAACCGCCGGGTGCCGCGCACCACGCCTTTCATCTGATAGCGGTCAAGCACCGTGGCCGGGCGATAGGAGACGTCCTTGGACGAATCCAGCCTGCCGTTGAGGAGGAGCGCGGTAGCCAGAATGAAGGGTATGGGAATCAATCCCGTAAAGAGATGCTTTAGGACTTCGATTTCCTGGTGGGCGTGCGCGCGGCGATCCAGAAAAACCGCAATAGTCAGCGCCACAAAGAAAACCAAACCATAGAAGACCAGCATGGCGTCCAGGTCAAGCGGCGCATAAATCTGGCTGACATATGGGAAGAGGAGTGAGCCAGCGAGGAAAAGAGCCGTCTGCAAGAGCAAGCGGCGGCGGAATAGGAGTTCAGCGGCCTCAGAAGTCAATCCACAAGCGGGACACTGATCGGAATCGCGCGGTGCACCGCAATCCATGCAACGAGTCATGAGGTTTAGTATACGGCGGCTTTACGAACTGGCCGCGAGTTTCGCCAGCAGATCCTGGAAATGCCGTCGGCTCTGCTCTTCGGGGAGCGAGATGGTAACGCCCATGCCGTGGCCTGCTTCCACCCGCTTCACCGAACAATCCAGCAAGAACGGGCGTTCGACGCCAAAATGCGCGCGAAATCCCGCGCCCACCCACAGCACATCCTCAGCCTCGATGAACATTCCACCGGCGCTGATGTCTCGCGTGCGGGCCTTCAGCCTGGCGGAACCCCATTCGATCTCAAGATGAACCTGGTAAGGAAACCGCGGTGCGCGGCGGCGATCCAATCCGCGCGGCCCCGATACTTCATTGTTCATGAACCCGGCGCTCCACGGCCTGGTGAGAGGCACACAAGGTCCGAGCGCGAGCAGCATGCCTCTGCCCTGAAGATACGACGGGAACACTTACAATGTTTCAGACACCGTTGAGGGTTGTTTTGTTCCCGGCAAGTAGCGTTCGGACACACGTGGCGTTGCGGTTATGGGGAGTGAAGTGAGGATCCCTGGGTCGAGCGAGGATGATATTCAGGAGCGATGCCGCAGGGTGAGATAGAATTCCCGTTTGTTGGAGATTGCCCGGCGCGGGACAGGCAGAGAAAGTGGAAGCCATGAGTGAAGACGGCCTTCTTGAATATTTGATTTGCGAGGACTATACGCCCGCAACTCTGGCAAAAATCCGTGAAATTCTGGAAGCGTGTGGCACACATAGGATTTTACAGGCAGCACACGGTCTGTTTGCGGCGAGTGCGGCGGAATCCGGAACGGGCTATCAGTACGCGTGGGTACGCGACAACGTGTTGGTGGCAAACTCATTTCGCTTGCGTGGAGAACTCGCCACCGCGGTCGCCTGCGCGCAAGGCTTGACGCAATTCCTCGCGACACAGCAACCGCGATTTCTGAGCATCATCAATGATTTTTCGCGAACGGTGAAAAACGATGTGCAACGCCGCCCGCATATTCGCTTTGCGGCGCAAACGCTTGGCGAACTTACGGAGAAATGGCCGCATGCGCAAAATGATGCGCTTGGCCAGGCACTTTGGTTGCGTTTCGTGCTCGCAAGTTCTGGCGCGCTTCTGTTGACGCCAGAGGATTGGAAAGTTTATGAGCTGTTTCCCCTTTATTTCGAAGCTATCGAGTATTGGCAGGACCCGGATAGCGGAGCGTGGGAAGAGGGGCGCGCGGTTCGCAATTCCAGCGTCGGAGCGGTTGTTGCGGGGCTTGAGGAGATGCGGAAGTACCTGCGTTCACAAGGCGATCACAAGGAAGGCGGCGAAGTTTCCGCGTTTCCAAACAAAATGGCGAAGCTGGAGCTGCTGATCGAGAAGGGACGCGCGCGGCTTGAGGCGACGCTGCCGTTTGAAGTGCCTCCCGAGCGGCTTGCCGATTCCGCTCTGTTGTCTCTGATTCATCCCTTGGGAGTTATCCAGGAGCGGACGATGCAAGACGCTATCCTCAGCCTGGTTCAGGCGCGGTTGAAGGGCGAGTTTGGTATACGGCGCTACGCGGGCGATTCTTATTTTTGCCAGGATTACGATCAATGGTTTGCGCCGGGCCAGATGAGCAGCGATTTCAGCGAGCGTATGACCTATCGGGACGCGTTGCTGCAGCCGAATTGCGAGGCGCAATGGTGCATCTTCGATCCGCAACTGTCGATTATTTACGGCCAGAGGTTTTTGGAGGATCGCACGAATACGGAAAGTTTTCGCCGGCAAGTTCACTATTTCAACCGGTCTTTGCGGCAACTGACGCCGGAGGGAGCGTGTCCCGAGCTTTATTTCATGAAGAATGGAAAATATATTGCCAACGCACACACACCGCTGGCATGGACGCAAGCCAACCAGGCACTGGCCCTCCACTTGATGGAGCAGTCCGTAAAAGCAAAACTGGGAGCAGGCGTTTAAGAATCGAACGGAAGATTCTCACCTCGCGTCACATCGGAACATTCCAGGTTCATCGGTTTCCGAAACGTGGGGAGCCTTAGGCGGGTGCTAGCCCGAACATGGGCAACTGGGCAACTTCCCAGGGCCGTGCGTCGAGCGGTCACCGTTTTGCGATGCACGCAGAGTCAATAATCTGGTCCAACTCATTCGGCTGTATCCCCCGATTGCCGGGAGTAGCCTGCGTTGTCGCGACTTGAGAAAACAGCAGTTCGCCAATACCCGCCGTGTTTCATGAGCCCCCGAGCATCTATGCCAACCAGGTTGCCCGCACTGTCCTTGACCCAGCGTTCCTCAAAGTGCTTGAGACCCATAGAATCAGGCGTGTCTATCGTTTCCTCGCGGTTTCTGGAAATGATTAGTTGGGCCGAAGTTGGGTCTCCTCCATGCGGGTATATAAAGATGGAGTGCATGTCATGATCATCAAACGGGCTGGATTCCATGGTCCTTGGCAACACGAATAGGACTGAGAAACCAACTCGACTGGAAGAATCTTTCTCGCCGCACGCAGGAATCACCCAATCTGACTGCTTTGCATCTTGCAACCTCACGCGAATGGACGCACCTCCCGGTTCCACAGTGAGAGCCAAGGGGCGATACTTTGGATCTTCAAAGCGAAGCTGCTGACCCAAGTTGGAAAACGAAAATTCACCAAGCTTGTTTGTAACGGTTTTCTGACGCTCGGGAGGCGAGCCCCCGCGTACATCGTCAACGACCGTGAAGCCTTCCATTGGTTTGCCATCAACACCAATCAAGACACCACGAAGATTGAGGTTCGCTGGCGGGACGGAGTCCACGCCGGCAACCTGTGTAATCATGAGTAGCGAACAACAACCCAGATGCCCATATCCCACAAAATCGACAGTTCCATTTGATAGCTTATTTTCCTGACCCGCAAAGAACATGCCTGTCAAGGTGGCAGTGACGCGGTAATCAGGCTTGTCGCCGTGACGCGCAGCAATTAGGGCATAGAGTCTGCGAAAATTGTCGTCCTTCTTGATTCCGTAAGGGACATCATTCACCGTGATGTCCACGCCAGGCTTTCTCACGTTGTCATTCGCCATGGAAGTGATGATTCCCGGTACGTCTCCGCCAAAAGCCAGCCAGATGCTGTGTTGAGTATCACAATTTCTAATTCCTAGTGAGAAGTCCTCAAAATAAACATTGAGTGTTCCGCGGACGCGAATCAGTTTTCCATCGAATGCCTTTGGATTCCGCGCGAGGTCGCATCCCGATACTTCCACCGGATTTTGCTGCGCATAGACGAAGCGTTGAACAGCTAGGAGACCGACAAATGCAACGAATTGAAGCAATCTATTCGGCATGCCTGGATATTCCCCTTCTCCTCGAATGCTACCAAAGATGTGCTGCAAGGTAATACCGGGCTGGTTAGTCACTAGTAAATGCTCAACCGGAAACTGTTGTCGAACACTCACATCTCACTTTACTTCGTGCGGGGAGGGCGGGCGGCTCAGAGGTCGCTTCGGTTTTAATCCATCTTTGCAGCGGGTGCGGGAGGACGTCAGCGCTCCAAAATGTCTTTGTAGGCGTTGAGGACGACTTTCTTGGGCTGCTGATCGAGGATAAAGTCGAACTTGCGCGTGGAATTTCCGACGACGGCCACCTGGCCAAGCCGTATCATGCCGTTGCCAAAATTGGCAAAAACCGGAACGAACATCGCGAACCTGTCATCCACTTCGCTTTGTGTGATTTCGGTGTGGACTCTGAATTTGCCGCCCTGAGCGGGCTGCACTTCATACTTCAGGGAGTAGCGCGGCACCTGGGTGTCATAGACCCACTCCCGGAAGAACCAATCGAGCCGCCCGTTTTGCTGCAGGTCCATCTGTTTGGTCATATGCTTTTCGGCGATGGCCTTGAACGATTCGGTGCTGGCGGGTTTGTCGCGATGGCTGTCCATGAAGTCGTGCATCATGTCCATGAATGCTTGATCGCGGTTCCCCCCGGTGCTCTGGTCGGAGCGCATGATGGAGCGCAGCATCGAGAGCACATAAGCGCCCTTGGAATAGGTGACGCCCTGATACGCTTGCCCCGTGCGAGGAGATACGAGCCGGAGTCCCAGCCAAAGTGGCCCGGCGTCGTTCGGCGAAAAACCGAAATTGTTCTTCTCCACTATGCGGTCGTGCTGCCGCTGCCAAAATTCGATATAGTCCTTCTCCCACTTCGGTCCCACTGCCTGCTGTAGAAACAAGCCAGCCGCAAATTCCGCAAAGCCTTCGGAAAGCCACTGGTCGTGATAGGAAGCCCAAGCGACTCCGTGGCCGAACCACTGGTGCGCAACTTCGTGCGGCGTGACCTCCTGCACGAAGCTGCTGAACCTCGAGTTGATGCCGCCGAACAAAAAATAGCGCTGCGTGGAATCGATGTACGCTGAGATCGGCAAATACACCAGATTCGGCCACGATTGCCCAAAATTGAAGTTGGGCTGCTCCGTGATGTAGATGTTCTCATAGGGGCCCTTGCCGAAATACACTGTGCAAAGTTGCATCTGAGCGCGCGCTTGGTCGAGGGCGTACTTGGTCATCGCCATGGGAGCCATGGCGGCCAAGGCGCCATTCTGGAAGCGCCTTAGGGTGTCGGGCAACTGTTCCAAATAGTATCCGGCTATCTGGTAATGCGTGATGGGGTCGGGAAAATCAACCTTCTTATAACGCCCATAGTTGAATCCCGCCACGGCCACGGGGACTGGTGTTACCCAGTGGAACGCGGCAAATCCGCCTTCGGTGTATTCCTTTTCCAGTTTGCCCACGCTGATGACCACGTTCTGATGTGGAACTTTGAAGGTGAGATCGTAGAGCGCTTTTTCACCGAAGCCGTTCAGGTTTGGATACCACGATTCGCGAGCGCCCACGTAATAACTTCCATCACCGGCGTCGAAGAGCACTTTGTCGCCGGAGTATTCGATGGAGATGGTGTGTTCCTTTCCCATCGTCGGAGATTCATCGAGAACGGCATAGAACGAGCCGTCATGCTTCCTGTCTTCCTGGATGAAGTGAATGTCTTGCCCGTTCTGGTCGGTGACGCGCGTGACACGAAGCGTGGGAAGCAGCCCAAACTTCAGCACTCGTTCGCCCGCGACCAAAGGCTGGAAAGTAATCGCAGCGCGAGCGGAGAGGTGATCGTTCTTGCCGATGGCGGTTTCGATGCTATAGCGCCGCGTGGCAAACAGCCGCCGGTCCTCCTGGGAATTTGCGCTGCCCGCTTGCAGCTCGCTTTTAAGGTGCTCGGAGTACCAGACGCCGTCGTCCATTCCCTCGCCGTTGCAATTGACGAGGCCGACTTCTTCGGGAGAATCCAGTTGCGGAATGGCGCCGACGCGAGTGCGCAGAAAAAAACGAAGGTCCTTGTGCGGCGAGCCGCGCATGTACGCGGTCACGAATGGGGGATGCTGTGGATTGTAGACCGCGGCAAGAATGTCTGCGTCCACGTTATCGATCGTTTCGTTTTCCAGAATTGCCTGCGTGAACCCGACGGGAACTTCGTGACGGTGGCGCACTCGCTCTTTCCATTGCTGAAAAGCGGCACCGGCTTCGGCAGGCGTTTCCGTTTTTTGACCCAGCCCGCGGGCGAATTGCGCGTATTGGCTAGGTGCAAAACGAAAGACCACTTCCGTAAAATCCTCTTCGGCGGTCGGACCTCCGGAGCGCCGGGTCATCTCACGCGTGTCGAAATCGATGACAGGCTTCAGAGAGAAGTGTCCCGTGCCGGTGAAAATAATACCGGTAACGAAATTGTTGATCGGGGTCAGCACTGTGAACGTTCCGGATTTGAGTTCAAACGATCCCACGTCCAGGTTCAGCTTGAGATTTTCGCAGCGATAGGAGCTGCCGAGGCCAATATCTCGAAGCTGGCGGTAGATGGGGTCGGAATTGGCATACGCCAGGCTTTTCTCGGAAACGGTGACACGTGTTTGTGGCGCGGTGATGGTCAGTTTTAGCGCGAGATCGGAAGTGCCTTGAAGATCAACCGTGGTGACAAGTTCATCGAAGCCAGCCTTGGTGACGCGCACGGAATATTTACCGGGAGCCAGATTTGGGACAGTGAATTTGCCGGATGCATCGGATGTGAGCGCGATAGGCTGCGCCAGGTTGCCACCGGTGATTTCGATGCGCGCTCCAACGACGACCGCGCCGGATGGATCGGTCACCGTGCCGGAAATTGAGTCTGCCCGCAGCGGGGTGGCGAAGGCGAGGCAGAGCATAGCCACCAGGTATAGAGAGAGCCACGGCAGAGGCCAGACGAGGTGGAGCTTTCTCGCGGCTGGGAGTGGTTTACGTTTGTGCTTTTTGCCTGGCACTGAAATCGATTACCGCACGAGCCATCTTATGAAGCCATTCTGTCATAGATGTTGACGTTTATGTTATTAATTTGAAGTGTTAGGCAGCCACATGCATAGTGATCGCCATCACCTGAAACTGATTCGCTAGTCGCATCGCACTTTACTTCGCGCACGATGGGCGCTATGTTGCGAGTGGCTACAGCTCACTTGTGTTCAGCATGTCAACCAGGCACTCGCTCTTTACCTGATGGAAAAGTCCTTAGGAGAAAATAGATGAATGGAGATTGGAAACGCGGAATTGCGCGAAGATTGATTTTGTCCGCAGCTGTTTTGCTCGTAACTGGGTTATTTGCTGGCGCTGCGCTGGCGCAGACTCACCGCGACTCCCTGGCGCAGACGCCTCCGATGGGTTGGAACAGCTGGAACAAGTTCGCCTGCAATGTGAGCGAGGATTTGATCAAGTCCGTTGCCGATGCCATTGCCACGAACGGCATGAAAGAAGCGGGCTATCAATATGTGTTGATTGATGATTGTTGGCAGGTGAGCCGCGATGAAAACGGATTCATCGTCGCGGACCCGCAACGCTTCCCTTCCGGGATGAAAGTCCTGGCGGATTATGTGCACTCGAAAGGATTGAAATTCGGTTTGTACTCGGATGCCGGCACGAAAACCTGCGCGGGACGCCCGGGGAGCCAGGGACACGAATATCAGGATGCGCTGCAGTATTCCCGCTGGGGCGTGGACTACCTGAAATACGATTGGTGCAATACCGGGACGCGCAACGCCGAAGAAGCGTACTCGACGATGAGCAACGCCCTGATTGCGACGGGCAGGCCAATCGTCTTCAGCATGTGCGAATGGGGCACGGCCAAGCCATGGCTGTGGGGCAGGGGTATCGGAAATTTGTGGCGCACTACCGGCGACATCGGCGACAAGTGGTCGGCCAAGCTCAAATGGCCCGATGGTGGTTGCTGCCAGTACGGAATGCTCGAAATCGTGGACATGCAAGTTGGGCTGGAGGCTTTTGCCGGGCCGGGGCATTGGAACGATCCAGACATGCTGGAAGTGGGCAACGGCGGCATGACCACTGCGGAGTATCGCGCGCATTTCAGTTTGTGGGCCATGTTGGCTGCGCCGCTGATCGCAGGGAATGATGTGCGTTCCATGACTCCGGAGATCAAGGCGATTCTGATGAATTCGGAAGTTATCGCCGTGAACCAGGATAAGCTGGGCCAGGAGGGACGGCGCATCCGTAAAGATAGTGACCTCGAGGTGTGGATGAAAGCTTTGAATGATGGAAGCCGTGCGGTGATTCTTTTGAACCGTGGGCAAGCGGACGCTGACATCAGCGTGAATTGGGAGGAGATCGGGTATCCCAGTCATATTTCCGCAAAGGTGCGGGATCTTTGGGAGCACAAGGACCTGGGTCCGTTTACCGGAAACTTCAAAGCTAGAGTGGCGTCACACAGCGTAGTTATGGTGAAGGTACTGCCATAGCTTGCATCCGCTGATCCGCAAGCTGTTCGTGGGATAGTTGGTTGGACGCTTGAACTGCACTCACCAATATCATGTTTGGACTGTTTAAAAAAAACTGTGGGAACTCGAGAACCTGACTCAGCCCGATCCTGAGTTGTCTTCAGCATTCGAGCAAATCCGAGGCGGAAAGCTGGAGCCTCTGCCCGATGAGGAGTTGGTAGCCAGCAGAAGCAAGTTCCGTTGGTCTGGCGGTGCGATGGATGGCGTCTTCGGGCAGAACTCTCCCGGAGGCGATCAGAAAAGGCGCGTCTTCATGGCTGCGACTGCAGTGCAGAGGTTGGAACACGATTCTCGCAACGAATTTCTGCGAGAGCTTTATGACCTGGCCAGCCAGGAATCTCTGCTCTCTGTTATTGACCCTCTCATAGCGGAATTGGAGAAAAGCCCCAAACAAGAGAACGGAATTCGTCTCGCCGCCATCGGGCGTTACTTCGCCACACGCTTCGGTAGACGCGAAGCTGTGAAATTCGGACTAGCTTTACTAGGTGCGTTTGGATCCATAGAAGATTCTGAAATTCCGAGGACCCTGGGCAAAAACGATGAGTTCACTCTTTATGCGGCGGTGGCGGCCGCTCGATTGTCAGAGCACCCGGAACAGGAATTGTGGGAGATGGCAAGGAGTGTTCGAGGTTGGGGACGAGTACAAATTGTCAGGTGGCTAAAGGACACGCAAGACGAGGAAATCCGGGCGTGGATGCTAAGAGATGGCTTTCGAAATGAAGTGATGAATGAATATCTCGCCTGCATCTGCGCGCGCGCTGGGCATCTTCACGAAGCGTTGGCACTGAAGTTTGTGGATCAACCCCTCCTGGACGGTTCTGCGGACATCATTCAGGCGCTCATTGAAGGTGGACCTGCGGAAGGAATCGATGATTATGAGCACGCTTCCGAGGTTTGCGAGAGCTACTTAAATTTGATCTGGTCGCAGCCCACCAGCGCTCTGAATCACTTCTTGACTGTATTGAGAGTACGTAATTTTCTTGGTGGTACTTCCGGCTGGGAAAAACGGCTTGCGGCAGGTTGGACGGAGCCGCAACGCGAGCGAATGAAAGCAATCTGCCAAAGCATAGTTGGCAGGGAGACTTGGAAGCCGTTATTGGCAGAGGCGCTCGCCAGCGCAAACGAACAGGAATTCTTTGAAGGAGATCAGGTTGCACAACTTCTAGGGATCGACACTTGGGAAGTGCATCTCAAAAGAGTGAGGAAATCTCTCATCTCATCATCGTCCTGGTATCGGTTGATGCGACAAACCGACGAAGTTCGCATCGACGATATACTGCGATTTGCAGAATCGGTCCTGCCCTTTGAACAAATTGAAACTGGCCCCGGTAATGAATTGGGTTTGGGTCCTGAGTTCCAACCTCACGGTGTGCTCGACTTTATTCTTCAGGACCTTTCTCGATTTCCGAACCGCGGCTGGAGATTCATCAAAGCGGGTCTTTCGAGCCCGGTTGTCCGGAATCGCAATATGGCGATTAGGACTTTGGCATGCTGGCCGCGCACATCCTGGACGAACGAAATGCAGGCCGTGGTGCAATGCGCTCGAGACGCAGAGCCGAACAAGGATGTGAAGCAGCGCCTTGAATCACTGCTCGAGGGAGCCCCTATCACCTGATTTGCCGAGCTGCGAATTCCCTTTCGAGGTTGACGCTGGCTTTCGCGCAGCGTAAAACACCAAATGCGACGGCACGCAAAAGAGGGTCTCATGGACAAGCAGGAAGAATACCTAGGCAGCCCACGAGATTTCCTGGCGGCGGAGCGCACATTTCTGGCGTGGATTCGCACGGGACTGGCGCTCATGGCGTTGGGATTTGTCCTGGCGAGATTTGGGTTGTTCCTCCAGCAAATTAATCTCTTACGCCCGGATTTGCACACCGCTTCCTACGGCCTTTCGCTGTGGTTTGGAACGGTGTTGATCCTTCTGGGTGTATTGGTTTCACTGCTGTCGCTGGTGCGATATTTGCGCCTGCTTGCAATGATAAGGAAGGGCGCGAGCTCGTTTGGTGGCGCGTCCACGCTGGCCATTACCATCGCCATAATTTTGGCGGCACTTGGCCTAGCTATGAGCTATTATCTGGTCTCCGCGCGCCATGTTTCGGCGCTCAATTCTGGCAAACCTCAGGAGACCTTTATGACCGCAATCCCAGGAAACGGCATTGTGCGAATCGCCAGCCAACATTCGGTGGCGGAAACGGTCGCGAAGCTGGAATCAATTCTGCGAGCCAAAAACGTCAAACTGTTTGCCACCGTGGATCACAGCGGCGAAGCAGAACGCGCTGGAATGAAGATGCCGGACACGAAGCTGCTGATCTTCGGCAACCCCAACGACGGAACGCCGCTGATGCTGGCTTCGCCGAGTGTTGCCCTGGATTTGCCACTGAAGATTCTCGTCGCGGAAGATAGCGGCGGGAAAGTGTGGCTTTCCTATAACTCGCCGGCCTACCTGGAGCAGCGCCACAATTTGCCGGCGGAGTTGTTGCCCAACATTGCGGTAATCGACGCTCTGGCCGCCAACGCGAGTCAGTAGTACGCCAAGCCACAGGCTTATGAATTGAGTCCCTACTTGTGGTAGATCTTGCCGTTTTTCATTACGAAGGAAACTTTCTGCAGGACGGTGATGTCGTCGAGAGGATTGCCGGGAACGCCGACAATATCGGCGGCGTAGCCCGGTTTGAGAACACCGATCTTATCTTGCCAGCGCAATAATTTAGCGGCGTTGACGGTGGCGGCCTGAATCGCTGCCAGCGGCGTCATTCCGAATTTCACCATTAGGACAAATTCGCGGGCTTGCGTGCCGTGCGGAAATGGACCGACATCCGAGCCCATCGCGATGGGGACTCCGGCGGCGAGTTGGCGTTTGAATTCGCTGGCGTGCAAATCGAGCAATTGATGTTCGCGTTTGGCGTCTTCGGGCGTGGCGGCGTGGTCCGCGAAATATTCGGAGATAGCAAAGGTGGGGACGGCGAAGATCTGTTTTTCGCGCATGATGCGCATGGTCTCGTCGCTCAGTTGATAGGCATGGTCAACAGATTCGACGCCGGCGCGAGCGGCATAGAGGGTTCCGGGTTCGCCGGTGGCGTGGACCGCAACGCGATTGCCAGTGCGTGCCGCCTCGCGCACGGCGGCGGCAAGTTCCTCCTCCGTGTATTGAAAGGGAGTAGAGAGACGGCCGTTCACGAGCGAGTCTTTGCCGGTCTCGTAAATCTTGATGAAGTCCGCGCCTTCCTTGAACTGTTCGCGGATGATGGTGACGAGTTCGGCGGCATTGTTCGCGTAAGTCGCGTTGGGAAGCACATGCTGCTCTGGGTTGTAACCGATGGCATCTTCGTGGCCGCCGATGATGTTGACGGCGTTGCCGCTGATGCGCAGACGCGGGCCGGGGACTTGCCCTTGATTGATGGCGTCACGGACGGCAGTGTCGGCAGAGCCTGCGCCTTCCGTGCCCATGTCGCGTTCCGCTGTGAAGCCGGCCATAAGGTCGTCGCGAGCGGCGAGTGTGGCCATGATGGTGCGCTGCGGGACGGATTCCACAACGGTTTGCAGGTCCTCCGCACCGGGATGTAGGAAGAGGTGAACGTGCGCGTCAATGAGGCCGGGAAGAAGTGTGGCGTCGCCGAGGTCGGTCAATTCAGCGCCGGGTGGACGTGTGACTTTCGCGCCAACTTCAGCAATCGAGTCGCCTTTGATCAGGATTTCGCCAGGGGCTGTGATGTGGCCGGACTCGACGTCCAGCAGTCGCGCGGCGTGAAGCACAATGGCGCGCGTGTTTGGCGTCGGCTGGGATTGCGTTGTTTGCGCGGCAAGCGGGACGCAGGTGAGAAGCGTAAAAACAAAGAATAGGGTAGCGCGTCGTGTACTCATGGGTTCGCGGTGATATTAGCACGCGGCGCGGAGAGCGTGGGAGTCTGACCGCGCAAACATTCCTTATTCCTGTTAATTGGGTGACGAGGTTGAGGCTGCAAAAGCGGCGGCGAGCCGCCGCACTCCAAAAGGCAGTTTCCACACAGGGCAAAAAATGAAGGTGTCGTTAGCAAGTCAAAACGTCCGTTTTTCATAGCACACGAAGTGACCGTTTTGGGTTAGGTGTAAGGGGTTTGTTGGTTGTGTCGGGTCCGTGGAGGCGGGAGGAGCGTCGCGACTCCCGCCTCCACGGAGGTTGGGGCTGCTCTAGTTGCAGCGGTATGCCTTCCCGGTTGTAGCGGCCCACGATGTGCGGGCCGTAGCCGATGGTCCAAGTTCCATCCAGATGCTCGTAAACGGTGACACGACAGCCAGCCAGCGTGGCGCGCCAGTGCGTCTTTTCGATCTGCAGAATGCAGGGGCCGAGGTGCACGGTGTTGTCCTGGTTCACGGTGCGCTCGTGTTGTAGGGAAAAGATCAGATCCAGATTCTTTCCGCGCACGGGTAGGAAGGCATGTCCCGGTTGCGTCGCGGCGATCGCAAAGCGTTGATTGAACTCGGCGATGTAGCTCTCCCGCAAAAACTCGTTGGCTCCCGCCACGCTTTGGATCCCCCGGAGGCGCAGTTCCTGCGGCAAGCGTCCTTTGCCAGGTGCCGAAATTCCGTTCGCCTCTTCCGCGCGCTTGCGGTGAGTAGGCCGGAATCATCTGGATCCCCAACTCCGCCAGCGCCCGGCCCACCTGCGTCGGTCGCTGGCGATCCACGGGCTGGCCGGCCTTCGGGGTATAGAAGAAATGGCTGGCGCGATCGCTGTACAGCGCACAGAAAGCGCCTTTCCCCTCGATCACCTCCCGCAGGGCGGTCATCACGGTGGCGATGGATTCCTCTTCGACCAGTTGCGCGTAGTAGATCTCACTGGTGGCGTCGTCGAGAATCACCAGCAAGTCGTAGCGCCGGTGATCCTGAAACCAAGCGTGCGAGCTGCCATCGAGATGCAACAGCATCCCCGGCAGCGGACGTCGCGGCCGTCGCCGTCGATGCACCCCTCGTTTCCGGCTCTTCTTCACCAGCCCGGCGGTCTGCAAGGCGTGCTTCACCCACGTGTAACTCAGCCGGATGTGATGCCGCTCTCGCAACTTCTCGTGAAAATGCCGCACGTTGAAATCCCCATACTGTTCTTGATACAACCGCAAAACCTCTTCCACGATCGCCAAAGGCACGCGCTTCGGACTGGGCTTTCCCAAGCGATGATCAAACAGCCCGTCGTAGCCGAACTCTTCATAGCGCTGTTTCCAGCGCCGCATCTGTCGTTCGCACAACCCGATGGTCTCTCCCGCCTGTGCCCAGGTGATCTTCTTCGCCACCGCCCGCAAAATCACTTCCTGAATCTTCATCGCCCGCTCCACTGCCGCCCTCAGGTAGGTCTCCATGCCTCCCCTCCTGGCTGGTAGCTCTACCCTAGCGGCTCGCTAAAAGCGGACATTTCATGTGCTAATTCAACCGGACATATCATGTACTAACGACAGGGCAAAAAATGAAGGTTGCCGCGGCAGAGACGCTGTGCTAGCCTTGGCGAACAAAAGGCGAACTACTGGAGAACCTTCCCATGCATGACTCGCTTGCCGTTCGCACCGCCAAATCTACCTCCCTTGCGCCGGAGCAGGGCTCCTCAGCTCTGATACGGGTTACCCAGGTCCTCGATACCTTTGCCGCTCGCGACCGTGCGGGTGAAGTTCATACCGCGGTGCGGCATTACCCTGCCCGCGAAGCGCAGTGGGCGGAGTTTCCGCAGTGGATTCGCCCGGAGTTGCTCACGGCCTACACTGCGAAGGGCATACGTAAGCTATACACGCACCAGACAGCGGCGGCGGAAGCGGTTCACGCTGGCAAAAATGTGGTGATCGTGACCCCCACAGCTTCCGGCAAGACCTTGTGCTACAACCTGCCGATCCTCAATGCCATTCTGAGCGATACGGATACGCGAGCGCTTTACCTCTTCCCCACAAAGGCGCTGGCACAGGACCAACTCGCGGAACTCTACGATCTGAACCAGCGTCTAGAGGACAGCTTTGGCGTGTTTACCTATGACGGAGACACGCCCACGGACGCGCGCAAATCCATTCGCGAGAAGAGCCACATCGTCCTGACAAATCCGGACATGCTGCACACGGGGATTTTGCCCCACCACACGCGATGGACACGTCTGTTCGAGAATCTACGCTACATCGTTGTGGACGAACTGCACAACTATCGCGGCGTATTCGGAAGCCATCTGTGCAATGTGCTGCGACGGCTGCGACGGATTGCGAAATTCTACGGGCGCGAGCCGCAGTTCATCTGCTGTTCGGCGACGATTGCGAATCCCGGCGAGCTGGCTTCGCGTTTGATTGAAGACAGCGTGGAAGTGTTGGCGGAAAATGGCGCGCCGGCCGCGGAAAAGACATTCGTTTTTTACAACCCGCCGGTGGTGAACCGCGCGCTGGGCATACGGCGGAGTTACATCAACGAAGCTTCGCGCGTTTCGCAGGAGTTCTTGAAACACGATTTGCAAACCATGGTGTTCGCGAACTCGCGGCTGCACACGGAGATTATTCTTACCTACCTGCAGCAGGCCAATCCGCAATTGCCTGGCAAGCCGGAAACGATTCGTGGCTATCGCGGCGGGTACCTGCCGAATGAAAGACGTGAGATTGAGCGAGGCCTGCGCGAAGGGCGAATTCGCGGCGTGGTAACCACTTCGGCGATGGAGCTTGGAATTGATGTGGGCTCGCTGGATTCGGTGGTGATGGCGGGTTATCCGGGAACAATTGCGTCCACATGGCAACGCGCCGGTCGCGCGGGACGGCGGAGCGGCAGCAGTTGCGCCGTGCTGGTGGCTTCGTCTTCGCCGCTAGATCAGTTTATCGTGCGCCATCCGGACTATTTTTTCGGCAACACTCCAGAGCACGCGTTTATTCAGCCGGACAATCTGGAAATCCTGATCAACCACTTGAAATGCGCGGCGTTTGAGCTGCCTATTGGCCCGCAGGAAAAGTTTGGCGATGTGGACTTGCGGGATCTTTGCGCGCGATTGGCGGAAGCGGGCTACCTTCATCTTGCAGGAGAAAATTATCACTGGACGCATGAAGCATATCCCGCGGACACCATCAGCCTGCGTTCGGTAACCAGCGACAATTTCGTGATTATTGATATTACCGGCCAGCCGCTGGTGATTGGCGAAATTGATTTTCCAAGCGCGCTGACCATGGTGCACGAAAAAGCCATTTACCTTCACGGCGGGCAGCAATACCACGTGGAGCATCTGGATTTTAAGGAACGTAAAGCGTACGTGAAGCAGGTGGAGGTGGATTACTACACGGATGCGATCCGGTACACGCAGGTGCGGGTGCTGGAGGTTGCGGCGATAAACCGGAGCAGCGAAGACCTAGACACTTGCAATCTTGCGGACTTGGGGTCCAGCGGTGCTGGACCCCTACAAGGTAGTCATTCGTGGTCGCACGGGGATGTGTTGGTGCGATCGCAGGTGGTCGGATTCAAGAAGATTAAATTTTTCACCAATGAAAATGTGGGCGCGGGGCAGCTGGAGTTGCCGGAAAACGAGATGCACACGACGTCCTACTGGGTAACGCTGGAACGGACGCTGCTGGAGTCGTTGCCCTTCACAATCAGCGAACGGCAATCGGGAATGTTTGGTTTATTGCACGCGCTGGAATCGGTGGCAACGCTGCTGCTGATGTGCGATGGCCGGGATCTGGGCACCGCCATCGGGGAACGGCCGCCGGCTCCCGACGTTGAAGGAGAAACAACCGCCCTGACTGAAACCAGAGATTTGAAGGCCACGGCCCGGAATCCCTGGATGTCTGGCGAAAAGGAATTCTACGAGCCGAATTTGTATTTGTTCGACGCCTATCCCGGCGGCATCGGCTTTTCGGAGCCGCTCTTTCGGGCGCACGAGTTGCTGGTTCACAAAACGCGGGAATTGATTCGCGCATGCCCTTGCGAACAAGGATGTCCTTCGTGCGTGGGACCCGCGGGAGATTTGGCGCCGCGAGCGAAGGAAGCCGCGCTGGCGATTTTGGATCACCTGTGTGCATGAGCATAGGAACAGGAACGATCTGAATGGCTGCCCTAGTTGACAAATTTTCGCGATTGACGGCGCTGAAGCCGGCGCGTGGAATTTCGCACACGCCTGTTGTTTTGCGCGCGCCCGATGAGTGCGATCCCGTGAGCCAATTGTTAGGCGGAGGGATTGCAAGAAACCATTACGGAGAACATCTGGCGATACGGAATTGGTTTTCCACGCCGGAGTTTATCGAGCCTTCGGCAGGTGCCTTGGATTTGTTGACGAAGGCGCCCGCTTCAGAAAGCGGCCGCTACAAAAACCGTTCGCACGACCAGGCTACCTCGCGGCGGGCGCGAGCGGCAGTGGCGAATCCCCAAAAATGGCTTTTCCTGGATACGGAGACTACCGGGTTGGCCGGCGGGACGGGCACTTATGCGTTTCTTGTGGGACTGGCGTGGTGGGATGCGGGCGGCTTGCAGGTCGAGCAGCTTTTTTTGCGCGATTTTTCGGAGGAGCACTCGCTGCTACACGAATTATCGGCGCGTATAGCGGAGCGGCCAGTGCTGGTTACGTTCAACGGGAAATCGTTCGATTGGCCGCTGCTGGAAAATCGCTTCACAATGACGCGGGCGATACGCGTGCCGACGCTGGCCGCGCATCTCGACCTGTTGCATCCGGCGAGGGCGTTGTGGAAGTTGCGGCTGGGTTCGGTGCGATTGGTGGAATTGGAACGGCATGTGCTTGACGCCGCGAAACTTGGCTGGCATCGCGAGGACGATATCTCCTCGGCAATGATTCCGCAGTTTTACTTCGATTATTTGCGCGGCGGCTCCGCGAAGCCGCTGGCAGGCGTGGTGAAGCACAATCAGATGGACTTGCGTGGGCTGGCAGCCCTTTACGGCAAAATCAATTCCCTGCTGGATGAACGGCAAGCCGCTCACGAGGACACCGATTCGTTGGACTTGTTCGGGCTTTCGCGATACCTGAACCGTCGCGGAGAGCAGGAACGCGCGCATACGATGTGCGCGCAGGCGCTCGGCGCGGGGCTGCCGGCAGAATTCCGTCCGCAGGCAACTCGCGAACTGGCCATTATGGCTCGTCGGCGTGGCGATATCGAACGAGCGGCGTCGCTATGGCTGGAGTTGGTGCCGGACCCGCAGGACGGCGCAGCTGCTTGCGAGCATCTGGCGATTCACTACGAGCGAAGTGCGCGGGACCTGGGTCGCGCGGTGGAGTTCGCGGAGCTGGCCCTTGCCAAGATCCAGAGGCAATATTGCTATTCCCGAGACCCTTACGCAACGGCACGGGCGGTGCGGGCAGAGAAGAAGCTGCTGTGCCGGCTAGAGCGTCTGCGGCATCGAATAGAGAAGGGCGCGGGGCGCGGTCACGCACCGCTGCTCGCGCAGACGGCCTCAGCCGGTGCAAGTTTGAAAGCTCGATGATTTTCCGTTCCCTTTTCTGACACTTCTGAATTTGGAGGCACAAACCGGATGGAATCTTCAGCAACAAAACGTCAGACTATCGCAGAGGACACCATGGCTGCTACCGAACAATCTTATTTTCTACGGGAACTGGAACTGCGCCGCGAGCATCTGCTATCCGCCTCGCGCGCCAATGCGGCAGATCATTCGCTGCGAAACCTTTTGACCAGCGTGGATGAAGCCCTATCTCGCTTGCAGGGAGGCACGTTCGGCATTTGTGAAACCTGCCACGATCCAATCGAGGCAGACCGTTTGCTCTGCAACCCGCTGCTGCGGTTCTGCCTGGACCATCTATCCACTGACGAGCAGCGCGCGCTGGAACGCGACCTGACCCTTGCAGCGAGCATTCAGCACGCGCTTCTGCCTCCACAAGACTGGTCCGTGGCCGGATGGCAAGCGCGCTATCACTACCAGCCCGCAGGCCTCGTCAGCGGCGACTATTGCGATTTAATCGAATCGAATGGCGCATTTTTATTTTTGTTGGGCGACGTGGTTGGAAAAGGTGTCGCCGCATCCATGTTGATGAGCCATCTGCACGCAACATTTCGCAGCCTGGCGGGCCAGCAACTTCCCCTGCAAAAGCTCGTGGAACTCGCCAACCGCCTGTTTTGCGACAGCACCACCGCTGGTCAATACGCCACATTGGTGGTGGGCCGTGCCTGGCCGGATGGCAAAGTGGAATACGTTAGCGCGGGGCACCTGCCGCTGTTGCATGTTTCCGCGAACGGCGTATCCGCGCGGGAAGCAACGGGCGTGCCGCTGGGAATGTTTTGCACCACGGATTTCACCGTGTGCGAGGTAAAGCTTGCGCCAAACGACACGCTGTTTCTGTACACGGACGGGCTTACAGAACTCTTCAATGCCGCCGGGGACGAGTACGGGATGCAACGCGTGGAGACTCTTGCCAAACGGCATGCCGCTTCATGCCCTGAGGATCTGATTTCGGCTTGCCTTGCGGAAGCGCAGAGCTTTGCCGGAGGAGCAAAACAGAAGGACGACTTGACGTTGCTGGCGTTGCGGCGGGTGAATTAGCTGGGATTTATCTTTGGCAGGCCGTCGGAGAAAGGCCGAAGGGCTCGCAGACTCTCCCTGCGCTACATAAGCCGCTACAACAGCAGTTGCGGGAAGCGCTTGAGTTGTATTTACAGGGGAGTCACTTGGTTTTAGAGGTTCTTCCGGGATGGCTTCCCAGCCGAGTTTCTTGTTCCACTGAAGAATCAGGCTGCGATCTCCACCCTCAACGCTGATGCAATCATTCTGAAAACAGCGGAGGAAGACTCCGCCATCCGGCGTATCGAAGGAGAAGAAGTCCGGGCGGCGAAAAAGGTGGGTGCGCACGGCGTATTTCTTCTCCAGGGCTTCGGAATACTGGCCGAAGAAGCGTGCGGCCGTTTCATTGGAGTCCAGACGAACGCGAACAAAGAGCAATAGCCGCTTGGCGTCTTTGCTCTCGTATGTGGCATACATATCGCCATTCCAAGAAGCCGCCAGTTTTCCCGCGCGGTCCGCATCCAGGAATTGCTTCAACACTTCGTCCAAGCCGAATTCACCGAGCGAGTTTTCCTCGAGGCGGGTCCAGCCGCTCCCCGGCAGTCCCTCCGGAAGTTCGAGCTTGATGGGCGTGGGGGATTTTCCACTCTGGTAGAGGTTAGGATGAATGATTTGCTGGGTGTTCGCGGGTGGCCGGGCAAACACGCTCGAAAAACCTTTCCAGTCCTCGGTTTTCAGGACCGCCAGCGAAAACGTAAGCCCGCTGAAGTAGGGAAACGTCAAGGAATCCTTGATGAAACGAGGCGCCTTTTTGAGCATGGGGGTGTCGCTCAGGTCTCCCACAACAGCCGAAGGATCGAAAGCGGGAAGGTCGCGGATCTTCAGGCCCGTGCCTTTGTACATATATTCGAGCATGGCGGCCATGGCGCTGCCCTCGAGGACCGATTCACGCGCAAGTTCAGCGTCGTCATTGGGGCGCGCCGCCTTCACCCAAGCCTCGATTTGAAAATGCTGGTCTTCGAGGGCATGGGTCAGTTCGTGAGCCATCACCGTGCGTTGGTCATCAGGAGCAATCCAATCGGCGATGTAAAACTCGTGGGCTTTTGGATCGTACAGTCCCGCAATCTGCTCCGTCAAAAGGTCCACCATAAAGGAATCCAGGTCGAATCCTTTGGGGATCAGGCCGAAGGCCTCCGCGCTGCGTTTGGAGGCGTAACGTTCCTTGGCATCCTTGTCGTCGTCCATCTGGCGGAGGACATAAGCACGAATTTGTTCACGGGAGCGAATGGACTTTTTCAAGGGAGACTTCAAGTCCCAACCGGTGATGGCGCTCATCTCGTGCAAAACTTCGTCCGCCATTGCCAGGAAGTCGGCGTTGCTCTTGGCAGGGGGAGTTGAGGGCGGCGCGGCAGCCGACTGCTGGGCACGAGCCGGGCCCAACGGATAGAGAGAAAGGACGCCCAGGAGCAGGATCACCGCAAAGCGATTAGCGAGCCAAATGAGCGAATTCATAGAGTTTCAGGATAGCAGATTCCCGGAGTGGCTGGTTTTGGGAGCGGCGCGTCGTGCAACGATGAGGGTTCGTAATTGCAGGAAGAGTTATGTTCAATTTGTGGTCATCGGCACGCAAGCTCAGGGGTATAGACACGCGAAATAACTCCCCCTGTGTGGAACAGGTTTTCACGGGAATGGTTTCGAAGGCAGCCCGAGTGTGGAGCCAGCGCTCCGAGTGGAAACATGGCTGCCCGGGGTGGAACAAATCCACAGTTTCCCACAGCGCTTCATTCGTTCTGTATTCATAACTAGTTGATTATTTTATATAATTATAATCATGGGAGACCAATTCAAGGTTCCTCGAGAGGTGCGAATGTTCTCACCTGGGTTGCGATTGCGGCAAACTCGCGAATGGCTGGGTCTGACTTATCGGCATGTGGAGTCCGCAAACCTGGAAATAGCGGCAAAACGTGGCCGGCCCGATTTCATCCTGCATATCAGCCGGCTGGCTGACATTGAAAACCGCAACGTCGTGCCGCGCTTGCACAAGTTGTACTCCCTGGCAGTCATTTATCATGTCGACCCGATGGACGTTGCCTGCTGGTACGATGCGCCGCTGCAACAGGCGTTCCACGATGAGCATCGTTTCCTCCGCCACAGACTTATCTAAGTGAATCGCTTCCGCCGATCTCAACAGCGACGAGCGATGAAGCCAGCTTCAACACATTGGCCACAGGGTTGCTCAACCGGCTATCCAGTTCGATTAGCTTTTCCGATGGACTGGCGCCGTACGCGAATGGGCCATATCGCTACGGTTATATTGGTCTGTCCGATCGCCGCATGGCACCGATCTTGAGGCCCGGGAGCCTCGTACTCGTGGATCCTTCCGTCACAAAGATCGAGCAAAACGAATGGCAGAGCGAGTACGACAGGCCGCTGTATTTTGTGGAGTTGCGGGGTGGATATCGTTGCGGCTGGTTCCAGAAGGAGAAGTCCACGCTGATGAGGCAACCGCACACGCTTTCGCACTGCCCGCCGGAATCGTGGCGTACGCCGGAAGAGGCAGAAGTGGTTGGGCAGGTTGTAGGCCTGGTTACGTATCTGAACGAGCCGCGGGCTTGTTCTCCTGCAGCAATTCGCACAGCGCGTTTAGATTTGAACAGAAGAGTTTCTTGAGGTAATCGGGAGCCTGGGGAGGGATCCAACCTTGGGCTTTCGCTGAACATTCGTCGCTATGCACGCGCCTGCCGCCGGGAAGAGTGTCCAGATAGCGGGCCAAGTCTTCTTCCTGCTGCGAAAGCGGCGATTCCAACAGGCGTTCAAAGATCTCTTCGTGGCAAGCGGCAATCGCTCGATTGACACTCTCCTCGCCGAATACCGCGGTCAAACGCGGGTGAGAATAAAATCCCGTTTCCGGATTGCGCAGACTGGCGACATAGGCCAACCGCTCGTACACCCCAGCCATGGGTTCCAGGTAGTGAACTGCCAAGTCATAGAGGATTTGGCGGTGGATTTGAAGTTGGTCAAGCATCAGGACAATTCCGTTAATCACCGTGTTCCGCTGGCGGAACTTTCTCCCGCGCGCTGAAGAGTCAGCGATGTGAGGTCGCACCCTTCTTGAAAAGGAGGGTGCCCCGTGAAAAAAGTTCTACTCACTCTTTCAGTTGTGCTTTCAATCAGCCTAATCCTACTGGCCATCGTAGTGCCGGTCAACCAGTCCCGCGTGTCGCCCACTTGGAACAACGGGATCATCCGGACGGATGGCGTACCAGCTCCTCCACCGATCATCCCACCCAAACAGAAACCACCCAATCTCGTCGCCGATGGTGTGCCTGCTCCTCCACCTACAATTCCGCCCAAATAGGGTCCGCCTAAGCTAATGGCCGGCTGAGGAGTTCAGGCAATTGCTAATTGCAGGATGGCTAGCATAACACCACGGTAATGATTCATTATTTACTTTCGAGTTATGTTATGCTAGCTTCTGCTTATAATGTTAGGACCACTCAACTTGGCAAACTTGGAGTGGGGCCTCACCACAACCGCGGAATTGATCCTTCTTGTCTACCTGGTGTGGCGGAAGCACTTCCGTTCTCACCCGGTTTTTTCGACGTATATTCTCGCCGCAATCCTGCAGAGTGCCCTGATGGCGGTGACGTATAGCCTCTGGGGCTTCCAAAGCCGGAGAGCCTGGTTTGTTTACTGGATCAGCGAGATCGTCGTGACGCTAGTACGGTTTGCCGCAGTCATGGAACTGACGCGGCATATCCTCTTCCCATTTTCCGGAATCTGGGCTCTCGGCCGGCGCGTGTTGCTGGCGATTGTCGCGGCCGTAGTGATTTACACGGCAGTGCTAACACTGGAATCCTGGTACAAATTGCCCTTAATTCTTGACCGCGGCGCGGGATTAGCTGTTGCGATGGTAATCGTAACGCTGTTGCTCATGGCGCGTTATTACGGGCTGCCAATCAAGAATCTGGATCGTTCGCTGTGCATCGGTTTTTGTCTGTACTCGTGCTTTTCTGTCATCAATGATTCGATCATCGACAAATACCTGTTAAGCTACGCGAACTTCTGGAGTTTCCTTGGTGTGCTGACATTTCTGGCCAGTCTGGTAATTTGGATAGGTGCTGCTCGCGCCTATCCGGTTACCGTCGCATCAAGGGAGTTGGCTGTTGTGTCGAAGGAAGAGTACGCAATACTTTCTTCTGAATTAAATGTACGACTTCGCCTGTTGAACGAGCGACTCGACCACGTGCCACATTCGGAGGACCAGCACTTATGAGTCTCACGATCATCCTGTTTATCCTGCTAGCGCTTCTGCTGATTGGCGCTCTGGTGTGGTCCGCCCGGCCAATTGAACGCCGTGCACTTTCGGTCGACGCGGTGCTGACGGCACTCACCGAAGAGCACCATTATTCCCGCCTTCCCAAGATTCTCCAGATATTGCAAGCTGAAGACACGGCGTTTCTGGCCTCAAGGGGATTCGTCCCGCTTTGCAATCAGATCCGCGGCGAACGCAAGCGCATTGCTTTGCTCTACCTGAACGAACTACAACGGGAATTCGAGATGCTTCTGGAAGCGTCACGCGTGGTAGCGGCAATGGCGCCAGAGTTAATCGCTATGGACGAAGCCAAGCGCTTCAAGCTAAATCTCCGGTTCGCCCTTGGTTGCCGGTACTTGCACTGGAAGTTGCGGTTGGGGCTGGAACCGCAAAGAGCGTTTGGTTCGCTCTCTGAAATCTCCAGTGGGATGGCCCTGCGGCTGGAGATGGCCACCACGCATATCGGGGAGCGCGCGGCCTTGAATTCGGAATACTCATCAATTCTGGACGAGGGTGACCATGGGCCGCAATAGTCTTGCATCCACTGCCGCCAACAATTCCGTCGCGTGAAAGGGCTTCTGAAGAACACCCGCACCGGGCGCCGCGAAAGAAGCTTTCGCATCATTCACCGGGACTGTCGCACTCATCCACAGAATGCGTGGGCCAAGCCCCGAAGTTTCCAGGGCGCGGACATCCTGTGCGTTTCTCCCATTCTCCTGTGCTGCCAATTGCCAGTCGGCAATGACCAAATCAAATCCAGTATCGGCGTAGAGCTTTCTGGCGTCCTCCAGCGATTTCGCTGTTTCCACCAGGTGTTCGCCGGTGCGCAAGAGTCCGGCCACGCTTTCGAGCACGGATTCATCGGCATCCACCACAAGAATGCGCCCACCGCGGACCGTGGCGGTCTTCTCCGTTTCAAGGGGAACTTCGGGGCGTTCCACAGGATTGATCGGCAGCTCGATACGGAAGGAGGCGCCCAGCGGAGGTTTATTCTTCACCCGGATGGACCCGCCATGCTCGGTGATGATTCCGTAGCAGATGCTGAGGCCCAAGCCGGTGCCCTTGCCGACTGGCTTGGTGGTGTAGAAGGGGTCGAACACACGCGAGGGATCTTTTACGCCGGCTCCGCTATCGGTGAATTCGATGAAAAGAAATCCGCGTTCCACGCCCGATTTGACCCAAAGTTCGCCCTCCGAGCCTTTTTCGAGGATTGCGTCCACCGCATTGTTGATGAGATTCAGAAAGACCTGCTGCAACTGGTGAGGATCCGCGGGAGCGTGGGGAAGATCCGGAGCGAGTTCCAGGTGCACGCGAATCTGGCTCATGCGCAGGTCATAATCGCGCAGGGCAAGCGTGTCTTCGAGAATGGAATTCACCAGCACGGGGACGCGCTCGGGCTTATGTTGCCGTCCAAAGCTCAATAGGTTTTGCACGATGCGGTGGGTGCGCTGCGCCTGTTTGTAAAGCTTTTCGGTGTAACCCAAGGCTTGCGGCCCAACCTGCCCGCTGGAGGTTAGCAATTGGCTGTAACCCAAAATTGCGGTGAGGGGGTTGTTTAATTCGTGGGCGACGCCGGAAATCAATTGACCAACTGCGGCCAGCTTTTCACTGTGCACCAATTGTTCCTGGGTGCGCCGGAGATTTTCGTAAGCCTGGCGGGTTTCTTCATATAAAACACTGCGCTCTACGGCGCCGGCAACCTGGCTGCCCACCGCGATGAGCAGGCTGATATCCGCGGGAGAGAATTCGCGGACGGTCCGGGATCCCACCGCCAGCCCGCCGATGATTTTTTCTTTTGACCAAAGCGTGACAATGTAGGCGGATTTAATGCTCTCTTTTTGCTGCATCTCGCGCGCAACCTGTGGCAATGGCAACCCGTTGGCAGAAAGAAAGGTGGCATGGACGGCGCGAATCTGTTGAATCAGGTCGGGGGAAATAGTTAACAGTGGGAAAGAGCGGGCGAACTCCGAGCGCAGCCCGACGGTGGCAACACGGCGTAACGTGATGCCGTCGCGCTCGAACAGGTACAGCGAAGCCGCATCGAGCGAGAATAGTTCCACGATCTGCCGCAGCGTGCGGTGAACGGAGTCGTTCAGGTCCAAGGAAGCAACCAGGGTTTCTGCAATCGAGTTCAGGACCACCAGTTCGCGGTTGCGGCGGCGAATTTCTTGTTCGGCTCGGCGGCGCTCGGTAACGTCGAGAATAAATCCCTGATGCGCGGTTACATTGCCGGCAGCGTCACGCACTGCTGTTGAGGATTCGCTAACGACGCGAACCTCGCCATCCTTTCGGCGGATTTCAAACTCAAAGTCGTTTACGGACCCGTGCTCCTGCAAAATCCTGTTGAGCCTGTCGCGCTCTGCCGGATTCACCCAAAGTTTTTGCGGAATTTCCAATTGCATGAGTTCGTCGCGGTTGTCATAACCGGTAATCCGCATCATGGCATCGTTGAAATCGAGGAATCTTCCTTGCGCGGTGGTAATGAACACGCCTTCCTGGACACTGGCGACAAGACTGCGGTATTTCTCCTCGGCTTTCTTGCGCTCGGTGATGTCTTTCAAGGTGTGAATCGTTCCCAATTTGCGGCCGGAAGGATCCGAAAAAGTCGAGTTGGAGGCCAGGAAGTATCCTGACAACCAGGGATCAGGAGAATCACCCTCTCCGGAAACCCCCTCACAATAGGGACACATGTTGAAGGCGCTGGCTCGGGGAGTGAAGAGATCGCTGACGGCGCGCCCGATCATCGCCTGACTCTCCTTGCCGAGCAGGCTTGCCAGGCGCGCATTACCGCGCACAATGCGACCAGAGCCGTCGTGAACCAGGATGGGATCACCAATAGAATCGAACGTGTACGCCCATTGTTGCTGGACGGTCTTGACCTGCTCGAACAGATTTATATTTTCGACAGTGGTGCCGAGGAAATTGGCGACGTTGACAAGGTAGGCAAGCTCGTCTTCGTGGAAGCGCTTGCCCGGTTGCGCGCCGATGTTCAATATGCCTACTGGACCTTCGTTACCGCGGAGCGGCACGCTGACTAACTGAGTGATCCCGGCTTCGGCCATTTTCCGGCGGCTCTGGACATCTTTTTCTTCCTCAAAAAACGTGATCCGGCAACTCGCCTGCAGAGCTTCTTGAACCCAGGGGGAGTGCAGGTTTACGCGTTGATACTGCTTCAGAAAACCTTCAGTGAATCCCACCGAGGCGCGTACCACGAATTCAGCGGCGTCACCTTTGCCTTCGAGCAAACGCAACATGCCTTGACTGGTATTGAGGCTGGTGGTGATTTGCTGAAGAACCTTTTGCAGCAATTCCGGGAGGGAAACAGACTGGCTGCTGGAGGCAGTGAGCATGGTGAACTGCTGCATTTTCTTGCTGATTTCTTCGGAACGCGCGCGCGCCGCTTCCAGGAGCAGCATGATCATTCCGATACCCAGGCTGGCGTTCAGGAAATGGTCAAAGGCAAAGCGGAGAAGATACCAGTCTTGATGGCTCCACGAGGGCCGGTCGAGGCTGTTCAGACCCAACAGCGTGAAGGCTCCCGCAAGAAGTTTCGTGCCGTGGCCTGCCGAGGTATGCGAGACACGCCAAAGCAGCCAGCCTGCCACCAGGCAGATGGCGCTCTCCAGGATCGTCGTTTCCCAACGGGTTTCACCAAAGCCAGTGATTTTGCTCTCGTAATAACAGGCCGTCAATGACAGCACCACGGACAGGGATAAAACCGACCAGTAAGGACGATGGCTGATAACGGTGAATTGCACGATGGCGGTAAGGAAGAGCATGAGAGCGGCAACGCCGGCGCCGGTAATCACCAGACGGAGGAGCGGGCTGTACCCGGAGAGAAGTGCGAGTTCGCTGAAGGAGGAGAGCGTCAGGCAAATCCAGCCAAGGAGCCAGAGGCGATAGAAAGTGGCGGAGTTGTCGCGGCGGAGATGAACAAACAACACCAGGAGGGTGAGGCACGCGGTGGCTTCGAAGAAAGCTATTCCCTGCAGGCCTTGGATAGGCACCACGACCGATCCTTCCCTTGAGGTCAAGCGGGTATAGAAGTTGAAAATGGCGCCGTGACAACCCTGATCGAGAGCACGGACACCAGGCCTAGCTTGACGCTAACACGCTGTTTTCTTACTGGGCAAGGCTCCCCACATAGGGCTGTGCTGTCACGTATAATGATGGTTAGGGGAAACTCCATCGTGGACGCCGAAAACATCCTGGTCGTAGATGACGAAGAGGCAATTCGAGAAGTCGTATCCACCATGTTGGAATCCCGGGGCTACCGCTGCACCGCGGTATGCAACGGGAGAGTAGCGCAGGAGGTGGTGCTCAAGGAAACGCCGGACCTTGTGCTCAGCGACATGATCATGCCGGAAATGGACGGCATACGCCTACTGAGCTGGATGCGCGAGCATGACCCGGAAGTCCCTGTCATCATGGTGACTGCTATACACGATATCTCCACGGCCTTGGAAGCGATCCGCCGCGGCGCCTACGACTACATTCTGAAGCCATTTGAGAAGGATCAACTGTTTCTGGGAGTGGGCCGCGCGCTGCAACACCGCCGACTGGTGCTGGAGAACCGCAATTATCAGATCAATCTCCAGCAAAGAGTGGATGAGCAGACCGCGCAACTACAGATGGCCATTCAGCAACTCGAGCAATCGTATGACGATACCCTGGAAGCCCTGGGGAGCGCCCTGGACTTGAAGGACGCGGAGACCGAAGGCCACTGCCAGCGCGTAACCGCGTTTACGATTTCGATCGCCAAGGCCGTTCCCGTGCCGTCACCCTACCTGGCTGTGCTCGCGCGAGCCGCCTTTCTCCACGATATCGGCAAGATGGCCATCCCCGATTCCATCCTGCGCAAACCCGGACCGCTGGAAAACGACGAAAAGACCATCATGCGCACGCACTGCGAAATCGGGTACAACGTGCTTACGCGCATACCGTTTCTTCGCGACGCCGCGGAAATCGTGCTCGCCCACCAGGAGTTTTTTGACGGCACCGGCTACCCTCGGGGTCTGCGCGGTGAGCAGATTCCTCTTGGGGCCAGAATCTTCTCGGTTGCAGACGCCATGGATGCCATGATTAGCGATCGCCCTTACCGCAAGGCACTGCCCATGTCTCACGCGCGGGAAGAGATCCGGCGATGCGCGGGGACGCAGTTTGACCCGCAAATTGTGGAAGTGTTCATGGCCATTCCGGAACAGCATTGGGTGGAGTTGCGCGAGAATCTGGGCTCACCGTTCCGGTTAACCCATCTGAAGAATCTTCAGAGCTGAGATTGCGACCGCTTTGGCGTCACGTTTTTCGAACTGAGGGCGGCATCCTGCTTTCCTCTGGCGTGTTCCTCATGTACTCTTTTGCTGGAGAGACCCCATGGCCCTGATTCCCATCAAAACCGCTTCCGAGACTGGCTACTGCGATTGCGTGTGCGGGTGCTATGAATTGGCCAGCTTGCGCGACGAGGACACCAGCAAGAGCTATTGCCCCGCCTGTGGCAAAAACCATCTCGATTGGAATACTGGCATAGGCCAATCGCAACCTGCGCCAGCAAAGCTTTCAGCGAATGCAGGGACGGCCAGGCCGCAATTGCCGGACTGCGCGGATCCGCCGGCACGTCTGCGGTGAAGACCTGCTCTTCCGCAGTTGGTGTGATTTTCCAGTGGAAAAAAGACCGGGCACGCGGTTGATGCTTCGCGTGCCCGGTGAAGGGTTTCGGTCTGGGCAATGCTTGCTAGAACTTCAAGCTCAACGATAGCTGCAAGATGCGCGGCTGCGAGACGGTGGAAGTACTCTGCCCAAAGTTCTGGTTGTTGATATTCTGATCGCCCATGAAAAACACCGGGTGATTCAGAACGTTGAACGCCTGCGCCCGAAAGATCAGTGCCAATCTCTCGTTGATCGCTGTGCTTTTTGCCATGGACAAGTCCCAATCGAAGTAAGTTGGTCCAGTGAAGGCATCGAGCTCCAGGTTTCCAACTTGGCCAGGCTGTGGATTACAGAAGCCGCCGGGGACGGCGGGGACGCAACTGAGCTGCGGAGATGATGGTGCTCCAGTTCCATCCGGGCTAATCAGCTTAGGATTGATACCGTAGACAATCCCGTTGGACGTTTCGAAGGTTCCGATATCCCCAGTGAGCTGCTGGTGGGATAGCGTAGCATAGGCTGTATTGTGGGAAGATCGCGGTCCAGACCGATTAAACGTCGGCTGAGTCGAGAGAATAGAGAAGGGACTCCCGCTCTGCCAGGTAAATACCGAACCCATCTGCCATCCGCCGAGCACTCGGCTGACAACATTGTTGCCGGAGGCAAAGGTATGGCCCTTCCCCATAGGCAGTTCGTACGTGAAGTTGGCCTTGAATTGGTGATTGAAATCGAATGTTGCGCGCCCACGCTCCAGCCTTGGTCTGGCGTTGTCCAGGAATGGTTGGAATCGCTGCTGGTCGGCATTTGTGGACGGGCCGTAGTCCGTCAGCACTTTGCCGAAAGTATAGTTCGCCTGCATATAGAACCCGTTGCTCAATCGGCGGCGGACTTCCACGGTTCCTGCGTGATACGTCGAGGAAGAAGCGTTCATGAGCAAGTCCGCGCCAGGAACCAGGTCATTGGGCGCAAAGAAACCCGGCGTAGGGCCGCACCCGAACTCCTGGTAAGTGTGGGCCATGTCACCGATGAATCCGGTTTGAATATAGTTGTTGAGGAAACCCAATCCGCTGTAGTCGGTCGGCCCGATGATACCGTAGGCACCCGGCCCGCAAATATCGGGGAAGACGGTCAGCGCCTGGCTACCCGCCAAACTTGGGTTGTAGAGCGGGTTAAATTGTCCGCATTGATCCGCCGTTCCGGGCCCAGTGCATCCGGGAGCATTCACGGGAGTGTTCAAAGATATGAAGCCGTTCGAACGTGCACGATTGAAATCTGCCAGAAAGCCGTTCGAGCCGATGATGACTTGGTTCAGGTCGATGGCACGGAACAGGCCAACTCCATGGTTTCCCACATATCCAATCGTCAGGGAAGTTCCTGCACCCAAATCCCGCTGGATGCTCAAGTTCCACTGCTCCACGTAGGGCGGCTTCAGATTCGGATCGATTCCGTAGCCAACGTTGTTCGGAACCCCCCCCAGGGTTACCACATTCTGCGAAAAAGTCGTGGGAATCCCGAACGCTGGCACCGGAACCGCTACTGGAGTACTCACAGTGGGTCCGTTGAGGCCGTCTGCGTTAGCAGTGTTGGTTGTGGACAAGCCCGGATTGAGCAATCCTGCGTCCTCTGCTGCGGTGAAGAACTGGTCATTTACATAGTTCATGCTGAAACCAGCGCGAACCGCCGTCTTGCCGTTCCCAAACGGATCCCAGGCCACACCAAGGTTCGGCGAAAACCCCTTCCAGTAAGAGTTGTACAACTTGTGCTTGCTCGGACCGCCTACAAAATCCACCGTCGCATCTCCAAGCATCGTTTGATCGATCGTAGAGCCTGAGGGCACGATAGGTAGGATGAGGAGGCCGTCTCGCTCGTCAACCGGGCTAAAGTATTCCCAACGGACTCCATAGTTGACCGTTAGCTTTCGAGTAATTCTCCAGTTGTCCGCAGCATAAAATGCCAAGTCGTTTTGCCGGAGATTGCGGTTGCTGGGCGCCAAGGGAACATAACCCGACTTCTGAGTTGTTACGTTGAACGTTTGTGAAATATTGCTCAAGATTCCGGCGCCGCTCGCCAAGAGAGCCACAGCGTTCCCGAAGTCCGCCGAGCTGATGAGAGCCGACGAACCAGTCGGAACCGGGAAATCGGCTTGAGAAGGTGTGTCTGTGTTCACGGTACTAAACCCGAGTTGCAGGTCCGGATAGATACCCCCGGAACCGGTGTCAAAGATGGTCACGCGCTGAAACTGCCCGCCGAACTTGATGACGTGATTGCCATGCACCCAACTCGCATTGTCCTGATACACCCAAGTGTGGGTATTTCTGCCCTGCGGCAAGAAATTCGGGTCGGGCCCGGTGAAGGGAAAACCTCCGCTATCGATCACTTCGCCCGAACTGAAGGACTGCTTGGTAATGAAAAAGGCGGGCTGGAGATTAAACCCGAACCGTACTTCGTTCGTCACATTCGCGTTGGGGCTCCAGCGCCATGCTGTCGAAAGAAATTTGACGTGGTCGTCGTTGTAGACCAGCGGGACCGTGTCAAAACTGGTGTCGATATCCGGACGGTCCACGTAGTTGCGGTTATAAGACCACGTCCCGCTAATGGTGTTATGCGAGTTCAGATTGTAGTCTGCGCGAAACCCGTAGTTGTCCCTCGAATTGTCGTTGCGCGCGTTAAATTGATATCCCAGCAAGTTCACGCCATCTCCGACGCGGCCGTTGTTTGACGCAGTCGGAACCCGCTTGATCAACGTCAGCATTGTGGGATCGAGAGTGAAGCCGTTATGGTTTGGCAATGTTAACAAGTTCTGCGTAATAGGAACCAGATTCCCAGTCGCATCAGGAACCTCGTAAGTGAACGGCAGGGTGGGCGTTGACGCGGCTAATGCTTGTTGGATTGTGGGGCTCAAAACCGTTGTTTCAATTGGGGTCTCAGCCTTCAGGCGAAGCAGTTCGTAGTAGCCGTAGATGAATAGCTTGTCCTTCTTAATCGGCCCGCCAATGTTTCCGCCACCCTGATTCTGAAGTAACCGGGGAACTGGCACACCGCTCGCATCGTTGAACCAGTCGTTCGCTCTGCCAAGACCATTGGAGCGGTAATACCACAGACCTTCCCCGTGCCAGCTGTTCGTGCCCTTAGGAGTGACCAAGCTGACGCTCGACGACCCGCCCTTTTCCACGTCGCCATTTTGCTCGGTGACGGTGAATTCCTCGGCTTGGCTCAGGAACGGGAGGTTCGGGGTGAAATCCAACGCACCGGTGCGGATGAAATTATCCTGGATGTTGACACCGTCAAGGGTCACAGTGGAAAAACTCGCGCGCTGACCATTGATCGTCGTTTCCGCCGTACCGCCGGGACCGCTGTTGGCCACGCCGACCTGCAGGCTCAATAATGCAAGAGGGTTGCGGTCCAGAATGGGGAGATCGTCAATTTGTTTCTTCTCCGTAGTCCCCGTGATTTCCGCATTCATGGTGTTCACAGTTTCCGCCCCCGCCTCAACTGTGACGGTCTCGGATTTCGCGCCGACTTCCAAATTGATAGGGGGCACGGAATAGGTAGAGGCCGCGTCCAAATTAATGTTCTGAACGACGCCTTGTCGAAAGCCTTCCTTGGCCGCCGTTACGGAATAAACGCCGTAGTCAATGCGGAGAAACTGGTAACCACCTGACGAGCCAGTGACTGAAGTGTACGTATAATTCGTGCCCTGGTTGGTGAGCGTTACGGTGGCTCCCGCTACGGGCAATCCTTGTGGGTCTACCACGGTCCCATTGATCGCGCCGGTTGGCACTTGAGCCCAAACGCCGGAAGCGCACAGTACCAGCATCATCAAGGCGAGGATGCCCAAGGTTTTAGCAAACTTCAGGAAGAGATTTGCGGATGAGGAGGTTGCAGCAAGGTCTGGTTTGCCACTCAAAACGGAATGCACGGTCGATTTCATTTTAAGAAATCCTCCAGTTAAACAGGTTGCCCGTCCCCTCACGAGAACGATTCACGAAGTGGTTGCCGAATAGGACGGAGAAGACCACGTTCCCCAGTCGCAAAATGCTGGCAGAATGCGTTGCATGCACAATTCCAAGTGCAGCGGTCACACGGGAAAGGTTTTTCACAGGGTAACTCACTGAATTTAAGTTACTTATATTAGAAGTGTTGCTGTTGGGTTTGTCGGCCAAAGAACAGCCTATGTTTTATTGTACCCTCAAACCCCAAAATCCATAATCTGGTAGTCCTATCAGCCACCCTTAACACGATTTTTATCAATCAACTACGGCTGCCCGGCGCCTGTTATTCTGCGTCTTCGGTCAGATCAACCGCTCTCGAGCCGTTCACTGAATCTACATCCCTATTTCCCCAAATACAGGAGGGCCAGAAGGAACAGCCACAGTGCGTCCATAAAATGCCAGTAATAGGACGTGACTTCCGCGACCACGCCAAGGCTCACGTGGGCCTGATCGGACTTTCGCTGCGCGACATACAACAATGCGCAAACGCCTCCCACCAGATGCAATGCGTGCGCCCCGGTGAAGATGTAAAAAAAGCTGCTGGCTGGATTGGTGGCCAGGTAGATTCCTTGCCCGGCCAAAATTCTCCATGCTACCACTTGCCCAACCAGGAAGAGGACGCCAAGAACGGTGGTTACCCGCCAGAGATTGCGGAATCCATTCAGATCGGAATGTGCCAGGCGTTTGCGCGCCATTTCGAGTGTTGCGCTGCTGGCCAACAAAATCACGGTGTTGAGCCACAACAGCCTGGGGATGTGCACCGGCACCCAACCGCCCGTTCCTTTGCGGACCAGGAATGCGCTGGCCAGAGCCATGAAAAACATCAGGATGGCAACAATGCCGACAGCGATTCCGGTGTAATACCGTGCGGGCGAAGGTTGTCCTTTGCGGTTGGGCTTTCCGTCATTGTCGCCGCCGTTTCCTCCACCGGGGGGTGTGGTGCCGCCAACTCCACCGCCGCCATTTAATTTTTCGACGACCACTTCGATGTCTGGCCCTGCGGTTGTGCCCGGCATGATTCTCCTTCTCTTTCGCTATTGCGCGTGTTCAGCCGGCAGCCTGGACGCGAGATGCTGCGGCACAAAGTCCAATTCGCCTTCGGTTTGAAATTCGTAGGCTCCGCGATAGACAACCGGCAGCGCATCACCGAAATTATCCGCCGGGGCCGGTGAAGCAATGCTCCATTCGAGCGTTGTGGCCTGCCATGGGTTGTTTTCCTCGGGGCGCACGCGGCGCAGCAGGCTGTAAAGGAAATTGCAAACGAAGAGGATCTGCGCGGAGACGGTGCAAACGGTCGCGAGCGTCACAAACGTGCGGATTGACGCTCCCGCCGAAGCAATCGTCGCTCGCTGTGCATCCCCCAACACATGCGATTGCGTCAGCAACCCTACCCAATGCAGCAGCATGAAAATCGCATAGACGCCGGCAAACGTGATCCAGAAGTGTACTTTCCCCAACCCTTCGTTCAATCGTTTGCCGAATATTTTCGGGAACCAGAAGAATAGGGCCGCTAGTATTGCGAACGTTGCTGCCACGCCCATCACCAGGTGAAAGTGGCCGATGACAAACTCTTCGCTGACGGCTGCGCGCGCCAGATCGTGCCGCGCCAGGAACATTCCCGAAAGTCCGCCGGCAATGAAGAGCGAGATGAAGCCGATGGCGAAGAGCATGGCGGTGTTGAGCTGCGGACGGGCGTTCCAGAGGGTCGCGAGCCAACTGGCCAACAGAAACGCGGCGGGAATCCCTAGGGAAGAGGCGAGCACCGCAAAGACCAGCGGCGCATAGGGATTCATGCCCGTGGCGAACATGTGATAGCCCAAAACGCAAAAGCCCACCAGTCCCACGCCGCACAGAGCCAGCACCACGAGGCGTTCCTTCCAAACCGGCCTGCGAGAGAACGTGGCGACCAAGTGAGTCACGATGCCGAAGCAGGGCAGCATCGCCACGTACACTTCCGCTTGCGCGAAGTACCAGAAGAGCCGCTGCCAGAGGATGGGCAGGCTTGCCTGTCTGACCAGATTCTGTGGCTGGGCAGCCAGAAAAGTTGCGGTGCTGAAGAAATTCGAGCCCAGCAAACGGTCGGAAAGGACGGCGGCGCATCCAGCGAGCAGAACGCTGAAAATCAGCAGGCTCAGGATGGCGTTGATGAACCAAGCCCAGACGGTGACCGGCAGGCGCGGGAGGGTCATGCCTTCCGTTCGCATTTGAATTGTGGTGGTGGCGAAGTTCAGGGCACTGAGCAATGCGGCCAGGGAAAAAACCGCAGCGCTAACAAGCCATAGGTTGATGCCGTTGGCCAACGGCAGAAAGAACGACGCGGTCATGCCCAAGAGCGAGCCAGCAGTCATCCAGAACGAGAGCAGGTTCAAGAAGGGGAAAGCCATCTCCTCCGCGCCAATTTGGAGAGGCAGAAGGTAATTTCCAAAACCCAACTGCGGCGCGGCCGTCAGCACAAAAAAGACCATCAAGGAACCGTGCAGCAGGCGCATCGCCGCGAACCGTTCTGGCGTGGTTTCAAGGGACGCGAGAAATGGAATGGCGCGGTCTGGCCAGGAGGCATGGAGCCGCAACAATGCCGAGAGCACCATGCCAACCAACACGCTGGCCAGAGCCAACCAGAGGTATCGCAAGCCAATGGTTTTGTGGTGAGTAGAGAACACGCGGGAAAGAAAACGGGTACCGGGAGAGGGGGAGGCGTTATCGCCGTCGTCGTGAGTGACCATTTTTCAAATGGAACCGCTTTCCGCGGCGCCCTGAGCTAGATTTGTATCTTACCGTCTGCCCCGAAATTTGCAAGAAAGGCGGGGTGCCGGCCAGGAGGAGAGTCCAGCGACGGCACCCGTCACGCTCGGGCTGCGTCTGCATTGATGCCAGCATCCCTGAACTACATTCCGGACCATCCCGTATGGATTGGAAGCAACTGATTTTGCGGGATTTACTGTGACACTTTATGGCTGCCGGCCCGCCACTAAGTGTCAGTATTGCCTTGCGGTTAGAGTGAGGGAAGGATTCGCGGGATATTTCAGAGCCATCCAGTCCACTTAAAGAGTTATGTTTCATGCACTTCGCTAAATTTCAAATAATCGCTGGAAAGTCTTCCATTGGCCAGTCAACTGCACTTATGTTGCTGTTCCCGTCAGTCAAAAATCAACGAATTTCCTAAGGAGTTTTGATGAAAAAGCAAAAGGGTTTCTCTCTTATCGAACTGCTGATCGTCGTGGCGATCATTCTGATCATCGCGGCCATCGCAATTCCGAACCTCATTCGTTCCAAGATGGCGGCCAACGAAGCCTCCGCGGTTGCTTCGCTACGCACCATCAATACGGGCGAAGTAACTTACAACAACACGTATCCGAATACTTTCGCCACATTGGCGCAGTTGGGCCCGGGCGCCGCGACCTGCGGTACGCCTAGCTCAGCAAACGCCTGCTTGATCGACAACCTGCTAGCCAATGCTTCGGCGGCAGCAACACCGAAGAGCGGCTACTACTTCACGATTGCCGTGACCAACCCCACGGGCTACACCAGTCAAGCGAGCCCCTCTGGCGCCGGCACGACTGGCACCCGCTCGTTCTGCTCAGACCAGAACTTGGTTCTGTTCTTTAACTCGACCGGCGGCGCTTGCACCTCCGCCAATTCACCACTGTAAAGCAGGACTCAGAACTCACTTGAGGAAGTTCGACGGAGCGGGCTCCAGAGGCCCGCTCCGCATTTTTTTTGTACCTCAAGTTCATTCCCGGATTTTGGTGTGAGCTGTTTATTCTGACCTTGCGCCCTGATCCCTGCCTCGCCACGTATTTGAAAGCTTTCCTTCATCCGTTCCTCGCAAAGAGCGCATTCCTCCATTCCGGACTATGATGAATAGGGGATGTGAAAACTTGGCCGACGACAAGTGGGCAGACCCGCAAAAGATGTGGAACGAACGTTTCGCGCAGGCGGAGCCCGTTTACGGCGAACAGCCGAACGCTTATTTGCGCGCGAAATGTGAGCGGCTGGCTCCCGGGTGCAAGATTCTTGTTCCTGGCGATGGCTATGGCCGAAACGGGATTTGGCTTGCCCACCGGGGGTTCCGGGTGAGCACGGTTGATCTATCTCCTGTGGGCGTTGCGCGGGCCCGCAAATCGGCGGATGCGGCGGGCCTCGTTATGTCCATCGAGCAAGCTGACCTTGCCACATGGAAATGGCCGGTAAATGAGTTTGACGCTGTTGCTTCCATCTTCCTGCACTTGCCGCCTGAACTGCGCGCCCAGGTCCACGGGGACATGCTCGGCACACTGAAACCAGGCGGATTGCTGATTATCGAAGCCTTTAGTCCCCCGCAACTCCGGCATACTTCCGGCGGACCGAAGCAGATGGAACTTCTCTACACCGCGGAGATCTTGCGGAAGGACTTCGCCGCCGCCGATGTTTTGGAATTGCAGGAAATGGAAGTGGAAATAGACGAAGGACGCATGCACCGTGGCGTCGCCGCGGTGGTCCGCGGGATTTTTCGCAAGAAGTGAGCTGGGTCACTGGCAGGGCAAGTAGTCACGTGGTATTCTGCGCCGGTTACAGACAAGACAGGCAGGAGCTATGCAAATTTGGAAAACCAGCACTCTTTTGGGTGGGCTGGTGTTTTTCTGTGCGCTGGCTGGACCGCTGGGACCGCCAAGCGCCGCCGCGCAGAGCAATGATCCAGTAGCTCAAGCGATCGCGGAAGGGGACGCCTACCAGTCCAAGCGGGATTATGAGCAGGCACTCAAATCCTACTGGAAGGCGGACAAGCTCTCTCACCACACCTCCGCGCTGGCTTTTCTTCACATTGCCCTGATCGAGAAAAAGGCCGGAGTGCTGTGGGATGCAGCGAGCGACGCGAAGAAAGCAACTGAGGCCGCGGGGAACAACAAAACGCTGGAGTGGCAGGCACGGCTCCTGCGTGCCAGCCTACTTGCGCAGATGGCTGGAAAGCCGACCGACAAGAAATTCAAGGAAGCGGAAGCGGAGTTGCGAGCGGCGGTGCAGATCGATCCGTCCCAGCCTACGGCGCACTACAACCTGGGGATTGTCTTATTGAGGCAAGAGCGCGACGCTGATGGCATCGCCGAGTTGAATGCGTTGCTGGCCTTGCCGAAGACCGACGCCACCATGGCGGCCGACGCGCGGCTCATGATTGCCAGCCCGATCAGGGCCCGCACGCCATTTCTGCCGGGCTTTTCGTTCATCACGCGCGAAAATCAGGCTATCTCCAATGTGTCCGTGCGCGGAAAAGTGACCCTACTGGATTTCTGGGGGACGTGGTGCGGGCCATGCCGCGAGTCAGTTCCCATACTTGGAGGCCTGCAGAAGAAATATGCTGCAAAGGCTTTTCAATTGGTCAGCATCAGCTCCGATGAGGACGAGGAAGCCTGGAAGAAGTTTGTGGAAGCGCAACGCATGGAATGGTCTGAGTATCTGGATAGTTCCGGTCAGGTCCAGCAGGCATTCAAGATCGACTCGTTTCCCACGTTTATTGTAGTTGATAAGGACGGGGTGATCCGCTTCCGGCAATCGGGTGTGGGCCCGGACACCCAGGGCGAACTGGAAGACGCAATCAATCACGCGTTGAAAAGAGAGTCTGACCCGGCGCTGGCCAAGGCAGCGGCGGAGGATGCCGCCGCAGTAGAGGCGGCTGATCACGCGCCGCAAAACAATGCGGGGAAATCTCTAACGCAGAACGAGAAGACCACGGCTCCTGTGAGCAATCAAGCGGCTGCGTCGATGGCGACGACAACTGGCTCCGGCGCGGCTGCGCCCGCCGCCAATGTTTACAAAAACACACGGCTCGGAATCCGCTACGAATTTCCCGAGGGCTGGATTGCCGCGCAACCTGAGGAGTTGTTGGCCGCAAACCAGCGTATCGAAGCGTCCATGCGAGACCTGTTGCTCAAGCAGCAGGCGCATTCCTCTGAGAATATCCAGATCCTGCCTCCTACGATCCTTTTGTACGCTTCGCGCCACGGCGACGGCGAACCGGAAAAACCGGTAATGTCCTCAATCTCCATACGCGCGCAGCAAACAAGCGCGGATCATCTCGACGAAGCTCGTTTTCGTACGATGACGGATAAAATGATGAACACCGGGCAGATGAAGCTCATCGCCCCAGCGGCGAGCTTTGAAGTAGCCGGGCACAAATTCCTGCGAGCGGATTTTGAACGCTCGATTGGCGGAGCGATTCACTATTTCATCGGCGTTGTTGAGACGAAAGCAAGCGGTTCGCTCCTGCATATCGAGATCTATGCCGCTTCTCCGGAGGAGCTCCGTCAGATTGCTGACACGCTGCAAACCATGAAGATCGACAACGAAGAGTAGCCCCACCTATTGAAACTGCTTTTCGAAATTGGCGAATTGCTGGCGCAACGTTTCCAGTTCCCTTCTCAGTTCGGAAACTGCCGATTCGAGTTCCTTAAGGCGTTCCTCGTCGGCTGGCGGCAAAGTTCGCGCGGGTGGAAGTGTCGCATCGGCCAATTCGGAGCCCATTGCAATCGGGGCGGCTTGTGAACTGGCGGGCACGGTGTCGCCGGATAGAAGATGCATATAACGCGATTCCTTTGTTCCGGGCTGCCGCGGCAAAACCTTGGCCATTGGCGGCTCGCGACGCATCAGGAGGCTTAATGCCGCGTGCACGGCGTCCAGGTCCTCAAACGCGTAGAGCCGCTCGCATCGCGTACGCAGTTCCCCGGGCGTCTGCGGGCCGCGCAAAAGGAGTACGCACAAAACGGCAATTTCGTGGCGGTGAAAATTATAGAGTTCGTTCAGCCGGTGCTCGAACTTGGCGACGCGCGAGTCGCCGCTGGCGGAACGTACCACGGCTTGATCGGAAAGCGAGCGCAATGCCCGCCGGACCGCATCCTCCTCAAGTGTCATCACCGGTTCGCGGTTCGATTTCTGATTGCAAGCGTTCAGCAGGGCATTGAGCGAGAGCGGGTAATACTCGGGCGTGGTGATCTCTTTTTCGACCAGCGCACCGAGCACGCGAGCTTCAACATCGGAAAGGAGAAGTGACATGCCGAAATCATACCAGCACAAACAAGCGAGGCGAAGCCCCGGGGGGATGTTCGCCTCGGAAAACCCGGTCCGAAGCTGATCAATCCTCTTTTCGGAAAGTGATGCCGCGAGCCGATTGTGAGAAGAGGGTCAATCCGAACGCGTGAGTAGTGCCGACGCTGTGAAACACAATCGTTCCAAGATCCCCGGCCTGAAACTCATTTGGCGCGACCGGATTCAGGTTCACTGGCGGTTGATCGCCATTTTTTAGTGTCAAGGCCCTATTGACCAGCGACAACTTGTAGGTCGCCTCAAGTTCATCACTGTGGTAATCGCCCGTAAACCCCTGGAGCGCGGATTCACTCGGATGAATGTCTGGCACCCTTTCGCCCGAAAAATACGTTTCGTCTTGTACTGTAAGCGTGACCTTCATCGTGCCGTTAGCGCTTTTGAACGCAATGGGATTTCCGACGAGATCGGAAAACTCATTCGCGCCTGAACGGTGCAATTTTGCACCCCATGCCATCAGGCTTCCGTTCGCAACAGTGAACGTGTAGATCATGTGTTTGCGCGGGTCGAGATAAGTGCCGGCGAAGAGAGCGGGATCTGGGAGAGCGCCGGATTGCATGTTGTCGCTTGCTTCGGGCTTCAGCTGCTTTTCGAGATAGAGATCGGCGACTTTGCGCGTGAGATGTTCGACATCGGCGTTTGCTACATTGCAAAGGGCTATGACGCTGAATCGCTGTTCAGGAAAGCGCAGAAGTTTCGTACGGTATCCAAACGTACCGCCGCTGTGTTCCACGGTTTTCAAACCGCGATACTCGCCGAGCCAAAGTCCCAAACCGTAATTGATCTGGTGGCCGTTGTTCAAGATTCCGTGGGTTTGCAGTTCCCTGACGAGTCTTCCCTTCCCAAGCTTGTTTGAGTAGAAGTTCCAATCCCACAGCAGGAGGTCGTTCACATTGCTCATTAGTCCTCCGCTGCCAACGATGTCGAAAACGGTGGACCAGTCGGCGAGAAACTTGCCGTCCTTTCCGGGATCGTATGCTGCCATGCGGTTTGGTACGACGACGGTGTTGTCGTCGTAATAGAGCGTATGGGTCATACGGAGTGGCTTGAAGATGTTTGCATCAGCGAATTCGGCGAGAGATTTTCCGGTCGCGCGTTTCACGACTACACCCAGAAGAAAGTAGTTGGAGTTGCTGTACACGAACTCTTCTCCGGGTGCATTGTTCAGTCCTTTCTGCCGGGCTATCAATCTGAGAACACCATCGGGCGAGGATAGAGCGGAGATATCACGACCCGAAAGATAGGTCAGTGCCAGGAAATCGCGTAGGCCGCTGGTGTGGTGCAGCATCTGGCGCAGCGTGATGGGGTGGCCATAATCGGGAAGTTCTGGAATGTACTTGCGGACGTCATCATCCAGCGAAAGAAAACCCTGCTCAGAAGCCAGGACAATACTCGCAGCCGTGAATTGTTTTGATACCGAAGCCATGTAGAAGACGGAGTCCGATGTCAGTGGAACCCCGAGTTCCAGGCTCGCTTTCCCGTAGGACTTCCGGAAGATGAATGAAGTGCTCCCCAAAATTCGGACCACTCAATAAGGTATAAAATCGCTGTCTCGGAAAAGGAGCAGAAATGAAATCGAGGCAACGGCGGACCTTCAGCGCGGAAATGAAAGCACGAATCGCGCTGGAGGCGATCAAGGAACAGAAGACCATTCAGGAAATCGCTTCGCATTACGGCGTACATCCCGGCCAGGTAGCGAACTGGAAGCGGCAAGCGATTGAAGGAGCACCGGAACTGTTCGCTGATCGGCGCTCGCAGCCAGACACGAGCGAGGAAGCGCTAAAGGCGGAGTTGTACCAGCAGATCGGGCAGTTGCAGGTGGAGCTGGACTGGCTTAAAAAAAAGTCCGGTTTATCGCGTTAGAGCAGAGGCAGGGATGGATTGCATCGCACAAAGACCTGAGCATCCGGCAGCAATGCCGCTTGGCGGTGGTTTCGCGGTCGGGGTGGTATTACGAGGCGGAACCAGAAGCGGCCGAGAATTTGCGCTTGATGCGGTTGATCGACGAGCAATACACACGGACGCCGTTTTACGGAATCCGGAGGATGGGTTGGTGGCTCGGCGAGCAAGGATACGCGGTCAACGCGAAACGGGTACGCCGGCTGATGCGGCAGATGGGGCTGGAGGCGCTCTATCCGAAGCCACGGCTGTCGGATCCCGGGTTAGGACAGAAGATCTATCCGTATCGGCTGCGCAACCTCAAGATCGAACGGCCCGACCACGTTTGGGCCAGCGATATCACCTACATTCGCCTGCGGCAGGGCTTTGTTTATCTGGTGGCGATCATGGATTGGTTCAGCCGCTACGTGCTGGCGTGGGAAGTATCGATTTCGTTGGAGAGTGCCTTTTGCGTGGCGGCACTGGACTGGGCATTGACGACGAGGCGGCCGGAGATCTTCAATACCGACCAAGGGGCGCAGTTCACCAGCGATGTATTTACGAACCGTCTCGAGAAGCAGGACATCACGATCAGCATGGACGGACGAGGACGAGCGATCGACAACATTTTCATCAAACGTTTATGGCGGACGGTGAAATACGAAGAGGTGTATCTGAAGGATTACGGCGGCGTGTTAGAAGCAGTCTCCAATCTCAAAGGCTATTTCACTTTTTACAATCACAAACGCCCGCATCAGTCGTTGGGCTATCAGACGCCGGCGGCGATCTACTTCGGGAAAGTGAAATGCGCTTGAGCAGGGACAAAGCAGCGCATGCCGTGGGTCAAGCGAGCTGGCGATCGTCGTTCCTGGGCGATCCTGGCACGACATTTCTCTGTGGAAAACGAGAGCAAGGCACGAAGAAAGAAAAAAGTAGCAAAAAAGAAAGAAAAGAAGGCCTGTGGAAACTGACGCTGCTGATGGGAATCCGCAAACAACGCGGATTCCCACAGCAGCTTGAAAAGAGCCTCGCAAAAGACGCTTGGCTTTTTCACAGTTCCCACAGGCCCAACAACAAGGATCTATCTATAGTGTATTGCAGGCAGCGAACCACCTTAATGAGGCTAAATTTTGGTCCGAAGGATGGGGAGCACCTCAGAAATTGCCGTCGCGAATTACTCCGACAGAGCAGCCGGGTGAGCGCGGATTGTCGTAAGGAGCGAAGATCTTGTCGATCTTCTGAGGCGCGACATCGGTTGAGGATGCGGAAACGGTTGGAAAAAGGAGGAGGGTAAGTACAATTATGGTTCGCATGAAAAAGGTGCTTTCGTTTGCGATTGAGTATGATGCCGAATCTCAGGAATTCGGTGATGTACTAAGGATGGCTTTCTCCTTCATTTTTGTTGGACCGTTACCAAATATTCCGCAGATTGCGAGCCATCGGGCGAGGTGACTTGAATCTTTACGGGTGACGAGGCGCCGGTGAGGCGTACCTGGTGTGCCACGCCGGGCTCGACCGGTTCGCCGTTGATCTTCAAAGAGCTGGAGCGCAACGAGGTGGGCTCGGCTAGGATCGCAATGCTTGCTGCGTTGGGCGCCACCGCTATCGTGTATTGCTTCACACTCGGCGTGAACATGGGTTCGAGCTTGGCGCCTTCGACGGCAATACGCGTAAGTCCGGCGATGCGGTCGATGGGCGCAGGAAGATAGTGCTCTTTGTTGATGTTGATGGCCACCCAGTCCGGATCATGGATGCGGTCGCCGATAGTCACTTGCTGCGCGCCGGTGGGGCGATAGGACGGCACAAGAACCGCGTCGCCTTTGTCCATGAGAGATTGCAGGGCGCTCTGGAGATTGTCGAGGTACTTTTCGCCGTCGAGGGGGTGGTCGTTGTGGCCGGTCATCATCTTTCGCACTTTGCCGCGGAAGTTGGCGCGGGTGTTCTTTACGGTCGCAAGGTAAATATCCAGAGATATAGGGCTCCACTGCAGCCAGAGGGCGTCAGGAATTGTCGGCGAGTTGCTGCCGAAGGAGTCGCCGGTGAACAGGTTGCCAGTCTGCTCGTCGAAGACGACCAAAGATCCCGGCGTGTGACCCGGAGCCGCGTAAATCACGAGTGAGCGGTCGCCCAGGTCCACGCGATCACCGTCGTGGGCGGAGACGACGTTTTTTGCGATGACATCGTCCGGGATCCCGGCGCTTTGGAGTACATGCTCGAGGACGGGGCGGTCCGCCTCTCCGATCCGCTCGCGACTGTCGCGGATGAATTGATCAGCCTGACCGATGTGGTCGAAGTGGTTGTGAGTGAAGATCGGTTCGATAGGAAGGCCGCCGGTGAATTGGGAAAGGTAGGCCTTCAGGTCACCACGGCCTTGCCCGCAATCGATGAGCGCAAATTTTTTGGCGCCCTTCACCAGAAACATTTTATCGTTGTCCGAATCGCGAACCATGCGCACGCCGGGGAGAATCTCCTCCGACATATAGGTGTTCCTGTCGCGCCGGTCCACAACATAAAGGAAGTTCGCGATGGCGCTATTCGTGCGTCCTTCTCTCATGGTCACTGCACGAATGGTGTACCCAGCTTTCAGTCCGTGTTCGCCTTCATAAATGCCGCCGACAAACAAGAGTTGTCGCGGATCGTATACGGGACTCTTGGAGGTTGGAGAGCTTCCGTCGAGGGTGTAGTGAATCGTTGCTTGGGGATCGGCATTCATCAGGGTGACCGATTCGGTGGTGGGGTAGGTGCCGGGCAGCGGAAATGCTGTGGGAGGGTCGAGCTTTGGGCCGGACCCCTGCGGTTCTGGGGGACCGAACTGAGCGTGGGAAATTGACGCGCCGAAAAGCAGAACCGCCGAAAATAAAAGGGATGCAACGAATTTCATGGGAGCCTCTGGAAGCAAATTTGGGGTGCTAAGGTAAAATTTCATTCTACGGTTTGAAAGTCAAGTTGGAGATTGGGTAGCGGGTTCCTCCAGCTAGCCTGAATTTCGCTGACGGATTTGTGTCAACCGGTCGATTGGCGCGCGCCACCCGAAGAAGTGGAGGCCAGTAACCTAGTTACCGATAAGGGGGAGTTAGCCTACGCGGCGGGTCAACTATTTTCGCCAGATTTCCCCAGTTTTTACTAGAGAATCCCTTGGAAAGCTCGTGGTGGCGTGTTCAGCGTTTTCGTCAGCAGTCTCGGGTGGCCACACGTCGCGGTTAGGTTCACTTTGGGGCAATACAGCGGCGCATGGTAGACACCGTCTGGGTGCCCAGTAGCTGAACCTACCACCGCAATCGCAAGGGGCGAGATTCTCTTCAATCAACGAAAAATATCTCTGAATCCAGTCTTTCAATCCTTCTCTGGTAGGGTCGGGCAACGACTTTCTTACTCTCAAGGCATTTTCGTCATAGCGGGAAACCTCGACGCGTTTAGGGCACTTGGAGCAGTGAAGAAAGTCCTCGTCGTAGAAACCTGAGTGCAAGACTCAGAACAGTTTCTGACCACACTGCTGGCACTCAATAATTTGCGCGTCGAGCCAATTTGATTTGTCTGGCGGCATGGGAATCACTGTCCAGTGTCATGACTCTGGCAACACATCTACGATTGTATCGGGTCTAGCGTAGTTAGGAGGAGATCTTCTAAGATTCCCGTCGCTTTTATAACCTGTTGTCCTGCGACAACGACATGCGGTACATGCGACCCGTCCTTGAGCACAAGGGTAAGTGTGTTAGCGCCATAGCTTGATTCTGGAAAACTTGCCGCTTTTTCGATCAGATGTTCTGGGAGGGTGAATTTCATGCGGATTTCCTCGTTCTAGTGCGCTGTCCCGTCAGTCCTTTGCGTTTCTTTCTTCGAGACTGGCGCTTCTGCTCCAGCGTAACTTCTGACCACGCAGCGCGTCTTTGGCCATTAGAAAAGTAATATAGTGTTCAGTTAATTCCGGGACAACAAAATAGGGTAACTTTGCCGCCCACCGGTCGCGACCGGGAGGAAACGTCCGGTTTCAATGTGAAAAGGAAAAAAGATGGTGCGGTCGAGTGGATTCGAACCACCACGGTATTGCTACCGCCAGCCCCTCAAGCTGGTGCGTCTGCCAGTTCCGCCACGACCGCACAGAGGAAGAGACTTTATTGTAGCCGCGCTTGGGAAAAGCGGCAAGCGGGGCACGCAATAAGGGCGCGCGACTTTAAAGGGACAAAGGGCTAATATGCTTTTCGAGTGGTTGCTTCCGTGCGTATATAGTACGCTAGGAATAGGAGGACCACCACATGCCCCAACCCCTTCCGGATTTAGAACAACGACGTGAAGTGATTGCTCAGCGCATCGCGCAGCTCGGCGATCTTCGCCCCGGCAGCATTACCAGCACATCAGGTCGCTGCGGGAAGCCGGACTGTCGCTGTCATCAACCCGGCCAGCCTGGTCACGGCCCCAATTTCCGGCTGACCTATAAGGTCAATGGCAAGACCGTCTCGGAAGCATTATCGACCCGTGCCGCGATCCAGAAAGTGGAGCGAGAAGTTGAGGAGTTCCGGAAATTCCAACAGCTTACTCGTGAGTTTCTGGGAACCAACGCGGAGATCTGTCGTTTGCGGCCTATCGAGGAGGAGGCCGAGACGGAGCTGAAAAAAAAACGGTCGAGGCGATCCGGCAAGAGATCACGCGCGAAGTAGAACAGTTCTTACGGGTAGTGTTCGAGGATCGGCGCAAGACGGGGCGTCTGGATCTGGAGGCAACCGAGATGGCCATGCGCTCGGCTTTACATCGCGCAGGTGCCGCCTCGTTGAGCCAGCTGCTCGAATTTCCCGCCCCTGGCAAAGAAGAGCACACGTTAGCCTGCCCTTGTGGCCAACAGGCCCATTATCATGGGCTGCGCAGCAAGGCCGTGCTGACCGCCTTGGGGCGGGTGGAAGTTTCGCGCCCCTACTATTTGTGCGCGCACTGTGGCCGAGGGCAATTTCCCGTCGATGTCGAACTGGATATCGAGAATACGGAATTCTCTCCCGGAGTACGCCGCATGCAAGCCATGGTCGGGCACGAGGCACCGTTCGATGATGGTCGCGAACAAATGAAAACCCTGGCGGACTTGGAGGTGACCACGAAATCGGTGGAACGCACAGCCGAAGCCATCGGTGCTGATATCGCTCAGCGCGAACAAGCCAAGATCCAGAAAGCCCTCCAGTTGGACCTGCCCGTGATCGTCGGCAAACCCATCCGCATTGTCTACGTGCAGATGGACGGGACCGGCATCCCCGTAGTGAAGAAAGAGACGGCGGGGCGGCTGGGCAAGGCCGAAGGCCAACCCGCCCATACGCGGGAGTGTAAATTAGGCTGCGTATTCACCCAGACCACGTGGGATAAGCAGGGCTATGCCATCCGTGACCCGGATTCCACCACCTACACGGGAGCGATCGAAACAGCAGAAGAATTTGGCCGGCGAATCTATGCCGAAGCTTCCCGACGCGGCTGGAGCCGCGCGCTGCTGAAGGTGGTCGTGGGCGACGGCGCCGAGTGGATCTGGAATATTGCCGAACTGCACTTTCCGGGCACCATTCAAATCGTCGATCTCTACCACGCCCGCCAGCATCTCTGGGAGGTAGCTCGCAAGCTGTACCCTAATGACGAAGGAAAACAAAAAGCCTGGATGAAGATGCACCAGAAGCTGCTGGATCGCGGCAAAAGCGAAAAGCTGGTTGATGCATTGCGCGCGATTAAGTCTGACAACGCCCAAATCGCTGAGAAGGTTCGCGCCGAAGCAGATTATTTTGAGCGGAATCGAGAGCGTATGCGATATCCGAAGTTCCGTCGCCAACACCTCTTTGTTGGCTCAGGTGTGATCGAAGCTGGCTGCAAGACGGTGATTGCTCTGCGTCTCAAGAGATCAGGAATGTTTTGGACCGTTCGAGGGGCGAACGCAATCGTGGCCCTACGCTGCTGCCAGCTCAACGGCGAATTTGAAACCTATTGGGAGGGGCGCCGGGCCGCTTAACTTTCACTTTTAAGTCGCACACCCACGCAATAATGTAGCGAAAGCACATCGTGGAACGCGCGAGCTTGGCGCAGAGCTTGCCTTCAAATTACCTGCAATTTGGATCAACTCGCTTCGAATTTAACTTGAGCTTGTCCCATAAATGGGTGCGGAAAGGAAAAACGCTTTTCCTCAGGTGCTAAAGCCCACTTTTTGTTGCCCTTTAGTGTCGGAGCTGAAGCTCCGACCCCCGAGTCGCCATTTATGAGATGGCTTCTTGTCAAATGCGGGAGCAAGCTCCCGCACTCCAAAAGTTACTTCTTGGGCTGTGGCGCGGGTGCTTGTTGTTGCGGCGTCGTGGACTGCGGAGCCGCCGGTGTCTGTGTTGTTGGCGCCGGTACTACGGGAGCCGGAGTCGCCGGTTTGGGAGCGGGCTTCGAGAACTTCTCCAGAATCGAGCCGCCGCCCGGGGTCGCCACACCCTGATCCACGCGCACCACCATCACCAATGCGCACACCATGAACATGATGGCGCACCACGTGGTGGCCTGGGATAGCACAGAAGCTGCTCCGCGCGGGCCGAACGCCGTCTGGCTGCCCGCTCCGCCGAATGCTCCGGCCAGGTCCGCAGCCTTACCGCTTTGCAGCAGCACCACAATGATCAGCACCAGGCAGTTCAGCACAAAAAACGGCTTCAGAATCCAGCCGCCCCACGGAAAGTGATAGCCGGCGTAAATAATCCCAAAACCAATCAGCAATGCAATCGTCCACTTAAGCCAAGCTGGCATACCACACACCTCAATCAATTAAACGTCAATTTCGCCCACCTGGGCGGATTCCCCGATTGTCGAAAGTTGGCCCTTGAATGACTCTTACCGCGGCCAGTCTTTCACCAAACTTGCAAACGATTTCGCGTCCAGGCTCGCTCCACCAACCAGCGCGCCGTCCAGTTCCTCTTGGGCCATCAATCCCTTGATATTGTCGGGCTTGACGCTGCCGCCATACAGGATCCGCAGCGCGGAAGCATGGCTTGCCGAGAACTTTTCCGAGGCACAATGGCGAACGAACTTATGGACCGCCGCGGCAATTTCCGGCGTCGCAGTACGGCCTGTGCCAATGGCCCATACCGGTTCGTAAGCTATCAGAATACGGGAGAACTCCTCCGGGGTCAACGCGCCGACGCTGCCCACGAACTGGCCGTGGATCACCTTTTCGGTGTTGCCCGCCTCGCGGTCGGCGAGCATTTCGCCGATGCACACGATAGGTGTAAGTCCAGCAGCTAGAGCGGCTTTGGTCTTCTTGAACACGGTTTCGTTGGCCTCGCCGAAGAACTGCCGGCGCTCCGAATGGCCGATGATCGTGTAGCGGCAGCCTGCCTCGACGAGCATGCCCGTGGAAATCTGACCGGTGTATGCGCCTTCCTTTTCCCAGTAGACGTCTTGAGCGGAAATGCCGACTGCGCTGCCCTTGGTGGCTTCCACGGCAGCGGGAATATTCGTGAAGGGAGGAGCGACGACGATGTCGCAGTCGTTTACTCCCATCACAAGCGGAAGCAGCGCGGCAAAAAACGTGCGTGTCTCCGCTTGATTCTTGTACATCTTCCAATTGCCGGCAATTACCCGGCGTCGTTTTGTGGTGCTCATTTGTTGGTTAGTGCCTCCACGCCGGGCAGCTTGCGGCCGCCGAGATACTCGAGCGACGCGCCACCTCCGGTCGAAATATGCGAAATCTGACTTGCTACTCCAGACTGGTGAACGGCGGCCACGGAATCGCCACCACCGATTATGGAAATGGCACCGGCAGTAGTGGCAGCGGCCACAGCCTTGGCGATTTCCAGAGTGCCTTTGGCAAACGCGGGCATTTCAAACACGCCCATCGGTCCGTTCCAGACAATGGTTTTGGCCTTGGCGATTTCCGCCTTGTAAGCAGCGATTGTTTTCGGGCCGATGTCCAGGCCCATCTGGTCGGCGGGAGTTGCGGAAACGTCCACGGTGGTTGCGGGAGAGTCGGCTTTGAATTCGGGGGCGACCACGTTATCGCTGGGGAGAAGGAACTTGAAATTCTTCTGCTTGGCGTCGGCCAGGATTTTCTTTGCCAGATCAATCTTGTCCACTTCCACCAGTGATTTCCCGATTGGCAAGCCCTGCGCCTTCAGGAAGGTGTAGGCCATGCCGCCGCCAATCAACATGGCGTCGGCAAGCTTCATCAGGTTTTCGACGACTTCAATCTTGTCGCTAACTTTGGCCCCGCCCAGAATCGCGATGAACGGCCGCGCCGGATCACTGATGGCCTTGCCGATGTACGCGATTTCCTTTTCCATCAGCAACCCCGCTGCCGCCTGCTTCACGAACTTCGTAATGCCCACGACGGAAGCATGCGCGCGGTGCGATGAGCCGAACGCATCCAAGACAAACACGCCGTCGCATAGCGCCGCGAGTTGCTTTGAGAAAGATTCATCGTTCTTTTCTTCCTCGGGATGAAAGCGCACATTTTCCAGCAGCAGGATATCTCCCTCAGAAAGGGTATGGCTCTTGGATTCGGGAACGGGCCCCACGCAGTCGGATGCGAAACGCACAGGCCGTCCAATCAATTCCTCGAGCTTCTTGGCCGCGGGAAGAAGCGAGTACTTCGGCTCCGGCCCGCCTTTTGGCCGCCCAAGATGCGATGCGAGCACCAACTTCCCCCCTTTTTGTATCGCCATGCGCAGAGTGGGCAGCGTTTCGCGTATGCGCGTGTCGTCAGTGACTACGCCGTCCTTCAACGGCACGTTGAAATCCACGCGAATGAATACACGCTTGCCGCGCAAATCGAGGTCTTGAATCGTAAGTTTTTCCATGGTGGTTGTTCCTTCTGTGTTTAGTTAATGGACCTTGGTCAACGGATATCAGATATCAGCGATCAGATATCAGGAACCGGAATGAGATCTGGAAGCAATCTTCAAATTCGTCTTTCCGAAGGCCGCACTTCGCGGAGGAATCTCACTTCCTGTGCTACACGCTAAGAGAGATTCCTCGCTTCGCTCGGAATGACGGGCCCGTCTTACAGTTTTGAGGCCAGGAGCTTGATCAGGTCGCGTACACGGCAGGAGTAGGCCCACTCGTTGTCGTACCACGCCAGGACCTTGACGCACTTGTCGCCGACGACTTTGGTATAGTCCGCATCCACGATCGACGAATTGGGATTGCCGCGATAGTCGATGGAAACAAGTTCTTCCGTCGTATATGCGAGAATGCCCTTCATCGGGCCGTCGGCCGCTGCCTTCAGTGCCCCATTCACGCTATCCTTGGTCGCCGGCTTTTCCACGAAGACCGTGAGGTCCACCACGCTGACGTTCGGTGTCGGCACGCGCATCGAGTAGCCGTCCAGCTTGCCATCCAATGCCGGAATGACCAGCTTCAGAGCCTTCGCTGCTCCCGTGGTGCTCGGAATCATGCTCAAGGCCGCTGCGCGAGCGCGCCGCAGATCCTTGTGCGGTAGATCCAGCAGTCTCTGGTCGTTCGTATACGAGTGAATCGTGGTCATCGTGCCGGCAACGATGCCAAACGTATCCTGCAGAACTTTGGCAACTGGCGCGAGGCAGTTCGTGGTGCACGAGGCGTTCGATACCACATGATGCTTGGCGGGGTCGTACGTCTTGTCGTTCACGCCCAGCACAAACGTGGCGTCCGGATCCGTGGCAGGAGCCGAAATGATGACCTTCTTCACCGGGCCGCGAATATGCTTACGTGCATCGGGACCCTTGGTGAACAAGCCCGTGGACTCAACCACAATCTGTGCGCCCACGCTGGCCCAATCTATCTCGGCGGGATCCTTGACCTTGAATACCTTGAAGCTCTTGCCGTCAACGCTGATGCTGTCGTCTGTATGCGTAATGTTGTTCGGAAGGTTTCCGAGGACCGAATCGTACTTCAAAAGGTGCGCCAGGGTCTTGGCATCCGTGATGTCGTTCACGGCTACAAACTGAATGTCCTTGTCATCCAGAGCTGTGCGCACAATATTGCGACCGATGCGGCCGAAGCCGTTGATTCCAACCTTAATTGCCATGCTTCCTCCGGTGGGGGATAGTCTGCGGCGACCAATTGAGTGCGAACGCCGCGATGTATGGAACAGAAATAGCCAGGAGTAGTTTAAGGGAAAGGCAACGCGAACCGAAGTGTCCTAGGTCACAAACAATCTGCCATGGGTACAGGCAGATTATCTCGAATGAAGCTTACCGCTGCGGTCCACTTGCGAGTGTTTTATACCAAAATGCAGCGTGATTCGCGGGGTTGGCCCTTTTTGCTCTGCCGCTCACTCCACGTCCAAGCCCTTTTCCAGCTACTATAGTAGCTCATTGGCGCGGCCTGTGTCCTGCCTAATGCTGCTATTCGCCATGGCCTCCGCCCATCTGTCATCAGTCTCGTGAAGCCCGAACAGTGCCTCTTGCGTGGTGCAATCTCGCAATGGAAGTAATCATCAAAAATCGAGAGATTCTTGGCGGGACCCCCCGTGTTTCGCGGAACGCGAGTGCCGGTCCAATTGCTTTTTGACTACCTGGAAGGCGGGGAAACACTCGAGGACTTTTTAGAGGGGTTTCCTACTGTCTCTCTTGAATCTGCCGTCGCTGCGCTTGAAGAAGCGAAGCACCTGTTACTCGCACGCCCCTAAATGCGCATTCTAATCGACGAGTGAATCGATGAGAGATTCCGGAACTCTTTGGCCGGTCACGATTGCCAGACTGCCCGCTGCGCTGGATTAGCAGGACTGAAAAAAGGCGAGCTACTTGCGGCAGCGGAATCAGCCAAATTCGATGTCTTCCTCACCGTGGACCAGGGCATCGAATACCAGCAAAACCTAGCGAGCCGGAACATCGGAGTAATAATTTTTTGCGTAAAGTCGAGCCGTTTGAAAGACTTGTTGCCACATGTGTTCTCTTGCCTGGCGCATATTGCAACCGTTCGACCAGGCCAAATCATTCGAATCGAGGGTTAGGTCGAGCTGCGCGCGCAGGTGGCCCTGGTTGGGTTTGTCCCCTGGGTCAAAGGCTCGGCTCCGGGATTTTCCAGCCCCGGATCAACAGCCAGAGCATCAGGAACACTTCCCCGAAGAACGTGAGAAAGATGAATCCCAGATGCGCATTCGGATAAAGGTAGGGTTGCAAGCTATCGACTACCCAGCCCAATCCATCGATTACCAACAGAACCCCCAATATTCTGGGCATGTAACCAGACCGGAAGATCAAGCTGCCCAGTAGAATGAGATGTATCGCGAATAGCACCAGGCCCATGGACCAATCGGTTCGATACGAATCGAGCAGAAGCTTAACCTGGGCATGCAGTGGGCCGGACCCAAACAGCGTCAGGTAGTCTGGTGTGTACACGAGGTGAAAAACGGTCACGAGTTTTAGCAGGCCGAACAGAGCGATCGTCGTGTACACCAATCTGAACCATGCGGCGAGCAAGGAGACCGCTCGGTTTACCGGCGCGAGCAAGACATACAGCGCCCAGGCAATCACCACGTCCTCGATAAACTCGATCAGGTAACAGATGATTGCGGCAACAAATAACCCGCGATGAAGAACAAGGTTCTGAATGGTTTGTTCGATGTTGCCCGCAACAAGCAGCTTTGGCCAGATTGAAAACTCCACATAGGTGACAGGGCCGAGCAAGTAAGCGAAGCCGGCGATCAGCGCCGCCTGGCGCAATGTCAGTCCGTCACGGTGATTTGCTGGGCGAATTGGGTTCACTGAGATGCTCCCCACGAATGGTCGCTGTCGGCGCCACATGCTACCACGACTAACAAGTTATGATCCCGTCGGGTAGCAAAAGCCTAACCGTCCAGATCAAGTCGAGGTTTGGATGGTCCATTCGCGCAATTGTACTTCGCGGTAAACGCCAAGGTGGTATTCTGGCTGACAGCGTGTATTCCTAGACTAATAACCCGAATTCAGACTGGGCAAACGACCACTTTTGCAATCCTTATTTGTTAGGAGCAATGAGATGTCGAAAATAATCGGGTTGGCTTGCACCTTCATTTTTCTATTCCTTGCCATGAAGCCACAGAGCGATAAATTCTCGAAATACAAGGTTGTTGAAACGTACGAGGTTCGACCAGGAATCCTGATGATGCCCAGGTATTCGGACAGCGGACAAGTCTGCGAAATCGGGCTGGAAACACGACATTACTCGCCCAAAATGATCCGACTAGACTCCAACTTATCGCGAACTGAGATTGACGAGATTTTGGAAGAGCTGGTGCCAACCGACGATAGAGGACCGAAATCAAAGGATTTCGGAGAGAATCTGATCGATCTGGTCGGCCAAGGTAGTACAACAAACAGAGGATACGAAAATGTTTCAATTCAAATTTATAGTAAGGTGGTGCCCGCCTCGCGCAGCCGTGAAATTGTTGCAAATGATATCGTCGCGACTGTTCATTGGAAGAATCGAAAGTGCCAATAGGCCCGCGCGCGGATGACGGGTGCCCGAGGTTCGGTTTGTTACCTGGGTCTTGGGGTCGCCGATTCTTCCTCACAGTTCGACAACAATGCGGACTAATCCAGGTCCACTCCCCATGTAATTGCACCAACTGCTCCACGGCCAGTCTCTCAGGTGTTCCACCAACCCTCGTGCCACTGGATTCGCGTGCATGTAATTCAGCTTTTCTTTTTTCTTCCCAATTGTGTTGACATTGAAATCGTAAAACCTTGCCTGCCAGAACGCATTCGGCGGGGTTCCCTTCCCTTTGCTCGGGAGTGGCAACTGCTCCCCGCTGCCAACTTCTCTCTGCTTGCGCATTCTCAGCGACACGCGCAGCTTCAACTTTTGTAGCACCGTTGATGGCGTCCCTATCGACGGTTCACTCATCAGGATATGCGCGTGCTCCGCCATCACGACATAGCCAACAAGCTGGAATTCCATCTCATTCCGAACCTTCTCTAGCTCTTCCACGAACGCGTTGCGCGCACTTTTTGTCCCCAATAACGGCATGCGTAGGTAACAACTAAATGTCACAAAGTGCAGATCCCCTTTGCCGTAATAGCGTTTCAATCTGGTGGGCATTTCGAACCCCAAGACCCGGGTAACAAATCGAACCTCGGTGATTTCGATACTCTATTTCGGCCCACCAACGATCATCTAAATTGGCCCACCTACTGAAAACCATATACCGTGGATCTCGTTACGGGCTGGCGAGCCCCCAAGGAGACCCGGTTGAACAGGAGAGCCAAAGTGGAACTATTTGAGCAGATTCGGCGGGAGTACAACCACGGCGTGGGGACCATCCAAGGGGTGGCGAGGAAGCTTGGAATTCATCGGCGCATGGTGCGGGAAGCATTGGCTGACGCGGTTCCGAGGGAGCGAAAGATCAACACTCGACCGAAGCCGAAATTGGAAGCAGCGGCGACTTTCATCGAAGCGATTCTGCAGACCGATCAGAAGGCACCAAGAAAGCAGCGACACACCGCACATCGGATCTGGTGCCGGATCCGCAAGGAACTTCCGGAAGTCAGCATCGCCGAGTCATCAATTCGTCGCTATGTACGCGAGCGGAAGATTCAGTTACAACTCATCGGGCACGAGACGTTCATTCCGCAGTCCTACGCTTGGGGAGGAGAATCGCAGGTGGATTGGTATGAAGCTTACGCAGATATCTGCGGAGAGCGGGAGCTGGCCTACGTATTCTGCATGCGCAGTATGGCCAGCGGAGGAGCGTTCCATTGCGCTTTCCCACACGCCAGCCAGCAAGCGTTTCTGGAAGCGCATGAACAAGCGTTTCTCTATTTCGGTGGAGTGTTTGCTGTCTTGCGGTACGACAACCTTAAGAGTGCAGTGAAGAAGATTTTGCGAGGGCACCAGCGAGAGGAGACCACGCGGTTCATAGCCTTCCGATCGCATTGGGGTTTCCAGTCGGAGTTCTGCACCCCGGCGGAAGGTCACGAGAAGGGTGGCGTGGAAGGAGAAGGAGGATACTTTCGCCGAAACCATATGGTGCCGGTTCCGCAGGTTGCCAGTTGGGAAGCACTGAACCTTTTCTTGCTGAAAGCATCCAGGAACGATGAGCAGCGTTTGATCGGCGAGCGGGCACAGACGGTTGGTGCAGGGATGAATCTGGAGCGAGAACACCTGCAGGCACTGGCGGAAGAAGGTTTTGATTTGGCAGCGATTCACTTTCCACATGTGAACGCCAGCGGCTGCGTGAAGGTGCTGACCAACTTCTACTCGGCTCCTCTTCCCGTCGGAGTGGAAGTGCAGGCCAAGGTGCATTCGTCCTACGTGGAGATCTGGCATCAGGGAGAGTGTGTGGCGCGGCATGAACGGTGCTTCAACCGCCAGCAGAAAGTACTCAACCTGGAGCACTACCTGGAGGCGCTGACCAAGAAGCCCGGAGCGTTCGCTGGTTCGACACCGCTCGAGCAGTGGCGGGCGCAAGGACGTTGGCCGGCCAGTTTCGATCGCTACTGGGAGATGCTGAAGCAACGAAGGGGCCAGCAGCCGGGAACACGCGCCATGATCGAGGTGCTTTTGCTGGGCCGGCAGCACGGCTACCCGCAACTGCAAGTGTCGATCGAAAAGGCTCTGGAGATGAGTTGTTTCGATGTGGAAGCCGTGCGCCTGCTCCTGGAGGCGGAACGAAACGGGAAACGAGAGCCGCGTGAAGCGGTCGAGGTCGGGGCCTTGCGAGTGTATGACCGGCCACAACCGACCACCAGGAACTACGACCAGTTGCTGGAGAACTATTCCGGGAACGGGGTGATTCAATGAGCGTCGCGACGGTTCCCGTGCAACAGGCGACGATTCGGCAGTATGCCAAAGACCTGAGGCTGGCGACGGTGGGAGGGCAGTTTCTGTCGATGGCCGAAGAAGCAGCCAAGCAGAAGCAGGGGCACTTGAGTTATCTGGAAGCGCTGCTCGGAGCGGAAGTGGAAGATCGCTATCAGCATGGGGTAGCACGGCGGATAACCGATGCCCATTTCCCCAAGGTAAAAACACTGGAGGACTTTGCGTTCGCTGATGCGCCGCACCTTCCTGCGGCCCAGATCCGGAACCTGGCCGAAGGCGGGTACTTGAGCCGCAGCGAGCCAGTTATTTTTCTCGGGGAGACCGGCACGGGTAAAACGCACCTGGCAACGGGGCTAGCGATAGCTGCTTGTCGTCAGAGGAAACGGGTGCGATTCACGACGGCGGCGCAGTTGGTAAACGAACTGACGGAGGCCAAGAACAGGAGCGAACTAAATCGTGTGACCAACCGGTGGATGCGCTATGAGTTAATCGTGATCGACGAAATGGCATATGTAGCGATGCCGGAAGCAGCTGCCGAGCTGTTGTTCCAGATCATCGCTGGCCGGGCCGAGAGAGCGGCGGTGATCGTGACAACGAATCTGCCGTTTTCGGAGTGGACCACGATGTTCCCGAACGCCAGGTTGTGCAAGGCCATGCTCGACCGGTTGACTGATCAGGCGCACATCATCGAGACCGGCACGGAGTCGTATCGTTTCCGCAGAACTCTGAATAAGAAGAAAGGCGGCAAGGGATGAGGCAACGGGTAGCGAGCTCCTGGGAAAACGGGGATGCTACGGGTCGACCGAGTTGGAGATCGTCGTTCCTGGGAGACGCTGACGCCACGCTTCTAGAACTTTTCCCGCATCCCGGTCTACGCTACGCCCTAAACGCGCCGCCCTACGGGCGCCGCAGGGCTTCGCTCCGACCGGGATGCGGGAGTTGATTCACCCAGGGGGTGGCCAGATAGGTGATCGAAGTGGGCCAAATTAGGTTGACGGAATCACTCGGGCACCCTTCTCGTTTATCACTCCTCTGTTAATTTATGCAGTGGTATTCTAACTGATGTGAAACGCAATTCCTCCGCAATCACCAGGACACCATTCCTGGGGCGCAACGTGAGTGACGCCCACGGCGTTACTTTGTGCCCTTCCACCAACCGGAAGCGGTAACGTTGCGCAATCGTCGCCAGCACCAGCGTTGCTTCCATGAGTGCAAAGGCATTCCCAATGCACTGGCGCGAGCCCACGCCAAACGGGAAGTACGCCAGCCGCGGCAATTCCTTCAGCAAATTCCCATCCCAACGCTCGGGGATGAATTCCGCGGGCGATTCATACCAGCGCGGATCGCGATGGACGATCCACTGGCTGACTGTGATCCCCGTGCCTTTCGGAATGGGATAGCCAAGGATTTCGTGGTCTTCCACGGCGAGCCGCGCCATGGCCCATGCGGGCGGATAGAGGCGCAGCGACTCCGTCAAAATGTGGCCTGTGTACGCCAGTCGCGGCAGATCTTCCGTTGTGGGCAATCGTCCGCCCAGAACGCGCTTGAGTTCCGCATGCAGCTTTTCCTCAACTTCGGGATGCTGCGCCAACAGCCACCAGGTCCACGCCAGGGCGTTGGCGGTAGTTTCGTGTCCAGCAAGAAACAAGGTGACCACTTCGTCGCGGAGTTGCCGGTCGCTCATTCGCGAGCCGTCCTCGTCGTGTGCGCTGAGGAGCATAGACAGCAGATCGCCCGTGTCCTTTCCAAGAGCGCGGCGTTCACGGATAATTCGGAAAATGATTTTGTCGAGCAGCTGAATAGAGCGCCACGTGCGGATATTCCGTGCCGTTGGCAGCCATTTCGGGAAAAAGATCATGCGGCGAATGTCCGAAGCGTATTCCAGAAGCACATCCAGCGTCTTGCCAACTTGCGGAGCATCGCGCTCGACGTCCGCGCTAAACAGCGTCTTGCCAACCACCAGCAGCGTCAGCCGCATCATTTCGCGATGTAAATCAAGCTGCTGCCCGGACTTCCACTCCTCGGCAATCCGCGCGGCGAAGCCGGTCATGGTTCCCGCGTAAGCCGAGATGCGCGAGCGATGAAAGGCCGGCTGCATCAAACGCCGCTGCCGCAGCCACAAATCGCCTTCGCTGGTCAGCAATCCTTCACCGAAAAGGTGTTTGTTGGCACGCAGAGCACGTCCTTTGATGAATTTCCGCGCGTTCGTCATCAACACATCTTCAATCTGATCCGGATGCACCAGCAGGTAGGTGCGCACATTCAGGAATCGTAATCCCACGATGTCGCCATAGTTTTTTGCGATCTCTGTCAGGAAGGTCAGCGGGTCGCGCCGCAGCGGACTGCGCAGGCCGTCAAAGAAACCGGCTTCCGGCCCGGGCGGCAATTTCCGCAGCGAGGATTTTGGCATTCAGAGATACTAGGCCCGCCCGACTGCACACGCAAACCGCAATTTGCAAATTGGCATCGCGCGATGATTGTGCTTGAAAATCCCCAAGCCACTGCGAAACACATCACACCACTCAAAAAGGATTCCTTCCCTTTCCGACGACCTTCTTCATTCCCTTGCGGGAAAACTATTGCGGATACTGCTTGATAGAAGTGACCTTTTCGCCCGTAAATTTCACGAAGATCGTTTTGTCGGGCGGATGCCCGTAGATCCAATCCTCCGTGTCGTTGCCATTGGCGTCGCGTTCGCGGACTTTGCGGTCCGGCCTGCCTATCGCCGCCACAACTTCTTCGCGGTCCATGCCCAGAACCGCATGGCGATCCGTGATGGCCTTTTTCATTTCCGGGGGAAGCGTATCAATCCAATGCACCGCGGCGGAACGTACTTTCGCAAAATCAAGGAACGGCCCCAGTATTTGTTTCAACTCGTCGGGAGTGAGGTCTGGAATCGCCTTGGGGAATTGCAAATAGATTGTGCCGCCCATTCCCGGTTGAAACCCAGGCGGTCCCTGGTCCTGCGTGTTGGTGGGTGGTGGCGCGGAGGGCATAGGCATGCCGCCACCCATGCCAATCTGAAGGTGGTCGCGCCAGTGGCGCTTGGGGTGGCCACCGCCATTCAGGTCTACCGCAATAGTGTGCTCTTTAAACTCGAGCCCGGTGATCTGAACACTGTCGCCGGTGTTGACTGCGGCCCCCCGGCGCGCGACGGCGTGGTCCAGCGAATCCTGATCGAGCGGCTTGTCTGTATAAAAAGTGAAGCCGTCTTTGCCGCCCGGCACCGGCTTGCGCGCCTTCGCAAACTCGCCGGAAACGTAGCGAATCAGTGCCAGCTTTGAGGTTTCCTGAAGCGTCGCGCTCCTCTTACCCGACGGCAGCGGACTCTGAGGTGGTTCCTGTCCTGTCCAGTAGGAAAGAGTCGGGAACAGCGGAATCGTTTCGTCGGGGGGAAAGGTTTCCGAGGCGGGACGCGACTCGTTCCGCAAAGATAGAGTCGTAGGCACATCCGCGTCCGCGAATAGCAGCAAAGCAATCGTGATGGCCAGTAGGTAATGCATGGTTCAAGAGATCGCGCCACCCGTTGGGGTGCGTCTTTCCTATTTTATGATGCAGAAAACCGCTTGGGTAGCTGCCACTTTGCAAAATCTATTGGGTGACAACCGTGACGCCTTGGCGGTCAATCATCATCGGCAGCAATTCCCCGCCAGCCTCCAGGACAGCGCTCTCGACGCGGCCTCGTGCATCCGGCTCAATCAGCAGCACCACGCACCCACCGCCTCCGGCACCGCAGACTTTGCCCGCCAACGCGCCTTTCTTCCGCGAGTTCTCAATGATGCGATCGATGGTCCTGGTAGAGATAGTGGGCAGGTTCCTACGGCGAAACGTCCACTCGTCGTGCATCAACTTGCCCGTTTCCGCCCAGTTACCGGCTTCCAGCGCGGCGCGCATCTGCTGAGCAATTTGCGAAATGCGCTCCAGGTTGTTCACCACGGACTTCTTGTTATCAATGTGCGCTTTGAACACGCCCCAATTGTTGATGGCAGATTTGCGAGGCTTGCCGGTGTAACAAACCACCAGGCGCCGCTCGAGTTCATCCAGATTTACGTTGATCTCGAAGCGGCGTTCGCCCCCGGGGATCAGTTCAATCGCTGCCGCGCCGCCAAATGCCGGCGGATAGTGATCCTGCATGCCAGTGGGGATATGAATCACGATGGCTTCGGCGTCGCGGCTGATGTGGATCCAATCCACCTTGCTGCGGCCCGCTCCGGTGCAACGGTCCAACGCTGCGCAAATGGCCACCGCCATGGCGCTGGAGCCGCCAATTCCCGCGCCCGCGGGCGCTTCGGAGTTGGTGGTCAGCGTCAACCCACCCGGGGGACGGAAAAACTTTACGATTTCGGCGAGCAAGGGCAAGCGGTAGCGTTTCGCGCTGACCAACTTTGCAAACGACGCAAAGTTTTCGGAGCGGTCCGTGTCCAGCGAAAGCAACTTAATGCTTTCATCGCCCGCGGGATTCGTTTCCACCACGCAATGCGCATAACGCGAGATGGCCGCGTTCAGCGTTACCGCCCCGGGATGGAACAGGTACAACGGCCAGATGTCCAGCGTGCCGCCAGCCAAGTCAACGCGTGTTGGAGCTTTCGATTCGATGCGCATAATTGTCCTGAACTGCAGAGATGAATTGCGTATGGGACGAGTCTACTCTAAGCCGTGCCGTTTGCCGCGCCGCGAGTTCGCGTCATGATTATTGGCCCGGCCTCTTTCCGTGCCTGCGCAGGATTGGGCTCAAAGCAACGGCGGCAACGTGCCTCATAGGCATCGCTGGCGCCAACGACGATCAACTCTTCGCTTTCCACCATGCGCTGCGTGTGTACCGCCGGATTCCCGCAACGCACGCAGATCGCCAGCAGCTTGGTTATCTCTTCCGCAACCGCCAGCAGGCGCGGCATGGGTTCAAACGGGCGGCCACGATAGTCGGTGTCCAGCCCCGCAACGATCACGCGCTTTCCCAGGTTCGCAAGCTTCGTGCAGACTTCAACCAGTTCTTCGCCGAGGAATTGCGCTTCATCAATGCCCACAACTTCCGTGCGCGGCTGCAACTTCTCCAGGATTTCCGAAGCCTTGTTGACATTGTCGGAGGGAATGCCCAGCCCCGAGTGCGAGACGATTTCGTTCGCAGCGTACCGTGAATCAATGGCCGGCTTAAAAATCTGAACGCGCTGCCGCGCAATTTCCGCGCGCCGCAATCGCCGAATGAGCTCTTCGCTCTTGCCGGAGAACATCGGTCCGACCACCACTTCAATCCAGCCCATGTTGCCCTTAACAATGTCCACTTGATTTCTCCCCGTGATTCGTACTCGGCCGCTGGTGCCGCTGCGTCAGGCTTCGGCCGTGAATGCCTTTCCGTACATCCTGTTATTGTAGAACGGCGCAAACGCCGCGACCACCGCAACTCTAAACGCCTCTTGCCGCGAGATCATGTTCCCGGAAAGCACGCCCCAGGCTCCTTGCGCGTCACGAATCCCAACTGCGCCCGCGAAGAGGTCAATCGCTTCCGAAAGTTCCGTGCCATTCGCTAACACATCTTCGGCCAGCACATCCGGCAATTCAATGCTGCCTGAACATCCGAAATGGCCGCGGCTTCCATCGGTTACGTAGGCCCAGCTTTCCAGAAAGACACAGCGTTTGCCATTTTCAATGGCAACGTCGAGTCCGCCTTCGAGACCTATAAAATAGTTTGCGGATTCTTTCGCGGCGCGTAAACGCTCAATGAGCGCTTCCGCCCTTTGCCGGGCGCCGCGCATTAACTCTTCGCGCGAGGCAGGCGTGTGGCCGACTCCGCTTTCCACTTCATAACCCTGAATCTGCAGAGCCATTTCCGGAGCAAGCAATCCCTTGAAGAGCGAAGTAGCTTCCGCGACGGCGTTGAGTTTTGGGCGTCGAGTGCTTCCGACTGCGATGCGGCAGAGTGTCATCGAGTAAAAGACCTGATCGCGGGCATCATATCATTGCGGAGGAGATTCCTGCTCAAATGGTTCAACGGGAAGATTCAGTACACCTTCGGTGCCGTGGCTTGGCCTTTCGTGTTTGCAGCCTTCCAGCCAGTCACTACGCACATTGACGAGAGGCAGACTCTACGTTAAATAGCGCTCGGTTCCCAAATCATAGCTGATCAAAAAAATGGTGCGTAATATAGTTGTTAAGCCACGAATTCCTGGAACTGGTCAATTCCTCAAGAGTGGGCTGATTGGCTTTGTCGGCTGCGATGTCTTTTTCAAAAATGTCCGTGAACTGCTTTGCCAAATTCTCGTCGAATGACGCCAAAACCACTTCGCGCTCGTATCTGTACGAGCGAGGATGGAAGTTGTGGCTGCCGACCCATGAAAAAACGCCGTCAACGATCAACAGTTTGCTGTGCAGAGTGGTTGAGTCTCCGTAGACTTTCTTGGTGTAGACCTCGGCGCCCTGGCGTTTAAGACGTGCAAGACTGCTCAGGATAGGCGCCGTAATCGTAGGCTCGTCGATACTTTCCTTGGAGTTGGAGAGGATGCGTACACGAACGCCGCGCTTGAGGGCGTCAGTGATTGCTCTCTCGAGGACTTCGTCAGCCATAAAGTAGGCATTTTCGATGTCAATTGTCTGAGTGGCGCCGTAGAAGGCTTTCACGCTTGTGATGTAGATGTTTTCGTCACGCAGGGGTTGATGATCCACGATCATTGAAAGACTGTTGCCCGGGGGAGACGGGTAAGCAAAAGGACGATACGTCATCACTTGACGGCCCTTTTGTTCATTCCATTCATCCACGAATGTCATTTGCGCCTGGTTGACGACCGGGCCCCTTACGTAGACGTCAGTGTCTCGCCAATGGCCGCCGCGATCGGGATAGAGGTGACTGTATTTATTTCCGACATTCAAGCCGCCCATGACGATCTGCTCGCGGTCCACAATCATGACCTTGCGGTGCATACCGAAATAAGGGTCATGCTTGTCATGAATGCGGATAACTTCAATCGGACTCTTGGTGAAAGCTGGATATTTCTCGAGATAACGAAGCACGTCGCGGTAACCCGCTCGTTTGGCTACGTTTCCATCCACAACGATTTTGATTTCCAGGTCACCACCGGCGCAAAGACGCTTGAATTTCGCATTAATCAGCCAGTCGGCAAAATCCCAGCCGCTGCCATCGTCATAGAAAGCCCACGAGAACATATAGATAGATTCTTTTGCATTTTCGATCAGCTGCTTGCGTTTGGCGAACGACGCAGGACCGTTTACTAGAATTTCCACCTGATTTCCCGGCGTCCATTGAAAGCCAAAAGGCTTTGCAAGTAGCGCGGCCATTTCATTGCGGTAACCGTCTTCGTTCATCAAGCTGGGTTGACCGTGATTGCGTGGAGGAAAAGCGGTGCGGTTAATGATGTCGTTTCCGAACCGCGCATTGATCTGATCCCAGGATTCGTAGGGAATCTTGTTCTTCATCCAATGCTCGGCGCTAAAGTAACCCGTGATAAGACTGATCTTGCCGGTGAGCCTGGTGAATACATTTGCTCCGCTTTTGACAGCTTGAGAGCGGTCGGCTTTTGCGGAGCAGAACGAACTGTCCGCCGGGGTTTGCGCATACACAGTGAGAGCAATCGCGAAAAACAAGACAATCGATTTCAATACGATCGATTTCGGAAAACGCATGATGTGAATTCCAATCTGCCGAACGGAGCGAGGTGGGCCTAGGGTACTGGAGCGCAGTCTAAATATAACCTTTTTCTCGGTGGGATTGGGAATAGCGGTCAGAATGAGGATGCTCGACTGTGGGCGGCACACAGTTGCACCGCATAGACAAAACCGGTGGCCCGCGCTTCGCGCTTTTCGAATACGGTGGGTCGGCTATTCGCATTTCGGATTTCATTCTTCGATTGGATGGCGAAGTCAACCAAGTGATAAGAGAGCTCTAAAGCGACTACGCCATTACAGCTTCTTGTAGATTTGACCTCTGGGTCCGATGTCGGAGACGATCAATTCCTGCCGCACGATTTCGAACAAGATACGATACCCGCCCACACGGCTGCTTCGTTTCGTCTGGCCAACCAAAGGGTAGGAAAGCCGGGTGTCGTACGGAGATTTCGCTATCTCCTCAAGTTTTGCGATTATTCTTGCTCTTGTAGGCTTGTCCAAAGAGGCCAGGTACTTTCCCGGTGTGCTGGTGATGCGGATAATGAGCGCTGCATTAGGCTCGTTCGAGATCGAGAATCTCCCCTTGTTCTCTTTCGACTAGCGCGCGCTCAAATATCGCCTTGACTTCGTCAGACTGGGCCATGAGGCCGAACCAATCGGCCAAGTCTTCGATCTGCCCGCGGTAAGACGCAAACTTGGCCAAGCTGCCCGCAATCAGAGAATTGTTCAATAGTCCCACGCGCCTGAGCAGTTCGTATATGTAAGCGATATCTCTGGATAACTTCATCAGCTTGTCGGCCGAATCGAGTAATCGCTGAGGAGTCGGTACTTCAGCTTCTGGATCAGCCTTAAGTCTTCCGCTCATCGCCGCTTCAACCTTCTCAAAAAGCGACCCCAGGGAACGATTCGCCGTATGCAAACTATAAGCCAGCCTGATCACCGTCCCTCTATTCCTTACGGCAGCGGCAAGGCGGGAAAGAGATGAGAGCGCACCGTAAACGTCTGCGTTCCATTCGGGCGAGTCCATCGCTTGAATCAATATTATTGAATTGGCCAAAGATACCTCTCCTGCCCAGTTAGATGCAGAGCTTATCCTATGCGTTCTTAGAGGGTCAATGGTACCGCGACGCCAAGGTGCTCTGCTGTAAACCCTTCCGTTGAAACCTGCAGGCACTTCCACTTGCAACCATTGATACAGCAGTCACCTAGAACAGTTATCGTGCTCATGCTATAAAACTGGGATGGCTAAAATAACCCAGCAGTGGTTGCTCTTCAAATTCATCGCCGGCGAGTTCACGCCTTTATCAAAACCATTCAAAACGAAACAGCAAGCGGAAAAAGCCCGCTCGAAGTACCCTGAGCGCGAGCGTAAGACTATCGCCCTCGGCGTGATTCGCTTGATGAAGTAATCAAGCGAGCTAGTCCGGCGAAGAGCGAGAAACCCACTACCGGAGAGACGGCCAGGCGGCCCGCCTCCGACTGTATCGTAATACGATATGATTTGCATCCGGCTGGACAACCCTACCGAGTGGTTCGCTCATCTCAACCCAAGAGAGGTAGTTTGCCTGTGCTTCCGGTTTCCCATCTCATCGCGAGGTCACGAATGGGATCAAAATTCGTATCAGAAGAAAGGAAATTATGAAGGCGCACCACTGGCTTTTCCTCGGCTTTCTTCTCGCCGGGATGGGACCCTTGACGACATCTGCGCAAACTGGCGACAGTTCCGGAAGCGAGAATTTTCAGAACTGCCTGAACAATTATGAAGAATGCAACATGGCAAGACTGAACGCAGCGGAACGTCAGGAAGCGGCTAATGCAAGGCAAGACCACAACCTGGACAGTTGCCTGGCGGGCCTGGGGCAGTGCAACGAACTTCTGTTGAGCACGGAGATCCGGAAGGAAGTTGAGTGTGCCGGGCACGTGCGCAATCTTCAGAACTGCCTGGACGGCTTGAGCGTCTGCGATGAACAAAAACTGAGTGCTGAAGAACGGGAACTGGTGCGACGCGTCAAGCACGATAGCAACTTGCAGAATTGCATCAACGGGTGGGGAGAATGCCGTTCCAAGGAACTGACCAGCGAAGAGCGCGAGGAAGTTGCGGCCGCCGAACACGAACGTAACCTGGAGTCCTGCGTGGCGGGATTGACGGAATGTAAAGCGAGCGAACTGAGCGCATTGGAACAGAAGCAGGTAGCGAAGGCCGAGCATGCCCGGAATCTGGAGAATTGCCTGTATAACCTGGGTGCGTGCGACAAACGGCAGTTGAGCGCTCGGGAGATGCAGCAGGTCGCGGTGGCTTTACGAAACCTGCGGATACAGGATTGAAGGAAACAGAAAGACACCCGCGCTGGCAACTCAGCGTAAAGGCTTCGGAAGAGAGTTCAGATACGCGACGATAGCTTTGGCGTCGGCGTGAGTCATGTGGTAGATGTGCATCGGTGGCCGCAGGGTTTCTCCCTCTGGGCCGATTCCCTGTTCAAGCACGCGTTCCGCTTCCTCTTCCGTGAATCCCGGGAGGCCCGCGAGTGTTGGCGCACGATCGGCCCAATTCTTGATCGGGCGTACCGGTTGGATCCAGATCGGAGCGCCCTTAAGCCAAGCCTGACGGTCTAAATCTCCGCTGGCATCTCTGGGCGTGTGGCATTCGCCGCACTTGGCCACTTCCTCGACGAGATATTTTCCGCGCGCAATTTCGTTTTCTTTTTCCTGCCCCAGGCGCTCAGCTCGAAGCAAGCGGCTGCTTACAAAAAGGCCCCCAAAAATGGCCAGGATTATCGATGGGATGAGGGCCGTCGCTTGTTGTGCCCGCATTGTCGCACCTCCCCGGACTGCAGCCTTGGCAGTCCCTATGGTTATTTCTTGTGGTTGTTTTTCAGGATGTGTGGGCGTGCTGCGCTCGCGCCGGTGAACGAACGGGCGCAGTGCGCACAATCTCGACCGAACAAGGCGCAAGCCGGGCCACAGCCTGCGAAACGCTGCGGAACAACAGGCCTTCCAGCATGCCGTGCGCGTCAGACCCCAGTACGATCAAGTCCGCGGGCCAGTCTGTCGCCAACTTCAGGATCATTGTTTTGGCATCGCCGTACTCGACGGCAGCGCTTACCAGGTAACCGTAGGAGCGAAGCTTTTCCGCAATTTTCGCGACGTAAGTTTGCGCTTCTTCGTTTTGCGTTTCCAGGACATCTTCCAATTCCGTGTCGTATCCACCCATCTCCCGGGTGACCAGGAGTGGAGGAGGATCGAGCACATGCAACACCTTCACCATAGTCTCGCCCAACCCGCGGTGTTCCAGGACAGCGTCAATCACCGCGTCGGTATTGGGCGAACCGTCGACAGCCAACAGGATGTTCATGGCTCTCACCTCCACCATTAGCTTGCGCCGATCACGCGCGTTAGTTCTGACCGCCGGCGGAATGAGCTTCTGCTACCGTGGCTCCCTGCTCATTCGACAGCTTTTCGATTTTCTTCAAGCTGGGCATCGGCCTTTGCCACAACACGCGCGCGGCCGAGATGTCATTCGGGTAGGAGACTTTTGATGCAATGTTGTCCGGGTTCAACACAACGTCAGCCCGGCGGTTATAAGCCAACCATGTGGACTTTTCATTCCTGGTCATCCACTTCTCTGGCTTTTGGTCGTCCTTGGACTGCAAAGTCTCGACCTTTTTTCTGTCCAATTGCTGCGATTTGCCCTTGGCGGCGGTCTGAATCTTGTCTGCCGGGACGCCCCGTGAAATCAGATAAGTTTTTGCCAACTCCGCACGGCGTTCGCTGAGCGACTGGTTGTATTTACCGGAGCCGCGTACGTCGGCATGGCCCACGATTGTGAGGGTCGCGTTTGGTTCATACGTCAGATAGTTCTTGAATTGAGTGGCGGCAGAAGCCAGTGTCTCTTTCTCGCTTGGCACAAGTCCCAGCTTGGGATGCTTCCTCGTCGGATAAGCGGTGGGAAAGAACGAACTGGCAATTGTGATTGAAGGAGGCGGATCGATGGAACCTTCAATGCGCAAAGTAGCTGTTTTCGTTACAGTGCCGCCACAAGCGTTACTCGAGGTGAGCGTATAGGTGACATCCTCATTTACGGGGCCGCGCGCGGTCTGCTTCGGATCCGCCAGAATCTTCTGGCTACCGCTTTCGGATTCGTTTCCGAATGGCGCGACGTTCACGGAATTGGCGTTGGTGACAGACCAGTTCAATGTACCGGAATCTTGTTCGACAACTTTGTCACCGACTTTGTGGAAATGCAGCACGGGCTGGCTCAGAGTGAGGCTTGCTGTCGGATCACTATTTACGTGCACGGTGACGGTTTGTGTTGACTTGCCACCCGGGCCCAACGCCGTCAATTCATAGGTCATGTCGCGGGTTGGAGAAACGGATTTGTCACCCTGCTGCGGAACTTCCCCGAGGTTGGTGATGGAGGTGTCCACGGCGTTTGCCGATTTCCAATCCAGGTTCGTTGATTGGCCGCAAGTTAGACTGGTGGATTGCGCGGCTAGTTGCGCGGTGACGGGGGCAACCGGTACAGACGCGCTGGCGATTCCGGCGCGGAAGCGGGGTTGCGGCTGCATCGTCAGACCCTCCTTCCAGTCCTGGATTTTTGTTTTGCCTTGCTGATCGAGATAAACGGTCAAGTGCTTGCCGGCTTCCGCGGTCAATTGCCCAGACCAGATGGTGTTCCCTTCACGGGTAACCGTCACCTGATACTTGCCGGGGTTTACGAGCAAACGCTGGTGCCAGATCCAATCCCAATTGAATTCATCCACATGTCCGACGAAATACGAGGGAGGCTGGCCATTTAAGAGGACCGCGGCGCGCGGGTCGCCCTTGAATTCAACAAGAGCGAAAGGCCCGGCAACCTTGTCGCCCGCTAGCTTCAAGCTGGAATTCAAGTCGGTGGTTTGCCCCGCGCTGATCTGCACGGTTTGTTCATCGGGAGTGTAGCCGTAGTTATAGACACCCACTTTGTGTTGTCCCGCGGTGAGCTTGATGGTTTGGCTGCCATCGCGAATTGCCTTACCGTCCACAAATACGTACGCCTGTTTGGGCGCGACGTGCACCTTGAGCTTCCCCATCTCCGCAGACGACTGCGCGGCGGAAGGCAAAGCAACGAAAGACACCGCAGCCAAACAGTACAAGGCCCCAGCAATTAAACCGGTTCTCATGATCAGGATCTCCTTGTTCAGCAAGATGTTGGGCCAATTGCCGCGGGCGGTCTTGCGAAAGAGTTGACGAAAGCCGCGGATTGGCAGAATTCCCTTGGCGCCGGCCGGCCGCCCGAAGTGACTAACGCTGAAGGAAAGAGCATGGGCAGACGGGGCACCTAAAGAAAAAGATGCGCGGAAAGGCGGGCAAGTTGCAATAATTTATATCGTATTGCGATATTTTATCCCGTTTTCCGCGCAACCCGGCCCCGGCCCGGATCATCCAACAATTTTGGGACGCCTGCGCGACTGGCGGCAGTACACTGCGCGCCGCGCAAGCGTGGATGTGCGCCCGGCCCCGCGGGCGGTTCTTCCAAGTTTTTCACGATTCCGAATTCCACCCGCGAGGGACGCACAAGCCTGGGGAAAGAGGCTGACGGGCCCCGGTTTGCAGGAAGGGCAAGGCTGCCTGACCGAGGCGCACAAATGCGAGTTTCAGAAGGATTTTTCGACATGCGAACGACGGAAGGAGAAGTTCGATGCAAAAGACTTTCCTTGGATTTTCGAGAGCACATCTTTACCTTATTGCTTTTCTGATACTGGCGACGTGCGGGATTTTGGCGGCTGCGGTGATCAAGGGCCCCGCACTGAGGAGCTTCGCTGCGGAAAAAGTGCCACTAAAGGTGGACGCAAATCCGTCTCCTGTGAATGTTGCGGAGCTTCGCAACGGATTTGCTCCGGTGATTGAACCGGCCTTGCCCGCAGTTGTGAATATTTCTTCGACAAAAATCGTGAAGCAAGTGGATAATCCGACTAACCTTTTCTCGACCGACCCTCTTTTTCAGAGATTTTTTGGCGATCAATTCGGGGAGCAGATGCCAACGCCGCGCGCGGAGCGTGAACACAGCCTTGGTTCCGGAGTCATTGTGAACCCGGATGGCTACATCCTGACGAACAATCACGTGGTCGCGAGCGCTTCTGACGTGGAAGTCTTTACGCGCGACAACAAGAAGTTCAAAGCCAAGGTCGTTGGCACCGACCCGCGAACCGACATCGCGGTATTGAAGATTGAGGCCAGTCACCTGCCTGCCCTGACGATCGGGGATTCTTCCAAGCTAAGAGTAGGCGACCTGGTGTTTGCCATAGGCGACCCATTTGGAGTGGGCGAAACGGCGACGATGGGAATTGTCAGCGCAACGGGCCGCGGGCTGGGCGGAGCTCTTGAACACTATGAGGACTTCATTCAGACCGACGCAGCCATCAATCCGGGTAATTCCGGCGGCGCGCTGCTGGATGCTCGAGGCGACCTGGTGGGCATCAACACCGCGATCATCACGGGTGGCGGTGGAGGCAGCCAGGGAGTGGGGTTCGCGATTCCCGTCAACATGGCGAGAAACGTGATGGAACAGATTGTGGAACATGGCAAGGTGATCCGCGGGCAGTTAGGCGTGGCGATTCAGGGAGTGGACGCGGACATGGCTAAAGCATTTGGCTTGGGCCAGGGTGGCGGTGCATTGGTGGCGGAGGTTACGCCAGGAAGCGCGGCTGCCAAGGCAGGGATCGAGCGCGGCGACATCATCACAGAATTGAATGGACAACCAGTGCAGGGACCCGACGATCTGAGCGTGCACATTTCCGAGACCGCCCCTGGATCCACGGTACAGCTGAAAATCATACGAAATGGACAGGCCCGGAATGTGTCCGCAACACTGGGAGAACTTTCATCAAAGGAAGAGAAAGCATCGGTCTCTACCAGCAAAAGCGCAGCGTTGCAGGGTGTTCAGGTTGAAAATCTCACCGCCTCGATCGCGCGGCAACTTGGCGTTGCGTCATCCATCAAGGGCGTGGTGATTACGTCCGTTGATCCTTCCAGCGCGGCCGGCGCAGCTGACCTTGAAAGCGGCGACGTTATACAGGAAGTGAATCGCAAGCCCGTTCACAATACCCAGGAATATGAAGCCGCATTGACAGGAGCAGGCAATCAGGCGGTGCTGTTGCTCGTGAATCGTGGCGGAAGTTCGCGGTTTATTGTGATTGAGCCGCAGGCATCGGAGTGACCGTAAGACAGAATTCGAGCAAAACCCGCGAGAAAAAGGAGGCGGCCGGATGCAAAATATTCTGGAGCACGAACTCTGTACGACCCTAAAGCCGCTTTGCCCCCGCGATGATCACCTGATGCGGTACGAGGTGAAGGGCATACGGTGGAGGGAAGAGCACGAGAGCCATGTGCGAACCGCTCCTTCCTACCATTGCGGTTATTTTGGGTGCAGCGTCCGGTATGACGAAGATCACGGCTACTTCAGCGTCATCAACATTTTGGAGCGCCCGTATTTTCTAGAAGAGCCCGGGGTGAACCTCTGGAAATGCCCCGAGCATGGAGTATGGATGTATCGCAAACCGCCGGCTGAAAAAGACCGGAGACCCGTCTGGCGATGCGCCAATTCGCAGTGTCAATACACACCCCCATCGCACTGAAGACTCAATAAAATTGAATTGCCTCGAGTGTCATTATTGTGAAGGGATTGCTGCGCAAGGCTTATGGTATGGTCGTGAAGCACGATCTTCAGGATCGGTTGCGGCATCTGAAGCCTCTGGCTCGCGGAGGCAATTCTTTCTCGTGGGAGCAGAAGTAATTCCGAGAGGTGTGGCATGAAGCGCATTTACATCGCAGCCTATCATCAATCGAAGTTTGGAAAGCTGATGGAGATGACAGTGCCGGAGATTCTTCGCCGCGCTGTTAAGGAGACTTGCGGCGAGATCAAAGTAGAGCCATCCGCGATTGATGTGGGCACCGTAGGCGCCGTTTGCAATATTTCTCTGAACCAGCAAGGGCTGCTCGCGGGTCTGGTGGCAGATATTCCGGGCCTCGGTGGAAAACCGATCGAGTCCGTTGAAAATGCCTGCGCTTCGGGCGGACAGGCTGTCATCTCTGTCATTCAGAAGCTGCAAATCGGATGGGGTGATATTGGAATTGCCATCGGTTACGAAAAAATGCGGGATGCTGAAGGCAAGATGGATGGAAAGCTGATCGGCCAGGCCCTCGGCTATTTTTCGCACCCCGCCGAGCGCGAAGGCAAGGTTTACATCTTCCCCCACCTGTTTGCCGAGGTGATGGAGTGCTACTTGAAGGTGCATGGCGTTTCCGAAGAAGATCTTGCGCACATCGCGGTCACCGAGTATGCCAACGCGCGTCACAACGAGTACGCGCAGATGCGCAACGTGGAACTTACTGTCGAGCAGGCGATGCAGATTGGCGGCATTAACCGCTACATCGTGGAAGGCTTGCCGCTGAAGACTTACGATTGTTCGCAAATCACCGACGGGTATGCCGCACTGATCCTGGCAACCGAAGAAGGGTTGGCCAAGCTTGGCGTGGCCAAACAGGATTGCGTGGAGATTGCCGGGTACGCTCAGGTAACCGACCCTTTGAAAAAGGCCGGCCGCGATGTGCTGCGTCCCGCAGGTGCGATCAAGGCCATGAACGATGCGTACCGCATGGCGGGAGTTACGCAGAAGGATGTGAAGGTCGCTGAAATCCATGATTGCTTTACGGTGATGGGGGCGCTGGGAACGGAAGTGTTGGGAAAGGCCGCCTATGGTAAAGGCGCGCAATATTGGGTCGACGGAAAAGCCAAGGTGGACGGCGAATGCGGTATCAACACTTCCGGTGGATTGATTGCGAAGGGCCACCCGATTGGCGCAACAGGAGTTGCCATGCTTGGTTGGTGCGCATGGCAATTGCTTGGCAAGGTTCCAAAACCGCTGCAAGTGCAAGGCGCCAGCGTGGCCGCAACCTTTAATATAGGCGGGCCAATCTGCGCCTCGGTGTGCACAGTATTAAGATCCCAGGGATAGAGAACCATCGAGGCTGCGGCGTAACCTTCTGGAAGGAATGGAGCGGCCGATGAGAATCGAACTCACGCCTGAACCTTGGCAAGCCTGCAGGGAACGGAGTGTCAACAACTTACGAGGCACTTTCAGGAGCCCTAAGTAGCATTTAGAGCGGTCAGAAACGCTTAGTGGTCCTACAGTTGGTCGCACGCGGGAGGCGGGTTGACACCCTTTATTGTTGAACCGCGAGCGGGTTCAGGATTTCCATTCCGCTCCTATATCGTTGGTCCGTGAGTCCGCGATTGTTTCCTTGCAGGGGACTGCGGAACTTGCCGTTGCGGCCACCGCATCAAACCGAGGGTGCAGCCGTTCGGGGATCCTGGGTTTCCTGCACGAGAGGTGGATTGACGGTCGCGGGGCGGCCGCACTTCCAGAGTCGGCTGGAACTGGGGGAAACGTGTGACGTTCCAGTGAAGTAGTCCTGTCGGACGGAGCAATTGCCACAACTGTGAATGCGCAATGATCGGCGGTGCGGTCGACTACCTACTCATGCCTTTGGAGCCGCCAGAGGATGGCAACGTTTTTCATCCACATGGATTTCGGCACCGTTATTGGATGAGCCCAACAACTTCATGGTGCCCCTCGACTTGCATCCTTGTCGCAGGTAGCCCAACTTCCACGCTCGGCTGAGCGAACTGCTTTGTTTGCAGGGAGTTGTCATTTTATTCCGTCACTATGTTTGCCGGGAGGTCATGCCAAGTCTTAACCGGCCTCATGATCTCCACCGGTATTCTGAGCGTCGAGTAAATCTCTTTGTGAATCGGTTCTGGGATACTGCTTTTGCGAATCTTGAGCACGCGTCCCTCCCGGGTTGGCAACACCACCGTGATTACCTCGTGCGTCCGCAGTTGTCCGCGCAGGGTCGCCCACGAGGTGTGCACGCCACGATCCAGGAATCTTTTTTCGATGGCCACTAGGAGATGGTAAGCCAGCACGCAGAGGAAGATGTGTGTTTGGGTGCGATGCTCGAGATGGTGGAAGATGGGCCGCTCGAGCAACGGACTCTTCATGGCCCGAAAAGCTCCCTCCACCCGCGTGAGCAGCATGTAGGTCCGCCAGATTTCCTCCGCCGTCAAGTCCTGCCGGTCGGTTTTCAGCACATAGCCGCCATCGAGTTTCTCGGCGATGGCTTTCTTCTCGCTGTTCTCTTCCCACCTGAGAGTTTTGCGCTCGGCGTCGTAGTCCATCCGGTAATAGCGGGCCACCCGCGGGTAGCGTTCCTTGAGCCGACCGATCGCCTGGTGGATTTTCTTCTCCTCTTGCAGCTGGCCCTTCTCCCTACGCGCTTGCAATTTCTCTAAATCTCTCTTCAAGCGTTGCTCGTGAGTTTCACGGATGGCTCGGTCCTTCTCTTCGCGTCCCTCGCTTATGCACAGGATGTAGACCTCACTCCCCCGCTGGCAGCGCTTAATGCGCACCTGTGATTTTTTCTGATCGGGATTGCGCGGCGAGGGAATCCGAATGACTTCCTCCCAGTTGTCGCTCTGTTCGAACTCGGCCAACCAGGCATTCCGTTCCGACTGCCGGCTGGCCACCAAGTAGTGGTGTCCGTGCGCCCGGATTTGCTGCAAGTCTTCTTCGTACGCCATCCCGCGATCGACCACTACCGTCGAACCCGACTTCCGCCCCGTGCGTTTCTCCAAACTTTCCAACATCTCTTCCACCGTCGTGCGGTCCTGACGGTTGCCGTCGAAAACTTCATGTGCCTTGGGAAAGCCATCGCGATTCAGCACCAAGCCGATGAGCACCTGCTTGCAATCGGGCCGTTTATCTCGCGAGTAGCCGCGCTTGGCCTGCGGATTGTTCCCGGCTTCCCCTTCGAAGTACGTCGAGGTCAGATCGTAAAGGAAAAAAGTGTCGTCCAGATTGAATAGGGTCTTCTCGCTTTCCGCCAATTCGCGCTCGATCTGCTCCCGGTGAGGATGCAGTCGGTCCAGATTGCGATACAAGGCCTCATCACTCAGTAAGGAGAGCTTCGTTCCAAGCACATCGTCCAGGGCCGTGCGCTCCATCCAATCCGGCATGGCATGTTCGGAAAGCGGAAAGATCAGACGATTCAGCACCATCGCTTCACTCAGCAGACAGGCTCTGTCGGATAGTCCCGCACGCTGTAAGATTTCACCCAGCCCCAACTGCTGCCACATTTGATGGCCCACGTGCACGGTTCCGGCCTCACGGGGTTTTTCCATCGCCACACGGTCGACATCAACGATGATCGGAGATTCCAGCTCCATCGCTGATTTCTCCGCACCGGAGCGGCTTCTGCGTCCGCGGCGCGCCTGTTCCGTAAGGGTCTTGACGGGCGAGTCAACGGCGGAAAGAGCGCTCTGTCCCTGCAAGCTCTTCTCCACGCGATGAGCGAGTTCGAGCCATTGCTCGCGGGGTGCCGGGGCCAGACTTCCGAGCGAGCAGATGATGCGTTGGCGGGGCCCCTTGGGGGTGTGCAGGGATTCGACCAGCAGGTAGTTGATGTAGCTTTTGCCCTTCCAAGTTTTGGTCGTTTTGCGGATGTACACAGGACACTACATATAACAACTGATGATCTACAGTCAAGCAGAATATTAACATCATTCGTCACTATTTACACGATTTAGCAACCGTCCGTTGAAAAGAAAAACCTTACCGGCCAACCAGGGGGAAATTTCGCTTCCTAGCGTGGAAGTTGGGGTAGAGCCGCCTTGCCAGTTGACTACTCCAGCGCAACTGAACCAGAGAACAGTTATTGGCAGAAACCTGAAATGCTAGGCTGAGGACAAGCCGCCAAGAAAATGCGGCCCTGGTGCGCACCATAGGCACCAGAGACTCAGAGGTCAGGCATACGTGATCGTACCCCGGCTTGATTACATTTCGTGCGTTCTTACAATACTCTCAACCATTCTCATCGGAAGGAAGTTCTGGCAAGGGTGGATGGTAGCCGGTGCAAACAGCGTGATCGTCTGCGTAATTGGTGTCCGAACCGCGCAATTTGGGTTCATACCCGCAAATCTCTTTTGCATTGCGCTTTATTCCTATAATGTCTGGAACTGGCGCAGTCCGCGAGCACAGACCTTCAAGTAAGCACTCATAAACTCGGCCAGTACGAGCTTACCGCCTACTCACCACGACTCGAGGAATTCTTCCCCGCACTTTTCCATATATTCTGGATCACTTACGAATGACCACTCTCCACTCGCAGGCGAGCGTCAACGGACAAGCTTTGTTTCCAGCAAGAATTCCTGTGCGACCTCCCGCGGATCGCGATGCTGGCCGTCGACGGCGTAGTTCATTCGCTGCATTTGCGCGTTCGAGATCTTTCCGTCAAGTGCTGCAAGGACCCGAGCCACCTCCGGGTGCTGCTCAATGGTTTGTAGCCGAATGACGGGCACGGCCTCATAGGGAGGAAAGTAATGGCGGTCATCCTCGAGGGCAAACAAGTCGAGGGCGGGAATGAGGCCGTCGGTGGCATTGCCGCCAGCGAAATCAATTTGATGATCTTTCAAGGCGCGCGCCAACAAGCCCAAGTCCATAATGCGCGGCTGTTCAGCGAAATGCAGACCGTAGGTTGCTACCATGCCGCCATAGCCGTCGGGGCGCTCCATGAACTCGTAACCGAATCCCGCGCGCCAGTGCGGAGAGAAGGCGGCCGCTTGCGAGAGTGTGCGGATATTTAAGCGGCGAGCATCTTCTCCACGGATCTCCATCGCAAAGGTGTCGTTGAATCCTAAGGGTGGTCCGAGATCCAACTCGAAGCGGCGTTCATATTCCTGTTTGACGCGCTGGTAAACGTCCATCCTGTCTCCACCGGCGGGCAGCTTCAGGATGGTGGTGAGCGCAGTACCCGTGTATTCCGGATAGATGTCGATTCGCCCTGACAAAATTTCCTGGTGACAGATGTATGTTCCGGCGAGATAGAAGCGGCGTTCCACTTTCAGACTGGAGTGTGCCTCGATCTGTTGGGCGATGAGTTCGCCCAAAATGAACGACTCGGTGAAGTTCTTCGAACCCACCACAATACGATTGGCGTGTGACGGCGAACAGGAGAATAGTAGCGCGCCGGTTGCAACGAGAAAGAATACAGCGAGGCTTGAAGGCAGGCGCATCATCTCGCGCGCAGTCGTTTCTCGAGCCATCCCACCCCGAGGTCGGCGGCCAGGGCTAAGATGGCGGCCGGAATCGCGCCTGCAAGAATGACCCGGTTATCAACCATGGCCAGGCCGCGAAAGATAAACTCACCCAAACCACCAGCGCCAATCGCCGCGGCGATGGTTGCCAAGCCTACGGAAATCACGATCGCCACACGAACACCCGACAGAATCACGCTCACTGCGAGTGGCAGCTCCACCTGGAAAAGAAGCTGAGATTCTGTGAGGCCCATACCTCGTCCTGCTTCTACAACCGCCGGATCAACGCTGCGAATTCCGGTGTAGGTATTTCGAATAATCGGAAGCAGAGCATAGAGGGTAAGCGCCAAGATTGCCAGACGATCAGAACGTTCGCCCAACCAGGGTACGGGCAGCAGAAATCCAAAAAGCGCAAGACTCGGGATGGTTTGAATGATGTTCGCACCAGCCAGAACGGGTTTGCTGAAGCTGGCGCGATGTGAAATCACAATTCCTAGGGGTACACCGACCAACACCGCCAGCAGAGTGGAAAACCCGACCAACCAGAGATGCTCGAGAGTAAGTTCGAGAACCTGAGCATGATTTTGCAGGATGAAGCGAACAACATTCATGATGTGCCTCGATTTGCAAGGGATGTTAACCCGTCTCCGAAGGCTTTCACATAAGCGGCCGCCCAGGGATCGGCAGACGTTAGAAATTCCTGTGGCGACAAAACCGTGACCAACTTCCCTGCCTCCATTAGCGCGATGCGCGAACCGAGGCGTAGGGCCTCGCGAAGATCGTGCGTAACGAAAATCACTGTTTTGTGCAGTCGCTGCTGGAGGGAGAGGAATTCCTGTTGCAGGTCGTCGCGCGTCAGAGGGTCCAACGCTCCAAAGGGCTCATCCATGAGGAGAATTGCAGGATCTGCAGCCAAGGCGCGGGCCACACCCACTCGTTGTCGCTGCCCTCCGGATAATTCCCGCGGATAGCGTGATGCTAAATCCCCTGTGAGCCCAACCATCTGCAATAGTTTCTGAATGCGCGCACGGATGCGAACCTCAGACCAACCTTCGATGCGAGGAACCAAGCCGATATTTCGCTCGACGGTGAAGTGTGGGAACAGACCAACGTCCTGGATCACATAGCCAATGGCACGGCGCAGGCGAATGACGTCAACTTCACCGTTGGGGATGCCGTGGACGCGAATCTCACCAGAGGTCGGAGTGACCAGCCGATTGACCAGCTTGAGGGTTGTGGTCTTGCCGGAACCGCTCCGTCCAAGCAGCACCAGTATCTCTCCCTGTGCCACCTGCAGACTGAGGCCGGAGAGTACTTGCGTCTGTTCGACGCGATAGGAGACATCGCGGAATTCAATGACCGGAGTTGTCGGCTCAGCTGCCATGTGCCCGCCAAGCATACTTGAGCTCGCAACCGGGTCCAAGTTGTCTTAAAGAGACCTCAATTCTCCAAGCACAGTGGGAATCATTCAGAGACCGTCGGATGAATGTGCATGGCCCGTTGCAACACCGCGGTCCTGCTTAAGGAGCATTCGCGGCGCCAAGCTTGTTCCAGCCGTGGAAACGCGAGAAGTCGCCCGCATTCCATGACTCGCGGAGTCCGGGAGTACTCAGATCCCAGTCTGGACGGATTTCGCTCGTCACGGCGCGCAGATCGTGCCAAAGATCGATGACCGATGGACGCCCCCAGAACCAGTAGCCATTATAGATGCTGTAAATCACGAGGCCCGGCTTGAGCACGAGCGTATGCGGGATCATCGGATTATGCTCGGGGTCGGTGTACTCCTGGATGTCGAGGTCCTTCTGAACCTTTCGCTCAGGGTCGGAAAGGAAAGTCCACACGGCTCCGACTGACGCACGGAATTCCTGGAGAGTATGGTGATCGTCGGTCGAGATCGTGGCGATCTGAGTGTATGCCACTGCGATCTTCGGATAGAACGCGGCGAGCTCCAAATGCTGCTGGTGCTCCTTTGGGCAATAGTGGCCGCGCGCAAGAGTAAGGATTAGAGGATCATCGCCCTGTAGCTCGCTGAGCTTGCGCACTTTGTCCGTGTGATCGGACAGTTCGTAATCGGGGAAAATCCCTCCGGGCACGATATCAGAACGCATGATTGGATTCCTTCCGTTTCTCTCAAAGATCCAGAGTGACGCCCGCGCTTGGCTGGGAACAGCATACGAGCACGTTCCCGGGAGCGGGCCTCTCCAGCGGCTCAGGGTTATAAATAATTGATCCGCCAATCAGTCCAGTCATGCAGGTATGACAGACTCCAGTCCGGCACGACCATCTGACCGGAACGTCGCACGCCTCCGCCAGTTCAAGCAAGCTCCCGAATTTCGGATCCCAAGCGGCGGTAATCCCGCTACGCGCGAATGAGACTGGGGGGCCAGATCCGGGCGGCCCTTGGGGTAGGTGACGAGTGTGAACAACTTGCGTCATACCAGGGGTAATAGCTTCGAGAGAGCCAAAGATCTCCGTGTGCACATTCCCGGCGAGCACACCCCAATTTCGCAGCCCATCGCGCATGTTCTGCAAGAATGAAGGTGGGCCACACAGATAGAAGTCACTACCCTGTGACACACCAATTTTCTGTAACAAAGCTGTGTCAATGTGCCCGGGAGCATCGAAGTCTGCCCCGACTTGGTCGATTGCAGCGGGCCTGCTGTACACGATGTATCCTCGTCCCCGAGAGAGCTGTTTTAGTAATGAACGCGATTCATCTGCAAATGGATGGTCGACGCGATTGCGCGCTCCATAGATCCACCAGATCTCTCGTTGCGATCTTTCAGCCGCGAGAGAGTGCAGCATCGACATCACGGGCGTTGCGCCCACTCCAGCGCTCAGCAGAACCACGGGATTCTGGCTGGGACGCAGAGTAAAGATTCCTCGCGGTGCACTAACATCCAATAGATCGCCTTCTCGCGCACGGTTGCACAGAAATGAACTTCCAATCCCATTCGATTCATTTTTGACGCTGATCCGGAAATGATCGGCTGCCGGCAGATCAGACAGCGAATAGCTGCGAAGAACCGGCGGTTTGCCCGGATCGACAGACAGCCGCAAAACAACAAATTGACCCGCCTGGAAGAGAGGAAGAGGCTGCCCATCGATTGGCGAAAGAATGAAGGAAGTTACGCTATGGCTTTCCCTATGAATATTCGTGACTCGCATCTGTCGAAAGCCGGACCATGCTGGCGCTTGTTGCTCATCGGCGAGTCCCGGATTCCCCACCGTAGTTTTGGCGCTCGAGTCTTGTTGGAGCATTGCTTGGAACGAACTTTGCCAGCCCTTGCTAAGTGCAGGAATCCGCAGCGCGCGTTGCAGTTGCTCGCTGGAATGTCCCGGCAAATACAGGAGGGCGTCCACGTCAGCCACACTGATTCGTTCTGGACCGTCAGTAATTTTTACAATCTCATCGCCCGCCCCAACTTCTCCCTCCTGCAACACGCGAAAGTAGAATCCCGGTCTGTGATGAGAAACGAGCAGGGCTGCCATGCGAGGTTCATTCATGCGAATGCCGACGCGGTAGCACGTCACGCGTGGTTGTGTGACTTCAAATATCGCATCACCGATGCGGTATCGATCGCCAATGCAGACCTCGTTATCAAGAAGTCCCTCAACGGTGAAGTTTTCTCCGAACTGACCGTAGATGAAGTCATTACGTCCGAGAAAGCGTTCCCAGTATCGATAGGCGTCCATCTGATAAACAAAAACGGCGCGCTGCTCCCCGCCGTGACCGGCGAGATCGGCTTGCGCATCACCATCGATATCGAGCTTGCGCACCATTTGCCGTCCCGTAACCGGAGATTTCCAGATTGCGGTTCGGATAGTTTTGCCGTTCCATGTCACGTCGCGCGGCAGACCGACATTTACTGAGAGCAATCGGGCCATTCGTACCTCATCAAAGTCCAGCGTCCGGCCAGAATCCCTCCTATACAACCACTCTGAACTCAGGGTTCGCGATAGGCACGTTCTTCTGGCTCAAAGCGGACACCTGGGAGCGAGAACTCCTCTCGCGAATCCCGCACGCCCAAAGCACTTTCCGCCGCGTGCCAATCAATTTCAGGAGAACCGAGGGGGCGGCCCCTGCGCTCCCACAATTCGTAGGCGCGCCTTGCAATCTCTTCGTGCGTGTATTTTTGCTTCATTTCTTCCTCCTTGCTGGATGCCAGGCGCGAATCAACGGGGCTGCCGATCACCCCAGTATTTTGCCTGCGAGCCAGTAATCCACGCTGAACTTTCCCGGGCCAGAGCAGATCAGCCAGATAAAGAAGAGCACGTACAGGACTTCCGGAAGGTAGAGGAAATCGTCGAGCCAGCGAAGAAACGAAAGTCCCTTAGGCACGGTGGTAACCGCGCTGGTCAGGGTGGCGACAATCATATCAATCAATAAAGCCACGCTACCGAAGCTGGAAAAAAAACCCACGGCCACCAACGATCCGCAAATAAACTCGACAGCCGACACGAAATAAGCTGTGAAGTGGGGAAACGGGACTTTGGCCTGCACGAGCGTGTCGTAAACGGGTTTCGTGCCGCCGGCGACAAACAATTTGTTTGCGCCGGAGATGGCGAAGAACAGCCCGATCGAAACGCGCACCAGCAGGATGGCGTATTGTTCCAAATTACCGTTACCCATCAGCGCAAACTGGACCAACCCTTTCCAATCCATCGCTTGTACCTCCATCGCAAGATATGCAAATCGCAAATGGCGCTGCCACCGGCGAATCCTCACGCGTCGAGATTAGTTGTCCATCCGTTCGACCCATTGAACGCGCGATGCGGGAGCCACGAATGGATCCGCAAAGTACTGTGTTTCCCGCAAAACCTTGTCGCCCTTGAACTCCATGATGCTCACGGTGTAGGACGGCTTGCCGTCATAAGTCAGGATAAATTCGGTGACCCAAAGATCGCCGCCGCCAAGGATTCGCCGGATCGAAAAGCGTTTCTTGTTCGGCTGGTTGGCGCGCTGGTTTTGGATGTTGCGTCGACCGCGGGTTCGCTCGCCCGACTGCGGGTATTCCAGCACCGCGTCCTCGAGATAGATGCGGTGCTCCGTTTCAAAATCGTTGGCATCGGACGCCGCCCAATGCTGATCCAGCGCCGCGCGGATCGCTTGATCCCGCACTCCGGAACGCTGTTCCTGCTCTTGTTGCTCGCTCATCCTGGGCCTTTCCATTTGACAAGAAGCTAATGACTTCAGCGGAATCAGTATGTCCGACTCCTCAAGTCGCGCAGACTCCTCCTACGAGTTGTTGCTTCGCGGATCGTCTTTCGCGTTGAGGTATTCCAGTCCAAGCGGCCCCATCGCAGTTACCTGCGTGACGTACTCGCTGGATTTCGCCCAGTGGAAATGGGGCGTGTTGCCAGGAAGAACGATCACGGCGCCAGGCGGATAGGCTTCCAAATTGCTCGGGTCGAATTCATCACCCAGTCCGATATAAAAGATGCCGGAAATTACGGTATAGACTCGATCTTCCGGGTGCTTGTGAGGCATCAACTTCTCGCCGTGGGGCACTTTGACCCTGATTGTGTATGGGCCGGGCTCCGAGGGCTGACCCACGACGACGGCTAGCCTAACGGAGGGTGGGAACGCCGGGAACGGTTTCCAATCGATATCTTCGGACAAGATGGTTTTGAAAACCTTCTGCCCGAGTTGATGAGGCCGGACTTCGCCTTGTTGAGCACGCTTTACTCCGCTGGCATTCTGAGACATACAGACCTCCTTCGTGCGCGAGGAAACATCCGCACCATCGGTTGATGTAGGTTATGGCTGCGGGAATCCGAACATCAACCACGACTGATTGGCTACCCAATGCGGGTACAGCTCCGTCATCTGATCGAACAGCTCCTGGTCGGATGTCGCGGTTTTCTGCAACCGATCGAAGTCCTGCAGGTAACGCTTGGTGTCTTGGATCGTCGAGGGAGAGTCGGGCGCGCCAGGCTTCTTGTGACCGGCGACGACAATCGCCGGGTTAAGCGCCGCTAAACGGTCTAGCGCCGCGATCCAATTCTTGCGGCTCTCGGGAGTGGTGTCGCCGACGTAAATGCGGCATTGGTTGTACACAACGTCGCCAGCGACGATCAGCCCGATCGATGGAACGTGTAGAGACGTCGAATCAGGACTATCGGTGCGGCCCTGCTCGATGATGCGCAATTCGTGGCCCTCGAGAGTGAAGGTGTCGTGCTCATAGGGCTCAGGTGGAACTAACTTGGTGGCCACTTGCCCAGGAAAGAGCCGGCGGGCTAACCGCTCCATCGTGGGAGAGAAAGACATCTGCATGGCGTTCACCGTCTTGGGCGTTGCTATCGCCCGAGCGCCCGGGAAACGGTCGAGCAGAATGCTCAGACCGTAGAAGTGGTCGAAATGGGCGTGCGTTATATAGATGGTCTCCAAGTTGCGGTTGTGCAGAGCGACCCAATCCGCGAGAGCCTCGGCCTCAGCCACTGTCCCCATTGCGTCCACCAGCACCGCGTCGTACTCGCCGATGATTAAAGTCGACGTGATAGGGTCAAAGCCGAGCGCTTCGCCGAAAGGCTTTGGCCGTTCGCCGACCATCGTCTTTCCGGGGGCCGTAAAAACGTTCATACCAAGCGTGGTCTCTTTCTGTCCATGTGTGCCATCCATCTGGTATTCCTTTCGATGTCAGAGCGAGTGACTGTTCAAGGCGAAACTGGCAGAAGCGCGACGACGAGGCGCAGAGTCGGCATCCTATCCGCGCCGAGCGCTAGCCGTACTTGAGAGACGTGCTTTGTCCAACCTCGATGATGTAACCGTCAGGGTCGCGGATATAGCAGCGAATCTCGCCGTACTTGGGAATCGGCGGCGTGAGGAACTCGGCTCCCCGGCTTTTCCACAATTCGTAGCACGCTTGAATATCCGCAACGCGGAAATTCATAAAGCTGTTGATGTGATTCGGGTCGGGTACGCTGAGCGTTACCGTGGGCTTGTCCGGGGTCGGCCCGCCTCCAACGTTCAGAATCATCCAGATATTCGCAAGCTGAAGGTAGGGAGGCGCGTTGCCGTCACCCATGGTCAGAATGCGAGCACCGAAGACCTTTTCGTAGTAGCGAGCCGATCGCTCGACATCGGCGACGGTGAGAAAATGCGCGACGGTGATCCCTTCGCGTGGGGGCATCTCATAGCTCTTCTGTTCCACTTGTACGGCGCTCATTCATGGCTCCTTTCGATATAGTGCGCAGAATATATTAAACACCACTACAGGCATTCGAAACGTGTCCGCCAAGCTTGGCGAACGCGTCCCATCCTCGACGCCCAGAAGCTAGGAGCCGTCGGGATAGAACGCAGGCGCTGTGTCGGTGGGCAGCGGGGAGTTGCCGTAACCGGCTCCTCATCGGATTACGCCGGTGCCTCATTCCGCGCCTCGATCAGTTTCCTACGTCCCCCCGTTTCATCCCGGACGGCGGGATTTCCCCGGTCCGGTTGGGGACAGCAGCTTTCCCCTTGGAGCCTTCCCATGATGACCAGCCACGTTAAGCGATGGCTCGCATCCTTTGGCGACCATCAGGTTTGCTCCAAGGCTCGACGCACTCGTTTGCACCATCAAGCGCCGGCCACAGTGTGCCGACTGGTGTGCGTTGTACGCCCGCTACTACCCAGGGCCCCTTTGCTCCGAAGGCATTACCCTCCATCCTTGCTACTACGGGCCCATGCGCATGTCCTGTGGCCTCCATGCCCCTTCGACCTTAGTCTCGTAGGCGCTGGTCTTCGCCGCTTATGCCATCCACGGCTGGTCCACTGGACCGTCCTAGCTTTGACTGTGTGGCTTCGTCCGAAAGTGTCGTGCCCAGTACGCCGGGTGCTCGCTCGGTGGATACGGTCGTTCTCTTCCCAAGCGACATCGGCCTTCGCCACCGACGGATGGCTCGGCGCGCTCCCAGTCCCCCCGCAAGCGACTTCCCGCGGGACCCAAATTTCGGCGTTGCAGGCATTCTCTTCGATTACGACCCTCTCGTTCACTTGCCCTCCTGGTCGCTCCCACGCAGTTACGCGCGGCGAGGGCTTTGTCGCTCGAGCTTGCTTGGAATTCGTTTCCTCCTCCCAAGTCGAGCCAGTTATCCGGTTGAATCGACCAATTACCGGAGCAGGATCCGCCCCTGCTAGTCACAGAGTTTTGCTAGCTGCACCCGTCGGGCGAGGGCCTAGCGCGCGATTTGGCCCAGATGGTAGCCGAGCCGATTTTCGACATCCCCCGGCTTGTGGAAGCCGAGCGCCATCAGCGCCTTGATCCCCTCCTGGGCGGCAGGTCGCCCGAGCGAAGCGATGCACGCATCCCACCCGGCGCCGAGCTCGACGTCCGGCGGCAGGCTTGTGTTGACGAGGCGCTTGGTCTGAGCGATCGCCCATTTATCGAACTTGGCGATCCGCGCCGCGAGCGCCTCTACGAACGCATCCAGATCGGCGTCGGGCAGTGTGCGATTAACGTAGCCGTAGGCCTCGGCCTGCTCTGCTGTGATGTCTTCCGAACTCAAGAGCACCTCGAGGGCGCGGTTTCGGCCGATGAGATGGGGAAGCCGAGCCATGGGGCCGCCTCCGGCGACCATGCCCACGCCCACCTCCCATTGCGAAATGATGGCTTTTTCGCGACTGGCAAAACTCATGTCGCAGGCCAGCGTGATCTCGCTGCCGTTGCCCGTCGCGCGGCCGCGGATGAGGGCGATGGAGGCGACTGGCAGGCGGGTAAGACGCACCAGAAAGTCCGGCCAAGGCGGCAAGCCGGTGGGACCGGGCGGCAGTGAGGTCAAGTCTTCCAGCTTGGCCGTGAAATCGGAGTGATTCAGGAAGTAGTCGTCCACGGCGCTGTCGAAAACCACGACTCTGACCTGCTCGTCGGCTTCGAGAGCGTTGATCACTTCCTGGAATCCCTTGACCATTACCGGGCCCATCACGTTGATTGGCGGATTGTCGATCGTGACACGCCAATAGGCGGGCGACCGCCGAGTCAGGCGAATCTGTGGTGTCTTTGTAAGTGCGATTGCAGTTGTCATGACATTCTCCTATCTACTTGTTTGTCTCGGAAACCGGTTGATGGCCCACTACTTTCTCGATAACTGGATTATTTTTTCGTCGCCGGGGGTTGGTTAATTACGGCCGCGCCTGCCTCGCTGACGATCTCGTCTTGGGAATCCGTGCCCCCCGAGACACCGATTGCGCCAATGATCGAGCCTTTCTCAATCAGTGGAATGCCGCCTCGAGAGGCAATGACTCCGTCGAACGCGAGCAGGTAGTTGAGATGCATAAGGTTGATACCGTCCTCGAATATCTTGGTTGGGCGCCGGAAGGTTGCGGCTGCGCGTGCCTTGTGCTCCGCAATCTGAATGGACGCAAGCATCGCACCGTCCATTCGTTGAAAGGCGACCAGGTTGCCGCCGGAATCGACAACCGCCGCGTTAATCTTCCAATTACGTTTCTTGGCCTCTGCCACCGCCGCGTGAATAACCGCCTGGGCTCTGTCTAGCGATATCGGTGGGCCATACGGAGTGTCAAAAGGAATTTTGTCGGGCACAAAGTCGAGAGGATTTGTTTCCGTGGGCTCCGGCGTTCGACTCGTACCAACAGCGCTCCCTGTTTTCTCATTTGGCATGCGTCCTCCTTCGATGGTCGCAAGACATAACGTTCGATTGCCGGGGGATCGCAACTGGCTGTGGGCGCCCCGCTCCACGTCGTGTTGGAACTTCGCAGCCAAGGCGGAGAAATCGCCTTGGCCGCCGTTATCGGCAACAACGACGAACCGATGCGATCGTCAATTCAAGCAGAAGCGTGAGCGGCTTTTTCTCCAAGGAACTTCATAAGCGCTTGAGCCGTGGACGTCGATGACGCGGGGTTCTGGCCAGTGATGAGACGGCCATCAACGATGGAGAAAGGCTGCCAGTTGGCCTTCTTCTCGAATATGGCGCCGAGCCGCAGCAGTTCATCCTCGACCAGGAACGGCACAACCTTCGTGAGCTTCATTTCCTCTTCCTCGCCGTTCGTGAAACCGGTGACGTGTTTTCCTTTCACCAGCGGAGCGCCCTGGTAGGTAACATGGCGAAGCACCCCGGGCGAATGGCACACCAATGCGATTGGCTTGCCGGAATTGTAGAAGGCCTCGAGAAGAGCGATCGACGCAGGGCTCTCCGCGAGATCCCACATCGGGCCGTGCCCACCGGGATAGAAAACGGTGTCGAGACCTTCCGTCTTTACGTCCGCAAGTTTGACCGTGTTGGCGAGAGCCTCTTGCGCCGCCGCGTCCTTCTTGAACCGAGCCATCGCCGGCGTTTGATTTTCAGGCAGATCGCTTTTCGGATCGAGCGGCGGCTGCCCGCCTTTCGGTGAGGCGAGGGTCAGCTGTACCCCGGCATCGCGGAAAACAAAGTAAGGAGCTGCGAATTCTTCAAGCCAGAAGCCGGTTTTAAGGCCAGTGTTGCCAAGTGTGTCGTGCGATGTGAGCACCATGACTATTTTCATGATCCTTCTCCTTTGTTCCTGCAATGCTGCATTCCGAATGGATCGGGCTGCTGAAAGGCATGACACCAGAAGTCTGCGGCACAAACAATTGGACCATGGTATCGACGATACCTTGGTATCGGTTGATAGTATTGGGTGAAAAACCTGTGTGGCACACGGGCGTGCCAACCAGCTCTTCGAGTGAAGTGAGCGATCGGCACTCTTATATGCGCCCTGGTTAATTTGTCAGTCCGAGTCCCATTTACTTTGACCCGCCAATTCGAGTCGCAACCTCAATTAATTCAACACCTGATGCTCGCTGATACCAAGGTATCGCCAATACCATCGTCCAATTGATTCGCTGGAGCACCTAGGGTGTAATCGCTCCATCGCGCCGATTCGGCCGGACGAGCACCATTGCAAAGAAAACCTGTCAGGAGGAATGGTAAGAGTCGAAGTAGATCCCAATAGCCATGCGAGAACAACAAATCCGAGCAGCCGTTCAAAGGGGGAGATGGGGAACGATTACAGCAAGTCGGCTGTGGCTTAATCGCTTTGTGCACGGGCTGACACTGCGCCCGCCCTATAGCCAAAATATTTAAAGAAAGGATGGCAAAGACATGCCGGAAGCGACCTGGAAACCTCACGAGAAACACGGACGGCTTACGATGCAGAGCGACTTGCCCGACAGCGTCTACGCATTTCCGAAGCAGCGCAAAGAACCACTGACCGACGCACGACATGTGCGTAACGCGGTCGCGCGGTTCGATCAAGTCATCGGCGTCTCCGATGCCGACCGTGCTTTAGCGTTCGCGAATATCGAGAAAGCTGCAAGCTACTACGACGTCAACCTCGCGGAAACGTCATGGCACGACCTGGGGATTCGTCCACAAAAGAATCGAAAAAAGGCTGCCGCCAAAGGGGCGGTGACGCGCGAAAGCCGTGTGCAGAGCCAAGAATCCACGGGTCAGATAGTTGGCCGACAGAAGAGGTAATGGCGGAAGTGAAGTGAAATCTGAACCAGCCAAAACTAATGTTGAAAG
>CAWABP010000020.1:0-111227 GCA_963780315.1 Candidatus Acidiferrales bacterium | reverse complement strand
ATGTTCTCTGGAAAATTTTAGGGGTAGGAGACCGACGGTCGGTTGCCCTGTGGTGGTTAGTCTCCTACCCCGCGAGTGGTCTTGCTTGTATAGACGGTACTTCCCTCAGAAATGTTTCTCGGTTCCCAAAAGAAAGTTAGTAAAAAATTTGTCACCAGATGACGGGTTTAGCGTAGCCGGTTCGGAAGTGATTCCAAAATATGTATCTCTATTATTATCTTATACTTACGCTTTGTTTCGAAGTTAAAACTCCACAGTCTCCAAATACCTTGCCACCGCAGCCTTCCACCGGAACTTTTCCGTGATCGCTTGTTGCAGTGATTGTGCTGCGGCGGGCTCTCCGTGCGTCAGGTAGACCTGCTTCGGCGGCACTTGCAAGCCTGTCATCCACCTCATCAGCTCACTTTTTCCCGCGTGCGCACTCAATTGCCCCATCTCCACGATCTCCGCCAGTACTGGCACCATTTGCCCGTACAGGCTGAGCGTCTTGGCTCCCTCTTGCAGCGCACGTCCTCTTGTCCCTTCAGCCTGAAATCCGCCCAGGATTACGCAGTTCCTCGCATCGCCGAGTCTCTGCGCCAAATGGTGCAGCACCCGTCCGCCCGTCACCATGCCGCTTGCCGAAACGATGATGCACGGCGTCTTCACATTATTGATGGCCTTGGATTCCTCCACGCTTTTCGTCAAGTGGAACTCGTGCACGCTCAGCGGGTCTCCGCCGTTCTGCTCATCGCGCGCAAATTGCAGGTCGTGATCTTCCTTGTGCTTCAAATACAGTTCCGTTGCACTTAGCGCCATCGGGCTGTCCACATACACCGGTACCTTCGGCACGCGCTGCAAGTTCTCCAGTTGCCGCAGGTAATACATGAATGTCTGCGTGCGCCCAATCGCGAATGCCGGAATTACGATCGACCCGCCGCGTCTCACCACGCGGTTCACGATCTCGCCTAAAACTTGCAGCGGGTCGCCCGCCTCGTGTTCCCGGTCGCCATACGTCGATTCGCACAGCAGCACATCAATCTGCTTCGTCACTGGCGGCACCGGATCGTTCAGGATGGGCTGGTCGTACCTGCCGATGTCCCCGGAAAACACCACCACCGTTTTCTTGCCATTCTCATGGATTGTTAGTTCCAGACTCGATGAACCCAGAATGTGTCCCGCGTCATACGATTCGATGTGGAATTCCGGCGAGATATCGAACCCGCCATTCCGCGGCATCGGTCGCAACAACCTCAGCACTGGATCCACGTCATCACTGGTATACAGCGCCCGTGGCTGCGGATGCTTGCTCCAGTTGTGTTTCTGCGCATCCTGCGTCTCCTCTTCCTGCAGGTGCCCCGAATCCTTCAACAGAATTTCCGTCAACTCAATCGTGGCCGGATTCGCGTAAATCGTTTTGTTGTACCCGTCGCGCACCAGCACTGGCAGCCATCCTGTGTGGTCCAGATGCGCGTGCGTCAGCACCAGGTAATCAAACGTCTTCGGATCGATCGGCAGTGGATTCCAGTTCCGCTCCTTCAGGTCCTCTGTCCCTTGAAACAATCCGCAATCCACAAGCAGCTTCTTGCCTGCCGCCTCCACCAGATATTTCGATCCCGTTACACACCCAGCCGCGCCCAGAAAGGTCAGTTTTGCCATGGTGCTTGCATTCTACTGAAATTCGCTGGGCCAGCCATAACAAACCTGTTACACCGCCGCCAAAACAGCACGCACTCTACTAGGCCTCGTTTCCTTCGGCGTGCCATACCGACCGGATACCGTGCTGGCAGGATCTTTACCCCACAAAAAAAGGCGAGCGTCGCAGCCCGCCCGCATTTGCCTTACTTAAAACTTAAAACTGACAACCGACAACTGACGACTTTCCTCACGCCGCCTTCTCTTTCAACTTGTGGCTGTCGCTTGCGTGTAAGGTCATCCCGTAAATCTTTTTCAACTCGCCGATCTGCGCCAGCGATTCTTTCCCGAAAGGCGACTTGCCCTCGAATGCATGCAACACGATGCCTTCCAGCAAATCTCCTAGCGTGATGTCCTTCAACTCCGCGAAACCCTTCAACACTTTCAGCAAGCGCTTCTCCATGCGAACCCCGGTTTGTACTCGTTCGACTTCGATCATGTGCCCTCCGGCGTGATTCTGGTACATACGTACCACGGTACATACTGTCAGTCAAGCCCCGCCTGTCGGTTGGGGTAGGCGCTTCGCAAAAACGGGGCGGGCCATGCCGCCCGCATTCCTTCTTACTTAAAACTGATGACTTTCAAACCGGCCGCTTTCCGCAGTCCGGCCTCCGGCCGCCTCCGGCCGCATGCGTGTATGCTCTCTTCAATGCTTGTGCTAAAATTCAGTTCTCTTCACGGTGGGGCCGTGGCGCAGTTGGGAGCGCGCCTCGATGGCATCGAGGAGGTCGTGGGTTCGAATCCCATCGGCTCCACCAACATTCTTTCCAAAAGGGTTAAGCGGGTCGAAATGCTACCCGCTACCGAACCCGACCTTTTCACCCGAAACCGAGTATTTGGCTGGAGGAGGCTTTTCCAGCATGGCTCGGCACGGCAGGGTTTCAGTCTACAGGCGCGACAGCAAAGGCAAATATCACTTCTGCGACCCGCGAGGCAACTATTCCCGCGACACGACGTTCGTGCTCCGCTACGAAGCGGAGAAGGGGCATCGTGTGTGGGAGACGCTTCCCGCAGGCACAGATCACACGACCGCGAGACGCAAGGCGCTGGAGCGCGAGCTTGCGCTCACGGGAACTCCGTGGCTCTCGAAGGCGCAGGCGAAGCCCAAGCCCCTCCCTGGCTTCACGAGGATCAGGGACGCGGCGGACAAGTACATCGACGCGCTGTGGGCTGAGGGCAACCTCGTGCCGAGGACGATCAAGGACAAGAGGTTCGAGCTAAACAGGTGGATGGGCTGGGCTACAAAACAACACATCGAGGAACTGGAACGTGCCAACCTTATCGCCTTCCGCGACAGGCTCCGCTCCGAGGGTCTCGCCGAGTGGACTGTGAAGACAAACATGACGACGGTCGTCACCATGCTGAAGCACAACCCGCTGAAGCAGATCACCGGGCTGCTACTGCCGAAGGATTGGCCCGAGATTCCCGACAGCGATCCGAATCCGTACACGGTCGAGGAAGTGAAAGCACTACAGGAGGTCGCCACCGAAGACGTCCGACTGCTGATCAGGTTCTTCGTCGGCACCGGGATGAGAGACATGGAAGTCGCTCACCTCGAATGGACGGACATCGACTGGACGAACAAGACCGTGAGGATTCAGGCGAAGCCGAAGTACGGGTGGAAACCCAAGACCCTCGCCGGGACGAGGACGATCCCCATCAGCGATTCTCTCATCCGCGACTTGTGGAAGCGGCGCAAGAAAGAAGGGCTGGTGTTCCCGGCTCCGCGAGGCGGCGTGGACAGGCATTTCCTTCGAATCATGGAGAAGCTCGGCGAGAAAGCCGGGGCCGAAGGCGTCGGGCTGCACAGATTCCGCGACACGTACATCACCGACCAAGTGCAAGCAGGAGTCGATCTGCTCACTCTCCGCGTCTGGGTCGGGCACGAAAACTTGGAAACGCTGAAGCTGTACTCCGACGCGTTGAAGTCAAAAGATCAACGTGCAAGGGACGCGGCAAACAGGCAGGACAAGTACGCTCTCGCTGCGCGCGCGGCGGACTAGGCGTTCGGGCGGTACAGCCTTTTGCCCCTGATCAGGCGCTCCCGGCACTGGAGGTAGAGGGCGGTTGATTGAGGCGAGGGGCGTTCCTCGCCGCAGAAAAGCTGCCACAGGGATCGAAGAGGCTTGGGCTACCGCCTGAAACGGCCCGCGCAAAGCTTGTATAACGATGGAGGGAACGTTTGCCACTCGGACAGTCGGTTCCGAGGCGGGCGTTCCCTCTTTTCGTTTTTGGTACCGACGTACTACCGAGTACCACGCAACTTTTGACGCGAACGCCGAAAAGCGTTCATCCAACTGGTAGGAGAAGTGAAATGAGAGAAGCAGTCGAACGTCGAGGTCGCCGGGGGCGTCGCGATAACGTGGACGAAGTCGAAGCGTGCAACGCGGTTGTGAAGTGGGGAACGGTGGACGGCTACATATGTAAGTTGGGGAGCGTGCAGCGTGCCTAAGAAGAACCGACCTCAGGACACTGACCCGAAGTCGAAGCCCCAGCCGAGGAACATCAGCAACGGGGTTGGGCTGTTCGTCGGCAACCCGACGAACGTCGGCATCGAGAAGCTCGAAGAGGATTGCCTCAACGGCTTCGGCTGCATGTACACGGTCGCGCAGGAATCGAAGGCGTCCAACGCCAAGCTTAAGGAAATCCGCGAGAAGATGCGCCCTTGGCTGCGCACGCTCCGCGCCAAGCTGAGTAGGCAGGGCAAACGCGACGGCGTTGACGGCTGGCAGGCGTGGTTCGAAAAGCACAGGCGCGGGATCGGCTGCTCGTTGCGCACGGCGAACCGGATTTGTGGCGACGAGCCGGAGCCGACTGTCAAGGCGTTCGCGTTCAAGGATGGCAATGTGTTCAAGCATGGCGGCGTCCTCCACCGCATTGACGGCGACGTCAGCGTGCGCAAGAGCGGAGGCAAGCTTGTGTTCACACTCGTCGGCATACCGCTGGCGCAGGACAACAAGGAGTGGGAGGAGAAGTTCGCGGTCATTCTCGAAAAGGAAGAGTCCCAGACCGAGGACGACACAAAAATCCCGGCCCCGAAAAAGATGACCGCCGAAGGAACGAGCGCGGCGATCATGGCGCAGGAGAAGCACACCGGGCAGCACGAGGATGACTGCCTCGAATGCTTCAACTTCCGCAACGAAATCGAAGCAGCACGCAGCAAAGTCGTTGCGGAAATTTCCAAACGCATCCAGACACTCATCAACACTTGGCGCAAGGGCAGGCTCAACGGCGAAGACAAATACCGCGTCGAGTTCTCGAAAGCCGCGTCGAAATACGAGAGAAGGCTCGCCGTCCTGCGGATGAAGTACGGGGAAATCCCGCGCCTCAAACCAGACACACACTGGCTCGAAGACGCACGCAACCGGATGGAAACCGCTATCCGCGACCGGAATCAAGCGGGTCCGTATATGCTCGAAGTCAAGACCAAGGAAGAATGCCCGGCAGACGAGACGCCGACTGAAACGACGGTTAACGCCGAATGATCGCCTTCCCCAACAAGACCGTGTGGTTGAAGTACAACAAGGAAGAGCTTGAGGAGCTAAGCGAGCTTGTGTTCCAGCACTACCGCACGGTTGGTTACCCGCACTACGTGTACGATGACGCTGGAAAATTGAAGCAGCTTCGCAGGCTGGAGAAAGCCGACCACTCCAAGCTGGACGGCTCTGGTTTCGGCGCGGGCTACGTCGGGCAGTCCATGGTCGGACTGGGCCTCGCGTGGTCGTACCATCCGCACGCGATAGACGTCAGGTGCAACGGTATGCGCACGGTGCGCGAGACGTTCGAAGCCGACGAGATTTTCAGGAAGGCGTTAGCTAAGCGGCTGAAGCACGGCACACACATCACGGACAGCGAGATACGCAAGGCGGTGCGCACTTTCACCGGGACTCAGGCAGCGTCGAATTTTCGGCCCGTGGCGGCAGCGAGCCTATACCACGAGTTCTGCCCGAAGGGCGGAACCGTGTACGACCCGAGCGCGGGCTACTCGGGACGCTTGCTCGGCGCGTGGGCGTGCAACCACGTTGCGAAGTACATAGGATGCGACCCATGCACGAAGACGTTCATGGGGATTCAGGACACGGCGGACGACCTGTGGCGACTCCGACCGGAGCGCGAACTGTGGGTCGAGATTCACCCGGTGGGCAGCGAGGACTTCGTGCCGGAATGCGAGTCCGTCGATTGCATCATGACGTCGCCGCCGTATCTGGATTTAGAAAGGTATTCGAACGAACCGACGCAGTCGTGGAAACGGTACCCGACACGCGAGGCGTGGATGGAAGGATTCATGAAGCGGACGCTGATCAACTGCCGGGTAGCCGCAAAGCCCCACGCGATGCTGGTGCTGAACATCGCGGAGGACATGGTCGCGGACGTGAAACGGATCGCGTCCGAAGTCGGATGGGGTCACGAGCAATCCGCCCGGCTGATGCTAAGCGCGATGATGGGCACGCGCAAGGACGAGAGCCACAAGTACGAGCCGATTCTCGTCTTCAAGAAGAAGCCATGAAGCACGCGACGATCTCCGACCTGAAGGAAATCTACAGGCACTTCCAGAGGCGCAAAGACGTCTTCCCGCATGTCCGGCAGGACAAGCTCCGGCGCATGATCGAGACGGGCCAAGTCGTCTGGCAGGATGGCGTGGTCATCACCTACCAGCAGTACAAGAAGCGCACCCGCGTGGGTGGAGTCCAGATTCCGGTTGGCAGTATCATGCTCCACCAGGTTCTCAACACCCAGCAGTTCAGCGGCGCGGGAGGGCGGGTCTTCGAGCGGTTCGCCGAGGAGATCGTCAAGCCGTCCGGGTGCGACCTGTACCTCTCGGTCAGGAAACAGAATGCCGTGGCTTGCTCCTTCTACGAGCGCCATGGCATGGCCGTTGTGGGCAGGGTGTCTTGGTCTGGCGGCACCCTGCCCGGGCTGGTGTACAGACGGACCGTTAACTGAGGTCGTCTTGAGCGGTTCCCGAGCCGTCACCGACGTCAGAGAATCCCAATGGAGCGAGCTGTGAGAAAACTTCCGAATCCCGATTGCGTGGTGCAAGTAGGCTATGGGCGGGGTTTTGTGGTCGGCAGTGATAGTCGGCGATTAGTGCTGACGGCCGCACACTGCCTTCCAAAGCTGCCACCTCCCCATGCGCTTTCATACCTTGAGGAGCGCACCTACGGGAATCTTTTGGGGCCGCTTGGCGGCAAGAGAACTGTGTGGGCCGAGTGCCTGTTCGCCGATCCCGTCGCCGACATAGCGGTACTTGGTGCGCCGGACAATCAAGAGCTTTTCGAGGAGGCGAAAGCGTTCGAAGACCTAGTGAACGGTCGCCGCTCTTTGCGAATAGGCAACGCCCAGGATGGAGAGGGCTGGATGCTCTCGCTTGACAACCGGTGGGTTCCCACCCGTATTGCGGTGTGCGGCACTTGGAATGCCTCTCTGGAAATCGGCCCTACCCAGGGAGGGCAATCGGGGTCGCCAATCTTGGGTTGCTCGCGGCAGGCGGTTGGCATCATCGTCGTTGGGAGCGAAACGCTGAGCATAAACACAGGGCAAACGACCAATGAGCGTTCGGCGGGGAATCCGATTTTGGCGTGCGCTCTACCAGCTTGGCTGTTGAGGCTAGCGCGTAGCGGTCCGAGAAAGTAGCCCCAAGGGGGACTTAGCTTAGCTAAGCTAGAGTGCCTCAACTACGGGTATTAGGTAAGTATTCGGCACATTCGTCTTGTTGTACCGTGCCGGATTCAAAGGGTCCCCTGCAAGGGAAAAAATAAGGATGAAAACAGAAAAAGCAACCTCAACGCAAGAAGAAGCGATCCCCACGCTGGAAGAATACGAGGCGGCGCTTGCTAAGCTAGAGAAGATCAAAGAGCGCGGGGTGGTGCTGCAGGTCTTTGCCGCTCACATGTCTACAGCACTGTCGTATGAACTGGCGCACGGGATTCGCCCAACCTCGTGGGAGAAGTTTGGCTAACAACGCGGCATTGCAAAGCAAGTTTCCCGGTGCGGGACGGCAAGCGGCAACGCCCCGGTTCCGCCACCAGCCGTGACCTCTAGCGGCATAGGTGGCGGTCCTAGAGACCCGCGCCGGGGAAGTTCTTTGGTCGATCCGCACTTCTCTCCCCCAACCAGCCCGCGCCCCGCCATAGAAGCCGGGGACCACCGGGTTGTGCTAGCAATCTCCCTAAACTCTCTTACAAACTCTCTTCGCTTTTTCTTATTTATATGCGAATGAAGCAGGCTCTCCCGAGATTGAGGGTATTGAGGCTCTCCCAGGATTGAGGGCATCCGCCAGCGCCAGTCGCGCGCCGAATAATTCATTTATCCGCCAAACCGCCGTATTGCTAAAGATGCAGCGGTAGCGGCGGGTCATCCGTCGAGATCGAGGGTCAGGGGGTTCAGCCTCCCTGACCCGAACAAAGGCTGAACCTCCGTTCGTCCCCACTGCAAAATCCCACGGCTGCAAGGAAACATCCATGAAGGAAACAGCGTTTGAGAGCGAAGAAGTGTTGATCGAGCCGCCGCGCGCCGCGCAACCAAACGGCAACGCGGGCGTCGCGACGCCAGCAACAAAACCCCAACCGAAGCCGCAGTCGAAGTTCGCTTCAGTCGGAGCCGACACCATGCGCAAGGCGAAGAAGGGCGGCGTCAACAAGAGCCGTACTGGAAAAGCGCGCCAAGTGACCGTCGAGTTCGGCAAGCCACCCAAGCACTTGTACGTCAAAGTCCACCCATCACCCGCTTACCGTCAGTACGGCGTCCCGGTCTTCTTCGACAAAGACCGCGACACGGCGCACTACGTCCCGGCGGAAATGTACGAAGGCGACGTGCTGCCCGAACGCTTCAAGCGGGCTTGCACGATCACGAATGTCTTCACCGCCGCGCTGGCAGACGGTTCGTTCATTTTGTGGACGATCAACCAGTCGGCGACGAAGTGGTTCAAGGCTGCCATGCGCGCGATGGAAGCCGCGACTCACGAGTTCGTTCTCGTGGAAGCCGTGAAGGCTCGCTCAACCTACATGATCGAACCGAGCGATGGGACCGTTCCCGAACCGAAGTGGGAGACGCTGCCCACGTTCGAAGCGCTGCTCGAAGGCGCGTTCGACTCCACCATCATCGGCGCGAACGATGAAGTCGTTGCGCGCTACATGTCCGGTGGGCACTGGGAAGACTTCGATGGCGAGGGGGAATAATCCTTGCCGTCTCAGGTAGCAATCGCGGAGGGGCTGACGCTGTCAGCCCTCATCCCGGCCCGCTTCACAGAAGTCTGGTTCATTGACACCGAGTTCATCTCGCTTGACGGCGAGCTGAACTTCCCGGTGGCGCTCTGCGCCTTTGAACTCCGCTCTAAAAGGAAGATCGAACTCTTCTTTGACCGCCCTCACGAGAATCCTTTCGCGAATAGTCCCGACGCACTCTTCGTCTGCTACAACGCGGTCGCCGAATGGAAAACTTTCCTCGCGCTCGGCTGGCCCATTCCGAACCATTGCGTTGACCTGTTCATCGAATACAACCGCATGGTCAACGGTGTGTGGCGCGGAGCTACCAGCCTCAAGGAACTCGGCACAGGTCTGGTGGACGCCATGCGCGAACACGGTATAGACCCGATCAGCGCGGGCTTGGACGGCAAGGAGACCGAGCGCGCTTACATCCGGGACTACGGAGTCAAAGCGCCCGTCGAGGAGCAAACAACCACCCGCATCAACCGTGACGGCAGCACCACGCATCTGCGCTCGGACGGCAGCGAATTCATCGGCGTACCAGCCGAGCCGTGCAGTCAGGAAGAGCACGCGGCGCGCATCATCAAGTATTGCTGGGCTGACGTGCGCGGCACATACAAGCTGGCGCTGCGCATGTTCGCCGACTTGGACTTCATCACCGATGGCGGCAGCGGAAGTCAGGCACTTTGGCGCGGACGCTATCAGGAACCCACCGCCCACTTTGAACACAATGGGCTGCCCGTAAACGTCGAGCGTTACAACCAGATCGCACAGTACCGCTCCGAGCTAAAGATCGAAATTGCCGAAAAGGTCGAGCAGAAAAACGGCTACGGAGTTTTCGTCATCGAAGGGACGAAAAAGAATCCGCGTGAGAAAGCCGTGTTCAAGATGGCGCGCTTCACGGATTTGTTGGCGCGTCTCGGTCTGCTTGAATCTTGGCCCAAAACCGACAAAGGGCAGCCTAGCACTGACGACGAAGAAGTGTTCGGTCCTATGGCGAAGGCGCATCCCTATCTTGAAGACCTTCGGCAAGCACGCAAGTCAATCAACGACCTAGGACGCTTCGGCTCCTATGTCGGCAAGGACGGCAACAACCGCGCTGCGATGTGGTCGTTCGGTACAGCCACCGGGCGCAACAATCCTAAGGCGCGTGCGTTCCTACTCAGCCGCCCGCACTGGGTGAGAAATTTGGTGGAGCCGCGTGAAGGTTACGCGATTGTCCACGGCGACATCGTCGGTGCGGAAAGCTGGCTGGCAGCAGGAATCTCCCGCGACCCGGAATTGATGCGCATCTATTCGTCCGGCGCTGACCAGTACATCGAGTTCGCGATGGTCACAGGCGCGCTCCCTCCCGGCAGCACGCGCGACAAGTCCAACCGCCAGATGGAGCGAATCCGTGCGATGCACAAGACCGCGCTGCTCGCCATCAACTACGGCGTCCAGTCAAAGACCCTCGCTCTGTATCTGGGTGTGCCGGAGTGGAAAGCAGCAGCCATCATCAACGCGCACAAGGCGGCTTACTTCCACTACTGGAACTGGGCAGAGGAGAATGTCGCGGCTGCAAAGGAGCGGGGTTATATCGAGACGTTCTTCGGCTGGCGCTTGGACGTTGAGCACGCGCCGTTCAACACGATCCTGAATTTTCCACAGCAAGCCTCATGCGCCGAAGTCCTGCGCGCCGCCTGCGTTGAGCTTTGTGACCGTGGCTGGGGACCGTATCTGGCAGCGCCACACCACGACGCCATCTACATGCACGTACCAATCGAGCTTGCTGAGGACGCCAAGCGCGACTTGGAAGAGTGCCTCATCAACGCCGGGGACGCGGTGATGGACGACCCGGATTTCAGGCTGCGCGTGGATTCTGACATCGAGCCGTATCCCGGTCACTACGTTGACCCGGACGGCGCTGCGCTGTGGCAGATCGTGAGCGAATTTTTCAGGTGGAACGAAGTAATAAACAATCAGGAGGCAGTACATGCGTGACCCAGAGTTGTTCTATGACGGTGAAGGTGGAGTCGGTTACGACGGTCCAGAAATCGAGGAAGAGGACATTTCAGAGGACGAAGAACTCCAAGAGGAAGAAGAAATCGAGGAAGACGACGGGTGGATGCAAGGTTGGCATCCGAGTCGGAACAAGCCCGAAAATCTCTGCAAGTACCTGCGGGGTCTCGGACTATGCACGGTGTTTCCATACGGCAACGCGTACAAATTGGTCGTGGGCGGGCAGTTCTACGGTCCTTTCCCGACGCAGGAAGAGGCACAGCTTGCGGCTAAGAGCCTCAAGCCGTGAAAAGGTTTCAGCACCGGCTAAGGTCGGTGCCAAGGAGAGCAACATGTCAGAAGCACAGCAGCAGCAAGTGCAGTACGCCAGCAAGGCGCAGTTCGACAAGCTGGTCGCGTATGTACAAGAGCTTGTGAAAGACCACAACGCCTTGGAGCAGCGCGTGATCCAGCTTGAGAGCTACGAGAAGACGCGGCAGCGCATCGAGAACGAGCAGCAGGAGCTAAAGGCGAAAAAGCTGGTCGCCAAAGCTGGCAAGTTCCAAGGACGTGACGCGGCATTGGAGGCGGAAGCATGACCGAGAAAATGGACATCAGGAAGCCTCGGTTGCCGTCTGACGTCGGCTGGCACGACATCGAGATCAGCGACAACAAGACCCAGAATCTCGTCTGGTGGAACGAGCGTAACGGTCGCGACCTGGACAAGCCGACGCGCAAGCGGAAGCGCGGCCAGCGTTACTCCGGGATGACAGGTGTCAGGCGGAAACCTGAGGTCGTGTCGAAGACCGGGCCTGCGGCAGGGGGCTGATGTGAAAGGTCGTGCCGCTGACCCGCGAGGAGCGGATCGAGGAAAGGTGCGGCAGGCTGCTGCTGGTCGGCTGCTCGAACCCGGCGTGCGGTAACCGGGAATGGGCGCACCGCTGGGACGGCGAGCCGCAGGTTGACCTGGTCACGGGACGGTGCGGCCACTGCGGCGGCGCGCACCGGGACGAGTACTGCTGGAGGAAAAGATGTGAGACCGCCTTTTCCGAGCCCTCCGTGCTGTTCTTCGTTATTGAACGACTTTCATCTCCATGTATGGATAGAGGAATCGGTATGGCTGTTCGGGTCAAGTCCTTTCGAATCAGCAAGCAGTTCCTCCATTTTCACTCAAAACCGGGCGCGAGCGCCTCCATGGAGGAATTCCCAGAGAAAATGAACGTGAGACCTGAACTGAAAGAGGCAGCCCTTTTGCAGCGCATGAAATTCTGGCAGATTCGTGCAAAGTACGGACCCATCGGAAATTGTTCAAAGTCGAGGGGAAGGAAAAACTACTTGGCATTGGTTCGCCGACACCCGGCGTTGGCTGCGCGGCACGGGCTGCGAGAGACCGATATTTTTTGACGCCAACACGGCCCCGCGAACGCGCATGAACCACGCCAAACTACTTGACCGCAGACCGATGTCGCTCACGACGGACGAAGTTCCCGCGGTCACCGACGTATTCATCCACAACTTGGACGTTTCACGATGGAAGCTCTGCGTCAGGCCGTGGAGCAGGGCTGACGCCCTCCTGCTTAAATTTCATAGGGGATGATGACTCCGGCGTGATTCTCCGGTTCACCCAGCCCCGCGCCGAGGAAGCCCGTCTTATGGTCAGCGTCAAATTCGATGTCGAACACAACGAAGTTGTCGGCAACGTCTACGAGTCACAAGTCAGGTACGCCACGGAATCCCGCGATGCTCACCTCGACGGAAGCGTACGGGCCACGGTCTCCCGCCTGCTTCGCGAATTGGCGGCGAAGGTCGCCGGCGACGCGAGTTTCTGACAACCGGCATCGGTCCACAAACCGGCGCATCCCTCGCCACGAAGAGCAGGAATGTCCAAGCCGGGTCGAAGCTCTGAACCCACAACCCGCCAGCTCCGCTCGCTACGGCCACTTTCCACGCGGAGTTTCCTAACTTCCCACATTCAAACATCTGGCTCGGTTCGCGGGATTCTCTTCTACGTTTATTACTATTGAGTGTCTGGTTGATTGGAAACGCAGTCGCACTGGACCAGGAGAACCCCTCAACAGACCTAACTCACGGCACGGTAACAACGATTGCGCTACATGGCTTCTGACTGACTCTTCTGTAGGAATGTGGCAGCGAGGAATCGAAATAGATTGAGTCTCCCGATTCGAGAATGTGGTCTTCCGTTCCGATGTGTAGTTCCAGCTTGCCGCGGAGGACCGACAAGAATTCCACTCCGGTGTGATGGTGCAGGCGGGCCTTTCCAGGCTTGAGAGGTTGGAACTCAGCGTAGTAGGCGTTCAACTTGCGCTCCACTGCGGCGAAGTCCAGCGATTCAAAATAGAAAGAAATATCACGGCCATCGGGTCTCTCTGGGAAACGCTTGCGCTGGGCGCGCCGCACCATGGCGACGACGTGGCGCTTCTGGTCGTCAGAGAAGAAGTACTCCAGTCCAACGCTGAACACCAAGGCGATGCGTAAGAGCGTCGGTAGGGTCGGAAAAAGCTTTCCGCGTTCGACCTTTGATAGCATCGCTGCCGACAGGCCCGTGTGCCGTCCCAATTCAACAAGTCCCATCTTCTTTTTCAGGCGCAGCGCGCGCAACTTATCTCCAATGGCGTAGTGGCCCAAGCCCTTGGCCAGCGTCTCTGACAGCACGATTTCCCCCCAATTTAACTAGGAATCAAAAAACCCTCGAGGATTTAACAGCGAATCACTCGACTTTTAGTTTGACGTGTATTTTCCTTGCTGTCAAATAGTTTGTCTCTATAGTTAAACATGCAGTCAGCAACAAACAGAAAGCATGGAGGAAATGATCATGAAGAAATTCGACGTTCTCGCAGCGATCCTCGTGGTGGTCGGCGCGCTCAACTGGGGATTGGTCGCCGTCGCTCATTTCGACCTGGTGGCAGCGATCTTCGGTATGAAATTCGGGGAAGTCTCGGTGCTCAGCGGAATTGTGTACGGGCTTGTCGCTCTGGCAGGCATCTACCAAGCCGCGAGTTTCAAATCCATTCAACGTCGGTGGCATGGTGAACCGGCTCTTCAGCGTTCGCGCTAGCCGCGTTGGAGTTTCAGAAGAGTAGTGAAAGATTTAGGGGGCAAGAGTCAGATTCGAAAGGTAAATGAAATTCAAGGAGAAGGAAAATGAAAGGGAGTTTGAATAGAAGTGTAAGAGTTGCATCTCTTGCAGCGGCGGTGGCCCTCGTACTGTCTCTGTCCCTGGGGACATACGCGCGTCCTAAAGCTGCGTCACAAGACATCGTTGACACCGCAGTCGCCGCGGGCTCCTTCAAGACTCTGGCTGCAGCACTTCAGGCCGCGGGTCTTGTGGATACTCTGAAGGGCAAGGGTCCGTTCACGGTCTTTGCTCCCACAGATGAGGCATTCGCAAAGTTGCCTGCGGGCACGGTGGAAGATCTGCTGAAGCCGGAGAACAAGGAAAAGCTTGTCGCCATCCTCACTTACCATGTTGTACCCGGGAAAGTTTTGGCGGATCAAGTCACGAAAATGAATTCGGCCAAGACGGTAAACGGCGAGTCGCTCACCATCAGCGTTAACGATGGCACGGTGATGGTCGACAACGCCAAAGTCGTCAAGACCGACATCCTCTGCAGCAATGGCGTCATTCACGTCATTGACTCAGTTGTTCTGCCAAAGTAGGTCCTCAACGGGTGTTAGCGGGCCCTGTTCAGCATTTGAACAGGGCCCCTTCTTCGTGTGCCGAGCATGTTCGATGGCTTGGAGGTGAAAGTCCTCTTCACAGCCTGATGGAGGTGAAGTGATAGCGAAGCGCAAGGGCCGAGCCGTGAGGCAAGGTCTGAAAGAAGCGTGGAGCAAACACGCGAGCCGATGGACAAGAACTGGATAAGAGGCCTGCAGTGCCGGGCGAAGCGACAAAGGACGACGAAGCCCACATCCATCAAAGGCACTGGTGGTAAATCCGGCGGTTGTGCGTGGAAGGTGATCGAACTTACCTCGGGAGATCTGTTGCACGTCACGGAATCGTGACTGAGGGTGAAGCGATTCATCCTGACCATGCGGCAGAAGTCAGCAGCGGGCGTATTAGTCGCGGAAGCGATGAAGGCCCAAACAGCAGGGAGCGGCAAGTAGGACGCAGGACTCGATGAGCGACAAGCGGCAGAAGAACCAGCTAGTGCTGGCCTTTACTGAGGAGGGGAGGAGTGAAACTCCGAAGGCTTCTCAGGAAGGGACCGAATCGCCCACGGCGAAATGCGAAACCGAACGTCCAGCTAGTCACGAGCAGTTGATGGAAGAAGTCTGCGAGCGGGGAAACTGCTGGCAGGCTTACAAGCGAGTCAAAGCGAACAAAGGAAGTCCGGGAATCGATGGCATGAAAGTCGGAGAGCTCTCGGGCTACCTGAAGCAGCACTGGCCCACGATACGGGAACAGCTGTTGAGCGGGACCTACCAACCACAACCGGTAAGACGGGTGGAAATCCCGAAGCCGGACGGCGGGGTGCGAAAGCTTGGCATCCCGACGGTGCTGGATCGCTTTATCCAGCAGGCGGTAATGCAGGTACTGCAACGCAGATGGGATCCGACCTTCTCTGAACACAGCCATGGGTTCCGACCGAAACGCTCGGCGCATCAAGCGGTAGCCAAGGCGCAACAGTACATCGCCGCAGGCCATCGCTGGGTGGTAGACCTCGATCTTGAGAAATTCTTTGATCGGGTCAACCACGACAAACTGATGGCATCGATCGCGCGGCGGGTAACCGATAAGAGAATGCTCCGATTGATCGGAGCGTTCTTGAAAGTGGGGGTGATGGAGAACGGGCTGGTGAGTCCGGCGGAAGAAGGAACACCACAAGGTGGTCCACTTTCTCCGCTTCTATCGAACATCGTACTCGACGAACTCGACCGTGAGCTCGAACGGCGCAAGCATTGCTTCGTACGGTATGCGGACGACTGCAACATTTATGTCCGCAGCCGACGAGCAGGACAGCGAGTGATGAATAGCATCACTGGCATCCTCGCACGTCGATTGAAACTCAAGGTGAACGAAGCTAAGAGTGCAGTGGCTCGACCGGAAGAGCGGAAATTCTTAGGGTTCAGCTTCAGCCACAACAAGGAACCGAAGCGGCGCATCTCGCCGAAGGCCTTGTTGCGCTGTAAGCAGAAAATCCGAGAGCTGACGCAACGGACACGAGGGATCAGCTTGCAACAGATGACCAAGGAACTTGCGGCCTACTTAAGAGGCTGGAAGGGCTATTTCGGCTTCTGTCAGACGCCCTCTTTGCTACAGGCCTTAGATGAATGGATCCGGCGTCGGCTGCGATCCATGATCTGGAAACAATGGAAGCACGGCAAACAGCGGTACGCACAGCTACGCCAACTCGGGGTAAGTAAGGAACTCGCTGCACAAACAGCGGGTAGTCCGCACGGCCCTTGGCACCTGGCGAAGAGTCCGGCCCTGTCCTACGCGCTACCCATCTCCTACTTTGACTCTCTCGGTCTTCCTCGGTTGTTCGATGGTCTCGCTTAACCCTCTGAACCGCCGTACGCGGACCCGCATCTACGGTGGTGTGGCAGGGGCGGACGGGTGACCGTCCCCCCTATGCCGATTCTGGAGATTGTATAGAGGCTCTTGTTGATGATCTTTGAAGGACAAGTGACAAGTAGTAGGAAAGAATCCAAGGAAATGAAACCGAGGTGAGAAATGGGAGTGACGTTGGAATCTGAAATACAGCAAGACCGAAGCATGGCATTGGTATTGACGGACGAGACCAAGACGGATCGGTTGGAAAGAATAATCCGCGATCTAATCACGGAGCTTGGTTTGGACATTACGGATCAGCACTTTGAGGGCACACCGGCTCGTGTGGCACGCCTTTATCGGGAACTTACGCGTGGCTCTCGGCTGGACCCCGCGAAGATCTTGAAGACTTTTGATTCAAAGCACAGTGAACTCATTGTTGTTTCGGAGATCAATTTTTACTCCCTCTGCCCACATCACCTCCTTATTTACCGGGGAAAGATGCACTTTGGCTACGTGCCAGACGGCAAGATCGTGGGCCTTTCCAAGATTCCCCGCTTGATTCAGGCCATGGCGTCTCGCCCCATCGTGCAAGAAGATCTGGTTTCAGAGATAGCGGACACTTTCATGTCGGTCGTGAAGCCTTTGGGCTGCGTGGCGCGTGCTACGGGCCGGCACGACTGCGTGGCCGTCCGTGGAGTGAAATGCCATGAAGTACAAATGACTACCGTGGCTCTACGGGGAATCTTCCGCGAAAAGCCTTCTCTGGCGGAAGAGTTTCACCAGGTCTTACCCAAGGCTGACAGGTAACTCGCCTGTCGAGAAAGCTCTTGTTTCACGGAGGAGAAGTAAAGTGCCGGATTCACGTTTAGTGATTTTTGCCCATAGGAGCGCAGACAGTCGCTGGCGACTTCCCTTCGAAGAATTGATCGCCAGCCTGGCGGAGTGTCATGGCGTGGACAAAGTGCGCCTTGCTTACATGGAATTTGCGCAACCTTCGCTTTCAGATATAGCGCAGGAAGCTTCACGAGACGGCAAGTTGCACTTGCGCCTCTTGCCCATGTTTCTCCGCGGGTGGTCATGTGGCAGAAGACATTCCCCGGCAGGTCGCGGCCGTTCAGATGTCTTTCCCGCAAGTCAAGATCGAACTCTTGCAGCCAATCGGTGAGCATCATCGAGTGAAAAAGCTCTTCTGGGAGATTGCCTGCAATTATGCGCGGACTGAACTACAAGATTAGAGAAAGCACTCTGAGGCTTACAGCCTGACCAGATCGTTTATGCGACTCATTGTTTGCATCGCAATCTGCCTTGGAGCCGCAGGACTCGGGTCGTTGCTGACTATGCCGGCGCTTCGGCCGTGGTACGCCGGTCTGAGCAAACCCCGCTGGACTCCACCCAACTGGGTATTTGGGCCTGTTTGGACAATCTTGTTCATAGCGATGGCGATTGCAGCTTGGTTGGTTTGGCGGAAGGTCGGCTTGACAGCAGCTCCGATGCAACTCTTCCTGCTGCAGTTGTTGCTCAATGTTGCGTGGTCCGCCCTCTTCTTTCGGCTAAGGTCACCGGGCCTGGCCTTCGCCGAAATTGTCATTTTGTGGTTCGCCATCCTGGCAACATCGATCGAATTCTGGAAAGCAGTTCCGGCCGCAGGCTGGTTGCTGTTGCCATACTTGGTATGGGTTAGCTATGCGGCGGCGCTCAATTTTTCAATATGGCGGTTGAACGCCTGATTATGTTCGCAACGACCATAGGAATACCGCATTGAGCTCAGTTCCCGAAATTCGCATCAGGTTCGGCAACTCCTTGCCAGTCCTGCAGAGTAAAGATTTTGTCCTCTATTGGATGACTGCCTCCCGCAGGACGACCTGGAATTTTGCGTTGGACCGAGCTGTGGAGTGGGCCGAGAAACTGCGGAAGCCATTGGTTATCCTGGAAGCGTTGCGCTGCGGCTATCCGTGGGCGAGCGATCGGATGCACCGTTTCGTGATTGATGGAATGGGGGAAAATGCCTGCCGGTTCGAGGGCACGGACGTTCTCTACTATCCGTACCTGGAGCTCGCACCGAACGCAGGCAAAGGATTGCTCGCCGCTCTGGCATCGCGTGCCTGCATTGTGGTGACGGACGACTTCCCCTGCTTCTTCCTTCCGCGCATGGTCGCTTCCGCGGCTCGGCAGGTCGCAGTGCTCATGGAGGTGGTGGACTCGAATGGCCTGCTCCCGCTGCGGCAAGCAGAGGAAGCCTTTCCAACCGCGTATGCTTTTCGCCGGTTCTTACAAAGGGAGCTTCCACGACATTTGATCTGCTTTCCGAAGGCCAATGCGCTCTTGAACGCAAAACTTCCAAAAGTAAGACATCTTTCCCGAGAGATCACAAAGCGCTGGCCGAAGGCTTCTGCTCGACTTCTGAATTCAGGAGTGGGTGTGCTGGCAGAAATTACCTTGGATCACGGGATTCACCCGGTGGAGACCCGAGGGGGGTGCACGGCTGCTCAAGCACTACTGAGAAACTTTCTGCGAAATAGGCTACCGACTTACGCTGAGGCGCGAAATGAACCAGCGGAGCAGGCCACGAGCGAACTCTCTCCGTACCTCCATTTCGGCCATATTTCGGTGCATCAGGTTTTTTCCGAAATCACAAGGCAAGAAGGATGGTCTCCTGACCATCTGGCAGTACGCGCAACGGGCAGCCGCAGCGGTTGGTGGGGTACAAGCCAGGCTACTGAGGCTTTCCTGGACCAAGTCATTACTTGGCGAGAGCTCGGCTTCAATTTTTGCCAGAGGCGAAACGACTACGACCAATTCGAATCACTGCCGGCGTGGGCTCTGAAGACTCTTCGACAGCATGCACGTGACGAGAGGTCCTACGTTTATAGTCTTGAGAAGTTTGAGCGTGCCGAGACGCATGACGCACTTTGGAATGCTGCACAGACACAGTTGCTTCGAGAGGGGCGAATCCATAATTACCTTCGTATGCTGTGGGGAAAGAAAATCATCGAGTGGACTCGCACTCCTCAAAAGGCCCTCGAAATCATGGTGGACCTGAACAACAAGTATGCACTCGATGGTCGCGACCCTAATTCTTACAGCGGGATCTTCTGGTGCCTGGGTCGCTATGACCGTCCGTGGGGCCCGGAGCGGCCTGTTTTCGGTAAGGTTCGTTACATGAGTTCAGAAAATACTGCCCGGAAATTCAATGTCCGTGACTACATCCGGAAATACAGTTCTCCTTCTTATGAAGGCGTGACCCTTGAGAAATGATTCTAAATTGACTCTGCTGACAGGCGCGACGGGCTACGTCGGTGGGCGATTACTTCATGCGCTCGAAGCCGCTAGCAACCGCGTGCGCTGCCTGTCACGCCATCCCGAAGCTCTAAGTCAGCGCGTCGCCCAGACAACGGAAGTCGCGAAGGGTGATGCTCTCGACGCGGCGTCTTTTGCCCCCAGCATGGTTGGGGTGCACGCCGCCTATTACCTCGTGCATTCGATGGCTTCGGCAAACTCTTTTGAAGAGGAAGATCGTAGTGCGGCGCATGCGTTCGCAACTGCGGCGCGCGGTGCGGGCGTACAGCGAATCGTCTACCTCGGTGGGCTCGGAAGCGGCAGTGAACTTTCGGCGCATCTGAGAAGCCGCCAGGAAGTCGGCCGCATCCTCAGAGAATCAGGAGTGCCAACCATCGAGTTGAGAGCCTCAATCGTCATCGGGTCGGGCAGCGCTTCCTTCGAGATGATCCGGGCCCTGGTTGAGAAGCTCCCAGTGATGATCACTCCGCGCTGGGTCAAGACACGTTCGCAGCCAATTGCGGTCGAGGATGTGATTGCTTATCTGATGCAGGCACTCGACATCCAAATCAGCGGCAGCAGGGTTGTTGAGATCGGTGGAGTTGACCAGGTTAGCTATTTGGATCTCATGAAAGAGTACGCCCATCAGCGAGGGCTGAGACGATGGATGATTCCAGTGCCCGTGTTGTCTCCGCGGTTATCGAGCCTTTGGCTGGGTCTTGTGACACCGGTCTATGCGCGTGTGGGCCGCGAGTTAGTGGATAGCTTGCGTAACGAGACTATCGTGCGGGATCGATCTGCCGATGCCCTGTTCTCCGTTCGCCCACTTGGATACCGGGAAGCACTGAAGCGAGCCCTTGCCAATGAAGACCGGGAATTTGCGGAAACGCGTTGGTCCGACGCATTCTCGTCTGTCGGTACAACACGTCAGTGGGGTGGTGCCAAATTTGGCCGCCGCATCGTGGATTCGCGGTCGGTGCACGTACCATTTCCTCCGGCCATAGCCTTTCGACCCATCGAGCGGCTGGGAGGTGAAACCGGCTGGTACTACGGGAATTGGCTCTGGCGAATTCGCGGGTTGTTAGACTTGCTGTTCGGCGGTGCGGGTATGCGTCGTGGGCGACGTGATCCGGATCGGCTTCTCGCCGGTGATACAGTCGACTTCTGGCGTGTCGAAGAGATCCAACGCGATCGCCTGCTTCGATTGGCAGCAGAAATGCGCCTGCCTGGCAGGGCGTGGCTGCAGTTTGAAGTAGAAGCGTCCGCTTCCGGGTCGCTCATTCGCCAGACGGCTATATTCGATCCTGTGGGAGTGCTGGGTCAGCTCTACTGGTACCTTTTATATCCGGTTCATCAATTTGTGTTCGCTGGAATGCTGGGAGGCATTGTGCATGCGATGGAGGAATCGCGTTGACCGTGATCCCGAAACCAAGAATTGTTGTGAGCAAATGCATCGGTTCTGATCCCCGCCGATAACCTGGAGTGTCATGCCTCTCTCACGAATCACTTTCGCGCATTCCTCCATGAGCTGTGCCGTGTTCCCTTCCAGCTTTGGGCTCCCACTGATCAAAAGGACCTTTGACATATGTTTCTCCTGAGGCCGTATCCGGCAAAGCGCAGCAACAACGTGCCAGAGCGGCGCTTGAATGCATGCAACTTCACATGACGAGTTTAAGCCATCTTCGGGCGCGGGAGAGTGGCGACGGGTGGGTCTGCTCGCATCGTGGGCTTTCCGGTCTTTTAGAGGCAGTAACGCCCCTCCGAGCCCGTAGGCTCATCAACTGGGAGACCTAATGCCAGGCAAATGCATCGACCGGACCTGTGGCTTTCACATTTCCGATTACTGTGTTAGGTTCAGCGTGGCCGTCCCTCTCGAGTCGTAGAAAAAGATGACAAGAAGCGCAACGCAGTCTATTCTGGGCGAAAGTCATGCCCACACTTCTCGTGACCGTTTACAACACGCCTCACCCTCACCGAGAGCTTTCGCCGCTCTACACCCTGCACGCAGAGATACATCCAGATGCCACTGACCCGAAAACCTGCTGGGTTGCGATGGAGAAGTTCGGCTATTGGGATGAGGCTGAGCCGGACCCGAAGAAAAGATTCAAGAATGACGTGAGCACGCTCAGCCCGACAGACCCAGACCATTGCCTCACGATCGATGAGGCCCACGAGTTCATCAAGAAGCGGGTACTATTCCGAGCGAGCCAAGGATTCAAGTACCTCTTCACCCTAGACCCTTTTGGAGCACCTTGGTTCAAACGCTACGAAGTGCTATCCGATGGGTCATGGCGGGAGATGCGCGGCTAGAACATGCGCTCCGCGTTCGATGCGTTGACGTTAAGCGCAAGCCTCAACTCCTGATTAAAGCTGCACCCGGAGAATTTAAGTACAAGTACTTCAGCTGGCCGGTAATGGGTGACATGGCCGGACTGGTTGCCGTTGCAAGGTCGTGATATAAAACTCGCATGGCAAAAAGAGTCGAACAATGGTTCTTATTTGAGTACGTCGGTCTACAACTGACCCCGGTGTCAAAACCGTTCAAGACAAGAAAACAGGCCGAAAAGGCGCGTCTGAAATTCCCGGAAGGCAAGCAAAAGAAGATCGGATTGGGAGTTGTTCGGATACCTGAGTAGTCGGGGCGGGTACGGCATTTGAAATCGTGCCGAAAGGACTCGTCCGGTGTGGGGCTAAACAGTTAAGTCGTCCCTGCCACGTCGGACACGATGCCGAACCTCCTCAGTAGAGTCCAGAGGCTCGTGGGAGCTGGCCACATCAAGAGGCGTGTCTAGGGCTCGGGGCTGAGGGGCGCTGGACGTGCTTCGCTAAACGGAAGCGCAGATGGCGCTCGTCACATTCGTTACAACGATACGGACTAATAAATAGAATGTGGTGGAGAAAGGACTCCACGAGGTCTTTCCTTCTGGACCTATGGATTGATGCGCTACCACAGCTTGGGCAATGCCCCGGATGATTCCTTTCTAGAATGAGCTTCATGATGCAGCCTTCCACGCGGATCTGCGTTCTGTTCACCGGCGTTGTGAAGGCGGCTGGGGTTCAAGCAAACGACGGCCCACGCTACATGGGGGACCAATCGTACTCCTGAGACATGACGGATTTCAATAGTGGGCGGGCCTTGCGCAGCATTGGGAGTTGGCAGAGCCAAGGATGGAGAGCCGGAACCGTATTTCCGCCCAAAAGACCATTCCGGCTCTTGCAACTTGCAGTATGCTTGTCCTCAAGGAGGCACCTGACTCATGTTTAGAGTGCTGGCCGTCCTACTCACCTTCGGTTTATTCTATCTTCCGAACCTCCAAGCTGCTCGGGCTCCTGCGAGCCGAGACTTGCAAGACCTGTCGTCAGATCAGTCACAAGAGCAACCGCAATACCAGCAGCAGGATCAGGGGCCTGCTTACGAAAACTTCTCGCCCGATCAGCTCGATAATCTTCTATCTCCCATTGCCCTCTATCCCGACCCGCTTCTTGCGCAGCTCTTTGTCGCCGCGACTTTTCCGGACCAGGTGGAAGAGGCTGCGCGCTTCGTTCGCGCCAATGGCCCGAACGGCGTTGATGACCAGAACTGGGATGTCAGTGTAAGAGCCATCGCGCACTACCCGACGGTTGTCGAAATGATGGCCGACAAGATCGACTGGACCACATCCGTTGGGCAAGCCTACGCCAACCAATCCACCGACGTCGCGTCCTCGGTTCAGCGTCTCCGTCATATGGCCCGCAGCGCGGGGAATTTGCAGTCTACGGAGCAGCAGGAAGTTCTGGAACACGACAACTACATCGCGATCACTCCGTATCAGCCACAATATATCTACGTGCCAACCTACGATCCGGCCATCTGTTACTACCGCCGGCCCTATTGGGGTCCTGCCATCACCTTCGGCGTCGGATTCCCTATCGGCGCCTGGCTGAATCTGGACTTTCGCTGGGGATTCGGCGGCGGGTGGGGCGGGGTCTATTACACGGGATGGCGGGAAGGAGGTTGGGGAAGGGATTGTTGGAATTGCGGGTGGATCAACCGCAGCCGCGGCCGGGTAAACATCATAAACAACGTGTACGTCAACAACCGCTACAACGATATCCACGTAAACAGAAACGTCATCAATCGTAGCGTAAACGCGAACAACCTGAATCGCTACAATTCAGTCCACAGAAACGTCAACTACAACAACGTTCAAGTGAACAACGACCGAGCGAATCGCATGAACAACGCCAACATGGGACGCCCTAGCAATAAAGCGGGAAATAACGCTTACAACGGCCGGCCAAACACTTCGCTCGGTGGCAACAATCGCCCGGGAGTGAGCAACAAGATTATTGATCGCAACATTGATCGCAGTAGTCCGCAGATCGATCAGTACCGCGGCCGCGACAACAATGCCCGCAATGACCGTCCACCGGCTGCACAGCAGCGGCCCTTGGCCGGAGCGGCGCAGACGCCGGAAAACCGTGCGAATGTTCAGCAGCCGCAAACGCGCCAGATGGTTCAGCAACCGCAGAGTCGCCAAGCTCCTCAGTCGCAGATGACTCGGCCCACCCCACATGCATTTAGTCCCAACGAAGGCAATTTTGACCCTCGTGCTTCCAGCCAGCGAGGCCAAGCGAGCCGCCAGCAAGCTCCTCAGACACGGCCTGCTGCTCAGGCAAGGCCCGCGCCTCAGCCGAGAGCTCAGACGAAGCCCGCGCCTGCGCAGCGTGGTGGCGAGAAGAGGAAGCCATGAAATACTTTCTTGGCAAACCGATCGAAACTAGGAAGGGAGATGAGCAAATGATCCATCTCAAGATCAGGTTCGCATTCTCCGCGCTGCTGACAGTCGCGCTATTCCTTTCTGCCGGCCTTTTTGCCATCGCTCCGGCTGCTCGCGCACAATCGCCATCACAAAGCACTTTCACTTCTGCCGATGAGGGCTTACAGGCTCTCATTTCTGCCGCCAAGACCAAGGACCGTGACGTCCTCTCAAAACTTTTCGGACCAGATTATGACAAACTTCTCTCCGGCGACGACGTTGAGGACGCCAAGGATCGCGACGAATTTGCCGTTGCTGTCGGCGAATCCGCTCAGCTTGAGAAAATCAACGATTCAAGGTGCATCGTCACCGTTGGGAAAGACAACTGGCCCACCCCCATACCGCTGGTGCAAAAGGACGGAAAGTGGTTTTTCGATACGAAGGCGGGTCTCGAGGAAGTCATCAACCGCCGCGTTGGCGAAGATGAACTCTCCGCCATTGCCACCTGCCGCGCCTACGCGGTCGGCCAATGGGAGTATTATACCGAAGGCGATTGGGACCACGATGGCGTCGCGGAATACGCGCAGAAGCTAATCAGTAGCGCCGGTGCCCATAATGGTCTCTACTGGGAAACTTCCGAAGATGACAAACCCAGCCCGCTCGGAAAGCTGATTGCCGCGGCCCAGGCAGAAGGCTACGGCCCTAACCCGGCCGCAACTGGCGCCGTGGTCAAAGGAGGCTCCGAGAAGGGATCTCCCGAAATCGACCGTGCGCCATATCATGGCTACTACTTCAAAATCCTCACTCGCCAGGGTCCGCATGCGCCCGGCGGAAAATACAACTACATAATCAACGGCAACATGATCGCTGGTTACGCGCTCGTCGCCTACCCAGACAAATGGGGCAATTCCGGCGTGATGACTTTCATCATCAATCAGCAGGGCCGCGTCTACCAGAAAAACCTCGGCCCGAACACAGCCAAGCTTGCCTCCACTATGACCGAGTACAACCCGGACCCGACCTGGAAACTCGTCGAAGTGCAACCTTAAATTCGTGATTTTGCGCTGATCGCTCCGGCACGCTCAGATTGAGTATCAGCCCCATTTTGATTCGACGATCTGGTGTGAGCCTGATAAACGCCGAAACCCCAAAAGTTGTTCCCGGCACCCAAGTTACCGGCAAAGAACTAATCAGAGCTAGCCATGCACTGGTTGGGATCGAAGCGACGAAATGTCGCCATTTCTGAGGTCATGGCGTTGAACATGATTTCGACGACTGGCGGGACGAACGAGGTGAAATGCAGCGCTTTGATCGCTCTATTTGATGTACAATATGGCCACTTGCCTCCCCGAAGAGTTATTCCCCTGCCCGGGCGCAACACCCGCTGAGACAAGTGATCAGAGCCCGGGATCCATCGGCTCATCAGGACACAGTCTAGACCAGGAGAAGGGCACCTTGCCTGACCTCCGGAGGTCATTCATGAAACCTATCCCTCTGCTTCTTGGGTATTCCCGATGAAGCGAACGCTATGGCTTCCGGATTAGGCAGCATGTTCGGCAAGGAGACGGAATAGTTTTTCGGCCACGTGAGATTAATTGAACTAAGATCGTCCTGCGCAGAACTGCGCAAAAGGAGAATGGAATGGGAAAGTTGCATGTTAAGGTATGTTTTTGCTTCAGTGCTGCCTTGTTGGCATTCACCGTTTTTGCCGCAGGCATTTCCGCTGCGCAGTCGTCTTCACAGACGAAGACTTCAAAATCGGCAGCACAGACTTCCACTAAGTCTGCGGCCTCGAACGCAAAGGTGGATCTGAACACCGCGACCGAGAAGGAGTTAAATGACCTGCCCGGTGTGGGCACCGCGACTGCGAAGAAGATCATTGCAGGCCGGCCTTATTCCTCCGTCGATGGCTTGTCGAAAGCTGGCATTTCCGCGAGCACCATCAAGAAGATTACTCCGCTCGTGACCGTGAGTGGTGGAGCACTGGGGGCAACCCCTCAAGCCGCGCCCGCAGCTGCTCAGCCGAATCCTGCGGCACAGAGCAAGCCCACTTCAACCGCCCCCGCCAAAACGACGTCTGCGGCTGCTCCGCAAGGCGCTCCTGGCCCAGGGATGGTTTGGGTAAACACCTCAACGGGGGTCTATCACCGTGAGGGAGATAAGTGGTACGGAAAGACAAAGCAGGGCAAGTACATGACGGAAGATGATGCCAAGAAGGCCGGGTACCGCGAAGCAAAAGAAGGTGGCAAACCCAAGCAGTAAGAGATTCTAGAGGAGAACGACTGTAGGTCATTGTGGTTGGGGAGCTGACGCGGTTGAGGACGCGATGGAATCGACTCGGTTGTCCGAAGCCGATGCCACCAAGGCTGGTGACTGCGCCTCAGAAAAGAACTAGTATATTCCTCAATCCATTGCTCGACGGCCAATTACATTTCAAGGAGATTCCAATGGCAGATCGATTTGAGCAGCTAAAAATGAAGTATCAGTCCGTATTGAATTTCATTCAGTCGCAGGGCGTTCAGCTTCAAAACCTGAATATGGAGGGTGACAAGCTTCTGATTCGGGCCTCTGCACCTTCTGCGGATTTAAAGAACCGCGTGTGGGACCAGATTAAGCTCGTGGATCCCAGCTTCTCCGACCTCATCGCTGACATCCAGGCGCCGGCCGCGGCCGCTGCCGCAGCGGGCGGGCCTAGCTCGACGGCAGCACGGACGTATACCGTGCAGCCAGGCGATAGCCTGTCAAAAATCAGCAAGCAATTCTACGGAGATGCGAACAAGTACATGCAGATTTTCGACGCCAACAAGGACAAACTGTCCGACCCCGACAAGGTCAAGGTCGGGACAGAGTTACTGATTCCATAGTTTGCGGCCGGGTAGGCAACTGCGATGGAATCGACTCGATTGTCCGAAGCCGATGCCATCAAGGCTGGTGACTGCGCCTCAGAAAAGAATTAGTATGTTCCTCAATCCATTGCTCTACGAGCAAATACATTTCAAGGAGAAGATCGCATGAAGAAAAACTCATTCCGGATGTTGCTTGCCGCTCTCATCCTCATTCTGGGCGTCAGTGTTGCTTTTTCTCAGCCGCAAACCAAGACCACCACGACGAAGCCGGCGGCGACCGCTGCTTCCGCGAACCTGGTCGACATCAACAGCGCCACCAAGGACCAACTCGACGCACTTCCAGGCATCGGCGCCGCCTATTCCCAGAAGATCATCGATGGCCGCCCTTACGCCAAGAAGACTGACCTAGTGAAAAAAAAGGTCATTCCCCAGGCCACCTACAACAAGATCAAGGATCTGATCATCGCGAAACAGAAGTAACATTTTTCAGATGCAAGGAGCGCCTCGATTCCGCCCATCGCTCCTTATTTCAATCTTTCCAAGGAGGCATTATGGGACTATTCGATGAAGTTCTGTCTATCGCGGGGGCCGTGGGAGGTACAGGTGCGTCGCAGCCGGGGCAGAACGCGAATGCGCTTGGCGCCATTATGAGCTATATCAATAGCCCGCAAGTTGGCGGCATTTCCGGTTTGCAGAACATGTTTCAGCAAGGCGGCCTCGGACACATCGTCAGTTCTTGGATCAGCACCAGCCAGAATCTGCCTATTTCCGCCGATCAACTCCAGAACGTCCTCCACAGCGACGCTTTGCAGCAAGCCGCACAGAAGGCCGGCATGGATCCCTCACAACTCACCAACGTGATGAGCAGCTTATTGCCTCACTTGGTCGATAAGCTCACCCCGAACGGCCAAGTGCCTGACGCGGGCACTCTGCAGAAAATGCTCAGCGGCCTCGCCGCCGGCAAGTCGTCCTAATCGGTCGGCCATGGGGCGCAGGTTGGTCCGCTTCTTTGCAAGGAGAACAGATTCATGAAATGGTCGCCCGGTGGCGAAAGCCAGGACATCGAGGACCGCCGCGATGAAAGCGGGGACGGTGGCGGTGGTTTCCAATTCGGCGGCATCCATATCGGCATAGGTGGCGCGATTGGTCTTTTGATTCTCAGTTTCATTTTCAGGACCAACCTTTTTACCCTGCTTGGCGGCGGGACAGGAGATTCGGGCACGGCAGTCAGCCAGCCGGACCCTTCTCGCGACGCCGCCGAGAAACCCCTAGTACAATTCGTGTCGTTCGTACTCGATGACACGCAGAACACGTGGACACAGCTTCTGCCGCAGCAGACTGGTACCCCCTATAGACACGCCAAGCTAGTGCTTTTCCGCGATTACACTCAGTCCGGATGCGGCAGCGCAGCGTCCGCCACGGGTCCCTTCTATTGTCCTGAGGATGAGAAGGTCTACATTGACCTGGGCTTTTTCGATGAGTTGAACCGGCGGTTCGGAGCGCCTGGCCAATTTGCGCAGGCTTATGTTATCGCGCACGAACTGGGGCATCACGTACAGAAACTGACAGGAATTGAAGGTAAGGTGCATCAGCTTCAGGAAAGCGATTCACGCGAAGCGAACCCGTTATCTGTGAAACTGGAACTTCAAGCTGATTGTTTTGCTGGTGTCTGGGCGCATTCCACTCAGCAGCGCGGCCTGCTCGAAAAGGGAGACGTGGAATCGGCGCTGGGTGCTGCGTCTGACGTCGGTGATGACCGCCTACAAAAAATGTCCACCGGCCATGTAAGTCCGGAATCGTTCACTCATGGTTCTTCCCAACAACGGATGCGCTGGTTCAACACCGGTTTAGAGAGCGGCACCATCGCAGCCTGCAATACTTTCAGCCAGCCAGAGTGAGTCAACAGCGAGCGGAACAGGCACAGGTTGAAATCGAAAACTCTGCGAGTCTTGTTGTGATGTCTGCCGATACAGAAAAGCCCACCTCGGATTCTGCGTCGCAACCGGGGCCGACAGGCGCCTTGCAAATCCCGCCCTCGCCGATGCAGATATTTCTGTTCCTGTCACCTTGTCTTGATTCTTTGCATTCAGTAGAATTCATGCACCAATAGGGCAGTTTCGTCTCCCCATCTTTTCCGCCCAATGATTTTGATATACATCTCGAAAGGAATCTGATTATGCCTCTATGGAAAAAGCTTGCAGCTGAATTCATAGGAACATTTTGGCTGGTCTTTGGAGGATGCGGTGCCGCTGTCCTAGCCGCAGCGTTTCCGCAACTTGGGATTGGTTTCCTAGGGGTCGCCCTCGCGTTCGGCCTCACGGTGTTGACCATGGTCTACGCCATTGGCCATATTTCCGGCTGCCATCTGAATCCCGCGATCTCCGTGGGCCTGGCAGTGGGCAAGCGCTTCCCGTTCTCTGAGGTCATTCCTTACATCGTTGCTCAGGTTTTGGGCGCGCTCCTAGCCAGCACGGTGTTGTATACGATCGCCAGCGGCAAGGAAGGCTTCCAATTGAGCGGTGGCTTTGCATCCAATGGATATGGTCTGCATTCACCGGGCGGCTACTCACTCCTGGCCTGTTTTGTGGCTGAAGTCGTGCTCACTTTCTTTTTTGTGCTGGTCATCCATGGGGCAACCGACCGGCGCGCCCCCGCCGGCTTTGCGGGGATTGCGATTGGTCTCGCGCTGACATTGATTCACCTGATAGGAATCCCCGTCACGAATACGTCGGTCAACCCGGCACGCAGCACCGGTCCGGCTCTTTTCGTCGGCGGCTGGGCCATCCACCAACTGTGGCTCTTTTGGCTGGCGCCCATTATCGGGGGAGCCATCGCCGGTCTTGTGTACAACACATTGTTTGAAGACCGCAAGTCGTAAGAATTTAATCCCTCTTCAAGCGCAGGGTACACGCTGGACACGGTGGAGACTGTCGCTCTAACTGATTCATGTCAATGCCTGGATAAGGCCGCGTGCGTCTGGCTGCTAGCAATCAGACTGCAATGGGACGTCCGCGACAGATGATTGGGACAAAAGTCTCAACTTTCCTCTGGCACAGTTCTGCGGGGCGGGTCATCTGCTCTCGGATTCCACTTCGCTGTTGTCTCAAAACACGAGGCAGGTCATACCGGATGGACTTCTCTCGAAGAAATCCAGGCTGAATTCTTTACCAAGTTTGGAAACACAATTGATGTTGTGGAGAATTTGGAAGAAATGAAAAACAGAGTAGCGGCATAGCTTCTTCAGAATCCGGAGCGCGGGTGGGAATCGGACCTACGTTTGAACCCTACGTTTGGATTGAACGAGATGGCTAGAATTAACCTCGCGTGGTACACAGCAAGGTACACAATAGCGGTGTCTAAGACGTACTTACAATGACTTAGGATGCCGTCCGTGCCCTTGTAAGTCCCTGCAAATACTCATAAATCGTTCACTGTCACGGCAGAGGTCGCGAGTTCGAGTCTCGTCGTCCCCGCTCATTCAAGCACTTACTGAAAGTGGTCCGTCCCGGCGCAGGCACAAAAAGTGGCCAAAAAGGCATAGTCTCGACTCGGCCAAATACAGCACTCTCTCTACTCTCGATTGCCACCCGCGGCCGAGGCCTTTTAACTTAAGTTGCCTTGCTTCCCTTCTTACAGAGGAAAAGCGCGACCACTGTCGTTTGCGCCGCACGCTTCTCAGTTGTTACCGCCTGGGTGTAAGTGACCAGAGTGGCGCGGATTGTCGAACGCCGCATCAATTCCTGCATCACCTTCAGTTCCGCGCCTGTTGAGCGGAGCAATGTGGAGTTAGGTTCTGCGGAAAGTGTGCCACCCAATTCTCTTCACGATGCCTGCCCTCTGGGCTGCGGGGCGGATGTGATGACGAAGTAGCACGCATTTACAATGGGCCACTTTCCGAGCAGGAAGCGGGCGAACTCTGCAATGGACGGGGTGATCTGGCTCGCATCCGGCATCGCCTTCGTCGTTCTTTGCCGCGTGCGCCAGGCCAGCGTGCCGAGCGTTATCAGTTTTGCTTGCACCTTCTTTCCAACGGCTTTTAGCCGTATATCTGCGGTATATTCCTCATGGAGCGCAAAGGCATTCTGAATATCGATTTGATGCCTTCCTGCTGGCTCAATCGTTTCAGGACTGGCTTTTCAACCAACTCTGATAATCCGTGTAGAGCTTGACCGATGCCGGCGATCCGGCGAAGGCCGTCGCACCGGGCTGGTTCATCATGCCCAGGTACTGGTAGACGAGAATCTTGTCAACCCACGGCGAGACCGCTTCGAGCTGGAGTATGACGCGATCGAACGAGGCCGGCACGAGAGCGGTCTTGTAGACCTCTCCTTCGCAATCGAAGATCTCCACGTCGGCCCAGAGCTTCGCCTTCTGCGAGCGATCGTGCACTCTACGCAGTCCTTCGAAGAAAGCCGATGTCTCCGAGGTCTTGGATTTGCGCACTCCCACCTCGTCCTGGTAGGCGACAATATCCACGTCCAGGGCGTCGAGTTGACGCAGGTATTGGTCGTCCGGCTTCACAATACGCGTGCCGTAAGGCGCGATCATAATGGGCGCCTTGGGCATGAGCCGGCGCGCTTCTTTCGACAAAGTATTGACGTAGGTGAGGAACTCCGGCGCGTAGTACGGATTGATCTCCGCTTCGTCGGGCCAGTACCACCCATGGAAGCTTGGATGGTGGCCGTAACGGGCCGCCAGTTCGCTCAGCGACTGAAGCCGGTATCGATTGGCCACCGGGTCAACAATGGTTCGGTCGCTCTGCCAATCGCCGTAAAAGCCTACGCCAATGAAAAACTTGACACTGTGCTTGTCTGCCGCGCTAAGTACTGCTTCAATCGGATCGGCGCAGGCCAGCCTCCACTTCGGATAGATGGTGGTGTCGAAGAAGGCGCGATAGTTGACAGCCGTGCTCATCAGCACCAGAACATCCAGGCCGGCATCGGCGATCTCTTTGATCTTTGCCTGCCACTGCTCTGTTGTAAAACGGACGAGGGCAGGATTCCAGTCCACTCCTTCAACTGTGGCATGATGCTGAAACTCAAACCAACTGCCGGTGATCGGCTTGACGGAACCGGAGGCCGATGCCGCCATAATCTTCGAAGAGCTCATCATTAGCCCTGCCGATCCGGCGCCAAGAGCAAATAGAAGCTCGCGGCGTGTCCATTCCTCGAACATATGCTTTTCCTCTTCTAAACCAACGTTTGATGCGACTAGTTGGAAACAAACAAGCGAAGCCGTTGGTTGTTCTGCGCCGCTCCGATTGTATTACGTCCGCCACACGGCGAACGGTACAAGCGGTTCTCCTTTCAAAGGATTTGGCAACCCAATTCTTTCAGAACCGGGTCGAACCGCCGCTTAATTTTTAACTACAGCCGAGACATCCTCGCCTTCTGTGGACTCCCAGAATCCACGAAGCTGTATTCGGAATACGCGGAATGGCTCAAGAGGCGAGGGTAGAGAATCAAAAGCTCACTGATTGTTCTCTGTCACATGGCCCGAATGACGGATTCACCATCGTACTGCCCCTTGCGCGTTGACTCGAACGCATTCTCGAACGCCAAAGCAGCAGCGCCCAGAACACCTCCGTGATACCCAAGTTCCGAGGGCAAAATCCGGAGCCTGCGAATCTCCCAAGGGCGAAGGAGTTGGGGCAATTCCTCCTGGAGAACAGAGATCAGGAGCGGATTGTTCTCCGTCAGCCCGCCCCCCAAAATCAGAGCTTGAGGGTCAAGAAGGGCGATCAAAGTTGCACTGCCTCTCGCGAGATGCTGGCCCAGTACTCGGATCGCCTCACCTGCCTGTTTTTCACCCGCATTGGCAGCGGCTATGACTTGTGCCGCTGACCGGTACGAATCGCCGGCGTAACGGATCAGGGCTGCGGCGTTCACGTAGGTCTCCAGACAGCCGCGCATACCGCAGGAGCAGGGCAGTCCATTGGACTCAAAAGGAACATGCCCGATTTGATTGGCTATGTAGTGAGGACCTCGATTCAGGGTTCCTCCTACATAGCAGCCACCTCCCAAACCAGTCCCAAGTGTCAAAGTCACGAAATCCGCAAAGGATCTCGCGGCCCCAAAATGCTTCTCGCCAACCGCCAACGCGTTCGCATCATTCTCGACCGCCACTGGGAGACTGGAGACAGCGGAGAGTTCCTCTCCAATCCGGGTGCCGGTCCAGCCTGGAAGATTGTCGGTTGCATACACAACGCGACCAGTTCGTGCATCAACCCAACCGGCAGTGGCGACCCCAATGGCAACGGGCTTATAGCCGCCATCCTTAGCGCACCTTGTCGCGATCTCCGTCACCCGTTTCAAACTATCGAGTAACGCTTGCGCCCCAGATTTCGCTGGCGTCTCGAGCGCAGCCTTGAACAGGACAGCGCCGTCTGAACGCACGATGCCGTATTTCGTCTGAGTCCCACCAAGATCGATGCCAACCGCCTCGGTTAGCTGGTTGCGACGCAGATACTCGCTTTCAATCGCAGCCGAAAAGCCGCGCGCGATGTCCGAGGGACGCGTGATGGCTGTGCCAACGACTACCGCGAGTGCCCCTGCAGCCACCGCTTGTCGCGCTTGCTCGGGCGATGCTATGCGACCTTCGGCAATTACAGGGACGCTGCTGGCACGAACCAGATCCCGTATAAAGCTAGGGTCAAAGTCGTGAACATAGTTCGTTTCTTCCGTATACCCGCGCAGGGTAGATAAGACAAAATCGGCGCCTGCCTGCACTGCAGCCGTCGCCTCGGCAATCTCGGCGACATCAGCGAGCACGGGAACGTTCAGCCGGTGCCGAATTTCGCGAACACGATCTAAAGCTCCTGATTCTTGGCCGCGCGAGGTGCAATCAAGAGCAACCATATTCGCCCCAGCTTCAACGAGTGCCTTTGCTGACTCGAAAGTGGGTGTGATGAGAACTATTCCATCAAGATACCGAACTTTCTGGATGCCAATAATTGGCACGCTTGTGATGCTGCGAATGGCGCGCACGTCGGCAGGCCCGTTCGCCCGGATGGCAGCCGCTCCCCCCGCGACCGCCGCGGCTGCAAAGCGCGCAATCAATTGTGCGTCATGGAAGATCTCGCCTTCAGTAGCCTGACATGACACTACCAACCTTCCCCGAATTGCTTTAGTTACTTCGCTTGAAGTCACTGTGGAAACCTCGCTGAAAGACCGCAGAGAACAATCGCGGAGAGCAATATCCCCAACCCAATCCACATGAGTCTGGCGGCTGGATGAGCCGTACCCCTCCACTCTCCGAGAAGAACACCCATAACATTTGCTACGAGCAGGCCGACAGCGAGGCTGAGTGGCCAGCCTACGGACGGTCCCAATATCCCCAGACGCGGGGTCGCGGCCCCATAGAGAAAGATACTGCCGCCCCACAATAACGCCATCGAGCTGCTACGGAGCCAAGACGGCAAGGAACCAGGCATGTAAACCAGTGCGGACGTGCCATTACGCCTCATCTGCAGTACGCAATAGGTAATGTTCGGAATCGATCCGGCACCAAGCATTAAGAACCAAATCAGATTAGTGGCCGCGAATCGAGTCAAGCCATGGATGACTCCGGCATCTGAAATGGGAAGCGCCAAGACATATCCGATATTAAAGATAGCGGACATCACCCCTGCCGCAATGGCGAGAAGATAACCCGTAACCGATGGAATGCCTGATGGTTGCCGCTGGCCGTCGCGGATGCGCCCTGCCTTTCCGCAAACCGCCACACCAACAAGGAGAGAGATTACACCCGCAAACAGAACAATCTCCTTCATCCCAACATGCAACTTAGTTTTCATGAACAAAGGAACCAACGAGCCCAGGGCCGCGCTCAACCCGATCACCAAGGTGTTTGCCATGGACACGCCAATAGTGTGGACGCTCTTTCCAAAACAAATCGCACCAAAACCCCAGCTGAATCCAAACATTACTGCGCTTAACACAGCATCATGGGGCGCTTCGCGGAGAATCCTCAGCCACTCTGGTGAGCTGAAAGAGACTATTGCCGTCGGCATGATCAGGCACGCAAGGACGATGAAGACGATCCAGGTGTTCTCCCACTTCCAGCGGGCCTCAAGCCTCATTGGCGTAGTAAACAAGCCATTAAACAGGCCCGAAAGTACAGCCAGGGCGATTCCCGTCGCTACCATCCGGGTGCCTCCCAAAAGTACTTGACAAGGTACCAGAGTATCTGCCATATGTCTAGATCATATGTCTAGACAACCTGCGGATACATCAAGACAAAGCGAACAAGGGTGACTATGCCTGCTCAAACGGTCACACCATTTTCGTCCATTCGAATTGACAAAGATGCGCTGACGCCTATCTACCTTCAGGTTGCTGAGTCCATCGGTTCTTTGCTGGCGAGTGGGGTCTTGTCTGCGGGATATGTCCTGCCGCCCGCGCGGGTGCTCTGCGAGCATTTTGGCATCAGTCGCATGACACTGCGCCAAGCGATGAGCTTGCTCGACCGCGAAGGTTTAATAGATTCGCGTCGGGGCATAGGAACCGTGGTCAGGCAAAGCCGTCTGCGGAAGCAACAACAGGAACTGCGCAGCTTCAGCGAAGAGATTCGAGAGCGGGGCGGGCGCCCAGAATCACGCTTGATTTCGCTGGGCTTGGTTACTCCTGCAGCAACCGAGCGGGAGTTCTTCGGACTCCGCGAGGACCAAAAGGTATACGAGATTCAGCGAGTGCGTTTGAACGATGGAGAGCCGTTAGCGCTGGAGATTGCTCGTATTCCTGAACGGTTGTGTCCGGGGCTTGAACGGTTTGACCTGGCCAAGACCTCGCTATACCGCGTTCTGGAAGAATCGTATGGGCTCTCTCTGGAGAACTGTTCGGAAGAAATCTCAGCAGAGATTCCGAATTCTGGATGCCGAAAGCTACTGAGCGTGCCTGCGCGTACCGCTGTTCTTGTTGTCAATCGAAGGACATACACGCGGGACGGATGCCCGGTCGAATTCACGCGTTCGGTTTACCGAGGCGATCGCTACAGTGCCCTCGTTCATTCGGTACGGAGGACGAAGTCAGTCTTGAAAGCATCAGGTTCGTAAAGGACGAAACGCATGAAGAAGTCGAGCAAAGCGGTGACTCTCGAATCCTCTAGATGCAACATTGGAGAAGTTTGGTATAAGAAAGCTGACTTTTGCTTGAGCCGCAGTCTCGCAACTCCAGTGGATACAATGGGAACCGCAGCTTGGAAGCACGACATAGAACTCTTGGTGACCCGGGGATGGTAAATGCGAATCTATAGACTTCTCGGCATCGGTTGCCTGTGCAGTGTGACCGTCTTCGCGCAGGGAAAGGCTAATCTTGTTCCCAATCCCGAATTCCGCGTTGACCCCTCGGGAAAGCTCATTTCATGGCAATTCTGGTCGCCACGTCCTGATCTGCAGCCTCGCGCAGGCTTGGCAAAAGAAGCCGAAGGCGCGACGCTGCGACTTGCGGCTGTTGATTTTTCCTCGTTCGGAAAGTGGATTGCAAAGGATATACCAGTCAATGCTGGTCATTTCTATCGGTTCGAGGTGTTGTACAAGCCGACAGACATTGTCAACGAGCGTGGCAGCGTAGGAGTCATGCTGTCATGGAGCATTCCGGATGGAAAACCAGTTCAACGTGACTATGTAGACCAGATTTCTTCGGCGGAAAATGGTTGGCGCCGTGCGGCTCGGACCTTACGCGCGCCCCAAAAATCGGCGAGCGTGACCATTGAGCTCTGGCTGCGGTGGACAAACGACGGTTCAGTGATTTTCCGGCACCCCAGCCTGGTAGAAACGAGCGAGCCTCCACCGCGCAGGGTAAGGGTCGTCACAACAAGGATTGCGCAGCCGTGGGAGACCACTGTTCAAGGCAACTTCCACCTCATGGAAAAGGTGTTGGACGAAGCTGGCCGCGAGAAACCGGATGCAATTCTGCTAACAGAGTTCTTTCCCGAACATGGAGTGAAAGGGACAGTCCATGATCGTTCCGAGCCGATTCCAGGGCCAGTGACCGACGCTCTGGCGCGCAAAGCGCAAGAGTACAACGCCTATATCATTGCCGGCATGCTGGAATTAGACGGAGGCAAGACATACGACACGGCTGTGCTGATCGATCGCCAGGGCCGAATTGCCGGAAAGTACAGAAAGACGCATCTTCCTCTTGCCGAAGTCGAGGACGGGGAAACTCCCGGGAGTGAGTACCCGGTTTTCGATACGGACTTTGGGCGCATTGGGATTTTGATCTGTTGGGATTTCGTCTTCCCTGAAACATTTCGGATCATGCGTCTCGAGGGAGCAGAGATCGTATTCCTGCCGATAGCAGGAGACCCGGGCGCGCGACATTTCGACACGATCACGAGAGCCCGAGCCCTTGATAACGGTGTGTATCTGGTTGCTTCCGTCAGCGATGGTGCTGCGAGTCGCATCATAAATCCGGATGGAGAAGTGATGGCAGAAACGACTGACGGCCTGGCTACGGCTGAGCTCGACCTAACAAGGGAATCACGCTTATGGTGGCTTTCTGTGGGTCCGGCCGATGGTGAGCTGAAGAGTCTCGTGATTCAGGAGCGCCGTCCCGATACCTACAGACCAATGATTGAGAAGAATCCATGAGTCATTTGCCTACTCCGCCAGTGACCGCCCGAATGGTCTCGGTTCGGAAAGAACTCGGCAGACTTGTAGCGCTGAACTGCTCGGAGCCGCAGCCAGGCGAACCGACATGTGGGGTTTGAGGGTATGAGCGAAGCATCTGTCGATGCGATTGTAATTGGCGCCGGGGCGGGCGGTGGAATCGTTGCTGCGGAACTGGCGCAGGCTGGGCTGCGAGTGGCACTCTTGGATCGTGGCCGGAATTTTTCGGCAGCAGACTCGGACGATGATGAGCTCACTGGCTCACAGGCACCGTGGAATCGAACGGGGCAACGCTTTGGACCAGATTTTGTGGAAACTCAATCCTATCGCCCCGACCCGGGGACTGCGTCACGCGAAGTGTCTTCGCGTGACGGTTATTTTTCCATCAATGGCTGGTGCGTTGGTGGAGGGACAGTCAGTTATCAGGGCCTTTCGTGGAGATTTCACCCGCAGACATTCCGCCTGAAATCACTCTACGGCGCGATTGCAGGATCTACAGTTGAGGATTGGCCCATCACCTACGACGAGCTGGAGCCCTATTACGAAAGAGCCGAATATGAACTCGGGATATGCGGGGAGACCCCTCCCGTCGGGCCGCCGCGTCGTAAGCCTTACCCCATGCCCCCGTTTCCTGACGATCGCGAGGCGCAGATGTTGTTCCCGGCTGCACGACGGCTGGGATGGAAGCCCTTTCATCCTCCGCTGGCCATTACGTCGGAAGAGTACCGGGGACGGCCTGCATGCATCCGCTGCAGCTATTGCATCGGTTATTTGTGCGAGGTGGAGGCCAAGTCTTCGACTGCAGTCACCGTCATTCCGCGAGCGCTCAAGACGGGCATGTGCACATTGCTTGCTCAGGCCGTTGTTCGCGAGATCACCGTGGACGGGAGTGGACGCCCAAACGGAGTGATTTACAGGGAAGGCAATGGGCCATGGAAGGAAATGCAGGCAAAACTGATGGTAGTTGCCGCGTCTGCAGTCGAAACGCCACGCCTGCTGCTTAGTTCGCAATCCAAGTGGTTCCCGACAGGAATTGGGAATCGATATGACCAGGTTGGACGGCACGCACACCAGGATCGTGGTGTGGCGGTATTCGGATACTTCGACAAAGTCGTGAGCGATGGACAAGGGCCTGGCCCAGGTTTTGCGCTCGACTTCCAGTTTCAGGATGCAAACCTGGAAGGCGGGGGTGTCTTATACAACGGGTTCAGTCGTACGCCTCTGCGAGTACTTAACACCGTTCCGCGCCCTCAGGGAATGAAATCATGGGGACGCGAGTTCAAAGAGTTCTATAGGAAATATTTCTGGAAACACATTCGCCTTTACTGCGGAGCTCATGGTCTGCCACGAGAAGGCAATCGAGTCGATTTGGATCCGCAACTGAGCGATGCGCTTGGAATGCGCATCGTACGAGTCACGCACCGGGCCCACAGCTGGAGCGCGCCTCAATTGGAATGGATCGCGGGCCGCGCTGAGCAGTTCCTAATGGAGACCGGTGCGCAGTTCACAATACACGACCGCATACTGCCGGAGCCAGACGGCCCATTGGGCCAGCATCAGTGCGGGACTTGCCGCATGGGATCCGACCCGCGGAGTTCAGTCGCCGACCGCAGTGGCCGCGTCCACGATGTTCCAAACGTGTTTGTGGTTGACGGAAGTGTGATCACGAATTCGGGTGGCTGTAATCCATGTCTGACCATTCAAGCGCTCGCATACTGGGTCAGCGAGCATATTGTGCGGGGATGGAAGGGAGGTGGACTAAACGCGTGAGCAAAAAGAACCTGGAGTGGACAAGTTCCAGGCGTGAATTCTTACACCAGTGCGGAATCTGTACAGGCAGCCTCATTTTGCCGTCGGCATGGTTGAAAATGTTGATGTTTCCGCAAACGTATTCGTCGGAAGCTGGTGGGAGCCGGGCTGTGCGGCCCTTGGAATTTCGCTTCTTCAATTCTGCTCAAGCCGCTGCCGTCGAGGCTGTCACGGACCAGATCATTCCGGCGGATCAGCAGCCTGGGGCGAAATTGGCCGGTGTGGTCCACTATATCGATCTCGTATTGACAAGCGACCTGAAGGATTTCCGCCCGGCATATAGTCGAGGGATTCAGCATCTGGAAGCATTGGCTCACCAGATCACTGGTAGAACGTTTGCTGAGCTACAGTTCACGGATCAGACTGATGTTCTGGAAAAGCTAGAGCATGATCGGACGCCAATCACCAAACGGTTGACCGGCGGAGAATTTTTCGATCTCATGCGAAAACACACGCTGGAAGGCTTTTTTGGCGATCCGAAGCACAACCGCGACTCGGTCGGTTGGAAGGTCCTGGGATTTGCGGGCTAGGCCCAAATGGGGCACGCTCCGGGTGACGCAAAAGGTGAACCGCAGGGTGATGATCCTGCTTCATACCCGCTTCACCCTTCCACGCTGGAAAATGCGATTGAAGCTCTCTGACGTCTTCGCCTCTCTACAAATAAAGAGGCTTCCAGAACGGGAAAAGTAAGAAACAAAATAAGCCCCGCGCCGCTGCGCCCCAAAATCTGCATGACTTCCTCCCCCCGGGCAATCTCCGCTCCGCGGGACCTCTCTACTTATTCAGGGAACATCGGCCCGGAGTTTCGCCTAATTAAATCAGAAGGGACACCCCGTCATAGGAAGTACTGGGACTGAACCCGGAAGATTGCCTGCGGACGAGAAATCACAGGGTGGAGCAACTTCTTCAAGATCCCTGGGTTGGGTCGGACAACCGCGGGTGATGCCAAGGTATGTCCATTTGGGAGGTTCCAGGCGTGCTTGCGGGCGGGAGCGGCTAGTTTGCCTAGCCGTTGAGAGAAAGCGACAATCTGGAGGACGAACATGAAACGACTCATCGGCATGTTGGTTAGTGCGGTGGCACTACTGGGGTTGGCGCCGGGGATACGGGCCCAGGATCAGCTGGTGCCTGCCGGTACGCTTCTGCAATGTACGATGGACGAGCCGAACTTCTCGTCCGCGACAGCAGCAGTTGGTGACCCGGTGCTGTGTCACTTAAGGACCATGCAGGAGTTCGGCAGACCGCTGTTCCCTAGAGGCAGCATGCTGGGCGGACATCTGGAGGCGGAGAAGGAGCCAGGGCATCTCGTGGGCAAGGGCTACCTGAAGATTACGTTTGACCGGGTAATCCTGCCGAATGGAGACTTGCCCGTGCCGGCAAAGGTGATCCAGGCGCGCGGCTATAAGGTGGACAAGCAAGGAGACATTGACGGCAAGGGGCACGCGACACGTGATGTTGTCGAGTGGATGACTCCGCCACTCTGGCCGTGGAAGGTGATCAGTTTGCCGTTCCGAGGGCCGAGGCCGACGTTGAAGGGAGAGGAGCCGCTGGAACTGCGGTTGATGGACGACATCGTGCTACCGCGGACTCTGGCACAAACAAATCATCCAGACCGCCCGCCGTATGCTTCATCTGCACGGCCGAGTGTGTACAACACAGCGCCGCAGTCAAACGTGATTCAACTGGCGGTGGTCAAGAGTGCGAGCACCGCGAGCGAAAACGCCGGAATCATGCAAGGCATTGGACAGCCGTCCAACAATGGGCAGATCAGTGGACGATTTACGCTCCTGGTGACGAAGTCCAACCAGATCTATGAAGTCGCCAAGTACCAGAGAGACGGCGACCTGTTGATGTTCCAAGATACCCAAGGGCGGAAGGGCGGCGTGGACGTCAACGAAGTGGATTGGCGGCGGACCACGGGGATAACAACTGAAGCGCGCTCCGGGGATAACCCGATGATTGCGCGGCAGACGAATTGATGGGACAAAACTGAGGGAGCTTAGCGAGGTCTGACTACAACTGTTGCCATTGGCGACGGGACTCTCAGGGTGTGTTGAAGCGGCTCTCGTTGAACGCAGGCCAGCAACTAATCCGGCCGGACAGGGTTGAGGGCTAACAAGACCCGGGGAAGTTTCGACCGCCTCCATAAGTCTACTGGTCGCACCCCGGAAAAATCGTGTGGCGGGTGGAACTCTTCAGGTCGAATCATGAAATTGCACGAACACGAACGAGCCAGGCCCAACCTTGCTGGACTCGTGTCTCCAGTGCAACAGGCCGAGATGAAATTACTCTTGGCCGGTAGGTGGCCACCGCTCAAGCCGTTGCCAGTATTCAAGTATGAAACAGATGAGTATCGCGCCTCGATAGAGTTCGACAAGACGCGAGGAGAGTGGGTCTGTCGCAAAACGTCTTTACCGTCCAACAAGGTTCAGGAATTGCGTGGTGGATTGAGAGAAATAACCAAGGCATTACCCCACGGTCAACCAGAAGTGTTCGCCGAATTCGCCGCAGTAGAACAGCAGGAACAAGAATTGGAGAAGGACACCACTCGTCGTCTCCAGGCCATGCTTGAGTGGAGAGAGAACTACGAGAACGGCGCACTCTATTCTGAACTACAGGACTATCTTTCCGAAAGCCAGCAAGGTGAAGTCTACGACTGCATCCGACTGACTCTTACTGCCCGGCAGCTTCAGTTCAACCCGAAGAATGTCGCGTACGTCTTTGAAGCACTTTCGAAGGCGGGCGGCAAGCTAGCAACACTCATAGAAATCGCGCAGCGGAAGAAGACGGGGAAGGTAGCGGAAATACCGACAACAGCGGAAGCAGCCGCTCCCAACGCCGAAAGCCATGTGTGGGTTGACGCGATTCACCCCACGCATGACCGCCGCCTTCAGATGCGCACCGCTCCAGCCTCCCGCGCGTACGTCGAGCTCGGGGGTAGCAACGGCGGCACCGTCCTCAATATAAGTGAGACAGGCATGGCCGTTGCCGCAGCCGTCCCCCTTGTGATAGATGCCTACCTCTCACTCATTCGGTTTCAATTGCCCAGTTCCGGGCAGAGCATCGAAATTTCCGCGCAGATTGTGTGGCTAGCGGAATCGAAAAAAAACGCAGGCATCCGATTTGTTGATCTCACTGCCGAGGCCCGCAATCAAATTTCAAATTGGATTGCGTCCGAAAAGTCGTCGCCGGGAATGGAAGGCGTAACGCAGGCCCCGGTTGAGACCCTCATCCCCGCAACCCTCGAAAGATTTCCAGAAGAGCCAATTGGGAGTGATTTCCCTGAGCAAGAACAAACCTCATCGCCCGGGCTGCTTGTGTACACTGCGTCTCAAGCATCTAAGATCATGACGTCTGAAATTCTGGACGTGAAACTGCCATCGCTTGCCGAAGATCTCCAGGAAAAGGTGCACCACCCTAGCCGAGTCTCCGGTTTTGGATCGCGAGTTCGACGACCAAGAGTCAAGTACTCGGCGGATCACAACGAGAATTCTCCCTCACGCAAACATGTTCTTGAGATATCCGGGTTGCAGGTCGCCGCGTTCGCATTGGTGTTTTTGTTCGCGGTGATTGGTTTCACCGTTGGACTTACAATGGGGCGCGGCCCGCTCGGAAAACGCCTCGGAGTCGCCCAGAAATCAGTACTGGGTGTTGATACCACCTCGCCGGCACTGCCTAATCGCCCGGGCGATACGACTTCGCGAACTTTCACTCCGCCGGCAGCAAATAACTTCATTATGCCTGCAGTAATTCCGCCAGCGCCGGAGACGGAAGAATCGCGCTCAGAGAATCCATCCACTCAATTTCTCAAAAGACCACTGGAAGATTCTTCTAGCCACGTGAGTCCGACCGGAGCATCTTCAGCAGCAACGAGCCGATCCCTCATTGGCTCCGATACCTCCTCGGGTGCCAATAAACTCGATGACGCCACGCCTTCCGAAGAAAAGTCCAAGGAAAGCACCCGGGACTCAAAATCTTTCGCGAAAATACCTTCCGCAGATTTAAATTCACCTTCGACAGTGGAATCTAAACCATCTCTTAATTCCGAAGCCAGTCCGGGGCGCAATGGCTCGGCCAGGGTAATCGCGCGAAACGGGCCACTACCTCCGAATCCCAAACTCTCACATTCACCCAAGGTTGTTGGCTCGATAAGTGGCGCGCCAAGAAATCCCGTCGCACGCAGGGTAACTCCTGCGACAGGCACAGTGCCACACCCCTCACCGCCTTCCGTAATCCTTGTCACTCCCCCAGCCCATGGGAACAAACCGTTCAGGGTGACTTTCCCGGAAAAACCGATCGCCGCCTCCTCTTCGTTCGCGATGACCTCGGAACTTTCCGTACTTGTTTCTCCCGAGCCCGGACTTGCAGTGGCTCATAAACCCGCTCGATTGCAAGCTGGTGAGCTTGTCTTCTTCGTTTGGCCTCGCTATCCAAGGCCTGGGGATCGATACGGATCGGCAGAAATCGTAAAGGTTCACACCAACATCGGACAGCTCGGCCAAGTGTTGGATATAAAGTTTGTGAGCGGCTCGATCTCTTTTCTTCCTGCTGCAATAAGCGCCATTCGCCTGTGGCGTTACAGGCCCACTCTCTTGAACAAAAGGCCTATCCAAGTTCAACGGGACGTCACCATTGAATTCCGGCCACCAGAGTATTTGTCGCAGGTGCGCGCTCAGCATGTATTGCACAAGTAGCGGCGGTTTGGGATGATAATGTTAACCATTAATTACTTACTTATCATAGTTCTACAGTTTTGACGCGTCGAAAATTCGCACGCCGCCTGTTTTGCCAATGCTTAGGGACACAATCCGCAATGTACGATTGTCCATCCTCCGTCGAATGATACGGCTCGATCAGGGTCAATTCCGGGGTTGGGCTTGCACAAGCATTGCAAGTCTTCGCAGCGATCGGAAGAACACCCTCAGTAGCTCCAGTGTGCTGGTCCCCTTCCAACTGCCTGATAAGTCCTGACCGGTAACTTAGGTAGCCGTATCGGAAATGTGGCTTCAGTTGCTGACGCTGTTGTTCTCGGTGTTGGTCCTAAACGCGGAAATTCCCGCGTAGGTCATCAGTCTTTGACGCAACTCGTTTTTCCCGTACCGGGGTCTGTATGGCTATGCTCTCCTGACGGACATGGTTCGGCATGACTTCCTCGAGTCTTGTCGTTGGCCCGTTTTTGTTCATCGGCTCCTCTTTGTTCCTCGCCACGCCTTTGTTCGTCGGCCCGTCTTTGATCTTCCGCGCGGCGCTGATCTGCGTCACGACTCGAATCTCCGGTCTGGCCCGTCGCGCCTGGCTGCCCCTGCGGTCCAGGTGGTCCTGGCGTTTGGCTCGCGGTGCATCCGGCGATAGATAGCACTAACGAGAACGCACCCGCAACTAGCGATGTCTTCAGTTTCATTTGATTTTCCTTTGTGGTGCCGCTCGATCCCGAACGCCGCCACCGCAGATGATTACGCACAGCGAAGATGGTAGCCATAGTTCACCGGTTGGTGCTGTTCGAATTCGCACAGTGACCATAAACTTCGATCGGGGAAAGAAGTTCGGGTAGGAGCTGTGAGTCAAGACGAACGAGACCATAAAGTTCTTCGGCAGATGAAACTTTAACCCAAAATCTGAAGGTGAAGACCAATTGGCCATCCAACGCGGCATCAGCGGTGGCGGCGTTAACTAAAAGCCATCTCCTAAATACCTCAGGAGGATGACGGCGCAAGCGGGCTGCACCACTCCGAGGAAGTTCTTTGGGTAGTATTCCCAACGAATGACCACGCGCCAAAACTTATGAAGCCAAGCGAACAAACGCTCGATTTTCCAACGGCGGCGATAGCGGCGCAGCAACCGGCCATCTTGCGTGGCTTTCCGGCTGCGCGGGAACTTATGCGGAGCCCCCAACTCCACGGCTAAGCTTGGCGACTCTGCTGTAGAAACGCGAGTATTTCCGCGTTGATCTGGTCCTCGTAGGCGGAACACATGCCGTGCGGTGAACCCGAAACAACTTTGAGTGTGGCGCCTTTGACAGCCTCAATATGCAGTGCTCCTGCGACGTTCTTAAGCGCACAGTTCTTCAGGGCAGCGGCACTCCCATCTTTTACTGTGATGAAGTCGCTTTTTGATTCTTAACTTGCAGATCATTCACGACCTGCTTAACGTTCGGCACTCCGGTTGCCACCTTCTCCGCACGGTCGCGCTTGGACTGCGAGTTCACTTCGCCCGTCAGCGTGACCACGCCGTTTTTCACGTCGTATTTCACGCTGTCGTGCATCTTGTTCTGGATCAGCGCGGCATCCAGATTCTTTTCGATGCCGACGTCCAGATCGGAGTTCACAGCCTTGGCTTCTTTTTCTGCGCCCACAGGAATCACGGCAATCTGATCCGCGACAACCTGCGCGCCCGCCAAGGACCTTGCAAGGGCTTCGGCTTGTGCCTTGTCGTTCTCGCTGGCCACTTGTCCGCCGAGGGTGACGATGCCCTTATCGCGATCTTGACTGACGGAAACGTCTTTGTACCCTGCCTGATCGAGCGATTTGCGAATACTGTCGGAAACATCAGGTGATTTCCTGGGCGTTCCTGAGCACCCGGCCAAGGTCCCGACAGTGAGTAGCGTCAGCAGGGTTAGTGAGAATCTGAGCATTTTCATGTGTCTTTCTCCTTTACTGAATCCAAGATGGAATCTCTGACAACGATGAGGCGATGGATCGCGTGTTGCTTTTGCATCCGGTGTCTCCGCATGAGCAATCGACGCCCCACGGCCTTCCTGTTGGCGCGCACTCGACGCAGCAGTACTTGCCCGGCGATGTCACCCACGATCAAACCGGCTGGGCAGAGTTCTTGACTCTGGCGGGGACCATCACTCTTCTGCCCACTTTGGATAAAGAACGGACAGTCCCAGCCCAGATGTTAGTCACCAGATAAAAGTGTTTCTGTGCAGAAAGGAACACAACCTAAGATTGCTTGCGTCGTTGCAGTCGTAGATGCCAGCCCGTCGGTTCCCCAATAGTGGTGACATCTCAGAGTTGGGGCTAGTGCTATTGGTTTTGGAGGCATCGGTTGGCGGATCTGGAAATCAAAACGTTAGTCAGTGACGCTCTTTTGAAAAATGCGGAATTGGCGGGAGAACACACAGCACTGACGCGTAGTCCTGCTAACCCAAAGCTGAGAACAACATACACCCACCTCGCGATTTATTTTGTCGCAAAAAGCACTGGACATCCGTTATCGCGTTTGAGAGGATCAGTGTGGATTACTCGATGCGGAGGCCCCACATTGAAACGAAATGCAGAAGGCGTACCGAAGTTCTTATCCGGACGGGAATTCAGCCATCAAGAGATTCAGGAGATTCAAGAGACGGTGCGGGTGTACTGGCGGCTGAGTCGGAAAGAGCTGGTACAGACCATCTGCGAACACCTGGATTGGGTTACCCCGGCAGGACGCAACAAGCTGGCTTCCTGCGCGAAGGCTTTGCAGCAACTGGAGGCGCTGGGTTTAGTGAAATTGCCAAAGCTGTGCGCCAGTAATCAGCACATGGGGGGGCGCACGATCGTGGTGGGAGCGGGCAGCGCAGCGGAGGAGGAGATTGCCGGAACCGTGCAAGAGGTGGGCCCGGTGGAAGTGCAACCGGTAGGCGGGAAGGAAGCGAACCAGCTGTGGAACGAGTACGTGCAACGTTACCATCCGCTGGGGTACAAGCGCCCGTTTGGAGCGCATCAGCGGTATTTTCTGGTGGGCCGGGAGGGGCGTCGCTTGGGCTGTTTGCTGTTTGCTTCCTCGGCGTGGGCGCTGCGGGAGCGAGACGCGTGGATCGGATGGACGGAACGCGATCGCCAGCAAAGATTGAACTGGGTGGTGGCGAATACGCGTTTCTTAATTTTTCCCTGGGTGCGGGTCAAAAATCTAGCGAGCAAGGTGTTGTCGCTGGCGGCGCAGCGGATACGGAAAGACTGGGAGGAACGCTACGGCTACGGGCCGGTGTTGCTGGAAACGTTCGTGGAGCTGGCCCGCTACCGGGGGACGTGCTATCAAGCAGCCAACTGGATTCGCTTGGGGGAGACGCGTGGGCGAGGACGGATGGATCGTCACACACGCTACCTATCGACTCCCCGGGCGATCTACGTATATCCGCTGGTGCCGGAGTTTCGTGCATTTCTGCAAGGGACGAGCGAAGAAGGCCAGGGGCAGCGATGAGCTGCCGGGGCCGCAGAGAAGAACGGAGACAAGAGAGACAGGACCGGAGACGAGCGGCGAAAGAACTGCGCAAGCGTCAGGTCGCCGAGGGTCTCGAGAGTTCGCCGAGGGGCACGATCGGGAACGGAACGAGTCCCTGGAAGACGGTGAGGGAGGAACAGCAGGCGCGGCAGGAAGCGGTGGAGGAACAGCTCCAAGCGTATCGTTCGGCCCTGCCCACGTTGTTGAAGCGGTTGGGGAAGATCCGCGACCCGCGGAATCCGAAAACGATCCGACACAAATCGACGGTGTTGCTGTTGTACGGGATACTCCTGTTTGTATTCCAGATGGCCTCGCGACGAGAAGCCAACCGACAGATGACTCTGCCGCAGTTCCAGGAGAACCTGCGACGGCTGTTTCCGGAGCTGGAAAGTGTAGCGCATCAGGACACGCTGAACCGGCTGCTGGCGGGGATCGAGGTAAACGAGATCGAGGGAGCCCTGGTCGAACTGATCCAGCGGTTCATCCGCAAGAAGAAATTCTTGCGCTACCTGGTGGGGAACTGTTATCCGGTGGCGATCGATGGAACGCAGAAGATGGTGCGGAACAGGCTGTGGACCGAGCAATGCTTGGAGCGAGACCTACAGCGCAAGCAGAAAGACGGGAGCCTAGCCAGTGAGACGCAATACTACGTCTATGTTTTGGAGGCCAACCTGGCCTTCGCGAATGGCATAACCATTCCGCTGTTGAGCGAGTTTCTGACCTACGAAGAGTACGACCAGGAGAGGGATAAACAAGACTGCGAACTAAAAGCTTTTCGCCGGCTGGCGCAGCGGATGAAAGAGTATTTTCCGCGTCTGCCGATCCTGGTTTTGTTGGACGGGCTGTATGCCAACGGCCCGGTCGTGGAACTGTGCCGGCGCTACCATTGGCAGTTCATGATCGTACTGCAGGACGACTCGCTGCCGTCGGTATGGGAAGAGGTCCGCGGGCTCGGACAACTGCAGCGCAACCAGCATTGGGAACAGCACTGGGGGGACCGCAAGCAACGTTTCCGATGGGTGAACGACATCGAGTATCGCTACGGGGAGAGAGAACGGAGGCGGCAAACTCTGCATGTGGTGATCTGCGAAGAAACCTGGGAAGAACTGGCCCCGGATTCGCTGAAGCTGGTGCAGAAAGCCTCGCGTCATGCTTGGATCTCCAGCGAACCGCTGAGACGGGAGAACGTCCATGAGCGATGCAACCTGGGCGCGCGGCATCGTTGGGGAATCGAGAGCAACTTTTTGGTGGAGAAGTGTCAAGGCTATCAGTACGAGCATTGCTTTTCGCAGGACTGGAAGGCCATGAAGGGTTACCACTTCCTAATGCGACTGGGACATCTGCTGAACACCCTGGCGCAAAACACGACACGTCTGGCTCGGCTCGTGCGTAGTCGGGGGCGGCGTGGTCTGATTCAGTTTCTGAGAGAGACGTGCACGGGGCCTTGGCTAGACACTACAAGAATCCAACTGCTTCTCGCCTCTCCCTGCCAGCTTCGTTTGGAATGAACAAACCCTGAAAAAGGACAATTCCAAGCTTCCTCGCACGATCGACACGGCGGGGTGTCGCTCTTCACACAAGGACGGCTCAACAATCAACAAGGAACAGGCGAAATGTAACAGGAAAGAACGCCTGAATGGCATAAGTCGCCGCCACACATCTTTGCTTTGCCCCTGCTGGACCGCCCTGGCGACCGTGCGGCCGGGGCATGCGGCATCACTGGAGAACACATCACCACAGCAGTGAAGGATCGCGAGCTGTGCTAGCCTGGATTTCCACGGACAACTGTTGAGCTAAGTGTTTTGACGTCCATCGTAGGTTGTCAGGCGTAGTGGTAATCCATCCCACCAGGGCACTGCGATACGTTTTTCCATGAGATCGGACGCTAGAAGGATCGGCAGGTGTGCGCGGCGGTGAAAGCTGACCGCCACTTCCTTTTCGCCGACGGTAACATCTGCGGGCATATCGATGAGGTCGCGGAAAATTTGGCGCGCCTGCGCGTCGGCGTAGCCGTGCATGCGTTGAGCGATCAGGCGATAAAGACCGCTGGCCAGCACCAGCAAGACCATGTCGAAATCCACCTTCATCCCCACCGCTGAGGAGAGCGCATCAATATGGAAGAAACGCACCGCGTCGGAGAGCGCATTTTCGATCAACATGCGTTGAGCGTAGCGGGTCAGCAGCGCCTTGGTGGTAGTGTGCCGTTGATTGGTGAGCAGGATGGTCGGTTCCTCGTGGCCGAGGTCTAGAACAAATAGCTGCCGCAGGGACCGCCCGACCAAGGAGATGGTCTGTTCAAAGACTCGCGGAGTTCGAAACTTGCGAGTGGGAACCTCCAACTCAACGGTCTGCCAGGCCGAACGAGACAGAAGAACGATTTCCCTCAGAAGTTTTGGGGAACGGCGGCGCAGGGTGATGAACGGGATGTTCATCTCATCCAACTGTGCCAGCCCCTCGTGGGTCGTCAGCTTGGAATCGAAAACCAGATGGCTGGGGAGCTTGCCGTGAGCGCGCTTCCAAAAATCAATGAACTGGAAAATCTCCTCAGCTTCCTCGCCTTTGCGCAGATCCGCATTGGAGTAGCAGAAGACGTGGCTGCTGGCATCCTGAGCGAGAAAGACCAGCATGCTGGGCTGGCTGCGGCTGCGGCCCGACACATAGTACCGTTCCACCATAGGGTCTTCGCCGTAGAAAGGTACGGAATGAAAATCCAAATTGAAGGATTCTCCGGGCAGGAGGTTGGTTCCCAGGATGCAGTGGTGCCAAGCAGTTAGGAAGCGATCCGTTTTGCGTGGATCGATTCGGCAGGAGTATTCCGAAAGATAGCTTTTCTTGGGGAAGGCATTCAGGCCGGCGAATAGCGCCAGCCCTTCATCGGCAATCAAGGCCATCACGTGGCTTTTTCGCTCAATCGACCAAAGCTTGAGCGCCAGGCAACATCGCAAGGCATGATCGGCGGGGATCATCTTGGAGCCTGGCAACCCAGCGGCTTGGGTCAACTTTTGCGTCTGCAGACGCACCAAGTCGGCGACGAACAGGAACAGCCCGCCGCAGCGAGTGGTGAAGGTGCGTGGGGCCAGGGAAAACAGTCTGACATTGGCTACAGGCTCAACCGTGGGACGGGGTTGCTGGGGTCGTTCTTCATCGAGCCGCCGAGGCAGCGGAGCGAACCCTTCGGCTTTGAGGACTTCCCGTACGCCGGTCGGACTCAGTGGGGAGTGGCGATCTTTCAGAATCTGGCTGATCTCATAGACGGAGTGGTTCTGCTTGCGCAGCTTGACGATCAGGTCGCGAGCCGCCGACTTCTTGGGTTGGGACTGAGGGCCGTGCCGCGGAGAGAGAAAAAAGGCGGGGTGGGTTTCCCTGCGAAAATGGTGACAAAGGACGTGGAAGGAATTGAGGGTGTAGCCGAAGGCGCGGGCCACGTCCTTGGCGAGACGGCCCTCAACCAAGTAAGCGCGCAGGGCCTCGTATTGGCGGTGTTTCGGCAGGCGGGGCTCGAGGAAGAAGCGGCGGAGTTGACTTAATTGTTTAGGTGCGCCAATAGGCATGACTGCAGAATGTCATATACAACCAGTAGTGTCAAGAACAATTTGACCACAATCTGAACTCATCGCAAATTAGCATAATTACTGGATTCCTGTCGATTTGGCGATTCTATTAGCCGAAGGCTATCTCCGCCAACATGAAACGAGACTTGCACATATCAGTCTTATCAGCGCACCAATATGTTAAGTATCTTCGGCAGCAGGTTGGGGAATAAGGAGCCATAGTCGCCCAAAAACTTAGGCGAGTGGCTACTCGTGTAAATCCAGGCTAGGTCTGTTTTTGTGCCCGATTTTGGAAACGGGAACCTCTAGAGATGCAGAAAACAAGTTTTGCTCTGATGGTCACCGGCCGCGGGTTAGGCCCGGCAAGGCAGAAGAGGCACATGCGCGTCGTGCGGGGCAGGCTGCGGTTGCCATAAGAAATTGTCGGCAGTTGAGGTTTCCGTGCGCCGGTCATGGCGCGTTACATACACTACTTTGCACGGCACCTCGATCAATCGCCGTGCAGGCATCGAGGCTGTGTCCCCAGAAGTCGAGTCCGCCGTTTTCTTGGAGCAGCTTCCCCGATTTTCGGGCGGACGAATCCTCGCGCAGGGAGTAGCCTGCCAGGGATTCTCTCCCTAGCGCGCCTTTGCCTTCCACCATGAAGAGTGGATCGGCCGTGAGCGCACTAACATCGTGCAGGTGCTTGATCGCGATTGGTCCAAAATAGACGTTCGACTCGAAGAAATTTGAGCGGCTCTCGCCAAAGCCTGGCGCCGAGGTATGGTGTCCGTTCTCCGCGCGAGATAAGGCGTGGCCGATGCGCGCTTCACCTTTGGAATAGAAAATGTTGTTCACAAACGACGTGTTTTCCGGCCAGCCGGACCAGTCGGTGAAGAGCACGAGATCCACGGGCTGAGCATCGCCTGCATAGATTGTATTGTTGTAGACGAGAGTGTCTTTCACGGGGCCCGATAGAGTGATTCCGCGGTTGTGATCGTTCTGACTGATGTTGTAACGCACAACGCTGCCCAGATTTCCGGCGCTGTCTTCGTGGCGCTGACCGCCGTCGTCGCAGATGAGCAGGAATCCGCCTTCGTTGTCGTGGCTGTAGTTGTACTGGATGACGGTGTTGCGGCTGTTCCAGTCGGAGTCAAATCCCTCGCCATCGCGCTGGCCTTTCGTGCCATAGGCTTCGTTGAACTGAATCAGCGTATTGTCGGCGCTCCAGCTCCAGATAGCGATGTTGTAGCCCTGCGAGCGTTGATTGGCGTTGCCGACGACGTTCTTTTCGATGATAGCGCCGTCTGTGGCAACGATCATGATTCCGTCGCCGCCAATGTCTTTTAGGGAATTGCCGCGCACTACCACGCGGAGGCTTGGATACCACTTGGACCGTTGCCAGCGATCCGACCAGCCGGAAATGCCATCCCTGCCGGTGTGGAAGATATCGTTGTCTTCTATGAGGAGATCCACGAAGCGGCTGGGCTTCAGCTCTCCGTCTGCCGTGTAGGTAATGCCGCCATGGTTTTTCGGCTCGTCCTGGCCGGTGACATCGTGAACGGTCATGCGGCGGACGACCAAATGGTGGGCTTCACCAAAATCGCTGAGTGCGAGGTGAACACCGCGGTGGATGCCTGCGGAAGCCGAGGAATTGGTGACTTCCAGATCCTCGATTTCCCAATACTGCTGGTTCTTCAGAAGAACAGCGTCTTCTACCAAACCTTTTCCCTGGATTAACGGCTTTGCGCCACTGCCGTATTTGCCGATGCGAATCGGATTTCCCTCTTCACCCGAACCTTTGGGCCACAATTGGCCGTCCCAACAGGAGCCAGCTTTGAGCAGAACCCTGTCGCCCGCCTGAAACGTCGTGTTGTTCACTTTTTGGAGAGTTTTCCAGGGCTTCTCCGGTTGGGTTCCAGGATTAGCGTCGTCTCCGTCGCGTGAATCGACGTAGAAGGTTGTTGGGGCGTGGTCGGTTTTCGGCCGAGCAGCGCAGAATAGTGCCGAAGTGGTGAGAAGGCAGAGGACTAGGGACACGGGTAGCCTTCGACTTGGCGAGAAAGTGCGCTTCATGACTTGCAATGGCTGAAGACTAATCCCTGCGCCTCGCTTTTGCCAGGAGAATTCTGGACTCTTTGTTGCTCGCGCTTACTTCCAGGGTGCGGCGAAATCGGTAAGGACAATTCTCCGTGCCGCGGATTGCCCTGCCGGATATGGACGAGAGATCAGAAGGTAAAGCGAAGGCCGAACTGGCCGGTGCGCGGCGAGCTGTTCACGCCAGTGACAAATCCAATGGGAGCTCCAGCGGAAACAGTTGCGCTGGAGCCGCCACACCCTTGGATTCCCCAGAAGTGGCGATTGAACAGGTTGTAATACTCGACGCGGAAGGACAGTTTGTACTGGCCATCCGACCCCATCGAGAAATACTTCAGGATGCTGGCGTCTTCGTTCTTGAAGCCGGGGCAGCGCAGCTCAGTGACGCGAACCGGGCCGGTACCAAGTTGGCCGTAGGCCGGCGCAGAGGCTACACCTGCTGGAAGGTAGAAGTCGCTTGGAGGCTGCGAGTTTCCAGAAGTAGGAGCGACGTACAGAGTGCCCTCGAAGAGAGGGTGTTGATAGAGGGAAAGGTCATAGTTGGGATAGATGTTTCCCCAAGCAGGATAGTAAGGGTTCGGCACGGACGCAGTGAATGGCATGCCAGTGTAATAGGTCAACAACGAGTTGATGGACCATCCGCCGACGATGGCATTCAGCACCTTGCCCTTATTGGAGAGGAATTGCTGGCCATTTCCGAACGGCAGTTGATAGGTGACGAACCCCTTTACAATGTGTTTCTGGTCATAGTTGGTTAGAGTGTGCGCGGCTTCACCGAGATTCGTGAAGTTCTGAATACCGGTGTAGTCGGCATAGGTTTCCTGGAACGCAGTGTAGCTATCGCCTTCCGAGCGGGAAAGGACGTAGCTCAAGTCGAAGGTGAGGCCACGGCCAGCGCGTTTGACGAAGTCGACGACCATGGAGTCGTAGTAGGACTGCGCAGCGGGCAATCCGACGTAGAACAGTGGGTTGTAGTAATAGTTGTCCATGGTAGCGGCAATTTGCGGGTAGGGGGCGATGGCAGCGACTGCGGGTGCGCAGAATCCGGTGTAGGGGTACGGGACACCGTTCGCGGCGGCATCCGCCGGGCTGCAAACATAGTTGTAGCCATTCCCGGAATTGATGAGTTTAAAAAAAGTGGTGGGATTGGCCTCGTTGTAGGCGAGAGCGGTGTCAGGCAAATGATGGCCGCGGTTGCCAACGTAGGCGATTTCGACCCTGGTGTTGGGCGTCAGCTCATACTGAGTGCCGAAATTGAAGTTATCCGTATATCCGGCTTGCAGAGCGTTGGACTGGACAGAAACGACAGTGAACAACTGGGTCACGTCGACGTTTTGCGATCCGGGTTGGAAGACTCCCGGATACCCGGAATCCCAATTGAAAGCGTTCGTAACGTTGTTGGTACCCTGAAAGCCGGGGGCAAAACCGTAGGGTACGCCGTGGAAATACTGCGTGCCGATAGGTGCATAGGTGATGTTGAAGGCACCACGGAAGACCCATTTTTTCCAGGGCGAATAGGCGATACCGATCTGAGGGCCGAAGTTTTTCGCGTATTCGTTGGTTTCGAAACTAGATCCGCCGCCGGTGGCAAATTGGAGAGTGCCAGGGATATTCAGTGTCGGGTCATTGGCGGTCAGATTGAAGTTCGCCCAATGGCCGTATTTTTCGTGGAACCGGAAAGTGTAATCCCAGCGCAAACCCAGGTTGACGGTCAGCTTGGGCGTGATTTTCCAACCGTCCTGGGCGTAGAGGGACATGGCTTTGCGGCGACCGTAGAGATCAACAGGCGTCGTCTCTCCAGCAGTCTGAGCGTCACCCAAGAGGAAGCTGGCGAATCCGAAGCCGACCTGTCCCGCATAGGGTTGCGAGGTAGCACCGGTCGTGGCATTTGTGAAATCGAAATTGAGTGCACCGGAACCCGCGTGGCTATTGATTTGGTAAGCGCGGAAATCACCACCGATGGTGAAGGCATGCCGGCCCCTGGTCCAAGTGACGGCGTCACCAGTAATCATGGTGTCGCCAATGTAATTCCCCTGCCAGCCATTCCCGATGCCGGTCTCGCCGACATTGTTTACGGAGTTTCCGAAACTGATGGACGGGAAATTATTCGCGCCGGTGCTGGCGAATCCCAATTGCTGAGGCCAATTGACTCCGCTAGCCGCTGGAAGAGAGCCGTTCCAATACCAGTTATAAGTAGCATTGAAGACATTAAGCAGGTTGGGTGTAAAAGTGTGCGATTCGCTTACGCGGAACTCGTCTGAGCGCACCAACTGTAGGCGGGCGTTGGCCAGCGGCCCACCATCGGAACTGCCTTCTTCCCAAACGCCTCCGGAATCGTTGAGAGTACGGGGGCGGTGGTCGTAAATCCAGGAGCCGGAGAGGCGATCTTTTTGAGTAAGGACATGGTCCAGCTTGACGACGGCCTGGTTGGGGGTCTGGGAGGGCGTGTTGTTGATCGGCACGCGGTCATTATTTATGAGGCCGGATGCTGAGGGCACATAATACTTCTGAAAGAGAGCAATGATTTTCTTGGAGACGGTGCTGAAGGAGGTTGCAGGAATCTGATTGTTAACGAAAACAGCCCCGGGATCAGCGGGATTGAAAATCGCGCCCTGATAGATGGTGTTGCCGTGGGTGTCCGTGCCTAGAACGACGCTGGTGTCCAGTAACGACTGGAAATTGCCGTCGAGAAAATCGGCAGTGGGGACAGTGGAAGCCGCACCATAGCCGGCGAGGGTGTAGTTGTTATTGGTGAAGCGCTCAAAGGTGCCAAAGAAGTAGGTTCTATTCTTGAAGATGGGACCGCCCAGGCTGCCGCCATAATCCCAGGCGCGCGCTTTTGTCTTTGGAAGGCCTTCGTAATCGTTGGTCCACGTGTTGGCATCGAGCAATTCGTTGTGACCATAGGCGAAAGCGGAACCATGAAAATGGTTGGAGCCGGATTTGATGTTGAAGGCGATGACGCCGCCGTTGGTAATGGAGCTTTGAGCATCCAAGCCGCTCGTTTGCGCTTGTAACTCTTCCACGGCTTCCATGCTGGGGCCAATTTCAACTGAATCGCCCTGAATCGTGGCGGTGGCGGAAGTACCGTCAACAGTAAAATCCTTGGTAAACCACTGGTTGCCGTTGATGACCGCATTGTAAGTGCTGCTGGAAGGGGAATAGCCGGGCGTGATGGCCAGGGCGAAACCTTCGATGTCGCGGCCGCCGTTTGCAAAAACGCTGAGGGGCAGGTCTGTGACGACATCGCCCTTCATGTTCGTGCCGATCGCTGCGTTCTCTTTTTCGATGACGGGGACATCCGCGGTAACAGTGACGGACTCACTCGTGGCGCCCAACTGCAGTTCCGCATTCAATTGGGCGACTTCGGTAGATTCTAGGATGATGTTTGGATGATCCAGTTTCTTAAAACCCTGCTTCTGGAAAGAGACGGCATACCTGCCGGGAGGAAGATTAGGAATTACGTAGATGCCGTCACCGTTGGAGACGGCCGAGTTCACAAGACCGCTGTCGAGATTCTGAGCGGAAACATCAACGCCGGCCATGACTGCACCGGAGGAATCCGTCACCGTGCCGGTGATACTGGCGCGATTGGACTGGGCAAAGGCTGAAGAAGAAGAGAGTAAGAGAAGCAGAAGAGATGCAAAAAAAAGTAGAGAACTGCGCACAGCGTTAGTCATCAGAACACCCCTATTCCCAAGCAAACGTTTGCTTCCTAATGCAAACAAAAGGTCCCCCCGACTCCCCCCATTTTGTTTTAGACGATAATTCTGTGGGGAGAATCTGTCAAGTCACGTGGAGTTTTTTGGCAAGGATGCTTGGAGTTTCTACGTCCGTGCCACGCTGGAGAAATGGGATCGAGCATGACAGCGGCCATGTAGTCACATGAGCAAACGCTTCCAGAGAGTTCACTATGTTTGAGCCGGACGGGCGTACGTTTAATAGGCCACGACGTACAGGTGCGCTTCAAGCTTCACGGGATCTTTTTCAGCAGAAGAGCAGCGGATGATGATTGGAGCGCTGACGGCCAAATCTTTGTGGCGGATTTCAGCGGCGCCCCAGGAGAGGCCGCTCCAGATCAGTTTGTCATATTGAATGTCGAGCGGGAGCGGCTTGCCGTTTTGTTCGGCGGTGATGCGCAGGACGGTGGCCATGGATTTGCCGTTGGGTGGACCGCCGGGCCAACTGCGCATGATGTTGCCATCTTTATCGCGCTGCTGGAAAAGGATGCGGAGGTCGCCATGCGTTGGTGGCTGAATGGTGGCTTCGATCACGTTTGCTTCCCGCGGCTGGAAGTTTGCTTCCAAGGGAGCGATCGTTTGCGGAATGATCACGTCCTGTTGCACACCCAGATCGAATGAGGCATTCGCATAGTGACCGAAACCAATCGCGGCCAATTGCGCGGGGCCCAAAGTGATGCGATTCCCTTTCAGTACAGGAGAGAAACCTGCATCGCGGAAGAGGATTTTCCCCTGCTCCAGCGGCGTTTGCACGCGGCTGAGTTGCGGCAATTCGAGGGTTTGAATGGCTTGGGCAGGATTCACAACCGCGTATACGGAGCCGGTTGCATCGAGTGAACCAAATCCGTAGGGCTCAACATTGCCGGGGATGCCGCCGAAAGTCTTTGTGCGGCCTTTGGCTTGCAGACCCTCATAGAGACGCTGGACCTTTGCGAACCAACGGGCTTTCTCCTCATCAAGGAGTTCGAGGTTTCCATGAATGGTGTTGACCCAGCCCCCGCGCGCCGCCATCAAGAGCAGCATGCCTTGCCAGGCGTTAGTTTTGCGGTAGTAGATGGTGCCAGTGGTGCCAATCATCATGCCGGTGGTATCAATGCGCTCGAGGGGCATGCCGGCCTGTTCGTATCGGCGAGCCATGTGGTCACCGTAGATGTCCATGGAGCGCCAGAAATTCGTTTCGGGAACATCGGAGGGCCTGGGATCTCCCGCATAAAGTGAATCGAAGGCTTCCAGCCAACGCAGATCGACCGGATTGCGGAATGGGAACGGACTCGCGGTGGATTCGGTGTCGCCGCCGAAACCGTTGAATGCCACGAGCACGGCTTCCGGATTTTTGGCGCGGAAGTTTTTCAGCGCTTCGCGAAAAGCGGTTTGATTGTTTTGGCGAATTTCCAGTTTACTGGAGGATTTTTCCTTTGCGGGCGTCGCAGCGTCAAAATAAACGAAATCAAACTTGAACATGCGGATGCCACGGTCATACCAATATTGCAAGACGTCCATGAAGTCCGGGAGGAAACCCCCTTCGGAAAAGGAAAGCGCGCCGGAGTTGGCGGTTAGCGAATCCTTCCATTGCGGGGCGGGATTGATCTTTACCAGGGCGTTGGTGCCAAACCACATTCCGGGCTTCAGGCCATTGGCCTGGCAGGAGGCGATCCAGCGATCAGGGCCGTCCGGCCAATTGGGTTTGCGCCATTTCCGGTAGCCGCCATCAGGATCAAACCAGAAGGCGTCCATCACGTAATAGTCGAAATGGACACCGTATTTTTTCAAGCGCACGATTTCGTCGAGCTCGCGCATGGCCAGCTCTTCCGTTTGGGGCACGTTGTCGGAGAGCTCGTCGTAGGAAGACCAGTTGTTGTAGACCCAGATTGGGTCCTTCAGGAAAGGATCGGCAAGTTTATCTGAGTCCCAATGAGGGGCTTGAGCGGCGAGAACGCTGGGATGCTGGGGCGCGATAGCCAGCAGAGCAAATAGGAATGTAGATAAGGGGAAGATCAAAAACGAAGTTCGAAATCGCGCAATAAAGCCTACGCTTTTTTTCATCACGAATCCTTTCGCTCCTGTTCTTTCGCAGGGAAGCGAAGAACCGAAACATCCGGAGAAATTACGCATCGTTCGAGAACGCTGCCTGCGTCACAAGCACTAGCGTTTGGTGAAACTTTCGCCGGGCCAATCATCCGAACGGAATGGCGAAGCTGGCAAGCCTGCCTGGTTATAGAGATTGCAGTCGGGACTATTGGCCCAGGCATAGCGAACGGCTACCGGGAATTCCACATCGGGGCTAGTGACTACAACCGTATCGCCATCAATGCGGGCGTCAGCGCGATGGAACTTGTGGTCAGCGCCCGCGGCTGCAAAACCTCGCAGGGATTCACCGTGAGCCAGCAGCTTAGACGCGGAGGCCTGAAAGCTGATGCGGATCTCTTTTCCCTGCACCTGCATGCTTTCGTAGATGGGGCCAGAATACACAAGCTTCTTTCCATAGGTAGTGGCAAGAGCGCACAAGGCAAGGCGCTGTCCGACTTCCTCTTTTCGCGCTGGATGAACATTTTGCAAATCACCGACGTCAATCGAGACGGCGAGGCTCACGTTGTTCACGCTCTTTGCGGTGAAGAGTTGCGCTTCGCGAAGCTCTGCCCAGATGGAATCGCCAAACTCCGGGCTGCTGCCATGATTGGGCAACTGCACGACCAGAAAGGAGAAATCACCAAGCTTCCAAGCGTCGCGCCAGCCGTGAATCATCGCGGGCAGCAAAGTCCGATACTGGAAGGCGCGGTCGGTGTTGCTCTCTCCCTGGTACCAGATCGCACCGCGAATTCCGTAGGACTCCAATGGTGTGATCATTCCTTCATACATGCCGGAAGGTGGGCGGGGTGGGTACTCAAGATCCGTCATACAAACCAAGGCGAACGCGGTCAGCTGGTTCAACGTGAAATCCTTCTGAACACCCCACCCTTCCTGTCTCAGATCTTTAAACCAGATGGTCACCTGCTGCCAATCCGGCGTCGCGTGAAATATGTGTGAGCTGTAATCGTCCCAATCTGAAATGTTCGGCTGCAAGGTGCGGAAAGAGAAAGCTCCATTGCCGCGGACCGAAAAACGAATACCAGCATACTCTGTGAGATTCATGGGAGAAGAATCTGCATGAAATAGCGCCTGGAGTCGAGCGTAGGAAGCGCCATCGAGCGACCCAGCAATCCTGGCTGCATAGCCCTTTCCCCCCGCCCCGGTGCAACCAAGCAGAAAGTGGAATCCGGCGCATCGGTCCAAGTAAAACTCCATTCACCGCCGGTGGAAGTTCGCGAGGAGCCGTCGTCGAAATCGCTGAAGGCCAGGGGCGGCGCGTCCGGCTTTTCAGGGAGGAATTCAAAATCATCGAAATCAAGGGAAAACTCGCGCGGCTTTGCGGCATAGGCCTTCTGGCCTGGAGGAGCGGCCTCCCAGCGCGATGCAATAGGCTGCAGGAGTGGTTCACGACGCAATGATGCAGGGTCTGTCCATTCCTCAGCTTGCGATCCTGGCCATGCGCTTAGGATGACTCCCACACTGACCCCCAAAGCGCGGCGGAGATCCCGGGCGAAGAAGTAGCCGACTGCAGAAAACTTTTTTGAAGTTTCGCTGGTGGCGATTTCCCACGCGGCTGGAAGCGTGTCATCTTGTGGTTCGACGGCGATTCTTTTGGGTACCGTGAAGTAACGCAGGTTGAAATCGTTGGTTTTGGGGACTTCTTGTGCGCCCGTGGCAGCAGCGCCCAGGTCGTAAGTCATATTGGATTGGCCGGAGGCCACCCAGACTTCGCCGATCATGACGTCCTTGATGAGAATGGTCTTGCTGCCGCGCACTTCGAGAAGGAAGGGGCCACCGGCCCGAAGAGCAGGCAATGATACGTTCCAGCGGGAATCGTTCGCGGTGGTGGTCTGTTGCGAGCTTCCGGCCAGACTGACCGCGATGGATTCACCGGGTGTCGCCCAACCCCAGACGTGGATTTCGACCCCGCGTTGGAGAACCATGTGATCGCTGAAGAGGTGGGGGAGTCGGGGTTCGGCACGAAGACTGAATGGCAGGCTTGCGATGAGGAAAAACCCAAGGAGGATTCTTTCCAATTGATTTACCTATCTGAGTGAGCGAAACGCCGCAGAATTCAAAAATTCACCAGGGAGGATTCTACGCCGACGGGATCGTCGCGGCAATTCCAAAGTGCCCGCGCATCTGAAGTGGACAATTCAGTGATTGCCCACACGAATGGTCATCCCTGATTACCCTCACTCCTGTCCAACAGCCAAGACCAAAGCTGGCCTGCACCTTGATAATGTGAATCACGAATTTGTCTCGGCGATTCCGAGAGGAATTATCAGACCACCGGGGACCATCGTGCAGTACTGCGACCAACTTGATAAGCACCGTGATCTCAAAGGGTCGGTGCAACACTAGTTCGAAGGTGGCCTCAATGGGCCGACGCAACACTTACTCGAAGTCTATTTGCGGGAGTCTGAAAACCTACGGTTTCCCCGCGCACTGATTTGAGCGCATTGCATTTCTGAATTCAGGCCAAGAAGCATTCACGATCTTTCTGAACGTGCCGAAAGGCCCGTGGAGGTCAAGGAAACAATTATTCATAGCGGAGGGCCACCATCGGGTCCACCCGCATTGCCCTTCTCGCTGGCAGGTAGGAAGCCAGCAAGGCTACGAATATCAAAAGAGTTGCCACGCCGAGAATTGTCAAAGGATCAGTTGGACTGACGGCGTATAGAAAGCCGGACAGAATGCGGCTGAAGGCGAGTGATGCTACTAATCCGACCGAGACGCCGGACACTGCGAGCTTCAGCCCTTGCGCGATAACGAGACGCAAAATATCGCTACGGTCCGCACCCAGCGTCATGCGAATGCCGATTTCATGCACGCGCAGATTGACCGTATAGACCATAAGCCCGTACAGCCCGACAACGGCGAGCACCAGCGCGGCACCCGCGAAAATCGCGAGGAGTGTTGCGCGGAATCGTGGTGCGCTCACCGAGCCCGAAATGTTTTCCTCCATGGTGCGGACCCGCACGACCGGCTGATCGGGATTGATATCGCGAACCACGCTGCGCAATGCCGAGACTTCGCTCAACGGCTCGCGCTCTGTGCGCATAACAACCGAGAGAGCGAACACTGGCAGCAGGGAGTCGCCCTGGCGCACCGGCACATACATTTCCGCCTTGGGGTCACCGGCCAGATCCTGCTTCAAATCGCCGACAATCCCGACGACCTCCATCCACGGGACGCTGGCATCGGGAATGGCGCCAAGCTGGATGTGCTTACCGATCGGTTCGCCGTCGGGGAAATACTGCCGAACAGCGGCTTGATTGACCACCGCGACGTAGGGCGCCCTTTCCGTGTCGGATTCCGTTATGAATCTGCCGCGCATTAGCGGTACGCCCAATGTTTCCAGATATCCTGCGGTCACGGGACGATAGCCAATAATCACATAATCGTGCGGTGATTTCGGCGCCCGCCCTTCGATATTAAAGTGAATGGCGCTCCCCGTGCCCGTAACAGGCAAAGTCGTAGCGCCGCCCACGCTGAGCACCCCGGGAGCAGCACGAAGCTTTTCGAGCAATCGATCAAAGAATTCCATGCGATCAGCTGACTTGGAATAGGCATTCGGAGAGAGGGGGATATCCGCCACCAATAGATTTTCCGGACGGAAACCGGGTATTTGGCTTGAAAGCCGTTCGAAGCTTCGCAGCAAAAGCCCCGCGCCCACGAGCAAAAAAAGAGCGAGACCCACCTCGGCGACGATGAGTGCGCTCCGCACGTGGCGCTGAGCGCGGCTCCCCGTTGACCCTCGTGCCGCCTCGTTCAGAACGCATCGCAAATCGATGCGCGCCGTTTGAAACGCCGGCGCCAATCCGAATACCACGCCAGACAAGACGGCCAACGCAGCGGCGAATAACAGCACCCGCCAATCGATAGTCACGGGAGAAATCTTGGGCACGGCACTGCCCCCGATTTTCAGCAGCCACGCAATGCTGCCGCTCGCAAGCAGAACACCCGCAGCCGCCCCGACAAGCGCCAGCAGGCCACTTTCGGTCAGCAATTGGCGCACGATTCGCGAGCGCGAAGCTCCCATAGCGGTACGCACCGCGATTTCCTGCCGCCGTCCTGTCGAGCGCGCCAGCAACAGATTGGCAATATTGCCGCAGGCGATTAGCAATACGAGGCCCACCGCCCCCAGTATCACCAACAATGCTGGCCGAATGTTGGAGACCAGGCGGTCGCGCATGGATGCTACGTCCACACCCATGTCAGTATCGTAGATGGGGTATTCCTGCGCAAGATTCACCGCAATGATCTTCATCTCAGACTGCGCTTGCGTCAGCGTGACGCCTCCCCGCAATCGCCCAACCGCGGTAATTCCCGGGTGCCAGTTGCGATCGTCTGGCAGCGTCTTTGCCCATGGCTCAAACGGAACGTACACGTCCGAAGGGACCAGCAACTGATAGTCGGCTGGCAACACGCCGATGATGCTGTAACTTTTATTATCGAGAGTGATGGACTTACCTAGCACCTCTGCCGAGCCCGCGAAACGTCGTCGCCAGAAGCCGTAACTCAGCACGGCCACTTGCGCTCCACCCGCGCGATCCTCCTCCGGCGCGAAAGTGCGGCCCAGGCTAGGGCTTGCTCCCAGCAACGGGAACATCGAAGCGGAAGTCATTTGCGCGGGCAGTCGCTCCGGCTCGCCGGCTCCCGTCAATGTAAGCGTGGTGATGCGCGTTGCGGCCATCGTCGAAAACGACTTTGCGCGATCGCGGAAATCCTGAAAATTCTGGTAGGAAGGCCCAACCACCGGCAGCGACGGCAGCCGCTCCGTGATGATGCACAGTTGGTCGGGAGTGCGGAACGGCAGCGGCCGCAACAGCACCGCGTTGATCACGCTAAAGATCGCCGTATTCGCCCCAATCCCCAAAGCCAGAGTCAGAATGGCGACGGCAGTGAAGCCGGGATTGTTACGGAGCGTTCGCAGCGCGTATCGCAGATCATGCCAGAAGGTAGTCAAGGTTGTCTCCGTTTCTTCGAACGGTAAGATTCGCTTCATGGCACCGCACATGGGGGCGGCTTTCTTTGAGCTCGCGGAAATATAACACACAGACTTTCTGCCGTCCGCTGCAGAAGCAGGTGGAGCGCCCCTCGCATCCTTGTTTTGACGCACCGCCGGGTCGAAGGCAACCGCCAGAAACGACGCCCAAGCTAAATCATCCGTTCCGCCAATCCCTATCATCGAGCCAAGGGACATACCCTAAGATTCGGACGTGGCATCCGTTCTTACGCGGAGGCCGTTGGTCCCAGAGTTCATTAAAACCCGTGACCATCTGTTTGTCGTCGAGGTGGACGGCGCAATTCAAGCCAAGCTGTAAACGCCGACAATGCATTCCTATATAAAGGATAGCTCGGCCCGCGAACTCACTCGGCCTCCTGGTGTTGGGCCAGGTGCTCTTTGCGATGTGCAGGAACCGCGGTCCAAGCCGGATTGACATGGTCGAAAGGTATTGAGCTAGCTTGTTGACGGTAATACTTCAAAGGCGGTATGTTGAGGTAGCACTTCAATACAGTCCTTACAAAGTACAGGCGAATCGCTCCCGAGGAGAGTGCCCCTTGCGATCCCCCTCAACTTGGTTGCGAACCGTTGCGGGTGTGTTCGGCATATTGTTTCTGATCCCGCATCCGCTTAGCGCACAAGCGAACAGTCCTATGCCGCAAGGGCTCGCGGCCGAAAAAGCAATGCCAGATCAGCCCAGTTCGCAGACTAAGTACGTGGTCAGCGAGGTGCTGGTGCGTTTCCGCGCGGGCACGTCTTCCAAAGCGATCGCTGCGCTGCACAGCACAGTAGGCGCTACGGTGATGCGGAGATCAGGACTTGTCGAAGGTCTACAGCGAGTCAAGTTGTCAGGGCCCGTCACGATGCGCCAAGCCATTCGCCTTTACCGCCGGGACCCCAATGTGTTGTACGCCGAGCCCAACTACATCGTTCACGCGTTGACCACTCCCGATGATCCGAAGTTCTCTTCGCAATGGAGCTTGCTGAATATTGGCCAACAAGGAGGCAAAGCGGGCGCCGATATTCACGCCACGCAGGCGTGGAACCTGACCACGGGAAGCTCCAACGTGGTCGTGGCAGTTATAGATACGGGCGTAGACTACAATCACCCGGACCTGGCGCAAAATATCTGGACAGCCACAGCACCTTTCCAGGCTTTCGACATCAACGGGAATCCGAAAACGTGCCCTGCCGGCTCGCACGGATTTTTGAGCTACTACGGCCTTTGCGATCCCATGGACGACAATGGCCACGGCACGCATGTATCGGGAACCATCGGAGCGCTCGGAAACAACGGCCAGGGTGTCGCGGGATTGAACTGGCAAGTGCAAATCCTGCCTTGCAAATTCCTGGGTCAAGATGGCGGCGGGGATGTATCCGGAGCGATCGAGTGTCTCGAAGTGATCAAAGATCTCAAGGATTCGGGCATCCCCATCATTGCCACCAACAATAGCTGGGGGGGAACAGACTTCTCTCAAGCACTGCAGGATGCGGTGGCTGCTCAGCTTGCGGACGGCATCCTATTTGTAGCGGCCGCAGGGAACAGTTTTACGAACAACGACTTTTTCGCAACGTATCCCGCGGACATTCCGCTTCCGAACGTCATCGCGGTGGCTGCCACGGATCGCACGGATTCGCTTGCCACATTCTCGAACGGAGGTAAGCACAGTGTACATTTGGCCGCACCCGGCGTGGATATCCTAAGTACGACTCCAAACAACACGTATTCGCTTGACAGCGGCACATCGATGGCCACACCGCACGTCACGGGAGTTGCCGCTCTGCTGCAAGCACAAGACCCAACACGCGATTGGCGATCGATAAAAAACCTCCTGCTCGCAGGAGGCGATTCCCTTCCGGTGCTCTCTCAGACTGTGACCGGGAAGCGATTGAATGCCTACGGTTCGATGACTTGCGCCAACCAGCCGATCTACGCACGTTTGCAGCCGAGGTTGAGTCTCGTCTCCGGCTCGGTGGGAACACCAATCGTCCTGAGCGTACTTAACATCAACTGTGATCAGCCCGCAGGCGGCATGCAGGTTGGCGTGAGCGGTGGACAATCCGTTTCTTTGTTGGACGATGGGAATGGCGCCGATCTGGCCCCCGCCGACGGCATCTACACGGGCATCTGGACGCCACCAGCACTTGGAAATTACACGCTGACCTTTCCCAACAGCGATGAGATTCAAGTTTCGGTATTACAGAACTACGGTTACGTAGATCAACTCTCCGCGAACTATATTTCCTTTTCGGGGACCAACCTCAATCTTGGCGATGACGATATCGCCACACTATCCTCGCCCTTCCCGATTCCTTTTGGAGGTGGAAGCTTTTCGACTTTTTACGTGAGCAGCAACGGCATAATCAGCTTCACAAACGCATTCGGGGAGTACACAAATTACGCACTCCCAATAGCGGATGGCCTAACACCGTCGCGTGATCTTCCTGTCCAGACGCTGATCGCGCCCTTCTGGGATGACTTGTATCCGGTCAAGGGTACAAATCAAAACGTATTTTGGGGAGTCATCGGGTCGGCTCCAAACCGGCAATTGGTCGTGGAATGGCGCAATGTCCGCCACTACGACTGCCGTAGCGATCCCAACGCCACCATTCAGTTCCAGGTAGTGTTCAAGGAAGGCTCTGGAGACGTGGCGTTCAATTATGCGAACACCCTTTTAGGCGGCAATTGTTCCTTCTATGATTCTGGCGGGTCTGCGACCGTGGGCATCCAAGTCGGCCCGGGCGTCGGTAGCTCATGGAACTATGACCAGCAACTAGTCGGAAGCAACACGAGTATTTTGTGGCAGACACCTCCTCCTGTAGCTCAATCTAATCCAGTACCGACGCTCTCGGCACTCTCGCCGGCAAGCACCATTCTTGGCGGCCCGTCCTTCACTCTCACCTTGACAGGTACCAATTTCGTTCCGGGTGCATCCATCCTTTGGGACAATACGCCACGCGCTGCCGCTTTCGTAAGTACGACCCAACTCACCGCGGAGATTGATGCTTCCGATTTCAACCTCTATGACGGAGCCGGCACTATTCCGATGGCCGTGGTAAATCCGACGCCTGGTGGCGGCACTTCCAACTCCGTAAACTTCACATTCACGGCGCCTGGGCCCGTGATCACTTCGTTGAGTCCCGTCAGTGCCCTCGCGGGCGGCTTTGGCTTTGTTCTGTTTGTGAACGGTAGCAACTTTTTGCCCACCGCGCAGGTTCAGTGGAATGGGCAAACCCGCCAAGGGTTCGTGCAAAATCCGAACCTGATCACGGCGTATATTGATTTTGGCGATATCGCGAACGCGGGCGCCGCGGCGGTGACGGTTGTAAATCCGGGACCGGGTGGCGGAACATCCAATGCTGTCAATTTCCCCATAGTCGCGCGTACCACGTTCGCTGGCCTGATGGCGCAGCCCGGACTAACACCATTGCCCGGGATGGAGCATCATCATTCCAACAAACCCATCCGTTTCCTCGGATGGAAGCTGGCTTCGCGACTCGGGCCGGATTACCTGCAGTACTTTAGCCGCCCGCGTGCCGACTTAGCTCTTGACGCGGCAAAGCCTGATGCAACCGTACCAGCGAGCGGCTTTGGTGCGCAGTCGAGCAACAACAATCCGCCGTTGCCGGGTTTTGCGTTCCGGGGCTCACTCCCTGCGGGCTTCATTCCATCTGGTGTCGCCACCGGCGATTTCAATCGCGATGGGCATGTCGACTGGGTGGTGGCCAATGGTGGGGCAAATACGCTCTGGCTATATATGGGTAAAGGGGATGGAACTTCGCAACTGCCAACGATCATTCCCCTTCTTGGACAATCACCCGTTGCTGTAGCTACAGCTTCTCTTCGCGGCAATGGCATCACCGACCTAATCGTCGCCGAGGTGGACAGTGAGACTATTGGAGTATTCCTCGGCAATGGGGATGGGACATTTCAGCCAGAGAAGGAGTATTACTTGCCCGGGCCGCCGACGACCCTTGCGGTCGCTGACCTGAACAAGGACGGGCACTTCGATATCCTGGCCGGAACAGTGGGATCGATTCAAGTGAACGGCTTCATTACTCTCCTCGGAGACGGCGCCGGCAACTTCAGCGCTCCTATCACGGCGCCATCGGACGATCCCTTCAGATTTCCGTTCGTCATCGGGATGGCGCTTGCCGATTTTGACCAGGATGGATTTCCGGACATTGTGTACGCCGACCCGAACAATGATTCTGAGGCGTGGGTGTTCATGAATCAGGGCGACGGAACGTTTAAACGATCCCAGTTATTGATTTATGGATTCCCTCCTGCTGACGTATACATCACCGGAGTTACAACGGGCGATTTGAATTCCGATGGATGCCCAGACGCGTTGGTCTTGTTCAACTTTGGTGCCACGTTCATCTACAAAGGAGACTGTTCTGGCGCATTCAAGACCCTGGATTTCGTGACCGACGGTCTCGGCGACACGCCAGGTGCGGCCACAGTGGTAGATGTGAATGGCGATGGCCATCCAGACTTGGTGACCTCCGGCGTGTTGGTCGTCACGGATTCGTTTTACGGCAAGCCCGCGGGAGATCTCTTGACGGTCCTTCTTAACGACGGCACGGGCAAGCTCTTGCCTCCCCAGGTGTATCGCGGTGACACCTCGATGTACGCACTTGCCGTCGCAGACATAAACGGCGACGGCAAGCCAGACGTCATCACTGCGAACCAGGATAGTGACTCGGCCACGGTCTTCCTAAACGACGGTAAGGGTGGATTTGGCGGACCGCAGGGAGGCTACGTCGGGTATCTGACCAATCTTGCGGAAGGATCTCCCGGCACCAGCAACGCGCCTTGGGGTGATTTTACCGTCGCCGATCTCAACGGAGATGGGCACCCAGACCTGGCATTCGTCGCGCAGCCACAGAGTTACGCCGCGCCATGGAGGCTGGCGACGCTTTTGAATGACGGAAGCGGCCACTTCGGTGTCCCACACGGAATAGACATATCGAATTTTGATGTGACACCCGGCTATTTCGTCTTTGCGGACTTCCGCAACTCCGGAAAGCCCGATTTTCTGGAAGTCGGATCGTTATCCTACGCAGGTTCTCCCGCGCTCATTTACGCGAAGAACAACGGGGACGGCACATTCGCTCCTGCTGTGGTGACGCCAATTCCAGGCGTTCAGGGCATCATCGGCGTCGGCGACTTCAACCAAGACGGCAAACTGGATTTCGTAATAGCGTCGGAACAACCAGGCTCACTTCCGAATTTGAGTGCCGTAACTGTAACTACATTCATCGGCAACGGAAACGGCACCTTTAGACAAGGCGCAACCATGCAGTCTGATGTGCCGCCTAATAGTGGAGGATCGCCTCACCGCGTGATTGTCGGGGATTTGAACCACGACGGCAAGCTGGATGTGCTTGTTTGGATGTTCGGTAATGTAATCAACACTCCTGAGCCGCTTTTTGAGTTGCTCGGTAATGGGGATGGCACGTTCCAAAGCGCGAAGATCGTGATTCCCGATCTTCTGCCGTTCGCTGTTGGCGATCTCAATCACGACGGACTGCCGGACATCGTTGAACTCCGCTACCCGCTAGTAGATTGGGGGTATCCGGGTCCTTTGGTCTACAACGTCTATACCTGCCAGCCCGACGGCTCGTTCAAACTTGCGAATACGTATCAGGCGTATGCCGGAGGCCCAATCACCGATAACGGATTGAAGCTGGTATTGGCCGACTTCAACGGCGATGGTGAACTCGACATCGCCGCTTTCCAGACGCCGGGAGCCGCGCGAAACTCGCAAAACGGGTATTTTCAGGTGATGCTCAGCAATGGCGATGCGACCTTTACGCCTAGCTATATCGCTTTCCCTCTGCAAAAGAGTTGGATACCGAGCGTTGCGGCTGACGTCAATGGAGATGGTCGAGCCGACCTGATTGAACTTGATGGGTTTGCTTCGTCCTATCACATTATTCCAGCGGTTGCTGGGCCTTCTTTCCAGGCGCGACTGGTTTCCAATCCAGTTGTTGGCGGCAACGGGCTCCTGCGCCTCACACAGGCTTTGACCACAAATGCTACTACTCTTCAACTCTCCGCGAGCGATCCTGCAATTATCGTTCCCGGTTCCGCCACAATCCCGGCCGGACAAGTGTCCCTCGACGTCCCCTTTCAGATCGCCAGCGGCTTCAACATGAATCACGTGTTCTCTGTCCAGGCACAATCCGGATCGGAAGTGCACTTTGCTTACGGCTACCAGGCCAACCCGGCACTCCCGGTGAGCTTTGCGCTGTCCGTCGGTTCGCAATATCCACCTACGGCGCTGCCAGGTGGAGTTATTGCTCCACCATTTCTGTTCTACCTGAGCAGCACTGCGGGATACGCCTCCGATCTGCAGGTGTCCTGCGCAGGATTGCCCGCCGGAGCGTCCTGCGGTATTGGGTTGCCCACAATCGACCTTCCGGCGGGAGGACAGGCCTCTCAGTTCTTCACTGTGGCTGTGCCCGATTCGCTTGCCCTCGGTACGTATTCGTTTCAAGTTGCGGCCACCGATGGCCTGCTCACTCAAACAGCGAATGCCTCCTTCCAGGTGGTGGATTTCTCCCTCACTGTTGATATGTTGGCGCTCTCGACCCTGCCCACGGCAACGACATCGATGAACCTGCAGTCTTCTTCCGTGAACAATAATGGCCAGAGCATCGCCATGACCTGCGCCACTTCCAATCCGGCCATCACCTGTCAACTGCCCGGGCCGATACTCGGAGTTGGTTCGGGAGAGAAAGTCACGATACAAACGCAGAATGCCACCTTGGGAACGTATACGATCACTTTGACCGGAAAGATCGGACCCCTGGTCCACACGCAGACAACCCAGCTGACCGTAGGGAACGTCGTCACGAACATCAACCCTGCAACTGCCACAGCTGCTTTGGGAACCCAATCGAATTTCACGGTGACGCTGACCTCGCAGGGCGGATTTGGGGGTAGTTTTGAGTTTTCCTGCACAAATGACGTCGGCAGCCTGTTTTGCACGGCGTCTCCCTCACCGGTCACTCTCCCGGCAAACGGCTCTGCAAGCACGACGTTGACCGTGTCACTCATATCGAAAGCGATGCTTACGGCGCTTCCGGTGAGCAGGGTCCCGCATTCTAAGTTCCAATCGCGGGAACTCGTTGGGATTATTGCAGCATTACTGACCGTTATGTTTGTAGCTGGTTTGCGTTCTCTTTCCAGGTATCCGCGGCGCAAGTGCCTCGCCGCCAGCAGCCCGGCCCTGGTTCTGCTTCTCGTCCTAGCAATGAGTCTGGGTTCATGTGGAGGGGGCGGTGGAGGCAGCGGTGGAGGTGGAGGCGGCGGTGGAGGAGGGGGCGGTGGTGGAGGTAGCGCCACCACCATTCACGTCAAGGTACAAGCCACAACCGGCGGCCTCACAATTCCTGTGGGCACCATCACGCTAACTGTACCTTGAGGGTCCGCGAAGGTTCCGAAGTTAGAGGCACCGAAGACTGGCTAAGAAGTCTTTGTTGGCTGCTGTTGCTGAGCGATTTCGCGACCAGACTACGAGATGCTATCCAGACGATCGCAAGCAAGTAGTACGACTGTAGACGATTTTGTAGCGGTCAAAATCTTTTGGCTTAACAAGATTCGACAATATTCAAACGCTGCTGCAAATACGCTCCATCCATAACAGAGATTTTCAGTAGAATTCAACAGAAGCTCACCAAATCCTGGGGTCGAGTTCGAGACCAGGCGCTCTATCGTTGAATGGAGCTCTACTCGGTTGTCATCTGCGCCTTAACTCAGCGCTTTGAAACTCTGATTCTTCCTTCTCCGCAAAGGATCTCGCTCCAAAACAGCGCCAGAATCCTATACGAGCGTAGCGCGGTCGCCCAAAGTGATTTGCGCGAAAAACGTTAAGCCCACGAAAAGCCGTGCTTGGAGAGCGGTAAGCTGCGAACGCGCTCGCCTGTTGCCGCAAAGATGGCGTTGCAAACTGCCGGCAACACCGGGGGGACGGCAGGTTCGCCCAAACCGGTGGGGGCATTGTCGGTCTTCAGAAAGTGCACTTCGATGAGCGGCGGAGCTTGATTCATCCGCAACGGCTGGTATTCGTGGAAATTGCTCTGGAGCGCGCGTCCTTTCTCGATGGTGATTTCGTAACTCATCACCGAGCTGAGTCCCTCGATGACCGCGCCCTGGACCTGGTTCTCCGCCGCACCGGGATTGACGATCTGCCTGCCGATATCGCCGACTGCCCAGACCTTATTCACCTTGACCTGCTTTTTCGCATTGACGCTCAGCTCGACGACTTCAGCGAAATAACCGCGATGGGCGAACTGAAACGCTACACCCATGGCGGTGCCTGCAGGAAATCTGCGCGTGTGCCAACCGCACTTTTCCGCGACTGCATTGAGCACACCGATCATGCGAGCGGCATCAAGCTCCGGACCCTCGGCGGATACTTCACGGTTTACGACACGAGGAAGGCACAGAATATCGAGACGGAACTGTATGGGGTCCTGGCCCACCGCATGCGCGAGTTCATCGAGGAAGGACTGGAAAACCCAACAGAATCCGTTGCTCCGCGGGGCGCGAAGCGCGTAGGTCGGAATGCCCGTCGGCATCAACGATGCGCCAAAAGAAAAGCTTTTGACGAACGTGCCGGGAAACTCGTTGGGAGAAATGTTGGCGGAAGGAGCGAACGTGTCTCCCCGGCCAAAGCTGACAAAATGATTTTCCCAGGCCACCAGAGCGCCGTTCGCATCGACGCCACCTCTCAGGAAGTGGAACCCGGCAGGGCGATAATGGTCGTGGTGAAAATCATCTTCACGAGTCCAGAGAAGCTTTATCGGCACACCGGTTTGCCTGGCGATGGCAGCCGCTTCGACCATGTAGTCGTTGGTGAGCCGACGGCCGAAGCCTCCACCACCTCGTTTCATATGCACAATGATGTCCGTGGCAGGGATGCCGAGAACCTCAGAGGTCAACTGGCGCCCAGACTCTGGTAGCTGCGACGGCGACCAGATTTCGAGCTTGCCGTCATGGTAGTGTGCCAGGCAGTTTTGTGGCTCCATCGATGCGTGGGCCAGAAAGGGATAATCGTAAGCAGCTTCGACGGTTTTTGCAGCAGAGCGGAGCGATGAATCCGTGTCACCGTCTTTGCGAAGAGTGATGCCCGGAGGCTGCTTTGAGAGTTCCTGGGCGCGGTGAAGAAAACCCTGGCTGCTCTGTCGTGCGGTGGGGCTCTCTTCCCAGGTGACCTGGAGCTTTTTGCGGGCGCGGTCGGCCTGCCACCAGGTATAGGCAATGACAGCGATGCCGCAATGCAGACCCAGCAGATCGCTGGTGCCGGGAATGGCGAAAACATGCCGGACGCCAGGCTCTGTTTTGATTTGGTCGAAATTGGCGCTGACGATTTTGCCGGCGAACACCGGACATTTTTGGTAAACGGCCCAAAGCATGTTGGGAACGCGGAAATCGATGCTGTAGAGGTTTTTGCCGGAGACGATGGAAAGATTGTCCACGCCGCGAGTGGTGTGACCGATGATCTTATAGTCTTTGGGGTCCTTAAGCTTGACAGCCATGAAGTCGGGAACGGGAAGCTGTGCCGCTTTAGCGGCGAGCGAGCCATACGTTGCGTCGCGCTTGCTGGCAGGGTGCAGGACATGTCCCGAAGAAGTGCGGCACTCCGATTCCGGAACCGACCACGTTTGCGCCGCAGCGGTGATAAAGACTTGGCGGAAGGCCGCACCGAGACGGCGCAGCGGTTGCCAGTTGATGTGCGTTGCAGTGCTGCCGGCGGCCCACTGTGGGCCATAACGAGATTCGTCCAGGTCCGCTTGTTCGACGCGCACGTCTTTCCAATCCACATCAAGTTCTTCGGCAATCAGCATGGGCAGCGATGTTTTCACGCCCTGGCCAATTTCGGGATTCTTCGCCGAAATGATGAAGAGGTTTTCCGGCGTCACCTTGACAAACGCCGCGGGAACAAAATTGGAATAGGAACGAGGAGCATTGGCCCGGAGAATTTCGAAGCGGTCAGAGTAAAGCGTCAGGAGCAGGCCACCGCCAGCGGTGGCAGTGATTTTCAGGAAATGGCGACGACCGATGCGTGGAGCGAACAAGGCAATCATCCTGACAATGCAAAAGTGGCCGCGAGACCAACATTGTAGCTCAAAGAAAGCAGAAGCGCGGGGCGCTGCCGCCGCTCGTTTGCGGCAGATCATTTCCGCTCGCGCGTTCGAGGCAGCTTCGTGGCAATTTTCGCGAGGAAAGCATCTTCTTTGCCTGCAAACTCCCTTTGCAGCGGATGCACCACAGGGAAATCTGCCGATGCGGTGTAGCCGGTGAGGTATACATTTCCCGAGCGGTCCAAGGAGACACCGGTGCCTTGATCCTCTCCAGTTCCTCCGAGAAAAGTGGAGAATTGCACGACGCCGGCAGGATTGAGCTGGGTAAGGAACGCGTCAGTGGCACCGCCAAGCTTCTGCTGAAGCGCACCAACAACCGGAAAGTTCGTTGATCCCGTGAATCCGGTCACAAAGGCATTTCCAAGGTGATCCACGGCGATGGCGGCCCCCTCCTCGTTGCCGCTGCCACCGAGGTAGGTGGAAAAGAGCAACTGCGAGCCGGTAGGATCCAGTTTCGCAACGAAGGCGTCGAAGCCTCCGCCCAGTTTTGGCTGAAACGAATGGGCAACCGGGAAATCCGCCGAACCCGTGAAACCGGCAACATATGCATTTCCCGAACGATCGACCGCAATACCCGCGCCTTGATCGCGGAAGCTGCCTCCCAAATATGTGGAGTAAACCAAAGCCGAACCAGCGGGATTGAGTTTCAGGACAAAAGCATCCACGAAGCCGCCGGCATACTTCGCTTGGACTGGGTTAACTGTGGGGAAATCCGGAGAAGTGACCGAGCCCGTGACATAGGCGCTGCCTTGGGAGTCGATGGCAATGGCAACTCCCTCGTCGCTATTGCTCCCGCCCACGAAAGTCGAATAAATCAGGCGCCGGCCATCGGGACTCAGCTTGGAGACGAAAACGTCGAAGGGGCCGTGAAGTGAGGCTTGCAACGGGTGGGCGGTGGGAAAATCAGGGGAGCCAGTGAAACCGGTGACATACGCGTTGCCGGAACCGTCGACGGCAATGCCAGCGGCGCCTTCGCCACCACTTCCGCCGAGAAACGTGGAATACACAAGGCGCGAGCCGTCGGCGCTGAGCTTGGACACAAATACGTCGTAGCCTCCGCCGTGTTTCGACTGAATCGGTGCCACGGTAGGAAAGTCCGGCGAGCCGGTGTAACCGGCGATGTACGCCTTTCCCTGCGAATCGATGGCAATGCCGAGGCTGCCGTCGGATTTACTGCCGCCCAAGTAGGTCAAATAAAGCAGAGACGAGCCGCTGGCGTTTATCTTGGCAACAAAGGCATCCGGTTCCTCAGCAACGGTGCTGGAATGACCAAGAGCTGAACGGGGTCCCGGAAAATCGGGCGAGGTTGTCGAACCCGTGATGTAGGCGTTGCCGGCGGAATCCACTGCAACGGCGGTTGCGCGATCCGCGCCAATTCCACCGAGAAAGGTGGAGTAGGCGAGAACCGGGTCGATCACCAGCGGCCGGGTCCTGTCGTAGGGACCCGCAGCAAATCCGACCGTTCGATCTGAATGGAGGACAAAACGTCCTGGCACTGAAACCGTTGCGCCGTCCACCTCCTGGTAGAACGCAGCGGGTGCGAGACGCAATTCGTCCGGCCCAATATGAAGCGCTAGTGTCCCACCGGAATCGAGCTTAATCGCGCTCGTCTCAGGGAATGCCAGGCGGATCTTGCGAATATCCGCGCGAGAGCTGAGAAAAAAGTCATACTCGAGATGGCCGTGTCCGTTGTCTCGGTAGACGAGATCAATCCCGGGATAAACAGCTCTGACTTTCACTCCCGAGTACGTTGGGACGTTGGTGCGCCAGTGTTGAGGGTTATTGCCGAGAAAATAATTCACTTTGCCGGGAAGTTTCCCGAGTCCGATTGCGTCCGCGTTTGGATTAGCGCCTACGATTTTCATATGCAGTTGGCGAGCCAAGTGCGAGGACTTGGGTGAATTGAATGTCAGGACAGCTCCGGAAGGAGCGAGCGCTAAAGTCGCGCGCCCGGAATGCGAGACAAATTTCACACGCGCCTCGGCTTGGCCTGTATTGGGCTCAAAGGCGATCGGCAGTCCGGAATAGGAGGGGGCCTGACCTGCTGTGAGTGCAGTTGGTTCGTGGACCTTCTGATGGGAAAGAAGCTCCGTCCACGCCGGAGCGTATAGTCTCCACAAGGCGATGCCGACACAAATGGCGCTTATCGTGAGGACCCCAGGTCCTGTGCGGCCACACCAGAATCTTGCACGCTGGAGCTGAGAGATCGAGATCATGGGATAGGCATTGCCGCCGAGTCTATCTGAATCGCAGGGATAGTATCACGTGAGTTGTTTTAGCGGCCTTTCGTTTGCAGCATCACGAGGCTTCTAGCGAAAACTCAGTCAGCAATATATTCTCTCTTTGGTCATCGGGCATTTCGCCTGGTCCACTTGAATCGTGTCTGGAGGTGCTGCGGTGGCGCGCAGTCAGTGTGGGAAAGGGGAATTCTTGAGAACCGCGGTGCGCGTGTGGCAGACGGCATTTGTTTTGATGCTGGGATTTTGCTTGGCCTGCAACACGTTTGAACCGAGCCTTTCCGCACAGGCACCCGGCTTAAAGCTCGAACACATCGCCCAAGAGAAAGGGCGCGAACCACATTTCGGGATGTACGTGCCACCGAATGAACAACACCCCGCGGTGGCTATGCCGATTTGGGCGAAGAGCAATCACGGAGCCTACGTCTCAGTGGGCACAGAGCGGTCCTTCATAGGAGCTGCCGTCACGCGGGCAGCAGCGCTCGTGGTGATCGATTACGACTCAGCCGTCGTGCAATTCACCACCATTAATCGCGCGCTTCTTGCCGCCAGTGCCAACCGAGATGATTACATTACCCTTCGCCTGGCCGCAACCCAGGACATTTGGGCAAGCCGAGCCTCGCAGGTCGCATTTGATGACGCGAAAACGCTGCGCGACAAAGACTCCTGGAAATTTTGGAACGACAATGTGCGGCAGAATACCAATGCCTGGTCCGCAGCATTCCAGCATTTCAACCAGCAATCGGGCAAGCCCGACGGACCTTTTGCGCAGACCAACTACATGTTTGACGACCAGTTCTATCAACACTTGCACGAGCTGGCAAAGAACGGCCACATCTGGACACGCACTGCGGACCTGCGCGACGAGACGTCCGTACGCAAACTTTGCCGGGACATGCGTGCCAGCGGGATGACCTTGGGAGTCGTAGACACTTCCAATGTGGCGGATACATCAGAAGCCGGTCAGGTTGCGGCAGGCAACTACGTGGCATGGTTTTCCGAATGTGCGGAAGATAGTACGCTTTTCCTTAGCACCGAACGCGCCAATCGGCAATCGGATAGCTATTGGAGCTACTTCGCTTTCACCGGCAAAGTGGTGAAAGGCCGAGATGCAGCAACAATTGCGCGCTGGTATACGGCGGAGATTGCCAAATTGCAGGCCGACTCACAAACACGAGCCTACATCGATGACCCCACGGTCATCGCCCAGTAGACGAGCAGATGAAATGCGGGATGCGAATCGAAGCCACGGCCTCCTTGAGCATGTGCAGTTAGCTGGGTTCGCTTTCGGGTCTTGTGCCAGGTTCGTAGGAGAGCATCCTGGTACGAATTTCCTCGAAATAGGCACGTGCGTCGCCACGGGTGCGAATGCCAGCAGCGCGCGCACGGACGCGTGTCCTGTGTTCGAGAGAGGTGAGTTGTTTTGGAGGCAACTCCCTGTCCGTGCGGGCCGCAAGGTAAAGGAAGCCGGGGAGATTGCGATCAGATTCAATGGATTCGTTCTCGCGTGTTGCTGGAGGAATTTCGATTTCAAGGGTGTCAAGTGCGCCTCGCTGGTGTGCAGCTGCGAGTTCGGGTGGTAAAGCGATGGAAACGGGTGTATCGGAGCGGGGGGAGGCAAGAGAAGCAAGCGAACGGAGATCAAGGGCATTGGCGTCTCGCGCGGTGAGAGGGTTCAGGTTGAAAAGCCGTTCGACAGTCGCAAGGAGAGTGGAATGATCGTAGGTACGATGGTCAATCGCGTTGCGTGGGATTAGAGGAGAGATGACAACAGCAGGAACGCGTGGTCCGTATTGGTCGAAGAGGAATCCGTAGCGATTGGCACCGTTGAACTGTGGTTTATCTCCGGGAGGAATTGCGCGCGGGGGAGCCACGTGGTCAAAGAAACCGCCGTGCTCGTCCCAGGTGATAATGAGCATGCTGGATTCCCAGATAGGCGAGTTGCGAATTGCTTCGTAAGTAGCCTTGATCAGGGCCTCACCGCCCGTGACGCCATCGAGGGGATGCTGCGAATTGCCGCCGACATAATCGCTGGTGACGTGACCATAATTTGGCTCGATCCAGGTGAACTGAGCTGGATAGTTGGAGTCTTGTACGTCCTGAGCGAATTTTGAATAGCGAGCGATGTCCCAGATGTGCACGCCTTTCAGAGCGTGAGCGAGCGTGAAAATCATGTTGCCTGCATAAATACGCCAATTCAGTTTCTGTTTGAGAGGCAGAGATCCCTTTCCTGGGTCAAAAATGCTGCCATTTTGAAATTTGAACCCATCAGCCGTTTGCCAGAGGACAGTTTCCTCGTTCGTAGGGCTGTGATCGAGGCCAGCGGAGGAGGCGCCGAGGGCAAAGAAGCGGTTTGGCCACGTTGGGCCTGGCATGGAGCAAAACCAGGAATCACAGACCGCAAATTCCCGCGCCAACGCGGAGAGGACAGGCAAGTCCGTTGGAACGAAATACTTCATGACGTCACCTGGACTATCAGATTTGGCGTCTACGGCGAAGTTCGAAACGAAGCCTGTGTTGATGATGGAAGGGTACGGACCACCGGAAGGATATGTCGCCGCCTCACCACAGAGATGCTCAAGGACATCTGTGAATTCATGGTAGGGGTCCGTTTTCATGGGGTCCACAGCGGGAGTAGAGACAGGATAGGCCGTGCCGTTCCAGGAGTTAGACGTCCCAGCGGATGCACCGTTGATCTTAGTAGGAGTGTGTGTGACCGCGTCCGTACCGGTGATACCCGAGAAGCCAAGCATGTGATCGAACGCGCGATTTTCCAGCATCAGGACAAAAACGTGTTTGATGTTCGGCATAGTATTCTCTCTGGAAGCCTTTCCTGATTTTGATCGAATTGGTGTATTAATCCTGTTTTGGTGAGTAGCTTCGAGATTCGAGTTTAGTCCGTCCGTGGCGTCGCGCTGGCGAGGGCGAGAATCGCGCCGGCAAACAGCAGCGTGTCCGCAAAGTAGTTGATGCCTTCAACCTTGACCGCAGTACTCGGGTCCAACAGTTGCACGATCAGGATCGGCCCATAGATGAAAAGGACTAGCAGGACAATCCAGGTACCGAGATAGGTTGCGGCCATCCGCGTCTTCTTTGCCAGCAGTATGCTTCCTCCGGCAAGCACAAGAATTGCGCCCGTGAGATAACCAATGAGCAAGCGCCCGGGAATCCATGCGGGCGTCAGTTTTTCGAGAGGGACGCCGGGGCATCCCGCTGGGTGCAGAAAATGCTCAGCGCCAAAAAATATGGTGGCGATCGCGATCAACACGCGGCCCACGGTTATGAGCTTGCTTTTGCCTTGCCCGCGCATCGCGTTTCCTGCAAGGACCCAGCCTCCGGCCGCGAATGACATTTCGCGGAAAACAATCACCCATGCAAACCTGTCTCGAGGGCTGACGAGAGCGCGCGGGACATGCAGCATGGCCACAAAAAGAAACATCATGATCCCGAATAACAGGCCGGACCAGCGCACCTGAATTCTTGTGGCAATGCTCAAGGACGCGGCCAGCAATGCAAAGCCGACGAAATAAGCCCAAAACAAAGGCCAGGGCATGTACGAGGGCACGCTGGCCATGATGAATTTTGCGGCGGAGAGATGCTCTGCGCCGAAGACCGCCAACGGGATGGCGAAACACAAATTGCTCAAGGCTACGATCTTGTCCAGGCCGCCGCCCTGCGCGATATCGGTCTTCGCGGCCCACAGCGCAACAAGGAAAAGCAGGATGCCGGCGCTGCACATCGAAACCGCGGTGCGAGAGATCTCAAAAAATGTGGCAAGAATGATTGTGTGCATGTGGATTCCAAGCGTAATTTCGCGCGTTCTGTCCGGGGCACGTTTTCCCGGAACAATACGGCTGCAGATTGTACAACGAAGAACGGGTAAGGATATTTTTTTCGAAGCTGGGGAAACGCCCGCCCTGATACGCGCCAAGGGCTAGTTTCTAGTCCAACTATTTACGTTAGAGGTGTACTGCCGATGGCTCGATTGGCTGGACCCGTATCTGGAGTGGCCGGCAACTCCCGGTAATGTCGACAACCCTTCCGCCGGCGGATTATGGAAGGGTTCCCGGTAAATCTCCCCGAATCGCTTCCTTGGCCGTCAGGTTGCGAACTGCCCATCTCATCAATCAGCAATGCAACTCACCCGCGCAACTCATTTAACCCAAACCGCTACGGCGTGGGCCGCACGACCTGCAATTGATTCCAGTTTCCCGAGAGTTGCCCGTTCGGGTTGAAGTTCGGATCATCACTCATGATGTATTCGTTTGTTCCGTTCAACCAGGCGTGATCATAAAGGTTGCTAAATTCCATCGTATATCCCGTCGTGGGATCCCGGAAAGTTTGCACTCCACGTATGTTTTGGTCAAATCCGAAGGCACTGTTTTGTGCACCCCGCTCTGCGTTGGCGGTGACGCCCATGATCGTCTCGGCGACATGCTGTTGAAAGGCGGCCACCATTGCGTCTATGGAGGCTTCCTTTTGCGCCTCAGCCTGGTAAAGTTTGGCAATAAATCCATTCGAGTATGCCTGCCATTTCGGCTCCGGTCGAACGGAACTGATCATCACTTTGAAGAGTTTTTCGTTGGCTTCGAGTTGCCCTTTCGGCGCCCGCAATGCCATCACGTCGATCGCGTGGCAATCGTAAAATGCACCCCGGCCCTGGCGAAAAATTCGCGTCACCACGACCAGCGCCACCCAGTCCTCTAACGTCTTGCCATCTTTTTGGAATTCGACGCGCGCCCGAATGGCATCGGTTCGAGCGCTGCCGCCGTTGCCCGCATCATCTGGCGGCAACCCCAATCGCTTGCGCGCCATCTGGTTAAGCTCGGGGAACGGCTCAACCGAGACAACCGTGCTGCCGCTGGGGAACGCGCTGAACACGTTTTGACGAAAATATTCTTCAGCCTTCATGGGTTTCTTCACCGTGCAAGGCTTGCCTTGCAGGCCGAGTGCGCGTCGATGAGGGTCTGTCAACTTGTGCAACTCTGCTGGATCGTCCGTATATTGCCAGCTGTCGTTTGGGGCGCCTTGAAAAGCAAGAGACCCGTCCGCACTCGTAGCCTCCCACGCCACCGCATGGATGTCCGAAAAACATCCCTCGGTAGTATTGCCGGCTACGCTACCCTTGAAGTTCCAGGCCGAAGGAATCAACATATCCATCGCCGGAAGCTCGACTTTGCCCCCCAATGCTGGATCTTCGACATGGGCGATGACTTGCGCTTGCTTCATCCGCAGGTAAGAGCCGGAAGCAGTGCCGCCCGCAGCCACTTTCGGCGCGGCATCGGCACCGTTGGACGGCTTTGCGGCGGGAGTGGCCGCGGCCGGTGTATTGGAACCGGGCGTTAGACTCGAAGGGCTGGGCGCAGAACGACTGCTCGGGTTCGCAGCCAGCCCCGCGGCTTGTTTGCACTTATCGGATAGCGAGTCCTTGTGTTCCTTGAGGCAGGCTACAATTCGGCCCCCACCAGGTTGCACTCCCGCGCACAGCTTCTGTGCATCCTCGGCGCAGGCGGCGCGAATCGCCGCAAGTGCCTGCTGATCACCCGCCTGTGCGGATTGCGCCGCCCTAGCAGCGGCAACGAAGGAAACAGTCAGCGACAACAGCAGGCAAGACGCATTGGCAATTCGTCTCACTTTCATTTCGACCTCACTTGATTTGAAGTGCCCGTGAAAATTGAGGGACTTAGACTTGCGAGCATAGCATGACCAATTCAGCTGTTCAGAGTGAGTTGTCGGCAAGTCGAAAGTAGCCCAGAAAGGCAGCAGGCGATCAGAACCGGCTTCTGAGTCGGAGTTGGTCCGGCACTTCTAGCGCGTTTACGCATACGGCTTTTATCAAGGATGAGCGGGGCAAAGCAAGCAGACCGAATGAGGGAAAGATGGCAATGCCTTCATCGAACTCAAGCTAGGCGATGAGTGGAGCGAGTAAAAGGAGGGGCGCAGGTCGCGCGGATTGCATACTATATCCAATATGCTACATTGCGTGAGCTGGCTTCAAATTTTTCCTTGGAGGCCCCTTTTGGCGCATTTCCGCTCCCTCACTTTTTTCTATGGCTTTTTCGCCCTTGCTTCTATTGCTACCGCCCAATCCCTCCGCAACAACGAGTTTCAGCTCGACTACTCTTCCCCGGGCATCGTTAGCCTCAAGCGAGTCAGCGACAAGTACGACACAGACTACATCTCTCGTGGCCGCGCCCTCGGCGACGTACTGATTCGTTACCGCCATGCTGGAGAAAAAGATTGGAAGAAGGCCTCGGCGGCGCTTCTTGATCCGGCGGATCCTTCACAGTCGCAACAGTCTATCCATTTCACCATCGGGGAGCTCGTCCCTACGCTTGTTTCCGTTGCCCAGCCTTCCGCTAGCGTTCGCTCACCGGCTGTTGGTGTGCTCAAAGACGATCTGATGCCCGCGGATTCGAAGGACGAAGAGGTGCCCCGCTACTTTTGGTATGGCCGCGATGGCACACCGGAATGGGTTCAGTACGATTTTCCTGAGCCGAGGGAAGTTCGCTCAGTTCAGGTCTATTGGGCGATTCACGATGAAGAGAGGAATCCCGGCAGGCTGCCCAAGAGCTGGCGAGTAATGTATCGCGACGGCGCGGATTGGAAAGAGGTCCACACTTCGGGCGGCTACCCGTTGGCTGCCGATCAGATCAATTCGGTGAAGTTTGATCCCGTAGCCACGTCAGCCTTGCGTCTCGAGGCGCAATTGCAGGCAGGGGGCACTGCCGGGTTGTATTTCTGGCGACTGAATGAAGAAGAACGGAAAGTCATGCCGATTCAAGGCCTTCGTGCAGAGGAGACTTTCCAGTTAGAGGACAACGCGCTGTTGTGGACGATCTCGATGAAAAACGCTTCGTCCAGCGAACTTGAAGTTGGCGACCTGGCCTTGCCGTTTCCCTTCAATACGCAATACTCGTGGGACAAAACCGAAACATACACGAAACGACTGATACCGCATTATCTGATTGCCGGGAATGGCTCATTTGTCTACTGGATGCGAACGAACACCGAAGGACCCTATCTGGTTATGACTCCCGCAGGCCGCGCCGGCTTCGAATATTTCGAGCCGCAGCGTTTCGGCCGCGGCGTTGCCTATTATGTGCATTCCGATGCAGCCCGAGAAGAGTTGACCGCAAAGGGCGGCACCTGGCGCCTGCCGCACACGAAACTCGTTCTCCATCCCAACGGGCAAGCTGGTGACTCTGCGAGCTATCAGTTCCGTTTCCGCTGGGCGCAAGACTACAACGGCGTCCGGGATGTCCTCTACGAAAGCGGGGCGTTCGACATCAACGTAGTTCCCGGGATGACTATTCCTACTGATTTGACGGCCATGTTCTCGCTGCGAACGCACAATAAGATTGGCTCTATTGTGCCTGAGCATCCCGAAGCCACGCAGATCGAACACGTCGGCGAACGCGGGAAAGACGTGCACGTTTACAGGGCCCATTTTTCACGATTGGGCGAGAACCTGCTCAGGATCAACTATGGGGGCGGACAGTATCTCACGCTCGAGTTCTTCGTCACAGCACCCCTGGAAACTCTCTTCAAGAAACGAGCTGCATTCCTGGTCAGCCACGAGCAGGTGAAGGATGCTTCCAAGTGGTACAACACGGTTTTCTCGCAGTGGGATATGAAGCATGAAATTCTTCGCAGCCCCGACGATCTGGACGGTCTCCAGTCCTACGCAGTTGCGTCCGATGATCCGGCCTTGGGGAAGGCTCCGTACATCGCCGGAAAGAACATCTTCTACCCTTCACAAACGGAGATTGATGCCGTCGAGAGCTATCTGAAGAATTTTGTTTGGGGAGGCCTGCAAGAGACCGACAAAGAACCCTACCCTTACGCCATCTACGGCATTCCCAACTGGAAAGTAAATCGCGAAAGCACAAAGGACGATCCCAGTGGAAAAAAACACATCTGGAGAATCTATGACTATCCCCACGTAATTCTTCTCTACTACAACATGTACCAGGTCGCGAGGCTTTATCCGTCCATGACCAAGTACCTCGACAAAGATCAGTATCTCGAACGAGCTTTTGGCACCGCGAAAGCCTTTTTCACCGTGCCACTCGAGATAGTGAAATGGTCTCCTTACGAAACGGGAACTTACAATGAAGTAGTGATTCCCCACCTAATCAACGCGCTATATGAAAACGGGCACAAAGATCAGGCCGACTGGCTCAGGGCGGAATGGGAAAAGAAAGTCAAACATTTCGTCAACGACCATCCCTATCTTTTTGGTTCCGAATATCCTTTCGATTCCACTGGATTCGAATCCACGCATGCTCTGGCGAAATACGCGATGGCCCACGTCGCTGCTCCGGGAACCGCCGCTGCTCCTGATGGATCTGAAGATGACTTTCGCCACACTGTGAAGTTCGACGATGCCGTCTATTTCCTAGAAGAGCAGATGAAGCTGAATCTCGCCTGCCGGGGCTGGCTGGAAACTGCTTACTACGATCTCGGGAGCGACTATCGCGCGTCGGGTCCGGCAAATTACACGCTGAGTTACATGGCGCAGATGGGTGGCTGGGCGGTCTCCGACTATGCGCTCTATTTCGCGCGCGATCCCATTCCCTATCTGCGCCTCGGCTACGCCTCGTACCTCAGTTCCTGGGCGTTGTTGAATTCCGGCACTCCAGAATCAAACTATGGCTATTGGTATCCCGGTAAAAACAACGACGGTGGCGCTGCAGGAGGCTTCGAGCCGCGACCGTGGGGACGTGCGTGGCTCGGCAACAAGGAAATGGGCCGGGGCCCCTGGTGGTATTCCGGCGAAATCGATCTCGGCTACAGCGGAGCGCTGCGGTCCGCAGCCACGATTGTCACGGATGATCCGGTGTTCGGTTTATTTGCCTATGGCGGAGACGTTTCTCGCGAAAAAAACTTGATCCAGGTGGTGCCAAAGGACGGCTTACGCGCCAGATTCCATGTTGTCCGAGGGTCGCAACGCTTCCACTTGCTTCTGGACCGCGACGGATTTGCGAAGGACAAGCCTGTTTCGTTCGATGATGCGCTGACGACAATTCGATTCGCTGTTGAGAATCGCGCTGGTACAAGCCATGAGATGTCAGTTCGGCTGGCGGGATTGCCCGCGGGAAACTACGAAGCCAAATCAAATGATGGATCAGCGCAACGTTTCGCAGTTCACAATGGTGAAGAGCAACGGCTGCGGATTCCCGTCGCAGCGTCCGGCACTTCCGTGGAGATCTCGAGAATTGTTTCACCGCGCCAGCAATAGAGCCGACGAGCTTTGGACCGACTGTTTCAACGGATCAATTCGGATTGGCGGTCATGGACGCGCGGCGCCCCGTAGTAATTGGGAAGTAGTTGAGCCATTGTTTGCGAATACCGTCCGTTCGCTCGATCAGTTCTTTACTCGGCGCGGCGCCGTGCTGAACCACCATGACCATCCCGGTATTGAATTGGCGTTGAGATTTTTCAACACCAGGCAAGCGCGGACCTTCCGCGGCAATCACGTCTTGAATCGTAACCTTCGTTCTGTCCGCTTTAAAGATGGGATGTCCATTCGCGTCTTTACCAGCGGGCACCAGATTTCTCAAAAGGAAGAAATCCGGCACTTCCGCGGGAGTGATAAGTCCCATTAAATAAAGATCGAGATAGGACCATCCGGTCGCGGGCACATAGTAATCGTCGTCAAGCTGCGTGAAGGTGCCATCAAAATTGTCCTGCCAGACGCCGCCGCCCATGATGGAAGCTTCTGTCGGCCGCTGATAAGGAAAAGCTACTTGTGCCTGCAATCCTCGCGCCCAGTGCGTAGGACCAAGTGGAATGGTCTCGCCATTCACTTTTGCCGAAACGAAAGCCCCCCAGCGGTGCCCCATTTCGTGCGCGATTTGAGAAATGCCATACATGTACGGCGGAATCTTGCCGTCCTGGGACACCTCGGCGAGTTGCTGCTTGTAGAACGTAATATCGTGATCGGTGGCGACAGGTGCGTCCTCGGGAGGCCGCTCCTGCATCTGGTTCGAGCCTACATACACCGGCTGGATAAATTGCCATTGGAACCTGCCCTGAGTGCAATACGATGCAAGGCCCTCCTGCGTTGCGCCGATCCCGGTAACCGCGTCTCCTACTGCGCCTAGGGGGCCGTCACTGGGTGTGCCCGCTTCTTGATTGTCGACGCGAAAATCGGAGTAATAGGCAAGAAAATCGAATTTGTCACCGAGGTCATGGATAACTGTGCAAGTCAGGTCGCGCGGATTGGGCAATGCGTAGTAGTGAAAAGCCTCGTAAACCACCGAGAACGGACCATCTTGCGGCTTCAGTCCAGAGAAGTGCACTTCCGGGTTGCGCATCCCGCTAAGTGCGACCGGCCGCGCGGGGATCTTTGCAACGGCTTCGTCGGAGCCGGCAGCGGAACTCTCCGCGGAAACGGTTATTTGCTTCGCGCTTCGCAATTCCGGCGGCAAGATTCCCTCAATCGAAACGGTGTTTCCGCTGGCCTTCACCCGGCGCGAAACGCCCGAGCCGAACGCGAAGTATCGCGTCGTCGCGCCATTTGCCCGGTTCCGCGGTGCAAAACCCCGAATGGTCCAATCTACGTCCTCAGCGCCTACACTGGGGGATTCCATAGAAGCCCGCCGGCCGTCAAAGTGAACGCGATATGCAATTCCCGATAGCCCAGCGTCTCCTTCCGTCAAGACAGGCCCAGCAGTTTCCAAAGTGACTTTCAGCAGCAGACCATCCACAACAGAAAGCTTCAGGTTTTTGAGATCGAGATGCGCCGGCACAGAAGTGTTCTTTATTCCCGCAAGCGAGGCCAGAGGCTTTTCCGTTTCACCGGCAACGAGCGGATAAATGCCTACGATGGCATCCTTCGCCGAAAGCTGCTGATAAGACATTTCAATCATGCCGTCCTTGGACAGAGTCGTCTGAAAGCGGTTTACAGTTTTCACCCAAGTGAAATCCTGAATATTCCCCCACGGCTCGGTTACATCCCAGGTGACCACAACGCGATCAGCAGACTCCTTCACATAGCGTTTGCCAGACATTCGCGGCTTGAAGAAAACGCAAATAGCGGGATTGGTGTTCACCAGATGCGCTGCCCCTTCGGTCAACCTGTCGAATCGGCCAATCGAGACCCCTCCCTGGTCCGGGCCCGATCCGAAGCCGGAACCCGGTCGACCAGCGGACGAATCGCCGTCTCCGCCGAAGCGAATCGAGCCGGTAACGCCGACCGAAAAAGACGTCCAGCTTTTGCCGGAAAAAGGAAAAGAAAAATTGTGCAGGGTCAGTTCGCGCGTGGTGAGTTCCTGACCGAAGTCCGCATCCCAACGAAGGCCAATATTGTCCACACGGTAGCCCCCTTTTCCGGGAGTGAAGCGCAAGGTGCGCAGGCCAAGATCAAAAAGACTTTGCTGGCCCAGGGCATTTTTGTCCAGCTCCATCAAGATCAGATCTCCGACGACCGATACTTTCCCAATTGGTTTTCCCGGTTCATCGCGCTCTTGAGCTGACGCGATAGGCAGAGATATAAAAAACGCACAAAGCATCAGGAGCATTCGAAACAAAGTTTGAGTCATGTTCCCCCTCCGAAACGCAGCGATTGACAATCAATGGCCACCTTGGCAATTCGACAAACGAAATGCGCCGATCCTGGTCCGATACGCGGCATCGCCGGCTTTCAAATAGTCGCCCACATACCAAAACGTGCAGTCATCGCTCGGATCCATTGCGGCCGTCGCGTAGTCTTCCCATCGCAGGGTGTTTTTCTGGGACGCCTCGCCATTCGCCAGCACCGTCTCGTGCAGTGTCAACTGGCCCTTGGGATCGTTGACTTCTCTTGCAGCAAAGCGCTGCCCTGGAAAATTCGGCGCTCCACCGAATGAGTACCCCACGCCGATATCACCGAGCCTGTCCATTACAATGCTGGGCATCCAACGATAGAATCCCGCCGGCGCATACGTCCCTTGCTGATACAGCACTGGATCGCGTTTTTCGTCCAACCTGAACTCATACCAGCGCACTCCGCCGCCGCTTTGCGTTGCGATTGAATGAGCGGCCACGATCGACTCATGCCCGCGGACCCTGCGATAAACCAGGCGTTGCATGATTTTGTCGCCCTGCACGTCCAGCCGCCTCTCTGTATCCGGCTGGGTCACGCAACTCGACAATTGCCCATCACACAGATAATGATATGGCGCCACATTGACTTTCGCGGGGCCAACCGCTTTCGTATTCGCGGGATTCTTCCAATCCACATGAACATTCCAGAAGTAAATCCCATCGTCTTCGAACACCTTCTTCAACTGCGTCCCGCCCGCCGCCATCATGATATTGGGCGCCTCTTGCGGAGGCAGTTCCTGGCCGTCAATGTCGGCGTTGTTCAGAAAATTCACGCCATCCATCACGATGCACTGCTCGGTTGCAGGCTGGCCGGCAAGCATGCTGGTGCGATCCGCAATGCACACATGCTTCTGAATCACATCGTCGCCAGTGCTCGTTGCCACGTAGTAGCCGTCAATCCAAATCGCGGGCCGCGGATAGTCAGGAAACAGAGCGCGCTCGAATGCGTAGCGGTAATACGTACCGAGCGGATCCGGCCCGGCGCTGACCGCGTAGCACATCGCGTTCACTCCTTCTTTCTTTTCTGGCGGGCGTTGCCCGCGTTCCGGCGGCGGAGGAGGCGCCAGCGGATTCTCGGGAGGCGCGGCCGCAGCACCCGGCGACGACGCCTGTCCGGCTTTGGCGAGTTGCCCCGGCGGAACCGGTTCACCGGGTTGCAGTCCCGCTTTAGCTGGAAAATCGTTCGGCCCGATGCGCGAAAAAATCGGCATGACAAACAACCATCGCCCCGCCAGTTGGTCGTAGCGCACTACCGCGTCGCCGTTGTTCCGTGCCTCGCACACGCCACCCAGGCCTGCCCAGATCTCTTTCGTTGCCACCGGTCCGTATAACACCGCGCCAGTTTTGTCGTATTTCTTTCCTTTCTTGGTATAAACAGCGATGCGCGAATTGACGATCTGCACAATGTGATCGGGCCCGACCGCGAGGCTGTTGTCGGAAGGATTGCGGAAGTTGGCTGTCCCCTGCGGGCCGGCAAAGCCCGAGCCCAACCCGTCGAAGCTGTCGAGAAGCGGCACCTCCGGCCGAGTCCCCTGCGAAGTTTGTTCGATCGCTATTCCTGCGGGACGCAAAATTGGTAGTGGTGTCGACGGAGGTATGACTTCGGCAGGCCTTTGCCCCAAAGCGACGGTGGCGGCAACTGCGAGAAGCGTGATGAAAACGGCTTCTACCTTATTTAAGGCCAATGCCGGGGGACAGATCATCTAAAGCGCCTCAAATCTGTGCAACGAATGTTATAAAGTATACAGAAGAATTCGCGGATTTCGCTTTGCAATTTTTGGAAGTGCAATGTGCTCGTGAGTTGCTCGAGTGCGTCGGTTACGCTGGTCAGCGGCCCGGTGCATCGAAGCCATATTGAGTGGTTAGGGCTTTGGCTTTTGAGTGCGAAAGCATCCCAAGAGCCCACCCTCAGAAACCGAAGGGCGCCCAAGATTTTTTTCACCGGACTACTTCCGGGCCACCCACAAAGAAATATGGTGAGGAAATGGCGAAAGAGAACCACCATTTCGCGTTGATTTTAACCGGGAAAAGTCAAAACCCGCACTCTTTGAAAAAACAAAAGCCAAAGGATGCGGCACCCAAAGTCGCTCGTTCCGCCGACCTGTCGGCCGCCCGCCGTGCGGTCGCCTGCAGGATCGTAGGTGTACGTTGCATTTCCAGATGCACGGGCAGAAATGCCGGTGCCACAGGAAATCGTTTCGCTCCAGAGAGCTAGTGAGGTTCGTGACCTCAACAACCATCGACTTACGGCGTGTCTGGGCTACGGAGCTTTTCTATCTGCTCTTTTTCCCGTTTAGCGTCGTCCACCCTGTGGGCAGAAGTGTAGGCGCGAAGAAGGTCCCAGCGCGTTCGGACTGTATCTGGTTTCAATTTTCGAGAGGTCTCCAATGCATCGATCCCTCGGTCAAGATCGCCTTTTGCCAGCAGTGTTTCTCCCAAAACGAGGAATCCGCTGGCGTTGTGGGGGTCGACCTGAACGACTTCTTCCGCTAATCGCATGGCCTCATCGAGGTTTTGTTCCTTGAGATATTCGTCCGCAAGCCGGAGCTTCGCAGTGAAATTGTAAGGAGCAATCTCCAGTTCACGTTGAAGTTCTTTGATTCCATCGCTGGGGCGCACATTCAAGAGGAAAACACCGTAAAGGAAGTGCACTCCCGGCTCTTTCGGATAGGCAGTTGTCATCGCCAGAAAAAGTCTATCGGCCTCGTCGCGGTCCTGGGCCTCTTCAGCCAGTGCCGCTTGACCTGCCGTGCGAAACATTTCCTTGCGGGCCGGAGGAATTTCCGAAGGCAGCAACGGATAGCGCAGAGCACTCAGACCAATGGGCTCGACGAGCAAGTCGGACGACGACCCAGACTTCCGCAAGCCCATAAGCAAGGCCATGGAAGTATCGTACTGCTCGAATCGAGTGAGCAACACAGAAACGAAGTAAAAGAGTGCCTCCGCCATTTCCTTCTGCTCTCCAAGGCCGAGGGCTCGAGCACGCTGTAGGTGATCGAGAGAGCGAGGGAATTCTCTGGTTTGGAATTCGCTCAGGCCAAGCAAAGCCCACCCGGGACCCGCTTCGGGCTCGACAGCAACAAATCGTCGCATCAGATCGCGGACCTCGGGATATTGCTCCTTTTCATACAGAAGGATTCCCAGGAACCAGAGCCCCTGCTTCCAGTCAGGGTGCAGGTTCAATGCCTGCCGGTACAGGCGAATGGCGTCATCGTTTCGGTTTTCTTCTCTCGCTTTCCCGGCAGCATCTGACAATGCTGTGAACTCCGAACTGCGGGGCGAGGTTACTGCGGGGTTCTGCTGAGCCGATGCAGTTCTGCACAGTCCCGTGACTGAGGAAATTGCCAATGCCCACGAGCAGGCCAGCAGGACAACAATTTTCGGACCAGAACGGATCTCACAAATACATCGACCGTTCGCTGTGCCCACCTCAGGGGTTAAAACCCCTGAGTTTCCGGGGCTCTTCGGCACGGCTGAAGCCATGCCCTGACGGCAACCTTTGATGAGACGGCTTCTAGTCATTGGGGCGGCCGTGCGGCGCCAGGCGTCTTGAGTTTGTCACTCAGCGGAGCCAATACGTTATCCTTGTCTTTCAGTGCGAGGAACGCGGCCTGCTCGCGATCAGAATCCTGTAGCCTGCCCAGGCGCTTATAAGCGTTGGAGAGAGCGAAGCGGATGCGTGAGCTCTCCGGCGCCAGGCGTTTCGCGATCTCCAGCTCGTGTGCGCTTTCCTTGTACGACCCGGTCTCCAACATTGCCCGGCCAAGTGCGTAATGGGCCCGGGCACTCTGTGGGTCGATCTCGACGGCGCGCTTCGCCAGGGTGAGCGCCTCTGCAGGCCGTCCGGCTTCAATTCGCGATACGGCCCATTCCATCAGAGCGGGTGCGTGTTGGGGCGATATCTGGAGTTCCTTCTGGAATTCGTCCGCGGCGGAATCCTCCCGTCCCTCAAAACGTAGCAATGTTCCGACGAAGTAGTGAACGTTTGGCTCGTCGCCGTAATGCACGAGCAGTCTTTCCGCGGACGCGTCCGAGAGCAGGAACTCATTCTGCGTGCTGTAGAACGCGGCCGTACCGGCCAGCCACACGGCCTCGCGGCGCTCCGGTGGATAGTTTTCCGGCAAGAACGCCATGCGCAGGGAAGCCAAGCCGATGGCTTCGATCAGCATGGGACTCGCTCCGCGTTTCTGGGCCTTGGCAGAAAGAAGAACGAGCGCTTCGTTGAAGCGCCCCGCTTGGGTTAGAAGCAGCGCCCAATGAAAGCCCGCGACGTCCAGAAGCGCGTCATTCCCAGGCGAGCGTGCCTTCGACCAAAGTTCGAAATGATGCAAAGCGTCCGGATAATTCTGTGTTTCGTATTCGCATAGAGCCAGGAACGCATACGCGGGGACAGGCTTGGGAGAGAGCGCGATGAAATGCTTGAAAGGCGCTTGAGCCTCTGAGAATCGATCTTGCTCGTAAAAGATGCTGCCGAGCCACCACCACCCATCGGCCCAAGAAGGGCGCAGACGCACAGCGTCAGAGTAGAGCTTCAGTGCGTCGCTAAGACGATCTGCCTGCCGCGCTTGCTCAGCTTCTCTGGCGATGGCTTCAAAGCTCTTGTGGGCGGTTTCTGGGAAGGCGGGACTCAGTCCTGACAAAAGTACGGAAAGGAATATGGCCGCATACATAAGAAGAATATACAGGGGGTAGTCAGTGACGGCTACCCCCTGCTGGGGTGTTACGTGCTGGTCAGAACGTGTACTTCAAACCGAGCTCGAAGATGCGCTGGCCGAATCGAGTATCGGCGGTGCCGAACGTCGATGGTTGCGTGCACCGGACTCCACCCGATGTGCCCGGGCAATTCGTGCCAGTGATCATCTGTCCGAGGTCGTTGAAGTTCGCCGACAGATTCTGGTCGTGCGTGGTGTAACTACCGTTGAACGACAAGAGGGCGGCATTGAGGAAGTTAAAGGCCGCGAACCGGAATTGCAGTTTCTGACGTTCGCCGATCTTGAAGTCTTTCAGGAGGGTCAGATCCGAATTCCAGAACATGGGGCCTGGGATGTAGGGCATCCCGAGGGTTCCGATCTGCCCGTTCCCTGGGGCAGTAAAGCAGTTGGGATTCAGGAATTGATCGTGTCCCAAGTTCGAGCGCGGATTGCAAGTAATCACCGGGGCCAGCGTTAGATCTGGAGTGCCCGCCAGCGTGACCGGATTTCCACCGCTCCAATTGAAATTGGCAGACTGAGCGTTGAGCTGCGGGCCACTGCTAACCTGGGTGATGCCTGAGATCTCCCAATTATTGAGAGCGCCGCGAACGAATGCGCTGCTGCTCTTAGTGTTTGGTAAAGTGAACACGTAGGCGGCGCTGAAAGTATTTCTGCGATTGAGGGTCGAGTAGCCATAGAGCGCGCTGGTACCCCAATCTGATAGAGCGCCCTCACTGAGGTTGTTGTCGCCCATGTTCTTGGAGAATGTATAGTTGGCTTGCAAAGTCAGCCAGCCCGAGTAGCGAATGAGGCTCGCCTGTAAGGAGTCAAAACGCGACTTAAAGACGGGACGGACCTCCGTGATGCCCTGGTAAAGCGCGAAGGGGCGGTAAAGCTGTTGGCATTGCGGGTCCGTGACATGGAATCCCGTCGGACATGGGGGTGGAGTGGAGGTGTTCAGGGTGCCGAGGGGGACGGAATCAGCGTTCGCCTCCGTGTCGATGAATTTCCCTCGGTTCCCGACATAGGAAATTTCTGCTTTGAACTTGTTGGGCAGTTGTTGATCAATGGTGAAGCTATAAGCCTCGACTAGAGGCGTCTCGTGGTTGTTCGGGTCGTCCACCGTGAATCCGGTGTTTTGCAGGACGGACTTGCCCAATACGGGAGTAAAAGCGTAATTGTCGAGCGACTCCCAAGTGGGGCAGTAGGAGCTGTTAAATCCACAGTTGCCCCAAGCGACAATGCCAAGGGCGGTTCCGGCAGGATCGGTGTAGTTGCGCGACTGAAAGGGATCGAAGGCACGGTACTTTCCCCAACCACCGCGAATGACGGTCTTACCGGTGCCAAACACGTCGTAGGCTGCGCCAACGCGCGGAGAGTAGAAGAAGATGGGAACCGTAGACCCCGAGGACGAGACGCTCGAGTCGATGGCGTGCCAAGCCACGCCAGTATTGACGTTTGCCGCCGCACCGGCATCGTAATTCGCGGGGATGAACACGGCCATGCCAAATTGCGAATTGTACGGCTTGGGATAATGCTCGAAGCGCAAACCGTAATTCACGGTCAAGCGGCGGGTGATTTTCCAATCGTCCTGACCGTAGAAGGAAGCAATGTTCTGGGCCACATTCACGACATTCGTGGGGCCTTGCTGATAGTAGCTTTGCATGCCGATGCCCATCAGCATATCCGACCACTCGTTCCCGGTTGCCTGAGGTCCCCAATCGGCATACTGATAGGTTCCCTGATACTGTTGCCAGTTATCCTGGTCGTTGTAAGCGTGTTCGTAATAGAAGCCGGCTTTCAAGGTGTGCGTCCGCAAGACTTTTGTGAGATTTGCGGAAGTGCTGGGAATGCCTTGGTTATCGATTACATTGGGATGATAGTCGTAGCCAACGTCCCCCAAATTCGGTACAGTGGCCGACCAGCTCGAAACGCTCGGAATGCTCGTGTCCCCCTTCATGATCCCGGTGAGCGGATAGCCGGTGCCAGACTTGGTGAATTTATTGAGATTGGCCGGAGAGTTAAGCAGATTCGACTTCATGAATCCAGCTCGCACCTCGACAGTCATGGTCGGCGAGAACACATGCACAAACGTACCGTTGAAAACATCGGACTTGTTCTTTCCGTCAATTGGACTCGGCGTAGGAACCATGTTGTCACCGAGAGTCACCCAGAGGCCTGCGGGCCACTGTTGCAGCTCCTGCTGATGGCTCCAGGTAACGTAGACTTTGGTATTGTCGCTGATGTTCCAGTCCTCGCGAGTAACGTTCTGCCAGGAATTGTCCGTGGTCGAGAAGGTCTGGACATAGTCGTAACCGCTGTTGGTAGCCGGATTGGCATTGGCCAAAGGGATCGTGTCCTTCATGAAAATCTGCGCCGCAGGGGAAATGCAAGCCGACGAAAGGACCCCGGCTGCGATGGTGCAGCCGGCGCCCCGCCGAATGTCGTATCCCGGGAAGCTTCCAATTGGGGGCGCTGTCGGGACAGTGTACAAGTCGGCATTGGTGGGCCCGGTGTAACTGCTTAAGGAACTGAAGTCGCCGTTGAGCATGGTGGGAGTGGGTACCCAGGCGCGCGCCACGCCGGCATCCAGCGTCTGCTTGTAGTACTCGAAGCCGTCAAAGAAGAAGAGCTTCTTGTGGCTCTTGTTGAAGCCCGTTCCTGGAATGATGAGAGGTCCCCCAATATTAGCCCCAGGGTAGTAGTAGGAGCTCGGCGTCTTGGGATTGGCCACTTGCAGCGCAATGTTGTGATGATCGGTGGCGTTCAGCGCTGAATTTCGCGCGAGGAGGTAGGCTGCGCCATGAAACTCGCTCGTCCCACCTTTGGTCTCGCTATTCACCACCACGGGACCCTTGGCATTCTCAGCCGAAAAATTCGAACTGAGCACTTTCAGCTCCGAGATCATCTCGGGGTTCTGGTTGACTGGCGTAAAGGTACCCTTGCCGGTGTCGGCGATGCGTTGGCCGTCCTGGGTGACGTCGGCAGTCTGACCATTGATATTTGCGTTTCCGAGCTGCCCCGCGAGGGAGAGCGGCGACTGGGCCATTTGTACCACTTGGCCTGAATCACCTGGCGAGTTCAGAGCGTTGTTGTTGGCCAGGGTCGCCCCGGGCAGGATTTTGAGGTACTCGATGGCATTACGGCCGACCAGAGAGAGATGCTGCAAATCGTTGGAGGAAATGAGAGCGGATTTTTCCCCGGAATCCGTGGTCGCGAGTTCAGTGACCCTTGCTTCCACGAGTACAGTTTCCGAAGCGGAACCGAGCTTCAGTTCGATCTTCATCGTGCGACTGTCTGAACCATTCAAAATGAGGTCGGTGGCATGCCACTTTTGAAAGCCCTTCATTTCGACGAAGACGTCGTACGTACCAGCAGGAAGCGCGGGCACGCTGAAGAATCCTTCCCCATTGGTAACGGTTTTTCGAGTGTCCGCTGAATGTGACGACCTAATCGTCACGTTAGCGCCAGAAATCACGCCTCCGCTGGCGTCGGTGACTGAGCCGCTGAGCGTCGCGAACTGCGATTGAGCCGAGAGGACGGGTTGCAAAAACAAGGAAACGATGAGGACGAGCGCCGCGAAGGCGCACGTCGATTTAAGGCCTTGAAATACTTGTACTTTCAAAGTTAGCTCCCCTCTCCTGATCACTCTATTTTTCACAGATTTGGACCACCCCCTGAAAAGCCAGAAGCCAGTGTCGTTGCTGAATGACTGCCGAAAGACGACCGGAACCGTAGACCTGCAGGGTTGAAACGAGCGTGCGCCACAAATTCGCGTTCCGCAACGTATGGCACAGTGATTTAACAGTTTCAAACAAGGTTAAGTCGTTCCCGGGAGGGCAAGTAGTCCCGGTACCTTGGCCAAGACCGTATGTTGTAATCGTCAACACCGTGGACTACAATTCAGCAGGCTAATGCTCTCCCCGGTTCCTTCCCCGGTTGATTCCGCATCTAAGCGCTACTCGCCTGCCCAGCGCTCTGACATCCTTGATGAGCTTCAGACGATCCTTCATAGCGAAGCCTTTCTAGGCAGCAAGCGTAGCCAACAGTTCCTTGCCTATGTCGTCGAAAACAGTTTGGAGGGACATTCCGAACTACTGAAGGAACGGGTGATAGGGACCACCCTATTCGGCCGACCTGCCGCGTACGAAACGGGCGAGGATTCCGTGGTTCGCGTAGCCGCCAAGGAGGTTCGCCAGCGGCTCGGCCGCTACCACACCAGTTTGGCGACTCCAGGCGCGGTGCAGATTGATCTCCCGCTGGGGTCTTACACGCCGATGTTCCTGTTCCCGCCGTTTCCGCATCCACTAACGGCTGTAAGGTCTGGCAGGTTTCCACGCTGGTATTTCTGGGTTGGTCTCGTAGCCGGATTGGCAGTTGGGCTGGGCGTCGCGCTTTCGGTTTGGGGTATGCGCGGTTTTAAGGAAACGATTCTGCCTAGTTCGCTCGACCGTTTCTGGAGCCCCTTGGTCAAGTCTCCTTCGCCGGTGCTGCTTTGTGTAGGCGGACTCGCGAGGACCAGCACGGACGACTTGCTGGAGAGACCCGCAATCGCGGGCGACGAGAGCGACGCAAGAAACCCGGCTGACTCCATCTTCATCGTCGATCCAACCGATTCCGAGGTGAATGTGCGGCTAGCTTCTTTTCTAGGGCGGAGGGGCAAGACGACTCAGGAGCGGACTGTCGATGCCGTTTCCTTTACCGACCTCCGCCAGGCGCCTTCTATCATGGTTGGCGCGTTTTCGAACCAGTGGACGCTGCAAATGACAAAGGAACTGCGATTTGTATTCAGTCGAGTGCGCGGACAGAAGTGGTCGATTCGAGAACAGGCCGCCCCGTTCAGAAGCTGGACACTTGTGGAAGAGTCCCTCCGCAAGGCGCCGCTGGACCGGGACTACGCCCTGATTACGCGAGTCTTTGAAAAGGCGACGGGCCAGCCATTCGTTGCTCTTGGAGGTATCGGCGCTGCGGGGACGAGAGCTGCCGCGGAATGCCTTACATCCACCGAATGTATAGACGCGGCGATCGTGAATGCGCCACGCGGATGGGAGAAGAAGAACATGCAGGTAGTACTCTCCGCCAAGGTCGTATCAGGTGCGCCGGGCGCCCCCGAAGTGCTGGCTGTCTATTTCTGGTGACCCTCGCCAAAACACGACTAATAATCAGCATGTGAGGTAAGTCCGGCGAAGGATTTTCGGTGACGAATGAAACATTCTCGACGCTTGAACTGCGTCTCGGCGTTGTGACTCGCACCCGCTGCACGGGCCCTTGTACAAAAACTACTCTTCCCTTCTCTGCCCAACGCGGCCAACGGACGCCGGCAACTGCAAGGGAACCCTCTTGACCAATGCAGATCTGACCTTTTCCGCGGGGGGTAATTTATGCTTGCAGAGATTGATGGTCGTAAGTCGCGTCCTCTCCGACCTACCCGGCTGTGAGTACCCATCGGGGGAGTCCCCGCATCGAACTAAGTCCTTGGGATAGAAGAAGCCCGGGGGTCTTTTTGAGTTTGTAGGTCAGGCTGGCCTGTTCAAACGGTACTGTGAATTTGGAGAGCGGCCGGGATTTGCTTTGAGCGGGTCGGGGTGAATGCTCGAAACAGTCAAACGGTTTCGAGCGTAATGACTCAGAAGGATGCGAAGAAAGGCAGAAGTAAGTTTTACACGGGCTCCCAGCCCGCTGATTCAAATTGTTCACGTTCGATACTTCCGTCGAGTCTCCCAGGAGCCTGGAGCATGCATGACGGAAGTCACTGCAATCTCCTCGACGAAGCCTCAGCCCACAATCTGTGAACTAAAAGGGTCGACGAAACTAATCGGCCTGGCCAGCGTCTTTTTTGAGTGACGAAAACCAACGAGCAGAAATCTAAGGAGCATGGAGAAAGCAAAATGAGACCTATGAGTCGCGGAACTCACAGAAAACTCAGTTCAGCCGCAATGGGTGGCGCGGGGCACAGCCCGGCAACGTGGGGAAAAACACTCGGAATGATTTTGTTGTTGCCAGCGCTGCTGATCTGCGTATCGTGCAACCGAGGCAACGCCCGGGCGGACAGCCCCATGACCATGCCGCCGGCGCTAGTGACGGTGGCAAAAGCATCGGTTCAGGATGTGCCCCGCTACCTGGACGAAATCGGAAGAAACATGGCCTTTGAGTCGGTGAGTGTGACGCCGCAGGTGGCCGGGCGAATCACAGAGAGGCACTTTGTGGACGGCGAGAACCTGAAGAAAGGTCAACTGCTTTTCGTAATCGATCCAAGGCCATACAAAGCGCAACTCGATTCAGCGCAAGCGAACCTAGCACAGGCGAGAGCGGCGCTGGAACTTGCAAAGATTCAGTTTGCACGGGACGAGGAACTTGTCGGAACGCGCGCCATCTCCAAGCAAGACTACGACACGAAGAAGAATACCGTGGACGTGAACGAGGCGCAGGTTGAAGCCGCAAAAGCCGCAATTGAAACCGCGGAAATCAACCTAGACTACTGCTATATACATTCACCCATTGATGGCCGCGCCGGCGCGCGCCTGGTTGACGTCGGCAATGTGGTGCAAGCCAACACTTCGGCGCTCCTTTCCATCGAGCGATTGGATCCGATCTACGCAACCTTCACCATAACCGAACGAGATCTTCCCGAAGTGCAAAAGGAGATGAGCCGCAGCACTCTGAAAGCGCTAGTGCAGCTGCCAGGCGACCCGGAAAATGCTGCACGGCCTGGAAGAGTCGAGTTCCTTGACAATGCGGTGCAAAATGCCACCGGAACCGTCAATCTGCGCGCCACCATTTCCAACCCAGATCATCACTTCTGGCCCGGGCAATTCGTGAATGTGAAACTCGTGTTGGCGACTGAGAAAGAGGCGGTGCTAATTCCCAATCAAGCCACCCAGATCAGCCAACAGGGGCCGTTTGTCTTTGTGATCAAGGCGGACGATACCGCTGAATTGCGCCAAGTTGTTCTGGGACAACGGCAAGGGAGCGATATCGTGATTGCGAGCGGACTGACGTCCGGCGAACGTGTGGTGCTGACAGGGCATTTATTGGTGCGCCCAGGCGGCAAGGTGCACGTGGCAACGGGCGGAGCTGATTCGTCACCGGCATCGAGTGGGAATCAGGTGAAAAACCAGGAAAGAGGCCGCTCGTGAACATCTCAGAGCGGTTCATTCGCCGCCCGGTGATGACTGTGGCCCTCACGGCTTCGGTCCTGTTGTTCGGCGTATTTGCGTATCACAGATTGCCCGTAAGCGACCTGCCCGCGGTGGATTATCCAGTGATTCAGGTCCAAGTCAGCTATCCAGGCGCCACACCGGAGACGATGGCAAACAATGTTGCCACTCCGCTGGAGCGCCAGTTCATGCAAATACCCGGACTCGAGATGGTGACCTCGAATAACGGGCAAGGACACTCGAGCTTCGTGCTTCAGTTCAACCTATCCAAAAGTCTTGACGGGGCCGCGACCGATGTTCAGGCGGCAATCACGAGGGCAACCGCACAGCTACCCGTCGATCTGCCCAGTCCACCGACATTTACGAAGACGAATCCCAATGACCAGCCAATTCAATACCTGGTGCTGGTGAGTGACACGGTAACCGAAGGACAGCTTTACGACTACGCCAGCACGCAAGTGGGCGAGCACATCAGCATCCTTCCGGGCGTGAGCCAAGTGGCGGTGTATGGCACGCAGTCTGCGGTGCGAATCAAAGCCGACCCATCCGCGATGGCGATGCGCAATATCACACTGGAAGATCTAACCACGGCAGTGAAGAACGGTACGAGCTACACGGGAGCCGGCCAGTTTGATGGGCCGCACCGCACATTCCTGCTGCAGCCACAAGGTCAATTGAGCACTGCGGAGCAGTACGACCAGCTGATCGTTGGGCAAAACAGCGGTGCACCGGTATTTTTGAAGGATGTTGCCAAAGTAAAGCAAGGGGTACAGGACGAACGCATTGACATGCGTTTTTGGGCGCGTGGCTACCCGACGCCAGGAGCTACCGTGGTGGTGGCCGTATTCCGTCGCGCAGGAGCAAACGCGGTGGAGGTCACGAAAGCGGTTCGAGATTTGCTCCCCGACGTACAAAGCCAGCTACCTTCATCCGTAAGAATCGTTTCCGCGTACGACCGCTCGCAAACGATTGTCACGGGGATCAAAGATGTCCAGGCAACGCTTTTTATCGCCTTCTTTCTTGTGGTGATGGTGATTTTCGTATTTCTTGGCCGCGCGACTGACACGATGATTCCCGCGGTGGCATTGCCCCTTTCCCTGCTGCTCACTTTTGTGGCCATGAATGTGTTGGGGTACAGCCTCGACAATTTGTCGCTGATGGCCCTGACGCTGGCGATTGGATTTCTGGTTGACGACGCGATTGTGTTTTTGGAGAACACCGTTCGCCTGATGGAAGAAGGGCAGTCCGCACTCGAGGCATCTTTGAGGTCGGCGAAGGAAATCAGCTTCACGATCTTGACCATGACGCTCTCGCTGGCGGCAGTCTTCATACCGCTTGTATTCATGGGCGGTCTGGTAGGGAGAATCTTCCGCGAGTTCTCGATCACGATTGTGATTTCGATTCTCGCGAGCGGAATTGTTTCCCTTACGCTGACCCCGCTGATGACTTCCAGGCTGCTTGGCGACCGAGGGGCAGCTACGAAAAAAACCTGGGTGGAACGGGTGATCGGTGGCGTGGAGCGCCGCGTGCTGGAAATCTACGGCCGTCAGCTTTGGTTCTTTCTTGGCTACCGCTGGATTTCCGCGTTGATCTGGTTCGTTTGCTTCTTCGGAACCGGCTATCTTTTTTATAGTGTGCCGAAGTCCTTCCTACCAGTTGGCGACAGCTCATTCATTCGCGGAGTGCTTATCGCGCAGGAAGGTTCATCGCCCGAACAAATGCATTCCTATCAGGACGCGGCTGAGAAAATCATGCACGCGAATCCGGCCGTGATATCCACGTTCACCATGAGCGGGAACGGCCAGTTCCTGCCAGCAAACCAGGCATTCCTGATTGCGTTTCTGAAAGACCCTTCGCAGAGGGCGCCCATCGACCAAGTTACAGGACAACTGATGGGCGGAATCATGTCCACGGTACCGGGGGCGCTTGCTTTTCTGCAGCCGAACCCAGTGCTGGAGATCAGCACGGGGGCAACTGCCAATGTGCAGGGTCAGTTCGCCTACGCTCTTTCAGGAATTGACCCCAATCAGGTTTATGACTCGGCGAACAAACTACTTGCGAAGATGCACGAGTACCCGGGCTTTCTGTTTGTGAACTCGGACCTTTTCAACCACACCCCCAGCCTGCAAGTGGACATTTTGCGCGATCAGGCCAAGCTCTACGGCGTTTCCGAGACGCGTATTCTCACGCTGCTGCACGACGCTTATTCGCAGAACTACAGCTACCTGATCAAAAAGACCACCGATCAATACCAGGTGATTATTGAGGTGGCGGACGACAAGCGTTCCGATCCGCAGGATTTAAGCAAGCTGTATATCAAAAGCGATGACGGGCAACGGATGATTCCGCTGAATGCAGTGACCACCTCGCATGCGATCATCGGGCCGCAAGCCGTCAATCACATCAACCAGTTCACGAGCGTCACTCTTTTCTTCAACATGAAACCGGGTTACACCATTGGCCAAGCCACCGATTTTGTGGAGAAAAGCGCAAAGGGGATCCTTTCCGCTGACGTCCAAGGCAATCTCCAGGGACAAGCTTTGGCCTTTCGCAACACTGCTTCGGATCTCGCCCTGTTGATGCTCGTCGCGGTCTTTGTAATGTACGTAATCCTGGCGATTCTTTATGAGAGCTACCTGCATCCGATCACCGTGCTCTCTTCCCTGCCGGTGGCACTGGTGGGCGGGTTGCTTACCTTGTGGCTCTTTAAGGCGGAAGCCTCGCTGTACGCCTACATTGGGATGTTTATGTTGATGGGCATCGTAAAGAAAAACGGAATCATGATCGTGGATTTTGCCGAACAGCGAGTCCGGCAAGGGATTAAGGACGACCAGGCGATCCACGACGCCAGCATGGAACGATTCCGTCCCATCATGATGACCACCATGGCTGCGCTGCTGGGAGCGCTTCCCATCGCTCTGGGTTATGGAGCGGACGGTTCGTCGCGGCGTCCGCTTGGCCTTGTAGTAATCGGTGGTTTAATCGTGTCGCAGTTTGTGACTCTATTTGTCACCCCGGCGATTTATTTGTACCTTGAGGAATTCCAGGAAAAAGTGCTGGACCGGTATTCCTTCTTCCGTGCAACGCGCAAGCATTTGGAGGTTCCCGCCACAAACCCAGCCTATGCGCTGGAAGAGCGCAGTGGAGATTAGGACAACAATGACTGAGCTTAAGCGCAATCGTCCAGGAATTATGCGGCCACTTTTGTGCAGCGGAGCTTTGCTTCTTATGGCATCGTGCTCCGTTGGGCCAAACTACAAAAGGCCAGCGGTGACGGTGCCTACGGCGTACCGAGGGGCCAGGGCAGACGAAGCGATAACAGCCGAGAATGCGACTCCTTCGGCGACAGTGCCCACTTCCACAGGCTCCGCGGCTGTTGCACTTGGTGACGAGAAATGGTGGGAAGTATTCCAAGACAAAGAGCTTCAGGGGCTGATACGCACAGCACTGAAGAACAATTACGATGTGCGCATCGCGGCTGCCCGAGTTCTGCAAGCTCAAGCACAACTTGGAATTACCCGGGCGGATCAACTCCCTTCACTTGAGGCCGGGGAAAACGTCACCAGCACACGCAGCCCGCAGATCGGCCCCTTTCCCAGTTACGCAGTGACTCAGGGAGAAGTGTCAGGCTCCGCGGCGTGGAATCTGGATTTTTGGGGGCGTTACCGAAGAGCGACAGATTCGGCGCGGGCCACTCTTTTGGCCAATGAATGGGCACAAAAGGAAGTAATGTCCACGCTGGTTGCGAGTGTTGCGAGCGGCTACTTTCAGCTTCGACAATTGGATCTGGAATTGGAGATATCCAAGCGCACGCTGGTGTCTCGGCAGGACTCCCTGGAATTAACCAAGACTCTGGAACAACACGGAATCAATTCACTTTTGGACGTTCGGCAATCAGAACAATTGGTGTACACCGCCGGTGCGGAAGTGCCCGACCTCGAGCGGCAGATTGCGCAACAGGAGAACGCACTCAGCGTTCTTTTGGGAAACAACCCGGGAGAGATTGCCCGCGGATTGAAGCTTACCGAACAACCCCATCCCCCGGAGGTTCCAGTGGGACTTCCTTCCGCGCTTCTGGAACGGCGTCCTGAAATTCGCGAAGCCGAGCAGAATCTGATTGCCGCCAACGCGCAGATTGGGGTGGCTCGGGCGGCGTATTTTCCGCAGATTTCACTGACGGGAAATGCAGGATACGAAAGCTCGACGCTGACGAATCTATTTAGCGGGCCGGCAGGACTGTGGACTTTAGCGGGAAGCCTGACGCAGCCGATCTTCGAAGGAGGACGGCTTAAGTCCGGCGTGCGATTGGCTGAGGCTCAGCACGAACAATTGCTACTGATATACCAACAGACTGTTCAAGGCGCCTTCCGCGACGTATCGAGCGCGCTCGTGGCCTATCGGAAGAATCGTGAGTTTCGAATCCAGCAGCAACATCTTGTGGAATCCGCTCAGGATGCCGCGCGACTCTCGCAGGTACGATTCAAGGCGGGGACCACGGACTACCTTGAAGTTCTGACGAACGAGACGAACTCATTTTCTGCGGAACTGGCCCTAGCGCAAGCCCAGGGAAACGAATTAAACGCGCTGGTGCAACTCTATCAGGCGCTCGGTGGCGGGTGGGAGTAGCAAACCTCCAGTTCGAGCCTGCCTGGCCACAATAGTGTCAAGAGCCTCGCATCATCAAACAGAATCAAGAACAGCCAGCGAAGCGGTCGAGGTGGTAGAATCCATTATCGAACAGCGTGAAGCGCGCAAAGCCAGTCACGTGTTGTACGAGTTGCGAAGCACCCGGCTATGACATGCTGCTAGCCAACGGGAAGTGCGGGCGCATGGTAAACGGCGAGAGGTGCGGGGGAACAAACCAGAGCGCTCTGGAAGAAAATGATTGGGCGGGATGCCCATCCTGCGCGGGGTTAGGGTCCGAAGACGCCGCAGAATGTAGCCGGTGCGGTGGTCATGGTTGGCTGTTCATTCGCGTCAGAGGGTAGCGAGCTTTTCACCTGCAACACAGCTAAGTACCACGCATGAGCGGTATCATCCGATGCTGGGAGGAGAGGCTGACGACGAAGAGCGGACCAACCCTTTGCAGAAACCGCAAAGGGTAGGGCACCCCGGATGTTTTCGTTCGGTTTAAGTAAGTGCCACCCGCAGTCGACCACTAAGCCCTGCTCAGAACGCTGGTATCATTGGCGGTAAGGACGCAGAGTTTTCTAGGTTCGTTGACGAGGCTGCCAGCATTTCTACTTCTTGCAGATGGACCGCTGTTAATGAAGCAATTGAGCGTTTGTCAGCAAACCACGACGCAGGCGTCGATCGGTGGGTCGAGGTATTTGGTTCTCTGTGTTCCCAGATTTTCTCTGAATACTCGTCCCTGAATCGTGCTCACGAAGAGAAACACGAAAACACTGCACTGCTCGCCTGGCGCTCGAGGAATTTATTGGAACTATCAATGTGGTGCGTGTACTGCTCGAAGAGCAGAGAAAATGCTCGACAATTTTACGAAGACGCCGGCCGCGATGTTCTCGGAATCTTTGACGCGTTCACAAGTTGGAGTACTGCGACGAGCGTGGAGCCTGCGTGGCTTGACCATGTAGCGAAAGTGAAACAAAACGAAATTGCGCGACAGTCCGTTGCTGGCGGAATCACGCCCCGGGCGGACGATTCAAGGATGTCCGCGAGGCTGCAACTGAAGTCGGATTTGGTGAGCACTTTAGAGTCGGATTCAAAATGTTGTCAAAGTTCGCTCACCCTACTGTCATGCAGGTTCTAGGTACTCGCGATCCCGCACGGAAAGAATTGCAAAATGATTTGTTCTTCAGCCAGGGTTGTCTCTGCTTCGCAGGGGCTTTCGACGCACTCGAAGAGCAAATACTTAAAGCTGCCAGTTCGTAAAATGGAATACCGTCAACCTAAACTACGAACAAAACTGGTCGCTGCGATAGGTCAACTGTGCCGGCACGCACGTATTTCACGAGCCAACGCAGGAAAGCACGCAGCAGTGAGCCGTGCCGGCCATTCTTTTCAACAGAGACCTCACACAGCTTTGGAATAATCGGCGTAGTGCGGAGATTGTGAAGAGCATGAAGAAACGTCGCCCCCAAGACCCAGGTTAGAACCGAACCTGGGGCACCCAACACCATACCGATACTCCACATCAGGGCCACTTGGGACACCCAACAGCATTCTGGCCTTTCACATCATGGCTACTCGCCTTAATTCGTGCGTCAGCAAGTTGATTAGATCGCAGCTTGGCGAGTGGTGGCGGACTCGAGGGGGAGAGCGCCTGGGGAGCGGAGAGTGCGAACATCGCGCATGGGTGGTTGGCCGAAGAGACGGCTGTATTCGCGATTGAATTGGCTGGCACTTTCGTAGCCGACTTCAAAGGCGGCGCTCGCAGCGTCGACGCCATCGATTAGCATGCGTTCGCGCGCGGCATGCAAGCGAAGTTGCTTTTGATACTGAAGAGGACTCATGGCGGTGAGCGCTCGGAAATGATGGTGCAAGGTGGAGACCCCCATGCCGGAGATTTTTGCGAGATCTTCCAGGCGAAGCGGCTTGGCGTAGTTCGCCCTGACCCACGCGATGGCTTTTGCAGCGCGGTGGCTTTGACCTCCCAGCGTGGCGATTGCGCGAAGGCGTGCGCCTTCGGGGCCGCGAAGAATTCGGTAGATGATCTCGCGTTGAATCAGGCTGCTCAGAAAGGGTATGTCCTGCGGAGTATCGAGCAGATCCATGAGCCGGCAGCAGGCATCGAGCAACTCGGCGGTGGTTTCACCCGTGGCCATGGCAGGGTCCTCAGAGGGCACTGCGGGGGCTTGAATCTCCTCGCGGCTTAAGAGTTCGCGGACTACTGCCATTTCCAGCTTGAGGACGAAACAAAGATAGGGCACCTTTTCGCTTGCCTCGATGACGTTGCAGATGACCGGCAGGTCGAGCGAGGTCAGCAGGTAGCGCGACTCGTCAAAGATGAACGTGGTTCCGGCGAGGGTTGCGCGCTTGCGACCCTGAGCGACTACGGCCAGGCTTGCTTCATAGGTGGCAGTGGCCGGTGCCGTGGGGGCGGTGCGCCGGGAGAGCAACAAGCCGGGAACGTCGGTTATCAGTCTCTCTCTGGGTCCAATAAAAGAGGCAATCTTACAAGCCAACTCACCGCGCAATTCGCGCATGCGATTTGACGACGAAACGGCGTTTTTGCTGGTGTTTTTCATCAATTGGCTTCCTTATTCCCTGCCCTAAGATAGCGCCTCGTCTGCGTGAACATCAATGATTATTCACATCGCGAGAGGAATAGGCAATAGATCAGGAGGATTGGGCTACCACTTCAAGGGCGTTTGGTTTTAATCTCGGGATGCGAGAAACGATTCAGGAGGAGAAACAATGCAAAAGCGCAAACTTGGAAAAAGCAATTTGGAGGTGTCGGCACTTGGCCTGGGCTGCATGGGAATGAGTTTTGGCTTTGGGCCCGCCATGAACAAGAAGGACGGGATCGCACTGATTCGGGCGGCAGTGGAACGCGGCGTGACATTCTTCGATACCGCGGAAGTTTACGGCCCGTTCACAAACGAAGAGCTGGTGGGCGAAGCGCTCGCTCCTTTCCGTAAGGATGTGGTGATCGCGACCAAGTTCGCGTTCAAGTTTGATCCCGAGACCCGCAAACAGACGGGGTTGGACAGCCGGCCGGAACACATCAAAGAGGTTGCGGAGGCTTCGCTGAAGCGACTCCGGACCGACGTGATCGATTTGTTCTACCAGCACCGCGTTGATCCGAACGTGCCGATTGAGGACGTGGCGGGCGCGGTGAAAGAGCTGATTCAACAAGGCAAGGTGAAGCACTTCGGACTTTCAGAAGCGGGAGTTAAGACCATTCGTCGCGCACATGCCGTGCAGCCTGTGACTGCACTGCAGAGCGAATATTCGCTGTGGTGGAGAGAGCCTGAAGCGGAAGTGATACCGACGCTGGAGGAACTGGGGATTGGGTTTGTTCCATTCAGCCCTCTTGGTAAAGGGTTCCTGACGGGAAAGATCAGCGAAGACACGAAATTCGAGAAGAACGATTTCCGCAACGTCGTGCCGCGGTTTACGCAAGAGAACCGGAAAGCGAATCAGGCGGTGGTAGATCTGATCGGAAGATTTGCACAACAGAAGAAAGTCACACCTGCCCAGATCGCGCTCGCCTGGCTGCTTGCGCGGAAGCCCTGGATCGTGCCCATCCCTGGAACGACCAAACTGCACCGGCTGGAAGAAAACCTCGGAGCCGTCGACGTCGAACTTTCGCCAGAGGATCTGCGCGAACTGGAGAACGCAGCCGCAAAGATCGCGGTGGTCGGTGCGCGATACCCAGAAGAACTGCAGAAACTGGTGGGCCGCTGAGCGGATTAACTCAGTTTTAATTTCGCATCGAGCAAAAACAAATCAGGAGAGTCTATGTACAAAGCAAAAGCGTATTCGGCTGCCAGTGCAACATCCCCACTTGGCTCGACCACGATCACGCGGCGCGAGCCAACGGAAAACGACGTACAGATCGAAATTCTGTATTGCGGGATTTGCCATTCCGATCTGCACCAGGTCCGAAACGAGTGGAGCGGGGTGATGCCCACCGTCTACCCTTGCGTCCCCGGCCACGAAATTGTCGGGCGCGTGACGAAGGTCGGCACGGCGGTCACGAAGTTCAAGCCTGGCGACCTTGCCGCCGTCGGCTGCATGGTGGACTCTGACCGCACGTGCCCCGAGTGCCAAGCAGGACTGGAGCAGTTCTGCCCGAACATGATCTTGACTTATAACTTTCCCGATAAGCACCTGGGAGGCGTCACTTACGGCGGTTACTCGGATAGCATCGTCGTGGAACAGCGATTCGTATTGCGAGTCCCGGGGAACCTGAACCTCGCGGGGACGGCTCCGTTGCTCTGCGCGGGAATCACCACGTTTTCGCCGATGCACCACTGGCGCGTAAGCAAGGGGAAGAAGGTTGGCGTGGTTGGTCTCGGGGGATTGGGGCACATGGGCGTGAAGTTTGCACATGCGCTGGGAGCGCACGTTGTTGTGTTCACGACTTCGCCAAAGAAGAAGGAAGATGCAATCCGGTTGGGAGCGGATGAGGTCGTCCTCTCGAATAATGCGAACCAAATGGAAAAGCACGATCGCAGCTTCGACTTCATTCTGGACGCTGTTTCCGCCGATCACGACATAGGCGCTTACATCAATTTACTGCGCCGCGACGGCAACATCACACTCGTCGGCGCACCCGAGAAGCCTCTTTCGATTTCGGCATTCGGACTGATCATGGGCCGGCGGAGCCTTTCTGGGTCGCCCATCGGTGGGATCGCGGAAACTCAGGAGATGCTGGATTTTTGCGGGAAGCACAACATCACTGCCGATGTCGAGGTCATCCCGATCCAGAAGGTGAATGAGGCGTACGGGCGGCTGGCGAAGTCCGACGTGAAGTACCGCTTCTCCATCGATATGGCTTCTCTGAAATCTGAGTAGACCGTTTTCTGGCCAGAGGAAAATCGGCATGCGAATCGGGATTCTAGGTTCGGGGTTGATGGGCGGGAAGCTGGGAACGATCTTCGCGCGAGCTGGACATGAAGTGGTGTTCAGCTACGGGCGGAGCAACGACAAGCTCAAGAGACTGGCGCGCGACGCCCAAGGCAATGCACGCGCCGGTACTCCGGGAGAGGCTGCGAAAGAAGCGGACGCGGTTTTGTTAGCCGTGCATTGGACGCGGATCGACGATGTTTTGAAACTGGCAGGAGATTTGTCCGGCAAGGTGATTGTGACTTGCTCACTGCCCATGGATGCGGGCAACACGAAACTCATCATTGGCACCACTACTTCTGGAGCCGAAGAGCTGGCAAAGAAAGTTCCGCGCGCGCATGTCGTTCTGGCATTCAACACCGTTCCCAGTGAAGTGCTATTCGGTGTGTTTGCATCCAAAGGCAAGGATCCCCGGCCGAGCCTGGTTTACTGTGGCGACGACGAGAGGGGCAAAACTGTGGCCGCTCAGTTGATTAGCAACGCGGGTTTCGATCCAGTGGAGGCTGGCGGGCTCCGCGTTGCGCGCTATATGGAACCGTTTGCGCTGCTCGTCGCGCAACTTGCATACGAGGGGGAAGGCGGGCCGGAGCTGGCGTACCGATTCGAGAGGTTTGGAAATTAGAGGAGCAAGTTCAGATGGGTCGGAGTAGGGATCATGATTACTCACAACCCCCTCCACGGATCCGGACAGGCGGATTTCCCGCATCCGGCTCTTGCCTCAGGTAATAACGCCCATGCGGCGCAGGGGATAGGGATGACAGACGGTAGGCAGAGGCAGCCAGCGAGTGATGAGGCGCCGCATGCGATCCCAAAGGACGCGTCCGTTCTGGCTACGCCGCGACAGCGAGCGATGCCAGAGCCGTCCCACTCGGAATCGAAAGAGAGCCAGCGCCGGGTCGTTCATGGGCACTCCGTAATACCGGAGGTGCCCACGCACCACCGCTTGCAACCACTTGCCCTGTTCGGGGATGGGTTCGTGCATCCGTCGCTGAAGCTCGGCTTTCACCTCGTTCAGCTTCGTCTGCAGTTTCTTGCGTATCGTCTGCCGCAACACCGTGTACCGTCCATTGCTCCTCTTCTTTATGCAGATATGCGTAAAGCCAAGGAAATTGAACGTCTCCGGTTTCCCTTCTCCACGCCACTCCCGGCTATCGATCGCATACGGACCGAATTCCAAAAGTCGCGTTTTCTCGGGATGCAGCTCCAGATGGAATTTCCGCATTCTTTCGGTGAGTTCCACACGAAACTGCTCGGCATCCGACTTCTCCTGAAAGCCCAGCACGATATCATCAGCGAATCGCACCACGATCATGTCGCCGTGCGCACGCTTCTGACGCCACACCCGGACCCACAGGTCGAACACGTAATGGAGATAGACGTTTGCCAAAAGCGGCGAAGCACTTCCGCCCTGAGGCGTTCCTTCCCCCACCCGTATTCGTTTCCCATCCTCCAGCACGCCGGCGTTCAGCCATTTCTGGATCAGCCGCACGACGCGCCGATCGGCCACCCGATGCTCGATGAACTTGACCAGCCATTCGTGGGACAGCCCATCGAA
>CAWABP010000019.1:0-281007 GCA_963780315.1 Candidatus Acidiferrales bacterium | reverse complement strand
GGGGCTCGTCGGCAGTGCCATTCTTGTCGCTTGCAGAAGTGCAACAGTCTCCGTGAGAGAGTGCGAACAAGGCTGACACCGAGATTGATACTACTCTCAGAGTGTTTCAGAGCCAAGAACTAACTCGATTTACGTTTCAAGACTGTTTCGGAGCGCAATTCACTGTCACCGTGCCGGCGGTGTGTGAGAAGGGATGGGTTGTGACTGTTTCCTGCAGCGGATAGCGCGCTATCCGCTGCAGGAAAACGCGCGGGCTTTCTGGAATGGCAGTGGTCCGGGCGCAAGCAAATGCTTGACGGTGTTGAGCAGTGTGCTGATGGGATGACGCGCTGCGGCAACGCGAAGATCATCAGCAGTGACATGCAAGTAGATCTGCGTGCTGGTGATCAGCCGATGGCCGAGCAGATCACGAATGGTCACCAAGGCAACGCCGGCGCGGGCCAAGTGGGTTGCGCAGGTGTGCCTCAGCCGATGTGGTGAGAGTGGGAAACCGACGCGGCTGCGCTGGCCCCATGTGCGTACGCGTTCGTAGACGCTGCCACGCGACAGCGTCCGCCCGAAGCGCGAGCGAAAGAATGGCGCAGCGGGGATCGCAGGACCACGGACCTGCACGTAGTTACGCAGCACCGCGGCGAGTTCCGGACTGATCGCGATGGCGCGCTCGTGGCCACCCTTGCCTTGCACGGTGATGGTCAACTGCGTCAGATCGACTCCGCCGTTGCGTAGCGAAGCACACTCGGAAGCGCGGATGCCGGTACCATAAAACAGAGCCAGCATCGCACGATCTCGCAGGCCAATCACTGTGTCAGGTTTGGGTCCGTCCAACAAACGACGAATTTCGTCTGTGGAGAGCGTGACCGGTAGCTTGCGTGGTACGGCCTTGATCGATGGGAAACCGACCAGGGGATTCGCCGCGTGATCGAGATAGCTCATGGCCACCATGGCACGATAAAAACGCCGCAGCACCACCACGGCACGGTTCACAGCAGAATCTCCGTTCCCACGCACCTCACGCAGATACTGCAGATAAGCGAGCACATCGCGCGCCGTAATCTGATCCGGTGCGCGATCCGACAGCACGACACGCACCCATTCGCGGAACTGCTGCAGGGCATCTTCATAAGCGACGAGGGTCAGCGGACGCAAGCCCCTCGCGACGCAGTGGGTGCGAATGTAAAGCTCGATCCAGAACGACCATTTCATGAGCAGCCTCCGATTCCATGGTTTCGATAAAAAATCTCGCGTTGGCATGGCCTGGAAACGACGATCGCCAACCTCACCGACTTCCGGTATGTCCTCATTTACTGATTTCCGATCGCTAGCTTGCGCACGGCAGCTTGTTGTCGCCCCGGCAAAACATGTAGGTAGACGCCGGTTTCCTGAGGACTGCGATGCCCCATCAGCGAGGCGATGATGGCCAGATCGACGCCGCGATCCATCAAGTGCGTGGCAAAACTGTGCCGTAGGGTGCGTGGGGTAACGTCGTCTCGCAGTCCTGCACGCGCTGCAGCGGCCGTGACAATCTCGCAAACATCGTGGCTTCGCAGACGGCGCTTATGAATGCAGGTGCGAAACAGCGGCCCGCGTTTCCCGTGCTCCAGCAGATAGGCCAGCAACTCGGTGTACAGCGCCTCGGGGATGGGAATGGCGCGTGGGCGATCCCCTTTGGCCCTGAGGATCAGCAGTTCCTGGCGTTCGCGGTTCACATGTGCGACATCGAGCGCACATAGTTCGCTCGTGCGCAACCCGCAACCATACAGCAGCAAGATGATCAGGCGATCGCGTCGGGCGGTAGGCCCAGGAGCAGTGGTGGCTTCGACTAGCCTCTCCGCTTCTTCCAGGTTGAGTGACTTCGGCGCCGTGCGTGGCAGCGAATGCTGCAGACTAAATCCATCGAGCACGTTGCGCTCGGTGCGGCCGCTGCGCCAGGCGTACTCGAGTAATCCGCGCACGTGGCTGAGGTATTTCGCCAAGGTGCTCTCGGTGCATCCGCCCTGACGCTCGGCTTCCAGCCAATGCAAGTAATCTTCCAGCTGCAGATGCCACAGCGCGACACCGGGACGCACGGTCTCAAATCGGCGGATGGCACGGCGCAGCGTGCAACGCACATCGATGACCGTGCGCGGCGTCTTGCGTCCCACTTTATCGAGATAGCTCAAGTAACCTTCGATCCACGGATCCATCTTCACGGTGTTCGTGCTTTTCATGCGCTTACCCCCTGTTGCGCCGGTACCAGCCAATCGTTGAGCGGATGGAGAGCCATCGCCGCGCGGCGCTGCGGATCAGCAATGTGCACATAGCGCACCGTGGTCTGGATAACGCAATGCCCCAAAATGCGCTGCACTTCCGCCAAATGCACGCCGGCCTCCAGCAGATCGGAGGCGCAGCTATGCCGAAACTGATGCACGCTGTGAATCGGCACTTGCGCATGACGTGCGATGGAGTGAATCCCGTTGCTGATCGCTTGGCCGCTGAGACGCTTGCCGGTGCGGCTCACCAAAAGAGCGCACTCGCCACAGCATCTCGTCTCTTCGAGTTGGTTGTGGCGAAGCGGCAGATACGCATCCAGGCACCGCAGCACCATCTCCGGCAACGGCACACAGCGCTCGCGTCCGGTCTTGCGGCCATCGATGCGCAAGGTTCCTTCGCCGCGATCCAAGGCATCGAGGTTCAGCCGCTCCAACTCGCCGCGACGCAGGCCTGTGCCGTAGAGCAACGCCAGCACCGCAATCCACAAATACGAACTGTATTTACCGTGACGGTTCGCCGCTTCGCGCCACATCGCTTCCATGTGCGCGTGATCAATCCGTTTCGGCAAGCGGCTGTAGGGAGTGACCTTCGGCCCCTTCATCCAACGCAACGGGTTGATCTTCCACAGTCCCTGGCGCACCAGGTAGTCACCGAAGCCGCGCATCGAGCTCAGCGTTCCCGAAACGGTCGCCTTGGCACGGAAGCTCGAGCAACTTGCCACGTAACGGGTGATCAGCTCGGCATCGATGCGCTCGATGCCAATGCGTGGGCGACGCCCCTTCAGCCAGCGTCCCCAGCGGTCTAGCCGTGCCTGCGTGCACGCCACCGACTGCGCACTGAGTCCTCTTGCCCGGTACTCTTCGACATATGCATCCTGTAACCGATCCCATCTCCTCATCGCCGTCCTCCCAAACGTCACCGCGGGCGAACTCACGTTCGACCGCCTAAACGTTATAGAAATAAACAATATGACCTCCAATATGACTTCGTTGGAGGCTGCGATGAGCCCTGAACTGAACTAAATGCTGGTTATGACGCCATCGAAAAGGTGAACGGCAGGACGCGCCGACTGCAGATCAAGGGTCGTTGTCTCCTCCCCGACTGCAAGCCCGGCCAACGCCTGGGCCCTATCGATGTGAAAAAGAAATGGGACGCCGTCCTTCTGGTGCTCCTGGACGAAAACTTCGACGCGACGGAAATTCACGAGGCGAATCGCAGGGCTGTCGTTGCGGCTCTCTCCGCGCCCGGCTCAAAGGCCAGGAACGAACGAGGTGCCCTCGGCGTCAACAAATTCAAGGCCATCGGCAAGCTGCTCTGGCGCCGCCGCGCCTAGCTGTCCGGCAACATCATCGCCACCAGCGTTCGGTTACTCCACACCGCGCTCGCAGCAATCGAAGGACCCGTCCTCCGGTTTTTAAGATCGTTGAGTCTCAGTTCCAGAATCCCTGATAGTCGTAGCGCATTCATCTAGGCGGCCTCCCCCTTCCGCCTATCCGCCTTCTGTGAATCTCGCTGAAGTTTCCCATCAACCAACGTCACCGGGAATCGCTCCCCTGACGGGGTAATCTCCACAGTTCTCTTCAGGATGGGGTCATACTCGTAGCGCGTGCCATCCGGGAGCGCCCTTCCTGCAAACTCGCGGTCTCGCCCCCAAGCCAGACTGATGACGAACGCTGTGGTTTCCATGCTTACAGTGCATTCAACATCCCGCCGATCCGTCCGACGCCACCTCCCGCGGATCTTTCCGACCCAACTATCCCGCCCCATCCTACTTGCGGAACAGCCCAGTCGATCTCGTTGATAATAGGGCCTAACCAAGGGCATATCTGGCGAAACTTGTCGCCTTGCCCGCCGGCAAAACTCGTCGCTTTCCCGAACTAACCGGATGGCGAAATTCGTCGCGTAGCATCGCTTACTGGAGTGGCGAAAGTCGTCGCGTGCACCACCGGCGAAACTCGTCGCTTCCCGGTCGCGGCACACTAGCAAGCTCGAAGAGAGACCCGGCGGATGAAACGATCTCCTTCCCTCGGTCCAGCCATCCAGTCCAAACCGGCAGACAATTCAGAGCCGGCGGAGGCCTAGAACAAACACGAGTCAGACGCGCGAGTCAGCTGTCACGAAAATGTAACGCAAATTGCAGAAAACGGCGACAGAAATGCGGCAAACGACAACAAAGGAAGGAGAAAGAAGGTTGCGGGAATTTGCCCCAACCTGCTGATTCCGTTCGATTAGCCACTCCTCTGGCAAGATTTGGCAAGGTAGGTCGAACGGCTTCTAAGCAGAAGGTCGAGAGTGCAGATTCCCGAATGACAAACTGCCACCGAGGAATCATCGGCATCTGCCGATTCCTTCATTTTTCACCTCAATCGCCTGCTTCTGGTAGGGCGTACTCAGAACACTCGATGCCAGTTCCTGAATATTTGACCTCGACGACCGTATTGGTCAAATCCCGTGCGCCAATATGCGCGAGCGCCGCGTTGAAGAGTTCTCGCTGGCGAATGGGTGTGGCATTGGGAACAATAATGATCACTCCTGCATGCAACGGTTCTTGTCCATAGAGGGCCAGAAAATCGGGACCATTATTCGTTACAAACGTGTAGCCCTGGGCGCGGATGATGGCCATGAGTTCCCAGTCTTTGGAGCCGCCGAGACCGAGATAGTTTACATGATGCGCGACGTGTCCCGCCGCATTCGCTGCTTCGACTAAGGATGTGTGCAGGCATTCGTCGATCAAGAGCTTCACTGTCACTCCGCGAAGGTACGACGGTGCCTGGTTACACGAAGCGGTTTTCGTTTTGCCCAAGGGCGGGAGGTCGGACGACCGCGGCGCGGGAAAGCTTGGACATAGAGCGGAGCAAGCTCGACCTTCTCCCGATCCAGAGCCGGATAGCCTTCGATGACCTCTTCGGGGTTTGCTCCTTGGCTCAACATATCGGCAATGAGTTCGACTGGAATGCGCGTCCCACGATAGACGGGCGTACCGCGCATTATCTCAGGGTCGGAAACAATCATGTTCTCTGCCCGCTCAAGTTTCCTCAGGTCCGAGTCGAGTTCCAACCGCACTGACTTCACCTGAATCACCAGGGCTGAACCCTCCGTAACGACTAGGGTGTCGATTTCAGGCGACGATTCAATCTCCTTCGCAATCGCACGACGAGCGGCGATCGGCAAGAGGCGCACTCCCTCCGCTTCGAGGCGCAGATATAACACCTGCTCGCGGCTGAGCATTCGTTGGATGGAACGGCCCGTGCGGAGGCGCCGTGGCCGGATGAGACGGCGTTCGATAAGCTTGTGTACGGCCGGAAGCGGCAGATTCGCGACTGCCGAAGCCTGTGCCGGAGTGTATTCTATAGTTTCCATGGAATTATTCTACCCCAAAGGGGGCAGAATTACCAGCCTGGAACGATTTGCCGCTGACTGCCCCATCGGAGCGCAGAACAAGGGTCTGCGAGGGCCCATTTTCCACTATTTTCCAGTTGCAGAGAGTTTTGTTCTGACTAAGTGCCGCCAGATCAGCGTGTTAGGGTTAACTAAAGGAAGCTTGGGAAGCTTCTATACTGCCATTGTACGACGCCCGCTCGTTTCGCGAACTCGACAATTATACATAACCAGGCGAGCGCTCGTACAGTGGGCGAATCGCGGCTATCTGCGATCACTACTATTTGCGATCACTTCTATTAAGGATGCGCCTTAATTATCGCTGGTCCCAGTCCGACGGCTGTGTGCGGGTGCTGATGGCAGGTGAGGTTGCACGAGTTTGTTGCACGGCTGTAGGTGATCGGAATCGCGCCATTCGGTGCGACTACGTTGATATCAAAATTTACCAGGCGCTCGCCGGAGATGCTGCCATTCACTGCGCCCATTCCATGCGCGGTGTGGCACGTCGAGCAAGAGAAACCGTCATTAATATGTCGTGCGTGCTCCGTGAAGGTGGAATTGGACAGAATGACGGATAAGTTGTGGCACTTGCCACACATCGCATACGGACCGTTGATAGACAGGTCCGGAGTCGGCATCAGGTTGTTGATCAATTGTCCAGGCGCGGTCGTCTGCGAAAACTCATAGCGGCGCTCCAGAATGTGCGTCCACTTCGATCCGTGCGGGCCGTTGGGGCCTGAGCCGCCAAACTCGCGATTGTCGTCGCTGTTGTGGCAATCGGTGCACAAAATCTGCACTCCCATGCTGCGGCCTAGCGGCGAACCATATATATCCAACATTTTGGGCAGCAGGCTTAGCTGAGGGAGCCCGCTCATACGCACATGTGTGACCGGGTGGCTGGAAGTACTGGTAATAGCGAATTGCGGAATCACGTTCAGCGTGTCGCCGGAAGTAACCGTTCGCATCGGCAGATACCCGTAAATAGGATTGGATACTTTTCCCAAACTCGTTCCATGGCAACGCAAGCAATTCTCGTATTGATTTACGGTTGGGCTCACCAGGGTGATTCCATCTGTGGCGCTTACGCCTGCAATTCCGTTCTGGGAGGCGCGCGTTAAGGGCGGCACCGGGAACGCTGTGACCTGGCCTGATGCGTGTCCGTTGTGGCAATCGGCGCAAGTGGAGTGGCGATTGTTGTTCAAGATGTTGGACTCGGCCGCGTCGTGAATGTTTGTTCCCGTGGAAAAAGGATGACCAATCTTCGGGGTAGTGAATTCAACAAACACATTCATCGTGGCCGGAGCCATGTTCGTGCCGCCGCCATGGCACGCCACGCAATCCATTTCATTTGGTTGGCGCAGCAACCGCGCGCCGCCGAGTGCATTGTGAGGTGCATGGCAGGAGATGCAGGCATTCTGCGTCACGGAAGCATAACTGCCCACATTAGCTTGCGCGGAGATCTTGTTTGTAGCCGTGGCATGAATGCTGACGGCCCATCCGGCCAACGGATTCTGCTTTCCCGTCATCAGGCGAGTTGGATCGTGACATGCCAGGCAGAGCTGGCCATTGGCGCTATTGATCAACAGAAAATTCGGCGAGAGCTGATCCGTCGATTGCACATGGGGATTGTGGCAGGTGGTGCACTCGATGTTGCCATTGATGAGTTTGATCGTACCGGTGGGATCCGCCGTCTTGCCCTGCGCAACCAGCGACGCCACCAGGTCAGGTGAGTCCACCAGTGGCAGAACCAAGCTGAAGGGGTGCGAGCCCTGCAAATTGGTGGAGAATTTGTCAGCCGGATTCATCTGCCCAGTCATTGGGATGGTCTTATAGGCTACTGTCTGGCCCGGGGCCACGGTTCCATCGTGGCAGCTCAAGCACAGGCTGCTGGTCCCTCCCAGCATGGGTTGCGTGGATTTCTCCGCCGCGGTTGTACTCGTATAAGTCGTGTAGACGCTTGTCGACAGTTGCTGGTTCCACAGAGGAGTGCTTCCCCCAACGCCCGAATGCGGCGCATGACAATACAAGCAGGAGGCTGACAAGCCGCCTTTGATCGGCGAAGTTCCGCTTGGCGTTAAATCATGCGCGCCCAAAACATCTCCGGTGACTTGCTGGCCTCGCGCTACTGCCGTCGCCATTAGCAAGGCCGCACAGATCCACACGAACTTTTTCACTGCGCTCCTCCGGCTTGCTTCGGCAATCCCCAATAGTGATAGACCTGGACACGCCGGTTGAGCGAGTCCGCAACATAAATGTGGTCGCTGCGGTCAATGAATAGACCGGTCGGCAGTTGAAACTGCCCCGCAGCCGTCCCGCGCCCACCGAAGTAATACAACAGTTCACCTTTGCGATTGAAAACCTGTATTGCGCCCCACAGCCCATCTACCACATACAGGTCGCCTTCTGAATCCACGGCAATTCCCTTCGGGCGGAACATGGCGCCAGAGGTATCGCCGATTTTCCCGATGGCGTATTGGAAGTTTCCGGATTTGTCCAACACCTGCACGCGAAAATTCATGGCGTCCACAACGATCAGATTGTTGCCATCCAGGCGTAATTCCGTTGGAAAGTTAAACTCGCCATCGCCAGCGCCCGGCTTGCCGATGGTCTGCACGACGCTGCCCTGCATGTCCATCACGTAGATCTTGTTGCGCAGTGTGTCCGTCACATAAATGCGGTTGGCCGCGGAGTCGATTGCAATTCCCGTGGGCCGCTTGAAGATTCCCTCGCCAAATTTCAGAGCCCCGATCATGCGGTCATACTTGCCGTTGGCATCGAATACAAAGATTTTGCCAGACTCCGAATCGGTCACGTAGATGTTGTCCTTCGCGTCCACCGCCACGCACTGCGGTGAAAACAGGGTGTTCTTCCCTTTTTCCTGCCGCGAAAGGAATTTGTACTTCTGTTGCGCAAAATCGAAGATATGGATTCCCGCCGCATCCGGGTCCGTGACGATAATCCTTCCCCGTGAATCCGTTACCACGCTATAAGGCCTCATGAGCGTATGGTATTCCGGCGGCCCCGCCATCACGTCCACCACGCGCCCCCAGAAACCTTTCTTCGGCTTCACGTCGCGTTCCCAACCGAAGTTTCGTTCGTACACCAGCTTGCGCCCGCCCTCGAGCAACAAATCCGGGACGCTTACCTGCGCGGAAGTCTTCTTGTCCGCTTTTTTGTTTTTCTGCGCAGCCCAGGCGGGGGAAAGAATCAGGAGGATGGCCCCACAAACTTCCAAAACCGGGCAGCGCCGAATCCTTGCCGCCCGATTTAGAAGAAATTGAACCATCGTTGAACACCAACGTAAAACGAGTTTAACTGGGCCGGGGCAGTGCCGGAAGCGCTGAATCCCTGAACGAACCGGCTGTACCCAGCATTGAAAAACATTTGCCGGAACTGATATTGTACGCGGCCAAACACGTTTTCGGAATCGTTATGCGAGCCGACGCTGTTGCTGACCGTATCGCTGAATGCGCGGGAATAGCTGAAGGTAATTGTCAGGCGCTTGTAAGGGTTGATGCCGATTCCGCCTCCATAGGCGTGGCCTCCGTACAGGATCAAATCCGCGGGGAGGGGCGTACCACCGAGCGGCGGTGTGACCACTCCTGTCGCTCCCAGCAATCCGTTGCCCGAGGATTTCGAGTACGTGCCATTGAACCCGAACCACCTGACGTTAAACCCGGTGCCGTAGTTCTGCGAGTTGTAGCCATACCCTGAGGAAGTATTCAAAAGGCTGCGCGATCCACCGGCGTTTGCATTCCAATGCAGGACTCCAAATTTGCGGCCGATTTGGCCGGTGTAGCCCCAGCCAGAAGTGGTATAGCCCACCAACAAAGTCTGAGTGTTCTGAAAGTAATTTCCCGAACCGCTCACATCCCAAAGTGCTATGCGGCGGGAGTAATTCACCACAGAAAGCAAACCCACCGCGCTCAGATTGGAGGAGTCTTCCGTGGTCCGCGACACGCTCAATACCGTATTCAGCGCGCCTCCCAAGAACCGATTCGAGTAGTTCACCGAAGCCGTCAAAGAATTTGACCCGAAGCTGCTTCCGAAATAGCTCTGGTCACGCCGCTCAAACAATCCGGAGAAAATCCAATGTTTGGTCAGGTTGTAGCTGCCCAGTCCACTGGCATCCCAGGAACTCGAGGATTGTCCCGGAGTGCTCTGTTGCAGGACGCCGCCGGCGGTAATGATGTTCTGAAATAATGTGCCGAGCAGATTATCCGTGTAATTGAAATTGGCGCCGAGAGTCAGTTGGGCGATGGGATGGAAATTCGCGTTGGAGTTCAACGTGTCCACCGTGCCGGTATAGCTGCCATCGGAGAAATCGGAATTGAAGTCGGAGCGGCTGAAGCTCGCGCCAAAAGACCCATGAAAAGGCAAATCGTGGCTTGCACCAAGGGTGTAGGAATTTCCGCTGTTATCGAGATTCTCCAGTTGTTGCGTTTGCAGAATTAATGGATACTCCGCATGCGTCTGTGAGCGGACATATCCCGCGTTCAAGTTGAAGCCGTCAACCCTGTAAAACGCGTGGGCATTGAAGTTGTGGTAGTCCGACGAACCGCTCGTGTCAGTTCCATAGATCGAATAATCATTCTTACCTTGCGCGTAGTTAAGCGAAATGAGCGGCATATTGGGGATATTCACTCCCCAGCCGACATTGAAGCCATCCGAATTTCCGTGCGTGGTGTAGTTGGGCAGGCCGGGTATGCCAAAAGTTCCCAGGCTGTCGTAGGTTTTTGAGAAGCTGACCGAGCCCGGATAATTGCTGCCACTAAAGAGTGATACATTGGCAAGCACGCCACTGCTGTCTGAAATCGAAGAAGACGTCGAATTGTCGCGCGATTGATTGTAGAAGGGGCTAACTTGAAACGAGAGAAAGTTGGGAGTGTAATAGGACCCGCTCAGCGTGGCGTTGCCACCCGCCGTGATGCCATGATCGGAAGGAATCTGGTTTCCGTAGTCCCCGGTATATCCCGCGGAAACCTGACCGTTCATGTTCATGCTGACATCATTTCCGACTGTCACCTGCGCCGGAATGCGGACAGCCGCGGCCAGCATGATAAGGCATCCGATAAATGTCGCGCGCCACTTCACAAAAACGCCGCCCTTTCTTCTACAGCACTTCCACCTTTGCCGTTGCACGGAGCTTTTTATCCAAGCCGGCCCGGAGTTGTTCCGTCTTAGTCTTCTGCAATTGAATGCTCAGCGAGTCTTTTACCGCCTCAAACTTCTGCATGCCGCCCGGGTTGTGGGCGAGGAGCCGCACGATCGTCAGGGCTTGATCCACCTGAATCAGGTCGCTCACTTGGCCGGGTTGCAGCGCCAGTGCTGCGTTCACCACTTGGGACGGCAATTTGCCGCGTTCCACGCTTTTGTGCTCGCCCATCATCACGCGGTAGTCATCTTCGGAAATCTTTTCGGCAAGTAAGCCGAATTCGTCATAGTCCCTGGTGGCTTTAGCCTGCTTCAGCGCATCCTCCGCGCGTTTACGTGCGTCTTTTAACTGCTCGGGCGTGGCCTTTTCCGGCGGCAAAATCGAAATCGTCTGAAAGGAAAAAGACTCTGGCAGCTGAAAGTTCGCAGGATTCTTTTCGTAATACGTTTTCGCCTCGGCCACGGAAACCGCGGATTTGTTTTTCACTTCCACGGCCAGCAGTTGATCAATCAGCAGCGATCGCCGGACCTTTTGGCGCAGCACCTGTTCCGAGCCTTTACACTCCCACGTCATGAAACCTTTGTAGTCGTCGGGGCTTTTGAACTGCTTCCGGAATTCCGCCACGGAGTGATCCAGTTTCGCGGGCGTCACCGTCATTCCACGCCGCTTGGCTTCCTGGTACACCAATTCTTCAAACACAATCATCTGCAGAGCGCCCTTGCGAATATCTTCTTCCATCGCTTTGGGAAAGCCGCCGTTGTGCTGCCGCGCATAAGGGAAAATCGTGTACATCTCGCGAAGCAGATCGCGATCCGTCAGCACGGTCCCGTTCACACGCGCCACCGGCTTTTCTGGCGGAACGCTCGTTGCGTCTGCGCTGGGCGTTGCTGGATTGATTGTCGGCTCATGAGAAACCGCCATTTGCGCTTTTGCGGACGACCCCACGCCCGCCATAACCACCAGCATTATTGTGATCAGCGCCTGCTTCATATCTCCCTCTACTCGCTTCTTTGTCGCTTTGCTTCCTTACTTCTTTACTTCGAATTTATTTTGCCGTTTGAAAGTGGGGGGAGAAATCTCCTCCCCCCATTTCATGAACACCCCGTCTTAGGTCGTTGGGAGGTTCGTGTTGTGCATTTCGTTCGATTCGCCACCATGGCACTGACGGCAGAACTGCGCCGCCGAGTTACTGGTCGGGCTGCCTGGGTTGTAGTAGCCACGGACGAAGAACATGGTCTGGAAAACGCCCGTGACGTTGCCGATTTTTCCGGCATAGGCAGTCATGCTGTGCTGGTCGTGGCAGGTGGTGCAGTTCACGGCTACGGTCGTCCCGTCAAAAGAAACCGGGCTGACTGCGAAGCCATAGTCGAGTTGGAACTGCGCGAACTTGCTGCCTGCCGGCGCAGTCAGTTGTGGTCCCCGGGCGCCGATAGTGATCGTGCAATCCCAGTTGTACTGTCCGCCGCAGCCGATTTGGGCTAACGGTCCCACGGGGTGATCGTTTTTGTAGTCGCCCACGGTCCCGCCATCGTTGCCGAGCCACGTTGGAGCGTGGCCGCCAATCGCGTTCGGAATCGTTTCGACGGTCTGGCCAGTCATCATTCCGTTCTTTGCCAGGTTGCCGTCGTGGCAGCTGAGGCAGAGCATGATAACGACTGTTGGGTCATGCGCACCGGCAGCCATGTTCGCCGGCGTCGTGACTGGATACGCACCACCATCGCCAAACGCAAATGTCTGCGTGTAGTATGGTGTAACGTTTGCGCCCCACAACGCTGCATCGCCGCTGGTCGGATCGGCCGTGGCGATGCCGTTGCCGCGAGCGCCGCTGTGCGGTGCGTGGCAAGCTACGCAGCCCCGGCCATAAACGAGGTGCGCGCCTAACACGTCCGTCGGCGACGAATAGTTGGAGTTTATTCCCTGCGCGGAAGCAAACGTCGCCGCCACCAGGAACCCCACTAGTAACAACATGAGTCTTTTCATATTTGGAAGAACCTCCTGATTTGTGTTGCAACACTGCACTGCTTTTTCGTTCGAACGAGTACATCTCCGAATCGGTAAGGGACAAGCCGGCCGGACCTGTCCCCTTCCGTCTTGGCTGTCCGGAGACAACCAGAGCTGTTGGCGACTCATGGCGTCACCAATCCTTGCGCCTTTTCCGCGGCGCCATTCTTCGTTGGCGCTGCCTCCGGCGACTTTTGCGCCGGCTGCGATGCCGGCGTCGGTGTTGTGTTGCTGGGTTGTTGCTCATCACGGCTGGCTTTTTGTGCCGCCGCCTCCGCGTCGGTCACGTAGCGGAACACTTGTACGCGTCCTGGGAACTGCTCCGACGTCACAACGCGGTTGTTCTTGGGATCGATCGCGATATCGATGGGCGCTGAAAATTGTCCCGGCCAGTTGCCTGGCTCGCCAAAATAAATCAGCAGGCGCCCTTCGGTGTCAAAGACCTGCACGCGCTGCTGCACTGCATCCACCACCCAAATATGACCGTCGCGATCGATCGCAATTCCCTTGGGCCGCGCAAAGTGTCCCGGGCCATCGCCGTTTTTTCCAAACGTACTGACGAATTTTCCGTCTGCATCAAAGATTTCCACGCGATTGTTCAGCGTGTCCGTCACGTAGACGTTGCCTTCCTTGTCCACGGCCACATTTGTGGGTAACGCAAAATCACCCGGGTCGGTCAAAAGGTGTTTTCTACCTGGCGTCCCGATTTTGCGCAGCAGCTTGTAACTGTCCGCATCGAACACGTCCACCACATCGTTCTCTGTGTCTACGACATAGAGAAAACGGTTCTCCGTATCAATGGCCATGCCGCCAGGACGCACCAGGACATCGGCGCCAAATGAAGATTCCTCCTGGTGCTGGGCGTTAATCACGATGACTTTGTGAAATTTATCGTCGCTGACGAAAATCTTGTCGTTGTCGTCAATCGCCAAGCCATTGATCAAGCCGAACCGCGCTTCCCTGCCGTTGCGGATCATCTGCACATCGAACTTCCTGTCCGCGTCGGGATTGAAAACGAAGATCGCGCCCACCGCCTGGTCTGCCGCGTAGATGTATCCTTTCGAATCAAACGCGAGTCCGTAGGTGCGCACAAGTTGGAAAGGCAGTTCCTGCACGGTGTCCACTTGCGGCTTAGTGCCCGCCAGGCGATCCATCCAGCTCTGCTTTTGCTTCTGCGGCTTGTTAACCGGCCTGTTGAAATCGATTTTTTCGCCCGTGAGCTGTTCCACAAACTTGACCCGCGCGATATCCGGAGGGCCCGGCCAGACGATCTTGCTGATATCAAAGTTCACGCGCTTGGGAAGTTGTGCATTGGGGTCTGCGGCAGCTTTCTTTTTTTTCTGAGCTGCATTCATGACTCCGGGTAGAGCTAATGTAAGGACAAGCAACCCGGCCACGATTGCCATGACTTTCGAGTCGCGATTCGTATATGAGCGATGAGCGAACATACCTATACCTCTCCGATTCCTAATTCAGCCTGCCCTTGTGGCAGGTATTGCAGAAGTCCATTCCGGGCTTCTGATCCTTCACCAACATGTCTGCCTGATTGCCGGAGTGGGCCTGGTGGCAGGTCAAGCAGTTCATCTGCCCGGCAGCTGGATTTTTCGCATCGATCGGTCCAGCCACGGGATGAAACTCCACGGGGTGCCCGGCGTTGTACTTCAGCGGCAGGATCGGCACGTGATAGTTGTCTGGCAGCTTCACCTTCCCATCGAAAATCGCAATCAAGTGCTGGCTCTCCAGCTTCTCTGGCACTGTGTCCGGCCCGTGGCATTCCAGGCAAAGGGTGTTGATATCCTTCACGCGCAGCAGATGTTCGTTGTCGTTGCCGTGTGCCTCGTGGCAGGTTCCGCAACCATCCTGAAATGCCGGACGGTGCAACACCTTCTTGGTCTTCACCATTTCCGCCTGTTCCGTATGGCACGCCAGGCAAATTTCCACGCCATTTGTTTTCGGCAGCCCCGGAGTCCTGCTGGCGTGAGGCGAGTGACAATCCGTGCAATCGCCGGCCGCTCCCGGGTGCTGCACTTTCGCAGAAGCGATCTGCTTGGCCTGGGCGTCATGGCAGATCACGCACAGCGATTTAACGTCCGCCTGTGTCAGTACTACTTTTCCGTCTTTCGCCGGCGCGTGGCATACATCGCATTGTTTGTCGGCAAACGGCGGGTGCATGAACTTGGCCATCAGCTTTGGAGCCGCCGACTGGTGGGGATCGTGGCACTGCAAACAATCAGCCGTGCCGAACGGTTGATTGTGGTGCGCCTTCTGGAGGTCAGCGTCTTTTGGATCGTGGCAGTCGAGGCAAAGCGCAGGCGACGATTTGGTCAGGTGATTCAGATTCTCGGTCGTCGGATCCGCGCCGGTCTTGTGAGTCACATGGCACTTCTCGCAACCCATATCCAGCGCGGCGTGGCGGCTTCCATTCTCCGGAACATTCAAACCAGTCGTGTGGCAACCTAGGCAGAGGTTTTCTTTGACGCCGCCCGACGTGGGTTTCAACAATTGAAATTTGTTATCCGAACTGTGCGGGTCGTGGCACTTCAGGCAATCCCGGACCGCCGGCTTGTGTACTTGCCCTTTGAGTTCGGCGGCGTTTTTGTCAGCATGGCACGTGAAGCACAGCGCTTGCGGCGTCGTGGTGGTCAGTTTTACGCGTGTGACATCCTTGTTGATTCTGATCTCGTGGCAGGTCGTGCAGCCCATCGAAATCGCTGTATGCACCGACTTCCCTTTTGCTTTCTCCGCATGACATTCCAGGCACTTCGCGGAGTCCGCGTTTTTCTCCAGTGGCACTGGATGGACGTCTGCCATGACCGAAGACACACCCAACAACACAAGCACAACTGCACTTCCCAGCGTCGAAGCCAGGTACCGTGCAGCAGTGACTAGGCCCATGGACATCCCGTCAACTCTGCGCGGAGATTTGTCGTTTGTGTGCTTGCAGGAATGCGGTCGGAAACTACTTTCTTTTCGCTGTTCCAGGTGCGTTCCCCGGCTAAAACGAGTGCCGAGGTCAAAGCTACTGCCACCATCAACAGCAATACCAGGTACGCCACGCGGCGGGAGCGATTTGTTGTTTTCACCGACATGCTTTTCTCCCCGTTAACCACTACAGGGATCAACTGAATTCAACCAATCCTCATCCCTCGGGAATTGCGCTTAATTAATCTCTTGAAGGCTTGCGGAGCGAGTTAGAAGACCCACAACCTGCGGATGCCCCAGCTGCATCAAGAAAGCCCGAACGAGGGAAGCGCTCATTCAATGACCCCAAACGCTGTGCTCATAAGTGCACCCTCTGTGCCGAAGTGAGGCAAAACGACTATCTGGACCTAACCCGTTCAATTGTCGCTACTTAGAGGCTGATGGAGAATAGTGTAGATTTGCCGTTTGGGCGGTTTTTGAGTGATTTCCCCCAACTTGTGATGCGAAATCACACAGACGGCTGTTGTGAAATTAAACAGCTCCCATAAACCCCGGCGATTCCTCCACTTGGAACGCGAGTGCTCACCTGGAATCTTCATATTCCGGACCGGATTCGTTGGTGGTCACAGTGTCATATATGTATTTAGTTCGAGTGCGGGGCTCGTCGGCAGTGCCATTCTTGTCGCTTGCAGAAGTGCAACAGTCTCCGTGAGAGAGTGCGAACAAGGCTGACACCGAGATTGATACTACTCTCAGAGTGTTTCAGAGCCAAGAACTAACTCGATTTACGTTTCAAGACTGTTTCGGAGCGCAATTCACTGTCACCGTGCCGGCGGTGTGTGAGAAGGGATGGGTTGTGACTGTTTCCTGCAGCGGATAGCGCGCTATCCGCTGCAGGAAAACGCGCGGGCTTTCTGGAATGGCAGTGGTCCGGGCGCAAGCAAATGCTTGACGGTGTTGAGCAGTGTGCTGATGGGATGACGCGCTGCGGCAACGCGAAGATCATCAGCAGTGACATGCAAGTAGATCTGCGTGCTGGTGATCAGCCGATGGCCGAGCAGATCACGAATGGTCACCAAGGCAACGCCGGCGCGGGCCAAGTGGGTTGCGCAGGTGTGCCGCAGCCGATGTGGTGAGAGTGGGAAACCGACGCGGCTGCGCTGGCCCCATGTGCGTACGCGTTCGTAGACGCTGCCACGCGACAGCGTCCGCCCGAAGCGCGAGCGAAAGAATGGCGCAGCGGGGATCGCAGGACCACGGACCTGCACGTAGTTACGCAGCACCGCGGCGAGTTCCGGACTGATCGCGATGGCGCGCTCGTGGCCACCCTTGCCTTGCACGGTGATGGTCAACTGCGTCAGATCGACTCCGCCGTTGCGTAGCGAAGCACACTCGGAAGCGCGGATGCCGGTACCATAAAACAGAGCCAGCATCGCACGATCTCGCAGGCCAATCACTGTGTCAGGTTTGGGTCCGTCCAACAAACGACGAATTTCGTCTGTGGAGAGCGTGACCGGTAGCTTGCGTGGTACGGCCTTGATCGATGGGAAACCGACCAGGGGATTCGCCGCGTGATCGAGATAGCTCATGGCCACCATGGCACGATAAAAACGCCGCAGCACCACCACGGCACGGTTCACAGCAGAATCTCCGTTCCCACGCACCTCACGCAGATACTGCAGATAAGCGAGCACATCGCGCGCCGTAATCTGATCCGGTGCGCGATCCGACAGCACGACACGCACCCATTCGCGGAACTGCTGCAGGGCATCTTCATAAGCGACGAGGGTCAACGGACGCAAGTCCCTTGCGACGCAGTGGGTGCGAATGTAAAGCTCGATCCAGAACGACCATTTCATGAGCAGCCTCCGATTCCATGGTTTCGATAAAAAATCTCGCATTGGCATGGCCTGGAAACGACGATCGCCAACCTCACAGACTTCCGGTATGTCCTCATTTACTGATTTCCGATCGCTAGCTTGCGCACGGCAGCTTGTTGTCGCCCCGGCAAAACATGTAGGTAGACGCCGGTTTCCTGAGGACTGCGATGCCCCATCAGCGAGGCGATGATGGCCAGATCGACGCCGCGATCCATCAAGTGCGTGGCAAAACTGTGCCGTAGGGTGCGTGGGGTAACGTCGTCTCGCAGTCCTGCACGCGCTGCAGCGGCCGTGACAATCTCGCAAACATCGTGGCTTCGCAGACGGCGCTTATGAATGCAGGTGCGAAACAGCGGCCCGCGTTTCCCGTGCTCCAGCAGATAGGCCAGCAACTCGGTGTACAGCGCCTCGGGGATGGGAATGGCGCGTGGGCGATCCCCTTTGGCCCTGAGGATCAGCAGTTCCTGGCGTTCGCGGTTCACATGTGCGACATCGAGCGCACATAGTTCGCTCGTGCGCAACCCGCAACCATACAGCAGCAAGATGATCAGGCGATCGCGTCGGGCGGTAGGCCCAGGAGCAGTGGTGGCTTCGACTAGCCTCTCCGCTTCTTCCAGGTTGAGTGACTTCGGCGCCGTGCGTGGCAGCGAATGCTGCAGACTAAATCCATCGAGCACGTTGCGCTCGGTGCGGCCGCTGCGCCAGGCGTACTCGAGTAATCCGCGCACGTGGCTGAGGTATTTCGCCAAGGTGCTCTCGGTGCATCCGCCCTGACGCTCGGCTTCCAGCCAATGCAAGTAATCTTCCAGCTGCAGATGCCACAGCGCGACACCGGGACGCACGGTCTCAAATCGGCGGATGGCACGGCGCAGCGTGCAACGCACATCGATGACCGTGCGCGGCGTCTTGCGTCCCACTTTATCGAGATAGCTCAAGTAACCTTCGATCCACGGATCCATCTTCACGGTGTTCGTGCTTTTCATGCGCTTACCCCCTGTTGCGCCGGTACCAGCCAATCGTTGAGCGGATGGAGAGCCATCGCCGCGCGGCGCTGCGGATCAGCAATGTGCACATAGCGCACCGTGGTCTGGATAACGCAATGCCCCAAAATGCGCTGCACTTCCGCCAAATGCACGCCGGCCTCCAGCAGATCGGAGGCGCAGCTATGCCGAAACTGATGCACGCTGTGAATCGGCACTTGCGCATGACGTGCGATGGAGTGAATCCCGTTGCTGATCGCTTGGCCGCTGAGACGCTTGCCGGTGCGGCTCACCAAAAGAGCGCACTCGCCACAGCATCTCGTCTCTTCGAGTTGGTTGTGGCGAAGCGGCAGATACGCATCCAGGCACCGCAGCACCATCTCCGGCAACGGCACACAGCGCTCGCGTCCGGTCTTGCGGCCATCGATGCGCAAGGTTCCTTCGCCGCGATCCAAGGCATCGAGGTTCAGCCGCTCCAACTCGCCGCGACGCAGGCCTGTGCCGTAGAGCAACGCCAGCACCGCAATCCACAAATACGAACTGTATTTACCGTGACGGTTCGCCGCTTCGCGCCACATCGCTTCCATGTGCGCGTGATCAATCCGTTTCGGCAAGCGGCTGTAGGGAGTGACCTTCGGCCCCTTCATCCAACGCAACGGGTTGATCTTCCACAGTCCCTGGCGCACCAGGTAGTCACCGAAGCCGCGCATCGAGCTCAGCGTTCCCGAAACGGTCGCCTTGGCACGGAAGCTCGAGCAACTTGCCACGTAACGGGTGATCAGCTCGGCATCGATGCGCTCGATGCCAATGCGTGGGCGACGCCCCTTCAGCCAGCGTCCCCAGCGGTCTAGCCGTGCCTGCGTGCACGCCACCGACTGCGCACTGAGTCCTCTTGCCCGGTACTCTTCGACATATGCATCCTGTAACCGATCCCATCTCCTCATCGCCGTCCTCCCAAACGTCACCGCGGGCGAACTCACGTTCGACCGCCTAAACGTTATAGAAATAAACAATATGACCTCCAATATGACTTCGTTGGAGGCCGCGATGAGCCCTGAACTGAACTAAATTGGTACCCATCTTATGGTCGCCAAGACGGGGACTTACGAGACAAGACACGCCGGCTCTGCTACGGCACTACGAGGTTAATCGAAAGGGCGAGTTGATGGTAGGAATAGTTTCGCCGATGCCTGATTTTCCCCGAGATGGCTATCTACGCACTTACTCGCAGTACTGCCGCTCCAGGAATCGCATCGTTCTTGAGCGCATTGAGCGCCCGGTTGGCTTCTTCCAAGGGGAACACTTGTACGCGAGTCTGTACGGGAATCTCCGCGGCTACGCGTAAGAACTCTTCGCCATCTTTCCGCGTATTGTTTGCCACGCTGCGAATGGAACGCTCCTGATACAAGAGTCCGTAAGCGAAGGAGGGTATCGCGCTCATATGAATGCCGCCCAGGATCAAGCGCCCTCCCTTACGCAACGACTGCAGGGCCGCGGGAACGATCTCTCCCGCGGGTGCAAACACGATGGCTGCATCCAATTTTGCCGGGGGCGCGTCCAGAGTTCCTCCCGCCCATTTGGCACCCAACTCTCGTGCTAAAGTTTGATGCCGCGGATCGCGGGTCGACGCGTACACCTCCACTCCCCAGTGTCGCGCCACCTGAATCGCCACGTGCGCGGCCGCTCCAAAACCATAAAAGCCCAGCCTCTCGCCGCGCTGAATTCCGCTCAACCGCAGACAGCGGTAACCGATGATACCCGCGCAGAGAAGCGGCGCCGCCTGATCATCCGGAAATCCGTCCGGCATGGCATACACAAAACCCTCCGGGGCAACAATGTATTCGGCGTAACCGCCGTTGACGCTATATCCGGTAAAAAGCGGCGCATCGCACAAATTCTCTTCCCCGCGGCGGCAATATTCGCAAATGCCATCCGTCTTGTGCAGCCAGGCGACGCCCACGCGCGTCCCGACAGCGAATCTCTCTGCCCCAGCGCCTCTCGATGTAATACGCCCCACGACTTGGTGGCCCGGAATTACCGGCGAGAGTTTCGCGGGCAACTCTCCTTCGATTACGTGAAGGTCTGTACGGCACAGACCGCACACTTGCACGCGCACGAGCACTTCGCCGGCGCCCGGCTCTGGCGTCTTGAATTCTTCGTAATGTAAAGGATTGCTTTCGACGGCCGCGGGTGTGCTAAGGAAACACGCCTTCATTGTAAAGTCTCAGCCTGTTTTCCCCAGCACACCAAAATAAGGCGGCCAACACACTGATTGCCACAAAGATACAGCAAACTCTCCTTTCTGACTAGGACATTCCTGCATTTTCCGCCGACCGGGCATTTCCGTTTGCGCCGCGAGATTCTTGCGAAATATTCCACCGCAAAAGGCATTCTCGCGAATGATGGCGGCAGCGAGTTATGCTTCGGGAAGTGCTTGAATCTAAAATAGATAGCTTCGATTTTCACGGAAGTTAGTTGCGCCCGCTCGGAGTCACACTGTCTCCCTGCCCCCTGTTCCTTCGTGGAGCGGTTGCAGGATTGTGGGATCTGGGAGTCCTGCCTTCCTTGCATTCGACGGCAGGACACCCTAACCTAAGGTCTCTATGCCCGACCTCTCTCCCGAAACACTAGCTCTCGGATTCATCTGGTATGTCGCATTTCTTTTTTCGACCACATGCCATGAAGCGGCTCACGCTCTAGTTGCCAAGCTTGGAGGAGACAGCACCGCCGCCCTCGGTGGCCAACTCTCGCTGAACCCCATACCGCATATCCGCAGAGCGCCATTCGGCATGGTGGTCATCCCGCTCCTAAGCTTCTTCATGTCGGGAGGCATGATCGGTTGGGCCAGTGCTCCTTACGATCCGCTCTGGGAACGCCGTCACCCGCGGCGTTCCGCGTGGATGGCCCTGGCGGGTCCCGCGGCCAACTTTACGTTGATGCTGCTCGCCGCCGTAGCGCTGCGCATTGGGCGCTCCTACGATCTCTTCTCAGTGGACCGCATTACGGGCAAACCAGGGATTGTGCCGACAGCGCTCTTCATTGTTTTTTCGCTAAACCTTCTGCTCGGTACCTTCAATCTCATTCCGGTTCCGCCGCTGGATGGCAGCACTGGAATTATGGTTTTCATGAACGAAGAACACGCACAACGATATCTGGACTGGATTCGGGGGAACAGTTACGCCATTGCTGGGCTGCTTGTGGGCCTGGTCATCTTCCAGCGGATATTCCCAATCGTTGAGCAGACGGCGATCCGCATCTTCTTCCAGAGTTAACGAAAACCTCTTCGAGGAATTGCATCATTCTGAACCAGAAGTGCAAGGCGGTGTTTCCGAGCCGCGCATTTGTCCCTCCTAATCTCCGCTAAATGCTTTTCCTGCCTTCCTTTGCCCGATGCTCCCATGGCAGACCAACTGCTCTTCTTTTTCACCGGAGGAATACCTGTGCTCTCGGAAACTCTGCCGATTGCGAGCAACTATCGCGCGGAAGTCTCTGGTTGGGACGAGGACGAGATCTTTTTCGTCGAAAAGTCCGAACTTTGCTGGGACGACTTCGCTGGAAAACATATTTCACTGAAGCACATGCTTGGCGAGGGCGCGCTTGTTTTCATACGCATGCTCGAACCAACCTCTCTGCAACGATCCTCCCCGATCTCCCATGAAGCCGAATTCATCGGTTGCGACCAACAGGGTTGTCACGAGTTTCGTTTGAGCCCCGTTCAGCCGCGGCACAGTCGGAAACTGTTCGCGATCAACTAGGATTTCCTTCCGTTTCGGAACAACGGCCCAATTTGGGAGTCTGTTGTGTTCACTTTCTAATGCTTTCTGCGAACACTTCCCTCCCGTTTTCTAATCCTTCCCGTGGCACGCCCCAGCAGTTCATTCATTGCACACTACTTATGCTTGCTGTCCTTTTTGTTCCGTCGGATGGCCTCTGATTCTCTCGCGCGAAACACGGCGCGTCGCGTTTGGCACACTTGTTGCCTCTGCCTCTTACATGGCATACGCAACTTACAAATCCGTAGAAGTCGCCACCCTTCGTACCTCACTTACCCCATGCGTCTATGACGACGAACCCGTCGAGCGCGATTCGCTCTCCGCGCTGATTTCCGATTTCGGATACGAACCAATCCCCACGGGGGATCCGGAGGAAGCACTCCGGCTTATCCGCTCGGGACGCTGCCGCCTGGTCCTGGCCAGCATTCATCTACAGAATGCGGAGCCTTTTGAGTTTCTGGGCCGCGCGCTGCGCGGTGATCCCGGCCTGCACATCATCGTGATGACCGCGGATTACACGCTGGACAACGCTCTGGAGGCAATCCGCCGCGGCGCAACCGATTTTCTGCCCAAACCGGTGGACCATGTGCGCCCGAAGCGTACTCTCGACGATGTTGCCGCGCTCTACGATCAGCGTCGCCGCGTCCGCGCATGGGAAGAACAACTCCTGAAGGATCTGGAATTCCACGGCATCATCGGCAAAAGCCCCGCTATGCTGGAAGTTTTCGACTTTGCGCGCAAGGTTGCCCGCCACTACACAAATGTGCTCCTCGTAGGTCCCACCGGCGCGGGCAAAGAGCTCGTTGCCCGCGCCATCCATCAGATCAGCCCGGTAAGCCAGCAACGCCTGGCCGTGTGCAACTGCTCCGCGATAGTCGATACGCTGCTGGAGAGCCAATTGTTTCGCCATGTGCGGGGCGCCTTTACCGGAGCCACGGACACACGCCCGGGCTTGTTCGAGTACGCCAACGGCGGCACCGTGTTCCTGGACGAAGTGGGGGAAACTTCACTGCCCATGCAAGCCAAACTGCTGCGTGTAATCCAAAACCGCGAGATTCAACGCGTCGGCTCCCCCGAAATCAAACAGGTAAATGTCCGGCTGATCGCCGCAACGAACCGGGATCTGCGCGCTGAAGTACTTACCGGGCGGTTCCGTGAAGATCTTTTCTACCGTTTGAGCTCCATACATATCCGCATTCCATCGCTGGCGGAGCGTTTGGAAGGCATTTCGTTGCTTGTGCAGTTTTTCCTGAAGAAGTACAACGATGCCTATGGGAAGGCAATTGCCGGCCTTACGCGCCGCGCGCAGACGCTGCTGTTGCAGCATCCCTGGCCCGGCAACGTCCGAGAACTCGAAAATGTGATTTCCACCGCTTGCAACACCGCAACCGGAGATTTCATTGACATCAGCGACTTACCCGAGCACCTGGCGCATCGCAATACGCGCGTTACCAACGACGAGGATTGGCACCCGCTTTCGCTGGACGAAGTCCGCAATCATCACATTCAGAAAGTTCTGCAGATGTGCAACGGCAACCGGCTGCGCGCCGCGCAAATCCTGGGCATTGGCCGGACCAGCCTGTACCGCTACCTGAAGCGCGATGGACTGGACATCCGCACGCACACGCACACCACCGGGGCGGCCGCTTAGCCACAAAACGTTGCGTCTCTTGCAATTAATGCTTGCTCCTCGGCGCGTTCCGGCTTTTCTGAACCACGGCGCAATCCGTCGGAACGCGCCGATTTTCCTGCTCGTTTGCCCTGCTTACTCTCACCACACCACGCTGCGGCAGTTTCCATTCTCCCCGGTATACTCACAGCAGAAGCTGGTCACACCTGGGAAAAGGCCTGCTTTTGGACAAGAGCAATACATACCGGACTGTTGAGGTGTTTACAATGAAAGCGATTCTCACCCTGCTGCTTCTGAGCGCCTGCTGCCTGCTCTTTTGCCCATCCACGCGCGCACAATGCAATATCGAAGAACGCAAGGAAATGGCTGCTGAGGCGGAGATGCATCGCGAGGAACTCGTAAACCTGGTACAGGACACCGCGCGAGCCGTAAAGCTCAAGAATCCCTCGTTCTTCCACCGCGTGTATGGAGAAGACTTCTTCGGGACGGCGCCCAACGGCATGATGATGGATAAGGCTGCTCTGATGAACTATATCGAGCATGCTCCCGCGACGTACGAAACCTTTGTTGTTTCCGACGTGCGCATCCGCATCTTTCAGGATACCGCCGTGATCACCTCGGTCTGGTCGGCACGCGGAACACAAGCGGGTCACGTCTTCAGCCGGCAGTCACGTGTCATGCAAGTTTTCGTGTACGGACAGCGCGGTTGGCAGGCAGTGGCTAGCCAGGAAACACTGTTGCCAGGCTGAGCCAGGATTCGCGGGCTGAGGCGGCCGTTGGAAGCGCGAATCGCAATTCGTGTTCCGTGATGCGTTGGCGTGTGCGACACCTTCGCCGTTCTTTTCTGGCAACAGGGGCTTGAATTCTTAATGCCCGCTGCTTTCCCCCAGCTATGATGGAACCAGTAAAACTCTTGGCCCCTTCCCCAGGTTGCCAAGATGAACGACCAAACGTCGCGTCGTAGCGGACGCATCTCCAAGCAAGTCCCCATTCTCCTGATTGGCAGCGATTCGGAAGGCCGCGTATTCTCTGAAGTCACAAAGACGGTGATCCTAATCCTGCACGGGGCTGGCATCGTTTCCGCGAAGAAGCTGATTGCCGAGCAAGAACTCCATATGCGTTCAATGGTGACCAACCGGGAAGCTGAGATCCGTGTAGTCGGAGAGATCGCTGAAAGCGAAGGCGTGCATACCTATGGAGTGGCTTTTGCGGATGAGTCGCTGGACTTTTGGCAGATGGAATTCCCGCCGCCACCGTCGCTCGAACAGCGCCCGTTGCAAATTTCCTTGGAATGCAGCGGTTGCCGCGCTCCGCTTACGGTTGAGAATGGCGATTATGAATTCGATGTATGCGCGATTCACGGAGGGCTGGTGCGCCATTGCGACAACTGTGGGCTGGCCACAGTGTGGAAACATACCACCATCTGCCATCGTTGCGCCCGGTGGTCGCGGCGCTTTCGGCTGGAAGGAAGATGCCACCGGAGACAACGGCGGTAGCAGTCCTGGAGTTGCCGTCAGCGCCAGACATTCCGGTTCCCCCAACTGCGCCGCATGTGGCAAAGCCGGTTTATGCTCCTCGCTCTGCCGGCCCCCCTGCTCCCGAGCCACTGCTCGAGCGGCGCCAACGGGTGCGCGCCAAGGTGAATTATTTTGCGTGCGTTCGTAGCGAAGCGTTTGGCGACGACATCGTGGTGTGTATTGACATGTCGCGAGGAGGGATGAGCTTCAAAACCAAGAATTTCTATCTGGTGAACATCTCGGTAATGATCGCCGTGCCTTTTTCGCCAGAGTCACCGCAGGCACCAGCCATCTTTGTTCCTGCGCGGATCGCCAGTGTTTCTGACTTCCCCAACGGCAAACTTTACCGCTGCGGCGTTGGATTTCTGACTACGACGCCACCCACTCCCCACAAGTGAAGCCGCGAACTCGGGTGCTAAGAATGCGGAACGCCCGCCAAATGAGTTGAGCGGGCGTTCCGTGAACCCTGGCGTGTGCCAGGGGTATGCAGCTATCGGAGATGGGCCGAAGCCTAAAACTTGTTCCAGAGGAACTGATTATAGACCTCGTGGTGAAACTGAACTTCGGGTGGCTTCACGATGGTGCCCAAGGAGCGGGCGCAGCGATCCGCGGAAGCCCTCTTCAAATCCGAATAGCGAGACTTTACGTCGGCGCCGAGCAAATCGCCGGTCCACTCGGCTTTGTCGAAGTTCTCGATGGCAGTGTAAATGTTGTCTGGAAGATAGCGCTCCGCCGAGCGAAGATTCTTGATTTTCGCGGTTTCACCTTCCAGGCCCGTTTTGAAGATCGAAAGCATGACCAGATAAGGATTGGCATCTGGCGCGACTGCGCGGAATTCGATGCGCATGCTGCGTTCGTTGCCAATTGGGATACGGATCATGGCGCCGCGATCGACCGGTGAGGCTTTCAATTGATTGGGAGCCTCGAAGTGTGGATCCAGGCGGCGATATGCGTTTACGCTGGAGTTCATCAGCAAACAAAGATCGTTGCCGTGTGTTAGCACGCGGTCAACGAAGGCCCAGCCGATTTTGCTGAGCTTTTCTTCGCCCTTGGGATCCCAGAACAGATTCTTCCCATCCTTGCTAACGGAAACGTTGGTGTGCATGCCGCTGCCGTTAACACCAACGACGGGCTTGGGCAGGAAGCTCGCGGTGAGACCCATATTGTTGGCGACCTGGCGGCAGATCAACTTGTAGAGCTGGATCTGGTCGGCGGCCCCAACCACGTCGGTGTAGCTGTAGTTGATCTCGAACTGCGAGGGCGCAACTTCGGGGTGATCTTTTTCGTTCTGGAAGCCCATGGAGCGCTGCACTTCGGCGGTCGTATCAATAAACGAGCGCAGGGGATCTCCGGGCAGGGAGTGGTAGTAGCCACCGGTATTGACGTACTCGAATTTGCCGGTTTCGTGATACGTGCGCTCGGCGTCGGCGCCCTTAAACAGGAATCCCTCGATTTCGTTCGCGGCGTTCAGCGTGTACTCTTCCTTTTTGTGAAGCGAATCGGCATAGCCCTTGAGCACGCCTCGGATATCGGCGCTATAAGGAGAGCCATCCTTGTCAATGACGTCGCCAAACACCAGCACCTTGCCGCCGCCGAAGACGTCGGCAGGAGCCCAATAAAACGAAGCCCAATCCATGCCGAGCCGCAGATCGCTTTCGCGTTGCGCTGTGAAACCACGGATGGAGGAACCATCGAAGGTGAGGTTGTCGAAACTTTTCAGGAGGAACTTTTTGTCGTAGTCCAGCATGTGCAGACGGCCTTCGAGGTCGGAGAAAAGGACCGTGACCGCCTTGATGCGCTTCTCGTCGGTAAGGTACTTCAGGCGTTCTTCCTGGATTTTGCCGAAGGGAGTGCGTTTCTTGCGTTGCTCTTTCGCTTTCAAATTCAGTTCTTCCAGCTCCTCATAGCTGAGGGCTAGAAAATTACGCAGTTCGTTGGACATTGATCTCCTTGAGATGGAGCGATACGGAATTTTGTGGATCGCTTCCTGCTATTGCTGCTGACCATGTGGTCCCTTGATGGATAAAAGGTATCGCGGCATTCCTTGGAGCGTCAATTGGAAAAAGGCGATGAACGGAACGCAAAAAATCAATGCAGCGAATAAAATAAGCAAATTGAGGGAAACAGGAGAATTCCGGAGAGGAATCGTCATCGCCAGAGCAGCTTGTTAGGATTTCCACAGGAAATGTCCCGCAATGGAACGGCTTCCCGTGCTGACGCAGGCATGTTCTCCTTCGCTTTGCCTAAACGCAGAGTTTGCAGCAAGTTGGAAAACCCTCACGGTGGCCATTCTCCTTCCTGCACTTCTAAGGCGCAGATGTGATGTGGCAAGGCCGGAAAGCGACGTGGTCTGGCACCAACCAGGCTTCGTTGTTTCTCCGGAACACTCTTCACCCCCAAAGGAAAGTCCACAAGTTGCCCAGCCAGAACCCTCAAGGGCGCCACGATTCTTCCCTGATTGAATCGTGGCGCCGCCTCCCTTCGCGCAGCAGTAGTTTTGCAGCAGTTTCGATTATCCAGCCACAAAAATCGCCCGCGCGTTTTGTCACGAGCGGGCGAGCGAGAGCAGGCCTGTTTCCTGGTATATGTTACCGGGAGTCAGTTGGACTGCCGGGGGAATCACTGCTGGCTGCGATGAATGGCACTGTGACCGTGCTGTCAAGCCGCGCCAGGATCCCGGTTTGCGCGGGTAGTTCCACGTTTTTGCCCTTGCGTGCAACAACATAAACGGCTCCCGCCGCGAGGCCGATGCCCATACCGCGGACCACGTTGCTGAAGACCACGCCGACCAACGAGCCTCCACCTCCGCCAAGGACAACACCGCCCGCGTCACCTTTATAGTCGTGCTTCTGCTCGATTACTTCGCCTTCCACGATTTTTACGTCGCGGCGGCGCTTGCTGTCCGAATTTACGCGAGGCTGCCCAATGGCCAACAGGCTCATCTGTACCGGAATGAGACGGCCATCGATTTCAATGCTTTTGAAGGTGAGGCTCATGTACGCCTGGCCGCGAAACATCGCAAACTGTTTGGGGCGCTGGATGGTGCCAACGTAACCGTGTACGCGCGTGCCCGCGGGAAGGACGATGCGGCTATCAATCGCGACCGGCTGCGCCAGAACCGCGACGAATGGATCGCCTTCGCGGGCAGTGGCGGAGTTGATGGCGTTGATGAGCGTGAGATGGATTTCCGTGCCCTGCAGGACCTGGCGCGGCTTGGCGTAGGTGGGTGGCGCCGCGGAGCACGCTAGGGCAAATACCAAAAGAAAAGACACTACGGCTTTCATGTAAATCCTCCTGCCTGCACGGAGTGTGCAGGTGTGATGTCCCCGTAACGTGGGGAGGTCTCGCGAACGAGACGCTGCGCTGGCGCGCGGACCATGCGCCCGCTGCGAACAGGCACAAGGCGGTTGGGGAGGAACTCCAACCGGGATGTAGTGTAAATCACCGAACGGAGGGCACGGCAAGATGTTTTTGCGATGTGTTGTGTTTGGCAAGGCGGGCAGCCGAAGGAGGAATTGCGTTGTGCCCGCGGCAGTCGCTTACGCGCGGGGATTAGCAGGGCTTAGTGAAGGACCGTGGTGAAGAAAGAATTTCTTCCTGAACGCAGATCCTTGCCGTATCCGAGGACAAATTCAAATGAGCCGAGCACGCGGATTTTCAATTGCGCGCCGGTGTCCCACATCCAATTCTGCGAACCGAAATACCCGGAAGGGTCATAGGTCTCTCCGGTATCCAGGAAGGGGCCAACACGGAAAGTCATGAACGGAGCGCGATACACCATCTTGTCGAATTCCGTGTTCGCAAGCACGTACTCACGTCCCAGAGGAGCGTTGCCCTTTTGCCCTGAAAGCAGGCCGGGGTGGCCGCGCATCCACAAATCCGTGTCGCGATCAAATCCCAACACGTAGATCTCATCAAATGGCACATCGCCAAAAATTCCGCCGGAGCGTAATCTGGCTTGCACTTCGTAATCATCGCCGCGCGCTTTCGGGAGCCAGCGCGATTCCAGATCGGCTTGCAGTCGTTCATATCGCCCAAGTGGCGCGCTGAAGAACGTTCCTAATTCACCGATCGCTTTCGACTGCAACGTAAATCTTCTCTCAGGGAATCGTATCAATGACCGTGAAACGCTTCCGCGAAGCCCTAGATTTGACCCGCTAGTAAAGAACGGTTCTGCGGCCGCGGGCAATCCCAGCGGATTGCGCATCTGCCGGTAGGAATAGTTCACTCCCGCGCTCCAGTTCCAACGTCCGTTAACGATGGACTGGAATTCCATGCCGAATGATTCTTTTTCAAGGTTCACCGCGGCCACTGCTGGCGCGGCTGGCTGCAGGCTGCTGGTTAGATTCCAGTTCTCGTTTCGCGCATCGAAATACATGCGATAGCGCCATGCGGGGTTGTCTTTGAGCGGTCCGGCAAGTTCCGACGCGACCAGCCTTTTCTGATCGTCCCAGCGATACGATGAATTCCATTGCCAGGCACTCAGTGTGAGCCGTGGAAATTCCGCGTAGACCGTCTGGTACGGGAGCCCGCTGAAAAAGTTCGCCACTGCAATCCACGGCGAATCGCGCCAGCATGGTTTTTCAGTTGATTGGAAGACTAGATTGAACGAGTCATCCGTGTTGGCCTCCAGGTCGTAGCGCTGCGACTGAAAAATGTCGAGCCCTTTCAGCTGTGCGGTCGTGGCCAGGTAATCATCGTTATTCCACACACTACCGCGAGAAAACTGAAAGGCACGGTCCAACAAAATGGGTTTGAGTTGCGCTTGCGGTTGAAACGACAGATCGAAAAGTTGCGGCTTGCCTATGCGATTCCAGTACTTCAGCGCGGCTTCCAGATTGCCTTCCAGATCGTAAATGGAAGCAAGGAGATTGTTCGCATATTCGTCGGCGGGTTCGGCGGCAAGAACGCGGTGTAAGTAACTCTTGGCTACTTTGAATTGTTTCTCGCGGTACGCCAGGCCCGCAAGCTCCGTCATGATGCGCGTGTCATGCGGATTTCGCGCGAGGGTGGCTTCAAAGACTTTTTGCGCCTCGCCCCATCGCTCCAGGCGGGCGAGCGCCAAGCCGCGATAAAGGCCGAAATCTCCGGGAGTGGCGGGACTGTCTTGCGTGGAGGCGAGGACTTCTTCCCAACGTTTGCCGTCGTACAAAGTCCTGAGCGCGAGGATTTTTTCCTTGAGGGGATGGTCTTCGGGGAGCACGCCAGCCGCTCCGAAAACAAAAGATAAAAAGAGCGCGGCTACTTTTGCCCCGCGGGAACAGCCAGGAGTGTCCAGTTTTTTGCCGAATCCCATTCCGATTGGAATCCCTCGCGTGAAATGCGCAGCATTTTCCCGGCCGACGGATCGTTCAGAAAAACATATTCGCGTTCCGGATCAAGACCCACTACCACACTGTAGTGCAGAGGACCCCGAGCGCCACTGGCCTTCAAACAAACGATAAGCGGTCTTCCCTGTTGCAGGTGATGCTGCAGGTCGCTCCATTCGCCGCGAAAAGTGTAGGTGCGAAATCCCTGTTCGCGGAAATACTTCTCCATCGCGCTGGCAGGAATTCCTTTGTCACGGGGAGAATAGAGCAGGCCCTGGATTTTCGACGCGTCCATTTGAGGCGGGGCCGACTCACCCGCGTGTTTCGTCCAATATTGCAACACCATGGAAATGGCCGCGGAGCCGCAGCCGTCTTTGCTCTGGGAAACAAAAGGCACATCAATCCAGATCGCCGGCGGGCGGTCCGCAAAGGCAAGCGCAGCGCCGGCGATCCAGAATCCCAGACAAGCGAAGATTGCCGCGAATTTCATCTGTTCATCGCACAGCCACGATGATCAGAACGAGCACGGCAATGCCCAGTATGATCAGAATCAGGTCCCGGTCGGTGAGGTTCCCCGCAGCGAAATCCTTCTGCGCCTGATTTGCTTTGGCGGCGATTTTTGCCAGGTCTTCATCGCTAAGAGACTGCACTGCCGTGCGTACTTGTTGGTAATCAACATGCGCATCGGAAAGTGCTTTTCTGGCCTCGTGCGTGGCCATCAAATTGTCAACCTGATTGAGTTGCTTCTTCCTGTCCGCGGTTGCGGCCTGTAGGTCTTTTTTGATGTCGGATGAGGAAACCACGTGATCCTGCGCGATGGCGCTCTGGGGAAACGCCATGAGCGTGCTCAGCCCGGCTACCAAAAGCAGATTGAGGCCGCGTGGCCATGTAACAGTCATTCATTCCTCCATGGGGGTTTGATTCAGGCTGGAGCTTTAGTTTACCGTCAAATGCGGGCCTCAGACAACGGGGTCCCTGCAATTGATGGAGACGATGCCTTACACGGACCAAATGCGGGTGCTCAGGCCGTTGTGTGCTTGGATAATTTCTCGACTACGGCGAGTTGTACGCAGAGGGCAACGCCTTCGGCGGCTTGCGCAACTTCGGGCAGTTCAGGGAATGTGGGGGCGATGCGAATTGTGCGGTCTGCAGGATCAACTCCGCGGGGATGAGTGGCTCCGGCGGGAGTGAGTTCGACGCCGAGTTCTTTTGCAAGAGCAACTACGCGGCGCGCACAACCTTCGGGAACATCAAGGCTGATAAAGTAGCCACCCTTGGGCCGGGTCCACGTCACATTGGGAATGCCGGCAAGCTTCTCGTCGAAGACTTCAAGCACCTTGCGGAATTTGGGGGCGATCAGCGCTCTGTGCTTGTCCATCAACTGCAATACGCCCGCTTCATTTTTCAGAAAACGCACATGACGCCACTGATTAATTTTGTCCGGCCCAATGGTGCGCGTGGATAACCGTGTCAGGAGCCATTTCACATTTTCTTTTGACGAGGCAAACAGGGCCAGTCCGGCGCCGCCGAATGTAATTTTTGAAGTGGAACCGAAAACCAATGGGCGATTTGGATTGGCATGGCGCACGCAGAGTTCGAGGATGTTGGCGATAGCGACGCGCTCGTCCGTCAAGTGATGCACGGCATAAGCGTTGTCCCAATAGAGCCGAAAGTCCGGCGCGGCGGTATGCATGGCTGCCAGGCGCTCGATGATTGCATCGGAGTACACAGCCCCGGTGGGGTTGCTGTACTTAGGAACACACCACATGCCTTTGATTGAGGTGTCGTGCGCGACCAGTTTTTCCACTTGCTCGATGTCCGGACCCGAATCACCGAGCGCAACGGGGATCATGCGGATACCAAAGTCTTCGCAGATTTTAAAATGGCGATCATAGCCGGGCACTGGACACAGAAATGCAATCTCTCCCTGTTTAGACCATGGCTCGACGGAGTCACAGGTCCCCTTGAGCAGCGAAAAGACAACTGTGTCGTGCATCAACGCAAGACTGGAATTATTGGCGACGACGATCTGTTCCGGTGGCGCACTCAGAATTCCGGACAATAATCTGCGCGCTTCCGCGAGCCCTTGCACTCCGCCATAATTCCGGCAATCCGTCCCGCCTTCGGCAACATAGTCGGCAGACCCGGGGAGGGAAAGCAACTCGGCGCTGAGATCGAGTTGAGCCGAGGATGGTTTGCCGCGCGTGAGGTTTAGTTTCAAGCCTCTTGCCTTGAAGGCATCGTAGCTTTGGCGGACTTGCTGGTGCAGTTGCATGATGTCTTGAGGATGAAGCATATCGAAGTCTCTCATCGAAAGGATTGTCCTTTGCTAAACAGCCTGGAAAACTTAAGCGCGCAATGCTACTTCACCGCACTCAGTGTGAAATCGCGCTGATCCAGAAGCCAAATCATTCCCAGCAGCGCGCCCCAATGGTAGAAACGGTCGCTGCTGGAAACGTCGTCGCCCTCGCCTGTGGAACCGTTGTAATTCTCGTGCACATGACGCTTGCTGGTCCACTCTTTCATCAGGAGCGCGCGCGAGCGTTGAGCGAAAGCGTGGCGCGCCTCAGGGAGAGAATAGTTTTGTAGGCCCAGGTAAACAAGAAAATTCATGGAACCCCAAATGCGGCCGCGCCAGTAATCCTGATCTTTGAAGGCGGGTGTATTGCGCGGGCACGCTGGAATCATCCAATCTCCCCAGAATTCTTGTTCATTCAGCAAATGCGATTGCACAAGCCGCTCGGCCTGCTGCTGCGTGGCGGCGTGAACCAGCAGCGGGTAGAAGGTCGTGGGAGAGAATTGCGGCCACAATTTGTCGTCGCGCAGATCTTTGTCAAGATAGAGCGCATCGGGTTCACTCCAGAGCTCCGCCAACTTGCCGCGATAGAGTCTTGCGCGCGCTTGCAACTCGGCGGTTTCTTGTGCGTGGCCAAGTGCTTCGGCAATTGTTGCCAGCGATTCGGAGTCCAGGATGTACAGGCTGATCAGGCCCACGTCTGCAAGAAGCATATGGTGCGTTTGAGAATCGAAGGCAGCGCCATCCCACATGCAGAGATTGTCCAGGCCGGATTCGAGTTTTGCGCCTAGCAACGTATTGATGGAATCGTCTGAAGCCGCTTTGGGAGACATGTTCGGGTCAACAGGATCGCTGCCCCAGACCAGGTAGCCATCTTGCACACGATTCTGCTGCCACCAGCGATTCCAACGCAGCAAATCCGGGAAAACGGTCTCAAGGAACCAGCGATCGTGGAATTTCTTGTAAAGTTCCAGAGTTGCCCAGGAACCGATGGGCGGTTCGGAACGATCAAAACTTCTTGACATGGAAGGCGCCGAATAATTGGGCACGAAGCCAGCCGGGGTCAATTCATTCAGCATCTCAATCGTATTCGCATAAGCCAGATCGCGATCGAACTCGGCGGCCAAATATGCCGCGAAAAAAGTATCCCACTCGCCAAGCGCGTAGCCGCCCCAGTTCACGTCCCAGGGACGGCTTACGCCCGTGATAACGCGATTCGCCACGGGGTCATAGACAGTGTTCCAGGCAACAGCAGCTTCAATCGCGCGCAAAAGTTCCACGTCATCGCCATGCGCGGCGAGCCGTTGCTCATGCGCGATGCGGCGTTGCTCAATTTGACGGGTGATTTCAAGCAGGCTGAGTTGCTTGCCGGTGGAAATGCCGATTGGTTCGCTCAAATCAAACGTGAGGCGGGGTTCCCCGGGGCGATGAGATGGATCCAAAGGACGGGCCGTGAAGAAAATGCCAATAGCCTTATCAGTTGTACGGTTCCATAACATTTCCACCACGACGGAAATCCGTGCCAAAGTTGGGCCATGTTGAAGGGGCGTGATTAGCAGAAGAAGATCACCATCGAGCGTGGCGCTTTGGACGCGCACGGTCATTTGCCGCCATTCCACGGTCACATCGGTATAGCTTCCGTCCATCGCATGATCGCCCATGCGAACGATTTCCGCGTCCTTCTCTGGGCGGCCAATTTGCGCAAATTCCAGAACCTGCTCACCGGGCGGTTGCAAATCGTGGAGCTCGGTGCGGATCGCCAATCCTTCGGGAAGCAATACCTGCATGAGAACACTGCGTGGGTCCCAAGTGTTCCAGCCGGATGCTAGCGATTTCTGCAATTGTTGATATTCAGCAGGACGCGTGGTCGCGTGCACTGCGCTTGCTGTCACGGCCATCAATATCAGTAGCATCCCGAATCGCGTGACTAGCGTGGTTGTGCGCTTATGCGGATCACTGGTGGTGTTCATCGCAACCCGATGATTAGAGTATAGCTGGAGAACGGTCGAGAGTGCAGAGCGCGTGAGGCGGGCGAATCGGTTGTGCTAAGCTGTAAGAGCAGTCGCAATTTGCGCGACTGCCTGAACGTGGAACTTCGGGCTCTGTGCAACGAGGTCCCGCGAACCCCGCCAGGCCCGGAAGGGAGCAACGGTACCGGGTAAGCCGAGTGTGCCGCGGAGATCCCGAAGTTCCTCGAAGTGAAGAAGGATATCAGCAATCAGGTATCAGTGATCAGGATTCGGTTGGTTGCCTCGGTTGCGTTCCTGCCTGTTCGTAGAACTGATTTGCCAAACATATTTGCGTGAGATCCTCCGAGGCGCGTGGGGGCGGCTGTCAGGATGACAGTTGGGAGGGGTGTCTGGCTCCGCAAAAGCGGCACCGAGCTGCCGCACTCCAAAGTGTTTTGACTTTTTCGGGGCGGACGCCGAAAATGCAAGTCACGTATGACTTACCAAGTGATTGCGCGAAAATGGCGGCCGCAAAGTTTCGCGGACCTAGTTGGGCAAGAGCACGTGACGGAAACGCTGGCCAACGCGATCAAGATGAATCGCGTGGCGCATGCGTATATATTCAGCGGAGCGCGCGGCGTAGGAAAAACCACGGCGGCGCGCATCCTTGCCAAAGCATTGAATTGCGTACATGGGCCAACGGCCGAACCTTGCGGCGAGTGCGATTCTTGCAAGGAGATTGCGGCAGGCTCTTCGCTGGATGTGATTGAAATTGACGCGGCTTCGAATCGCGGCATTGACCAGATTCGCGAGTTGCGGGAGATGGTGCGCTACGCCCCGGCCGCTTCACGCAGCAAGGTGGTCATCCTCGACGAAGCGCATATGCTGACAGGCGAGGCTTCCAACGCGCTGCTGAAAACCCTGGAGGAGCCGCCGGAGCGCGTGATCTTCGTAATGGCCACGACGCAGCCGGAAGATCTGGAAGATACCATTCGCTCACGTTCGCAGCATTTTCATTTTCGCGCGCTGACGTTCAACGAAATCACCAGCCGGTTGCAATACATCGCCGAAAAAGAGGGGCTGAAGATTGACGACGGCGCGCTTTCCGTGATGGCGCGGATGGCGGAAGGCAGCATGCGCGACGCGCTCTCGCTGCTGGAGCAGGCTCGCGCGTATTGCGGCGACGATATTCAAGATGAACCCGTGCGCAACCTTCTGGGCGTTGTGCCTGAAGATGCGTTGCAGGAGCTTGTGGAAGCCATCGCCGGACAATCGGCGGAACGCGCGCTGGGACTGGTGCACACCTTTCAGAAAGAAGGGCGCAACCTGCAGCACTTCTGCCGTGAAGCGATTCGCCACATGCGCAACCTGCTGATCGCCCGCGTGTGCGGTGCGGATTCTGATTTGATTGCCGCCACGCCGGAGCAGCGGCCGGGCCTGGCAAAAGCTGCGGCGCTTTTCAGCGAAGAGGATTTGACGCGCTACTTCCAAATACTGCTGCAGACGGAAAATGATTTGCGGCACAAATCGGATCCACGCGTGCACCTGGAAATGGGATTGCTGCGCATGGTGAATGCTGCGCGATTGGCTCCGCTCGAAGAATTATTGGCGCAAACGCGCGGCGGTGCGGGTGGCGGTTCACAAGGCGGAGCGGCGCCTCGGGGCACTGGGTCAGGTTCCGCGACTCCGCCGGCGACTTCCCGTTCCGCTTCGGCCAGCGCGTGGAGCGCAAGCGGCATTGCAGCCGCGTCCACGCCAGCGCGTGTTTCGGAGCCCGCGAAGCAATCGAGCGCCGTGTTAGCGGCAGGCGAAAAGGCATCCATTCCCGCGCCAGAGTCCATCAAACCGCCAGCAAGCGAATTGGCAGTTGCGGGGCTGACGATGGAGCAAGTGGCGGAAATCAAAAGCACAATTCAGTCGCAGCAGAAATTTATCGCGGAATTGCTGGAACATGCATCGCGGTGGGAACTGGAAGGCGGCGAATTGCGAATTTGTTTTCCGGCGGAGAAGAGCACGTTCGCGGGATTGATTGAAGGACGCGACACACTGGAAAAGATTCGTGCCGCATCGAACAAGGTACTAGGGCGGACGATGCGCGTCTGTGCTAGACTCGAAACTGGTGCGGCGAATGCTTCCGTTTCGACACGCGCGGCATCGGCGACGCAGGAAATGCGCGCGCAGTTTGAGAACGATCCGGTGGTGAAGTCCATGCTGCAACGCTTTGGGGGAAGGATTTCCGAAGTGCGGCGGCGCGAAGAGGAGTGAAGTCGCACTGAAAGGTGAGGCTTTAAAATTATGGAAGTCAACGCTCTCCAACAGATGCTTTCACGGCTGCGGCAAGTTCAGGAAGACTTGCAGCGGCAGGTGAACTCCGTCGCGGTGGAGGCTTCGGCCGGCGGCGGCATGGTCACGGTAAAGATGAACGGCCAGAAGCAAGTGCTGGACGTGAAAATCGAGCCGGAAGTGTTTGCAAGCAAAGATCAGGAGATGCTGCAGGATTTGGTGCGTGCCGCGGTGAATGAAGCGGCGCGGCGCGTTGATGAAGAACTGGCCAACCAGATGAAAAGCCTGGCGGGCGGCATACCCGGCATGGCAGGTCTGAAGATCCCCGGATTGTTCTAGCGATATCTACAGAAACCAGAAAACGAATTCCCTTACCGGAAAAATGAATTTTACCTAGTCACGCTGATGATGCGTGATGAATCTGTTGTGTCTTTGGCTTTTTGCGAAGAGCAGACCCCTTGCTCAGCTCTGGTCAACATTATATTCGGATCGAGTGCTAATGCAGGACAGGAAGAACGAGCGCAGAGGCGTTCGACTTTGAATGATAAACGCGCTCGGTGGCCTTCTGGAAATCGCCCTCGGTGGCGTCTGGAATATTCACGAATTTTTGCGGGTTGCGGTCTACCAGCGGAAACCAAGTGCTCTGGATCTGGACCATGATGCGGTGGCCGCGACGAAACGTGTGATTGATATCCGGCAAAGCGAAATTGAGCGCGGTAGGCTGGCCGGGAACAAAAGCCTCGGGCTTCTCGAAACTGTTGCGGAACTTTCCGCGGAATGGTTCGCCGCGCACGAGTTGTTCGTACCCGCCCATCTTCACTTCCTTCGGATTGGGATCGGGATTCGGAAAATCGTTGGGATATACGTCAATAAGTTTCACAACGTAGTCGGAATCGGTGCCCGACGTGGAAACCCAGAGGTGTGGCGAAACAGCGCCCGAGACAGTGACGTCTTCATCGAGCGGCGCGGTCTGGTAGACCAGCACGTCGGGCCGCTTGGCGGCGAAACGCTGGTCGGCGTCCATGTACGTCTGTGGCACGCCAAGTGTGGGGAAATTCACGAACGGCACAGGATGCGCGGGATCGCTCACGTACTCATCAAAACTGTTCGTTGATTCAGCGGGAGGATCGAAAGAGAGCTTGCCACCCGTGTGCAGATAGAGCGAGCGCGGATCGATATTTCTCGGCGGCCAGGATTCGTAGCGGCGCCAGACATTCGTGCCCGTTTCAAACATGAAAGCTCGCGGCAGATTGGCGTTGCCTTCGCCTTTCAGATATTGGCGAAAGAATGGCAACAGCACATTGTCGTTGAAGTATGGCGAATTCTTGTTGGCGAAGTTGACGTCGCCGAGATGATCGCCGTCAGTGTGCGCCCATCCGCCGTGAACCCACGGTCCCATCACCAGCGTGTCCGGCGTATCAGGATTGAATTTCGCAACAGCCTGGAAAACTTTGCCCGGGCCCACCAAATCTTCAGCGTCAAACAATCCGCCGACTGCAAGCACGGCGCAGTGCACGTTCTTCATGAATGCGGAAATATTGCGCGCCTTCCACCAATCGTCATATGTCGAATGATTGATCTGGTCATCCCAATAAGTGCTGAAATCTTTCAGATAGCGAGTCCTGAGGTTGGCGAGAGTGCCTGCCTGAAGATAGAAATCGTAGCCGTCGATGGTGCCGTAATCAAAGTGCGGCCATTCTTCCGGAGCCGGCGCAATTTCGGTGCGCGGCCGGAAAACGGAGTAAAAGCCGAAATTGGCTTCCAGCATGAACGCGCCGTTGTGGTAGGCGTCATCGCCCATATAGAGGTCCGTAACCGGCGCCTGCGGCGAAGCTGCTTTCAACGCGGGATGCGAATTGATGATACTGGCGGCGGTGTAAAAGCCGTCGTAGGAGATGCCGTAGATGCCCGCCTTGCCATTGTTGTTGGGAACGTTGTGCAGCAGCCACTCGATGGTGTCGTAGCAGTCCGTGCTTTCATCCACATCTTTTGCGGACTTCTTGATTTCCTTGTGCGGCGTGACTTCCAGAAAATCCCCTTCGGATAAAAAACGGCCGCGGGCATCTTGATATACAAAGATGAATCCGTCGCGTTCAAAGCTTTCATTGGGCCCAAGCGACCTGCGATAGCGATCCGGACCGTAGGGAGAAACGCTGTAGGGCGTGCGATTGATGAGAAGGGGATACGTCTGCGAGTAGTCTTTCGGCACGTACACAGCCGTGAAGAGTCTTACGCCATCGCGCATGGGAATACGGAATTCGTACTTGGTGTAATGAGCTTTGACGTCGTAGGCGGGAGGATTATCGGGCTTGGCTTGCGCGCAAAGAAGCGCGGGCAAAATCAGCAAAACCGCGGAGAAAAGTAAAAACACACGGCGCGATTGGGCAGCGGAGTGGCGGAAGGCACTCATGATGGGTTGCTCCTTGAATATTCGCACGTAAATTAGCTTTGTGAACCTTACTTGGCGAGGAGGCGAGTGTCAACCGGGCGGCAAAACGCGCAGCGTAAAGCGCGGCAACTCAAAGCAAGACCAAATCCTAGCGAGTCGCAGTGCGGAACGGGATGGGAGGGCGAAGAGCTTCGCGGAATTGCAGGTGCGGGCGCAATTTATCGAGCGCCGCCTCGACGGTGAGACCGTACTTCACTCGCAGTTGATCAGGCTTGCCGTGTTCGATAAACTGGTCTGGCCAGCCAATGCGTTCAACCGGTTTTTGAATGCCTAGGTTGCTCAATTCCTCGAGGACAGCGCTGCCAAAGCCGCCCATCAGGACGTGATCTTCCAGAGTGAGAATGACGTCCGCACTCCGGGCAAAAAATCCCAGCGTCTGTGAATCGAGCGGCTTGCTGAATCGTGCATTGATTACCGCGGCGTTCACGCCCAACTTCTCGAGTTGCGCGGCTATTTCTTCAGCCAGTGGCACCATGGCGCCCAAAGCAAAGATCGCCACACGATCATTTTCAGAGTAGTGCAGAATTTCGGCCTTGCCGATGGGAATGGCCTTTGGAAATGGTTTCAGTTCGACACCCGGGCCGGCACCGCGCGGATACCGGATGGCAATCGGTCCATCGTGGAGCGTTGCCGTGTAAAGCATATCCGCCAGTTCGTCTTCGTCCTTCGGGGACATGTGCACGATGTTGGGGATGCCGCGCAGATAGCTGATATCGAAAAGGCCGTGGTGCGTGGGGCCATCGTCGCCGGAAAGGCCTCCACGGTCCATGCAGAAAACCACGGGAAGATTCTGCAGACAAACGTCGTGAACGATGGGATCGAAAGCGCGCTGAAGAAACGTGGAATAGATGGTGACAACCGGCTTCAATCCCTTGACTGCCAGGCCCGCGGCAAAAAGCACGGCGTGTTCTTCGGCGATGCCTACATCAAAATATTTTCCTGGATGACGTGCCTGAAAGCGGTCGAGCATGGTGCCATTGGGCATGGCCGCGGTAATAGCAACGATGTTCGGATCGCGGTCCGCGAGCTTATTCAGGGTCTCGGCAAAAACTTCGGAGTAGGTAGGTTTGCCCGAGGGTTGTGTTTCGCCCGTTTCCGGATCGTAGGGGCCAAGGCCATGGAATTTCTTCTGCTTCTGCAAGGCTGGCTCGAAGCCCTTCCCTTTTGTAGTTAGCACATGAAGCAGGGCAGGACGCTTCTGGCGCTTCAGCGATTCGAGGGTGTGGATCAGCGTGGGCAGGTCGTGGCCGTCGATGGGCCCATAATACTTCACGCCAAGTTCCTCGAAAATGACGCTGGGCAGCAGCATGCTCTTGGCGGCTTCTTCGGCTTTTTTGGCCATGCGATAGGCGCTTTGTCCGCCAATCATCTTCACGAATTTGCCGGCGTGGCCGTGCAAGGTCTCGAACTTCGGATGTGTGACAATTCTATTCAGGTAGTTGGCGATGGCGCCCACGTTCTTGTCGATGGACCATTCGTTGTCATTCAGTATGACCAGCAACTTTTCCGTGTGATGCGCGATATTGTTCAGCGCTTCAAAGGTGATTCCACATGTGAAAGCGGCATCGCCCGCCAGCGCGACTACGTGTTCACGGCCGCCCTGTTTATCCCGCGCCACGGCCATGCCCAGAGCGGCGGAAAGCGCCGTGCCGGCGTGTCCCGCTCCATAACAATCATGCTCGCTTTCCGTGCGCAGCATGAAGCCGTTCAAGCCGCCGGGAGTGCGAATGGTATGAAAAAGGTCGCGGCGGCCGGTCAATAATTTGTGGACGTAAGCCTGATGGCTGACGTCGAAAACGAAATGGTCCTCGGGAGTATTGAAAACATAATGCATGGCGAGCGTGAGTTCCACGACGCCTAGATTCGGGCCAAGGTGGCCGCCAGTCTTCGAGAGGATGGTGATGAGTTCCTCGCGGATTTCGGCCGCGAGCTGCTCGAGCTGCGAGAAGTTGAGCTGTTTCACGTCCGCGGGAGAGCGGATTCCGTCAAGTAGATAAGCCATATCTTCTGAACAAAGCCCTGCTTGCCGATTGGATGAGGGGTTCTACTGAAAGGATACCTCAAATACGGCTCCACGTTTGCTTCGGTGAGCATGCCTGTGCTACACAAGGGACATGCCTGATTTTGCCGCTCCTGTGGAAAGACTGATTGACGAACTGAAGCACTTGCCTGGCATTGGGCAGAAGACCGCGCAACGCCTGGCGTTTCACCTGTTGCGGGCTACGCCGGAAGAGGCGTTATCGCTGGCCGAAGCGATTCGCGACGCCAAGGAAAAGATCCGCACATGCACGGTCTGCTACAACATCACAGATACCGACCCGTGCCTGTATTGCGTTGGTCCGACGCGAAGCAAGAGCACAATTTGCGTGGTGGAAGAACCGCACAATATTATGGCTATTGAGAAGACGCGGACGTACAGCGGGATGTACCACGTGCTCGGCGGCTCGCTTTCGCCATTGCAGGGTCGCGGGCCGGAGCAATTGCACATCAAGAGTCTGATTGAACGGCTAAAGGGCGGAGCGGTTGAGGAGATTATCATCGCCACGAATCCCACCGCGGAAGGAGAGGCGACGGCGGTGTACTTGTCAAAACTGCTGAAGCCGCTTGGTGTGCGCGTGACGCGCATCGGTGTTGGCATTCCCGTGGGCGCAGACCTGGAATATGCCGACGAGGTCACCATGCTAAAGGCCATGGAAGGCCGGCGCGATCTGTAGCGCTGCGATCTTTTCGAGGCGCGCTACAGCAGGCAGGAATTTCCGCGAGTTGATAGAAAAAGCAAGCGAAAAAACTGGAAAAACTTGTGAACCGGAAGCGCTAGTACGTCTAGCATCTTTCTCCCTCTAGGCAAGCAGAGCAATTCAGGGTACAGTCCAATTTCGCAGAATGAAGTCCCCGCCAAATCGCGACGGTTCTACATGAACCGGCAGTAGGAGGTGCGCTATGCCCGGGTTGGCGCACTACATGGCTCAATACGACCACGAACATGGTTCGCCCTGGAACAAGCTGCTCCATGGCATTGGTATTCCGTTGATTTTTGCCGGGATAATTCTGCTGGTGCTGCTGAGATGGCGCTGGGGAATACCCTGCTTTCTGGGCGGGTGGGTTTTGTTGTTCGTGGGACACCGGGTTGAAGGGAACAATCCCGCGTTTTTTCAGGGACCGATCTATTTGCTGGTAGGGCCGATCTGGGTCGCCAAGGAGATATGGACGTTTCTGAGCGGTGCAGAGCGAGAGCGGGGGCAGGATTCTCCGCCCTCGAACAGCGCTAAGTAAATGTAAAGGCGTAGTTTAGTCAGGATACGGCGACGATGGATACTGAACAAGGCGGGCCCGAATTGGCCCCTGAGAGAGAGTCTGATCCGCAGGGCGAAGCGAGCGATATGTCGAGCGAAGGAGCAGTGAATACAGGGTCGGATTTGCGGAAGCGGCGAAGCACGCGCATCGTGCAGGCGGTGCCGCTGATGGTAACGGGAGTGGACGCACTCGGACGCCCATTCGCGGAGCGAACCTCGACGTTGATCATCAATTGCCACGGGTGTCGCTTCCAATCCAAGCATTACGTCCTGAAGAACATGTGGGTGAACCTGGAAGTGCCACACCCGGAGGCGGGGCAGCCACCGAGGCGCGTGCGTGGCAAGGTTTCCTGGATACAAAGGCCGCGAACGGTGCGTCAGCTCTTCCAAGTGGCGCTGGAATTGGAACAGCCCGGCAATGCGTGGGGAATTGCGTTTCCGCCGGACGATTGGTTTATGTTTCCAGATCAGACCAACTTGCTGGCAAGCGGCGGGATCGGTGGAGAATTGCCCCCGAGCCCGGTTGCGCCTGCGGCAGGAGAAGTGGTGATACCGCTGACGGAAGGCGAGGCAGACGCAGCCGACCCGGATAATTTGCGTGTGTTCCCTGCCCCGGCGAGCGCGACAGACGCTTCGCTGCAACTGGCGAGGCAGGTGACGCGGTTGCTGGCGGAAGCGAAGCAGCAGATTCATGCGGCAGCGCGGGAAGCAGCAGCGCAAGCGGTAAGCGCCGAACGACGGCTGGCTTTTGAGCAGTGGGAGCAGAAGTACGTGGCGTTTCGCGATGATGTAGCGCGAGACACCGCGCAGGCTATCGGCACGATCCAGCAGGAAACGGAGACGAGGACGCGCAACGCGCAGTCTGCCGCCGCTGAATCGTTGAAAACAGAATTGCCGCGATGGCTGGCGCCACAACTGGAGCAACTGACGCACGAATTGACGGCGCAGCTAGCGCGCGAAGGCGCCCTGCAGCGCGAGCAGCACGAAAAGCAGCTCTCGACTGCTCAGGAAACCCTGCAAACGCTTTGCGGGCAGGCGGAAGAAGCGGCATCGAAGCTGCGTACGCAAGCTGTAGAGACAGAAACGCAGGTGGCTTCACGGCGGGACGCAGTGGCACAGCAATCAGAAGAAGAGGCGAGGTGGCGGGAAGAGGCAACGGCGGCGCAGCGAGAAGTGTTGACCAGCGCGGTGAACGAACTTCATGAACGCGCGACGGGTACGCTGGCGGAAGCGCAGAATTCGCTCCGTGAACAGCTCACTCGGGAACTCGATTCCGCCCAGGCTCGCTGGCAGGCTACGCTGGAATCCGCAATGCAGGTGGCTCATGAACGGGCCGCGGGAGCGCTGCGGGAGGAATCCCAGGGCTTGCACGCAGGATTGCAGGAAGAGGGCGCCCGGCAGAGCGCCAGCGTGCGCGAAGCTCTGGAAGCACACGCGCGCCAACTGGAAGAGATTGTGGCGCGGGCCAGCAGCGTGTCTGAACGGCTGGATCAGCACGCAGCCCGTATGGAGAGCGTGCAGCAACAGGCGGTTGAGAGCTTTCAAGCCCAGCTGAACGATGTGCTGAACCTGCATCGCAACGAATTGCAACGGCGTTCAGAGAGTTTGTTTGAAGAGCTACACACGCGAATCCGCAACAGCTTTGAAGCAGCCAACAGCGCCGCGCTGGAGAAATTCGAAGAGCAGATAGTGTCCCTTGTACAGCCGCACGTGACCCACGCGGAAGAGGCCATACACCAGCTAGCGGGCGGACGCTCGCTGCTGGATGCGGCTATGAGCATGCAGCAGGATCGTGTGCGCATGATCGCGGACGAAGCATTCGCCGAATCTCTGGCCCGCTTTCGGGAGAATCTGGGCACGGTGGAACAGGTGCTGAACGAATCCGCACAGGCGATTACCGGGCGCAACCTGGAAGAGATGGAGAGCAAGACGGCGGACCTAAAGCATCACACCCTGGAGGAGATGTTCAAGTCCGCGGAATGGTACGAGAAAAAGGCGCAAACGCAGATGCAGAATCTGTCGGAGAAGCTGGTGGAGCAATCCGGGGCGCAATTGCGAGAGAAGGCCGGGGAAGTTTCCAGCATCCTGAGCAGCGAATTGGACCAGGCAAGCCGCGGCTTTGTGAACCAGACGCAGCAGCAATTGGAGGAATCTGTGCGCGACGCATTCGAGCGCGTACGAATCCTTTTTGCCGAGGCAGCCGATACCACCTCCGCGGCGTTTACCGACGAAATCCAGCGCAATGCCAGGCAGGAATTGCAAGGGTTCGGCGAATTAGTGCAGAAGAACGCGGAGCAATCGCGGGAACAGTTGGAATCGGCACGCCTGGATTTTGGCCGGCACTTGAACAGCGGGCAGGAAGAGTTTTTGCGGCGTTTCCAGAGCTCGATGCATGGCGCGGTGGAGCGAGGCTTGACAGAAGCGCAAGAAAAGGTGCAGTCGAGCTTCAGCACCGTATTGGATTCCTGGAAAGCGCTGGGCAACGAGAAACAGACGGAAATGCGCAACAGCCTGGCACAGATCAGCGAAGAGACAGCGGCGCAGTATCGCGGCCGTCTGGAAAACATCACCAACTCCTGGATGGTGGCAACCGTGGCTACACTGGATCATCAGTCGCGCGACGTGATCGCCAAGATTGCGGCAAACGCGGAAGAACGATTGAAAGAAGCAACCAGCGAAGTGTTTTCGCGGTTTGGAGAGACACTTCGCGAGCGATTGCAGCAGATTGCGGCGGGTTTTGATAAGCCGACGCCGCCGGCGAGCCGCTGAGTGGGTAGACTGGCACTTGGTTTCCGACCTTGGAAGGATTCCCCTAGCCATGGCTCGATAGTTGTGGCAACCTACCTCTCATGGGAAACCGCGACAAAGGAAGACGCGAAGTAAAAAAACCCAAGAAGCAAGTGCCCAAGCCGGGCCCGACACGTCACGACGCGGGTCAGTCCACCGTGCAAAACGTGAAGCCGACCACGGAACCCAAGTAGCCTTTGTCGATTGGCGACAGGGGTTCGCGCAACACGGTCGTTCTGCCTTCTGACCCGTTTCACGGGCATGTGCCTCCGAGTAGAGGAAAGCACGACGGGCGGTAGGGGTTCCTTGGCTCTATCCGCCGTTTCCAGCTTCGTGCGCGTTTAGGTTCCCCATGGCGTCGTCGGCTCTCCCCCCTCACAGACCCCACCGTGCAGAGTTACCGCAGCGGGTTCCTCAAGCGTGACTCTCCGCACCGCACCAAGAGTGCAGGATACGCGGCAGCAACAATGGGTGTCGCCTTAGGATTGCTGCATATTTATCCCAGGTCATCCCCTTGCCACGAGTGCGCCGGCTGAGCCACTTATGCCAGATGTGTCGAACCTCCCGATGGAACCGCCATATACTGTGGTAGTTCGTCGGTCGTCCGTAATACTGGTAGTGGCCCCGGAGCTTGGTGTTAAGGGTTTTCTGCTGCGCCTCCACAGGCAGGTGGCGGTTTTCCTGGCACCATTCGGCAATCGCCTTCAGGCTCCGGCGGAACCGCTTCTTCATCGTTCTCACATGCACTGTGAATTTCCCTTTCCGGCTTCTGGCACAGACGTGTGTATGGCCGAGGAAATCGAATGTAGCAGGTTTCGTCCCCCGCCTTTTCGCATTCTCCTCCGCATACCGCCCGAACTCCAGTAGCCGCGTCTTCTCCGGGTGGATCGTCAAACCGAATTTCGCGAAGCGCTTCGGTAAGACCTCCATCACCCTCTTTGCGTCCTTCTTGTATTGGAAGCACAGCACGGCATCATCGGCGAAGCGGATCTCATGAGCCGCGCCCCGTAACCGGGGCTTCACTTCGTTCTCGAACCATGCATCGAGAACGTGGTGTAGGTATATGTTGGCCAAGAGCGGACTGATCGGCTGCCCTTGTCCCGTACCCGTTTCGCTCATAAGCAGCCTGCCATCTTCCATGACGCCTACCTGTATCCACTTCCGTATCAATCGGAGCACACTTCTATCGCTGACTCGCTTCTCGATCATTTCCATGAGTTGTTCTCGCACGATGGAATCGAAGTATGCGGTGACATCAATTTCCAGGACCCATCCCGTGGGCCGAGTGCAAATGACTCGCCCCACTTCGTCCAGCGCTTGGTGCTGGCCTCTGCCGGGTCGGAACCCGTACGAGCAGTCGAGAAAATCCTGCTCATAAATGGCGTTGAGTATTTCGACCGTGGCCTTTTGCACAATCTTGTCCTCCAGGGCGGGAATCGAGATTGGTCTCTGTTTCCCGTTCTCCTTTGGGATATAGACTCGGCGCAAAGGTTGGGCCTGATACTTACCATTCTTGAGCCTCTCGTGGAGAGTTTGTAGATTCCCCGCGACGTCCCGTTCGTATTCCTCGTACGTGACGCCGTCCACTCCCGCGCTGGCTTTCTTTCGTAGTCCTCGGAATGCCGCATACAGCGCTCCGAACGTGATCATGTGAGCGATCGAGTAGAATTGTCGCTTTGCATCCTCCTTGGCTAGTTCAGTTATTTTGTCGAGTTCTGTGGACATAGTTCCTCGAGTTCTGTGCCTCGCTTATGTTTCCTTCGACAGATGCGTCACCTTGTTCCCCCCTTCCCTCCAGTGGATACCGTGGCCGCTCCTTCCGGAAGCCCTGCGGTTCTCCACCTTCATAGGTAATACGGGGTCGTAAGACTGCTCATCCATCCGTCCTCGGTCGCCTACGGTCTCCCTTGGCGGCCGTCTTTCCGCTCATTCGAGCAGAGATGGCGAGCTCTCCTGGGTTTATGGGAACTCCTCTTGAAAGCATGCCCTGAGCTAGGGACTCCGGCGATCCCGGATCGCCCTTCGCAATTGCGGTCGTACCCGGATGCTGCCTTCCACTAGGCTAACGGTGTCGGCATCGCAACGATATTAGATTTCGGAGCTGAATCTTCACGGCCTGCTTCCTTGCTGTGTACGCTTCGCACCCACCAGTCACCCGGTGAATGGCAACACTCGCTACCGGCCTGCTTGCTAGCTTTGACCGGGCGGGACTTTCACCCGCTGGATTTCATTAAGCAGTTTCACCTACTTCATTTCTGGTTCCTCCGCTTCCACACTTCTCCCAGCGCGATAGCCCTGTATAATCCACCTGTATAATTCCCAGGTTTAGCCATGGCCAACCGAGCATATTTGCGCGTGTGGACGCGCGACTTTTCTCAAGAAACGATGATCGCGGAGTTTGCGCGATTCCTGGCCAGCGTTCCCTTGTCCGAATCACACGCGGGCTTTGACCAATTGACCGTGCAGGCGGTGGATGCCACGGAAACTCCGGTGGTGGAATGGGATATGCATGAGCAGAATTACGGCGCGGCGGAAGTGGCGGCGCTGGCGACGCAGCAACTTTATCCGGACGTGGCATACATCGTGAATGCCAAGTGGGATTTGTGGGCGTTCGATATTGAGACGCTGAAGTGGCAACACGGGCCGCAACCTCTGGTGCTGCTTTGCCAAGGGAAGGAATACGACGGCGGCGCGGCGGAAACGGATGGGCAGCTTTCCGCGGACCTGGGCTTCGAGCATCTGTTCACTGGACACGCTGGGTTGCTGGCACCGGGTGCGGCTTCGGATCCGTTTGCGGGAAGCGATCACCCGATTGAAAAAACGTTTCGGAGTTGGATGGCCAGCGGGGAGAACCTGAAGCAGTATCACCAGAAGACGCGGGAAAACATCCAAAAGCTATTTGCATGGGTGGAAGCGGTGGAACACGCTTTGCCGGTGCAACGCAGCGAATTGTGGAGCGAAGGGGAAGAGAATTTTGAGGCGCGGCTGGATGCGATTTTGGGACAGAGGTAAGTTGTAAGTTCAGATCTCCTGACATACCACCAAAAAGCGGCCAAAATTGGGGTTTTGCGAGAGTAGGGTGCGGACCTTAAACTGTCCGCTTTTTCTAAATCGACGGCTGGAAATCGCACGATTTTGGTTGCGCATTTTTTCCACTGGAAGTGCTCGACACCCTCCTGCAAATCTCCGGAAGCCACGACTGGCTTGGTTTTTCCTTTAGTGGGGTGCGGACCTTAAACTGTCCGCTTTTCGAATCCGTGGAGATAGAACATGCTAAGGAAGCATGAGCCCGGCCTCACCTCAAAAGGAGCTTTTTAACCACCCTGTTCCTACCCCCGGTACCATCTTCGTAAACGATCGCGTTTGCGCTGAGACCGAGCAAGGCCAACGAGTGCTCTTCGTCCATGGCATCGTTTTCTCCCATTACTCGATTCAAGATCGCTCGGCCGAAGCCTACGCCATGGTTCAGCTTTTCGAGTCAGGATACGCGGATCAGAACGATATCGCACGCTGCTTCGGTTACTCGGCGCGAACACTTCGCCGCTATCAAGAGCGCTTGAAAGCCGGTGGATTGAGCGCGCTCGCGCGCCCGAGGGGACGGCCGGTAGTCCATTCTCCCGTAAACAAGAAACTCCAGGAACGAGACCGCATCATTCTCCGCCTCAAGGCCAAGGAGATGAGCAATCGTTGGATTGCCGGCCGGCTCGGCCTTAGCGAAAAAGCCGTGCGCAAGAGTCTCCGTCGGCTGGGCTGGAAACCTGGCCCTGAACCAAGTCTCTCCTTCCTGCCAGAAGCAGGTTCGCAAGTACAGCTGGCCGTGGTTTCCGCAAGCACGGTGCTCGAGATTCCGCCCCCCGTTACGGAACAGCCTCCAGATAAGAAACCGCAACTGCCAAGCGATTCGGCTGCAAAAAGTCTCGACATCAACCCTCTCGATCGGTCCATGGATCGTCTTCTTGCTGCCATGGGGCTTCTCGACGATGCCCTTCCGGTGTTTGCTCCCACACGAAGTCTACCGAGAGCAGGTGTTTTGTTGGCCATTCCTGCGCTCGTTGCGAGTCGTCTGCTCTCGACGGCCGAGAAAATGTACGGCAGCCTCGGCCCAGCCTTCTACGGTTTGCGCACAACTCTGGTTGCTTATGTTTTGTTGGCGCTTCTGAGAATCCCACGGCCCGAGACTCTCAAAGAGTATCCGCCTGGGGAACTGGGCCGCATTGTCGGCCTGGATCGCATGCCCGAAGTGAAGACGCTTCGCCGCAAACTTTCTCGACTCGCTTCTCTGAAGGACAGTTACCAACTGGGCCGTGAGGTCGCCCGGCAACGCATCATCGAGCGCGGGAAGGTGCTCGGGTTCCTCTATATAGACGGCCACGTTCGGGCCTACCACGGCAAACGTAAGGTTCCGAAAGCCTATGTGACACGCATGCATCTCGCCGCACCCGCAACCACCGATTATTGGGTCAACGATCAGCGCGGCGACCCATTATTTGTTGTCACTGCCGATGCCAACGCCGGCATGACCCGAATGCTCATCCCGGTGTTGAGTGAGGTGCGCGAACTCCTGGGGCCGCGCCGGCATTCCACTGTTGTTTTTGATCGAGCTGGTTGGAGCCCAGAAGTGTTTCAGAAGCTGCTGGCTATGGGTTTTGACATCTTGACCTATCGTAAGGGACGCATCCGCCACATCGCCGAAAAGAGATTCACTCTGCACAAGGCCAAGTTGGATGGTCGGCCGGTCGAATATCTGCTCAATGACCAACCCGTTCGATTTCTAAAAGGAAAGCTGCGGCTACGGCAGGTGACTCGCCTGACAGAGACCGGCCATCAGACGCCGATCGTGACGAGCCGCTGGGAGCTACGCGCCATTGATGTTGCTCATCGCATGTTCGAGCGCTGGCGCCAGGAAAATTTCTTTAAGTACCTGCGGGAGGAGTATCTGATCGACGCTCTCGCGGATTATCAGGTCGAACCCGACGACCCCAGCCGTTCCGTTCCCAACCCAGCACGAAAAGCCGCCGTGAAAGAAGTTTACGCTGCACGTGTTCATCTCAGGAAACTACGGGAAAGCTATGGGACAACGGCAATCGATCACATCAATAGGCCCACATCCGCGGACTCTAGTTTTGAGATTACGGAAGAGAAAATTCGCATGGAGATTGCTAAGGTCATAAAACGTATCAAGAAACTCCAGGCTCGGCGTGACTCTCTCCCTGCTCGCGTGACAGTTGCGGATGCCTCAGAGGGCCAGGAGATGGTGAAACTTTCTACCGAACGAAAACACCTAACCAACGTTTTGAAAATGGTTGCGTACCAGACCGAGAGCGATCTGGTTGAGCTAATTCGCCCCCACTACAGCCGCATTGAAGAGGAAGGGCGTACTTTCATTCAGATGGCGCTGCAGGATACAGCGGACATTGAGCCGACCGGTGAGCAACTTCGGGTAAGGCTAGCCCCGCTCAGTTCGCCACATCGGTCGCGTGTCCTCGAATCCCTTTGTGATGCCCTCAACAAAACAAAAACGTCGTTCCCGGGCACCCGACTTCAAATGTATTATGAGGTCGCACCCTCCTGTCTTGGACCAAAAAGCGGACAGATTTTCGACCAACCAGGTCAGGAGGTCTGAAGTTATTGATTTTCAGTTTTCAGTAAAGACAGAAGGACAGGAACTTGGCGACTCGCCTACCTACTGAGCACCGTTTCTTGAGTATGGCGCTCTTCGCGTTGTTTTTAGTGACGGCGTTGGCGGGTGCGCAGACACTTCAGAAGCCAGCGGCAAAGAAAGCTCCGCATCGGGCGAATGAGTTGACGCTAGCGGAATTGCGGCCTGGGCGGGACTCGGCTTCTCGTGCAGTTCAGCTTTATAAGGAACCGAGTAATAAAACTGGGGATCAAGAAACTCAGATGGTGTGGTCCGCAACCTGCCAGACACAGACTTTGTCAATTGACCTGGATGCTGCCAGAAGGATTCAGGTCGTTCGTACAGTGGAATTGGATTGGTCATTAGGAGATTGCGTTAAACGAACGTCTGGACCATGGCAAACCGGACGTGGTTTGCGTGTGGGAGACCCAGCCGCCAAAGTCGTGCGATTGTATGGGGAGCCGGACTCGAGGAGTCCTAGCACGAAGGACGGGCAACCGTTAGAATTGTGGTATTACGCGTTCGACTGGGCGGGCCCCGACGTACCGCAGGTAATGGAAGTGCTTTGCACGAAGGAGAAGGAGAGGCAGCCGGGACATGTAGTGGAGATCACGCTGGCGGCACCAAGCTTGTAGATTTAAAAGCAAGGGACGAGTGAGGGGATTACGCGCCGGTGGATTTTGCGTCTATTAGAGGTTGAAGAGTTCGGAAGTATAAGAGGGTAAGAGTTTAAGAGTGTAAAAGTGCAAGAGCAAAGGTTAGTAGGGGTTGAACAGGCAGGCCGGGAGAGGAAAAGCACAGAATGCTGAGTTCCCTTTTGCGATTTGCAGGGTCCGAACAGAATCTCACACATTCTTCATGTGGCCGGACGTTTCACTTGCCCCAGTTAATGGCGTGCCTCGGCGTTCTTCTGATCACGGCGTCATTGCAGGGATGCGGCTCCGAAGCGCTGAAGCCTGCTGAAGACGCCGCGAAACCTGCCGAGGCCGCCATTCCGGAAGATATCCAAGATGCCGCAAAAACTATACTCGGGAGCGATGCGCAGGTGCTGGTGTACGGCGATCTGGCGAAGACGGGAAAGCAGCAGATTCTGGTGGCAAACGTGGTAGCCAATACGCCGAAAAGCGTGGTAGCGGGCACGGTGGTGACGCGCGCCGTGGTGGCGGAAAACGATGACGGAAAGTGGGTGGAGCTGTTTCGTTGCGACGAATACCTGAAGAACTCGAAGGGGTTTCTGGCGCTGACTCCACTGCAAGCCATGACCGGCTGGAAGCTGCAATACGAAAACGGCCCGACGCAAGGGTTGTCACTCTACTTCACGCCTTTAAAAGCGGGAACAAGCGAGCGCACATTGCCGATCGCGGTGCGGTGGAATCCAGCGACGAAACGCTACCAGTCCATGGATTATTCGTACACCAATTTCCTGATGGAAGCCGCTTCCCTGGATCATCCGAGGTCCACATTGCGATGAGCACGGCGGCGGCAGTTCTGCGCGCAGGAGGGCCCGACAACAAAGGGTCCAAGGTCTCTTCGTGGGAGAACCTGCGAGGCCTGCTGCCGTATCTGGGACGCTATAAAGGTGCAATTGCGCTGGGCATGTGCACCGTGGTGCTGATGGGGTTAATCGGCAACATCGTGCCGCTGGCCACGGGTGTAATTACGGATACTTTGACGGGGAGCCCCGCGCCATTTGAACGGCCGGCGGAAACAGCAACGGCCACGGAACCCGGGGCACACGCGGCTCCCATTGTGGGAGTGAGTTGGCTGAGGCGCTTGGTGCCGTACTATGTGCCAAAAAGCCGGCACACTCTGCTGATCTATTGCCTGGTAGTGGTGGTGTGCATCGCGATCAAGGGCGTGCTTTCTTTTTGGACGCGCTGGGTTCTGATCGGAATTTCGCGGGACATCGAATACGACATTCGCAGTGATTTGCTGGACCGGCTGTTGCTGCTGGAGCCGGAGTTCTACGTACGGAACCGCACGGGCGAGCTGATGTCTCGCGCCACGAACGACCTGAACGCGGTGCGCATGGTACTGGGCCCGGGAATCATGTACAGCGCTACAACTCTGGTGACGATGATTCCAGCGATTGCGGTGATGATGAAGCTTTCGGTTTCGTTGACGCTGTGGGTAATGCTGCCGGTTCCGGTGGTGGCGATTGCCGTGCGGCACTTCGGCAAAGTAATTCACACACTGTATGAAAAAATTCAGGCTTCGCTGGCAACATTGTCCGCGAAAGTGCAGGAAAACCTTTCCGGCGTGCGCGTGATCCGCGCTTACGCTCAGGAGCAGGCGGAGATTCAAGGGTTCGACTCGCCGAACCGCGAGTATGTGGCGAAAAACATGCTGCTGATAAGGACTTGGAGCATGTTCATGCCATCGCTGCAGGCACTGATTGGGACAACGTTTCTGATCGTGCTGTGGCAGGGCGGCGACCGCTTTTTACACGGACAGATGACGCTGGGCGCGCTGATCAGCTTCAACACGTTCCTCGGATTCCTGGTGTGGCCGATGATCGCGCTAGGATGGGTGACGAATATTTTTCAGCGGGGCGCCGCGTCCATGGGCCGGTTGAATTACATTTTACGGGCCCAGCCGCGGATTGATGACCGCGACGCCAAAGTGCCGGTGGCGACACAGCCCGAGGGCAACATCGAATTTCGCAATTTGAACTTCACTTACCCCACGACACTTTCCGGGGACGGCGTGCCTGCTTCCAACGGCCACGAGCCGAAGCCCGTTCTGCGCAACATTAATTTGACGATTCCCGCGGGATCAACCCTGGCAATCGTCGGACCCACCGGGAGCGGGAAGACGACGCTGGCGGCGCTGGTGGCGCGATTGTGGGAAGTGCCAGCGGGAGAACTGCTACTGGACGGGCATGCGATACGCGAGTGGCCGCTGGAGACACTGCGAAGAGCAATTGGATATGTCCCGCAGGATACGTTTCTGTTCAGCGAAACGGTGGGCGGCAACATTGCGTTTGGACTGCCGGAACACGTTCCCGATGAGGTCGAGGAAGCCGCGCAGATCGCCAATTTGCATGGTGATGTAGAAGCGTTCACAAACAAGTACGAGACCATGGTGGGGGAGCGCGGCATCACGCTTTCTGGCGGGCAAAAGCAGCGGACGGCCATTGCGCGCGCGATTGTTCGCGACCCCCGGATTCTGATTTTGGACGATTCCCTTTCCGCGGTGGACACGCAGACAGAAGAGAAAATTCTAGGGCAGTTGCGTGGAGTGATGCGCGGGCGCACCACCATACTAATTGCCCACCGCACGTCAACGGTGCGCGATGCGGATCAGATTGTTGTGTTGAAGGACGGCCAGATCATCGAGCGCGGCACGCATGATGAACTGCTGGCACGGCAGGGCTACTACGCGGATTTGTACCAGAAGCAGTTGCTGGAAGAAGAGCTCGAGAACGCATGAGCAACGGGCAACACGAAGAAGAAGCGTTAGGCAAAGCGTACGATTCGCAGCTGATGAAACGGCTGATGGCGTATCTGCGGCCGTATCGCTGGCGCGTGACCATCGCGCTTGCGTTGGTGGCAATCGTTACGCCATTGGAACTGGCGCCGCCCTGGATTTTCCGCCGCGCAATCGACAATTATCTTGAACCGAGCGCGAACGGGAAGTTGGCCGAATCGGTGGCATGGCACGGCATTTTGGTGATCTGCGCATTGTACCTGGGCGTGCTGATCTTCGATTTTCTTGCGCAATACGTGCAAATCCGCATCATGCAGCGCGTCGGCCAGCAAACCATGTACGACATGCGCAAGGAGATTTTTGGTCGGCTGCAGCGGTTGCCCATGAGTTACTACGACCGGAACCCGGTGGGGCGGCTCATGACGCGCGTGACCACCGACGTGGACGCGCTGAACGATTTATTTGCCGCGGGCGTTGTGACAATGATCAACGATTTCTTCCTGCTTGTGGTGATGGCAGGGCTGCTGTTCCGGATTGATGCGAGGCTCGCGCTGGATGCGTTCGCGGTGTTGCCATTCATCGTGGTGGTGACGCTGATTTTCCGAAAATATGTTCGTGACGCCAATCGCAAAATCCGCACGGCAATCGCACGGATCAATGCGTTTCTGCAGGAATACATTTCCGGGATGGCGGTGGTGCAGCTTTTCAACCGCGAGCGGAAAGCACGGGAAGAGTTTTCGCGACGCAACAAGGACAACATGCTGGCCTGGCGCGATGCCATTTTGGCGTACGCGCTTTTTTACCCCGCCGTGGAGTTCCTCAGTTTCGCGACAATCGCCTTGATTTATTGGGCCGGCGGATTGCGCGTGTTGGGCGCGAAGCTGACGCTGGGAATACTGGTTGCGTTCACGATGTACGCGCAGCGGTTCTTCCGACCGATCCAGGATTTAAGCGAGAAATTCAACATTTTGCAATCGGCAATGGCGGCTTCGGAACGCATTTTCAAGCTGCTGGATGAGCCGATAACCATCGAAACAAACGCCGACGCACAGGCGATTGTGAAACCGCGCGGAGAAGTAGAATTCCGCAATGTGTGGTTCAGCTACCGGAACGTGGAGGAGCCCGCGGACGAGGACTGGGTGCTGCGCGACGTGTCGTTCCGCATGCTGCCGGGGCAGTCGTTCGCAATCGTGGGACACACAGGCGCGGGAAAGACGACGCTGATTTCGCTGTTGTTGCGGTTCTACGATATTCAGCGCGGGCAGATACTGCTTGATGGCGTGGACATACGTCTGCTGAACCTGCAGGAATTGCGCAAACAGTTTGGCATCGTGCTACAGGATCCGTTTCTCTTCAGCGGGACGATCGAATCGAACGTGCGGCTGGGGACACAGGGAATCTCGCGCGAAAATGTGGAGCACGCGCTGCGGGAAATCGGGCTGGGCGATTTCGTGCGCTCGCTGCCGCAAGGCGCGGGCACGGACGTGAACGAGAGAGGTTCGACGCTATCGGTGGGGCAGCGGCAACTGATCAGCTTTGCGCGGGCGCTGGCGCACAATCCGCGATTTCTGATTTTGGACGAAGCCACGTCCAGCGTGGACACGAAAACGGAATTGCTGATTCGCGAGGCGTTGAATCGATTGCTGACGGGACGCACCGCGCTGGTGATTGCGCACCGCTTGAGCACGATTCAGGACGCGGATCGCATTCTGGTTTTTCACAAAGGCCGCTTGCGCGAGCAGGGCGCACACCAGGAATTGCTGGCGCAGCGCGGGATTTACTACCGGTTGTACCAGTTGCAGTATAAGGAGCAGGAGCTCCACGAACCGCTGGCCACTGATCGCCTGGCAGGCTCATCGCCGCTGCCGGCTTCGCTCCCCACCAGCGATTAAGAAGCATTTCTCCCAAATGCCACCAATCCCTCTACTGCTTTCGGCCGGTGAAGCCTCCGGGGACATGTACGCGGCGCGGTTGGCGAAAGCACTGCAAGAACGAATGGACGTGCAGATCTTTGGGATGGGCGGGCCGCAGATGCGCGCGGCGGGCGTGGAAATCATCACGGACTATTCGGAAGTGGCGGTTGTGGGAATTACGGAGATACTACAGCATTTGCCTTCGCTGCTGCGTGCGATGGACCGCATGGTGAAGGAAGCGGAACGGCGCAAACCGGTGCTGGCGATCCTGACAGACTTTCCCGGGTTCCATTTGCGGTTGGCGCGCAAATTGGTCCCGCGGGGCATACGGAATGTTTATTACATTTGCCCGCAATTCTGGGCCTGGCGGCCCTGGCGGGTGAGGCTGATCCACGAGCGGTTTGTGAAGGCGCTGTGCATCTTTCCGTTTGAAGAGAAATTCTTCAAGAATGCGGGGGTGGCGACGGAGTTTATCGGGCATCCGCTGGTGGGGGCAGTGGGCGCGACGCAGAGCCGAGCGGAGTTTTGCGCGGCACACGGGCTGGACCCGAGTTACAAAATTGTTACAGTCTTGCCGGGCAGCCGCACGGGAGAGTTGACGCATCATTTACCTGTGCTCCAGAAAGCCTGCGCGATGATTCAGGGAAAGGTGGAGACGCAATTCGTGGTGGCGGCCGCGCATCCGCAAATCGTGGAACGGTTGGAAAGCGGGTGGCCTGCGGGGTTGAAGGTGCGAGTGCTGGAAGGGGAAACGTACAACGCGCTGGCGGCCGCGGATGCGGCGATTGTCTCCAGTGGGACTGCAACAGTGGAAGCGGCATTGCTGGATGCGCCGATGGTGGTGATTTACAAGGTTTCTCCGCTTACGGCGGCGCTAGCGAAACCGCTGGTGCGCACACCGTATTTTGCCATGGTGAATCTCATCGCAGAGCGAAAAGTGGTTCCGGAACTGGTGCAGGAATTCTTTACCGCCGAACGGGTGGCTGCGGCAACCCTGCGATTGCTGGAAGATGGCAAGGCGCGGGAGGAAGTGCGGCGCGGACTGGCCGAGGTGCGACAGCGTTTGGGGCCGCCGGGAGCCGTGGAACGGGCCGCGGACCAAATTGTAGGCTTACTGAAATGTGGCACTGGCAACGATTCCTAAGGCGTTGCTATCCTATCTACATGCACCGGACCTGAATCCTCCGGAAAGGTATACGATGACGCGACGCCAAATGGGCTGCCTTGCGCTGATGCCAGCCCTTTTCTTGCTCCTGCCAATATTCTGCGCTCCCCTGCGTGCCCAGACGGCGCATCCCCCGAGTTATCTGGCCGCCAACTATGATCTTGCGGCGTATCTGGACACTACGGGGCAATCGATCAACGCAGTCGCGAAAATCGAATTCCGCGCGATGGATGTATCCACGAATTTGCGCGTGGAGCTGCACCAGAATCTCGACGTGAAGGACGTGAAGTCGGCCGATGGAAAGTCGTTGACGTTTCAGCGGGACAATGAGAATCCGCTGTACGTGAACGTGGTTCTGCCGGCGCCAGTGTCGGTTGGGAAAACGGTGACGCTGACGTTCAGCTACGCGGGTCTGCTGGTGAACGAGGAGAACAGTCCGGTGCCAGGGATTCGCGTGGCGTCGATCAGCAAAGATTGGGTGTACCTGCTGCTGCCTGCGCGATGGTTTCCGCTGACGAATTATCCGGCGAACCGCTACACGGGGACATTCCGGCTCAATGTGCCGGACACAATGGCGATGGTGGGCACGGGAAAAGCCGAAGCGCCACAACCAGTAGCGCCGCGCGCCGCGGCCGAAGGCAAGCGTTTGATTTACACGTTTCGCTGCGACCGCGCGGAGCCCAATGGCTCCTTTGTGGCGGGGCCGCTGCAGTTAAATCCGAAACAGGCCGAAGGAATCAACGTGGCGGTGTATGCGCCGCAAGCGGATTCCGGCAAAGCGCAGGTTTTCGCAAACCTGGTGGCGCACCAGGAGATTATTTTTGCCGATTTGTTTGGAGAGTTGCCCGACCCGGATATAACCGTGGCGCAATTGCCTGATGGCACGTTGCGGGACTTTTCGGCGCCGGGGATCATCATGCTGGGGCACCGGGTGTGGGATCCGAAGTTCAGCGATCGCACAATGAGCCGGCTAGTGGCAGGACAATGGTGGGGGAGTCAGGTGCTGCCGGCTTCGACGGCGGACATGTGGATCAGCGACGGACTGGCGCGGTATAGCGAAGAGCTTTACGCCGAACAGAATTTAGGCAAAGAAGCAGGGCTGCGCGCGGTTGACGAGTTTGCCGTGGGCGCATTGATGTTTGATGATTCGGCCCCGGTAGCGCAATCGGCGCGGCTGATCCCGTATTCCGCGGAATACCGCTCCGTGGTGATGAACAAGGGCGCAATGCTGTTTCACATGCTTCGAGTGCAGATGAATGATGTGGCGTTCAAATCGCTGCTGCATAATTTCTACGACAAATACAAAGGCAAAACGGCGACGGTGCAGGATTTCGAGAACATGGCTATTGCCGCAGCGAATTCTTCCGTAAAACCAGGGGAGACTGCGCCGAATTTGCAGGGTTACTTTACGCAGTGGATGAACTCGACAGGCATTCCCGAATTTACGCTGGAGTACGTGGTCTATCGTACGCGGAAAGGTTTCCGGATCGTGGGAAAGATCAAACAGCCGCTGGACACGTTCGCGATGCCCGTACAGTTGCGCATTGATACGGAAGGAAATCCGGAGTTGAAGACGGTGGACGTGGTGGGCACAGAGACCGACTTTACCGTTGAGACATTCGGGCGGCCAAAATCCGGCGGCATCCATATTGATCCCAACAATTTGATTCTGAAGAGTTCACCCAATTTGCGGGCAAGAGCGGCGATTGCGCGGGGCGAGGAGCTTGCGGAACTGGGCAGATACTACGATGCCGTGCAGCAGTACCAGCGGGCACTGAATATCCAGCCGAACCGCACGCTGGCGAATTTCCGAATGGGCGAAGCGTTTTTCGCGCAGAAGAATTATCAAGCGGCAGCCAACGCGTTTCGTGAATCCCTTGCCACCGTGCCAGAACCTTCCGAAAAGTGGACGGAGGTCTGGGCGCACATCTACCTGGGAAAGATTTTCGATTTGCTGGGACAACGGGAACGCGCGTTGAATGAGTACAGCAAAGCGCGCCAGACAAATGACAATACGGCGGGAGCGCAGGACAACGTGGAGGCGCTGGTGAAGAAGGCGTATACGGAGGGTGGCATGCCCGCAGTGACGCCGACGGATGCGGGTACAACGGCGCCGGCAAAGGGCAAGGCCGCTGAGATGCCCGAGCCGGCCTCGGGAGAACGACCCACGTTGAAGAAGCCGACTCCGTAAGATCTCCTTCAAATAAAGGCCACGCTACCGCAAAACGAACTCGCAACCGAGAGATCCTTCGCAGGTGGAACTAATCCGAAGAGAATCCGTTTATATCGAGGGGAAGGGTTTGGCCTGGCGCGGCGCGTTCCACCAATTCAATTACATCTTTCCGTCCGATCACTTTGGAGGTGATATGCGATGCATGGTTGGAAGGCTGGTATTGCTAGCGGCAATTGGTCTTGCGTCGAGTGCAGCGAGCCGTGCGCAAGTGTCGGAAACAAAAGAGAGCGTGGTGGAAAAACCGGGAGCCAAGGGCCACAAGGCGAAACTTGAGGCCGCGATGCCAGAGTTGATGCGAAAAGGTGGCGTGCCTGGGCTGCAGATTGCGCTGATCGAAAATGGCAAGACAACGTGGCTCGGCGATTTTGGAGTAAAGAACGCGAGCACGGGCTTGCATGTAACGGACGATACAATTTTTGAGGCAGCTTCGCTGAGCAAGGCGGTGTTCGCTTACGGCGTACTGAAACTTGTGGAGCAGGGAAAGCTGGATCTGGACGCGCCCCTGACGGGGTACTTGCCGAAGCTATACATCGAGGGGGACGAGCGGCTGAAACTGATTACGGCGCGCATTGTATTGAGTCACCGCACGGGATTCCCGAACTGGCGTGGCAAAGGAAACGCGTTGACAATCCGATTTACGCCGGGAGAACGGTTCAGCTATTCGGGGGAAGGTTTTGTTTACCTGCAGAAGGTGGTGGAGCAGATCACCGGGAAACCGCTGAATGAGTACATGACCGAGGCGGTGTTTGCGCCGCTGGGAATGAAGAGCAGCAGCTACGTGTGGCGGGCGGAGTTCGATGAGCGAACGGCCACGGGACATGATGTGGACGGACAGGTGGAGGAAAAATTCAAGCCGACGGAAGCGAATGCAGCGGCGAGCCTGCACACGACAGCCGGGGACTACGCGACGTTTGTGGAGGCCATCTTGAATGGCACGGGGCTGAAGCGTGCGACGTTGAAGCAGATGGAAACGCCGCAGATTGCCGTGGACCCGACATGTACAAATTGTACGGATCATTCGCCGAAGGAACTCTCGAAAGAACTTTTTTGGGGACTGGGTTGGGGCATCGCGAAAACCGGGAATGGAAACTTGTTGTGGCATTGGGGCGACAATGGCGCGTTCAGGTGCTTCGCAGCGGCTAATCCGAAAAGGAAGAGCGGGGCGGTCTTCTTCACCAACAGCGAGAATGGACTGGCGATCGCGGAGGACGTGGTGCAGGCGGAGCTTGGTGATGATTTGCCAATGTTTCGCTGGATCAAATATGACCGCTACGATTCGGCCGCCATGCGATTTGCGGCCGCGGTGCGCGAAAAAGGCGCGACGGAAGCTATCGCGGAATTTGATAAGGAGCTGCTGGCCGGGGCGATTGAAGAAAAGTCGATCAATTCGCTGGGCTACCGGTTGATGCAGCAAAAGAAGATTGGAGGAGCGATTGAAGTGTTCCAGTTGAACGTGCGGCTGCATCCGGAATCGTCCAATGTGTACGACAGCCTGGGGGAGGCGTACATGAACCAAGGAGAGAAGGAGTTGGCGATCCTGAACTACGAGAAATCGCTGGAGTTGGACGCGAAGAATGAAAATGCGGCGGAGATGCTAAAGAAGCTGAGGGAGAAATAGGGGGAGAAATTGGCGATGCCGCCTCCCCCCTTTTTTTGTAAATGCTGATTCTAGCCCAACTTCCACGCTCGGCTGAGCGAACTGCTTTGTTTGCAGGGAGTTGTCATTTTATTCCGTCACTATGTTTGCCGGGAGGTCATGCCAAGTCTTAACCGGCCTCATGATCTCCACCGGTATTCTGAGCGTCGAGTAAATCTCTTTGTGAATCGGTTCTGGGATACTGCTTTTGCGAATCTTGAGCACGCGTCCCTCCCGGGTTGGCAACACCACCGTGATTACCTCGTGCGTCCGCAGTTGTCCGCGCAGGGTCGCCCACGAGGTGTGCACGCCACGATCCAGGAATCTTTTTTCGATGGCCACTAGGAGATGGTAAGCCAGCACGCAGAGGAAGATGTGTGTTTGGGTGCGATGCTCGAGATGGTGGAAGATGGGCCGCTCGAGCAACGGACTCTTCATGGCCCGAAAAGCTCCCTCCACCCGCGTGAGCAGCATGTAGGTCCGCCAGATTTCCTCCGCCGTCAAGTCCTGCCGGTCGGTTTTCAGCACATAGCCGCCATCGAGTTTCTCGGCGATGGCTTTCTTCTCGCTGTTCTCTTCCCACCTGAGAGTTTTGCGCTCGGCGTCGTAGTCCATCCGGTAATAGCGGGCCACCCGCGGGTAGCGTTCCTTGAGCCGACCGATCGCCTGGTGGATTTTCTTCTCCTCTTGCAGCTGGCCCTTCTCCCTACGCGCTTGCAATTTCTCTAAATCTCTCTTCAAGCGTTGCTCGTGAGTTTCACGGATGGCTCGGTCCTTCTCTTCGCGTCCCTCGCTTATGCACAGGATGTAGACCTCACTCCCCCGCTGGCAGCGCTTAATGCGCACCTGTGATTTTTTCTGATCGGGATTGCGCGGCGAGGGAATCCGAATGACTTCCTCCCAGTTGTCGCTCTGTTCGAACTCGGCCAACCAGGCATTCCGTTCCGACTGCCGGCTGGCCACCAAGTAGTGGTGTCCGTGCGCCCGGATTTGCTGCAAGTCTTCTTCGTACGCCATCCCGCGATCGACCACTACCGTCGAACCCGACTTCCGCCCCGTGCGTTTCTCCAAACTTTCCAACATCTCTTCCACCGTCGTGCGGTCCTGACGGTTGCCGTCGAAAACTTCATGTGCCTTGGGAAAGCCATCGCGATTCAGCACCAAGCCGATGAGCACCTCCTTGCAATCGGGCCGTTTATCTCGCGAGTAGCCGCGCTTGGCCTGCGGATTGTTCCCGGCTTCCCCTTCGAAGTACGTCGAGGTCAGATCGTAAAGGAAAAAAGTGTCGTCCAGATTGAATAGGGTCTTCTCGCTTTCCGCCAATTCGCGCTCGATCTGCTCCCGGTGAGGATGCAGTCGGTCCAGATTGCGATACAAGGCCTCATCACTCAGTAAGGAGAGCTTCGTTCCAAGCACATCGTCCAGGGCCGTGCGCTCCATCCAATCCGGCATGGCATGTTCGGAAAGCGGAAAGATCAGACGATTCAGCACCATCGCTTCACTCAGCAGACAGGCTCTGTCGGATAGTCCCGCACGCTGTAAGATTTCACCCAGCCCCAACTGCTGCCACATTTGATGGCCCACGTGCACGGTTCCGGCCTCACGGGGTTTTTCCATCGCCACACGGTCGACATCAACGATGATCGGAGATTCCAGCTCCATCGCTGATTTCTCCGCACCGGAGCGGCTTCTGCGTCCGCGGCGCGCCTGTTCCGTAAGGGTCTTGACGGGCGAGTCAACGGCGGAAAGAGCGCTCTGTCCCTGCAAGCTCTTCTCCACGCGATGAGCGAGTTCGAGCCATTGCTCGCGGGGTGCCGGGGCCAGACTTCCGAGCGAGCAGATGATGCGTTGGCGGGGCCCCTTGGGGGTGTGCAGGGATTCGACCAGCAGGTAGTTGGTGTAGCTTTTGCCCTTCCAAGTTTTGGTCGTTTTGCGGATGTACACAGGACACTACATATAACAACTGATGATCTACAGTCAAGCAGAATATTAACATCATTCGTCACTATTTACACGATTTAGCAACCGTCCGTTGAAAAGAAAAACCTTACCGGCCAACCAGGGGGAAATTTCGCTTCCTAGCGTGGAAGTTGGGCTAGTAGGGATGAAGTCGTTTGTTTTCATACAGTTTTGAGAGTATTGGTCCTGGAGGTAGTTAGCGGCGTGGCTCGAGGAAGAAAAGACGAACGGCGAATCTGTCCCGAGAACGGGGTTAGATTGCGGCGTGATCCCTCCACTGCGCAGCCCGACGCGCCAGAAATCGGCGCGAGAGAGAGAATCGGGCCGCTGCGGTCGGGATGACAATTCGCGGACAGGCGGAACCCAAGAACACGGTCCTAACTGTTGTCTTGAGTTAGCCTTTGTAGTGCCCGACCTTCAGGTCGGTTCCTGGGTTTGCCTCTGTCTCTCTCTCCCAATTATCCGGCTCACCACCGTTCCCACCACAAACGTCATGCATGCCCCTATCAGGAAGTACCACGTAAACGCAATCTTCGTGAAACGAAACACCAGCAGCACTGTTGCCAACCCAGCAAACATCCCCGCCAGCGACCCTCTCGAATTTGCCCGCGCATCAAACGTCCCCAGCAAAAACAATCCCAGCAAGCTTCCAAATGGCAGCGAAGCGACCGTCAACCCAGCCTCCAGCAAAGGTCCCCAGTGCACAAGCCCCAACACGATCAGCACCGCACCCCACACCAAAGTCATTCTTCGCGAAACCTTCAAAAAATTCTTAGGATCGGTCGCCCGCCCACGCAACGCCGCCAAGTCCAGCACGCTCGAAGCCGCCAGCGAATTCAGCGACCCGCTTGCATTGGACATCGCCACCGCCAAAATCGAAGCCAGCAGCAGTCCCGCCATCCCCGTCGGCATCTCGCGAATCAGGAACAGTGGCAGCACGCGATCCGTCGCCTCACCCGCCGCCAGTAGCGGCGTATGCAGCGCAAACACAAACAGCGCCACGCCCACCAGCAGGAAAACCGTAAACTGAAACAGCACAATCACTCCGCTGGCCAACAACGCGCGACGGCTGTCTCTCTGATTTCGCGCCGCCAGCAGCCTCTGCACAATCGTCTGGTCCGTTCCGTGGGTCGCCATCGTCAGGAACGCGCCGCCAATCACTCCCGACCAGAACGTATACTTCGTCGCCAGATTCCAGGAAAAATCCAGCACTTGCAGCTTGTTCCCGTTCGCCGCGGCCACCTGGCTCAATTCCGCCCACCCTCCCGGAATGCGATGCAGCAGCAATCCCAGCGTGAACAAGCTCCCCGTCAGGTACAGCAGGAATTGCGCGACATCCGTCCAGATCACCGCTTTCATGCCGCCTTCAAACGTGTACAGCACCGTCAGCGCAATCACGATGAACACCGCCAGCCGTTCCGATGTCCCTAGCGCAACGCTCACCACCAGCGCAATTGCAGACACGCGCACGCCCTCCGCCACCGTCCGCGTCCCCAGAAACGTCATTCCCGCCACCGAACGCATCCAGCTTCCGAAGCGCTTCTCGATTAACGCATACGCGGTCAGGTACTCTCCGCGAAAATATCCCGGCAGAAAAACCACCGTGATCAGCACGCGCCCAAGCAAGTACCCGAACACCAACTGCAAAAATGTCATGTTTCCCGAATACGCAATTGCCGGCGCGCCGATAATCGTCAGCGTCGAAGTTTCTGTCGCCACAATCGAAAACGCCAGCGCCCACCACGGAGCGCTCCGCCCTCCCAGAAAATAATCCCGCGCATCCTGCTGGCCTTGCCGGAAATGAAGACCCAGCGCGGTCACTCCCAGCAAGTACGCAATAACAATCGCCAAATCCAGCGGATGAATGTGCATGAGCACCAGACTGTGCTAAATCACAGGTGAGCGCTGTGGAGCGAGTCGAGAATAGTGGCTCCCGCCAACACCGTCAAGCCAACTCTCCATTCCCTCGATTCGCACCCCCAACCCTTTCAGCACTCCGCCCCTCGCTCCTGTGCATCCCCGCCCCGCCTCGCGTATGCTTTGGCTATGCGCTATGTGCTCGGCTTTGACGGTGGCGGCACCAAGACGGAATGCGTTCTCATGGACGAATCCTCCCGAGTCCTCGCGCGCAGCCGCAGTGGTCCTTCCAATCCTACGCGTGTTGGATTTGGCGGCGCCCTCGCTGCCGTTTGTGAAGCGGCGCGTTCCGCACTTTACTCGGTCAATGTTCCTGTCTCGGAAGTCTCCGCCCTTTGCGCGGGCCTTGCCGGAACGGGCCATGCGGACTCCGAACGAAAAATGAAGCGCCTGCTTGAGGAAGAATTCCCCGGCAAAACTGTGATTGTCAGCACGGACCTCGAACTTACTCTCGAAGGAACCGGCGAAGGTCCTGCAATTGTCCTCATCGCGGGCACCGGTTCCGCCGCTGTTGGACGCGACGCCCAAGGTCGCATCGCTCGCATTGGCGGCCACGGCCCGCTTCTTGGTGATGAAGGCAGTGCCTTCGACGTCGGTCACCGCGCCGCCATCGCCGCGATCCACGAATTCGATCGCTCCGGCGCCGACTCCTCTCTCGGCAAACTTATTCTCCAGGAACTTGACTCCTCCACTTGGCTGGAGGTTCAATCCCTGGCCCACGGCGTTCCCGATGAAGTTTTCCCCAGGATTTTCCCCGTGATTGTTCGCGAGGCGGATCAGGGCGATCCCACCGCCCGGAAATTCCTACAGGATGCTGCCGACGACCTCGCCGCTCTCATCGCCACTCTCATGCAGCGATTGCAACTCGAAGATCAGAAATTCCTTCTCGTGAAAACCGGCGGCATGGTGGGCCGCTCCCTATTCTTTGATCAGCAGATGGACGAACGCCTCCGTGCCATCGCTCCTCACGCTCAATTTGGCGCCCTGGCTATCTCACCCGCGGAATCAGCCGCGCGCCTTGCTCTCCGGTTCCTGGTGCCCGCCGGGGAAAGGAAGTAGCGTGTCAGAGTTCGAGCATGAGTTGCAGCTCGCACGCACCGCCACCGGTGATAACCTCACCGCACTCCTCTATCACCCCGCTCCCCAGGTTCTCACCGCTCTCCTTGATAATCCCGCTCTGGATGAAACGAGGCTTTGCCTGTTGCTGGCACGCAAGGATCTTCCCACTGAAGTCCTGGAAAACGTCGGCACGCGCAAAAATCTGCTGAAGAGTTACCTTGTCAAGCGCACTCTGCTGTTCCATCCCCGCGCCCCGCGTCTTGTTGGCTTGCGTTTGATTCGCGACATCTACCTGATGGATCTCGTACAGTTCACTCTCTCTCCAGCCGTTTCCGTCGAGCTAAAGCGCATCGCCGAAGACCAGCTAATCGCGCGTCTCCCCCAACTTCCCCTCGGCCAGAAAATTGCCCTCGCCCGCCGCGGACCCGCCCGCGTTGCTGGCGCCCTCGTTGCCGAAGGCCACCCGCACGTAGTGCCGGTTGCGCTCGACAATCCCTTCCTCACCGAAGCCCAGGTCCTCAAAGCTCTCGCGCGCGAAAAAACTTCCCTCCGTGTCGTCCAGGCTGTCGCCAACCACCGCAAATGGTCACAAACCTACAATGTGCGCCTCGCCCTCGTTCGCAATCCCTATTCCCCGCTCGCCACTGTTCTTGCTTTCTTGCCGCATCTCACCGTCTCGGATCTTCGTGAACTCGCCGCTCCCGGCATCGTCCCTGAAAATCTCCGCCGCTATCTCCAGGCCGAAGTCCAGCGCCGCATGCGCACCTCCAAATCCCTGGCCGACAAACACACCCAACCTCGCTAGCATTTGTAGCGGCCGCTTTCCGAAGCGGGCGCCTTTTGCATGTGGCACTGTCACTCCTGACTGTGCTCTCGGGTTACTCTGCGTTCTGTAACTGTGTTTTCTTCCCCGCGCCAACTATTTCCTCAATCTCGCAATCAATATTGCCCCCGCAACAAACAACACCGCCGAAAACGCAAACGCCGCCTTCACTGAAAACTCCGCCCACAACAACCCCACAACCATGCTCGACAGAAAATCCCCCACAGCGTTCACTGCCGCCAGCGTCCCAAACGCCATCCCATGCTGCTCCTTAGGCAGAAGTTCCGCCGCCAGCGAATCTTCCAGCGCCTCTTCCGTCCCCACGTACACGCCCGCAATCACAAAGATCACGCCCAACAACCAAAGCGAACTAGTTCCCGAGGCCAGCAGAACAGCGGTGACAACCCCCAGCGCATACCCTCCCGCCAGAATCGCCTTGCGATGCGTCACGTGATCGCTGATCCAGCCGCTCACGTACGCCGACCCCGCATAAAAAACGTTGTGCAGCGTGTACAACCCCACGGCCACGCTCGCCGCCCTCGCCATCCCATGCCTCGGCGCCAGCATCCGCGTCGCATACAAAATCAGTAGCGTATGTGAAAAATCTCCCGCCCCGAAAATCCCCACGCCCAGAAGAAACCGGCGAAAATAACTCGGCAGGGCCCGCAGTCCCATCACAAACGACTCTTGCTTCCGTGTCCCCATCGGCCGCTCGCGCACCAGCATCCAGAAGCACAGCACCGCCACCATTCCCGGCAGCAGCGTCCAAAAAAACACCGTGCGGTAAGAATGATTCGTCACTCGAAGCAGCCACAGCGCCGTGAGCGGCCCCGCAATCGCTCCCAGCGTATCCATCAATCGTTCAAATCCGAAGGCTCGCCCGTACGCGGACGGTGGCACGTCCGCCGCCAACAGCGCTTTCTTCGCCGGCGAACGCACGCCGCGCCCCAGCCACGCAACCACTCGCCCAAACATCACGTGCATCGCATGCGTCGCCAGCCCAAATGAAGCCGTCGCCAACGCCGTCACTGCATATCCGACCACCACTAGCGGCTTACGGCGTTTCAATCGGTCCGTGTAATGTCCCGCCCCCAACTTCGCGAAGCTCGACAGTCCGTCCGATATCCCCTCAATCGCCCCCAACCAAGCCGGACCCGCTCCAATCGCCGCCAAAAATGCCGGCAGCACCGCGGTTGCAATCTCGTGGCTCCAGTCGCTGAACAAACTAGTCAGCCCAACGCCCAGCACCGTCCGATTCAGCCAGCGCCCGTCGCCATCTTTTTCCAAGTTAATTTTTTCGGAATTCACGGCCGACAGTGTACATTCCCGCGGCGCTCTTGCCCAACATCCCTCACAGCTCCCACCCTACGATTATCGCGAAGCCGGCCGGTACAAAATCACGCGCACTTTCTCCAGCGTGATCAGCCCACCATCCACCATCTCGTCCAGTCGCGGCAGGATTTGTTCAATGCGTTCCTGCGTCTCCACCACTTCCAGCACGATCGGCAAATCCTGCGAGAGCCGCAGCAGCTTATCCGTGTGATAGGCGCTCGTGCCGCCATATCCGCCCACGCCGCGCAGCACCGTCACGCCTGAGAATCCTTCCTTGCGCAACAATTGCACAATGGAATCATGCAACGGCTTGCCATGCCATTTGTCTGATTCGCCGATATGCACTCTCATCAGCGTCCGTTCCCCTTCAAATTTCTGGTGTGTCATGCCGCACTCCCGCCGCCTAGAATCGGTTCCCCAGCCGTATCCCCGCCACCGAAAGAAAGAGCCCCAACACCACGCTCGAAGCCACGTATGCCGACGCCCAAAGCCATTCGCCCGCTTCCAGCATTTTCGCCGTTTCCCAGCCAAAACTCGAAAATGTCGTGTATCCGCCAAAGAATCCGATCGCAATCGCCATCCGCAATTCCGGCGAAATCACCATGCGATTCAAAGTAATCTGCCCAATCAGCCCCAAAAAAAAACAACCAGTTAGGTTGATCACAAGCGTGCCGTAGGGAAACGTGCTCCCCACCCTCACCTGCACCAACCCCTGCAATCCATAGCGCGCCAGCGTCCCAATTCCCCCAAACACCGCTATCAGCAATAATCGCAACGTCTCTCCTGTCCGGCTGCTCTGGCTCCCGCTAACAAAAAACTCCTGGTGCCAACTGGCAGCCAGGAGTCATTAGCCCCGGCCATCCCAGCCGCGGCGGTTTTGGCGAACTCCATCGCCATTTTCATTTCCCATTCAAGTCTATCGAGCGCTCCTGGAAGAGGCAAGATCAGAGCTAACCCTGATTCCCGCGCGGATGCTGCTTGAAAGCACGTGCAATAGCTCTATCCAGCTTCTCTTGCGGGGACACGAGTCTCTTCCCGTGGCCAACGCAGAGCAAGTTCGGTTTCAGTGATCCCAACCGCGCCGCACTTTCTGCGGACATTGCGCCGTTCCACGCAAACCAAGCCGGAAATGGAAACCATGCGCTGTACTCGCCAGCCGCCATCAAGCCCTTTTGATTCATGAACGCATCCCCTGCAAGCAAAGAGTTGTCTCGCATGTCCCGGAAGGCCATATGCCCCGGCGTGTGGCCTGGCGTGCTGATCGTCTCCAGTGGTCCAATTCGGTCGCCATCGTTCAAGAATTGTGTAGGTTTTGATCGGATAGCAGGAAAACCTCTCAACTTCTTTCCGTTCTCTCCGGGCTCCAGCGAAAAGTCGCCCGCCAATAGCCGCCCTTCTCTCTTTCCGATTAACAATGCCATTCCCGGCTCAGCCGCCATCATCTCGTCCACGGACCCAGTGTGGTCAAAATGCGCATGCGTAAGAATGATTTTGCGAACAGGCGCGCCGATATCTTTGGCGGCAGCCAGGATAGCCCTTGCGCTTCCCTTCAGATTCGCGTCAATCAAAATCAAACCATCCTCGTCTCGCACAAGAAAACAATTCACCATGCCGAGTCGCGTAAGCCGGTACAGGTTCTCAGTCTCTTTGACGATTTTCATTTCAAGTTTCTATTTTGCTGTGCCCGATTGCGGAACCGCTTCTGGCGCCGCTTTTTCCACCAGCACAATCTTCTCCAGATGCCCTACGTTTTCCCCCACCACCAGGTCCGCCGAGATCTTGTCTCCCGGTTTCAGCCCTTCGATCTGCTTTTCATCCGCCACCAGGTAGTTCATCGTCATCGCTGGCATCAATCCCGGTATTTCCCCGTGTTTCACCGTTATCATTTTCTTCGCCACATCCACGGAAATCACTTCCGCCTGTAAAACATAGTGCTTCACCGGCGCCGTCTGGCAACCCACGATCATCATCGCAACCGTCGCCAACAAAACAAAAATCAATCGCCTCATCGCCGCTCCTCAATAATGAAAACGATACCGCATCTGCACATAAATCTCGCGCGGATTGTTGTAATGTGTCCCGCCAAACGTAAAACTGTTATCCAGCAGCACCCGCCGGTTCGCCACATTCAATCCCGTCAAAGAAACCGCAAACCGCTCGCCAAAATCTTTTCCTACTGTCAAGTCAAACGTCGTGTGCGGCTGCAAATGCGAATCCGCTCCCGACTGTGTGTTGCCGTTTGTGAATCCCGAAGCGTAATAAACATCGCTCGATGCGTACGCACGCCACGGCAGCCGCACATTTCCCCCGCAATGCAGCGTATTCCGCTGGTCGTGATCCAGATAGCCGGAGCCGTTCCCAAATGAAAAATCCGTCAGCCCGCCGTTGATATTCCCAAGCCCCAGTCCCAATTGATTGGAGTAGGTGAGATAAATCTGTCCGCGCTTGTAAATCTGCGGCGAACGCAGCGTCAGCTCCCACGCATTGATGCGCGCTCCCTGAATCGTTATCGGAAAGAACACATTCGAGTTGTTCAGATTGTTGTGGTCGAAAAAGTTCTTCGCTCGTGTCAGAAATGTGTCCGCGTCCACCGTCCACCCGCGAAAGGGAATTGTCACTCCATACTGATGTTCCTCATCTCGTTCTCCGTGCAGCGGCACAAAGCCAAGCTGCTGGACATTGGTGATATAAGCCAAGAGCGGTCCGGAAATCGTAATAATCGGCGGCGCCTGATAAAAATGCCCGTAAAACCCGCGCAACACCCAATTCAATTTTGGCACGCGCAGCGATCCGCCCACCCGTGGATCAGTGGCGTTCTCCACTACTCCCCCGGAAAAGTGCGTTTGCCGCAACCCTCCATTCAAAGTCAGCCAGGAAGTTACCTTGAACTGATCCTCTGCGAACAAGGCACCCAATCCGCCGGTCGGGTGCTCTTTGTCCATTATTGAAGGCATTCCACTCCCGTCGTTATAGCTCAAGCCGAATGATTCGCCGGCCTGTTCAGCAAAACCCGTAATCCCCGCTCGCAAGCTATTGTGGTTCTGCACCCACGAAATCACCGCCTGCCCGCCCTCATATTTGGACGCCAGATCCTGAGTCGCCGCGCTCGGCGTGTCCAGCGGATCGCTGCTGTAATTCGAGCTGTTGTAGTGGTAGTACGGCGACACCGTCAACACCAGCCCCGCATCAAAAGTGTGTACCCAAGAAAACAGCACGAACCCATCCGCTTCCCAGTTGAAATCCCTCAGGTAAGTCCCTGCGGCAATGTTCGGGTCGTTCGGATCGAACGGCACCTGGTAGTAGTCACGCCGCAGTTGCGTCACCACGCGCAACTGGTCCGCAGACGTGGCGTTGTAGATAAACGATCCGAATCCTCCGGAGCCATTCGCTGCGTCACGAATCACCGCCAAAGTCGGCGTTTGCAATCCCAAATCCGTGCGGTTTCCGTTTACGCTCGCATAGTAGGCAAACCGGTTGCTGTGCCCGCCAAAATTCAGTTGATCGTCGGTCTGGTAGAAATTCCCCGCGCTCAATGTCAACTCCGCCTCGTTGTTCCTCTCAAACCCCGTTCGCGGCGCTACGCTAAACACTCCGTAAGTGCGGTCGCCATAATCCGCCGAATAACTCCCCCTCTGGCTCTCCAGCGTGTCAATATCTTTCGGATCGATCTGTGGCCCCAGGTTGCTCGCAATATTCGTGTTTGGCACTGGCACCCCGTCAATCAGCCAGCTCACCTGATGCCCGCCGCGCACGTGCAATTGATCGTGCGTGTAGTACGCCCCCGGCACAAAGTCCGTAATCATCGCCAGGCTGTTTGTCCGCGAAGCTCCCGGTGTATCCGCAATCTCCTCCCGGCTCACCAGCGTAGTCGGTGTGATGGACTCCGTCTGTTCCGGTGCCGCCTCCGCCGTCACTGTCACAGACTGAGCCTCTGCCGCCAGTTGCACCTCGAAATGCAGAATCGGCGCGCTCCCCGAAAGCACGGCAAGCTTCTGCTCCTGCGTCGCGAATCCGGCTTTTTCCACTCTCACCAAGTATTCGCCGATTGGCACAGCATCAAATTGAAATTCTCCATCGGTATTCGTCTTTGCGTTTTGCGTGTACTCCGAATCCTCCGCCTTCAATACCACTTCCACGCCCGGTATCGGCCGGTGCTGCGGATCGTGCACAATCCCCCGCACGGTTCCAAACACCGTCGCCCATATCCCAGCGGCAAACACCAGTGCGCTTGCCAGCAATAACAATATGCGTCTGCCCTTTAACACGATTCCCCCATGGCCCTTCTAAGTGGCAAAATACCGCACCGAGCCCATCAGCCCGCGTGACTACAGCCCAAATGTGTGGGAGTTATGCGATTGAGACGATACTTCTTGGCGGGGGAGACGGAGGTTCAAACAGAATCGCGGAAATCACCGCTTGCGCTTTCTCGGCCACACGTACTGCAATCTTCTGCAAAGAAATCCTGGCCTGCTCAGGCATCACGAAAATCACCACCGCCACGAAAGTGGATCCTTCATCGTGGCAGCACTTCATGTCACACGCAGTCAACCCGGCGTGTCCTCCGTGGCCGCAATTCATCGGAGCGTCTTCCTTCGTCGCAGCCGCATTCCCGGACGCGTGCCCGTCGGCATGACCGTGTGCTGCGCACATCTTGCCGTCGCAGCATGGCATTCCCCCGGTCTGCATCGCAGTCGCCCACAAGGGCGCCCAAAGCAGCACCACGGCCACCAGGCACACCCACGCCCCCATTTTCTCCGGAGCGATAGGAACGTGCCGCCTCGTCTTCATTTTTGAGACACCGAGGATATCCTAACGTCCATTCATTCACAACACCTCGTATCGCGCCGTCTAAAATGTAACCAGAGGGTACAACGTCGCGCCATTTAGAATGTAACCCGAGACAAAGACGATTTGGGGAGGGTTCATTTGGGGCGCAAGGCAAGATGGGAGTATTTCCGAGTTATTTATGGGCGGTATCTCAAAGCAGATCGTAAGGCGAAACGGGAAATGCTGAACGAATTCTGTCTGACCACGGGCTACCACCGAAAATACGCCATACGCATATTGAATGGCCCAGCGCCGGGCAAGGGACCCGCTCGGCCCGTGCGAAAACGCGGTCTGAGCTACGGGCACGAACTGCTGAGCGTGCTGACGAGCGTGTGGGAGGCGGCCGGCTATCCCTGGTCGGCGCGGTTGAAGGCACTGCTGCCGGCCTGGATGCCCTGGATCCGCAAACGTTTCAAGTTAAGCCCAGAGATCGAGAAGCAATTGCTCTCAATCAGTCCGCGGCAGATGGACCGTCGATTGGCGGTCAAGAAAAACCAACACAAGCGGCGGATTTACGGGCGCACCAAGCCGGGCTATTTGCTAAAGCACCACATCCCGGTGAAAACCGACAACTGGGACGTAAAGTCTCCCGGCTTCACAGAAGTCGATCTGGTCTCGCATTCCGGGAATTCGGCTGATGGAGAGTTCGGCTATTCGCTGAACATCACCGACATTCAAACCACCTGGACAGAAACGCGGGCCCTGCTGGGGAAGGGGCAAACCGCTGTCCAGGCGGCCCTGGATGAGATCGAGGGAATGTTGCCCTTCCGGCTCTTGGGCCTGGACTCGGACAACGGATCGGAATTTATCAACTGGCATCTGAAGGCCTGGTGTGAACGGAAGCAGATCCAACTCACGCGAGGGCGTCCGTACAAGAAGGACGACAACGCGCACATCGAGCAAAAGAACTGGACGCACGTACGGAAGCTACTTGGGTGGGAACGCTATGACACGCAAAACGCGGTCGATGCTATGAACGACCTGTACCGTCGAGAGCTGCGCTTATGGCTGAATCTGTACCTGCCCTCGGTGAAGCTGCTCAAGAAGATTCACGTGGGATCGAAACTTCGGCGCGTCTACGATGGTCCGAAGACTCCCTTCGAGCGGGTGGTGGCATCGAAGCAGGGGAATGCGGCGCAACTGTCCATTCTGAAAGCACTGCGAACATCTCTCGATCCGTTTCAGTTAGCCAAAATCATCGACAGGAAACTCGACCGGATTTACCGCCTGGCGAACCGGCGGCTGAGTCCGAAAGCGCAGGAGCAGCTCGCGTCCCGCCAGACACAAAGTGGCCGGCGAAAAGGCTGTGGAAAAGACGCTCGCTTCGCGAGCTTGGAAATCCCTTCGGGATTCCCACTTTCCCACAGCCACAACAACAACAAGCGTTCTCTGGTTACATATCAAATGGCTCGACGGGGAGCTCTAGGGTTACATTCTTAGATGGCTTGACGGGCACCTTGCGACTCCGCAACCTTGGAGCGCGGCTTGCACTGAGCCTCGAAGGGCCGCTGCTTTTGCGGTATAAGTCGTGCGGTCAATTTAACGGCCTCCGCAGTCTCTAGCGGTCACGCGGACCCTCGTTCCTCCTCCAATTCTTGACTTACTCCCCCCGCGAGACGCAAACTTATTTTATGCCCCACACTTATATTCAATTTGACTTCGCCAAAGACGAAGAAAAGGCCCAGCTAGCACGCCACAAACTCGAAGGCTGGAAGCAAGCCTACCGGCTCGACAAAAAGCTACTCTTCAAATTTGAACGCATTGCCGCCACTCCTGCCGAACCCGCCGCCAAAGACGGCGATTCCGAAAAGCCCGGCAAATCCAAGGGCAAGAGCAAAGACAAGCCCGAATCTGAGGCCGTCGCTTCCTCCGAAAACGTGAAGCTTCTGGTCCGCCTCGATTTTTCCAACCACGAAAAACTCTCGGGACAGCGCTGGCTGCAAAGGATTCCTTCCGAGGAGCCCTTTCAGGGCGCTTCGCCCACCGTCGTCAAGCCCGCTGATCCGCAATTCGCCGAAACCGAAAAGCAGTTCGACGATTTGGTATAGTACTGCCGTTTGCGCGCTATCTAACTCGCTTTCCTATCCCCCCAGCCGCTCTACTTCGGTATAATAAGAATTCGCGCGCGACCTACTCTTGACTACCACGAGGGCTAACCGAATGGCCGTACAGACTCGCGTGAAGATCGCCAAGCTGGAATCCCCAAAGTACCACGGCCTCGACCGCGACTCCCTGGTCCGTCTCTATCGCGTCATGTATCTTTCGCGCTGCCTCGACGACCGCGAAATCCAGCTCAAGCGCCAAAATAAAATTTACTTCCAAATCTCCAGCGCCGGTCACGAAGCCGTCACAGCCGCTGCTGGCCTTCTCCTCCGTCCTGGTGTGGACTGGCTCTACCCCTACTATCGTGACCGTGCTCTCTGCCTCATGCTAGGCGTCACGCCTCTCGACACACTTTTACAGGCCGTCGGCGCCAAAGACGATCCCAGCTCCGGTGGACGCCAGATGCCTTCCCATTGGGGCCATCCCAGATGGAATCTCGTCAGCAAGTCTTCCTGCACCGGCACGCAATTTCTCCACGCTACTGGCGCCGCCGAAGCCACTTTATACTACGAGCACCGCCACAAAGCCCTCGATCAGGCCCAAAAAGCTCCTCTTGGCGAACACGTGAATTTCCAACCCGAAGAGATCGTCTATGTCTCCGCCGGCGAAGGCGCCACCAGCGAGGGCGAATTCTGGGAATCCCTCAACGTCGCCTGCGCCAAGAAACTCCCCTTGTTCTATCTCATCGAGGACAACGGCTACGCCATCTCCGTTCCTGTTGAAGTGCAAACTGCTGGCGGCAGCATCTCCCGCCTCGTGAGGGGATTTCCCAACCTGCATATCGCCGAATGCGACGGCACCGATCCTCTCGAAAGTTACGCCGTCTGCAAAGAAGCCATCGCCTACGCCCGCGACCGTCGCGGCCCGGCACTCGTCCACGTGCGCGTCACTCGTCCTTACTCCCACTCGCTCTCCGACGACGAAAAACTCTACAAAACTCCCGAAGAGCGCGAATCCGAAGCTCGTCGCGATCCACTTTCCAAGTTTTCGCTCTTCCTCATCCGCGAAGGCCTTCTTGACCAGAAAGAGATCGAAGCCGTCGAATCCCAGGCAGATCGCGAAGTCCGCGAAGCCGCCGATCAGGCCCTCGCCGCCGAGCCTCCCGAAGTCTCCTCCATCCCCTTGAACGTATACTCGCCGGACATTGATCCCACCTCGCCCGCCTTCTCCTCCGAGCCCAAATTTCAGGCCACGCCCAAGACCATGGTCGAAATGGTCGCTATCACTCTCAATGATGAAATGGCTCGTGATGAACGCATCGTCGTCTTTGGCGAGGATGTTGCCGACGCCAGCCGCGAAGACACGCTCCGCGAACTGAAAGGGAAGGGAGGCGTCTTCAAAGCTACTGCCGGGCTACAACGCAAGTACGGCGCCGACCGTGTTTTTAACACACCCCTTGCGGAAGCTGGCATCGTTGGACGCGCCGTCGGCATGGCCACCCGGGGCCTGAAGCCAGTCGCTGAAATCCAGTTCTTCGATTACATCTGGCCCGCTATGATGCAGATCCGCGATGAGCTCTGTGTCCTTCGCTGGCGCTCCAACGGCACATTCAAGTGCCCCACCGTCATTCGTGTGGCCATCGGCGGCTATCTTACCGGCGGCGCCGTCTATCACAGCCAGAGCGGCGAATCCATTTTCACCCATTGCCCCGGCTTGCGCGTTGTCATGCCTTCCACTGCCCTGGATGTAGCCGGATTACTGCGTACCGCCATCCGCTGCGACGATCCTGTAATGTTCCTCGAGCACAAGCATCTCTATCGCCAGCCTTACAATCGCTCCGAATATCCCGGGCCGGATTTCATGATTCCCTTTGGCAAAGCCCGCATCGTCAAGGAAGGCCAGCAGGTCAGCATCATCACTTACGGCGCCGTCATTCGTCGCGCGGAAGTTGCTGCCGCCACACTCGAACGCGAAGGCATCTCCGTAGAAATCATCGACCTCCGCTCGCTCTCTCCCTACGATTGGGAAGCTATCGCCGACACCGTTCGCAAAACCCATCGCGTTATCGTCGCCTACGAAGACATGATGAGCTGGGGCTACGGCGCCGAAATCGCCGCGCGTATCGCCGAGGAGCTTTTCTCCGACCTGGACGCCCCCGTGAAACGCGTCGCCGCCCGCGACACTTTCTGCGCCTATCACCCTCGCCTCGAAGACGCCATCCTCCCTCAAACCGACGACCTAATCGCCGCCGTCCGCCACCTCCTCGCTTACTGACGGCGATGTCTTTGTAGGGGTCGGGCACGGCTCAACTCCATCTGGGCAAGCCGCATCTACCAATACCCGTTATTCCGAACGAAGTCTGCGGAGTGAGAAATCTCTCTTCTTCTTTGCCGCATCATCATGGTTCGATTTCTTACCTGTGTCTGGTAGCGATCTTTCCACCGCTGTGATCCCGACCGTTGTGCGGCGCCTTATGCGGCACGCCCCGTCCGTCATCCCGACCGCAGCAACGGCGCCTTATGCCGTTGCGGAGTGGAGGGATCGTGGCACCGCCCCATGCGCAAGCGATTAGCCCAACTTCCACGCTAGGAAGCGAAATTTCCCCCTGGTTGGCCGGTAAGGTTTTTCTTTTCAACGGACGGTTGCTAAATCGTGTAAATAGTGACGAATGATGTTAATATTCTGCTTGACTGTAGATCATCAGTTGTTATATGTAGTGTCCTGTGTACATCCGCAAAACGACCAAAACTTGGAAGGGCAAAAGCTACATCAACTACCTGCTGGTCGAATCCCTGCACACCCCCAAGGGGCCCCGCCAACGCATCATCTGCTCGCTCGGAAGTCTGGCCCCGGCACCCCGCGAGCAATGGCTCGAACTCGCTCATCGCGTGGAGAAGAGCTTGCAGGGACAGAGCGCTCTTTCCGCCGTTAACTCGCCCGTCAAGACCCTTACGGAACAGGCGCGCCGCGGACGCAGAAGCCGCTCCGGTGCGGAGAAATCAGCGATGGAGCTGGAATCTCCGATCATCGTTGATGTCGACCGTGTGGCGATGGAAAAACCCCGTGAGGCCGGAACCGTGCACGTGGGCCATCAAATGTGGCAGCAGTTGGGGCTGGGTGAAATCTTACAGCGTGCGGGACTATCCGACAGAGCCTGTCTGCTGAGTGAAGCGATGGTGCTGAATCGTCTGATCTTTCCGCTTTCCGAACATGCCATGCCGGATTGGATGGAGCGCACGGCCCTGGACGATGTGCTTGGAACGAAGCTCTCCTTACTGAGTGATGAGGCCTTGTATCGCAATCTGGACCGACTGCATCCTCACCGGGAGCAGATCGAGCGCGAATTGGCGGAAAGCGAGAAGACCCTATTCAATCTGGACGACACTTTTTTCCTTTACGATCTGACCTCGACGTACTTCGAAGGGGAAGCCGGGAACAATCCGCAGGCCAAGCGCGGCTACTCGCGAGATAAACGGCCCGATTGCAAGCAGGTGCTCATCGGCTTGGTGCTGAATCGCGATGGCTTTCCCAAGGCACATGAAGTTTTCGACGGCAACCGTCAGGACCGCACGACGGTGGAAGAGATGTTGGAAAGTTTGGAGAAACGCACGGGGCGGAAGTCGGGTTCGACGGTAGTGGTCGATCGCGGGATGGCGTACGAAGAAGACTTGCAGCAAATCCGGGCGCACGGACACCACTACTTGGTGGCCAGCCGGCAGTCGGAACGGAATGCCTGGTTGGCCGAGTTCGAACAGAGCGACAACTGGGAGGAAGTCATTCGGATTCCCTCGCCGCGCAATCCCGATCAGAAAAAATCACAGGTGCGCATTAAGCGCTGCCAGCGGGGGAGTGAGGTCTACATCCTGTGCATAAGCGAGGGACGCGAAGAGAAGGACCGAGCCATCCGTGAAACTCACGAGCAACGCTTGAAGAGAGATTTAGAGAAATTGCAAGCGCGTAGGGAGAAGGGCCAGCTGCAAGAGGAGAAGAAAATCCACCAGGCGATCGGTCGGCTCAAGGAACGCTACCCGCGGGTGGCCCGCTATTACCGGATGGACTACGACGCCGAGCGCAAAACTCTCAGGTGGGAAGAGAACAGCGAGAAGAAAGCCATCGCCGAGAAACTCGATGGCGGCTATGTGCTGAAAACCGACCGGCAGGACTTGACGGCGGAGGAAATCTGGCGGACCTACATGCTGCTCACGCGGGTGGAGGGAGCTTTTCGGGCCATGAAGAGTCCGTTGCTCGAGCGGCCCATCTTCCACCATCTCGAGCATCGCACCCAAACACACATCTTCCTCTGCGTGCTGGCTTACCATCTCCTAGTGGCCATCGAAAAAAGATTCCTGGATCGTGGCGTGCACACCTCGTGGGCGACCCTGCGCGGACAACTGCGGACGCACGAGGTAATCACGGTGGTGTTGCCAACCCGGGAGGGACGCGTGCTCAAGATTCGCAAAAGCAGTATCCCAGAACCGATTCACAAAGAGATTTACTCGACGCTCAGAATACCGGTGGAGATCATGAGGCCGGTTAAGACTTGGCATGACCTCCCGGCAAACATAGTGACGGAATAAAATGACAACTCCCTGCAAACAAAGCAGTTCGCTCAGCCGAGCGTGGAAGTTGGGTTAGATTGAAGTTAGTTGCCCTAGGCACGGATTAGGCGCCTAAGTCTTAAGTTCCCCCTTTTTCGCCTTCCCCACCCCTGGAACTTTTTCCTCCACTTTTTCGTATATACGTTTAGAATCCATTCGATAGCACTCTGTGGAGGCAACCTATGCTTTGCCCATCATGTCAGAAGGACATCGCCCCAGGTTCCAAGTTCTGCTACAACTGTGGCGCAAAACAACCCGATATGCCCGGCGCGGCTATTCCTCCAATCGCTCCCTTAAGTAAGCGCCTCATGCGCTCCAGCCGGGACAAGAAGATCGCCGGTGTTTGCGCAGGCCTGGCAGACTATTTCGATCTTGATCCCACACTGGTCCGCGTCGTTTGGCTCCTGGCCGTTTTCTTTGCCGGCACAGGGTTCCTCGTCTACGTGATTCTGTGGATTGTGCTCCCGGTCGCCCCGGCAACTCTGCCCATCTCTGTCCCGGGCACTGTCCAGCAAGTCTGACGCCTAGCACAACTCGCTCTTCATCCTCACTCGTTGCTAATCAATAGCCTGTCATTCCGACCGGAGGGACGGCGGTTTTTGCCGGCCCGAAGTGGAGGAATCGAGATGCAACCGATGTTTATATACTCACTCTCTCCCGCTCTTCGCAAACCGCTTCTTCTTCCCACTCTCTCCAAAAATCAAATGATCCATGGAAATTATTCCCGCTCCCACCGTCGCCAGCGCAAAACAAGCCGCTCCCACCGCCAGCGGAAATTCATACTCCTTCACTGCCAGATATCCGTGCCCGCTGTGCACTTTCCAGATCGCCACGCCCATCTCTATTGCCAGCAGCAGTGCCGCGGGCCGGGTGAACAATCCCACCACCAGTAACCCGGCGCCAAAGCTCTCCAGTATCCCTGCCACCGGCACCAGGTAACCCGGCAGCCCGTGCATCACGAAAAACTCCCGCATCCCCGCATTGGCGTGTACCAATTTGGGATATCCGTGGTACAAAAAGATGATTCCCAGGCACACTCGCAACACCAGCAGTCCCAACGGTTGTAATCCATTTAAGAACTTCATAGTTGTCCCCCTGCGCCTCCCACCTTACTTTTCTTTCTTTTCTCTTTCTATTCTCACACAAGTGCGCTGTGTCACGTCGGCTACGCTTATAAATCATGTACAATTCGCAAATTAGTTAAATGTCCTAAGCGAGGCTCCATGAAATCTTCCGTTCGCACCTTAGCCATCGTCAACGGCGGCGGCGACGCTCCAGGTCTCAATCCCGTTATCCGCGCCATTGTTCGCTCTTCCATCTACGAACACAACATGCGCGTCGTCGGCATCCGCAACGGTTTCGATGGACTCATTTGGCCCGAAGGCGCAAAAGAAATGACCGAGGAAACTGTAAGCGGCATTCTTCCACGCGGCGGTACCATCCTTGGCACAACGAATCGCGGCAATCCGTTTGCCTACAAATCGATCGAAAATGGCCAGGAAGTCGTCCACGACTATTCCGACCTGTGCATGGATAACGCTCGCCGCCTTTGCATCGAAGCCATGATCGTCATTGGTGGTGACGGTACCCAGCACATTGCCCGCGATTTCTCCCGCCGCGGGGTCAACATCGTTGGCGTCCCCAAGACTATTGACAATGATCTTGACGCCACGGAAGTCACTTTCGGTTTTGACACCGCTCTCGTCATCGCCACCGAAGCCATCGATCGCCTCCACACCACCGCCGAAAGCCACCATCGCATCATGCTCATTGAACTTATGGGCCGCGACGCCGGTTGGATCTCTCTTCACGCCGGAATCGCCGGCGGCGCCCACATCATCCTCGTCCCCGAAATCCCCTTTAGATTTGAGGCGATTTGCGACGCTGTCCGCGCCCGTGAACTTCGCGGCAAGCATTTCAGCATCATCGTCGTCGCCGAAGGCGTAAAGATCCCTGCCGTCGATCCCTCGGGGAATCCTCTTCCGCCTGTCGGCCCCGGTGGAGTCGCCAACGCGATTGGTGATATCCTTCGCGAAATGTTGCGCAAGGAAATCCGCGTCACCGTTCTCGGCCATGTTCAGCGCGGCGGTTCCCCTACGCCATTCGACCGCATCCTCGGCACTCGCTTTGGCGTTGCCGCTACTGATCTCGTCGCTAAAGGGCAATTCGGTCGCATGGTTTGCCTCAAAGCCGGTAAAATGGCTTCTGTGTCTCTCGACGAAGCCCTGGAAAAAATGAAATTCATCGAACCTGACTGCGAAATCGTCCACGCCGCCCGTGCCGTCGGAGCCACATTCGGGGATGGTGAATGAAGCGAAAGCTTTTGGTTGCTGTGCCGATTCTGTGCCTCGTAACTTTGTTGGCTTGGTACATGCGCCCAAAGCATGAGTCACTCGGCGTGGCCTATGTCAGTGAACGCAGCGTGACTCTCTGGAGTGGCGTTGCTCAAGTGCGTGAACAGCTTGGCGTGCTTCTCTATGGCGACCGCGTAGAAGTCCTCGCCCGCCGCAATGACAATGTGAAAGTTCGCACCCCCGCCGGTCTCACCGGGTGGGTTGATGGCCGCTATCTGATGGAGCCCGAACTCTGGCAGCGTAGCGCCAAACTCCTTGAACAAGCCAAACTCCTGCCCATCCAGGCTCGCGGCCGCACCAAAACCACCACCAACCTTCGCGTCACTCCAGGCCGCACGGAACCCCGCCTCTACCAGTTTGGCCGCGGCGCCGAACTCGAAATCCTCGGTCGCGCCGTTGCCGATTGGGTGCAAGTTTCCGACGAAAGGGAATCTTCCGAAGAGGCCGATGTCACCAAGAAGGAAGATTGGTTCCTCGTTCGCGGCCTTGCCACTCGTCCTCCCGGTGAAGGCGTCGTGCGCAATTCCGCGATCACCACCACAACGCAGCCCGGCGATCAAACCATTCCCATCGCAGGTTGGGTCATCGGAAGATTCGTCTCTCTCGATATCCCTGACGCGGTCCGCGAAGGCACTGCAGCAGCCAACGTTCGTCCCCTCGCCTGGTTCGAACTCAACCGCGTAACCGATCCCAATGGCGATCACCCGCAATATCTAGTTGCCGGAACCCGGAGCCCTGAAGGCGAGCCCTGCGATTTCACCACGCTCCGCGTCTACACCTGGAATCCTAAGAAATCCCGCTATGAAACCGCCTTCATTGAAAACAATCTTTGCGGCGCGTTTCCCATTCAGGTTGCCAAAGGCCCCAAGGGCAATCCCGAATTCCGCTTCCACCTCATGGATGCCAACAAGGAAGAACGCGCCTATCAACTCATCCAAACCGTAGTCCGCCGCATCCGCGAAAATATTCCCTCCAAAAAATCCCCCGCCCGCCACTAACCATTCTTGCCGTCTTCTTCTCTGCGTGCGCCTGCGAAGGGTGCCCCAGGCACGGAGTGTGTGCCTGGGTCTTGGGTTTCCCAATTCAAAACCTGTCATCCCGACCGTAGTGCCGCACAGTATGCGGCACGAAGTGGAGGGATCGCGGCACCCTCTCAACTTCAACGAGTCACCGAAGTGGTACCCTCTTGCACTCTTATATTTTTACACTCTTTTACTCTTACACGTCTTATCTTGCTTTTCCCCTTTCTGCGAACTCTGCGTCTCGGCGTTAATTTTTTTCTCTCTTCTGCCCTCACCCAATCCCACGTTTATGCTAGATTATTCTTTGAAAATCCCATGACCCTTCACATCAACGATTCCGAAGTCCGCCAATTCCTCACCATGCCCCTGGCCATTGATGCCGTAGAAGACATCTCTCGCAAACAAGCCCTCGGCAACGTACTCATCCATCCCCGCCGCCGCTTCCAACTAGGCGGTGGCGGCTTCTTTCATCACATGGCCGCCCTCGACAAACAGGACGGTTTCGTTGCCACCAAGCAATACACTTACGTCAAAGGCAAGCTTTGCTTCCTAGTCTCCCTCTTCAGCACCACCACCGGCGATCTCCTCGCCCTCATTGAAGGCGATTATCTGGGACGCCTACGCACCGGCGCCGCTTCCGGTGTCGCCACCAAATATCTTGCCAAGAAAGGCGCGCGCTCTGCCGCCATCATCGGCACCGGCAGCCAGGCAAAAACTCAGTTGGAAGCAATTCACTCTGTTCGCTTGCTAGATTCCGCTTATGTGTACGGCCGCGATCCGCAGCGCCGCCAACTATTTTGCCAGGAAATGTCGGAGCGCCTGAGCATTGATGTCTATCCGGCAGACTCCGCCGCTGCAGCTGTCCGCAACGCCGCAATTGTGTCCACGGCCACTACTGCTGCGCATCCAGTTTTGACTGGCGAGGATCTACCTGCGGGCATTCACATCAACGCCATCGGCGCCAATCACGCCCACAAACAGGAACTCGACGCCACCGCCATCGCCAAGGCCAATCTCATCTTTGTGGATTCCGTCGAGCAGTCCAAACAGGAAGCTGGCGACCTCATCATTCCGTTCCAGCAGCACCCCGAGCGCTGGAACGATGTCCACGAACTCGCGCAACTCGTCGCCGGTCAGATCCCCGGCCGGGCCACAGATTCCCAAATCACTCTCTTCAAGTCCAACGGAATCGCCGCCTGGGATCTCGCCGTCGCCGTCAAGGTCTACCACCTGGCCAAAGAAAAAGCCCTCGGTCGCGAATTGCCCTTGTACACTTCTCTTTGAATCCCAACTACCGCCGCGTTCATCAATATTGAGTTAATGAAAAAACTCGCCCCCCACGAGTGTCGATCACAGGAAGACCCGCACAAAAAAAGAACAGCCGGGGCCACTTGTCTCCCCGGCTGTTCCATTTGGTTTGGTTTCTTGTTGGTCTGGCTAGTATGGGAACGCCAAGTACGTCCAGAAGTCGCCCATATAGCCGTTCGCTCCGCCCGAGTCGTAGCCTTGACCGCCGAACCCCCAGACATACTCTCCGGCGTCCGGCTGCCAGAGAGCCACGCCGCGGCGGCCACCAGGTTGATTCATCTCAAATGGTACGCCATACCAGACGGGCAGATACTTTGGATAGTTACCCTTCTCGTTGACGTTGCTCGATCCCTTCCACCAGGTCCACAAACCTATGTTCGTTCCATTGGTGTGGTATTCCCATATGTCGTCCAGGAATCCTGTGCTCTGCGCGAGTGACGAGCCATAGCCCCACCCGCCGAAGAACCACAGGTTTTTATTACTGTCGGACCAGCCGGAGGAACCCCAGCGTGATCCTGGATAGAATCCGGCCGCCGGAACCTGTTGGGTACCGTAGACACCTACCTGCTCGGCAAGACCGGTCGCGCCGCCTCCGGACATCCAGGTCCATTGTTGGGTGGCGATGTTGTATTCCCAAAGGTCGTTAAGCAGCGCGCCTTCTGGAGCACTCCCGTCAGGAAGGGTGCCCGCATTTCCGGGATTCTGTGTTCCCACGGAATCTAGGCCCAGTCCGCCGAACAGCCACAAATTCCCTGCATTGTCGGCCCACAAGACTGCGGTTTGCCTGCCTCCCGGATAGGCTCCTGCCGTTGGTGTGCCAAGAGTGCCGTACACTCCATTGTTCTGTCCAACGTTGGAGTTTGCTGGCCCTACCCACGTCCATGTTCCTCCGCTGTATTTCCAGAGGTCGTTCAGCATACCGATGTTTCCATTCACGTCATATCCCTGTCCGCCGAACATCCATACTGTGCCGCTGGCATCGGTGCAATACGCCGCACCCCAGCGACCGCCTGGGAAGGCAGCGCCAGAGTACACGCCGGGGACGTTGGCGCTGGCGAATCCGCTCAAGTTTGTCCAAGTTCCCGTGAACGAGTAAGACCCTGAGTAGTTAGGGCCTGACACATCATACCCACCCGGCGTGAATTTCCAGACGTCATTCAGCAGTCCGCCGAAGGGGTAACCAGCGTGACCTTGACCGCCAAACAAATAGAAATTCCCGGTACTGTCGGTCCAAGTTACCGCGCCCCAACGTGCTCCCGGTGCGCCGGGGTAAAAATCGGTGATGATGTCCCCGGTAGTGTTGTCCGTATAGCTGGATATGGATGAAGTGCTGCTATACCAGCCCGGACTCTGCAGTGTAGAAGTGTCTGCGCTTACGCTGACAACATTCAATGGCGTCTTTACGGTCGTGGTATGCAAAGCCGCCGGAATCCATATGCCGGTTGTGCCACTGGTGCCGGCCCCGGGCCAGAACACCCACAGATCATTCAGATAATAGGGGAGGTATGCCGGGCTCGCACCTTGTACTGGCAAGCCCCACCCGCCAAACATCCATTTCCTATCGAATGGATCCGATGGTTTCGCCCAGGTGGCGGCGAAATCTCTCCCTCCTGGTGTGTTCTGATTGGCTGCCGGAGGCGGCGGAGGTGGAAGTACCGCCGTCCCGTATGGTCCATACCCCGTAGCCACATCGGACCCGAACATCCACGTCCAGTCGTTATGCTGGCAATCGATCACGACGCTATCGACGTTTCCGGTAGCCACACCCAGGTAGAAGAACGCACCGCATGGCTGCGGCTGGCTGGTCGGTTGCAAGAACACATTCACGTTGAACTGCCCGTTGTTCGTCACCCCGGTCGGGAACTGAAAGCCTACATTATTGCCGGTGACAAATATGTTGTCGCCACCATTGTTGATTAGCTCAGTAAAGTCGCCTGCCAGTGGAGTTCCGTCGTATTTCATGGTAACCAAGCCGACCTGCGTTCCGCTTATCGTCCAAGCCGGTTCTTGACACACAACCTGAACGGTGGTCACCGTTCCGTTTACCGTTCCGGTTCCATTGTTGACAAAACAATTCTGCGCCGGGTTGGTGGGCTGCGTAACCACGCTGACGGTGTAGGTGGAGCTGAGGGGAGCCGGTATCCCAAATGTGAAGGGGACTGCCCCCGTCCCTGTGACAACAAGCTTATCCAGCACGGTGCCCAAGGTATCCTCGAGCGTCAACCCCGAGCCTAGAAGGCCGCTGACAGTTCCGCCAACGGTGTAGACTGCCCCGCAAGTAATCTGAATATTAGTGACAGGGGCCGCAGCCGTTCCCGTGCCGTTCGAGGCCACTGTACAATTTTGGGCAGGATTGGTCGGCTGCGTTTTGACCGTCACGGCGTACGCTCCTGTTACTAACGTCGCAAACGTGAACTTCACGCTTCCGGTTCCCACGACTGTCAGGTCGTCTCCCCCGTTGTCCTCCAGAACCAAACCCGCGCCGCTCAACCCGCTCACCGTCCCACCAATGGCAAAACCTGAAGAGCAAGTGACGGTGACATTTGTTACGTTAGCCGTCGCGGTTCCCGTGCCGTTGGTCACCAGGCAAGTCTGTGTGGGATTGCTCGGCTGCGTCAGCACTGAAACGTTGTACGTGCCTGGGACCTGTGTTGGGAAGGTGAATTGCTGCGTGCCGGTCCCCGTAACGGGCAGATTGTCCAGTCCGTTGTTCTGCAACACCAATCCTGAGCCGGTCAAACCGTTTACCGTTCCACCGATGGAATATTTCGATGAGCAGCTAATGGCGACATTCGTGACATTTGCTGACGCGGTTCCCGACCCGTTGCTCACCGTGCAAGTTTGGGTGGGACTGCTGGGCTGCGTCAGGATGGTCACGTTATAGTTGCCACCAACAGTGGTGGCGAAAGTGAAGGGCACAGTTCCGGTGCCGGTCACCGTAAGATTGTCTCCCCCGTTGTCTTGCAAGACCATGCCGGTGCCTGTCAAATTAGTTATCGTTCCGCCAATCGTGTATAGCGAAGTGCAAGTCACAGCGACATTGGTGATATTCGCCGTGGCCGTTCCCGACCCCGTGCCTTTGGTCACCGTGCACGTTTGCGACGGATTGCTCGGCTGCGTCCCAACGGTCACCGAGTAGGCCCCGTTTGCTGCCACCGCCGTCTTAAACGTGAATGCAACCGCGCCTGAGGGGACTGACAGCGAATCAGTGCCGTTATCCACCAGAACTAGCCCCGAGCCGGTCAGTCCGCTCACCGTCCCGCTGATCGTGTAGGTAGTCCCTCCGCCCGTGCCTCCGCCTCCCCCGCCACCGCCCGTAGGTACTTTCACTCCGCTGCATGCTGCCATCGCGAGCGCCATTCCCGTTAGGAGCGCCAATGTCGTTTTTTTGCTGGGGATCATATTCCGTCCTCTTCTCCGTCAATCGTTCAGGAAGCGCGAACCCGTAGGGGATCCTTCCGTCCTGGCAGGACAATCCTCCACACCCCAAGCCCCACTTCCGCGCCGAAGTGTTTCCCGATAATGTGAGCGAGTGACCGTTACCGGCGTAACGGTGCATTAGAGAAACATCAAACCAGGTATAGGAGTACTGTAACCTGCTTCTCTAGATTGCCGTTCAGTGCCATTCGAGGCAACATCGCTAAAGAGGGGGTGTGCCGAACTCAATAATAACTTTCGCAAGGCGGCAAACTCAGCCCCGGTGTTTTGCCTGGGGCCACCGAGGATACGGAATTGCACATGGCGGCACTTCCCGCCGCCGATTCATGAAAGAATGTATCGGCTGCTTGCGAATATTTCTAAGACGGAGAGATAGGACAGGAAAATCATGGCGACAACCACTAACGCTCCCGCAAAGGAACTCGTCAAATACCGCGTCGAGGATGGCATTGCCATGTTCGAGTTGGACGACCCACCCGCGAACACTTACACCTACGACATGATGCTGCAATTGGACTCCGCCATCCTCAAAGCCCGCATGGATGAGTCCGTTCACGTCATCCTCATTCGCGGCGCGGGAGAAAAGTTTTTCTCTGCCGGCGCCAGCATCCCCATGCTTACTAAAGCCGACCCGCAGTTTAAGTATTACTTCTGCCTTCATGCTAACGAAACTCTTTCCCGCCTCGAACAAACTCCCAAACTGGTCATCGCTGCCCTCAATGGCCATACCGTCGGTGGCGGTCTGGAAATCGCTCTTGCCTGCGATATTCGCATCGCCAAAAAAGAAGGCGGCAAGATCGGCCTCCCCGAAGTGAATCTGGGCGTCCTTCCGGGCACTGGCGGTACCCAACGTTTCGCCCGTGCCGTTGGCCGCTCCCGTGCCCTCGAACTCATGGCCACCGGACGCACTTTCAGCTTCGAAGAAGCCCTCGAAATGGGCCTCATCCAGTATATCTACGAAAAGGACGCCTTCTGGGAAGACGTGCTCGCCTATGCCCGGCAATTCTGTCCTCCCAACAAGGCCTCCCGAGCCGTCGGCCGCATCAAGCGCTCCGTCGTCACCGGCGCTGAAATCCCGTTCGCCGAAGCCCTAGGCCTCGAGCGCGAACTTCAGCAGCTTCTCTTCACCAGTGAGGACGCCAAGGAAGGTCTCGCTGCCTATGTGGAAAAACGTGCCGCAAATTTCAAAGGCAAGTAGAATCTATGCATAGGCTCGCGCGGCAGAACAACTCGTTGTCCCCGGCGCAGAGAGGAACTTGCTTCTCCATCGAGTAAACGTCGCATGAAGACACTTCCTGACTATCTCCGCAAAGGTATGAAGCTCGTGATCGTGGGTTGCAATCCCAGCGAATCTTCCGTGCGCGCCGGTCATTACTATGCCGGACGAGGCAATCTATTCTGGCCCATGCTCTACGAATCCGGCGTTGTCCCCGAGCCGTTCGATTATCCCGACGACCGCCGCATCATCGAATTTGGCATCGGCCTCACCGATCTCGTCAAGAAACCTACCAAAGGCATCGAGGAACTTACGCGCGAGGATTTTGCCGAGGGCCGTATCGTTCTTTCCCAGAAACTCGGTGAGTTTACGCCGCACGTCGTGGCCTTCAACGGTAAAATCGTCTACGAACAATTTGCCCAGCGCAAATGCAACTATGGTCTGCAAAAAAGCAATCTCTACGGTGCGCAGGTTTATGTCCTTCCCTCCACCAGCGGCCAGAATGCTCGCGGCAAAAGCGACCGCCTGAAACATTTTCGCAAGCTTGCTCAGCTCGTTGAACGCACCCAAAAAGCTCGCGAATCGCATCCTAGCTAATAGGCATCCCGGAGAAGAACTCGTCTGATATGAGCCACGCAAAAACCGCCCGAAACGCTCGAAGCCGAAGCGCTTGCCCTGGTTTTTCGCGCTTTCGCGAGCGGGCGCCTCTCTCCCGGGTTTGTAGGGACCGCCTTCTGAGGCGGTCCGCTAACAGGAATACTTGGCTAGGATTTGCGGCTTGTCTGTGCTCTTGGGATTTCTTGGTTCTTTGTTGTGCGATTCTTCAGGAGGCAAACGCTCATGCCTGCTACCCGCTTGACCACCTTCGATGATTGGGTTGATCTCTTCCGCGTCTGGCAAAAAGATATCGGTGTGGACTATCCCGAAATCACCAACTACCAATTTGAAGCCAAATTCGGTCCCACCCGCTCCAACGAAATCGAATTTGGCGCTTATAGAGGCCGTCCTAAATGGGAAAAGGTCGTCAGCATTCCCGATCAGCGCATGCGCGACGCCCTGCTCAATCTCATCGTCTATCAGGGCGACACAGAATTCGCATCCGTCGAACAGCAGCGCCGCCTCTTTGAAACCGCTCCCAGTGAACACGATCGCCAATCCCTTTGCCGCGTCGTCACCGAAGAAATGCGCCACGGCTGGCAAATGTGCCACCTGCTGATGAATCATTTCGGCTACAGCGGTCGCGTCGAAGCCCAAAAAATGCTCGAGCGCCGCGCCTTCGATCAGAAGCGTCTCCTCGGCGCCTTCAATCAGGACGTCAACAATTGGCTGGATTTCTTCGTCTACACCGATTTCGTTGACCGCGACGGCAAATACCAGCTCACCATGCTCAGCTATTCCGGATTCGCGCCTCTCGCCCAGTCCATGATTCCCATGCTCAAGGAAGAATCCTTCCACCTCGGCACCGGCCAGGACGGTATCAAGCGTATCGTCAAAGCCGGCGTCATTCCTCTCCCCATCATTCAGAAGTACATCAACAAATGGGTTCCCGTAAGCCTCGATCTCTTCGGCGTCGATCGCTCGAGCTCCGCCCACTGGTTTTACGTCTGGGGACTCAAGGGACGGTACGACGAGCCCACGGCCAAAGCCGACGCCAATCTAGAACGCATGAACGAGCATAGCCGCCGGCTTTATCACCAGGAATGCGTCAAGCTCGTGGACATGATCAACAAAAATGTCCCCGCTGGCCATCCGCTGCTTTATGTCCCCGATGTAAAATTCAGTCGCTACATCGGCGAGCACGCTCACAAACCTTACGACGTCCACGGCGACCTGCTTGACGAGCGCGCGTTCCCGGCCTACCTGCAGGAAATGCTCCCCCAGCCTACCGACCTGGCCACCATCGAAGAGATCCAGTCGATCGAAAAACGTTGGATCGCCCCCAAAACCGCCATCCAATAACTTGCGGCACAGTCCACTCCTGACTGTGCTCTTGGGTTTGCCTTTGTAGCGGCCGCCTTCTGAGGCGGGCGCATTTGACTCTGACTTTTGCAAAACGTCTAGAAATACGTTGTACTGATTAGCGTTCTATTTCAGGAGCCCCCATGTCCGACCTCGAAATCACGCCCCGCCAGGTCAAAGATCGCCTCGAACGCGGCGAAAATCTTCTCCTTGTCGACGTCCGCGAGCCCTACGAACACGCCATCTGCGCCATTGAGGGCGCCATCCTGATTCCCATGGCCACCATCCCCGCAAATTTCCAAAAGCTCGATACCGATGAAGAGGTAATTTGCTTTTGTCACCACGGCATGCGCAGCCTCGATGTCGCCAACTGGCTTCGTCATCAAGGCGTTAAATCCGCCAAATCCATGACCGGAGGCATCGATCGCTGGTCCACGGAAATCGATCCCGCCGTTACGCGCTACTGAATTCTTGTAGCGCAGGGCGAGTCTTGGAGTCCTGCGGCTTTTCGGCCCTGAGGAATTTCGTATTTAGCCTTTGGAGAATATCCGCAACCTGATATCTGATGTCTCGTAACTGTTCTCTGCCTCCCCTCCTCAACTGTTCTACAATACCCTCCATGGTCCCTCTCACCGACCGCATCCGCATCCAGCAAGGCGACATCACCGACATGGATGTCGACGCCATCGTCAACGCCGCCAACAACGACCTCATCCTCGGAGCCGGCGTTGCCGGTGCTATCTACCGCAAAGGCGGCGATTCCATCCAGCAAGAATGCAATAAAATCGGCAGCATCCCCGTCGGCTACGCCGCCATCACTGGCGCAGGCAAACTCAAAGCGCGTTTCGTCATTCACGCGGCCAGCATGGGCCTCGGCGGCGTTCGCACCACCGCCAAAACGTTGCGCACTTCCACCGCACATTCTTTGCGTCTCGCTGCCGAACGCAAACTCAAATCCATCGCCTTTCCTGCAATCGGCACTGGTGTCTCTGGTTTTCCACTCGACGAATGTGCCCAGATCATGCTCGCTGAAACCGTCGACCATTTGAAGGCCGAATCCTCGCTCGAGTCCGTCTATTTCGTCCTGTTCGATTCGCGCGCTCGCGACGTCTTCCAATCCACTTGGGATACTCTCCGCAAGGATCTGTCCGCAGGAGCCGCTTCCGCATGACTCCGCTCGCCGCACTTCTCGCCGAACGCATCCGCCGATTTGGCCCCATCACTTTTGCGGAGTACATGCGCGAGTGTCTCTACCACCCCGTTTATGGCTACTACAGCAAGCCCGAAGCCTCCCGCTTTGCCGATTACTACACCAGCCCCGACGTTCATCCCATTTTTGGCCGGCTGCTCGCTCGACAGTTTGCTGAGTGTTGGGAGCAGCTCGATCGTCCATCCGAATTCCTGCTTGTGGAAGCCGCCGCGGGAATCGGCCGCCTTGCAAAGCACATCCTGGAATTCGCGCAATCCAAATTGCCGGAGTTTTATACTGCGCTGAACTACGTTGCCGTCGAACGTTCCCCCGCCCGTTGCGATCAGATGACAGGCCAGCTCGCGCATTTCCTTCAAGTAGGGAAGTGCCGCCCCTCCATCGAAATCCCGCAGCACATCCCCGCTGGTTGCGTCTTCTCCAATGAACTTCTAGACGCGCTTCCCGTTCATCGCGTTCGCCAGCACGAAGGCCGCCTCCAAGAGATCTTTGTCGGCAACGACGGCAATTCCTTCGTGGAAATCCTCATGCCTCATTCCACCTGCGCCATCACGGAATATTTTTCCGCTCAGCAAATCACCCTGGAAGAAGGCCAGCAAGCCGAAGCCGGTCTTGAAGCTTGCGATTGGATTAGTGAAATCGCGCGCCGCCTGGATCGCGGCTTTGTCTTCACCATCGACTACGGCCACGAAGCCGCCGACCTCTTCGATTCCCACCATATGGCCGGCACGCTTCTTGCGTATGCCAAGCACCAGCCCAGCGAAAGCTACTTCATCGCGCCGGGTGAACAGGACCTCACCGCCCACGTCAATTTCACCGCCCTCCGCCTCTGGGGCGGGCGCTGCGCCCTGGAAACTCTCGGCCTCACCTCGCAAACCAATTTTCTACTCGCATTGGGTAAGCCTAACGAATTCGCCGATCTCTATGACAACGGCATGGACGAAGCGGAACGCGTCCGCGCTCGCCTTCAGCTCAAAACTCTAATCTACCCCGAAGGCATGGGCGAACGTTTCCACGTCCTGATCCAACAAAAATCCGCCCCCCAAGCCAAACTCTCCGCCCTCTCCTCGCTCTAGCGGCTGCCTATTCATCCTGCCCGCCCAAACCGTTCTCCGCGAAGGATGAGCTCGTATTACCGTCCCTTTCCCTCTTCTCTCCCTCGGCGAAGTGTGCGCCTCTGCGTTAGGCTTTCCTTTTCCTTTTTTTCGGTGTCTCACCCTCAAATTATTTACATTTGTTGTCTTACCATTCTGATAATCATCTGTCATACCCAATCTCAGGTATATTTGTGTGGAGGTTCTGGACTGCGGCAATGAACATCGCACCGACTTCCCCCTCCCCACGCACCGCTTCTTTTCCCCATTTATTGGCGCCTCTGTGGCACAGTGACTGTGCCACAGGGGCGCTGAGTGGAGGGGTATGAGCGAAAAGAGGCTGGAACTGGTGCGCGGGCTGGGGCCATGGGCCTCGATGGCAATCGTTGTCGGCACAATGATTGGAACGGGGATTTTCCTGAAGCCTGCAGAAATGGCGCGGGAAGGCCACTCGGTTTCCATCGTGTTCGCGGCGTGGATTGTTGGCGCGGTGCTTTCGATTTTTGGCGCGCTGTCGTACGCGGAATTGGGCGCGGCGATTCCAGAGGCCGGTGGCGAGTATGCGTATTTGCGGCGGGGATTCGGACCGGTTTGGGGATTTTTGTTTGGATGGATGCACTCGATTGTGGGACGGCCAGCTTCGACGGCTTCGATTGCTGCGGGGATGATGCGCTTCATGAGTTTTTTTCTGCCCGCGGTGGCGGCGCCGATATTCACTGTGCACCTTGCGATTCCCGGGTTGACGGGATGGATCAAGCCGTACGATTTTGCGTTTACCTGGGCGCAACCGCTGGCGGTGTTTTGGCTAGCCCTAATGACCGGGGTGAATTACCTGGGAGTGCGGCTGGGCGGTGGCGTGCAAGTGTTCCTGACGGCGATCAAGCTGGTGAGCATTGCGATTGTGATTGGAGTGGCGTTTGCACTTCCATCAGGCGGAGGACATGCGGGAGACCCGGTGTGGCCAACGGCAGTGAACGCGGGATTGTTCAGCGCATTTCTGGCGGCGCTGGCGGCGGCGCTGTGGGCTTACGACGGGTGGGAGGATTTAAACCTGGTGGGGTCGGAGGTAAAAGACCCCGCGCGGAATTTTCCGCGGGCGCTGGTTGGCGGAGTATCGCTGGTCGCGCTGGTGTACCTGCTGTTCAGCGCGGCTTGCTTGAAGGTGCTGCCGTTTGCGGGCGTGGCGAATTCAATGCACGTGGCGTCCGACGTGGTGGAGCGGGTTGTGGGGCATGGGGCGGCTGCATGGGTGACGCTGGCGATGCTGATCTCCGCGCTGGGGTCGATGAATTCGTCCATTTTGAGCGGGGCGCGCGTGCCCTACGCCATGGCGCGCGATCGAGTGTTTTTCAAGATTGCCGACGGCATTCATCCGAAATACCGCACGCCGGGGCGGGCTCTGATTTTTCAGGGGACACTGGCCAGTGTGTTGGCGTTGAGCGGAACGTTTGAAGAGTTGACGAACCTGTTTATTTTTGCGGGATGGATTTTTTACGGGCTGGCGGTAGTAGCGCTATTCCGGCTGCGGCGGACGGAACCGGAAATGGAGCGGCCGTACCGCTGCTGGGGATATCCGTGGGTGCCGGGGGCGTTTGTGCTGGGAGCACTGGCCCTGACTGTGAATCTCTGGCTTGACCGGCCGGGACGTTCGACGATTGGATTGCTGCTGATTGTGGCGGGGCTGCCGTTTTACCGGTGGTGGGCGCGGAAATCGGCAAAGGCAGCACGCTAGTTCGACGCCGCGCGGCGCTTCATTATGACCTGGAGCAATAAGTCTCCCAAAAACAGGAAAATTCCAGGAACAAGAAACCAATTGAAAACGGCGGCAATGAAAGCGGTTGTGACTACGTAAACAGCGGCTTGGCGATCAAGTACGAGTGCCGATAAAAGGACTGCGAAAAGCGACGCGGCCATGACGAGTGCCGGGAACATACCGGCACAATGCACGGCGAACCCGCGAGCGCGGGCACGGAGAGACAAGTAAGCGCCCAATGCGCCGAAAAGCGGCAAGGTGAAAAGCCAAGGAAAATAGAGAACGATGCTGGAAGGATCGCCGGGGTGAAACACCAGTGGGCGAAGACCGAAAATCTCAAAAATGGCCAATAATGCCGCTGAACCGAGAAGGGTGACGAGCCCGGGAACCCACAACTGCGTGACGCGGTTTTGCATGAAGCCCTCCGATTTGGCCGCGAGGATGTCGCGGTGAAGCTCTTGCCAACTGGGAATCTGTTCGCAGGCGAGACGAACGGCGTCTGATTCAGAAACACCCTGCGCACAGTGCGCGAGATAGGCGTCTTCGAGATGCGCGGCGAGTTCCTCTCTGACCTGCAAAGACTCTTCCTGCGAAAGTGGTAAGCGGCCGAGGTGGCGGTTCACAAAAGCAAGCCAATCAGACATGGTTCACCCTGGCGACGCGGCGCATGGCGCGGAAGAGGTCGGCCCACTGGGCGCGAAGGGGCGCAAGCATTTTTCGGCCACGGGGGAGCAACTTGTAGCAGCGGCGGCGCCGGCCAGTATCACTTGTTTCCCATTCCCCACGCACCCAGCCGCGATTTTCCATGCGATAGAGGAGCGGGTAGAGGGCAGCAAGGGTAAAGCGGAGAGCGCCTCCGGAATCGCGTTCGATGCGGCGGGAGATTTCGTAGCCGTGGAGGGGTTGGCGTTCGAGAACGCTGAGGATTGCGAGTTCGGCGGTGCCGCGTTTAAGTTCCGTGCTAACCATAGGCCGTCCTCCTATATGTAGGAGTCTTATATATGCGGAGGCAAATGTCAATAGTACTTAGATCGGCTGGCTTATTTATATTTGTCTACGTGTCGGCGAATGGTCTTCGAAGAAAGACTGGAGGAGGCCAGATGCTCGATGAATGGCCGGAAGCAAGCAACCAGTTCTTCCCCTGGCGGCAGGTCTTTTTCCAATCCCATCCAGGAGCGCGGCCAGTTGTCCAGATCGCGGCAGTAGGCGGAAACATCGCAGGACGCCGGCGCGGTAGCAGCGCGGTTTACTTTGCCAGTCTTGGCCTTGAAAATTGTCCGTGACATGGAACTACTCACAATTCTAAACCACTGCCATCGCCATCGGGGATTTGTCTACCAGCACGCCCGCTTTGGCCCCGACCAGAAAAGCATCGAAGTGGACGTCCGACCGCGGGAGGGCTCGGCAGCGGTCTGCTCGGGGTGCCACCAGCCGGCGCCGGGTTACGATCATCTTCCCGAGCGGTGCTTTGAGTTCATTCCGCTGTGGGGCTTTCTGGTTTTCCTGCTCTACCGCATGCGACGCGTGGACTGCCGGAATTGTGGCGTGCTGGTCGAGGAGGTTCCCTGGGGCGATGGTAAGCATCGGTTGAGCAGAGCCTATATGCTGTTTCTGGCCCGCTGGGCGCGGAAGCTCTCCTGGAAGGAAACCGCCGAGGCCTTCCACACTTCCTGGGACCAGGTGTGCGACGCGGTCGAGTATGTGGTCGGCTGGGGCCTGGAGCATCGCACGCTGGAGTCGATCCGCGCCATTGGTGTAGATGAAATCCAGTACGCCAAAGGCCACAAATACCTGACGCTGGTCTACCAGATCGACCAGGGGCTCACCCGCTTGCTGTGGGTCGGCAAGGAACGCACCATCGAATCCTTCCAGGGTTTCTTCACCGTCCTCGGAGAGCAACTCGCTGCACAGATCGAGTTTGTCTGCTCGGATATGTGGCAGCCGTACCTGGACGTGATCCGCCAGAAATGTTCTCAGGCGCTGCACATCCTCGACCGCTTCCACATCGTCGCCAAGATGAATAAGGCGTTGGATGATGTCCGCGCCGCCGAGTCGCTTATAAGGAAGTATTTGCGGCGCAGTTGGTCGAAGGCCGCCAGATCGGTGGCCCAGCCGCTGACAATTTTCTCCGGGGGCACACCGGATTGGAGATCGTGGACAGCCCGTTCATTGCCGAGGAGTTCCAGAATCTTAGAGGAATCGAATTGCTGCGGGTAGGTCTTTTGCATTAGGGCGGCAATTTCCAAGCCCATGCGCATGGAGCGCACGGCGGCGCGATCGATAACTTTGATGTCGACTCCGCCGCAGCGCTGGCCGGCATAGAGGCCGCTGACGGGAATGAAGGGCTGATTGGCAAAACGAAGACCGGGGAGATTTTTGGCGTTGAGTTCAGAGGCAATCTCTTCGCCATTGATCCAAGGCGCGCCGAACTCCTCGAAAGGAGCTTCGGTGCCGCGGCCGACGGAGACGCCCGCATTCTGCAGGATTTCCAGACCAGGATAGAGGATCGAGCCTTTCAGGGTGCGGAGATTGGGAGAAGGAGGAATCCAGCGGGAGCCGGTCCTCTCAAAGAAATAGTTACGGTGCCAGTTTTTCATTTTGATGACGTGGAGATCGGCGCTGATGTGATTTTCGGAATTGTAAAGCGAGGCGAGTTCGCCGATGGTGAGGGCGTAACGGACGGGGACAGGATAGTAGGCGACGAAACTGGTTTTGTCGGGGTCGAGCATGGGTCCTTCGACGATGTCGCCGGTAAGAGGATTGGGGCGATCGAGCACAAAGAATGCGATGTTGCGTTTCGCAGCTTCTTCCATGCAGTAGCCCATCGTGGTGGTGTAGGTGTAGAAGCGGACGCCGGCGTCCTGAACGTCGAAAACAAGAGCGTCAATACCCTGCAACATATCGTCTGTGGGGCGGAGGTGTTCGCCGTAGAGGCTGAAGATGGGGAGGCCAGTGGAGGGATCCTTGGAGGAAGAGACTTTTTCATCGGCGTGGCCGGCGATGCCGTGTTCGGGACTGAAGAGCGCGACAAGATGGACTCCTGCTGCTTTGGCGAGGAGTTCGACCGTGGAGCGTCCCTGGAAATCCACTCCGGTGTGATTGGTGATGAGGCCGATGTGTTTGCCGCGAAGCGAAGCGAATTTTTCGGATTCGAGGACGTCGAGGCCGGTTTGGACACGGCCCGCCCGGCTGTGCTGCGACTTGGGATGTTTCTGAGCGGCGCTCGCGAAGGGCACGGTGAGCACGCAGGCGAGAAGCGGCACGGAAAGTGCGAGGCAAGATTGAGGAGCGAGGCGAAGCATGGGTTTCATAGCTTCCAATGATATTCTGGAACGTGCCGTTCGCAGCTTCATTGTTAGCAAAGAGTGCGCGTGCTATATACAGTCGAGGCAGCGGGCAGGCGGCTGGGAGACCATCGGAAAATGAACAGGCGTGCTGCCGGATTGCTGCTGCTGCCACTTTTGATTCTATTTTTTATGACCACGAACGCGCTTAGCTACTTGCGAGACACAAAATCCACGGAGGCCGCCCCGGGTAAGAAGAGGGCTGCGCAGAGCACAGGTGTGAGCACGGGCAAGGCGACGCCCGAGCAGGAGCGCTGGGTGGAGAATACGCTGCTGCAGATGAGCCTGGAAGAGAAGGTTGGGCAGGTTCTGTTCACGACGTATTACGGCGGCTTTACATCCACGGATTCAGAAGCCTACGCGAAGATGATGCACGACGTGAACGATCTGCACGTCGGAGGATTCATCAATATCACACATGGGTCGCCGCTGGGCTATGTGAAGAGCCAGGCATATCCGACGGCGGTGCTGACGAACCAGTTGCAATCGAAGTCGAAACTGCCGTTGCTGTTTGGGGCGGACTTTGAACGCGGAACAGTGATGCGGCTGGATGAAGGGACTTCCTTCCCAACCGCCATGGCGCTGGCGGCCGGCGGAAATCCCAAGGATGCCTATGAGATGGGGAAAACGACGGCGTTGGAAGCGCGGGCCGTGGGGATTCAGTGGATTTATTCCCCGGTTTCGGATGTGAACAATAATCCGGGGAATCCGATCATCAATACGCGTTCGTTTGGAGAAAATCCGCAGCGAGTGGCGGAATTCGTAAGCGAATTTGTTCGCGGCGTGCAGGAAAATGGCGGGATCGCGACGGCCAAACATTTTCCGGGGCACGGCGACACAGCTTCGGATTCGCATATTGATTTGCCGGTGATTAAGGCGGACCGTGAACGGCTGGAGCATCTGGAGCTTGTGCCGTTTCGCGCGGCGATTGCGGCGGGAGTGGGCAGCATCATGACTGGGCACCTCTCTGTGCCAGCGCTGGAGCCTGATCCGACTACGCCGGCAACGCTTTCATCGCGGATACTGACAGACCTTTTGCGGAAGCAACTGGGATTCGAAGGGCTTGTCATCACCGACGCCATGGACATGGGCGGAATCACGGTACGCTATGCGCCGGGAGATGCGGCTGTTCGCGCGTTTGTGGCAGGAGCGGACGCACTGTTGATGCCGCCGGTACCTGAGGCAGCCTACGACGCGCTGCTGGCCGCGGCAAAGTCCGGGCAAATCTCGCAGGAACGGCTGGACGCGTCGGTGCGGCGGATTCTGCTGGCCAAGGCGAAGCTTGGGTTAGACAAAAACCGATTGGTTGATGTGAATGCGCTGAACGCGGACTTTGGGCGCACAGAATGGCAAGCAGAGGCTCAAGAGATTTCAGACCGCGGAGTGACACTGCTGCGAGATACACCTCACCGGCTGCCGCTTGACGAAACGAAGCCGACTCGCGGGCTGCTCGTCTCGCTCTATGCGGACCCGGAGCCTTATCCGGGGGAAGACCTGGAGCGGGAACTGCGAGCGCGCTGCGATTCACTGATTGCGCTGCGAGCGGACACGAAGTTCGTAAGAGCAGACACATTGAAACTGCCTCCGACTGATCAGTATGACGTGGTGATTCTGGCGTTGTTTGTGCGCGTAAGCGATCGCAAGGGCGATGTAGACGTGCCGGCAGACCAAATGCCGCTGATCAACCAGATTTACAAAACGGGCAAGCCGGTGATTACAGTGGGGCTGGGCAGTCCGTACCTGATCGAAAAATTTCCACAGGCGGAGACGTGGCTATCGGCGTTTGGCATCAGCGACGTGGCGCAGATTTCTGTGGCGCGGGCGCTGTTCGGGCAAATTCCCGTGCAAGGACATTTGCCGGTGACGATTCCGGGCGTGGAGATGAAGGCGGGCTTCGGGATTGAAGTTGCGGCGAATCCTATGACGCTGCAACCGATGGATGTTCGCGGGGAAGCGCAACTGCGGCCAGCGTTTGAAGAAGTGGAAAAGGCCATCGCGGACAAGGCGTTTCCCGGAGCGACGATGGCGGTGGGCTATCGCGGGAAGGTCTCGCTGCACGCGTTTGGAAAGTTGAGTTACGACGCGGACTCGGCCGCCACGAAGATTGACACGATGTACGACCTGGCTTCGCTGACGAAAGTGGTGGCGACAACGACGCTGGTGGAGAAACTTGTGGAGGGCGACTTCCCTTCCCCGCTGGATCTGGACGCGCCCATCGAGCGCTATCTGCCGGAATGGATTGACGGACCGCAGGGCGAAGGTCCCAATAAAGTTGTGGTGCGGAATTTAAAGGAACTTTCGGATTGGAAAGATACGCGACAAATTGTGTGGCGGCACAAGGTGACGGTGCGCCACCTGATGACGCACACTTCGGGGCTGCCGCCATTCAAGGAGTACTGGCGCACGTCAACGGGGAAGGCTGATACGTTGCGCATGATTTTTGCGGAGCCGCTGGAATATGAACCGGGCACAAAGGTGGAATATTCGGACCTGGGGATTATTTTGATGGCGGAGATTATCCAACGGCTGACGGGGAAACCGCTGGACGAATTGGCACACGAGTATATTTTCGGCCCGCTGGGAATGAAGAACACGATGTACCGTCCACCGAAGAATTTGTGGCCAGAGATTGCGCCGACCGAAGTGGACAATCAATTGCGGCACCGCTTGGTGCAAGGCGAAGTCCACGATGAAAATGCGTATGCCATTGGAGGAGTATCGGGGCACGCCGGGGTGTTCAGCGCATCACCGGATTTGGCAGCGTTTTGCCAGATGCTGCTGAATGGCGGCGTTTACGCGCACCAACGCGTGCTGAGGCGCGCAACGATTGCCGAATTCATCGTGCCGCAAGCACTGGCGCAGAATGAACGCACGCTCGGCTGGGTGGTGCCTACCGAAGGTAGTTCTAGTGGACATTATTTTTCAGTGCACAGTTACGGGCACACGGGATTTACAGGGACGACGATCTGGATCGATCCGGACCGGCAATTGTTTGTGGTGCTGCTGACGAACCGCGTGAATCCGACAAGAGAGAATCACAAGATTATGGAAGTGAGGCCGGCAGTGCATGACGCGGTGATGAAGGGGCTGGGGTTGGGGACGGAAGTGGTGCACTGAGGCGGTGAGGAAGTATTGTGTTTTCAGTATTAAGTTTTCAGTTGTCGGAACTCTGGAATCTGGAGTCGCTTTGCTAGAGGGCTTTGCCCTTGGCCACTTGGTCGCGTCGCAAGAAAGTCTTGGGAAACGAACCGCTTCCAGAAATCTTGAATGACCCGAAGTCCTTGCACCAATCGCCTTCGGGCACCTCCGGTTGGGAATCAATCCAAAGGCGAAGTTGATTGAGGTCGGCGAGGCTAATGGCGCGTTCGCGCATGCGATCGATTAAGTGGTGCCGGACATTCGCGGGCAGATTGTCCCAGCGGGCAATTTTGGGCATCAGCGGCCAAACACCATGCGGCCTAACTCATCGCCAAGACGCCGTACTTCTTCCGGGTCCGTAGCGTTCCGGAATTTCTCGGCTAGTTCGAAAAACTCCCGCTGCTTGCGCTGCTCGGCTTCGATGCCATTTTCGATGAGTTCGACCAACATGCGGTTGGAGCTAAGCCGACGAGTCTTGGCCAGAGTGCGAACCTGTGCAGCGGTCTTCGCAGGGAGGCTGACACTTTGACGGACAGTTTTGTTTGTAGTGCTCATAGCACCATTATGCACCATAATGGTGTGGTTTGACAACAGTGGTTTGACAACAGGGTGATCAAGGGTAGGGGGAGGGACAGTGGAATGAACGGCCCCGCCAAAGTAGGAGTTTAGAAAGAGATGCCATCCTGCAAATCGTGAGCGGCTTGATTGAGGTCGGCGGGGCGGCCCAGATCGCGCCAATACGCATCATCTACCGGAAAAGCCATAATGCTTTCTCCACGTAAGGTCAAATTCAAATAGGTATCGATGATGGAGAAAGCGCCTTCTTCATGAATCAGGGGGAGGAGACGTGGAGAGATGATGTGTATGCCGGAGAATCCAAAGGGCTGAGAATTCGGCGCAGGGCGGATCATTTCCTGTTCTTGGAGGATTTGGCGGCCGCAGAGACGGAGGTCGTCGTCAAAGAGCAGTTGGCGGGAACCTCTGCGGCGCTGGACTGCCAGTGTGGCAAGGCCTTGCTTTTCGGAATGCCATTCAGCCATACGGCGAAGATCGATGGTGCTGATTACATCCACGTTGTGAAGGATGAACGGTTCATCTAAATCCGCAGAATTCTGGAGGAAGAACCAAGAAGCCTTTTTCAGGCCCCCGCCGGTATCGAGCAATTGCTCTTCACGGGAGATTTCGATGTGCAGGCCGAAATTATTCTGGGACTTTAGGTAATCGACAATCATGTCCGCGAAGTGGTGGATGTTGATAATGAAGTCGCGAACGCCGAAGGAGTTCAGGCGCGTTAGAGTGATTTCTAGTAGTGTGCGTCCGGCAACTTCCACCAGGGCCTTGGGCTGAGTGTCGGTGAGAGGGCGGAGCCGAGTGCCAAGCCCCGCCGCGAGAATCATGGCTTTCATCCCGGGGCCATCATCAGGGGATTTCATTTGTCCATCTTTTCCAATTCAAGATGGCGCACGACGACTTCCAAACCGTTGCGGATGCGCAGGCGCTTGGCCAATTGTTCGGCCAGGAACACGGAACGATGCTGGCCGCCGGTACACCCGAAGGACACCATCAGGTTCTTGAAGCCGCGCTGCTGGTAGTTGTCGACGGCAGCGTCCACCAACGAAAGCACCCCGGCGAGGAACTGGTGCACGCTCTCCTGCTGGTTGAGGTAATCGATGACCGGAGCGTCTTTGCCGGTGAGTGTTTTGAAACGCTCTTCGCGGCCGGGATTCGGCAAGCTGCGGCCATCAAATACAAATCCTCCGCCATTTCCGGTTTCGTCCTGGGGCAATTCGCGATGAAAGGAAAAACTGAAGATGCGCACGACAAGATTTTGCGCTTCGGAGGCCAGACCGAGGAGCTCCTCTGAAGCCAGCATGCCTTGAAACGCTTCCATAAGCGTGGGCAGTTCAATGGGAAGCTTTGTGTTGTGCAGAAGCCAGCGAAGATTTTTCAGCGCGTAAGGAACGCTCTGGAGGAAATGAGTTTTGCGTTCGTAAAAACCGCGAAAACCGTAGGCGCCCAGGGCCTGGAGAATGCGGACATAGACGTAGGCGTAGTAGTAATGCAGAAATGCTTCGCGGTCCAGATCTAGGAATTCGCCGAGACAGCTAAGATAGTGATCGAGGAGATCCTGGCGGAGTGAAGGGGGCAGATCGGCTTTGGCGTCGAATAACAAGGAAGCGATGTCGTATTGCAGGGCGCCCTTGCGGCCACCCTGGTAGTCAACAAAGTACGGTAGGCCATCACGCAATAGCACGTTGCGAGATTGGAAATCGCGATAGAGGAAATAGTCGCGCGGGGCGCTCAGGAGAAAATCCGCCAGGCGGCTGAAATCGTTTTCGAGGCCCTGTTCATTGAAGGGAATGGCAGCGAGGCGGAGAAAATAGTATTTGAAGTAGTTCAAGTCCCAGGTGATGGATTGGCGATCGAAGCTGGCGCAAGGATAGCTGACGGAATAATCGAGATCGCTGGCGGCTTCGACCTGGAAGCGCGGCAGAACGGCAACTACTTTGCGATAAGCCTCGACGACGGGAGCAGAAATGTTCGCGCCGCTGCGATTCTTGGAGAGGAAGTCAAAAAGAACGGTGTCGCCCAGGTCCTCTTCCAGATAGGCGCCGTGGTCCAAATCTTCGGCATAAATTTCCGGGACCGTAAGGCCGTGTTTGTGGAAATGGCGGGAGAATGCGAGGAAGGCAACATTTTCTTCGCGCACGCCGTATAGAACGCCGATAGCGCTGGTGCGTTCGTTCGCCAGACGGATGATCTTGCGCCCAGAACCGCCGAGTTCCCCCTGAAGCGGCTGAATGCGCGCGGGGACGGCGTGGAAATGTTGCTCGAAGAGTCTCTTAAGAACGTCCATAGAGAAGAGTCCCCGTAAACGCGGTTCGCCAAACGTCAGGGTGGGTGCCCTACCATCATAGATGATTCCGGGAAATCGGAAGACCAGGAACAGGGAAAGATGTCGTGGGCGTTAATTCGGGGCAAGCACGGCTATAATTCCAGAATAGAATAGCCTTGCAGAACAGAAAGCGTGACCTTGTGGAACGCCGACAGACGGAACTCAGGAATCCAGCCTCGAAAAATCTCGATCGCATGACGCCCGCGCAAATTGTGCGGCTGATGAACCGCGAGGACCGCAAGGTGGCGGGCGCGGTGGCACGAGAGTTGCCGGCAATTGCGCGGGCCGTGGAGGGGATAGTCGAGCGGATGGAGAAGGGCGGGCGATTGATTTATGTGGGCGCAGGAACGAGTGGGCGCATAGCGGTGCTGGACGCTTCGGAGTGCCCGCCGACATTTGGAACGCCGCCGGGATTGGTGCGGGCGTTGATTGCGGGCGGAAGAAAAGCCATGACGCAGCCCGTGGAAGGAGCGGAAGATCGGCGCGGCGATGCGGTGCGCGAATTGAAAAAGCTTCGGTTGACGCGAATGGATGCGGTGGTGGGGATTGCGTCAAGCGGAACTACTCCGTATGTGCTGGAGGCTCTGGAGTTCGCGAGAAAGAAAAAGGCGCTGACGATCGGGATCACCTCGAATAAGAAGACTCCGCTTACGCGAGCGGCGCAGATTGCCATTGCGCCGGAAGTGGGGCCGGAGGTGATTGCCGGGTCGACAAGAATGAAGGCGGGAACGTCGCAGAAGATGGTACTGAACATGCTCTCAACAGCAACGATGGTGCGCCTTGGCCATCTGTACGACAACCTGATGATTGATGTTGCGCGGACGAATGAGAAGCTTCGCGAGCGGGAAAAGCGGATCTTGATGGAAGCGAGCGGGAAGGATGTGTCTGCGGTGGAACAGGCATTGCGTCACAGCAAACACAACCTGCGGTTGGCACTGATCATGCTGAAACGCAACGTCACTGCGGAGCAAGCAAAGAAGCGGCTGACGGCAGCGCGGGGCCACTTGAGGCTGGCGTTGGGCGAGTAACCGGAAATACTCGAAATGGACAAATTTCAAATACGTGGCGGAAAACCGCTGCACGGGACGGTGAGAATCAGCGGCGCGAAGAATTCCGCGCTGCCCGCGATGGCGGCGGCGCTGCTGACACCGCAGCGTGTGACGCTGCACAACATTCCGATGGTGCGGGACATCATCACGATGGCGAAGCTGCTGGCGTTCATGTCCGCGAAGGTGGGCACGACGGAATTCCCCGCGTCGGATTACAGCATTGAAGCCGAATCGTTGAATGGAGCGGTGGCGCCGTACGAGTTAGTAAAAACGATGCGGGCGTCCATCCTGACTCTTGGTCCGGCGGTGGCGCGTGCCGGGATTGCGCATGTTTCGCTGCCGGGAGGTTGCTCGATTGGCGCGCGGCCCGTGGATTTGCATGTGGCGGCGCTGGCAAAGATGGGCGCGGAGATAAGCACAGACCACGGATATATACGAGCCAAAGCTCCGGGAAAAGGGCGATTGAAGGGCGCGCACATCGTGTTTGAAAAAATCACGGTGACGGGCACGGAAAACATCTTGATGGCAGCGACGCTGGCTGATGGCGAGACGATACTGGAGAATTGCGCGCGCGAGCCGGAAGTGACGGAACTGATTCACCTGCTGCGCAAGATGGGCGCGGAGATTCGCGGAGACGATACTTCAACATTGCGGATTCAGGGAATGGAAAAGTTGCACGGCGCAAACCATGCGGTGATTCCGGACCGCATCGAAGCAGGGACTTTTCTTGTAGCGGGAGTCATTACCGGCGGTGATCTGACGATCATGGATTGTGAGCCAGAACATCTGGGCGCAGTGATAGCCAAACTGGAGAAGGCGGGCGTTGTGGTGGAAACGCTGGATGCGACAACGCTCCGCGTGCGGGGGACGTCGAAGTTGACCGCGGCAGATGTTACGACGGAGGAGTATCCGGGATTCGCTACCGACATGCAGGCGCAATACATGGCGCTGGCGACGCAGGCGGAAGGCACGTCGGTGATTACGGAAACAATTTTCGAGAATCGCTTTCTGCATGCTAGCGAGATGATGCGCATGGGCGCGAACATTTCGATTGATGGGCGGCGGGCGGTCGTGCGCGGGCCTGCGCAGCTTACGGGGACGACGGTGCAGGCGTCTGACCTCAGGGCGAGCGCGGGACTGGTGCTGGCGGGGCTGGTGGCGTCGGGGGAGACGATTATTGACCGCGTATATCACATTGATCGCGGCTACGAGAGGATTGTCGAGAAATTGCAGGGCGTGGGAGCGGAGATTGAGCGGATTCATGGCAAGGAAACGTAAAGATTTGTCCTGCTCAGAGCCGGAAAAGGGTTAAGCCGCCGCGTTCCAAACCGCGAGCGGAAGCGGTCGGATCATCAAACGGTTGTTGAGGAAGTTGGAGCGAGTTGCCGGGAGATATGCTCCACGGTGCGGAGCAAGCGGGTTGTTGTGCGACTGATGTAAATGGCCAGGGCCGTTGCGCCATAGCAGACGGCTACAACCATAGCGATGACGGACCAGAGTACCAGCGAGCGCAGGTCGGTGCTCGTTTGACCGGCCAAGTGGCCAATCCAGAGCAGGATAGCGAGCATTGCTAAGAACAGGACCGCGAAGGCAATCCGTTGGCGGCGCTTGATGCGCTCGTTTTCCAGCAGAGAATTCCGCAAAATGAGGCTAATTTCGTTCGACATGCTGTAAAGCTCCTTCAGGATTCACCACCGGCGGCGAAACCTCAGCTTTAGATGCGAGGTTATTCAGGCCGGTTAAGTTCCAATGCACACGGCAAAATTTGACAAACTCTGGTACAATCCGCCAATTGCTTTGCGCCCAGTGGCAAGGCAATTTGAGAGTGACTCGGGAAACCAACTGGAGGGGCCGACCATGCGGAACACCGAACTGCTTGAGAAAATCGATGCTGCGATTGCGGAAAAAAGCCTGCTGAAACATCCGTTTTACCAAGATTGGCAGATGGGGAAGCTGAGCCGCGAGGAATTGCAACTGTACGCGGCGCAGTATTACCGGCACGTGGAAGCTTTCCCAAAACATTTGCGTGTGCTGGCAGCGCGCACCGAAGGCCCGCTGCGCAACATCGTGGTGGAGAATCTGGCGGAGGAGGAGAATCCTTCGCGGCCGCATCCGAAACTGTGGCGCGATTTTGCGGCGACGCTGGGAGTGAATGAAGAGGACATTACGTGCTGCCCGGCGCTTCCTGGGACGCAGACCGTCGTGGAAACTTTCCGTCAGATTGTGGGGGACCGTCCAGTGGCAGAAGCGGTTGCGGCGCTGTACGCCTACGAAGCGCAAGTGCCGGAAATCGCTACGACGAAGATTGAGGGATTGAAAAAGCATTACGGAGTGGAATCGGCGAAGGGTTTGGCCTATTTCACGGTGCACGAAGAAGCCGACAAAGCGCACCGGGCTGCGTGGCGTGGTTGGCTGGAAGAGCACGCGCACGGGGACGAGGAGGAGATACTGGCGACCACTAATGAGGCACTGGATGCGCTTTGGGGAGCTTTGGACGCGGTACATTGCACGCACGCGTAAGCGAAGAAAGAGAAGAACGGAGTGGAGTTGACTTAGAGATACTGCCGAGATGGGGCACAAAAGTGTTGTGCCCCTACAAAGGCAGACGCAAGAGCACAGTCAGGAGTGACTGGGCCACTCAGACAAATAACAAGTATCGAAGCAAAAGAAAGGCCCCCTTGCGGGGGCCTTTCTTGTTCTGGGCTGAAAATGTTTATTTGCGAGCGGCTAGTTGCCTTCGACAGTTGGGGCGGGAGTTGACGGGGGTGTGCCGCCGCCGGAGGCGACACTCTTGTGCGCCTGCTTCTCGCGGGCTTCCTTGATGAGGGCCTTGCGGGAGAGGCGGATCTTGTTGCCTTCAATGGCCAGGACCTTGACGAGAACCTGGTCGCCCAGTTTGAGTTCGTCGCGAACGTCACGGATGCGATGCTCGGAGATTTCGCTGATGTGCAGCAAGCCGTCGGTGCCGGGGAAAAGTTCGACGAAGGCGCCAAACTCCGCGAGGCGGACAACTTTGCCGAGGTAGGTCTTGCCGATTTCGGCGCTTGCAGTAACATCGCGGACCATTTGGAGGGCCTGATCGCCTCCTGCTCCGCTGGTGGAGAAGATGTGCACGGTGCCATCTTCCATGACGTCGATCTTGACGCCAGTCTGCTCGATGATGGACTTGATTTTTTTGCCGCCCGGACCGATAAGGTCGCGGATTTTGTCGGTGGGGATGCTGAGCTTGTAGAGGCGCGGCGCATAGGCGGAAATGGACTCGCGATGCGCGCCAAGGGTCTGTTCCATGGTGTCAAGGATCTGCAGGCGCGCCTTTTTGGCTTGTGCCAGGGCTTCGCGCATCATCTGGATGCTGATGCTGGTGACCTTGATGTCCATCTGGAGCGCGGTGATACCTTCGCGCGTTCCGGCAACCTTGAAGTCCATGTCGCCGTAATGATCTTCCGCTCCGGCAATGTCCGTGAGGATGGAGTAGGTGCCGCTATCACCGACGACGAGACCCATGGCGATACCGGCGCAAGCCGCCTTCATGGGCACGCCTGCGTCCATCATAGCGAGCGAGCCGCCGCAAACGGTGGCCATGGAGGAAGAACCGTTGGACTCGAGAATGTCGCTGACAACGCGCATGGCGTAAGGGAACTCGACTTCCTGTGGCAGCAAGTTGGCAAGCGCGCGTTCCGCCAGTGCACCGTGGCCAATTTCACGGCGGCCTGCTCCGCGCATCATTTTGACTTCCCCGACGCTAAACGGCGGGAAATTGTAGTGGAGCATGAAGCGCTTGAAGGTGTCTTGCTCAAAGAGCAGGTCGAGGCGCTGCATATCTTCCTTGGTGCCAAGGGTGAGGGTGGCGAGGGCCTGGGTTTCACCGCGAGTGAACAGGGCCGAACCGTGAACGCGGGGCAGGAGGCCGACTTCGCACGTGATTTGGCGAATCTGGTCGAAGGCGCGGCCATCGGGGCGGCGGCGAGCCTTGAGAATTTCGTCACGGAAAATCTCTTCGCGGAGACGTTCAAAGGCGCGCTTGGTAAGAGCCAGCTTTTCTTCGTCGTCTTCGGCGATAGGCTTCAGGATATCTTCGAGGAGAGCGTCCACGAGGTGATAGCTTTCCTTCTTGGGATGCTTTTCGGTGTTGACGGCGTCCTGAAGCTTCGCACCATAGGTCTTCTTCAGGCTGTCGTAGATGGCCTTATCGAAGGGCAGCGGCTCGACAACAACCTTGGTGGGCTTGATCTGAGCATGGAGTTGCTTGATGCCCTGGACGATCTTCTTGACCTGTTCGTGTCCAAACTCAAGGGCCTCGACTACTTTTTCTTCAGAAACTTCAAAGGCGCCCGATTCGACCATGACGATGCCGTTTTCGGTGCCAGCAACGATGATGTTGAACTTGCTGGTCTTCTGCTCGGCAACGGTGGGATTGGCAACGAGCTGGCCGTCGAGGAGACCGACGCGGACACAAGCGATAGGGTCGGTGAAGGGCAAGTCCGAGCAATAAGCAGCCGCGGAAGCAGCGGTGACGGCGATGACATCGGGGTCGTTGTCGCTGTCGGCGGAAAGGACCAGGGCGATGACCTGGGTTTCGGTGCGCCAGGAATCTGGGAAGAGCGGGCGCATGGGGCGGTCAATCAGGCGGGAAACAAGGATTTCTTTTTCAGTGGGCCGGCCTTCACGTTTGAAGAAGCCACCGGGTATTTTCCCCGCAGAGTAGGTATTTTCGCGATAGTCAACGGTGAGGGGGAGAAAGTCGCGTTCACTCGGTTTGGAAGCCATACAGGCGGAAACGAGGACAATGGTGTCGCCGTAGCGAGCGGTCACCGCGCCGTTGGCCTGCCTGGCGATTTTGCCCATTTCCAGGGTCAGGGGACGTCCGCCGACTTCGATGGTGACTTGATGAGGTGCGGGAGCGTGATTGTTTTCAGCCATAGATATTCTTCCTTTGACTCCGTTCGAGGAGTAGAGAGGCAGGCGATGCCTGCTTGTAGCCGAGCATGCAACTGAAAGAAAAAAGGAAGGTTGGCGCGGATGGACAATACGCGGCAACTGCACCAGAACAGGCGCCTAACGGGCTGCGGAGGCAGACCTGGCACAACCACGTTCGGCAGAGACAATGCCGACGAACAGACTCCAATGGGAATTTGTGCGTTCGTGATGCCGCAAGAGACGCAAACCTAGTTTTAATGATGCGTTACTTGCGGAGGCTAAGGCGTTCAACAATCTGGTGATACCGATCCGGGTCTCTCCGGTTGAGATAGTCCAGCAAGCGCCGGCGCTTGTTCACCATCATAATCAGCCCACGGCGTGATGCGTGGTCCTTGACATGCAACTTGAGATGCGTCGTCAAATAGTTGATGCGCTCGCTGAGTAGTGCAATCTGCACTTCCGGCGATCCCGTGTCCTTAACATGGCTGCGGAATTGCTCAATCAACATCGCTTTCGCTTCGCTCAAGTGCCCCCCAACCGTCATCCCTCGAAATTTCCTCTTTTCTTCGACCCTTCTAAATTAGCATAGGAGCGTTCCAAGAGTAAAGGCTTGGTAATAGTCGCAGTGATGCCGCATGCCCCGGCCGCACGGTCGCCAGGGCGGTCCAGCAGGGGCAAAGCAAAGATGTGTGGCGGCGACTTATGCCATTCAGGCGTTCTTTCCTGTTACATTTCGCCTGTTCCTTGTTGATTGTTGAGCCGTCCTTGTGTGAAGAGCGACACCCCGCCGTGTCGATCGTGCGAGGAAGCTTGGAATTGTCCTTTTTCAGGGTTTGTTCATTCCAAACGAAGCTGGCAGGGAGAGGCGAGAAGCAGTTGGATTCTTGTAGTGTCTAGCCAAGGCCCCGTGCACGTCTCTCTCAGAAACTGAATCAGACCACGCCGCCCCCGACTACGCACGAGCCGAGCCAGACGTGTCGTGTTTTGCGCCAGGGTGTTCAGCAGATGTCCCAGTCGCATTAGGAAGTGGTAACCCTTCATGGCCTTCCAGTCCTGCGAAAAGCAATGCTCGTACTGATAGCCTTGACACTTCTCCACCAAAAAGTTGCTCTCGATTCCCCAACGATGCCGCGCGCCCAGGTTGCATCGCTCATGGACGTTCTCCCGTCTCAGCGGTTCGCTGGAGATCCAAGCATGACGCGAGGCTTTCTGCACCAGCTTCAGCGAATCCGGGGCCAGTTCTTCCCAGGTTTCTTCGCAGATCACCACATGCAGAGTTTGCCGCCTCCGTTCTCTCTCCCCGTAGCGATACTCGATGTCGTTCACCCATCGGAAACGTTGCTTGCGGTCCCCCCAGTGCTGTTCCCAATGCTGGTTGCGCTGCAGTTGTCCGAGCCCGCGGACCTCTTCCCATACCGACGGCAGCGAGTCGTCCTGCAGTACGATCATGAACTGCCAATGGTAGCGCCGGCACAGTTCCACGACCGGGCCGTTGGCATACAGCCCGTCCAACAAAACCAGGATCGGCAGACGCGGAAAATACTCTTTCATCCGCTGCGCCAGCCGGCGAAAAGCTTTTAGTTCGCAGTCTTGTTTATCCCTCTCCTGGTCGTACTCTTCGTAGGTCAGAAACTCGCTCAACAGCGGAATGGTTATGCCATTCGCGAAGGCCAGGTTGGCCTCCAAAACATAGACGTAGTATTGCGTCTCACTGGCTAGGCTCCCGTCTTTCTGCTTGCGCTGTAGGTCTCGCTCCAAGCATTGCTCGGTCCACAGCCTGTTCCGCACCATCTTCTGCGTTCCATCGATCGCCACCGGATAACAGTTCCCCACCAGGTAGCGCAAGAATTTCTTCTTGCGGATGAACCGCTGGATCAGTTCGACCAGGGCTCCCTCGATCTCGTTTACCTCGATCCCCGCCAGCAGCCGGTTCAGCGTGTCCTGATGCGCTACACTTTCCAGCTCCGGAAACAGCCGTCGCAGGTTCTCCTGGAACTGCGGCAGAGTCATCTGTCGGTTGGCTTCTCGTCGCGAGGCCATCTGGAATACAAACAGGAGTATCCCGTACAACAGCAACACCGTCGATTTGTGTCGGATCGTTTTCGGATTCCGCGGGTCGCGGATCTTCCCCAACCGCTTCAACAACGTGGGCAGGGCCGAACGATACGCTTGGAGCTGTTCCTCCACCGCTTCCTGCCGCGCCTGCTGTTCCTCCCTCACCGTCTTCCAGGGACTCGTTCCGTTCCCGATCGTGCCCCTCGGCGAACTCTCGAGACCCTCGGCGACCTGACGCTTGCGCAGTTCTTTCGCCGCTCGTCTCCGGTCCTGTCTCTCTTGTCTCCGTTCTTCTCTGCGGCCCCGGCAGCTCATCGCTGCCCCTGGCCTTCTTCGCTCGTCCCTTGCAGAAATGCACGAAACTCCGGCACCAGCGGATATACGTAGATCGCCCGGGGAGTCGATAGGTAGCGTGTGTGACGATCCATCCGTCCTCGCCCACGCGTCTCCCCCAAGCGAATCCAGTTGGCTGCTTGATAGCACGTCCCCCGGTAGCGGGCCAGCTCCACGAACGTTTCCAGCAACACCGGCCCGTAGCCGTAGCGTTCCTCCCAGTCTTTCCGTATCCGCTGCGCCGCCAGCGACAACACCTTGCTCGCTAGATTTTTGACCCGCACCCAGGGAAAAATTAAGAAACGCGTATTCGCCACCACCCAGTTCAATCTTTGCTGGCGATCGCGTTCCGTCCATCCGATCCACGCGTCTCGCTCCCGCAGCGCCCACGCCGAGGAAGCAAACAGCAAACAGCCCAAGCGACGCCCCTCCCGGCCCACCAGAAAATACCGCTGATGCGCTCCAAACGGGCGCTTGTACCCCAGCGGATGGTAACGTTGCACGTACTCGTTCCACAGCTGGTTCGCTTCCTTCCCGCCTACCGGTTGCACTTCCACCGGGCCCACCTCTTGCACGGTTCCGGCAATCTCCTCCTCCGCTGCGCTGCCCGCTCCCACCACGATCGTGCGCCCCCCCATGTGCTGATTACTGGCGCACAGCTTTGGCAATTTCACTAAACCCAGCGCCTCCAGTTGCTGCAAAGCCTTCGCGCAGGAAGCCAGCTTGTTGCGTCCTGCCGGGGTAACCCAATCCAGGTGTTCGCAGATGGTCTGTACCAGCTCTTTCCGACTCAGCCGCCAGTACACCCGCACCGTCTCTTGAATCTCCTGAATCTCTTGATGGCTGAATTCCCGTCCGGATAAGAACTTCGGTACGCCTTCTGCATTTCGTTTCAATGTGGGGCCTCCGCATCGAGTAATCCACACTGATCCTCTCAAACGCGATAACGGATGTCCAGTGCTTTTTGCGACAAAATAAATCGCGAGGTGGGTGTATGTTGTTCTCAGCTTTGGGTTAGCAGGACTACGCGTCAGTGCTGTAATAGTCGGCCTTTGGCCGTTTCTGCATGTCTGCCCCCTCATCAGGTGCCACTAAAGCTTTCTGTCAGAGTGCCCGGAAGTGGTTCAGGGTGCAAAGCGAGTTGGGGAGAGCCTCGGGCGAGAGCAATAGCGAAAGTATTCTCCATTGAACACAGATTTAATGTGGACAGTGCGTTATAGTAATTGGTTTTTCTCAGGAGAATTTATGCTACGGTCCTCAATTGTTGTTCTGGTGTGTGCTCTTGCCTTGACGCAGGTAGCGGCGGGTCAGACTGGAGTTCCGCAAAAACAGGCGGACGGCATCGTAATTCCCTTCCCGGATGGTTTTCTGAAGGTAGGGGTGCGCACGGACAGCATTATTCATGTGGCGTTTGCCAAAGATCGAGCGTTTTTCAAGCATGAGAGCCTGGCTGTTGTGCCGGCAAATGGCCCAGTCCCCGAATGGCAATTAGCTAGCGAGGGCGGCTACGCGACGATTACAACTGCAAGGCTCAAGGCGCGCGTGGACCTGACGTCAGGCGCGATGAGCTTCTTTGACACTGGCGGCAAGCCCATCCTGATGGAGACGACCGGTGGCCGCAATATAACGCCTGAGGAGGTGCAGGGAGAAAAGACTTTCCACGTGCAGCAACAATGGGAGCCGGCGGCAGACGAATCGCTGTACGGGCTGGGAGAGAACCAACTCGGGCTGCTGGACATCCGGGGCTTTGATCTGGACCTCTGGCAGCACAACGGGACCGACGTTGTGCCATTTCTGGTTTCCAGCCGCGGCTACGGTATTTTTTGGGACAACAATTCGTTTACTCGTTTCGGGGATTTGCGCCCGTTTGAAGCTATCCCTGCGGTGCAGCTTTTTGGTGCGAATGGAAAGCCGGGAGGGCTCACGGGCTCCTATTATGCGGGAGCCCACTTCGAGCGGTTAGTGGCGCAACGTGTGGACCCGAAGATCGATATTGACATTAGCGGCCAGACGCACGAGCCGAACCGCGTCATTCACCCTGATTTGCCTGCGGGCGATGTGAGTGTGCTCTGGGAAGGTGAACTGCAGCCCAGCGCCACGGGCGACTACCTTTTTCAGACTTTCTCCAACAGCGGCATCAAGATGTGGATCGGCGACCAACAGCTGATGAATCACTGGAGGCAGTCCTGGCTGCCGTGGAAAGACCTGGCGCGCATCCATCTGGACGCAAAGAAGCGGTATCACGTCAAGCTTGAATGGACGAAAGATCAGGACGGCTTGATGGCGATGAATCTGACTTGGAAAACTCCTTCAGCGGAGAAGGCAACCTCGCTTTGGTCAGAGGTTGGCGAAGGCATTGACTACTATTTTGTTTATGGCCCGGAGCCAGACCAGGTTGTCGCAGGATATCGTCAGATTACAGGCCCGTCGCCAATGATGCCGGTGTGGGCTTTTGGACTTTGGCAGAGCCGCCAACGATACAAGACGGCGCAGGAAAGCCTTGACGTCATCGATGGGTTCCGTTCACGCAAGATTCCATTCGACAACATCGTGCAGGACTGGTTCTACTGGAGAGAGAACGCGTGGGGCTCACACGAGTTTGATCCGGCGCGTTTCCCCGACCCTGCCGGCTGGGTGCGCTCGATACACGAAAAGCACGCGCGGCTGATGATTTCCGTGTGGGGGAAATTCTATCCGGGCACGACAAACTTTGAAGCCATGCACTCGAGGGGCTTTTTGTACGAGCCGAACTTGAAGGAAGGTTTGAAGGATTGGGTCGGCTATCCTTACACATTTTATGACGCGTTCAATCCGGAGGCGCGAAAGTTGTTCTGGTCACAGATTGAGCGCGAATTGTTCCGCAAGAACGTGGACGCCTGGTGGATGGACGCGACCGAGCCTGATCTGACTCCGACGCCCACTCTAGAAGGACAGCATCACTTCATGAATCCCACGGCGTTGGGCGTGGGTGGGCGTGTGTTGAATGCTTATCCGCTGCAAAACAGCGAGGGCGTATATAAGGGCCAGCGCGAGGCTGCGCCGAACCAGCGTGTGTTCAACCTAACGCGCTCCATGTTTGCCGGTGAACAGCGGTATGCCGCGGCGACGTGGTCTGGGGACACTTCATCCACGTGGACGGCACTGCGCTTGCAAATCCCCGCGGGGCTCGGCCTGTGCCTTTCTGGAATTCCCTACTGGACTATGGACGTTGGAGGATTTTCAGCTCCAGCGCGGTTTGCCGCGGCCAGTCCGAAGCCTGAGGATGTGGAAGAATGGCGTGAACTTTATACGCGATGGTTCGAGTTTGGCACGTTTGCGCCATTCTTGCGGTCGCATGGCGAATCGCCTAACCGCGAGATGTGGTTTTTCGGCGATGAGCCGAGTCCCGCATACCAGGCACAACTAAAGTTCGACCGGCTGCGCTATCGGCTGTTGCCATACGTGTATTCGATTGCGGGAGATATTACGCATGACGGCGGAACGATGATGCGCGGGCTGGTGATGGATTTCCGGAATGATGCCAAGGCACGCGAAATCAGCGATGAGTATATGTTCGGGCCGTCGCTCCTCGTCGGCCCGGTAACTTCCTACAAGGCTCGCAGCCGCGCGGTCTACTTGCCTGCCAGAGCGGAGTGGTATGACTTCTGGACTGGCGTTCTGCACGGTGGAGGCGAAAGCCTCGAATCGCCCGCAGCTTACGATGTGATTCCGCTTTATGTGCGGGCGGGTTCGATAGTTCCCTTCGGCCCGGAACTTCAATACACAACTGAGAAGAAGGCGGACCCCATTACGTTGTTCATTTATCATGGTGCCGACGGTTCGTTCACGCTCTACGAGGATGATGGGCTGACCTACAACTACGAAAAGAGGCAGTTCACTCGTATTCCGCTGCGCTGGAATGACGCAAGCAAGACGCTTACTATTGGCAAACGCCAGGGTTCGTTCCCGGAGATGCTGACGGAGCGGACTTTCCAGGTGGTGCTTGTGTCGAAGGCGAAACCGGTCGGGTTCTCCTTCAACCCACAACTGGATCGCATCGTGCACTACAGCGGGGACGAAATCGTGGTGAAATTCGAGAAGTAGGCCTCTCTTAGAAGGAAGTGCCATGCACGGAAAACGGATTGCAGGATTGTTGTTCGTAGCTTTAGCGGGGACGCTTGCCTTGCAATTTCAGCTGGCTGGGCAAACACAATCCAACGTACCCTCATCCGTCCCGTACTCGTGGAAGAACGTGCAGATTGTGGGTGGCGGATTCGTTGATGGCATCATTTTTCACCCGAGAGAGAAAGGCTTGCGCTACGCGCGCACGGATATCGGCGGCGCCTATCGTTGGAATGATGAGAGCAACCGTTGGGAGCCGCTGATGGATTGGATCTCTTATCCCGACACGAACTTGATGGGAGTGGAGGGCATCGCTGTTGATCCGGGCGATCCCAATCGCGTGTACCTGGCGTGCGGGACGTATACCAATCCGCGCACGCCGAACGGTGCGATTCTGCGTTCGAAGGATCGCGGCAAATCTTTCGAGCGCACTGATGTGCCATTCAAATTCGGGGGGAACGAGAGCGGGCGGGGCAATGGGGAGCGGCTGGCGGTTGATCCCAATGACGGTAGAGTTTTGTATCTCGGCACTCGGCATGATGGATTGTGGAAGAGCAGCGATGCGGGCGCAAGCTGGAAACGGGTGGAGAGCTTTCCCGATATCACGGAACCTCCCGATACTGCTCCAGCGAGCAATCCCTGGGAAGCCATGCAGCGTCGCGGGGCGGGTATTGTGTTTGTGGTTTTCGACACAACCATCAGCAAAAATGACGCGCCTACAGACGTCTTCGTCGGAGTTTCGCTAATGGGGCGTGAGAACCTGTTTTGGAGCGGCAATGGGGGTAAAAGCTGGCGTGCCATCCCCGGACAGCCGACCAAATATCGCCCGCACCGTGCTGTGCTGGCCTATCCCGGAAATCTATATATCGCATATGGAACAGTGCCGGGACCATGGCGAATGACCGACGGCGCGGTGTGGAAACTCAACACGATGAGCCACCAGTGGAGCGACGTGACGCCGGAGAAGCCGGAGCCCGGTGAAAAAGGATTTGGCTACGTTGGCGTTTCAGTGGACGCACACCATCCCCAAGTGCTGATCGCAAGCACATTTGATCGCTGGCACAGCGGGCGAGGCAACGACGACATTTTTCGGAGCACAGATGGCGGCAAAACCTGGAAAGCGGTGTTTGGCAGTGGCGGCACGTTCGACGCTTCCCTTGCACCTTACGTTGCTGATACGCCGATTCATTGGCTCTTCGACATCGAGATTGATCCGTTCAATCCCGATCACGCCATGTTCACCACGGGTTACGGGGGATGGGAAACTTTTGACCTTACGGACATAGATCGCGGGCAGCCAACGAAATGGAGCGTGATGAGCACGGGAATTGAGGAGACAGTTGCGCTGGAACTGCTCAGCCCGTCGAAAGGCGCGCACCTTATTTCCGCGATCGGTGATTACGGCGGATTCGTACACTGGGACCTGGACAAACCGGCACCAGACCACAGTTCGCAACCACCGCTTTTCGGCAATACCAACGGGGTCGCCTGCGCCGCGAACAATCCCGACGTGGTTGTGCGCGTGGGCCGGGCATCCGGCCATCATCCGGGAAGCAATATCGGCTACTCGCTCGACGGGGGCAAATCCTGGCAACCGCCCGCCGCGACGCCCGAGGTCAGCAGCGCTCTCGGGCACATCGCGGTTTCCGCCGACGGCAGCACATGGGTATGGGCACCGGAGCGCAGCGCCGTCTATTACACGCGAGATCGTGGCGCGACTTGGACTGCTTCGCAGGGAGTTCCGGCGAACACACGCGTGGTGGCCGACCAGGTCAATCCGCAGAAGTTCTATGGGCTGGACCTGTTCGGGGGAAAGCTTTTTGTGAGCCGTGATGGCGCAGCCACTTTTGTCGAGCAGCCGTTGTCTCTGCCGGGCGGATTGCCCAAGCCTGGCGGCAACCGTGGCGACAACCGCGGAGGCCAGGACCGCGTTTACGCCACGCCCGCAAAAGAGGGAGAACTGTGGCTTGCGGCATTCGACGGGCTCTATCGTTCGCTGGACACAGGCAAAACATTCGGCAAGCTCAACGGCGTGCAAGAGATTCACGCGTTTGGTTTTGGCAAGGCCGCACCGAACAAGGCTTATCCGGCACTTTACCTGATTGGCGTTGTTGATGGCGTACGCGGGATCTTTCGCTCAGACAACACCGCGGAAAGCTGGGTGCGCATTAACGACGACCAGCACCAGTGGGGGTTGTTGCTGCACATCACCGGCGACCCGAAGCAGTATGGCCGCGTCTACATGGGCACGCATGGACGTGGAATCGTGTATGGCGACCCGGTGCAACCGTAGGGATTGGGCTTAGTTCACTTCATTCGGAGAGTTCTGGCGGCGGTCTTCGAGTTTAAATCCCGCTGGCAGTTCAAACAGGTTGGGGTCGGGTTCGGCCAGCGTGATATCGGTGACGGTGAAAGTCTGCGTCCCAAAGCGGGGATCAGAGCGTTTAGAGAGCAAATTGATACCGAGTTGGGGCGAGTACCAGAATTCGCGCTCGGCAGTGACTTTGCGGTCATTCCCAAAAACTCCGGGATTATAGATGGTGGAGTCTCGCGTGCCCGAAGTTTCGACTCCGGCAATTGATTGCTTGCCGAGCTCTTCATGAGTAACTTCGCCAGTATCGTTGGAGAGCGGACCGGGTGGCGGGCCCTGCATCTGGTAAACAGCCGAGGTGGAAGGGGCAAAGGTGGTCAACTGGCATGTGGCCGGCTTCTGAAGCGGGAAGCAATTATAGTGAGTATGAGCGTTGGGGTCGGAAATTTGGATGGCGCTCATCTGTGACTGGATTTTGCCGTTCTTGGGAACAAGGAACCATCTTTCCTGATAGATGCGGCCCTTGGCGTCGCGCGCAATCCTGCGCTGGTTGACCATGGTGGTGGTGCCGCCATCGTAGAACGTCTTCACCCATTCGGTAGAAAGAGTGAGAGTAAATGGAGCATCGGGCTTCGGGGGAATGACGATGCTCTCCAGGATCTCGCGCGTTCCTCCATCCTGGACGTAAAACTGCTGCGTTTGTTTTTGCGGGGAGGGCGGCACGGACGGAGCTTGCGCCTGCAGAACCGAGGTAGCCAGAGCGGCTGAGAGGGTAAGGTAGGCGAAACGTACACGCATAGATACCTCCAGCGACGCGGCGTATTGTGCCATACCATATTGCGCGAGGGAAGGGGTGCCTCGACTTGGATTGGTAATGTCTGCGCTTCTTGTCCAGTTCAGTTTTGGCCGGGGAGTAGATTCGAGAGGTCCGGTAGCCAAAGATTTGGCGTTTGTAAGCCATTCGTAGGCTTAACCGAACTTTCGCAGTTGCCAGCAATTTTCGGCATTTTTGCGATCATTTTCGCAGCTAAGCCGTGCGTTTCCATCGCCGCACTCTGAAAAAACTGTAGAGTGAAGACCAAGGCTCTTCCCTTGGGCACCAGACTTCTGGCAGTCTGCAGTGGACATGTTCTTGCGCAGCATCCATCGAAAAAAAGACGGCAAGGATCATCGCTACTTCAGCATCGTAGAAAACCATCGAACCGCTTCGGACAAAACGGTGCAGCGAACCGTCCTCTATCTCGGAGAGATCAACGATCAACAGCAAGCGGCCTGGCGCAAGACATTGTCGGTGTTTGATGAACAAGAGCAAGAATATACGAACTTGAGTTTGTTTCCCGATGACCGCGAGATTCCCGCCGATGCCATTGACAGCCTGCAAGTGAAACTGAGCGGGCTCGAACTGCGTTGCCCTCGGCTGTTCGGTAGCTGCTGGCTGGCGTGCGAGTTATGGCAGCAACTGGGCCTGCATGAGTTTTGGGACGCTCGCCTTGCCGGAACTCGGGAAGAAGTTCCTTGGGAAAAAGTATTGCAGCTACTGGTGGTGAGCCAACTGCTGGATCCGGGCAGCGAGTTTCGCGTGCATCGCCAGTGGTACCTGACCACTGCCATGGATGCGCTGCTGGGAACAAATTTCTCCGTGGCCGAAAAGGATCGCTTGTATCGCTGCCTGGACCGTGTGCTGGAACATAAGCAGGAACTGTTTCAGTGGTTGCGCCAGAAGTGGGCCGATCTGTTTCAAGCGGAATTCGAAGTAATGCTCTATGACCTGACGAGCACTTATTTTGAAGGTGCGATGGAAGAGAACCCCAAGGCCAAGTACGGTCACAGTCGCGATAAACGGACAGACTGTTTGCAGCTGGTGATTGCTCTGGTGATCACCACAGATGGTTTTCCATTGGCCTACGAAGTGATGGACGGCAACACCAGTGATCGCACCACACTGCGTGATTTTCTAGACCACATCGAGAAGGTCTACGGAAAAGCAAAACGCATGTGGGTAATGGACCGCGGTATTCCGACCGAAGAGATCTTGCAGGAGATGCGGGATCCGGCACGCGAGATTTTCTATCTGGTGGGGACAGCGAAAGGCAAGATCCAAGAGTATGAAAAGAAATGGCTGGATCTGCCCTGGCAGCAGGTTCGCGAGTCGGTGGACGTGAAACTATTTGAGCAAGACGGGGAACTCTATGTGCTGGCCAAGAGTGAAGGAAGAAGAGCTAAAGAGACCGCCATGCGCCGTAAGCGCCTGGTCCGCTTGCTCAAAAAGCTCCGTGCCATGCGACGCAGCCTGCCCTCTCTGGTCCAGCTGCTGATGCGTTTGGGTGCCGCGAAAGCTCAAGCGGGCCGCGCGTTCCAGTTCGTGCAAATGCAAGTACCGGAGGAAGGCCAGCAGGTTACGCGCGAGACTTTCCAGTTTCGTGTGGATAAGAAAAAACTCCAAGCGGCGGAATGGCGCGACGGGCACTACTTGCTGCGCTCCAACCTTACCGCCGGAGATCCCAGCGTGCTGTGGACGCGCTACGTGCAGTTGACCCAGATCGAAGCGGTATTCCGGTCGCTGAAAAGCGAACTTTGCATCCGCCCGATCCGCCATCAACTGGAGCATCGCGCCGACGCGCACATCTTGATTGCCTTTCTCGCTTACTGCTTACAAGTGACGCTGAAGCAGCGTCTGTTGCTGCACGCCCCAGGGTTGACACCTACGGCGGTGTTGGAGAAGTTGGCGGAAATCAAAATGATCGATGTGTGGATTCCCACGGTCGATCAACGATGGTTGATTCTGCCGCGCTACACCCAGCCTTCTCTCGACACCAAAGTGCTGATCGAGAAGCTGAAACTGCAGCTGCCAAGCCAGCCCCCACCGCGCCTGGTCGGGCAAAAACAGAGCTACAAAATCGAAGTACCAACCGTCCGGTAGGAGGCTATTTGTGGTGAAGACCTCTCCCTAGCCTCGACTGATTACAAGGCACTTAACTGGCTCAGATGTGCTCAACTGCGAAAGTTCGGTTAACAGGTTGAAATTCGGAAGTGTCTTACTGCCGCTACTGCGTTGGCGTTGGCTTCGGATGCAATTGGATAACAACGTCAGCAAGGTTACGATCCGCGGTTAATGATTGCGTGGCGGTGTCATAAACCTGAAGAGGTGTAATTTTAGATGAACTTCTGTCTATCCAGACAGTGTCTGAACCGTCGGCTGAGAGCTGATACGCGCCCTTTGGAACGAAGGGGAAGTGAAAGGAACCGTCGCGGTCAACCTTAGTTTCCGCAACTTGCACTCCGGTGTCTGTGTAGAGAAGCGCCACGCGGCCATCGTTTAGGGCGTGACCATCGCTAGACGAGGTGAGTATTCCGGAGATGTGGTAGATCTCGAGCGGCACGATGATGTCGGCATCGTTGAATTCGGCGCCCGAAACCAGTTTGATGGGCTTTGCGTCCTTTTCCCGAAAGACTCCGCCGGAAAAGACTTCAAGCGTTTGCTCGTCCGAGAAATCCTGCGGGAAGATGAAACGTTGCCCAAAAGTGCCTTCCGAATGCCCAATGTGACCCTGTTGCAGCGTGCATTTCAAAATCACGTTCCCGGCCTCCAGGCCGGAGATTCGGAAACGCCCAAGGTCGTCAGTTTTGGTGCCTAGCACCCCCTGAGCAGTTCCGGGCGAATCGGTGCGCCACTTTGATTCCTTGTCTTGGCGGAGCAACTGGATTGTGACTCCTATCGCAGGACTTCCGTCCTGGTATCGAACACTACCGCTCACCGCAGCACCCCGTATGAGTCTAAGTTCCACTCCCGCACTCGCTCCTTGGAGCACTTGGACCTTGGGGAGGGCCTTATCCATACGATCGAATATTGCCGCAGTGGGACGGCTGAGTTGTTGCTCAGTGAACTGGGAAATCTGGCTCAAATAGCCGGGCAACTCGGCAATTACGTAGTAAGGTCCGTCTTTTAAGTGTTCAACCACAAAAGTTCCATCGGTGTCGGTCAACACCGAGGTCGCGGTCTCGCTATCGTCTGCCGGGCCCTCCTTCAGCGACGCGCGGAAAACGGATACAGTGGCAAATCTTGCAGGTTCGTTGGTATCAGCGCAAAAAACATGGCCTGTCACGCGGCCCATCGGCAGCGTAGCATCTTGGGCAAGGATGGTCTGCGCAGTAACTGCGATCCAAGCGCAACAGACAGCCGGCCAGATGAACCGTGTCTCCGATCCTGAACACTTCAGTCTATCAATCATGTTCCTCCTCCAAGCCCATTTTTCGAAAGCAACTGAGCGAAGCAGGACAAGTGACATGGGAAACTGCGTGCATCAGAATTAACATCCGATGCGGTCATAGAGCACTACGTCCCCATAAGCACCCGATTTTACACACAAAATACGAAACTCCAACCAGGCTGCGGTCTCATTGATTAAAGAGGGGATGCGGGGGAGTGGCGAAGGCCCGTTTAGTGGGCGGTCAATTGTGTCTTACCGCTGAAAGGCTTGAGGCGCAGGTTGATTCCTGTTCGACTGCCTTCATGCGCCGGGAGGCATCGGGCGTTCGTGGACAATCATCCAGGACGTGCCGAACTTGTCGCGGAGCATGGCAAAGCGGAAGGCAAAGAAAGTCTCCTCCATGGGCATGAAGATCTGGCCGCCATCGGAGAGCAGGGCATAAATACGCTCTGCTTCCTCGTTGCTCTCGACGGTAAGGGAAAGATAAGCGCTGCGCATGGGTTGAAACCGGTCCGGCGGGACATCAGCCCCCATAAGCACTGTCTCTCCAATGCTCATGCGAGCATGAAGGATGGCGTTTTTCCAATCGGGGGCGACCTTGCTGGAATCCAGCATCTGTCCGTGAGTCATCATCATGAAGATTTTGCCACCGAGATGCTTTTCATAGAAGCGGAAAGCCTGCTCGCAGTTGCCGCCATAGTTGAGATAAGTGTGTAACTTCATTGTGCTGTTATTCCTTCCGAGCATTTTTCTGGAAAACCGCGCGGAAAAATATTTGAGCTGGGGTCACGGGAGGATGGTAGCGGCGTCACTTGCATGTTGCAAGTTTTTTGCGACAGCGATATGAACCTCGCAGGTCGAGTCAGGCCAAGGTCTGAGGCGAACACCGAAGGAGCTGTGGAGTGCTACCGGGGTCTTGCAACGCGGGGGCAAATCCGGTTGAATGCTAGTGGTAAGGTCCCGGCCCTACTAGATAAGACCACGTTGACCACGGAATGGAAATTCAAGGGGAGAAACTATGAGCAAAGTTTTGGCAAGAATTGCGGTACTCTGTCTCGGCTTGGCGATGTGCGCCACCGTATTCCTGGCACAGCAGGATAAATCGAAGCGCCCAAGCCCGCCGGCGACAGCTACGTTTGACCTGGGCGGAGGGAAGACCGTTACGATTGATTATTCGAGCCCACGATTGAAGGGCCGCCACGTCGGCGGAGAAATCGCTCCGTTCGGCAAAGTCTGGCGCCTGGGAGCCAATGAAGCCACCACGTTCGTGACCACCGGAGATGTTACGGTGGGCGGCAAGGCCGTGCCTGCAGGCAGTTACACCATGTTTGCGATTCCCGACAAGGACAAGTGGACGCTGATCATCAGCAAGAAGACCGGCGAATGGGGCACCGATTATCCCGGCGAATCGAACGACCTCGCTCGCATTGACGTAAAAGTCTCCAAGCTGCCCGCACCGGTGGAAAATTTCACCGTGTCTTTCGAAAAATCCGGCATGGGCGCGAATCTCAATTTCGATTGGGAGACCACGCGGGCTTCCGTGGCCATCACGAAGTAATAAAAACGGTTCGTTTAGAAACAACTGGGGCGCGACACGCCAGGACGGCAAGAGCCTGGAGTCCGCGCCCTCTTTTGCGTCAGCTCGAGACGATCAGCAGACGAGTCATTCGGCAGATTTGGAGAGGTTCGAGGAGAGGTGGTGAAGCTGATTGGTGCCACGATCGACGAGCACTACGGCCCCGACTACCATGGCGGCAGCGATGCCTACTTTGAGCGTGAGCGCTTCTCCCCCATAGAGCCAGCCAAGAAAAACAGCGACGACGGGATTGATGTACGTGTGTGTAGCCACGAGCGTGGGGGAATAGTGCTCGAGGAGCCAACTGTAAGCGGAAAAGGCAATGACTGAGCCAAAGAGAATCAGATATGCCAGAGCGAGCCACGATTTTGAAGTGACTTGAGCAACCGAGAAGCTCCTGGCTTCGCCGGTGAGACCGGCCGTGGCGAGTAGCATTATGGAGCCCGAGAGAAGGGAGAGCGCCGATAGCAGCGCGGGATTGCCGGAGAGATGCGATTTGCGGGAATAGATGACGCCGATGGACCAGGCGAGAGCGCCAAAAAGAATTGCGAAGGACGCGAGCGTCATTCCCGGCCGGGATTCCAGCGAAGTACCATACAGGAGTAGGGCGACACCGGCGAGGCCAAGCAAAATGCCAGCGACGAGCATGGTGGTGAGCTTCCAGGTGCGCGCCACGGCCGAAGAGAGCAGAAAAACGAAGATGGGCTCGCTGGCAACGAGCAAGGAGGCCAAACCGCTGGGGACAATGCGCTCTGCCCAATGGAGCGAGCCGTGGCCCAACAGAAAAAAGAAAAAGCCGATGACCATGCTGGCACGAATTTGTGGCCAGGTGGGACGCAGTCCCTTCGCGAGGCACCACACCAGCAGGATGGATCCGGCCGACAAGTGGCGAACTCCGGCGGTGAATAGGGGCGGAATGGTCGCGACGGCGAAACGTATTGCCAGGTAAGTGGAGCCCCAAATGACATAAATGGATAGGAAGGCGAGGGCAACGCGGACGCGACCGGGTTTGTGTGCCGTCGTCAGAGCTCCGGGCGGGGCGACTTGCGTGATCGTTTGTGTGGCGTCACTCACTGCCGATAGTTTCCTGTAATGACTTAACTATGCTAATCTCGTGTCGGACAGTACGCGACTTTGCGTAACGTGTCAATAGACTTTAATCCATTACCGTGCCCCGTCCCGCAAACCCGTTTACCGCACGCGGCTTTGGAGCTTCCGCTCCCTGGCTGGACCTGGTGAACAGCGAGCTGCTCGACGGCTTTGGGCATCCAACCGAATGTCTGGACGACCCGCGGTGGCTGCACGCGTTCGCGGATTACTGGAAGCTTCGCTCATCGTTCGAACCGCCTGCCGCACAGAAGGCGCTGCGAGCGCTGCGGACCCTGCTGCGACGCCTGGTTGAAAAGAATGCCGCGCAGTTGTCGCTCGGCAGCCAGGACATTGCCAAGCTAAACGCATGGTTAAAGGTACCTGTGTATCCGCGCATTGGGGAGAACCAAAATGGGCTTGCGATGGGCTTGGAGCCCGCTCAAATTGGCTGGAGAGCGGAGTTGGCGTGGATTGCGCGGTCGTTCGCCGAGTTGCTTATCCGGGAGACCGGGAGCCGCTTGAAGATTTGCGCTAATGCCGAGTGCGCGTGGGTGTTTGTGGATCGCACCAAAGGCAACGTGCGCCGGTGGTGCGATGACGCGACGTGCGGGAACCGCGATCGCGTGCGACGTTCACGGGCCGCGCACAAGGGTTAGACAGGCGGCGTCAGTTGGCGGGTGTCGCGGACTTGCGAAAGATCACGCAGTAATCGTCGTCCGGCCAATCGTCAAAAGTCCGTTGCACGAAAAATCCAGCTGCCTTCAACTCGCCAACCAGGATTTTTTTCGGGATACCGTGGCCGCCGCGGTTTTCTGGCACGTCCTTCACTGGCGAGGTTTCGGTCAACCATTTCCGCGGCGGGAAATCTATGATGGCGAGGAGGCCGCCGGGCTTCAGATTGCGCAGGAGGCTGGCGTCAATTTCCTTCGCTGCGGTCAAATGATGATAGACGCGGCGAAGGTAGATGGCGTCGCAGCAATTCGCGGGGAGATTGGTATCCTTTTCGGCGGCTTGCAGGACGATCACATTCTTCAGCCCGCGCTTGGCCACTTCATCCTTGATCGTCTGGAGTTTCTTCTCGTCGAGTTCGGTGGCGTAGACTTTTCCATTCTCCCCGAGGAGTGCGCTGGCCGCAAAGGCATACTCGCCTTCACCTGCGCCTATGTCGGCGACGGTTTGGCCGGGTTTCCAGTCCATGGCCTTGGCCAGACGCGCGATTTCGTCGGCGGGTGGCGCGGCGGCCATGCAAAGAGAAATGGCTACAAGACATGCACCCAGCAGGAAGAAAAGCTGCTTCAGGCGTAAGCGAGGACTACTCATAAGCGATTTAGACTCGGAAAAAGCTATTGCGATTTCTGGTTGCGTACGAGCGAGAGGAACTCATCGCGAGTCTGTTTGTTGTGGCGAAAAGAACCAAGCATGGCGCTAGTTACGGCCTGTCCGTGCTGTTTTTCCACTCCGCGCATCTGCATGCAAAGGTGGCGCGCTTCGATGATCACGCCAACGCCTTCGGGGCTAATTTTTTCGGAGATGGCATCGGCGATCTGGCTGGTCATGCGCTCCTGAATTTGCAAACGACGGGCGTACATGTTCACCAGGCGGGCGATCTTGCTTAACCCTAGCACCTTCTGGCTAGGCAGATACGCAACGTGGGCTTTGCCGAAGAATGGGAGAAGATGGTGTTCGCAGAGGCTGAAGAATTCGATGTCCTTGACGACGACCATTTCGTCGTAGTGAACACTGAAAGTGGCGCCGTTCAGGACGCTGTCGAGATTCTGGTGGTAGCCGCTGGTGAGGAATTTCAGGGCCTTTTCATAACGCTCGGGCGTTTTGCGCAGGCCTTCGCGGTTGGGATCTTCGCCGAGGGCGACGAGCATCTTGCGCACCAGGTCAGCGATGATCCCTTGCGGTATTTCAAGCTTTGCTTCGTGCAGTACGATTTCAGTTGGTTTACTCACAGGCCCATTCCCCTCTCAATCGGACCGCAGCGCGATCCTAAATTTCTTCCCCGGCGTACTCGAACGCGTTGTTCGAGGTTTCTTCGACTCGGACGCGCTCCAGCCTGGCCTTCGGGAAGTGCTTCAGGCGCTGGAAAATTTCCTTGCAGACATTCTCGGTCGTTGGTACTTGCTCGCGAAACGCAGAGACATCTTCGTTAAGCGATTTGTGATCGAATGGCTCGATCACTTCGCGTTCGACGAAAGCATCCAGGTCCGCAAGATTCGCGATCATGCCGGTGGCGGGATCGACGTTCCCCGATACGCTTATTTCCACCACATAGTTGTGACCGTGGCCATGGGGATTGTTGCACTTCCCGTAGACGCGTGCATTTTCTTCGGCGCTCAGCCTTTCAGTGTGCAACCGGTGCGACGCAGCAAAACGATAACGCCGGCCAAGCGCGATTTTGAGCGCATATCTCACGCGGGCTTCGCTCCATTCCGGTAACACTCGGCAAAAAGATCGGGCGTTTCGTACAGACGGACGCGGTGGAGCTTCCCTTGATGAATGCGCGGTTCAAGCAAATCCCAAATGACGCGGACGATATTCTCGCAGGTGGGAATCTGGCCCTTGAGTTCAGGGACTTCGTAGTTCAGAAAACGATGATCCATGCGCTGGGTGATTTCGCGCTCGAGAATCTCCTTGAGTTCCTTTAGATCCAAAACCATGCCAGTGGTTGGGTCCGGCTCGCCCGCGACGGTAACTTCGAGCGAATAATTGTGGCCGTGGCCATGGGGATTATTGCACTTGCCAAAAATGCGCTGGTTTTCCTCCGCGGTGAACGCGGGGTTGTGGTAGAGATGCGAAGCCGAGAACTCGATTTTGCGCGTCAAGTACACCATCACTTTTATCCGCTATCCTTTCGATGCGTGAGGGGTGCCCACTGGATACTCCCTGCCCTTCCATTCCAGCTTACCGCGGGAATGGCAGCGATAGGAGGCCCAGAGCACGGCAATATAGAGAAGTGAGCCGGGGATGAGATAGGCAAAAAACGTGGCAGAGAAATGGTTGCGGCGCAGGGCCTGGAAATGCATGGCGTGAGTCAGCAGAAGGAAGAAAAGGCCAAGGAAGATGGCGAAATCGAAGCGATGCCATTTGTAAATGACAAGGAAGCTGAGAGCGAGCGGGCCGAGAAGGAAAGCACACTCGGCCAGAATCTGTTTATAAACTTCGGCGGGAGTTCCACCTTCGAGTAGATAGAGATTCTTTTTCCAGCCCGCCCACATCGCTGAGAAGGAGCGGTACATGCGGACTCGGACGAAGCCTTTGCCGCTGCCGAACCAGATTGGGTAACCGGCGCGTTTGACGAGTTTGGCGAGAGCTACATCTTCGAGCACTTCTCCCGCGATGCTGGCGTGGCCACCGACGGCGTTGTAAGCATCGCGGCGAATCAGGATGAACTGGCCGTTGGCGGCCGCCGCCCCGTTGCGCGGATCATTGATTTCATCGAAGGGGAAGTTTCGGTTGAGGCGACCGTAGACGAAGGGGATGAGCGCCTTTTCGTACCATGTGCCCATTATTTGCTCAGGAGAAAAAGAGACCAAGGCCGCGTTCGATTTGGCCGCAATCTGCAAGGCTTGCAAGACCGAGTTCTTTTCGTGTACGGCATCGGCATCAGTAAAGAGGAGCCAATCGCCCGTGGCATGCTGCGCGCCAAGCCAGACCGCGTTGTTCTTGCCGACCCAGCCTGAAGGAAGACCGGTAGTTTCCAGCAGGCGCAAGTGGGGATATTTCGGGGTGAGGGCGCGGACGATTTCGGCGGTGCGATCGGAGGATTGATCGTTGACCACAAGGATTTCCGCGATTTCAGGTTGATGCGCCAAGGATTCGACACAGGCAGCGATGACGGCTTCCTCGTTACGTGCCGGCACGATAGCGGAAATTCGCGGCGAATTGGGTGCGGAGTTGGTCATGAAAAGTTGGAAGCGGCCAGACTTTCCGCTGGGGATTCTCTACGTTATTATAGCTATATATGAATACTGTCTTCCGGAAATTGTTCGCCTACGGCAGCATGGGTTTTGCTTTTGCCGTGCTGGCGTTTTTCACGCTGCCCCACTACCGGCAGGGCGAATCGTCGGTTGCCGGGTCAAGGGCGGAAGACTTCGCCCTTCAGTTGAACGGAAAGCCAGCACATCTCTCGGACCTGCGGGGCAAGGTAGTGGTGTTGAATTTCTGGGCCAGTTGGTGCCCGCCGTGCATCGAGGAAACTCCCGCGCTCATTGAGTTGCAAAAACGCATTGCATTGCGGAACGGGGTGGTGCTTGGCGTGAGTATTGATGAAGATCAATCTGCTTACGCGAAATTCATCCAGGAGCACGGCATCAATTTCCCTACCTATGACGACCCATCGCAGAAGATCGCCACGGATTATGGCACTGCGATGTGGCCGGAAACGTATGTGATCGACCGCAAGGGGAAAATTGCGCGGAAGATCATTGGGCCGCAAGATTGGAACTCTCCAGATATGGTGGCGTATTTCGATGCGCTGCTGGCGCAGAATTGATTATGCGTACAATTTGAATTAGTGCCACGGTTCCTCCACTCCGGGACGGCAAAGTGCGCCGTCCCTCCGGTCGGAATGACAGATTTTTGGTCGCGAACTAAAGAGAGCGATCAGCTTTGGATTTCAGACCAAAGCGTCTCTGATCGGCGGTTCAGATATCCCATTACTTCTTCAATAGCACAAGCCAGCGTGGCGATGGCATGAGCTGCACCCCTGCGCGGCCAAGTTCCGTGAGGATCTTGGGCGAGGCAGCTTCTTCCACGGGACGAATGAGGTCGGTAAGGAGAATGGTCTCGAGGCCGGCACGATTGGCGTCCAGCGCGGTGGCACGGACACAGTATTCCGTGGCGATGCCAGCAACACTAACGCGTCCGATTTTTAGTTCGCGCAAGCGGGATTCGAGTTGCGTGGAATCGAAGGCCGAGTAACCTTCGCCGTCAATCGCAGTTCCCTTTTGGATGATGATGTCGCCCGGGGCGGCGCTGAGGGGCGGCATGAGTTCGGCGCCAGGAGTGTTCGCGACACAGTGGACGGGCCATTTCCCTCCATTTACGTGGAACGAATTGTGGTTCGCGGGATGCCAATCCTGGCTAAAGATGAGGGTGAGGCCGCTGCGGCGGGCCGCGTCAATGCAATCCTGGAGCGGCGCAAACAGGGTTGGAGTGTTGGAAGCAGCAAGCGCGCCGCCTGCGCAAAAGTCACGCTGCACATCAACAACGATCATTGCCGTCTTGACCATGAGTTGCCTGCCCCGAGCCTTCCGCGTAGCAATCCGTCAGGATGACGCTCACAAAAATAGAACAGAGTCGCCGAATTCACACAAGATATTTCTGCGAGAGTTGCCCTGGGACTTGGGGAGTACTTGTTGAGCGACGGGGGCGGGACAGCGCGCGAGAGTTGTGCGCGTGTTGAGGATTGTGCCGCGATCCCTCCACTTCGCGGCCCGACGTGCCAGAAAACGGCACGAAGGAAACAATCGGGCCGCTTCGGTCGGGATGACAGTTTTGGGGAAGGGCCCGGAAGGCAGGACACTCATTTTTTACTGCCAATCTTGCAATAGCGTTTCTATTCGTAACGCAAGGCTTCGACGGGATCGAGTTTTGCCGCTTGCATGGCGGGCACCCAACCGCTGATCACGCCAACAACAATGAGGATCAGGCTGGACATGACCATGGTCATGACGGAGAGATTCAGATGGATGTCTACTTTGCCGGAATCGTCTTCGTAGGCCGGGCCGAGGAAAGGCAGTGTGCCGATCGAGGAAGTGAGCAGCCATGAGAAAAACATTCCGATAGCTCCGGCGGCTAACGTTAGCACCAGCGCTTCCAGCAGGAATTGCCAGCGTATGTGGGCCTTTCGGGCCCCGAGAGCGCGCCGCAAGCCGATCTCTCGCACGCGTTCATCGACGGAAACGAGCATGATGTTCATCACGCCGACGCCGCCGATGCCCAGGGTCATGGCACCGATCAGGAAGAGAAGCCCTTCAATTCCGAGGGTGATGCCGTCGTAAATCGGCTTGAACTCCTGGCGGCCAAACATGGTGATGGCGCGTTTGTCGTTGGGAGAGAAATGCTGGCGATTGGCCACGGCGGTGCGGAACTGCTGCATGGCCAGGGCTTCAAATTGCGGAGCGACAGGCTCGAAAACCAATACACTGGCGTAACGCGCATCCCAGATGTCTCCGGCAGAGGTGTAAGGAATGAAGACTGATTCATCGTCGCAGTTGAAATAGCAACTGTCGGAGAATTTCATGTCCATGAGGCCAATAACGGTAAAGCGCACGCCGTCGATGCGAATCGTTTCGCCTACAGCGGGAGTGCCACTGAAGAGTTTCTTCTTGAGGCGCGCACCGAGGAACGCCACACGGCGGCGCTCGGCGATGTCCTCGGGCGTGATCCATCGTCCCTCGGTGGGCAATTCATTGCGCATCTCGCCGTATTCGGGATAGACGCCACGAGTCGCGGTCTCAGAGACGCGCTCTTCATGCGAAACTCCCTTCCATCGTACGGTTTCCATTGTTACGCGCTTGATGAGCGGCGATTGTGCTTTTATCCAGTCCGCATCTTCCTGCTCGAAGTGGACCTCTTTGCCGGCACGCTCGCCGCCGGCTTGTTGGCTGGTTGTGCCGGGCCAGCAGATGACGGCGCCCTTGCCGAATACTTCAAAGGTGTAAAGGAGCACACTCCGAAAGCCGGAGCCATAGCTCAAGAGAAGCGTAACCGCGACGATGCCCCAGGAGATGCCGGTCATGGTGAGGAGGCTGCGGACGCGGTTGCGTCCGAGAGCGATCCAGGCTTCTTTGAAGACTTCGAATAGCATCACCCACCTGCCTCGAAGCGCAGGGCTTCGATAGGATCGACGGAGGCGGCTTGATCCGCGGGATAGAGCGCGGAAAGCACGGCGATCAGACCCAGCAAGCTAATCGTTAGAGCCGCAAGCTTCCAGCTCGCGTCGAGGCCATCAAAAAACGGGATTTTCGGCAGCAGGTTCACGAGCGCGCAGAAGCCATAGGAAATGATTAGCCCTGCCCCACCGCTGATGAACACAACGATGATGGTCTCCAGAAAGAATTGCCGGAGGATGGAATCTCGTGTTGCCCCAAGGGCTTTGCGCACGCCGATTTCGCGAGTGCGCTCGCGCACGCTGACCAGCATGACGTTCATCACACCCAGCCCACCAAGGAAAATAGTGGCGACGCCGACGGCGCCCATGAAAACTTCCATGCCCACAAAAATCATGCGGTTCGCCTGAGCGTTCTTGACGGTGTCCCAGATGCTGGCGGCTTCTTCGTCACGCGGATCGAAATTATGCAAACGCCCCAAGGTGCGGCGAATCTGGCGCACGCAAGCGGGATGAGTTTCAAGCGACCAGGGAGCAGCAAGGATGCGGTCAACAGTGTGCTCGACGGCAGGCGGCTTGTTCGGAAAATCGCGTTTCATGGAATTGAACGGGATGAAAATCTTGCGGATGTCCACGCCGTCGTAGCTGGAGTTCTGGTCCTTGGTCTTCATAACGCCGATTACTGTGTAGGGAACGCCATTCAGTTCGATGGTCTGGCCGATGGCTTCGCGCTCGGCAAAGAGTTGCTTCTTGGTATCACTGCCAAGGAAGGCGACGCGGCGGCCCTGTTCGTTGTCCTCGTCATTGTAGAAGCGTCCTTGCGCAACGGCGACGCTGCGGATAATGGCGAAAGGAGGGAGGGAGCCTACCGTGTCAATGTCTCCGCTGTTGAAGGCGCTGTGCACTTTCACGTTGTTGCCCAGTTCCGGCATGACGTATCTGCAAGCGGGCGCTTCCCTGGCCACTTCCTTGTAGTCGTCTTCCATCCAGTGGACAACACGGCCGGAACGCGCGCCGCCAACCTGCATGCTGGTGCGGCCAGAGAAAATGATCATCACGTCTTTGCCGAAGTTTTCCTGCTGTTTCTGGATGCCGCGGCCCAGGCCTTCGCCTGCCGCCACCATCAAGGTGATGGAGATGATGCCCCAGGCGATGCCGAACATGGTCAACAGCGTGCGGCGTTTGTGCGCCCAAAGCGTCGCGATAGTGTCGCGCAATAGATCTCGGAACGTCATGGCTGGCCCCCGCTATTGCAAGACGACTTGCTGTTTTTCGGTTAGGCCGGAAACGATTTCCGTTTTCACACCGTTGGAGATGCCCAGCTTTACGGCCACTTTCTTGCGCCCGTTGTCGGCCTTGGGATCGGGGAGCTCGACCGAGGCGCTGCGGTCCTTGTCATAAATAAGAGAGGCCTCGGGCACCATCAGTACGTTCTTCTTTTCCTCGAGAAGGATTTCGGCGTTAGCGCTCATGTTGGCTTTGAGTTCGAGGGTTGGATTGGAGATGGAAACTCGCACCTCGAATGTCGTGACGTTGTCCTTTTCCTTACCCATGGGGGAAATCTTCGTCACTTTGCCGGTAAATTTCTTGTCCTTGAACGATTCCACAACGATGCGCGCTTGCTGGTTCAAGTAAACTTTGCCGATGTCGGCTTCGTCCACTTTTCCCTGGACGTAGACTTCGCTGATGTCGCCGAGGGTCATAATCAAAGTAGCCTGGGAGCCGAGTACGAGGATGGAGCTGACGGCGTCGCCAACGTTGACGTCGCGCGAGAGCACCAGACCATCAATCGGGCTGATGATGGTGGAGTTGCGCAAATCCTCTTCGGCGTTTTCGAGGGCGGCTTTGGCTTGCGCCACTTGCGCTTCGGCTTTGGCGATCTCCGCGCGAGAAACGGCCAGGTTGCGCTGCGCGCTGACTTGCTTGTTCAAGGCCAGCTGGTAATTCTTTTCGGCGTCTTCGACGAGGCTCTTGGACATTACGCCATCCTTGTACATCTGCTGGGCGCGTTCCATGTTGAGTTTGAGATAGGGCACATCGGGGCCTTCCGCATCAACCTTGTTGCGCTCGAGGGTAGCAGTGGCGGAATCGCGAGCAGCCTGGGCGGCCTGATAGTTGGCCTGCGAGGCGCGCACACTGGCTTCGAGCTGGACCTTATCGAGTTCGGCAAGAATGTCGCCCTGCTTGACGCGGTCGCCATAATCCACAAAGAGCTTTTTAACGATGCCGCTGGCTTTGGACTTTACTTCTACCTTGGATAGCGGCTGAATCTTTCCGGTGGCGACTACACTTCGCGCCAGGTCGCCACGTTCGACAGCGGCGAGTTTAGAGGGATCGATTTCATGACTGGGGCGCAGGGCGGCATAAACGCCGTAGCCTCCCCCAATGACGATGAAGGCCGCGATGGACGCAATGATGATCCTGCGGCGGCGCTTTTTGGCTGCTTTTCCATTGCCAAATCCATTGCCTATACCATTGCCATTACTGGACATAACCGACCCCTTGGCTAGCGTTCTCGTGCCTGCTGCTTAAATATACGCAGGGCTGGGCAAAATGTTCCGATTCCTACCTGTTTAAGACGTCTGAAATGCCGAACGGTCAGTAAATCAACTGGGGGAAGGCGTCACAGAGGGGTACGTCGGAGCCGCAGAGAATTGGTGATGACGGACACAGAGCTGAAGCTCATGGCGGCGCTGGCAATCATAGGGCTGAGAAGCCAGTGAAAGATGGGGTAGAAAACTCCCCCAGCCACGGGAATTCCCAGCGCGTTGTAGAGAAAAGCGAAGGCCAGATTCTGCTTGATATTGCTCAGGGTAGCGCGGGAGAGATGCCGGGCCCGGATGATGCCTCGGAGGTCTCCCTTTACGAGGGTGATGCCTGCATTTTCGATGGCCACATCAGTGCCGGTACCCATGGCAATGCCAACGTCGGCGGCAGCGAGGGCAGGAGCGTCGTTGATGCCGTCGCCCGCCATGGCCACGATGCGACCTTGCGCTCGGAGTTCGCGGATGGCTTGCTCCTTTCTTTGCGGCAGCACCTCGGCTTCGAATTCGGTGATGCCCAATTGCTGGGCGATGTGCTGGGCGGAATCTTTTCGATCGCCGGTGAGCATCACTATGCGCAGACCGTCTTTGCGGAGAAGCTGCAAGGCTTCGGCTGTTGTGGACTTCACCTGATCCGTGAGGAAAAGCGCTCCCGCAGCGCGTCCATCTACTGCGACCAATACCGTGGTGACGGCATTGGAAGTCGCGAGTTGCGCCGGCGCTATGGGAGAATCGGGGACCTTGACGCCGCGCCCCTCAAGAAATGTGGACGTGCCGGCCTGGACCTTTTTGCCGAGAATCACACCTTCGACGCCGCCGCCGGGTGTCGCCTGAAAGGCTGAGACCGGAGCGATGGGAAGTTTTTTTTCTTCCGCGGCACGAACAATGGCGCGTGCCAGGGGATGCTCGCTGGCACGCTCTACGCTTGCCGCCAGAGAGAGCAGAGCGTCGCTTTTCAACGTCACACTTTCGAAGATTGTGATGTTGGCGAGGCTGGGCCGGCCTTCGGTAAGCGTGCCAGTCTTGTCCAGCACGAGCGTATCAACACGGGCTAGAGCTTCCAAGGCTTGAGCATCGCGAACAAGTACGCCGGCGGAAGCGCCACGACCTACAGCAACCATGATAGACATGGGCGTTGCGAGGCCCAGTGCGCAAGGGCAGGCGATGATGAGGACAGAGACGCTGGCGATCAACGCATGAGCGAAGCGCGGCTCCGGCCCGAAGAATCCCCAACCGAGAAACGTCACGATTGCGGCGGCCACCACGGCGGGTACGAAGATGGCAGCGACTTTGTCCGCAAGGCGCTGCATGGGCGCGCGGCTGCGTTGGGCTTCGCTGACTAGCTTGACGATCTGCGCGAGGAGAGTCTCGTTGCCGACGCGTTCGGCGACCATAATAAAACTTCCACTGGTGTTTAGCGTGCCCCCGGTAACTTTATCGCTGCCGGATTTTTCAACGGGCAGCGGCTCGCCTGTCACCATCGATTCGTCAACGGCGCTGGCGCCTTCACGCACGGTGCCATCAACGGGGATGCGTTCACCAGGCTTCACGCGAAGCAGATCGCCGTGCTGGACCTGCTCCAAGGGCACATCGCGCTCCGTTCCGGCAGAAGCGAGATGCGCGGTTTGCGGGGCTAGATGCAGGAGCAAGCGGATCGCATCGCCAGTGCGGCGGCGCGCCCGAAGTTCGAGTACCTGGCCAAGCAGGACCAGCGTGGTGATGACGGCGGCGGCCTCAAAATAGACGTCCACGCCGCCATGCATACCGCGAAACGAGGCTGGAAAGAATTGTGGGAACAACGTTGCGGCGAGGCTGTAGAGATATGCCGCGCCGGTGCCGAGCCCAATCAAGGTGAACATGTTGGGGCTGCGATTGACAAGCGAAGCCCAAAAGCGTTGAAAGAACGGCCAGCCTCCCCAAAGAACGACGGGCGACGCCAGCAAAAGCTCGATGCCGTTTCGCGTGGCAGGCGCGAGATGCAAACCCAAGGCTTCGCCGAACATGGAGAGAACGAATAAGGGAAGCGATAGAGCTGCGCTGATCCAGAATCGCAAGCGCATGGAAACGTACTCAGGATCGGGTTGCTCTTCCCCGGCAGGCACGGCGACGAAATCCATCGGTTCCAGCGCCATGCCGCAGTTCGGGCAAGTCCCCGGACCGATCTGGATGATCTCAGGGTCCATCGGGCAGGTGTAGCGAACACCCTTGCCCGCAGGGGGTGGGGCCGTGTGCGCTGGATGAACCGCGCCCATCGTGTGCTCCATGCCCGCCTTTCCGGGAGCGGCCAGGAATTTCTCGGGCTCTTTCTGGAAACGTTCCGCGCACCTTGCGGAGCAGAAATAGTAGGTTTTGCCTTTGTAGTCGTATTTGCCAGCGGGTTTTTGCGGGTTCACCATCATTCCGCAAACGGGATCTTTCTCCTTTGGCGCGGAAGGCAGAATCGGCAAGCCGGGGAGCTGTGAACTCGACATGAAACCTCGCGTGGATAGCTTACTATGTTCGTGCTTGCGAGATTAGATGCGAAGCTGGGTGATGCCGGTAGGGGCTGCTATAATGCGGCCATGACACTCGTGGAGATCACTTACGAATTGCAGTCGCCGCTGAGCCTGGAACAATTGGGCAGGTTGGGAGAATTCGCCAACACGTATGGATTGCGGCGATTTCGCGTGGATGAGCAGAACAAGCAGGTGTCCTTCGAATACGATGGGTCGCGATTGCGCGAGACGCAGGTGGCGCATGTGCTCGGGCAAGCAGGTATCGCCGTCACACGTATAGTGAACTAGTCAGCCGCTAAGCGATTGGCAAGAAATCGTCTGCCCGTCCTACCGGAACTTTTTCAAGATCAGAGAAAAATGCAAATATGAAATACTGGCAAAGCCAGATGATTGGCGTGGTGTTCCTACAAAATGGAGCTCCCGCTTGGGACCGGGAGCCCCGAAGGCGCGTTTCAGATGCCGATGTCGTTTTCACACCGGCGCGTAGGGTTATCCATCCTAGCTTCCCTCTCAGAGGCAGGTGGGAACGAAACACAAAAACCGGCAAGCAGGCCCCTTCCCCCTCGCTTGCAGTCCTGGCGCTTCGTCAACCGAAACGCGCCCACGGCTGAGAGTGACGCACGACGGGAGCCAACCAGAGAGGGCCGTGAAGAACTCGTAAAACATTAAAAACAGATAATTTATGACTGGGGCGAAATGGGGAGGAGTGAACCAAAACTGCACCCGGAACTCAAAATGGAACGAAGCAAATAAGGCGCGCACTTTCAAGCTACAGTTAGTACAGCTCTAGTACCTTCAGGACTCAGGTAACAGCTTTTTTTGAGAAGGGCGAGCTATCGGTTTTTTGGGTGTTTCGGGCTGAAACTGAGCCTGCATGAGTTCTTTCTCATACAAGCGAGTTCGCCGCCTCGTCACCTGGGTCTTGTTGGACCTGCTGGTGGCTGCAGCCGTGATGGCCTTCTCCGTGTTGGCTGATACTTCCTCGAGAGTGAAGGAGGTGAAGCCCGGGGTTTGCTATTGCGGGTGCGGGCCTTCAAAGACAGCGGGGGGATGCGGCAAGATGTGCGAGTTGCCGAAATATGCTTCGCGATGGTGGGCGGTGACTTGCGCGAAGCCCCGGACGAAACCTCCCGCGGAGAATCCCGGCGCTGGGCCGCGGCTGCCAAGACTCGCACACGCTGAGCGGGCCTCGAGATAATTCTTCATTCAATCCAGAAGTTGAGCTGCGATTCCTCCGCTCCGTGACGGCAGAATGCGCCGTCTCTCCGTTCGGAATGACAGTTTTTTGGGGAGATGAAGAGCGCCGGAACGTCGGAAAGGGGCAACTCTGGATATTGTTTCACGGATTCTGAGTCAATGATTGGAGCGGTTCGCCAAGGAGCTTCGCGAAGATCTCTGGGATCTCAAAGATGGCCTGATTGTTGAGGGCGGCGACGTTCTGGCGGAATTCCGCGAGTGTGGCGGGCTCAAGAAGCTGATTCACGCCGGACACGATTTCCCTGAAGTTGGAAAGAACAATGCCGACGCGTCTTTCCTTGACCCATTCGGTGTTGTAGCGCTCCTGAGGCATGGTCCAAGCGTTGCATTCCAGAATAACCGGCAGGCGGCGGACCATGGCTTCCGCGATACTGCCCGGGCCGGGTTTGCCAATCAGGAAATCCGCGGCGCGCATCAGGCGATGCACCTCCTTCGTAAAACCTAAAATATGCATCGGCAGATTCCAGGAGCGCGCGTGGAACATCGCGGCGAGCTTGTCGTTGCGGCCGCAAATGACGATGAGCTGAACGGGCACACGGGCGGAATCGAGCCGTTCCGCAATGTCGTACATGACCCTGGAGCCGAAGCCTCCAAAGAGCAGGATCCCGGTTGGCACATCGGGCTGTAAGCCCAGCTCGCGGCGAAGCGCAATCGGATCAGTCGTATCTGGTGCGTAAAAATCGGGGCGCAGAATCATTCCGGACGTCGTAAAAATGTGGGATTCCGGTTTGCCCATGGCCCGCGCCTGTTCGGCGGCGCGCTGCGTTCCGCAAATGACGTATTGCTTGTCCAGCGGCTCAATCCAGAAACGCGGAGGGAAATCGGCGAGATCCGTGATGAGCGTGACGAAGGGCCGGTCTGGGTAAAGCGAAGACCAAGCTTCAGCAGTCTCCCTGTTGAAGTGCGGAATCACCGATACCAGCAGATCGGCAGGGTGCTCCCGGAAATAAGTTGAAAGTAGACGCACTAGCGGCTTGTGGAATAGCCGAATGGTGGTCTGAAGTACGCGAAGCAGTTGAGCCGTGCCCAGGGTCCAGCCATTACGCAGGAGGATGTTGTACTGCTCCTGGATGCGTATACCGGTGAGCCTGCGAAGGACGTCAAGCTTGTCGGTAAGGTCCTGGAACTGAATTAGTTCGAGCTGCCAGGGCCGTTGTTGTTGGAGGGTTATGGTTTGCAGGGCAACGGCAGCGTTGCGATGCCCGCCGCCAGCATCGTGGAAAAGCACCAAGACTTTTTTCATTAAAGGCATTGTTACACGGGATTGATGGGACAAGGCAAGAGCACTCATCATGCCATGTGGAAAACTGAAAACTCATTTGTGTTCAATGAGTTCCATGGGGTCTTTCACGGTCAATTCGCGGGCTCTTCATGCGCTGTTCATATGCCTTCCTTACCCTTGAGTCATGCGATGCGACCTTCATGTGCATTCGACAGGATCGGGGATGTGCGACACACCGGGATTCACCCGGATCTGCAGGGAGTCCTATAACGACCCGGCCGAGGTTTACGAGCGTTGCAAACGGTTGGGGATGTCAATCGTAACTATTACAGACCATGACTCGATCGATGGGGCGGAAGTGCTCCGCAAGCATGCGGATTTCTTTGTCAGTGAAGAGGTTAGCGTGCGCATGCCTACAGGGACGGTGATGCACCTGGGGGTATATGGGATTACCGAAAGGGATCATGCGGAAATTCAGCGGCGACGCAGCGATTTTATAGCGCTGGTGATGTACCTGACGGAGCGTAAGATTTTCTGCAGCGTGAATCATGTGTTTTCCGGGCTAACGGGACGGCGCGAAGCTGAGGATTTTGCCTGGTTCGCTTCCTATGTCCCCGCATTCGAGATCCGCAACGGATCGATGTGGGAGGAAGCCAACCGCGGGGCGGAACGTCTGGCCAAATGGCTAGACAAAGCCGGAATTGCCGGGAGCGATTCGCACACGCTAACGGGAGTGGCGAAAACCTTCACGGAAGTGCCCGGAGCACGCACTGTAGATGAGTTTCTGAACGGGTTGCGCGCGGGGCACGGCGTAATCCATGGAGAGAACGGCAGCTATCCGAAACTTACAGCGGATATTCTCCAGTATGTCGGGAACCTGTTGCGGGATAAACCATGGGCTGTGGTACTGCTACCGCTGTCAGCTTTCATTCCGGCGGTTACCGCGGGGCACTGGCTTAACGAAATACGCTTCTGCAAGCGCTGGATGCCGCGACTGGAAGGCGAAGCGGAGCGGCCGCGGATGCTGTGGGATCTGGATGCGCGTTTGGAGACCAACTGGGCTCACTGAGGTAACGCCATGGCTGTGGCGAGAGACGTCTGGGATTACATCGAGAATCGCGATTACCGCGTGATGCGGCGGCTGAACCGCTGGAAAGCGCCGCGCTGGATCCGGTACTGGATGCTGGCCGCAACGCGAATGGGCGATGGCTGGCTATGGTACAGCCTGGGCATAATGCTGCTGTTGGTGGGAGGCCCCCATCGTTATGCCGCAGTGGGAGCCGCGGGATGCGCGGCCATTGGCGGGGTGTTTGTCTTCAAAGCGCTGAAGAAGATCAGCCACCGGCAGCGGCCTTGTGAACTGGAGCCGCATTGCTGGTCCAAGGTGCTGCCACCGGATCAATTTTCGTTTCCATCAGGTCACACCATGACGGCGTTTGCAATCGCGCTGGTGGTGAGCTACTTCTACCCTTCGCTGGAAGGGCCGCTGTATTTCCTGGCAATCAGCATTGCCCTTTCGCGCGTGGTTTTGGGAATGCACTTTTTGAGCGACGTGCTGGCCGGAGCGGTGCTGGGCTCCGCGTTAGGCGTCGCATCCATAGTCACTTTTGCATCTTACGGACTGGCCTGAGCGCTACAGGAACGCGCAATAAGTCTGGGGACGGAACGTCCCTTTCTCGACTTGGATCTGGATCGGCAAGCAGAATGGCTGGCAGATCCGATAAGATATCGGAAAACGTCCCGTCTGTCCCCGGGTTCCTTGGATTTGACTTCACGCATGCACCTGTCTCTAGCATCGTGAACCGCTAGGCCACCCTCAAGTTGTTGGTGTGAGCCACCTGCCGCAGCATTAGTGGAGCCGCTTATTGAACAGGTCCTGAGGAGCGTTCCTATCGTACAGCCATTCGAAGAATGTTCTCCGCCTTGGTTTCGGTGTCCACGTCTTGGGTGTCGTCAGGGAGGGGGGCTTTATCCGATGCGACGCCAAGTTAAGGTATAGCGAGACTGGTACCCAAATGAAAAATAGTCCCCACCACATAGCCTATCACGCTTCTCACACCATAAAGTCTGAGGCCCCCCAGCGCGATTAGAAGTGACAGCAGCCCGACAACCAAGCCGTACGGTGGCTTCAACAGTACCTGCCCATTGCATCTTGGGCGGCGTAGCTTCGCGGACAAGCCCCATGCTCTCTTCAATTCCGTGAGGTCAAGTTCGGTCCTACATATTGGACAGGTGAGTGTCACCGCTAACCTTCTCTTCTCGGACGAACCCATCAGCAGCCCTTGGTGAAGGATTGATAGGCTTTATTGGCGAGTTTACCCTCGAGTGCCCCCAGTTCATTGGGAGGCCGGGCTCCTGACCGCCGACTATAGTGCCGAGCACGAGGCCCTGGGCGTCGGCAAACCCCCTTGAGTCACCAACCGCCGCACGGCTAGCGTAGCCCGTGTGTAGACATAAGCCTGAAACCCGGGGACGGACGGGGCGCTTTCTGGTCACCTCTGGTTAGATTGCCGGTTTCGGATGCTCCGACAAAGCCCTGCGGAAGGCCGCGAGGTTAGTGATATCCACCACAGCGGTGCCGGTATCTACAAAAGTCGGCAAAGGATCCGTAGGCGCGGTGGCCCAGTCTTTGAATTCGTGAACCACGTTGTGGTGCAGATCATCGAGGAAGCGCACACCGTAGAAGGCCATGACGTAAGGCTTCTGCACGACCGTGGCGGTGATCCACTTGCGCTCGATGCCTTCCAGAGTTTGAGGATCCTTATCAAAGGCCATAATTTTGATTTTCTCCGTCAAGTCCAGGCGGTGTAGCGCATCCGCGGCGCCTCCGCCACCGGAAGCCTCCAGGCAGAGGATGCCGTCGACCTTTTCATGCTTGATGAGCAACGCGGACACACCGTCGTATGCAATGCGCGGATCACCCTTGTCGTCAATCGTCTGCACGATCTTGATGCCGGGATAACCTTTCAGCACGTCGTTCACGCCTTCCATGCGTTTTGCGCTGTTCAATTGTCCGGCCAGTGTGATGACCACAATCCGGCCCGTTCCGCCGAGGAGATTTGCCATGCGTTTGCCAATCTCCTGGCCCGCGCGGAAGTTGTCCGTGCCAATGAAGAGAATGCGGTTGGAGTCTGGAGCATCAGCATCAATCGTGATGACGGGGATGCCTTGCATGATGGCCTTATCAATGGGCTCTTTGAAAAGCTTTGGGTCGGTCACGGAAACCAGAATGCCTGAAGGATGCTGTCCTACGGCTTGCTGGAAAGCCGTGAGTTCATCCGCGGGAGAAAATGAAGCGGGCCCGACGACATCCACTTTCACTCCGGTAGTCTTCCCGATATCGGTCATGCCCGCGGCAGCTTCCTGCCAGTAGGGCAGCTCCACGTTGGCGGTCACGAGTACGTAACGTTCATCCGGCTGGTGATACGACTGCTGACAGGCCCCGGCAACCATCGCCAGCGCCGCGATGCATAATCCTGAAATGATTTGGTTGGCTTTCATGTTCGGTCTCCTTTTCCATGGCACCCCGCTGAGGAACGTTCGGTGGGATGAGACCAGATGGGTTTAGACAGAAGCCTAGCACAAGCACGGCACAAGGGCGAAGTGATAGCCGCCGCATACCTTGGGTTGCTCCCCGCCTGCTCTGAGCGGAGTCGCCTCTTTCTGGATTGGCGGCGGCACGCAAAGGCAACGGCAGGCTAAACCTTGAGTTGCATCGCGGAGAAACGCGGAGTATATAAAGCAAGCACCATTCTTAGACCCACGAGGACCCTGTGCCGCCAGAATTTCTTCTTGAGATTACCGTTGAGTCGTTGGACTCCGCGTTGGCAGCGGAACGAGGCGGAGCTGACCGCATCGAACTGTGTGCCGAACTGAGCCGCGGCGGGCTAACTCCCGGCGTTACCGCCATGCGCAAATTGCATGAGGAACTCGAGATCCCGGTCTTCGCGATCATCCGCCCACGCGCGGGAAACTTCGTTTACAGCGAGGGCGAAATTGCGGCGATGAAGCGCGAGATTTCCACTGCACGTGACCTGGGCATGGAAGGAGTGGTGCTGGGAGTTCTTCGCGCAGACTCGTCTGTGGATGCGGAACGCACCGCCGAGCTGGTGCAGTGGGCGCGTCCACTGGAAGTGACCTTCCACCGCGCGTTTGACAGCACCCCCGATCTGCTCGTAGCGCTGGAAGAGGTGATCTCCACGGGTGCAACGCGCATCCTCACGGCCGGCGGCGCTGCCCGTGCGCCAGAAGGCACAGAGACTTTGCAAAAGCTTGTGAATGCGGCGGGCTCACGAATTGTGATCATGCCAGGCGGCGGACTGGACGCCGCGAATCTCTCTAAGACAGTTTCAGAGACACGCGCCGCGGAGTTTCACTCCGGGTTGGGAAGCGTGCTGCCTTACGGCAGCAGCAATCTCATCCGGTTCGAAGCGGAGATCCGGGCGATGAAGGCGATATTGAAGGTGGCGAGGCGGACAAGTTAAGAGAATCTTGTAGGTGGAAGTTCAATCGTAAACGCGGCGCCCCTCCGAGACTCAGCGTAAGCTAACCGCCGCACTCCAAATCGGAGCCGAAATTCGAGTTTAGGCTGCGAGTGAATCAGGCCTTTTGTGCCTGACGCCGCAGAAATGTGGGAACGTCCAGATCGTCCTTGGGAACTTCCTGCGCGGACTCGCGGACATTCTGGGTAACCTGATGGACCACGTTCGGCGGTGATACGGGCAACTCGCCCTGCGTGGGCAGATCGCGGCCCGCTTTCCACGTCCTAGGCAGGAGGGACTGCTTCGGCTGCACGCCTTTTCTTGCCGCCTCCTTGAAACCGGCAGCGATCACAGTGATCTTGACGGCTTCCTTCATGGCGTCGTCCATTACGGCGCCGAAAATGATGTTGGCATTTTCATGGGCGGCTTTCTGAATGACGCTGGATGCTTCATGCACCTCATGTAAAGAAAGCGACGAGCTTCCGCAAATATTGATGAGAATGCCTTGCGCGCCCTGAATGGAATTGTCTTCCAATAGCGGGCTGGAGATGGCGCGATTGGCGGCATCAATGGCTCGGTTGGTGCCCGTGGCAACAGCCGTGCCCATCACGGCATAGCCCTGGCCATGCATGATGGCCTTCACATCCGCAAAATCACGATTGATGATGCCGGGAACGGTGATGATGTCTGAAATGCCCTGCACGGCCTGGCGCAAGATGTCGTCAGCGATACGGAATGCGTCGAAGAAGCTCGTGCCGGGTTCAACTGTTTCCATCAGCCGCTCATTGGGAATCACGATGACGGTGTCCACTACGCCGATGAGTTCTTGCAACGCCTGCTCCGCCTGGAGCATGCGACGTTTGCCTTCAAACGCAAAGGGCTTGGTGACCACTGCAACGCTTAGCGCGCCAATTTCACTGGCGAGCGAAGCGACCACAGGAGCAGCGCCGCTTCCTGTACCGCCGCCGAGGCCGGAGGTGATGAAGATCATGTCCGCGCCTTCGAGTGCTTCAATAATTTTTTCTGTATCTTCGAGCGCCGCTTTGCGGCCAACTTCAGGGTTTGCGCCTGCGCCGAGACCTTTAGTCAGTTTCGCGCCGAGTTGCAGTTTCACCGGAGCTTGAGAAAGTTTCAGGGCCTGCAAGTCGGTATTCGCGGCGATGAACTCCACGCCCTCGACCTTGGCGCGGATCATGCGGTTTACGGCATTGCAGCCTCCACCGCCCACACCAATCACTTTCAGCTTGGCGGGTTGCAACTCCTCGCTGAAGCTCATCCGGATACCTGCGTCTTTCGGTGTCATGCCTTCCCCCTGTCCGGCTGGTGGTCCAAATCCTTTATAAATCGCATACTTAGGCGATTCCACAGGGAGTTTTTCCGGGCTGTGGAAATCCCTACGCTAAGCTACCCCAGAGGCCATTTTTCCAGTTCCCCTGGGATTACCGCAAAAACCGCCCAAGTTTGTCCCGAACCATGAAGAGCATCCAAGTGGCCGGGCCGGAATGGGCGTGTGTTCCGGCTTGAATCACGCTCCCGCGAACATCGCCTTCAACTTGGAAACGAGTCCGCTCGAGCGATGTAGTGCGTTTCGCCGCGCCTTCGCGGCGTACAGCACAAGTCCAATGGCCGTTGCGTATTCGGGTTGGGCTACCGTTTCCGGCAAATCCTGGATGCCCCGTGGTTCCGCGATGCGCACGGGGTGATGCAGTGTCTGCTCGGCTAGTTCCACAAATCCGTTGAGGCGCGCTCCGCCACCGGCAAGAACCAGTCCCGCGGGAATCTGAGAGTCGAGGCCCGCACGCCGCAGGTCGTCCGCGACGAGGGCGAGAAGTTCCTGCGCGCGAGGTTCGATGATGTCCGTAAGCATGCGCGCAAAAATAGTTCGCGGCGGCCGATCGCCGACGCTGGCAATTTGAATGGAGCTGTCTTGATGCAGGAGATTCGCGGAGGCGCAACCGTGATGCCGCTTGATCTTTTCGGCTTCGGGAATGGGAGTACGCAGGCCTACGGCCAAGTCATTGGTGAAATGATCGCCGCCGATCGCAACGGCACTGGTATGGCGAACGACACCGCCCCCGTAAACGATCATTTCCGTAGTGCCGCCGCCGATATCGAGCAGGCAGCAGCCGAGGTCGCGTTCATCCTGACTCAAGCAGGATTCGGCAGCCGCCAAAGGTTCGAGTACGGTATCGCTGATGAGGATGCCGGCTTTATTCGCCGCGGTCACCAGATTTTGCGTTGCGGCAATAGAAGAAGTGACGATGTGAACGTTGGCTTCCAAACGCTGGCCAACCATGCCAATGGGATCGCGTATGCCGTCCTGGGCATCAACGATGAACTCGTGCGGAAGAACATGCAGAACTTCACGGTCATCGGGAAGCGAGATGTTGCGTGCGGTATCAATGGCGCGGCGCACGTCGTCGCGTTCGATGTCTCGGGAGCGCGGACCAATAGGAATGCCGCCGCGACAATTAACGCCGCGAACATGGCTGCCGGCAACGCCGATGGTGGCGGCTTCCACGGGAACGTTGGCTACGCCTTCGGCTTCTTCCACGGCGCGGCGAATAGAGCTGACCGTGGAATCCAGATTGACGATGAGGCCTTTGCGCAGCCCTTTGGATTCCGCGGCGCCCAGCGCCAGAAAGCGCACCTGTTCGTTTTCAATTTCCGCCAGCAATACGCAGGTCTTGGTACTGCCAATATCAAGCCCGACGACGTACTTATCTTTCTTTGACAAAACGTTCTCCTGAGTGCTGCCTATCTTTGCTTCACGGCAGAGGCGGAGGTGTCGGGGTTCACCACCACCTGCCGGGAATACTGAAGATCGATGGACTGCACGCGGCCCGCATTGGCCTGCCATTGCGCGAAGTTTTCCACCAGCAGCCGGTATTTGCCGATGAAATCGTTTTGGCCAAAGTGCACAGTAACGGCTTCTGCGGCGTCGCCCGACTCCAGCCCGGTGAGCACTGCATGGAGGTCGCGCGGATTGCCGAGATCAAGTTCGCTGACACGGTCTGTAGAACCGGGACGCACGAGTTCAATGTCCTTCAAGAACTCCTGATAAGTCTGCATGCGCCTTTCGCGTTCTTCACGCGGCATGCTTTCCGAAAGCCCGGTAACGATGGGGAAATGGAAGTCTTCGCTCTCCGGCCGGTCCAGCAGAACGCCGTGAGAATCCACGAGAACAAGTTCGTTACCATTGCGTAGGAAAGCGATGGGCGTGCGCTCGGTAACCTCAATGCGCAGACGATTGGGAAGGATGCGCTGGACGCGGGCTTCTTCCACCCAAGATAGTTCCTGAATTTGTGCGCGGCGCGTATCGAGCGGAATGCGCAGGACGCTGCGATTTCGGTCATGCACGAAAAGTTTTTGGATTTCCTCGCGAGACACGATGTGGTTGCCTGAGACTTCGATCTGGTCCGCCTTCACAAGAAGCATCTGCGGCGAGTACAAGGCAAAGCGCACTGCGTAGATCGTGGCGGTTGCGCCAATCGCGCCGAGCACCGTCCAGACAAACACGCGGCGATAGAATGGCCAGGTTTTGCCAGTAAATTTCTTGCGGCGGATTTCAACGGGCTTCTGGCGCCGCAAGTAACGGGGCTCTTCGTCGGTGACGAGTTCGGGCCGGTAAGCTTCCCGGTCAGCTGGGGCGGCAGAAGAATTTCGCTGCATGGGCTTCATGCGTTCCAAACAACCACCTCGTTTTCGAGAGTTTCACCATAGGCCGCGCGAACCTTTTCGCGAACGCCCGCAATCAGCGCCAGCATGTCCGCGGCGGAAGCGTGACCTGCGTTGATAAAGAAATTCGCGTGGCGATCGCTCACCCGGGCGTCGCCAACTGCAAAGCCTTTCAGGCCGAGTTCATCGATCATGCGGCCCGCGGATGATCCGGGAGGATTCTTGAAGATGCACCCTGCGCTCTTCTGGCCGAGAGGCTGACTGGCGCGGCGTTTTTCGTTGCAGATGCGAATGCCTTGGAGTATTTCAGGGTACGCTTTGGAGGGAAGTTCCAGTTTCACTGAGAGCATCATATCATCCGGGGCAAACGAGGTGTGCCGGTATTCGAAGGAAATTTGCGGGCCACGCAGGGTTTCGATCCTGCGGTCGGCCGAGCGGTAGAGGGTGACTTCACGGACGTAGGAGCCAATTTGCGTGCCGTAAGCGCCAGCATTCATGCGCAACGCGCCGCCCACCGTTCCGGGAACGCCAATAAGCCCCTCCATGCCGCCGAGATTGTGCTTGGCACAGAAAGTGACAGTGCGGCCAAGATCGGCCGCCGCATCTACATGGGCGACGTTGCCCTCGATGACCAAGTCAGGATCGGGGCTGGCCAGTTGGAGAACCACGAAGGGCAATTCGCCGTCGATCACGAGTAGATTTGAGCCGCCGCCGAGAAATTTGTGCGAAATACCGTGCTCGTCGAGCAAGTTCAGAAGTTCCGGGATGACCTCGTGACGACGGATGCTGAGGAGATCCGTGGTGCCGCCGATGCCGAGATAGGTGAGTTCGGCTAGCGACACGGCGGGCTTGCACTCGACATCGAGAGCTTGAAGCGCCGTCAACACTTCGGGATCTTCAATGCGCATCCTTTACCCCGTCCGTCACCCGATACTCCGTGCCGAGTAAAATCGTGAATTCGCTGCTGGCGCGGCTGACGTTGCCAGCGCCGATGGTCAGAATGGCGTCGCCGGGTTTGGCTTCCCGCAGCACAAATTCGATAGCGGCCTGCATGGACCGGTAATAGTGGACATTCTTGTGGCCTGCTTCACGAATGTTGTTAGCCAATGCTTCGCTTGTGATTCCCGCAATGGGCGCTTCACTGGCCGCATAAATGTCGATCAGGACGAGCAGATCCGCCTGATTGAACGAGCGCAGAAATTCGTCCCAAAGATGCTGCGTGCGCGAATAGCGGTGCGGCTGGAAAAGCACCAGGAGGCGACTGAACTTGCAGCCGCGCGCAGCTTCTAGCGTGGCACGAATCTCGGCGGGATGATGGCCGTAATCGTCCACAACGGTAATGTTGTTGACGGTTCCCTTGACGTCGAACCGACGGCCCACGCCGGCAAACTTGGCCAGGCCTTCGCGAATCAGATCGGAAGCCACATTCAAATAGAGAGCGACAGCTGCTGCCGCAGCCGCATTGCGCACGTTGTGAATCCCCGGCGGATGCGGCAGATGGAACATCCCAAGGTCATCACCCTTGTAGGTGAGGCGGAAATCGCTGGTCAGGCCATTCAACTGGATGTCGCTGATGAGCAGATCGGCCTGGCTTGATGTGCCGTAGGTGATGATGGGGCGCTTCACACTGGGGATGATGGCTTGCACGTTCGGTTCATCGAGGCAAAGAACAGCCGCTCCGTAAAATGGGACGCGATTCACAAATTGCAAAAAAGCGCTCTGGATATCTTCCAGCGAGGAATATTGGTCCAGATGTTCGCGGTCAATCGTGGTGACTACGGCGACGACCGGTGCAAACATCAGGAAGCTGCGGTCGCTCTCGTCGGCTTCTACCACAAAATAATCGCCGCGCCCCACTCGGGCAGTTGTGCCGGCTTGGTTGACCCTGCCGCCGACAACAAACGTTGGATCGAGATGAGCGGCGGCAAGGATGGAAGCGACCATGGAAGTTGTTGTGGTTTTTCCATGCGCACCGGCCACGGCGATGCCGTATTTCAGGCGCATGAGTTCGGCAAGCATTTCCGCGCGTGGAATCACGGGAATCTTGCGTTTGTGCGCTTCGATGACTTCTGGATTATCAGGCTTCACCGCCGAGGAAATAACCACGACATGCGCGCCTTCGACATTTTCGGCCCGGTGTCCTTCAAAGATTGTTGCGCCAAGATCCTGCAGCCGTTCCGTGATCGTGGACAGCCGGGTATCCGAACCTGCAACGGAGTATCCCAGCGTGAGGAGCACTTCAGCGATGCCGCTCATACCGATACCGCCGATGCCCACCATGTGAATGCGTTGAAAATTGCGAAACGAGACCATCATGAGCGTAAGGGTTCCTTCCGGCTCGCTTGCCCCGATCCTCGCGGGGCTCGCCGCGCGGCCTGTTCAATCAAATCGACGATATCGCGTGCCGCGTCCGGATGAGCTACACGACGTGCCGCCATCGCTAAGCTTTCGATCTCCCGGGGCTGGTCGAGGAGGGAGAATATCTCGCGGGTCAAACGCTCCGCGGTAAGTTCCGGTTCGGGCATCAATCGTCCCGCGCCCGCATTTGCCATTTCTTGGGCATTGCGAAGCTGATGACTGTCCGTGGCGCGCCCAAAGGGGATGAAAATGGCTGCCCTGCCCGCGGCGGCCACTTCGGCGGCGGTAATCGCACCAGCCCGGCAGACAATCACGTCGGCCCAGGCAAAGCGCTCCGCCATATTCGAGAGAAAGGGGGCAACCTCCGCAAGAAACTCGCGTCGCGCATACGCGGTGCGTACAGCATTATAGTCGCGTTCACCGGTCTGATGCACAACCTGCAGTTCGCTCTTTCTTGCGGCGAGGAGGTCCATGGCGTCCACAAAAGCGCGATTGATGGGCAAAGCGCCCTGGCTGCCTCCGGTTATCAACAGGCGGAAAGGTTTTTCAGGCGAGCGTGGAGGGATTGTGAAGAATTCCGCGCGCACCGGGCAGCCGGTGACAACGGCCTTTTCTCCCCACTCGTGAGCAGAAATTTCATAGCCAGTGGCGATGCGCTGCGCCAGCCGCGCGAGCACTTTGTTGGTGAATCCCGGAGCCGCGTTGGGCTCGAAAATCACGTTGGGAATACCATGCAACCAGGTGGCCAGCAACATCGGTCCGGCGGCGTAGCCACCAACGCCAAATGCAATGGAGGGCTTATGGCGCTTCAACACGCCAAACGAGTCGGCGAGTCCGCTGCCCAGCATGGCGAGATTCTTCAACAGCGTGAAGCCCCCCTTGCCTTTCAGCCCCGCGACGCGAATCGTTTCCAGCGGCAGCCCGGCTTGCGGCACCAGCTTCATCTCAATCCCGCGTTGTGTTCCCACTAGCACAACTTCCCTTTCGGTCCCCCGTGATAACCACTCCCGCGCAATTGCAATCGCGGGGAAAACATGACCGCCGGTGCCGCCGCCTGCAATCAAAAGCTTCATCCGCGGCCTCGTTTACGCATCCACGACCGTGCGGCAGCCAGCCTGCTGCGAAATATTAAGGAGCACGCCGGTTGCCAACAGCATGACCAGCAAACTCGAACCTCCGTAGCTGACAAACGGGAGCGGAATGCCTTTGGTCGGCACCATTCCCAGCACCACAGCAAAATTGATCAGTGACTGGAAAAGCACCATCGCGGTGACGCCGAGCGCCAGCATGCGCCCGAAACCATCAGGAGCAGTGAACGTCGCGCGCAGTCCGCGCCACCCGTAAATCGCGAACAAAATAATGACAACCACTGCGCCGATGAAACCAAGCTCCTCGCAAATCACCGCATAAATGAAATCCGTGTGCGCTTCGGGCAGGTAGAAGAGCTTTTGTTTACTCTCCATCAGGCCGACGCCAGTAAAGCCGCCGGAACCCACAGCGATGAGCGATTGCAGCAATTGAAAGCCGGCGCCTTGCGGATCGGAATCCGGATGCAGAAACGAAACCAAGCGAATGTGACGATAGGAAACAAAATAGATCAGCGCAAAGAGTACGGGCAGCCCCGCGCCGGCACCAAGAGCCACCCATTCCCAGGAAAGTCCCGCAACGAACAAGATTGCCGTCATGATCAGCAGAATGTCCACGGAGGTGCCGAGGTCTGGCTGGGCCACGATCAGGCCGATGCAAACCAGGATGGGCGCGGCCGCGGGGAAAATGGTCTGCAACAGATCCTGTTTGTGGAATTCCAGGCGTGTCGGAGTCCGCCGCCGCAGATCCAGGAACCATGCCAGATAGAGAATTACGGCGAGTTTGGCAAGTTCCGACGGCTGAATTCCCACAGCCCCGAAACGAATCCAGCGGTGTGTGGCGTGAGACTTATCCAGGAAAAATGTGCCGATCAACATCACTACTACCAGGCAGAGCACCGTGTAGACGACGGCAGGCTCGCGCAGGCGATGATAATCGAGCTTCATCAGCGCAAACATTCCGAGCAAGCCGAACGCCAGCCATACCCCCTGTCGCCCAAGGAAGTAATACGAATAGCCATACTGCTGTTGCGCGGTGACAGCGGAAGCGCTGAAAATCATCACCGCGCCCAGCAGGCACAGCGCCAGCGTCACGATAAATAGCCACCGGTCGGTATCGGAACGTCTTGCCAATTCAATCACCCCTTGCCAGAAAGATCGTTTGCAGAGTTTGCTTGCAACTTGTGGACTAGTTCCTTGAAGACTCGTCCACGATGTTCGTAGTTCTGAAACTGGTCAAAGCTGGCGCAAGCAGGCGCGAGAATCACAATGTCTCCGGGTCGCGCGGCGTGCGAGGCGATCTCCACGGCGCGGTCCAGCGTCACGGCGCGTTCGATGGCCACGCTACCCGTGATCTGCTGTTCGATTTTGTCCGCGGCAGCGCCGATCAGCAGCGCAAGGATAGTTTTATCGCGTAGCGGCTTTTGCAGCGTGGTATAGTCGCTGCCTTTGTCTTTTCCGCCAAGGATGATCAGGATGCGCCCGGGAAACGCGTCCAGAGCTTTCAATGTGGCGTCCACGTTGGTGGCTTTCGAATCGTTGAAGTAGCGCACCCCGGAAATTTCGGCGACGAATTCAAGGCGGTGCTCCACTCCGGCGAAATCGCGAACTGCTTGCGCGATGGTGGCCGTGTCGACGCCTGACAGACGCGCTGCGGTCACAGCCGCCAGCACATTTTCTACGTTATGCGCGCCCGCCAGGGGAATCTCTCCCTGTTTCATCACGAATTCTACCTTGTCGTGGTGCACGATAATAATGTCGCCGCCACGCAGACAAGCGCCCTGCTGCACAGCTTGCTTGCGGCTGAACCAGAAGAGTTGCGGCGTTTTCGGTGCGTATTGCACCGTCGGTGGGTCATCGGCGTTCAAAACGGCAGCGTCGAGTTCCGTCTGATTCTCGAAAATGCGCGCCTTGGCGCCCGCGTAAGCCTCCATGGTTTTGTGGCGGTCCAGATGATCGGGCGTAAGGTTCAGGAAAAGGCCGATATCCGGCCGAAATTTCTCGATAAGTTCGAGTTGAAAACTGCTGAGCTCCACGACGGTTACCGTGTCGCCGTTCATCTCTTCGACGCAGGAGATCAGCGCGGTTCCGACATTTCCCGCGAGGATTGCGGGAACCGCGGCAGTTTTTAGGATGTGGTGAATCAGCGTTGTGGTAGTCGTCTTGCCGTTGGAGCCCGTGATGCCAATGAGCTTGCCTTCAAGGAAACGGTATGCCAGTTCAATTTCGCTCCAGATCGTGATGCCCTTCGAGCGTGCGGCCTGCAGGAAATGATCGTCGGCGGGCACGCCGGGGCTTGGGATAATCAGGTCCTGCGCTAGGAAAGTTTCCTCCGTGTGGCCGCCGAGTTCCAGGGTTACGCCGGCTTCGCGCAATTTGGTGGGAGCATCGCCGAGTACGCCTTCCGGGCGCGATTCCGTGGCCGTGACAATAGCGTTGTGGCGGACGCAGAAGAGCGCCGTGGCCACGCCGGTGCGCGCGAGCCCCACGACCAGCACGCGCATCTTTCGCAATTCGATCGAACCAGGCATAACGTCAACCGCCAGACCTTTCTGAGTCAATCAACGCAATTTCAACGTCGTCAAAGCAAACAACGCAAACACGAGCGCCGCAATCCAGAAACGCACAATCACTTTGCTTTCGCTCCAACCCAGCAATTCAAAATGATGATGGATGGGAGCCATGCGGAAAATCCGTTTGCCGCGCAATTTGAACGAAGCCACCTGCAAGATCACGGAGAGCGCTTCAATCACAAAAATGCCGCCTACGAAGACGAGGAGCACTTCCTGCTTGATGATCACCGCGATGGTGCCCAGCGTTCCGCCCAGCGCCAGCGAGCCCACATCGCCCATGAATACTTCGGCGGGATGCGCGTTGTACCACAGAAAGCCGAGCGAGGCGCCCACCAATGCTCCGCAAAAAACAGTGAGCTCCCCGATGCGCGGGATGTATTGAATCTCAAGGTAGGTCGCCCAACGCGAATTGCTGCTGACGTAAGTGAGCACGGTCATTGCGCCCGCGGCTACCACGGTGCACCCGATCGCCAAACCGTCCAACCCGTCGGTGAGGTTCACAGCGTTGGAGCTGCCGGTTATCACGATGGCCACAAAGACGAGAAACGGAAGAAACGCCAGCGGCCAGAAGTGACTTGAATGCAGCAATGCGTGGATTACCAGGTCCGGGCGCCAGCGTTTGAAAAATGGCAGCACGAGTTGCGTGGAATAGGCGAAGTGCGTGGAAAGAATAAGAAGTGTGATCCCCACTACGCTGCTGACGAGAATTTGCAGCGTAAGCTTGCTCTTGCCCGTCAAGCCAAGATTTCGCCGCTTGGCCACTTTCGCGTAATCGTCCATAAAACCGATGGCGGCAAACGCTAGCAACGCGAATAGCGCCAGCAGCACGAATCGATTCTCAAGGTCAGCCCAAAGCAGGACGGGTACGGCTGTCGAGATAACGATTAACACGCCACCCATTGTTGGAGTGCCAGCCTTTTTCTTGTGTTCCTGCGGACCTTCTTCGCGGATGTATTGACCAATCTGAAGCTCGCGGAGTTGGCGGATTAGCCAGGGACCGAAGACCAGCGCGAGGAACATGGCGGTCAAGCTGGCGTAGACGGTGCGAACGGTGATGTAGCGAAACACATTGAGCGGGCTGAAAAATTTCTGCAGCACGTGGTAGAGGAGGTAGTAGAGCATGTCAGTGACCCGCTCCCGCGGTGGGCAGAGGATTTTCCGGCGTAAAATGCCCGAGCAACGCGTCGACGATGCGTTCCATCTTCACGCTGCGCGAACCTTTTACCAGAAGCACGTCGCCCGGTTTCACAAAATCCACCAGGAAATTGGCGGCATCCACAGGCGAAGCGAAAAACTTAGTGCGTTCGCGCGGGAGCCCGGCGGCCACGACGCCTTCGACGATCTCAGCAGCATCGCCTTGCACACCAACGACAAAATCCACTTTGCCAGTTTTTGCGGCGAAGGTGCCGCCCTCACGGTGAAGTTGCGGAGAACTCAATCCCAGTTCGCGCATCTCTCCCGCGGCGAGGATGCGGCGCTGAAACCCTGGGGTTGCGGCGAGCAGGCCGGTCATGGCCTGGAGCGCCGCAGGGCTCGAATTGTAAGAATCGTTGATCAAGGCAAATCCGTTCGTAAAGCGGATGAGTTCGCCGCGCATGGCAGGCGTGCGTAAACCGGGAAGAATCTGCTGTGCTTCCCCGGCGCCAATGCCCCACACACTGGCAGCGGCAATCCCCGCGAGCGCGTTCAATACTACGTGGCGCCCGGGAAGAGACATTTCAATGCGCGTGCGCATTCCCTGATGCACGAGCGTGAATGCCGAACCGAGAGCGCCGCGATCCTCGATCTCTTCAGCACGGTACTCCGCAGGCTTCTCAATACCGTAGTAGAGGACTTTCCCCGGAGCGACGGTAGCCATTTCCGCCACGCGCGGGTCGTCGGCATTCAGAACTGCCAGCGAACGCGGCCCCTTCAAGCCCTCGACCAGTTCGCGTTTGGCCAGCGCGATCTCTTCCACGGAAGAAAAGTTCATCAGATGCGCCGGTGTGACACGCAGCTCAATGGCGACATCCGGGAGCGCAATCGCCGCCAACCGCCGCAGTTCACCGGGATACGACATGCCCATTTCGAGGACCGCCACATCGTGCGTCCCTTCCAGGCGAAACAGCGTCAGCGGCAGCCCATACTCGTTATTGAAATTGCCTTCGGACTTCAGGACGCGTAACTTCGCGCCCAGCAATGCCGCCAGGATCTCCTTCGTGGTGGTTTTCCCGACGGACCCCGTGATGCCGCAGACTTTGCGCCCCCATTCCTTGCGCACTGCGCTTGCCAACTGGTGCAGTGCCGCGAGGGTATCGGGAACTGTGATACAGCGGTCCTGCAGCCAGCCCGGGTATTTCGAGAGGAGCGGTTCTGCCACCACTGCCGCCACAGCCCCGGCTTCCAGGACTGCGGCCACGTAGTCGTGTCCATCGTGAGAAGGACCGTGAATGGCAACGAAGAGTTCTCCGGGACGTAGCGTGCGAGAATCAATCGAGACACCGGCCAGCCGGGCCAAGGGGTCCAGGCCATGCCCCGGCTTTCCCGCCACCGCATTAGCCACTTGTGTAAGCGTCCACCGCATAGTTGCCTCAATAAGTTAGCTTTCCCCAAGGTTCGGGCGAAGCGTTCACCTCGCCCGTAAAGCACATCACTGTGCGTTCTCACCGGTTGAGGGCTCCTCCTTCAGACTAGTCTGCGAGCAACTGCCATGGCTCGCAAGCACTCATCTCACAACAGGAGACGAGAGCGCTACGAGCCAAACTCTGAGCCACCCTGGGGCCCCGTATAGCCACGATCGCGCAGTGCCTTTCTCGCCTCTTCGCGATCGTCAAAATGAATCGAATGGTCGGCGAAGACCTGATAGTCTTCGTGCCCCTTCCCCGCCAGCAGAACCATGTCTCCCGCGCGCGCTTCTTCAATCGCCATGGGGATGGCTTTGCCGCGGTCCGGCTCGATCAAGTATTTTCCGCCGGATTTTTGCATCCCCACTACGATGTCGCTGATAATTTTGAGCGGATCTTCCTGGCGCGGATTGTCGCTGGTGAGAATCGAGAGATCGCTCAAACGGCCGGAAAGTTCGCCCATGATGGGGCGCTTGGTGCGGTCGCGCGAGCCGCCGCAGCCAAAGAGCGTGATGATGCGGCCCTTGGGGTTAAGCTCGCGCGCGGTGCGTATCAAATTCTCGAGCGCGTCGTCGGTGTGCGCGTAGTCCACAACGACCAGGAAGGGTTGCCCCTGATCCACGCGCTGGAAGCGGCCCGCAACGGCTTCCAGATTTCTTATGCCTGCTTCGATAATCTCGTTGGGAAAGCCCAACACAATCCCCGCGCCCACGGCGGCGAGGATGTTGTAGACGTTGATGCGGCCAACAAGCGCCGATTGCACCTGAATTTTCCCGTTAGGCGTCTGGGCGGCAAAACTCAGCCCGCTGAAACTGAGCTGGAATTTCTTCACTGTCAGGTCCGAGCCATTTTGCAAACCATAGGTGACGGTTTTCTTGCCCAGCCCGAGAAGCTTCTTGCCCCACTCGTCGTCCGTGTTGATCACAGCTACGTCAGGCGCGCCAGCGCCCGTGCCTTCAAAAAGCCGGAGTTTGGCAGCGAAATAGTTGTCAAAGGTCTTGTGGAAGTCGATGTGATCGCGCGTTAGGTTTGTGAATACGGCGGCGGCAAAATGGCAACTCCATAAGCGGTCCAGCGCCAGCGCGTGCGAACTCGCTTCCATCACCGCATAGGTGCCCTTCGCGTCGCGAATTTCGGCAAAAAAACTCTGCAGGTCCAAGGATTCAGGCGTGGTGTTCGGCGCGGGGAATTCGCCTCGCGGAGTGTGGTAGGCAATCGTGCCGAACAATCCCGTCTTTGCCCCGGAAGCGCGCACGATGGAATCAATCAGCGAAGTCGTGGTGGTCTTGCCGTTCGTGCCTGTGACACCGACAAGTTTCAGGGCGGTTGCGGGCTTGCCAAAAAAATTGGCGGCAGTGAGGGCCAAGGCCTTCCGCGCGTCGCTCACCTGGACCCAAGCCACACCGGGCGCCCAGTCCGGTGGCGCGGGATCTTCGCTAAGCACAACAACCGCGCCGCGTGACGCCGCGTCTTTCGCGTAAACATTGCCGTCGGCAGCGACACCGTGAATGGCCACGAACAAGGCTCCAGGCTGCACCTTGCGGGAGTCGCAGGCTATCTGTCGGATGTGCAAATCGGGCGCAGAAACAGCGGAACGCACCTCGACGCCCTCCAGCAGAGAGCTGAGTGTTGGCCCGACAGGGTGTCGCTGTTCAGCCACAGTGTGTTTCCGTTCGTCCTCGTTGCTCCCGGCGGCACTTTCCCGTACTTCGTCCACTACCGAAATCGCGTTGCTCATAACTGCGATAAATCCTTTTCCTAGCGCGTCTTGCCAACATGCGCAGGAGTGCCGCCGAATTGCACGGTCACCTTGCTCCCGCGGCGAACCTTGGAACCTGCCGCTGGTGATTGTAAAGAGGCAAGCCGGCTGCCAACCAGGACCGGGTTGAGTCCCAGGCGAAGGCACGTCTCTGTTACCTCGCGCATCGTTTTCCCGGTGAAGTCCGGCACGGGAATGTCGCCACCTTCGTCCACTGCCACGGTCACTTCCGGCAGCGTCGGCTCCGGGTTTTTGGCGGACGATTCCTTTGACTGTGCGCCTGCGAGATCTGTTTGCGCATTGAAATCCACGGGCGCTAAATCATCCAGCGAATCGCTTTCCGTGCTTGCACCCTGGCGGTAAGCCGTCTGCACTAGAAGTGGACTTACTGGCACGTCCCGTGGCACATCCAGATAGGCCAGGACCTGTTCCGCGATACGTTTGAACACCGGCGCGGCAACATCGCCCCCGCCGTGCGGCCAACCTTCGGGAGAATCAAGGGAGACGAGGATGGTAATCGCCGGATTGTTGATGGGGGCAAATCCTGTGAATGAGGCAATCACATTGGTGCGGGAGTAGCGCCCAGTTGCTGGATCAATCTTTTGCGCGGTGCCCGTTTTTCCTGCCGCGGTCCAGCCGTCGAGCCGCGCAGCTTTGCCCGTGCCATGGAGGATGACGCCTTCCATCAGGTTACGCATGGTCGCCGCCGTTTCCGGGTGGATCACGCGACGTGGCTCCGCTGCGGACGATGGACCGCTCAGCGGTACAACCTGCTCGCCGCGCATGAATTTCTGCACTGTATGCGGCTTGTAGAGCAGGCCACCATTCGCAACCGCGGAAACCGCTGTGGCCATCTGTAGCGGGGTTACACCTATTTCCTGGCCCATGGAAATCGCACCGATGGAAGAGGGCACCCAGTGTTGCAGGCGCTCCACCAAGCCGCGGCTTTCGCCGGGGAGGTCCACGCCCGTTGGCGAACCGAAGCCGAAGCCACGGATGTAGTCGTAGAATTTCGGCGCGCCCAATCGCAGGGCAATCTTCATCGCGCCCACATCGCTGGAGTTTGCCAGAATATCCGAAACCGTGAGTAGGCCATAGGCTTTGTGATCGTGGATGCGGCGGCCACCCACCACCAGGGATCCGTTTTCGCAGTCGAAGACTTCGCTCGGTCGCGTCAGGTTCTGGTCAAAAGCGGCGGCGAGAGTGATTAATTTGAATGTGGAGCCTGGCTCGTAGATGGCGCTGATGGCACGATTCATGCGGGATTCCGCAGGTGCATCTGAAGCCGCATTGGGATTGAATTTTGGCCAATTGGCCAACGCCAGAATCGCACCGGTATTGGGATCCTGCACGACGACCGTGCCAGCAACGGCATGCGACTTGGCGATCTCCGCGGCCAGCTCGCGCTCGGCAATATATTCCACTTTCTCATCGAGGGTGAGCACCACACTGGCGCCGCGATCGCGCTGGGCCTCTCCCCCGTCAAACCAACGCTGCCTGGCGTCGGCCATCACCACGATTTTTTCGGCCTTACCGCGGATAATATCGTCGTACTCGTGCTCGATTCCGCCGAGGCCTTTTTCGTCAACGTCCACAAATCCTAGAAGGTGCGCGGCCAAATCGCGCTTGGGGTAATAACGCTGATTCTCTTCTTGAAAGTAGACGCCCCTGAGGTTCAGGGACTTCACCGCCTCGGTTTTTTCCGGGGGGAGTTTTCGTTGAATCCAGACAAAAGTGCCGCCGCCATCCAGTTTCTGGCGAAGCACCTCCTGCGGAATTGCCAGCACGCTGGAGAGCAGATGCGCGGCCATGGCCGTATCTTTCATTTCAGTAGGCACCGCAAAGGCCGACTGCACGGGGACGCTCATCGCCAGCGCCTGCATATTGCGGTCGTAGATCGCGCCGCGTTTGGGCGTGATTTCGATGACGCGGCGCTGTTGGCGGGCGGCGCGGGCCAGGAACTCGCTGTGACGGAAAAGTTGCAAGTAGGCAACGCGGCCAAAGACCGCGGTCATCCAGAAGAGGGCCACGCCGGCAAGTATCAGTAGACGGACATGAACTTTATCCTGCTGCATGGCTCCTGAACCAGGCTCGCGGTCTGATCAGAATGCAAAAGTGTCTCGTTACTCGGAAAAATGAACCAGTGGTCATGCCGCGGGCGCAACAAGATTAAGGCATGCGATTCGGACGCACATAGCGCACGGCAGCCACTTCCGAGCCGTCGAAAGCCGAGTACTCTCTCACTTGAGCAGCAGTGGGTTCCGTCAAACCAAGTTGATGGCGAGCCAGCAAGTCAATGCGCTGAGGGTCGCGCAAGCTGGCGATTTCCAGCTTGAGCGCCCCGTTCAAAGCCTGGGATTGCTCCTGATGGGTGCGCAGTTCTTCCAATTGGAAACTTAGGTCGATGCAGCGGAAGTGCTGGTAGATATATAGCATGCAGCAAATGGCCATGACCGCGCCAAGACCAGCAGTCTTGTACAGATTGCGCATCTTCAGGGGTTCGACGTGGCGCACCAGGCGCGAATTGTCGATGCGCTTCACCGAGTAAAATTCCACCATCGCCGGCTTCTTTTTTCCCACCATGGTTACACCTTTTCCGCGCACCGGAGTTTGGCGCTTCGCGATCTCGGGTTCGCCGCTTGCTCTTCCGGGCCAGGCACAATCACATGCTTGGTGAGCACTTTCAGCATTCCGGCTTTATCCGCTTCCTGAAACGCGTGCTTCACTGGGCGGTCTTCCCGCGAGTGGTAGGTCAATACCACCCAGCGACCGCCAGAATTTAAAGTGGCAGGGGTCCGGGAAAGAAACTGCCCGAGTTCCTCCAACTCTCGATTCACCGCTATCCGCAGCGCCAGAAACGTTTTTGTCGCGGGATGCAGTCTCTGCCTTCCCCAATGCTTCCGAACGCCTGCCACAATCGTTGCCAGGTGCGCTGTGTCCCTGACGGGCCGCGCTCTCACAATTGACCTGGCGATCCTTCTGGAATCGCGCTCTTCCGCTTCGCGGAAGAGCAGGTCGGCAATTTCTTTCTCCGGCCAGCGATTCACAATCTCTTCAGCGGTCAGCGCATCTTCGGCAAGCTCACCGCCGCTCATGCGCATGTCCAATGGCCCGGCTTCACGAAACGAGAAGCCGCGTTCCGGGCGATCAAGCTGCATGCTCGAAACTCCCAAGTCGGCCAAGACCCCGTCCACCTTCGCTATCCCCAACCCTTGTACGGCCTCCGCAATCCTCGAAAAGGGGGTGTGGACGAACGTCACCCTGCTCGCAAACTCTTTCAGACGCTCCCGCGCGATCGCCAGCGCCTGTGCGTCCCGGTCCAGGCTGATCAAGCGGCCGGACGACAAGCGGGCGGCGATGGCCGCCGAATGCCCGCCGGCTCCCAGCGTGGCGTCCACGTAAATTCCGTCTGGCTTGATTCGCAGCCATTCCAGCACCTCGACCAGCAGAACCGGTAAATGCGGTGCGTCCAATTTCTTCTGCCTGACTGCCCCTGTGCCCTGCCCTGCTACTTGCCCCAAATCCACTCAAAACCGACAACTGGCTGGTGCAACCTGCTAAATTCCCAATTCACCCAAAATCTTGTCGTCTTCCGCCGTGTACGGCTCATTCTTCAACTGATCAATCACGCGCGCGTGGTTCATCACTTCCAGGTAATCAAGCTTCCCAAATACGTCGACATCGCCCTTGGTCTGCGCCGCTTCTCTCAAAACCGAAGGCAACAAGACCCGCCCTTGCCCATCCAGCTCCACGACCTGTCCGAAATAGCTGGTGCGCATTAAAAACTTGTTCTTCGCCGGGTTGGTGCTGGGTGCTTTAGCGAGCTTGTCCTCGAGCTCGCTCCAAACCTTCATTGGGTAAATCCGGGCGGAATCGCCTGTTGGGCTGGTGATATAAAACTGCTTGCCGTACTCCGTTAATTCGTCTAAAAAGGATGCGGGGATCTTCAGACGACCCTTTTCGTCGACCTTCGTCGGAGAATTGCCCCGTAGCTTCATATGCCCCGTCTTGGAGGAGTGGATTGGCCAAGTTGCCCACGGCCCCCAAAATAGACCGCCCTTGGTCCACTTGAGACCACTTTACTCCAGTTTCTCCCACAGCATAGATGGTTTTGGGGGCAAGTCAAGTGGAAATCGCACAAATTGTGAATAATTTGTGGAATTTAACGAAATGGAAAACCTGATTTTCTACTACTACATCCTGTGTATTTGAACCTGCTACCTTCCCAACAGCTAGTGGTGCCGTTTCTTGGCTCCGATGACACCCCCTTCTGCGCATCTCCGGCCGTGCTATGGTGTGTCTGAGGAAGCTATAGGGACGCTTGCCATGGTGCTTTGACCCGGGTAGGAGTGAGAAGATGACACCTGCATTGACCGCGACGCCGCGGCTGGCCACCGGGGTTCGCATGAATGACAAAAACCAGCAGCCGAGGATGTTGCTGGGCGCCGCGCGGGAACTGCGGCTCAGCGGGCCGAGCCTGGAGATTGTGGAGTTGTGTGACGGTAAACACTCCGTGCAGCAGATTGCAGAGAAACTCCATGCGCTTTATGCCAAGGCGGAGCCACAACGTGTTACAGATGATCTTCTGCGTTACTTGGGACTGCTGCACGAAGAATGCGCGATCGAGTTTTAATTTGCGGCTTGCGACCGGCCTATGAAGAGTCTGATCAGTCGTGGTGGGGTTGGTGGAGAATCGATTGAGAAAGTCACCGTGGGCCGGGAGTCCGCGACTGACGGCCGCGCCTTACGTGGTCCGTCGTCAGACGGCAAGGAGCCAGACCGCCAGCATTAAGGTCCACGACGGTCAGGTGATGGAATTGAATTGCCGAAATGTGCCCGTTCGCAATCCTTTCGATGGCTCCGTGTCAGTTTGCAAGCTCCGTGAGCTTTCGGGAAATTGGGCGCACGACCGTCGAGACGATTCGATTTGGAATTTCTTCGCGCAGACAAGCTAGTCGACACGTGGCGATGCAGCGAAATTGCTTTTCGATCCACCCAGCTTGTTTCCCGCGAACTGTTTGTTACGTCAGCCGAGAGAATGAAACTTGCTGGCATCTGCTCCGTCCGGTTTCCACACTGGGTGGAGACGCTAAACTCACAACCCTTCCGAGATGCTGGCACAACTGAAGCCTTACTGAAAAGGGCCCTGCGCACCAATACGCGTTTCAGACAACTCCCTTCAGGCTTTCCTGGGGCGATTCGATAGGCTCTCAGACCCCGTTCGCCAGGAGAAAGTCCGCATTTGTCCGCGAATGAAAAATCGGGGGATGTGTCGGATGGCTAACGACTTAAGACAACCGCTATAGATGGACGATCAAGCGTCTCAAACATTTTGATCCGCTCTGGAAGTTAGTCTCCGGAATTCCAAATACCTCGCCAAGCGGCCGTGAACAATCTCCCTGAAAACAGTTGACGACGAATTGAGCAGGCCGAATCATTTGCCACTTAGCCACGCAAACTTGTAGCCAACCCCAGAGACCGTGGTGATAAACTCGGGTCGCTTGGGATTTTCTTCCAGTTTTTTTGCCGTAAGCTGCCTACGTGCGTATCGACGGTACGGGTATACGCATCGGCATCATAGCCCCACACCGACCGCAGAAGTTCTTTTCGTGAAACAGTGCTCCCTGAATGCGACATCAAATAACGAAGCAGTTGGTATTCACGAGCCGTAAGATATACGGGCTTTCCATCTCGGGTAACTTCCCCTCGCCTAAGGTCCACACGGATTGCACCGAATTCGTAAACGCCTTGCCCCGCATGAATAGGTACTCGTCGCAAGAGAACTTCGACACGAGCAACGAGTTCCTCGGCCTCAAATGGTTTGGTTACGTAGTCGTCGGCTCCCATCCTGAGTCCCACCACCTTATCGACCGTCTCGCTCCGCGCGGTGAGGATCAGAATCGGAGTAGCCATTCCCGAGTTTCGAATATCACGGCAAACGTCAAGTCCGCTGCGGCGTGGCAGCATGAGGTCAAGAATAATCAGATCGAAGGGAAGGTTGGCTGCCTTGTCGAATGCTTCCGGGCCGTCAACGGCAGTCTCAACAAGATATCCTTCGCCGCGCAGACGGTCGCTCAGAGTTGTCCTTAACGCCTGTTCATGTTCGACCAACAGTATGCTTTCATTCATTTCGCGTCACCACCTCGCTTCTTTAACTCGCAAATGAGATTCCGTATTCCTGTTGGTGGGTGACGTGCAACCGCAATGTAAACGTGTTTCCCGCTCCAATTCCGTTGACACTTAAAGCTTCCCCGCCAATCATTTCTGCTAAATGATCGGCCTGAAACAGTCCTACCCCGGTCTGGCGTATCACGGCGGCGATTGCTTTGCGGCTTGGGTCCGCCAGAAGGCGCGCCTGCTTGGTAACCGTAGAATCAAAGTGGGCCTTGCTTGATTGCCAATCTACACGGCCCCCTACGATATTTTCACTTGTTGGAAAACCAACAGTCAATGATGCTAGCAATTACGGTGCCACCCATGCTGTCAGTTGCTACGGTATTTTTATGTGCAACTCATCCTCAAGCACCTTCTGAACTCGGCTGCTGATACGCGAAGCTTCTTGCGACAGACTCGCCCGCATTCTCGTGAGGTCTCGCAAATCGCGGATGACTTCACAGGGCACGTAGCTGGGCCGCAGGAGACCATGTTGCAGCAGCTGGGCAATCCATTCGGCATCCTTCTGATCGGTCTTGCGACCTGGCCCATTCTTGATGTGCTGCGCATTCACCAGAACAACTGCGAATTGTCCCTCTAGAATGTTCCAGACTGGTTTCCAATAAACGCCGCTGGACTCCATCGCTACCTGTGTCACCTCGAACTGCCTGAGCCAATTTGCGAGCTCCTGCAGGTCTTGGGTCATCGCACCAAAACGACGTTGATGCTTCTGCACTCGCCCCGCTCCCTGTACCAAAATGCAAGCAGAAATGGAGCTCTTATGTACATCTAGACCGCAACATCTCGGATACAGCACGTCCATGATCAAACCTCCTCTGACGTGCGATCCAGGACGCGCCGATTGAATGATTCTCCCTCGCGTGCTCTCCTCTCACGAGGAGGCTACAGTCCGTTGTGCCAAGGCGCGTCCCGGGTCAAACTCATCCGCGGGCTCTAAAGGCACCAGTAAGGCTGAAGACCTCTGGACCACACGCCTCGGCAAAGCTTACTTAAACTCGATATCGTTTTGATAGTTCGTTGTGGCGCTGGAGCGACATGCAGAACTCATTCCATCTGATTTGTGGCGTTCACGTCAACCTGACCGGCCAGGATCCGCGACGGATTCCACATCGGCGTGAAGCCCGCGACGGCGGTTGCTCGAGATCTAATAAGGACTCCTTTGCGATACCGAACGGCGTCTTGCACCTCGGATTGACCAAGAAATGGCTTGTGTGCTCACGCCCGCCGAGGGCACAATTGTCAGCCTTAGGCCACCGGATCATCCGGGGTCCAAGTAATTTCAAGCTATGCCGGTACACGCACGTACCATCTTGGGAATACTGCCAGCAGCCCGACCGGTCATTCCGGCTATGCTCCTGGTCTGGGTAATCGCCGCTCCTGCGGCCCTTTCTCAAACCACTCCTCAACTCACCATGGATTCCGTAAACGTCAGGCAGGAAGGCGTTGTCGGCTTCTCGACTCTCTTCCTTGGGACCGAAACTCGCTCCGACTTCTCCACGCGACGTTTTCTTCTCGGTCAGACGGGAGATCAAACCTTCCGCCTGTATGTCGATGTCGACAGCATCCAGCAGTTGCGTTTCAACGCCTTCACCTTTACCGCCTATCTTGCCAACGCGAAAGAATCCAAGCCGGGAGCGTACAAGTTTCAGGTCACCGGAAATCCCACTGGCTCATTTCACGATGCTCCAGTGCAGGTTCCGTTTCACGTGAAAAACGGTGCCAGCAGCCTTCCTGGCGACATTCTCATGCCGGTGTACAACGCCACGAAGACAGACCTGCTCAGCTCGGAGAAACGCAGCGAACCCGCTTACGTCAGCGTCTCCGGTTCGACTCCCTTACAGATCTCGCTGAGCAATGCCGCCGACGCTCTGCCCTTGCACGTGACCGACGTAGCCGTAACAGAAGGCTGTCCGAAGTGCTGGACGCGCGTGAACTCTTCCGTGAACGATAAATCCCTGCTCACGATCGATCCGGGAACCACCGCCAACCTCCCACTGTCTCTGTCACCCGACTCCTTGTCCGCGCTGCTGCAGGGAGCGCTGGTCATCAAGACGGATATGCCGCACGACACGCTTTCCGTCGCAGTCACCTATCACACTGTTCCCGGGGGAGCCGAGAGGAAGCAGACGGTCCTGGTCCCGCTCCGCTTTGGTCCCGGTCTTCTCGGCATTGCCCTGGCTCTCTGCGGAGGCATCGCACTCGGGCTGTCAGCGAGATACCTGCTCACCGGCAGGCTCGGCAGGGAAAACGAGCGCGCTTTGCACGCTGTTCTTACCGCGTTTGTGTTCGGCATCATTGCCGAATTCATCGGCATTCTGCTGGCCTCCTACGGCAATTCCAAACTGATTCTTTTTGGTCTGGACATCGACCCGCGGCAACTCTTCCCCGCTTTTATTCTCGCCATCCTCGTCAGTGGGGGCTCGGCGGTTGTTTCTTGGACCAAAGAGCTGCTTGGTAGGACCGCACCATGAGAATCCGTCGCCAGCCTCGTCATAGCCGGCTTACGACCCTCAAGGCTGTGGGTATCATCCCACTGATCATGCTGGTCGCCTCGCAACTCGCAGCCGCGCAAGACCAAACCACTCTGCAGCGGCCCGTGATGATGGATAGTAACGCCTCCGGTTCCGTGCTGTTTGTTCTGGACTCCTCCGGTAGCCTCCACGAACTACGTGTGAGTCCGAACAAACTCCAGGAATCCGCCAGATTTTCGCTGCCTCCGGAGCTCGTTCCCGCTGACATGACGTACGCGTTTTTGGAGGGCCAGGATTCCTTGCTCATCGCCGGGACCCAGTCCGGCCGTGGAGTTGTCGTCGGTTACACTCTCGATGGCCGCGCTCTCAAAACCTGGCAGCTTCGGAACATCTGTTCCGGCATCGATCTCGGGGCGAAAACCCATTCTGCCTATGTTGCCACCTCCGATTCGAACGAAATCTATCGCGTCGATTTGCAGGGCACCAAGGCCAGTTTCCTGACGCGTATCCCGGAGGCTAGCAAGCTCGGGCCTCTGGCCTTCGACGAAGCCCGTCAAACCATCTACGTGGCGGATGTCGCGAGCGGAAAGATCTATCAGTATTCGATTGCAGGCAGGAGAACGAAAATCCTGGCAACGGGTCTCAGCGCTCCGACGGCTCTCTCCTATGATCCTGACACGCGCCGTCTGTACATCGCGGATCCCGGACGCCGGGGAATCTTCACCATTGATGTGCGCTCGCCTAAACCGGTCGCTGCCGAATTCGCGTCTAGCCCCTTGAAAGCGCCTTATGGTATGGCGCTGACCTCAAACAGGCAGCTGGCGGTCGCCGATTATGGCTCGAACAAGGTTGTGGTCTTTTCCCCCAAAGGCGCGGTGCTCTTTCGCTTTCCTGAGTGAGGTTGGCGAACTTGAGCGTGTACCCGTAGCTGGGCAGTTGTCCCTATGCAATACGACGGCGGCACATTACGAGTACGTTCTGACTTCATATGTTGTCCCTGCATTCGGGCAGCGTGAGATCAGGAGCATTACTCGTTTTGATGTGGAACTTTTCCTGGCGGAAAAGGCGAAGACGTTCTGTCGCGCAACAATTAGAAGCATGCGGGTTGTCCTGAGCCGGGTGCTTTCGTGGGCGGTTGCTAGCGGTTGGCTAGACAAGAACCCTTGTGTCGGAGTTCCCCTGCCGCAAGCCCCCACAAAAGTAAAACGCACAATCCTCAAGCCTGAGCAAGTCTTTGCCTTGGCGTCGAAGCTCGAAGAGCCGTATGCGACGATGGTGCTATTGCTCGCTGCAAGTGGTTTGAGGATTAGTGAGGCGGTAGGAGTAAGAGTCGAGAATTTCGAGGGAGAAGTACTCCAGTTGCGTCACCGCTACCACCAGGGGAACGCGGGGGGCGATTATGGAGAATTGAAAACCGAGAAATCAATTCGGAACTTACCGTTACCTACTTGGTTGGCTAATCGCGTGAAAGCCCTAGCAGACGGAACGGGCTATTGTTTCCGCTCCAAGGCGAAAGCCGGGACCCCAATAAACCAGAAGAACGCTTTGCGGCGGTATCTTCATCCCGCTTGTGCGGAATTGGGCTTTCGCATAGGAGGTTGGCACGACTTCCGGCATACCATGACCACTTGGGCACTCAAAAAGTACCCGACGAAAGTCGTATCGGGCTTGCTTGGGCATTCCAGCACAAAGACAACTCTCGACGTTTATGGCCATGTTTCGCAAGAAGATTTTGCGGAGCCTTTGGCGGAAATAGCCGGGAAGTTGTTGCGCGATGTTGCCCAAAATGGCGGGAGTCAAATTGCTGCGTAGCTATCTAGTTGTAAAGGAAGGAGGTTGGTGAACCGGGCAGGACTCGAACCTGCAACCCGCTGATTAAGAGTCAGCTGCTCTACCACTTGAGCTACCGGTCCACGGGCAATTATTTATTTTACACGCTCACAAATTTCTTGTCGACACACGCCGTGCTCGATTTTTCCAGCTGTTCCGCTCGCTGCCGCCTTCACTTCGCCCGCAGCACCGCCGCCAAATTCTCCGCCACTTGCCGAGCCCTCTCCAAATCCTGCGGGTCAAACGAAATCGCCGACACCCTGGGGTGTCCGCCTCCACCATACATTTCTGCAAGCGACGCCAGGTTCTTGTCCGCGGTCGCCTGGTTCCATGGATTCGTCCCCAGCGACACTTTCGCGCGCACCGGCGAAGCGCTTACGCTTACCGAATACACGCCCTCGGGGTGCAGCAAGTATGGAATGAACTTATTGTAGCCTTCCATATCCATATCGCTGACATCGAAAAAAATCACTCCATCTTTCGATTCGCAGCGTTTCCGCAACACTTCAATGGACTTCCGATGCCGCTGCAGCAGCGCTTCCAGATGTTTTGCCACGATCGGCAACTTCACCATCTCCGCCAGCGGCCGGTACGCCAGTTCCGTGATGATCTTCGCAGGGACGCCGTTCTCAGGAGCAGCCTCGATCACAAGTGCCAATTGCGTCGCCGGCTCGACCAATTCCGTGGCCGATTCGGGCGTCGGGAATTGCGCCCCGTCGATGATGTCGCCCCAGTGAATCAGGTTTTCCAGCGGCTTGGTGTCAAATCCGAATTTCTCTTTCGTTACCGTGCCAATCAGTTTTGTGCACGATTTGTATTCCGGGTCGTAGTACATGTTCTGCCCGGGATGGAGCCGGAAATTCTCGGCGTCGGCCGGCGTCAGAAAGGCGCTCTGGTGATGGTCAAACCACCACGTCACTTTCGGTGAGTTCGAGTATTTGAAATCGACGATGACGTTTTGATCCCCGTCGAACAGCCCTTCTTCCCAGGGATGCTTCGCCTTGTGCGTCATCCCCGTGAATTGGAATTCCGCCTTGCCATCAATCCGTTCCCGGTAGAATCGGTAGAACACCGCCGCCGAAGCGGTTCCGTCAAAGCAGCGATCGTGAAAGCACAGTCGAACTTTGGTCATAGCGAACGAACAAGTCTCCCCTCTCCACGGTCGCCGCCGTCAGAAGAAGCAAAGCCCTTTAAGATGTACGTGTGGTCGCAGAAAGTCAAGTGCAAAGCCTGCTGCTGCATCTTCGTCTGCAGACGAGTTTCTGGTTTGTGCGCGCCCTTTCAATCGACGGCTCAGGCACTCGCCGCGTACGGGCGGTTCTTCGCCACTCCGGGCTTCAAAGTGAATCGTATGTTGTAGTAAGCCGCCGTCGTCAGCACCTGTTGCAGTTCCCCGTCTTCCGCGTACCGCCGCCTCGGTATTCGCCGCGCCAGGATTGCAAATTCCAGCGGTTCCCGCCGGAAGGGATACGGCGCCAAAGTAAACTCCTTCTCCCCAGCCTTGCGAATCTCCCAATCTACTTCCTCGCCCTCGTCATTCAAGGGCACGCCTTCGATGGTCGTTTCATCTCCAGCACCCAGGCAGAAAAACAACGATAGCCGGTCCAGCGCTTCCAGCCTTTGCGAATTGGCTTTAATCAATGTCTCTTCGGTGAATGGTTTCGTCGCCAAATTGTTTCGCAAATCCACCTTCAACCGCAATTGCTGCAGTCGCAACCGCTGCACAAAATCGTTCGCAACGTGTTGCTCTTGCGACTTTACATACTTCGCCGAATATCCCGGCATCGTCGCCTTCGCCCGATCATACAATCCCATGCAGTGCGCTGCCACCAGCAGCCCCGCATACAAATCCGCCTTCACCGCCCGCTCGATTCCCCGTTGATACAGCGTCACATGCTCTTCCGTTGGCACGGTCATGAAGGTGTACGGAATGAAAGTCTTCGGATCCACTCCCGGCGCCAGCTCCCATTCCTGCCAACCGTTGTCGTGCTCTTCCGCTGCCAGGCAAAACGATGCAAACGGCTCCGGTCGCGCGAATTCCTTGTTGCCCCATTCCCGCGCGAAAAACCCTGTCAGAAATGCGTGATCCGTCTGGCGGATTACCACCAACGGGTCGCTCTGTTGCACGATCATCGGCTGGCCCTTCGAGCACTCCAGGACATATAGTCTTTATATTATCCGCCTACGTACAGGCGGATTCCAGCACAACCCGCGGCCATCTGCCATCTGGCCAAGCCCCAGGGAATCCAAGTATCATCAGTAGTACCGCTGCGGGAGTGGCGGAACTGGCAGACGCGCAAGACTTAGGATCTTGTGGGGTAACACCCGTGAAGGTTCAAATCCTTTCTCCCGCACCAAACTTGTTCGGACTTCCCCGTGCCCTTCCCCGCCATGCTCATTTTTCTAGTGTTTCCAACCAACTCATAAAGGGCGCTCGCCACGGCTCCTGCTTCTTCAAAGCGCACCTTTAGTTAGGCTTATCTTCGACTCAATAACTATTAATTGGACTGATGTCCCGGCCCGGCGATATTCTGCCACGTAAGCCACACCTTCAAGTCTTAATTGGTGACCTTTGGAATCCGAACTAGAACCTTGCGACCTTAGTTACACTTGCGGCGAATCAGAACCGCCTCTTTCTTCTCTCTGCATTGGTGGCATGCTCGATCGCACTGCCGCCGCCTTCCCCTCCAGTCCCGCTCTAATTGCTCGCCACACCAAGGATCGTCTGACGTGGGCCGAACTTCATTGCGAAGTTGAAAAACTTTCCCGAGCCCTGATGGCCATCGGTATCCAGAAGGGTGATCGCGTCGGAATCTGGGCCACCAATCGTACTGAATGGGTGCTCACCCAGTTTGCCACCGCCAAAATCGGCGCCATTCTCGTCAACCTCAACATTCGCTATCGCGCCCACGAATTGGAATACGCTCTGCGCCAGTCCGAATGCCAAACTCTTATTCTCATCCGCGGTTTCCACGACTGCGATTACGTCGAGAGCCTGTTCAGTATCGCGCCGCAATTGGCGGAGGGCAGCTCCGGGTCGCAGAAAGCCCGCCAGTTGCCGCATCTCTCGAATGTCATCTTCATTGGCGAAGACGCTCCCTCCTCCATGTTGCCGTGGCAAGATCTGCTGGCCATGGCGCCGCAAACCATCCCCGAAAGCCTACGGCAGCGCGCGGCCAGCCTCTCCTGCCACGACGCCATCAACATTCAATACACGTCCGGCACGACCGGATTCCCCAAGGGCGCCACGCTCAGCCACTACAACGTCGTCAACAACGGCGTGCTCATCAGCCAAACGATGAAGTTGACCGAGCGCGACAGTATTTGCATTCCGGTTCCCTTCTATCACTGCTTCGGCATGGTTCTGGCCAACATGAGTTGTCTCGCCAGCGGCGCCGCCATGGTCTTGCCTTCGGAATCCTTCGACCGGTTGGAAACTCTCCGCACCATCGAGCAGGAGCGCTGCACCGCCATCTATGGCGTGCCCACGATGTTCATCGCGGAGTTCAATCATCCGCAGTTCCATGAGTTCGATCTCACGTCGCTGCGCACTGGTATCATGGCCGGCTCTCCCTGCCCGATCGAGTTGATGCGGCGCGTCGTCGACGAAATGCACTGCAGCCAGATGACCACCGTCTATGGCTTGACCGAATCTTCTCCTGGCATGACGCAAACCCGCACCGGCGATTCCTTGCAGGTTCGCGTCAGCACCGTGGGCCGCGCGCTTCCGCACACGGAAATCCACATCGTTAATCCCAAAACCGGGGCCGTTCTCCCGCGCGGAATGATCGGAGAAATCTGCACTCGCGGATACCTGGTCATGAAGGGTTATTACAACGATCCGAAAAGCACCGCGGAAGCGATTGAGCCCGACGGCTGGCTGCACAGCGGCGATTTGGGCGTGATGTCTGACGACGGCTACATCCGTATGACCGGCCGTATCAAAGAGATGATCATTCGCGGCGGCGAAAACATTTATCCCCGCGAAATCGAAGAGTTCCTTCACACCTGTCCTGGAATTGCCGACGTTCAGGTAATCGGCATCCCCGATGACAAGTACGGCGAAGAAGTAATGGCCTGGGTCACGCTGAAGCGCGGCGCCACTTTGGCCGAACAAGATGTGAAGAATTTCTGCAAAGGCCAGATTGCCAATTTCAAGATTCCACGTTATGTGCGCTTTGTTGACTCTTTCCCCATGACCGGCTCCGGCAAAATCCAGAAATTCCGTATGCGTGAAATTTCCCTGGTTGAATTCTCCGCGGACAAAGCCACCGCCACCATGGCCTCCGGCTAGTTCTTTGTAGGGGCCGCCTTCTGAGGCGGGCGCCTTGTCTTCCCTGCTTTTCCCCACTTGCTTCCCACTCTCTCTCTGCCGCAAAATGAATCCCACATTTCTCACATTTATTCCCGGAGTCTTCCGTGATGTACGAGCCAAGCGTCCGCGACATCCTCAATCTCTACAATCCCGCCAATCCACTCGAGAACGCCTGGACCATCCCGGCTCCCTGGTATTTCGATCCCCGCATCGCGCAACTCGAGCACGATGCCGTCTTCGCCTCCAACTGGCAAGCCGTCGGCCGCCTCGATCAGATCAAGGATCCCGGCCAATTCTTCACCATTGACGTGAACGAAGAACCTCTCGTAGCTGTTCACAGCGATGACGGCAAACTTCGCGCCTTCTACAACGTCTGCCGCCATCACGCTGCCGCTGTGGTCCCCGAATCCTACGGGTGCGCCAAACAGTTTCGCTGTCCTTATCATGGCTGGACCTATGGCAACGATGGCGCCCTCAAGGGCGTGGTGGAATTCGATGGCGTCTGCAATTTCAATCGCGCCGATAATGGACTGGTTCCCGTGCAGCTCGATTCCTGGGAGAATTTCCTCTTCGTCAACCTGGATGGCAAAGCCGCCCCACTCCAGGATTTCCTAGGCAGAGTCCCCGAACTCGTCGCCCCGCTCCAACTAACTGAAAAGCTGCGTTACTTCGATCGCCGCATTTACACGCTCAATTGCAACTGGAAAGTCTACGTGGACAACTACCTAGATGGCGGCTATCACGTCCCACACGCTCACAAAGGCCTGAGCAGCGTCGTTGAGTACACCAAATACACCATCGAGAATTTCGAGCGCGCCTGCCTGCAGTCCAGCCCCCTTGATTCTTCCGGCGCTCTCGACTCCTCCATCGGCTCTACCCGCCAGGGCCACGCCTTCTATCTGTGGGTCTACCCGAATTTCATGATCAATGCATACTCCGGCGTGATGGACACTAATCTCGTCCTGCCCCTCGGCATCGACAAGTGCGCCGTAATTTTTGATTATTATTTCGCAGACATCAGTCTCGCCGCCGCACAACACCATCGCGAAAGCATCGCCGTCAGCGAAAAAGTTCAGGATGAAGACATGGCTATCTGCGATTCCGTGCAGCGCGGCCTCGCTTCGCGCGCCTACGTAGCCGGCCGTCTCTCCGTCCGCCGCGAAGCTGGCGAACATCTCTTCCACCGCTTGCTTCATCAAGACATGACTGCTGCTATCAACCGAACCATCGTCGCTGATTAGGAGTGCTCCCGCATTTTTTGAAGTTTGGGAGTTTGCTCTATCTTTTGCGATAGACAGAATCCCCAACAAAATATTAACGGAGCACCGTCGCCCCACCGTAAAAGCGGCGGCGAGCCGCCGCACTCCACAATTTCAGCGCACGACACTCTTCACTCGAATATCACCGTCTTGTTGTCATACAACAGAATTCTGTTCTCGATATGCCACCGCACCGCCCGCGACAGCACCACTTTCTCCAGATCTCTTCCCTTCTCGACGAGATCTTCCAGCCCGTCGCGGTGTGAAATCCTGGTCACTCCCTGCTCGATAATCGGCCCATCGTCCAATACATCGGTCACGTAGTGCGCCGTCGCTCCAATCAGCTTCACGCCGCGCTCGTACGCCTGATGATGCGGCTTGCCTCCAACGAATGCCGGCAGAAATGAATGGTGAATGTTGATGATCCGCTGCGGGTAATGCGAAATAAAGTCCGGCGAAAGCACTTGCATGTAGCGCGCCAGCACCAGCAGATCAATCTGCTGCGACTTCAGCAGCTCGCGTTCCTGCTCTTCCGCCTGCGCTTTCGTCTCCCGAGTCACCGGGAAAATGTGATAGGGAATGCCGTAGAAATTCGCATGGCGCTGCGCATCGGGATGATTGCTGATGATCAATGAGAAATCGCACGCCAATTCGCCGTTGCGTTGCCGGTACAGCAAATCCGCAAGGCAGTGATCGTATTTGGAAACGAAGATAGCTACGCGCGGCCGGTAACTGCCAAGCGCGATTCGCCAGTTCATCCCGAATTTCTTCGCAATCGGCCCAAACGCACCGGGAAAATCCTTCAAGTCCAGGCCGAACCCGTCCAGGTCCCACTCCACGCGCGCCAGGTAGTAGCGTTCCTCGCCCGCCTGGTGCTGCTCAAAATGCAGAATGTTACCGTCGTACCGGAAAATAAAATCCGCAATCGCCGCGTCCAGCCCTTTCTGGTCCGGGCATTGCACAAGCAAGATCCCGCTGTTTTTCACGAGGGTTCCCTCCGCCGTGCCCCCATCTTAAGCGAAGCCCTCCTGTCGCGCGACTCTTCGCCCCTAGAGTTTCTTAAAGAAATGCACCACTTTCTTGCCGCCTTCTTCCGTGTAGTGCACGGTCACCTTGGCGGACTTGTCCGCGCCCTTGCCTATCGCCTGTGCCGACTCCTTCGTATCCTTGCCTACCACATCAAACGTGTGCTCCGTGCCATCAGCAGCTTTCACCGTCACGGACTTTCCTCCCTCGCCAACCGCCGACACTGTTCCATCCACAGACTTCATCCCGTCCTTGCCCAGCCGGTCCACTTCCACCGCCGTCTTGTCTCCGCCCTTCTCGGTGTAATGCACCGCCACTTCCGATCCTTCCTTCAAGCCATGAAATGCGTCCTTGGAAGCCGCTTCGGTTGCCTCGCCACCGTGAACGGCAGTGCTATCCACAAAATGAATCGTATGTTCCGTTCCATCCGCCGTCTTAACTACGGCCGTCTTGGCCGCGGCGTCCAGCTTTGAAATCGTGCCGTGAATCGCCGTCACCACATCGTCGGTCGCCAGAATGGGCAAAGCCAGCAATCCAGCCAACGCCATAACCGCGACCAACATTTTCATTGTCAATCTCATCGGGGATATCCTCTCTGAACTCGCTAAAATTCATCCTGTCGACACACAAAAATCCCCAGCGCCTCTGGTCAAAACATTTTCCTGAGAAAAATCCTCACCCAGGGGAGTATATATCAATATTAGTGACGATTCATGAATCACATGGTCGGAACGATGCGGCCACGAACTCGCAGCCATTCCAGCAAACTATTCGCCTCTAAATTTTCTTGAAAAAGTGCGCCACTTTCTTCCCCGCACTTTCCGTATAATACACCGTAACCCTTCCGGTTTTATCCGCGCCCTTGCCTATAGCCTCGGCTGATTCCTTGGTGTCCTTGCCCAGTACGTCAAACGTCTGCTCCGTCCCATCCGCCGCCTTCACTGTAACCGTCTTTCCGCCCTCGCCCACTTTGCTCACTGTGCCATCCACGGATTTGATCCCGTCCTTGCCAAGGTGGTCCACCTCCACTGCCGTTTTCTCGCTGTCTTTTTCCGTGTAGTGCACCGCCACTTCCGATCCTTCCTTCAGACCGTGAAACGCATCCTCCGAGCCTGTCGCAACCGCCTTTGCGCCATGCACCGCCGTCTTATCCACAAAGTGAATTGTGTGCTCCGTTCCATCCTCTGTCTTCACCACCGCCGTTTTCGTCGCGGAGTTCAACTTCGTAATCGTTCCATGGATCGCAGTCACCACATCGCTAGCCGCAACCACCGGCAACGCCGTCAATCCCGCCACCGCCACAATCGCCAAAATCATCTTCATCGGAGATTTCATTGGGGACTTCCTCCTAAATCCATTCAGATTTCGCCTCAACAACTCAAAAAATGCTACTCCAACTATCCAACCCGGTCTAAGAAAAATGTGTACAGATTGATCTGTGCCGCAAACGTTTGCCGTCATTCTCCGCTTCCACTTGAAGAAAATGCAAAACACAGTCGCAACTCAGAGTCCATCTGTTAGAGTCAGGCGAGCAGGGTTTTGTTGCGTCCCCATGATTGAAGGCCATCTATGACAACTTCCCTTCAAAGCGAGCTTCGCGTGAATCTGCTCCAAAGGCTAAAGTGGACCGCGATGCCGGGAATGCGCCTGGTCGCGTCACATTTTGACTTGTTGTTGGCTTCGCTTCTTATCCTCTTGGCCCAGTTTTGGGGAACGAATCTTTTTTCCCCCGTCCGCCTTGACAAAGAGAAAATAGAAGTTTGGGTTGCGGACGGCCAGATTCAAGTGCTTGTTTTATATCATTATCGCAACCGGACTCTCCTTCTGCTCTCCTACTCTCTGGGCCTTCCCTTCCCTGTGGATCCGGAACACCCGTCCCCCTCCGTCTTTTCCATCACAGAAATGGATGCTTCCGGCAATGCATTGGATGCGGTAAAAGTGCGCTCATACCACGGAAGCAACGTCTTCCGGTTCAATTTATGGCCGAAATAAGATAAATGGATTCGCCTTGAATACGTTCAGCCAACGTTCACGGATAACGAAACTTATATTCTCCGCACAACTCGCAACTGGAACCGGCCTCTGGATAACGGTGAGTACGTCCTCCACCTAGGAAATGGTTTGCTGCTCGCGTCTTCTACCTATCCCCTTGAGCAAAATCCTCTCGCTCAGCAGAGCACATACTCCTTTTCTCGCAGTGGGTTTTTCCCGACCGAGGATTGGAATTTTTCATGGCAACGAGCGGTCGCTAGCACCGTACAAAAAAGGAATCATCTATGAATATGTCACACAGAATCCTCCTACTTCTCGTCTTCCTCGTCACTTGTGTAGTGCCCGCTTCCGCCAACAATGCACCGCAACCTGACGGCATGTTTTCCCTTCTCTTGATCTTCCCGTTGGTCCTCATCGGCATGCTCATAGCGGACGCGAAGCCCGACCTGGAAACGAAGCGACGGCCAATCCTCATAGGTTTGCTTATGGTTTTCGCTTTTTTCATCAGTCTGGCCGGAGACGATATCGGGATGTTCGGTTTTTTGGCGATCCTCGTTTACGGAGTCGTACGAGGCGTTCAAATGATCAAACGTGGAAAGGGTTGGAAGGCTTGGGTAATCGGCACGGTTGTCATAGCATGGGTGTTCTTCGCCGGCTTCGACTATGTTGCATCTCTCGCCATTGCTGGTCCACACGTAATTACTATCAACGAAGCACGCGCCATCAGCCGACCGCGCACGATTTCAACCGCGGAGTCTGATTTTGCAAAGCAGCAACAACCCGGTTCGGATGAGGGGCTACTTTACGCCAGCATTGCCAAATTGCAGGAGGAAGAACTTCTCGACAAGGGCTTCCAAAACAACGAGGTGTGGGCCGGCTATCGATTCGGCGAAATCATGAAGGCACCCGCAAGGCAGTCTCTTTTTTATGAGGTCCCAACCCGCCCATAAATCTTTCATCCTCGCTGGCCAGAAAACCTGCCTGGAGCGTCTGTAATCAACAACGTTCTCGGAGGGCAGGGTCAAGTCACTGGGATACGAAGTTTCGCTCTCGATGAAACTGGCGTCATCCGGTGGGCTGTCCGCTCCTCTGCGCAACCCGTCACCGCTGAAGAAGCACTGAAGTGGCAACCGCTGTAGTGATCCTCAAGCCCAGAACGGCGCCTCCCCTTAAGCGTTTCCTCAAGAACCAGAGACGGGGCCTCCAGGCCACCCGCACTCCTTCCACAGCTTTTCCCAATTCCAGAGCCCAGACGTCACCTCGATCGCCAACGGGAATCCGAGCTGATGCGCAAGCATACACACCTGCCCGCGATGGTGCGCTTCGTGAGAAATCATGTAGCACAGCATTTCCACGCCAACCGGCCAAGGCCGGCCCCAGCCGTCTCTGTGAAATTTCTCGATCCGGCCGCCACCCTCGCCGAGCGCTTCAGCAAGCATCTGCTCGCAGCGAGTGGCGCTCTCTGCCAATCCCGCGCGGGCCTGCCGCGGCGTGCAGTGCGCGCGGTCAAGCTGTCGTGGAACCTTCAAGTGCGGAGCTGTGAGCCTGATCCACTTGGTACGGACATTGTGCATGTGCGTGAAGATCGCCGCAATCGTGCGGACCTTGCCAGGCGGTTTGGCCTTCCATGCGGCAGGATCAAGATGCTCGATAAGAATCTGGTTCATGCGATCATTAGTGGCAAAGATCTGGACTGCCGCTCGGCCAAATTGCGTGTGAACCTTGTGTTGACGCGTGGTCACGGTTCCCTACTCCTTGCCCCAATGATAATTCCGGCCCGTCCGCCGCTCAGAATTAATCTCGAATGGAATAACAACTGAAGGCTGAACCCTGTTTAACGCGGAACCCGGAGAAGTAGGTCCCAGTAGCCAAGTAGCGTGAAGCGGCTCGCCATTCGCGCTCGGAATAGAGGCGAGCTTAGCAAGGGCGCGATTGAAATCGGCTCTGTCGTACACCCCTGACGAATCCTCCAGAAAAATCTATCACCTAGCTCCCACTCGGACTCCACGATCGTGATTATTTCTTCCGGTGTAATGACCGAAATTATGGACTCCATTCCCAGAGCAGTACCCTATTTACGCCCTTCTCGGAAAACGGGGCCCGGCTACCATCTATTTGCGGAATTCCAGCAGAACCTCCGGATGAAATCTGGTCTCAAATGTCTTATCGAACGCGCAGAATCCTCATGTTATTGAAATCAGCAACGTAAACATGACCGGCTGTATCGACTGCTACGTCCTCGGGGAAAAACAGTGGAGCATAAAAAGTAGCGCCTGCGGTTTCGCTAAATCCAGCCGTTCCGGGCCCTGCAATTGTCGTGATGGTGCCCGAAGTGTCGATTTCGCGAATCCGGTTATTCTGGTTGTCCGCGATATACACGTACCCGGCACGATCGACGGCAATCCCCGTCGGCTGATACAATGAAGCTGCAGTAGCTGGGCCGCCATCTCCGCTGTAGTTGATCGAGCCGGTCCCCGCGATCGTAGTGATTGTTCCAGATATGTCTATTTTTCGAATTCTAGAGTTGCCGTAATCGGCGATGTAAATATTCCCGAAACTGTCCAGGGCAATTCCTTCGGGCTGGTTGACCTGGGCCAATGCGGCCGGGCCACCATCTCCGAGGGGCCCGCCAAATCCCATCCCGGCAATCGTGATTAACGTGCCGGATGTATTTACTTTCCGGATGCGGTTGTTCCCCGAGTCTGCAATATAAATGTTGCCCGAAGCATCCACGGCAACCGCAGCGGGGAGGCTCAGTTGGGCCGTGGTGGCGGGAATTCCGTCTCCGTTATACCCCTGTGCTCCCGTCCCCGCCACGGTCGTGATCTTGCCCAATGTGTCGACCTTCCTGATTCGGTTGTTATAAAAATCGGCGATATAGAAATTGCCAAAGCGATCAGCCACGACGCGATATGGGTCGTACAAGGCTGCAGAAGTGGAGGCCTGGTTATCTCCGTTGTATTTGCCGAGCCCGATTCCAGCAATCGTCGTGATTTTGCCCGTTGAGTCCACTTTGCGGATTACAGAGTTTCCGGTGTCAGCGATATAGATGTTGCCGGAAGCGTCCACGGACACACCGTAGGGCGAGTCCAATTCGGCAGACTGAGCTGGGCCACCGTCACCGGAGTACCCCATGACCCCGGTTCCCGCCACAATGGTAACGGTTGGAGAGGAGCCGCCTGTGTTGCCGCCGGTGCCGTTGATATCAATGCTTCCGCCGCAACTGCTCAAAACGCACGCCAGAATAATACTCGAACCGAAATAAACTCGCGCACGACACTTTTTCATAAGAACCTCAACGCAAAACCGAACACTCGTCTGGGTCCTGAAACGCGCAAATCAGACAACCAGCCCTTACCACCAAAGCGGACGCCACGCCGATGCGAGTAGCAATATTAATCTACACTGTTCCATTCGTGGCGCTTAAATTCCTTGACTTCAGAGGAGAACCGGCGCCATCAGGAAAAAGTCATTTAGACACGTTGTTAAAGCAACCTCCATTGACGTACCATTTCCGACCATGAAACTCAGACTAGCTTCTGTTGTTCTCCTCGTCGGCTTAGCAGGTTCCAACGTTCTTCACGCTCAGGACACACCCAAAGATTCATTGCTGGTGCTTTCCAAAGCCGATCAAACCCTCGCCATTGTCGATCCATCCAGCTTGAAATCGATAGCGCGGATACCGGTCGGCAACGATCCCCACGAAGTAATCGCTTCCACTGATGGCAAGACGGCCTACGTGTCCAACTATGGAGGCGGAGCATACAACACGCTCGCCGTCGTTGATCTCGTCTCGCAAAAAGCGCTTCCTGCAATTGACCTGGGCCCTTTGCGCGGTCCTCATGGCTTGGCGTTTGTTGGCGGCAAGGCGTGGTTCACAGCAGAAGCTGCCAAAGCCATTGGAAGCTACGACCCCGCCACCCAGAAGATTGATTGGATCCTTGGAACCGGCCAGAACCGCACGCACATGATCTACGTTTGGCCGGACCTCAAGCGCATCGTCACCACCAACGTAAGTTCCGGCACCGTCACCATCATCGAGAAGAGTGCCGGCGGCAGCGCTCCGGGCGGCAACTGGGATGAGACCGTAGTCCGCGTCGGCAATGGCTCTGAAGGATTTGATGTTTCCCCAGACAGCAAGGAAATCTGGGTGGCCAACTCGGGTGACGGGACCGTCTCCATCATCGACGTCTCGAGCAAGACCGTGACGCAAACCCTGGCGGCTGACGTCGCCGGCGCCAACCGGCTGAAGTTCACCCCCGACGGAAAACTGGTGTTCATTTCGTCTTTGCGCGGACCAGACGTGACGATCATCGAAAGCGCCACTCGCAAAACCGTCAAACGGATTCCCGTGGGACACGGCGGAGCGGGCATCTTCATGCAGCCCGACGGTTCACGCGCTTTCGTTGCCTGCACTCCAGACAGCTACGTCACGATCATCGATCTGAATTCGCTGGAAGTCGTTGGCCACATTGACGCCGGCAAGAACCCCGATGGCCTGGCCTGGGCAACACGACGATAGAAATCTGAGTTGAAATCTGCCGTTAGCCGGTTTACCGAGCACTGAGCAACTAGAGCGACCTGTGTGAGGGAATTGGTTGTACTCTCCAACTATATTGGAACTCATGATTAAAGTCTTGAATACGAGAACAAAGGCTATCGCCGCTGTGTTGGCGATAACACTGATTTTCGCAGACGCATGCTCACATCGTGGCCAACCTGAAAGAGTTCAGAATCCCGAGCCGCAACCGACTGCAACCATTCCACCAGCCAACCCGGGAATTTCCAGCGACCAGCAGGTAAACACTTCTCAGGGGACCGCTCAAGCGCGACTGCCTCAGTTCTCGGAATACCCTGCTGGACCCCTCTTCACTGGCAAACCGGCCATCCCTACTCTGACCACTAAAGTGCAGCGCATGTTTAGGTCTCATTTCCGATTTGACCAGCACGAGCGGCCGGATTTTGCGGGAGAATACAAAATCGTCCGGTGGGGATGTGGCTCTCCTTGTCTTACATTTGCCATTGCTAATTTGAAAACGGGAGTGGCTTATGACCCACCATTTGGGGCTGTGGGGCCAGACCTTCGCCTGTCAGTCGGGACAGATTCTGACTGGGGATTAGAGTACAAGGTGGACAGCAGATTATTGGTGGTTAAGGGCTGCCCCAAGGAGCCTTGTGGGACATACTACTTCGACTGGAATGGCGGAAAACTCAATCTAATTCGCATTATTCCGAACGAGCCACCGAACGAAGAAGGAGAAAAGTAAAGTCGTAACGCCAGCAAATCACCGTGCTGGCGCCTGATTAGCACGGTAATCGCAAAAGTGGAGGCTAGTCCCCGAGTGTTAAGTTTGGCTACCAACCGAGAGCTAGAAAAATGGCTGGATCTTACCCTTTTCAGTTACGCCTGTATGGGTTCCTTGCACTCTGGCACCCTTATACTTCTTGCCTTTTCGACAGCAACCCGGCGACGTGCTAACCAACCCGAGAATCCTTCCCCGCGCCGCGCCCATCAAGCCATCTAAGAATGTAACCCTAGAGCTCCCCGTCGAGCCATTTGATATGTAACCAGAGAACGCTTGTTGTTGTTGTGGCTGTGGGAAAGTGGGAATCCCGAAGGGATTTCCAAGCTCGCGAAGCGAGCGTCTTTTCCACAGCCTTTTCGCCGGCCACTTTGTGTCTGGCGGGACGCGAGCTGCTCCTGCGCTTTCGGACTCAGCCGCCGGTTCGCCAGGCGGTAAATCCGGTCGAGTTTCCTGTCGATGATTTTGGCTAACTGAAACGGATCGAGAGATGTTCGCAGTGCTTTCAGAATGGACAGTTGCGCCGCATTCCCCTGCTTCGATGCCACCACCCGCTCGAAGGGAGTCTTCGGACCATCGTAGACGCGCCGAAGTTTCGATCCCACGTGAATCTTCTTGAGCAGCTTCACCGAGGGCAGGTACAGATTCAGCCATAAGCGCAGCTCTCGACGGTACAGGTCGTTCATAGCATCGACCGCGTTTTGCGTGTCATAGCGTTCCCACCCAAGTAGCTTCCGTACGTGCGTCCAGTTCTTTTGCTCGATGTGCGCGTTGTCGTCCTTCTTGTACGGACGCCCTCGCGTGAGTTGGATCTGCTTCCGTTCACACCAGGCCTTCAGATGCCAGTTGATAAATTCCGATCCGTTGTCCGAGTCCAGGCCCAAGAGCCGGAAGGGCAACATTCCCTCGATCTCATCCAGGGCCGCCTGGACAGCGGTTTGCCCCTTCCCCAGCAGGGCCCGCGTTTCTGTCCAGGTGGTTTGAATGTCGGTGATGTTCAGCGAATAGCCGAACTCTCCATCAGCCGAATTCCCGGAATGCGAGACCAGATCGACTTCTGTGAAGCCGGGAGACTTTACGTCCCAGTTGTCGGTTTTCACCGGGATGTGGTGCTTTAGCAAATAGCCCGGCTTGGTGCGCCCGTAAATCCGCCGCTTGTGTTGGTTTTTCTTGACCGCCAATCGACGGTCCATCTGCCGCGGACTGATTGAGAGCAATTGCTTCTCGATCTCTGGGCTTAACTTGAAACGTTTGCGGATCCAGGGCATCCAGGCCGGCAGCAGTGCCTTCAACCGCGCCGACCAGGGATAGCCGGCCGCCTCCCACACGCTCGTCAGCACGCTCAGCAGTTCGTGCCCGTAGCTCAGACCGCGTTTTCGCACGGGCCGAGCGGGTCCCTTGCCCGGCGCTGGGCCATTCAATATGCGTATGGCGTATTTTCGGTGGTAGCCCGTGGTCAGACAGAATTCGTTCAGCATTTCCCGTTTCGCCTTACGATCTGCTTTGAGATACCGCCCATAAATAACTCGGAAATACTCCCATCTTGCCTTGCGCCCCAAATGAACCCTCCCCAAATCGTCTTTGTCTCGGGTTACATTCTAAATGGCGCGACGTTGTACCCTCTGGTTACATTTTAGACGGCGCGATACGCCGCGTTGACCCCCGCCCAGCCCTCCCCTATACTTTTATCTGGGATTTTTCTTGCCCGCCCTTCATGGCAATTTGTTTCCCGAAGGTTTCCCAGACACACCACGCAACTGACGGGACACTCGGGATATGTCTTCCGCGCGGCAAGGCCGGGCCGGCGCAAATCGCCTCACAGCGCGCATCTTCAGGAATTCGCGCGCACTTAACAGGGAGAATCGCAATGGCGGAAGCTACTTGCCGGAGAGAACTCGTGCTGGAGATTCCGGCCGAAGAAGTAACTAAGCAAACCGAAAAAGTCGCCAAGGAGCTGGCGCGCGTCGCCCGCGTTCCCGGTTTCCGTCCCGGCAAAGCTCCGCTCGCGCTCATCAAAAAGCGTTTTGCCGACGATATCAAGGGTGAAGTGCTGCAAACCCTCGTTCCGGAGCGCGTCGAAAAAGCCGTCGTCGAAGAAAAGCTCACGCCCGTTTCCCAGCCCCAGGTCGACAAGCTCGAATACAACGAAGGCCAGCCCGTAAAATTCCGCGCCTCGTTTGAAGTCCTCCCAGATTTTTCTCTCGGCGATTACAAGAATCTTGAAATCGAAATTCCCGAAATGAGCATCACCGACGAAAGCGTCGCCAATACTCTCGCCGAAATGCAGCAGCGCGCCGCCACTTTTGCTCCTGTCGAGGGCCGCGTGGTCCAAAACGATGATTTCGTCCAGGTGAAGCTTCTCGGCACGCCCGAAGGCGGAGGCGAACCCCTGCGAGCTGAAAGCGTTCTCTGTCGTGTCGGCGCCGAAGATACTATGGAGCCTTTCAATGAAAACCTTCGCGGCGCCGGCGTCGGCGATCACAAGAATTTCGATGTTGCTTATCCCGCCGACTATCCCGACCGCAAGCTCGCCGGCAAAACCTTCCACTATTCCGTGGATGTCCTGGGCATCAAGACCAAAAAGCTCCCCGAGCTGAATGATGAGTTCGCCAAGGATGTCAGCGACGTAACTTCCCTGGATGAACTCAAGAAGAAAATCCACGAAGGCCTGGAGCACGAGCGCGACCACCACCAGAAAGATCTCACCCGCGAAAAGATCCTTGCCGAACTCGTAAAGCTCCACGATTTCCCTGTACCCGAATCGCTGGTCGAGCATCAAATGGACGTCCGCCTGGAGCGCGTCGTCCGCTCGCTGGCCCAGCAGGGCGTCGATCCCCGAGCCGTTAACGTGGATTGGGTCAGCCTTCGCCACCGCCAGGAAGACCGCGCCAAGGATGACGTCAAGGCCGAACTCGTGGTTGACCGCATCGCCACCGAGGAAAAGATCGAGGTCAGCGATGACGACCTTCACAAGGAACTCGAGCGCCTCGCCACTCACAGTGGCGAATCAGCCGGAGCTCTTGAGGCTCGTTTGACAAAGCAGGGAGCCCTCGATAGGATGAAAGCTAAGCTGCGGAGTGACAAAACCGTCGACTGGCTGGCCCAATCGGCCAAGATTAAGACTGTCGCCGCGGCCAGTGCCACCGGAACCAAGTAATTTCGTCCCCGCTTCTGCGAGCAAAATCAAGCACATGAGAAAACACGAAGAGCCAGACTATTACGGCACAACTCTAGTTCCCATGGTGGTCGAACAGACCAGCCGCGGCGAGCGTGCGTACGATATTTATTCCCGCCTGCTGAAGGAACACATCATTTTCATCGGCACGCCCATTGACGACCATGTCGCCAACCTGGCCACCGCCCAGATGCTCTTCCTCCAGGCCGAAGATCCCGAAAAGGACATCCAGCTCTATATCAATTCGCCGGGCGGCTCCATCACCGCGGGTTTTGCTATTTACGACACCATGCAGTTCGTTAAGCCTGACGTCGTTACTACCTGCGTTGGCCAGGCCGCTTCCATCGCCGCCGTTCTTTTGGCTGGTGGCGCCCCGAAAAAGCGCTTCGCCCTACCCAACGCCCGCATCTTGATCCACCAGCCATGGATGAGCGGCCTCGGCGGACAGGCCACGGACATCGATTTGCACGCCAAAGAGATTCTGCGCATGCGTACCACCATCAATCACCTCTTAGCCAAGCATTCCGGGCAGCCTGTCGAGCGCATCGAAAAGGACGTCGAGCGCGATTACATCATGAACCCGGAGCAGGCCAAGGAATATGGCATGATTGACGAGATTATTTATAAGCACAGGTAGCCAGGGGAGTGTTGTTGTTTGCTATCAGTACTAAAGACTTTCTCTTTCGCTCGTGGGAGAATTCGGCCTAGAATGGATTTGCTACCCCGGCGCTGCGGCCGGCGGGTGAGGCCTGCGTACACGTGAAAAAATACAGTCCAGATGAACCCCTGCGCTGCTCCTTTTGCCACAAGACTCAGGAGCAGGTAGAGAAGCTGATCAGTTCCCCGTCGGACTATCCGCGCGCGTATATTTGCAATGAATGTGTGGGCGTTTGCCAGACCATTCTGGAAGACGAAAAGCGCGAACAAGCCGCTGCCCCCGCGCGACGCCTCCCGCGGCCCCCTGAAATCAAGCAATTCCTCGATAGCTACGTGATTGGCCAGGAGCGCACCAAGAAAAAGCTTGCCGTCGCTGTCTATAACCACTACAAGCGCATCTTCCTGAATAAGCAGCCCGGCGAAGTCGAGCTCAGCAAGTCCAATATTGTCCTGATTGGCCCCACTGGCACTGGCAAAACGCTTCTGGCACAGACCCTTTCCCGCATGCTCGATGTGCCTTTTGCGATAGTGGACGCCACCACGCTCACCGAAGCCGGCTATGTTGGTGAAGACGTCGAGAATATCATCTTGAAGCTACTTCAGGCTGCCGATGGCGATGTGCAGAAGGCCCAGCAAGGCATCATTTATATCGACGAAATTGACAAGATCGCCAAGAAGGACGAGAACCCCTCCATTACACGCGATGTGAGCGGCGAAGGCGTCCAGCAGGCCCTGCTCAAGATTCTCGAGGGCACCGTTGCCAACGTGCCTCCCCAGGGCGGCCGCAAGCACCCCCACCAGGAATTTACCCCGGTGAACACCACGGACATCCTATTTATATGCGGTGGGGCATTCGTGGGTCTGGAAAAGATCGTCGAGCGCCGCGTTGGCAAGCGCTCGTTGGGCTTCCATACGGACGCAGCTCCTACGACGCTTCAGCGGCGCAACACGGAATTGCTCGAGCAAGTTCAGCCTGGCGATCTGATTAAGTACGGCCTAATCCCCGAATTTGTGGGACGCCTGCCGGTCGCTGGAGTGATGAGTGACCTGGACAAGGGCGCCCTGATGAAGATTCTTACGGAACCCAAGAACGCACTCCTCAAGCAGTACCAGCGGCTCTTCGAGTTTGAAAATGTCCGCCTTCGCTTCACTGATGACGCTCTGGACACAGTCGCCGAGTTGGCGCTTCAGCGCAAAGTCGGCGCGCGCGGCTTGCGTATGATCCTCGAAGACCTCATGCTGGAGTTGATGTACCACCTCCCGATGCAGCGCAAGATTCGGGACTTCGTGGTGACCGCGGAAATGGTCCGGGGCCAGGATATCAACTGGAGTTTGCTGGAAAAGGCGGGATAATCTGCTCTCTTCAGGAGGCCGGGGTTTTAGACCCCGTGCAAGGCCACCGCAACGCGCGGTCTCTAGCTCCTGAAGAAAGTCTTTCCCGGGTTTGTTTGAGTTCGTTGCAGAGAAAGTGTTTCCAGGCGTAGTAAAGGAGTTTCGGGGACCCGCATGTTCACTCGCGAAAAGCAGGAAATGAAGCGCGTACCGATGATGCCGGTGCGGGATATGGTCATTTTCCCGCAGCAGATGACTCCCTTCATCGTCGGCCGCGAAGCCAGCGTCCGCGCCCTGGAAGAGGCCCTTGCCGGTGACAAGAAGATCTTTCTCTCCACCCAGCATGATGCTTCTGTGGATGACCCTAAGCCCGAGGAAATCTACGCCGTCGGCACCCTTGCGAACATCGTGCAAAGCGTCAAGCTTCCTGATGGCAACATTAAAGTTCTTGTGGAAGGCATCGAACGGGCCCGTGCCCTCTCCATCAGCCCCGAAGAAGGCTTCTTCCGCGCCACCATTCGCCTGATGGCCGCCAAAATCGAGGATTCTCCCCAGGTTAAACAGCTCGTCGAGAAAGTTACCACCCTCTACGAGCAGTTCATCAAGCTTTCCCAAAGCCTCAACTACGACACTATGATCGCAGCCGCTCGCGTTGACGATCCTTCCCGCCTCTCGGACACCATTGCCGCAAATCTCCAACTCCCCGTGGACGAAAAGCAGGATCTCCTGGAAACTGCCGACCCCCTCGAGCGCCTGAATCGCGTCGCCGATATCCTCGAAATCGAACTTGAAAAGCTCAACGTGGACCGCAACATCAATACTCGCGTCAAGCGCCAGATGGAGCGCGCCCAGAAAGAGTATTACCTCAACGAAAAACTCAAAGCCATTCAGAAAGAACTGGGTCGCGGCGAAAAAAACGAAACCGATGAGTTAAAGAAGAAATTGGATTCCGCAGGAATGCCCAAGGACGTTCACGAAAAAGCCACCACCGAACTCAAGCGCCTCGAGTTGATGCCCCCGATGTCCGCTGAATCCACCGTCAGCCGCAATTACATTGATTGGTTGCTCGCAGTGCCTTGGAAAAAACGCTCGAAGGAAATTCGCGACATCAAGGCCGCTGAAGTCATCCTGAACAACGAACACTATGGCCTCGAGAAGATAAAAGAGCGCATCCTGGAATTCCTCGCCGTCCGGCAGCTTGTAAAGAATCCCAAAGGCTCCATCCTGTGCTTTGTCGGGCCTCCGGGCGTAGGCAAGACTTCTCTCGCCATGTCCATCGGCCACGCCACTGGCCGCAAGTTTGTCCGCGTCTCCCTCGGTGGCGTGCGCGATGAAGCCGAGATTCGCGGCCATCGTCGCACCTACATTGGCGCGCTTCCTGGGCAAATCATTCAGATGATGAAGAAGGCCGGCACTGTCAATCCCATCTTTGTCCTGGATGAAGTGGACAAAATGTCCACCGACTTCCGAGGCGATCCCTCTGCGGCACTCATGGAAGTCCTCGACCCCGAACTCAATCACTCTTTCACCGATCACTATCTCGACGTCGAGTACGATCTCTCGAAGGTCATGTTCGTGTGCACCGCCAACGTTCTCCACACCATTCCGCAGCCCCTTATGGATCGCATGGAAATCCTGCGCCTCCCCGGCTACACGGAGCAGGAAAAGCTGGAAATCGCCAAACGCTTCCTCGTCAAGCGTTCCCAGGAAGCCACCGGTCTTTCCGATAAGAATCTCACCTTCACCGATGAAGGCTTGTTGCACATGATCCGGCACTACACCCACGAAGCAGGCGTGCGCAACCTCGAACGCGAAATCCAGAATATCGCCCGCAAGATGGCTCGCCGTGTTGTCGCCGATGGCAAGGACACTTCCGTCAAAATCAGCGCCGAAAACGTCAATGAATATCTCGGCGTCCTGAAGTACCGCGAATTCTGGCTCGAAAAACAAAACGAAATTGGCCTGACCACCGGCCTCGCCTGGACCGAAGTCGGTGGCTCCGTTCTCGCCGTGGAAGCCACCACCATGGAAGGCAAAGGGCGCCTCACTCCCACCGGAAAGCTCGGCGAAGTGATGCAGGAATCCGCGCAAGCCGCCATGAGCTATGTGCGCTCGCGCACTGCCGCTCTCGGCCTCGCCAAGGATTTCTACCGCACCATCGATATTCACGTTCACGTCCCGGAAGGCGCTATTCCCAAGGACGGCCCCTCTGCCGGCATCACCATCTGCAACTCCATCGTCAGCGCACTCACTAAGAATGCCGTGCGCTGCGACGTTGCCATGACCGGCGAAATCACTCTTCGTGGCAAAGTTTTACCCATCGGCGGCGTCAAGGAGAAGTTGCTGGCTGCCCACCGAATGGGCTTGCGCACGATAGTGCTTCCGAAGGATAATGAGAAAGACCTTGCGGATATCCCCCAGGAGATTCTCTCCAGCCTGAAAATACATTTCGTGGAAACTATGGACGAAGTGTTGCAAATTGCGCTGGAGCGCCCGGTTGTGCCGTTGGAGCACACCGGTGTTGCGCCCGTCGCGGATACTTTCACGGGCCCCGATAAAGACACGAGTTTGACCAACTAAGTTGCAGTTCCAGGAAGGGGCTCGCACTCGCGGGCCGGCAAATCGTCTTCACCTAGAGCTGCATCAAGTTGCAGACAGTTTGGTTGTCCGCCCTGTCGGATCATTCGTTCCGCTGGAAGGTATACCACCACGCAGTGTATTCCGGGTTCTCATGGTCAACTAGCGCTACCACTTCAACTTTCAAATCACCAAGAGTCAGGATATATGGCAAAAGAGACGAGCACCGAAGGCAACAATCAAATCAGCATCAGCCTTGCTGAGCTTAAAGAAAAAAACATCACCGATCTGGCCAAAATCGCCAAGGAACTCAACATTCCTGGCGCCAGCGGGATGCGCAAGCAGGAGCTGATCTTTCAGATACTCCGCGCCCAGACCGAAAAGAGCGGCTTGATCTTCTCCGAGGGCGTCCTCGAGTGTCTCCCCGACGGTTTCGGCTTCCTGCGCGCCCCGGAGTACAACTATCTCCCCGGCCCGGACGACATTTATGTCTCCCCGTCGCAGATTCGCAAGTTCGATCTGCGCACCGGCGATACCGTCTCCGGCCAGGTCCGCCCGCCCAAGGATGGCGAGCGCTATTTTGCCTTGATTAAGGTCGAAGCCGTCAATTTCGAGGATCCCGAAGTCGCCCGCAACAAGATTTTCTTCGATAACCTTACGCCGCTCTATCCCCAGGGCCGCCTGAAAATGGAAACCACCAAGGAGAATCTCACTGGCCGCGTTCTCGATCTCCTCTGTCCTGTCGGCAAAGGGCAGCGCGGCTTGATCGTCGCTCCTCCCCGAACCGGCAAAACGATGATGCTGCAGTCCATCGCGAATTCCGTTACGACCAATCATCCCGAAGTCGCCCTTATCGTGCTCCTAATTGACGAGCGCCCGGAAGAAGTTACGGACATGCAGCGCACCGTCAAGGGCGAAGTCATTAGCTCCACGTTCGATGAACCGCCGCAGCGCCACATTCAGGTAGCCGAAATGGTCCTCGAAAAGGCCAAGCGCCTCGTCGAGCACAAGCGCGATGTCGTCATCCTTCTGGACTCCATCACCCGCCTAGCCCGCGCCTACAACGCCGTCACCCCGCCATCCGGCAAGGTCCTCAGCGGCGGTATTGACGCCAATGCTCTCCAGCGCCCGCGCCGTTTCTTTGCCGCGGCTCGCCACGTAGAGGAAGGTGGCTCGCTAACCATCATCGCTACGGCATTAATTGACACTGGCAGCCGCATGGACGACGTCATTTTTGAAGAGTTCAAGGGCACCGGCAACATGGAAATCAACCTTGATCGTCGCCTCTCGGATAAGCGCGTTTTCCCCGCCATCGATATTCAGCGCTCCGGTACTCGTAAGGACGAACTACTTCTTCCACCCGACGAACTAAGCCGCGTCTGGGTCCTGCGCAAGGTTCTCAGCCCGCTCTCCACTGTCGAGGCCATGGAGCTTTTGCTAAGCCGCCTCACCAAAACCAAGGCCAACATGGAATTTCTAAACTCCATGTCCGCCCCAACCTAATTCCGTGGCGTGCGACCAGCCGCCGCTTTTGCTGTCACAACCCAATCCCCAATTTATAGTCTTTATTTAGGAGGGTGCCCCAAGCACGGAGTTTGTACATGGGTCTTGGGTTTGTTTTGTCCCCAGGTGCCCGTGTTCCGCTCTTTTACTTGGGTCTTGGGTTGTCCTTGCTTAGGTTGTCCTTGTAAGGCCCGTCCTTCTGAGGCTGGCCGCTCTCAGGCTAGCTCGTGTGGCACAATCACTCCTGACTGTCCTCTTGGGTTATACCCGAAAGGGTCCAGTACGCTGGACCCCATCCAGGCGAGCCGTAAACGCAACTGTCATTCCGAGCGAAGCGAGGAATCCGCTTCACTCTCATCCACAACCTCAATTACGATCTCTTGCGAACCAGGCAGGCCAACTATCAATTCTACGCGCGTTCCACCGTCGCTCCCGCGGGACTAATCTTCTCTTCTCGTTCCCTCGTCAAAAACACAATCAATCGCGCCGTCTCCTCAATTCCCATCGCGGTATTGTCCAGCAGCACCGCATCCTTAGCTCGCACCAGCGGCGAAACTTTTCGTTCGCGGTCGCGCTTGTCGCGTTCACGAACCTCTTGCAGTACTTCCAGCAAGGTAAAGTTCTCTCCCTTTTCCTGATGTTCTTTCCACCGCCGCTGGGCTCTCGTTTCCGCCGAAGCCTCCAAAAAAATCTTCAATTCCGCTTTCGGAAAAACCACGGTGCCGATGTCGCGCCCCTCCATCACCACCCCGCCGCCTTGCCCAGCGCGCTGCTGTTCCGCCACCAGCACTTCTCGCACTCCCGCAATCGTTGCCAGCCGCGAAGCCGCTTGCGCCACTTCCGCCGTGCGAATTTCCTGCGTCACTTCCCGCCCGTCCAAAAACACGCGATCCTTCAGTCCCGCCGCTTCCCGCTCCGTCGTAGGCGCCGCCAGCTCAATCCGCGTCTCGCGCGTCAGCGCGACAAGTGCCGCCTCACTCTCGATCGGAATCTTGCATTCCAGGGCCTTCAGCGCCACCGCGCGATACATCGCTCCACTATCCAAATACAAATAGCCCAGCAGGGCCGCAGTTCGCCGCGCCACCGTGCTCTTCCCCGACCCAGCCGGCCCATCAATTGCAATCGTAAGTCGTGAACTCATTTCCGTTATTCTTGCTTCCTGATCGTTGATATCTTTTTGCCTTGCTCTTCTCTCGCCACCCGCCACTAATCACTCGCCACCGCTTCAAAATCCCATAATGTTGTAGCCGCAATCCACGTACAGCGTCTCACCCGTAATTCCCGAACTTCCCTCCGAAAGCAGAAACACCGCCGTACTCCCCACTTCCGCCGGATCCACATTGCGCTTCAAGGGAGCGCGTTCCGCATGCGCTCTCAGCATCTCTCCCAATTGCGAAATTCCGCGAGCCGCCAGAGTCTTGATCGGGCCCGCCGAAATCGCATTTACCCGAATGTTCTTCGGTCCCAGATCGTTGGAAAGGTATCGCACCGTTGCTTCCAACGCCGCCTTTGCCACGCCCATCACGTTGTACTTCGGCACAACTTTTTCCGCGCCGTAGTACGTCATGGTCACGATTCCGCCGCCCTCCGTCATCAATGGTGCCGCCGCCCGCACGACCGCGATCAGCGAATACACGCTGATGTCGTGAGCAATCCGAAATCCTTCGCGGCTCGTGTTGACGAATTCTCCTTTCAACTCCTCCGCCGGCGCGTACGCCACGCTGTGCACCAGCCCGTGCAACACCCCGTAGCGTCCCTGCAATCCCGTAAACAACTTCGCAATCTCTTCGTCCGACGACACGTCGCACATGAACCCTTCCGACCCCGGCAAATCCGTAATCAGGTCCTTCGCTTCCTGCGCCAGCCTTTCATTTTGATAAGTAATCGCCAGCCGCCATCCCGCCTCGTGCAGCTTCTGTGCAATGGCCCACGCAATACTCCTCTTGTTCGCCAGGCCAAAAATCACCGCTGTCTTTTGTCCTTCGCTCACTATTCCCTCGTATGTGCTTTTTTCTTGGTCCCTGATCGCTGATATCTGATATCAGTAACCAGATATCAGTCATCAGGAGTCCAGTTCCAATCGAATGTTCCGCAGTGTATCAGCCTTCGCTCGAGACTCGCCACTAGTCACGAGTCACGGAACACGAGTCACTTCCTCATATCCTGTGAAACGCCTTCTCAATCTCCTTCACCGAATACCGCAGCACCACCGGCCTTCCGTGCGGACAGCTCATCGGGCAATCCGTTTTCGCCAGCGCCCCCAGCAGCCACTCCATCTTCGTCTGGTCCAGCGGCATGTTTACTTTGATTGCCGCGTGGCACGCCGTTGAAGCCGCAATCTTCGCCTGCAGCGTATCAATCGAAATCGCCGCGTTTTCCCGCTCCAACCCATCCAATATTTCTGTCAACAACTGTTCCGCATCGCTCGCCGCAATTCCTCCCGGCACCGCCTGGATCGCCACGCTCTTCGGCCCCATCGGCTCAACTTCAAATCCGTTCGCCGCCAGTTCTTCCGAAATCTTCTCGTAGACAACTAGTTGCCGCGGCGCCAGCTCGATCACTATAGGCATCAACAGCCGCTGCGCTTCCACTTTCCCGGCTCGCCGCGCTACCAAATGTTGCTCAAATAAAACGCGTTCGTGCGCCACGTGCTGGTCCACAATCCATAATCCCTCGCCATTCACCGCCACAATAAAACTTGCGCTCACCTGGCCCAGCGGCTTCAGGTCCGCAATTTGCTCCGGTAGTGGCAGAGTAGCGGGAGCCTCCGCGCCCGCTCGCGAAAAATTCTCCGCCCAATTCGCTGTCGCAGGCATTGCCGTTCCTGCCGCTCCAGAGTCAAATGGGGCACCCGACTCAAACGGAAATCGCTGCGGCACCGGCGGCAGCGGTGCCGTCGTCAAATCAAATCCCGCGCTCGACGCATTATCCGATCCAACTCCAGACCCCACTCCCAACTCTTCCAGCGCGGGAATAATCGCCCGCGAAACGCCTGAATGGGGATTCGGCTCCCCAAATCCTCCCGCGAACGTCCCCGGTGGCGCCACGGGATTCGGTGCCATCGTCCCCGCCGCTGTCGCAAAACTCGCAATCGGCCGCGTGCTCATCAGCGCCTGGCGAATCGCGTCGCGCGTGAAATCATGCACAAACTGCGACTTGCGGAAGCGCACCTCGATCTTCGCCGGGTGCACGTTCACGTCCACTTCGTCGTACGGCATCTCCAAAAACAGCAGCGTCGCCGGAAAAACATTCGGCGGCAAAATATTTCGGTAAGCCTCGTGAATCGCGTGCAGAATCAAGCGGTCTCGCACGAGCCGCCGGTTCACAAATACGTAGATTCCATTCCGGTTCAGTCGCTGAATTTCCGGCCGCGAAGTAAATCCCGTCACCGCCAACGTCGCCGACTCTTCCCCCGCTTCCATCTCCGGTTCCGTGATTGCCGCGCGAAAAGCCGCCGACACCGGCGCGATTTCCACCAATTCGTCCAGCGCCTGCTTCCCAAATAACTGGTACACGCGATCGGCCGGTTTTTCCACCGGCGCGCAATTCACAATCTCCTGCGTCGGCGTCGTCAACGTAAACTGCTTGCCCGGATTCGCCAGCGCGTAATGCGTCACCAACGAAGCGATGTGCCCCAGTTCCGTCGTGTCCGACTTCAAAAACTTTCGCCGCGCCGGCATGCAATAAAACAAATCCGCCACACTGATCGTGGTTCCTGCTGGCACGCCCGCGGGCTTCACGCTGATAAGCTTCCCTCCCGCAAATTCCACTCGCGTCCCTTCGGGCTCACCCGCGTCGCGCGTTTCCAGCAGCAGCCGCGAAACCGCAGCAATCGAAGGCAGCGCTTCTCCACGAAATCCCAGCGTCGCAATCGAAAGCAAATCATCCGCCGTGCGCAATTTGCTCGTCGCGTGCCGCTCAAATGCCAGCAAGGCATCGTCGTGCGCCATCCCGTGCCCATCATCGATGACGCGAATCATCCGCTTCCCGCCCACTTCCGTCTCAATCCGCACGGAATTCGCGCCCGCGTCCAGCGCGTTCTCGAGCAACTCTTTCACCACCGAAGCAGGCCTCTCTACCACCTCGCCCGCCGCGATCTTGTTTGCCACCGCCTCCGCCAATATCCGTATTCGGCTCATTTCCCCTTGATTTGAATTCCCAACTGCGCCAACTGCTCTTCATCCACCGCACTCGGTGATTCCGCCATCAAATCCACTGCCGCCGTCGTCTTCGCAAACGCAATCACTTCGCGAATCGATTTCTCCCCCGCAAGCAACATCGTGACGCGGTCCAGCCCCAGCGCAATCCCCCCATGTGGAGGCGTGCCATACGTCAGCGCATCCAGGAAAAATCCAAAACGTCTCCGCAATTGCTCTTCCGTCAATCCCAGCGCCTTGAACAGCCGTTCCTGAATATCCTGCCGGTGAATTCGTATGCTTCCCGATCCCAGCTCCACGCCATTCAGCACCAAGTCGTAGCCCTTCGACCGCACTTCCCACGGGGCTGTCTCCAGCTTCTCCAAATCCTCGTCCACAATTCCAGTGAACGGATGTTGCGCGCTCACCCAGGTCTTGTCCGTCTCGCTCCATTCAAACAGCGGAAATCCCGTCAGCCACAAAAATTTCCATTGCGTCTTGTCGATCTGCCCCAGCGCTTCGCCGAGTTGCAGCCGCAACTGCCCCGCAACCAGCGCCGCCGCTTCCGTTCCTTTGATCTCTTCCTTCGCGGACACCGCCACCACCAGATCGCCAGCCTTCGCTCCGCAAGTCTCCGTTAACTTCTTCACATTCTCCGCGCCAATCAATTTCTCCACGGTCGAAGTAGTGCCCTCCGTCGCCACTTTCACAAAATAAGTTCCGCGCGCCCCCAATCCCTTCGCCTTCTCCGTCAATTCGTCCAGTTGCTTCCGCGAATACCCCGCCGCCCCCGGGGCCGCCAGCGCAAATACGCTTCCGCCAATCTGAAGCTTCTGGTTCGCTTCCACTGGAAAACAATCAGTGACTTCGTGCAGTTCCATGCCAAATCGCATGTCCGGCTTGTCGCTGCCATATTTCCGGATCGCATCTTTGTACTGCATGTGTGGAAACGGAGCTTTCACTTCAATCCCCGCCACCGCGCACGCCCGCACCATCACATTCTCAATCACGCTGAAGATATCTTCCTGCCGCGGAAATGACATCTCCATGTCCAACTGCGTGAACTCCAGTTGCCGGTCCGCTCGCAAATCTTCGTCGCGAAAACATTTCACGATCTGGAAATACCGGTCCAGACCGCCAATCATCAAGATTTGCTTGAAAATCTGGGGCGATTGAGGCAGCGCATAAAATTGCCCGTGATGCACGCGGCTCGGCACCAAAAAATCACGCGCTCCTTCCGGCGTCGAGCGCGTCAACATCGGCGTCTCCACCTCGATGAACCCCATCTCATCCATCACCTTGCGCATCTCCAACACAATCCTGTGCCGCAGCGCCAGGTTGCGGTGCGGTTTCGGCCGCCGCAAATCCAAATATCGGTAACGCAGCCGCGTCTCTTCCGCCGCGTTGATTTCATCTTCCACGGGAAACGGCGGCGTCTTCGCCGTGTTCAATATGTACAGCTTCGTCGCCACCAGATCGATTTCGCCCGTAGCAATCTCCGTATTCGCCTTTTCGCGTTTGGTGACGCGGCCTTCCACCGCCACCACGAACTCGCTGCGCACATGTTCAGCCTTCGCGTGCGCCTCAGGCTGCGTCTCTTTGTTGAACACCACCTGCACGATCCCCGTGCGGTCGCGCACATCGAGAAAAAGCAAATTCCCCAAATCGCGCCGACGGTGTACCCAACCCATCACCGTCGCCGCCCGCCCCGCATCCGAAGCCCGCAGCGCCCCGCAATAATGTGTCCGCTTCAATTCACCCAAAAAGTCCAGCACGATTACGCTCCCTCGTCTTTACGTCCTGCCATCCTCAATCCTTTACTTGTCCCACCGCAAAGATAAATACCTTGTCATCCTGAACCCGCGACTTGTGCGGGTGAAGGACCTCATCCTCAACTCGATTCAGGCGTTTCCCGCCTTGAGATCCTTCACGCACCCTGATCGGGCGCACTCAGGATGACAGTGTTCCCGTACTGCGCAAATACTCCCCCAGCTTTTCTTCCCGAACCTTCCCCTGCGTCCCATCCGCCAAAGTCTTCACAGTCCACTCCCCGCTAGCCACCTCATTCTCGCCCAATATCAACGCATATCGCGCGCCCAATTTGTCCGCCTGCCCCAGCGCCTTTCCAAATTTCTGCTCCACCGGCGGCAACTCCACGCGAAAACCTGCCTGTCGCAAATCCCGCGCCGCGCGAATCGCCGTCGCCAGCGTTTTCTCGCCCATCCAAGCGATGTACACGTCGCGTCCCGGCGCCACGCTTCCCTTCCCCGCTTCCTGCAGCGAAAGCATCAGCCGGTCCTCTCCAATAGCGAATCCAATTCCCTTTGTCGGCGCTCCGCCCAGCAATTCCACCAGTCCATCATAGCGCCCGCCGCCGCACACCGCATTTTGAGAACCCAATCCCCGGGCAGTAATTTCAAACGTAGTCCGCATGTAATAATCCAGCCCACGCACCAGCCGCCAATTCTCTTGGTACTTCACGCCGCGCATGTCCAACTGCCGTTTCACTTCCGCATACTGTTTCGCACAATCCGCGCAAAGGGAATCCCCAATCCGCGGCAGCCCCGCGATAATCTCCTGCTCGCTCTCCAGTTTCGAGTCCAGTACGCGCAATGGGTTCGTCTCAATCCGCCGCTGGCTGTCCGGCCCCAGGTTGTCTTTCACTTTTTCCAGCGCCGCCTTCAATTTCTCCACATACCCTCGCCGGCACTCCGGCGCGCTGTGCCCAATCGAATTGATGTCCAGTTGTAGGCCTTCCAGCCCCAGCCGCCCAAAAAACGCCATCACCATCTCAATCACTTCCGCATCCACCGCCGCGTCTTTCCCCAGCGATTTCGCCGCGTCCGTATTCGGCGTGATCGCTTCCAGCACCTCCGCCCCAATCTGGTAAAATTGCCGGTATCTCCCCTTCTGCGGCCGTTCCCGCCGAAACATCGGCCCCATGTAGTACAACTTTACCGGCTGCGTAAGCGCATGCATCCCATGCTCAATGTAAGCTCGGCACACGGAAGCCGTAGCCTCTGGCCGTAAACTTATGACGTCCTTCTTGTGCAACTGAAACCATGCCCTGCGCAGTTGTTCATCGAGCGGCTTTCTCTTCCTTGTGTAGTCGAAGAATCGCTCCAGCCCTACATCTTCGGGGTCGTCATCCGGGGGCTCCGGAATAGCAAAGATCTCCTTTGATACTGAACGGATAGTGGAGATCGCACTTTCGTTCTCATCAGTTTTGGAAATTACCCCCGCTTCGACGTCCGCCGTCAGATCCAACAGCAGCTTATCCATTAACACTGGGGAGTTCGTGGCATTAACGAAATCCAGAACTTCTTGTTCGATTAGGCTTGTTGTCGGAGGATCCTCAAATGTGTACATCTCCTTCGACACTATATCCGTCTCGCCACCAACGGCGCGTGCAAACAATTCCGTCGGCTCAAAAGTCGGCAGCCGTATCTCCCCAAATCCGAACGTGCCAAACACCTCGCGCGCCGTCTGCTCCACCCGGTTCCACAATTCCGTCTCCGGAGGCAGCAGATCCCGCGTCCCTTTGATCGCCTGAAATTTTGCTTTATTCGCCATTCAGTTTGAAATCATCCCAAAAATTGTCTTTAGGGGGTCGCAGCTTCAGCTCCGACTTTCAGCAAGCCCAGAAACCGGGCTTTAGCCCTTGAGGAATCTGCCCCACTCTCCGCGCCAGCCATTCACCCCTTGTACCCGCTCCAATCCACGTTCTCGCCTCGTTCCATCGCTTCGGTGCGATAAATCTCTTTGTACTTGGCATAGCGCCCCGAATACATTGCAATCGATTCAATATCCTCCACCGACAATTCCCTTCTCACCTTCCCCGGCGAACCCATCACCAAACTCCCGGCAGGAATCACCCTCCGCTCTGTAATCAGCGTCCCCGCCGCGATGATGCAATTGGACCCAATCACCGCCCCATTCAGAATCGTGCAACGCATCCCAATCAAACACCGCGACTCAATCGTGCATCCATGCAGCATAACCGCATGTCCCACCGTCACGTCGTCCCCCAAAATCAACGGGTTGGTGTCCTTCATCACGTGGAGCACGCTGCCGTCCTGAATATTCGTGCGCTTCCCAATCCGTATAAAGTTCACGTCGCCGCGCGCCACGCACATCGGCCAAATGCTCGCGTCTTCGCTAATCGTCACGTCGCCAATGATCACCGCCGACGCATCAATGTACGCCGACGCGGCAATCTCCGGCCATTTCTCGTGATACGCCCGAATGTCAGGAACGCGCTTCAAGAAGGATCAAACTTCCCCGTAAGTGATTGCAGGGCCACACGATAGCCACTCCCTGCGCCATCCGCGCTCTTTCCGCGAATACCACACGATAGCATCCGCTTCCCCCCAATGACAAGGAATCCGGTAAATCTCCTCTACTGGCCGCCTTTTTATCCTGAGTTGCGAAGGGATCAGGCGGGTGCCTTAAAATTGCGCTATCATTTTCCACCGATATTCGGAGGCTTCCCCAATGTCCACAACCCAAAACGCCGTTCAAACCACCGTCTTCGAAGGCAACACTCCCATCCTCCGCGTCAAAAGCGTCACCGCCAGCATCGACTACTACGTCCAGAAACTCGGCTTCAATCTCAAATGGCAGACTTTCGCCTTTGCCTGCGTCTCCCGCGGCCGCTGCAACATCTTCCTGTCCGAAGGCGATCAAGGACATCCCGGAAGTTGGATTTGGATCGGCGTAAGCGACGCTGACGCCCTGCTCGAAGAATATCGCCGAACCGGCGCCAAAATCCGCCATCTCCCCACGAATTATTCCTGGGCCTACGAAATGCAAGTCGAGGATCCCGATGGCAACATCATTCGCTTGGGCTCCGAACCAAAAGAGAATATGCCCGTCGGCGAGTGGTTGGACATGAACGGCGTCCGCTGGATCAAGGTCTCCGAGCAAGTATGGAAACGCGCGGACTCGTAATCTGGAGCAATCGGCTCGCCCCAACCGGCGTAGCCCTCACCACAAATCTCTGCGGTGAACGCGGCCCTCGCCCAAACGGATAGCAAGTAACCAGCGTCAACGCATCTTCCGCCGTTGGCGCCAGCAAACTCACATCCTCCGGCTGCACCACGCGAATCAATTCCACGCTGTAAGTCCTCCCAACCAACCCGCCGCGCCTCGCGTCAAACCATGCCAACTCAATTCTGTCGCCCACCGTTATTCCTTCCAGTGGACGGAACCAGCTTGTGCGATGCCCCGCCAACACCACGTTCCCCGGCTTCCCCAGTCCCGCTCTATTCAAAAGCAGCGCCGGCCCAAACGCCAGAGTCCGGGGCGAAGCACTGTCCAGAACGATCTCGTCGTAGCCCAGCCGCGGAATCCGCAATCGCGCCACCGGATTCGAATCCGCCCAAGGCCACGGAGCGCGAGACTCTCCCGAACCCGCGTTCCGCTCCCATGCCCGCCGGATCAGCACGCCAGCGAGTTCCGCCTTCGCGTGCAGATACGCGGCGCGCCCCGTCAGGCAAATCCCCGCAATCAAAATCACCGCGCAAAGAAACCGCAGCGCTTTCATGACGCCGCTCCCGGCCTCCGCACGAGGCAGAGCAGCACGATCCCCGCGAACAGCAGCGCCAAGCCCAGCGCCTCGAAAAATTCATCCGTCGTTCCCGTAGCCGGCGCACCAAACACGCCTTCCATTTTCCAACCTGCCGGCAATTCCGTCGGCACCGGCACGGTCTTGTTTTGTCCGCCCGAGTTCACCACCACTTCTTCCACCGCCACCAGCGAAGTAAACTTCGTCACCAGCCGGTAGCGAATTGCGTGTGTGATCACATTTCCGCGAATCTCTGCCTGCCCGTTCTCGTCCGATTGACTCCACTGGTCCATCAACTCTTCCACGCGTTGCCGCGCCCACAATGTGGTAATACCCGGATGGAAAGTTGCCTTCGTTGCGTCGAACGCAATGCTCGTCTCGTAAGTCTGATCCCCTGCGCGCCCCGTCAGATGCACTTTCCCCACGCGCCCCTTGGTGATTCGCCCGTAAATCACCAGCGGTTGCCGCAAGAAAAGGTCGGGCAGCTTTTCCGGATACACATTGGCCACTTCCACGCCCTCGAATGTCACCTTCACGTCGGTCAATACGGGGCTTTCAATGCTGCTGAACAGCCGCGACATCCGCTCCTGAATCTCATGTATGTCAGCGATGTGCGTGAACGTGCCGCGCCCGAACTGGGCCATCTTCGTCGCCAGGAACAGGTTCGGCTCGCTTCCAATCGCTACCGTGTAGAGTCGCGCGTTGCCCAATTCCTGCCGCAACGCCGCAAAAATCTGCTCTTCGTTACCCAGGTCGCCGTCCGTCAAAAGAATGATGTGACGCAGATATCCGGCAGTTAGCGGTTTCCTCATCACGTGAAGCAGCGCCGGCAGCATCTCGGTCCCTCCTCCGGCCTCTAATTGCCGGACGTAATTCCGCCCCGCTTCCACGTTTTCCGTTGTCGCCGCAAGTGGTTCCGCCGAAAACTCCCGATAGCTGTTGTTGAACGACAGAATTCCAAAGCGATCGCCCGGCATCAACCGGTCCAGCGCCTGCAGCAAAGCCCCGCGCGCCTGTTCGATCGAAGTCCCCGTCATCGAGCCAGACACGTCAATCACGTACAACATTTCGACCGGTGTCCACTTGCCCTGTTGCACCGTCGGCGGATAAGCCGCCAACAAAAAATGTGTCTCAGCAAAGTCGTTTCCGGGAGAGAGAAACAGCGCTGCTTTGGGCTTTGTGCTTTCCCCTTGCTTCACCTCAAGCACAAAATCCTTGTTCGGTACGGTGTTGCTTGTGGCAAGTTCCACATGCTGCCGCCCGTCCGCCAAACGCCGCACGTTCACTTCATGCGAAATGCACTGCACCGAAGCCGCTTCAAACCCCGCGTCCAGATCAACACCCACCGAAATATCGTGGCCCGACCGGCTCTCTGGATTTCGCACAATCGGCGTAATCCGCGAGGCGTCCGCCACCGCGTTCGTATCCGATGCCCAACCCGTTCCCGTGTGCCCGGCCGCCTGCGTTCCCGGAATGTATCGCGGCGCCACCACCATCGGAAATACCAGCCGGATTTTCCCTTCGTCCCACCGCAACGGTTCCACATAGCGCAACCGCACGGCAATCGCATCATTCGGCATGATGTTCGCCACCGAAGCGGTGAAAATATTGGGGCGCTCTTCCTCCAGCAAAGCCGCGCGCTTCCCCTCGGACTTCGCCGCCTCATACACGCGTTTCGCTTCCTCTCGTTCGTGGATTTCGCTGCGAATCACGCGATTGCCGAGGCGAATTTCCAGGTCATAAACTGCCGCATCATGCGGCAGCGGAAAAATGTACACCGCCTCGATTGGCGAGCTGCTCGAATTCACGTATTGCTGCGTAACCGTCGCCGCAGCCACCAATCCCCGCACATCTATGGTCGCGTCCGTATGCACGAGCGCCACCGATTCGTACTTCCCCGAAATCGGCGAGCGATACATCAATGACCCTTCGCCCATCTGAGGCGCGCTGTCATCACTCTGCGCCCAAGACACACCAACCAGCACCGTCGTCAACGCCATCAACGCCAGAACAAAGCGCAAACAAGCAAAATTTTTGAAGAGATTCCCTGCGAACCGTTTCATGATGCCCTCCGCTCGATTTGCAACACCCCTACAAATGCAAGCGGCAGACCGGAATTATTTGCCAAGCATGGAAGGCTTAACTGTCAGTGTTTGCAGTATTTAGAAGAAGCCACAGGCAGGACCCGCACTCCCACCCGTGTTGTAGTACCCACGGTGCGCGGCTACGGCAACACAGCAGGCAGTCCCGAAATCATGGCTGAACGCCAGTTCGTCCAGCTACCTATGCAGAGAATCGGTGGGCGCGGCTCACCAAGCCGAACTTGGATTTGTCCTGAAAACCCGCTTCCCAATAATTGTCATTCCGAGCGGAGTCCGCGGAGTGAGGAACCCCTTTTTCTTGGATCTCTATTAAAAGGAGTTTCGCCCTTCGAATCTCGCTACGTTTTTTGACCCCCGCTCTTCTTTCCCACATAGTCCCGAAACCAAATCCGCTTTCCTTCCTCGATCGCCTTGTTCCCCAGCACCACCGCCACCGCTTCGCCCCATCCAGCCAGCTCATCCGCCTCTGGCCGCTGATTATTAACGATGCCATGCACAAACGATTCGCACGCCAGATAGTTCGCGTCCCCTTCCACGTCTGCAGGCAGGGGCACTGCTTCGCCCTTGCCGCGGTACGGCATCTCCGGCATATAACTCGCGCCCGTCATGATGCCGTGATGGATCAGCACTCGCGTCACCGCCGAGGCCTTCAACTTTTTCGCTTCGTAGTACAGCATTCCGTCGCCTTCCGTCATCACCGCGCTCCCTTCGGTCCCATACACGCGCAACTGCGCCCCTTCCAGCGCGTTGCTCGTAATCGCCGAAAAAAATAAACTCTGCCCCGAAGGATAACGATACGTCACCTGCACGTTGTCGAAGGTTTCCCGCCCGTCTTTCCAGTAATCGATTCCCCCGCTTCCCACCACCGATTCCGGAAAGCCGCCAAACACCTGGTTCGCGAAGCCGATGTGATGGGAACCAAGCTCCGCTAACAATCCCAAGGAAAATTCCTTATACATCCGCCAGTTGATCAATCGTTCCAGTTTCTTGTCGTTCGGATCCGCTACCGCTCGCCGCCAATTGTTGTTGCGATGCCAGTAGGCATAAATCTGCGTGATTTGCCCTAGTTTTCCATCGCGAATCAGCCGCAGCGTATCCCGGTACCACGTTGCGTAGGTATATTGCAGCCCCACCTGATAATGCTTCCCCGTCCGCTTCACCGCTTCCACAACGCCGTCGCATTCCTCCACCGTGAACGCCATGCTTTTTTCGCCGTACACGTGCCGCCCGCTTTCGAGCGACGCGATCACGTGATCCCCGTGCATCGAAAGCGGTGTAGCCACGATCACCGCATCAATATCCTTTGCCGCCAGCATCTCCAGGTGATCCCTGTAAATTGGCGTTTCTTCTCCCGTGATTCCCCGACCCGCCGCAAACCGTGGCTCATAAATGTCGCAAAGCGCCGTAAACCGCGCTCCCGGCACCCGCAAAAATGTTCGCATCAATTCCTGCCCGCGGCTCCCCACACCAATCACTCCTAGCCGCACCTGCGGCCCGGAGTACGGCGCCACATTCTTTGGAGCTTCCTTGCATCCCGCCACCAGCAACGCCCCGGCCAGAGCCCCCGCGGCGTTTCCCATGAATTTCCTGCGATCGATTTCGCTCATTGTAGTTTTGTTTTCCTCTCCCCGCCGACCTGCAAAGTTTCAGCGCAATCTCCCATGCACCCGGGCCAGTTCCACGGCACCACATGCGGTGAATCAATCTTCCCCGTAACCCACAACCCCACTACACGCGGAAAAGTCGCCAGGTACTTCGCTCCCTCGTCCGTTCCCATCACAAACATTGGTTTTGATAGCGCTTCTGTGGTGGTTCCATCCGCGGCAATCACGCTCGTTTGGAGCATTCCTTCAACCGGCGTTCCCGTGCGTGGGTCCATGATATGGCAATACGTCCGCCCATTCAGTTGAAAAAACTTCTCATAACTCCCAGAAGTGGAGAGCGATTCGTCCTTCAATAGCACCGCCGCGATAGTCTTCGACCGGTCCCCAGGTTTCGGCACGCGCACCGGCCAACCCTTTTCCCCCGGCGGCGCTCCCATCGCGTATAGCGTACTCGATCCAGCATCCACCATCGCCACCATTACGCCCGCCTCGCGCAATATCGCCACCACGCGATCCACCGCGTAGCCTTTTCCGATTCCGCCAAGGTCCAGCTCCATCCCCGCCACCGCAAAATGCACCCCTCGTGTTGCAGCATTAAGTTGTACTTTTTCCCAGCCGGTTTTCTCTCGCGCTTGTTCCAACTCCCGCGCCGTCGGAAAGTGTCCCTGCCCGCGAAAAAATCCCCACGCGTGCATCAATGGTCCCACGGTGATATCAAACGTTCCCCCGCTTCGTTTGCTGTGCCCGGTGCAAGTTTGCAGCAGCGAAAAAACTTCCGGGTCGGTCGTCACCCACTCGCGCCCCGCCAGCCGGTTGATTCGTGAAAGCTCGCTCTCCGGAATGTAATTGCTCAGCGTCCGGTCCAAGCGCTCGATCTCATCAAACGAAGCTTCAAACGCCGCATCCGCCTGTCCATCGCTTCCCGCATAAAGATAAATCGTAAACTTCGTCCCCATCGCCTCCCGCGACTGGACAAACAATTTTCCCGCAGGAGCCGGTGCCAACTGAGCCGCCAGCAACAAAAAAGACACCACGCCCAGAAGTGCCCATACTCCCAGGCGGGTGTCTCGGGTACGTTCTTCAAGATTGGATTCGACCGGTGCGGATCCGCTCATCGAAACGCCCTCACTTTAGGGAACGAATGTCAGGCTAAGAAAGTTCCGGCCTGTGCTCGCAATTCGCAATAACTCTGTTTGTTAGGGGGTCGGAGCTTTAGCTCGACATAAAATGCCAGCTCTCACTGGGCTTTAGCCCCTGCGGGAATTCTTCCTCTTCAATCGATCTGCACCGTCGGTCCGCCGCTTGTCCCCGCCAACTCCGCCAGCCGTGCTACCACCGCTTTCGTTACGCGATACAGGCTCTTCGCCGCTGGAGCCGACTCTCCCTGTGCCGCAACGGGCTTCCCGGTATCTCCGCCCACCCGAATTCGCGGATCAATCTCCACTTCGCCCAGCACCGGCACCCCATATTCTGTCGCCGTCTTCGTACCTTCACCGTGCCCAAAAATATCAATCGGCTTTCCGCAATGCGGGCAGCTGAAGGTGCTCATGTTCTCCACCACTCCAAGCACTTCCACGTTCACTTGCCGAAACATTTCAATCGCCTTGCGTACATCCGCCAGCGCCACCGTTGACGGCGTCGTCACCACCACTGCTCCCGTCACCGCCACCGTCTGAATCAGCGTTAACTGCACGTCGCCCGTCCCCGGCGGCAGATCAATCACCAGGTAATCCAGTTCGCCCCACTCCACGCTGCGCAAAAACTGCGTAATCACGCTGTGCAGCATCGGCCCGCGCCAAATCACCGGCTTGTCCCCGGGATTCAGCAGCCCCATCGAAATCATCTTTACGCCCTGCGCGTTCACCGGAATGATCCGCTGCTGCGGAGTGGCCATCGGCTCGCTTGTGGACCCCAGCATAATCGGCACATTCGGTCCGTATACATCCGCATCCAGCAGTCCCACTTTGTAGCCGAGTTTCCCCAGCGCCAGCGCCAGGTTCACGGCCACCGTGGTTTTTCCCACGCCGCCTTTTCCGCTGGCCACTGCAATCAGATTTTTTACTCCCGGAATCGGCTGGCGTTCCGGCATCTGTCCCGGCATTGTCCCCGGTGGCATCTATAGGTTCCCTTCCCTATTTATCCTTTGCTTCCTCTTAAACACTCGACCCATGGCACTTCTTATATTTCTTTCCCGATCCGCAAGGGCACGGATCATTCCGTCCCACCTTCGCCCCCGCGCGCACCGGTTTCGGCGCTTCGGCTTGTCCCGCGCCTGTCTGGTATTGAAGATCCTTCTGCTGACGTTCCTGCCGCCGCTCCAGCGCCCTTGCAAAATCCGGCAATCGTTGCGTCGGAGCATCCGTCGCCCGCGCCGCAGCGCTCGCTGCCGCCGCAGCCGCGCCCGGCAGCGTTCTCGGAGGCTCCGGCCGAGGCTCTCTAGCCGGCGGAGGTGGTTCGTTCTGCTGAATCTGCACGTGAAACAAATACCGCACCGTCTCGTTGTCAATCCGCGTCATCATGTCTTCAAACAGGATGAACGCTTCCTTCTTGAACTCCACCAGCGGATCTTTTTGCCCGTAGCCTCGCAGTCCGATCCCTTCCTTCAAGTGGTCCAGCGAGAGCAGGTGGTCTTTCCACTGTGTATCCACCACATCTAGAATAATTCTCCGCTCCAGCCACCGCAGCAGGTCCGGGCTGAACTGTTTTTCCTTTTCCGCATAGCGGTTCTTCACCGCTTCCACCGTCGCGTCCGCTAACTGCAGGTGATTCAGCGTCGTGGGATCCGCGCCCGCTGTTTTCGCGTCAATTCCAAACTGGCTGTGTATTTCCGCCAGAAATTGCGTTGTATTCCACTGGCCCGGATGCTGCTCCTTCGGGCAATAAGTGTCCACCGCTTCCAGCGCCACATCCTCCGCAATCCCCAGCACGTAATCGCGCTGATCTTTCCCTTCCAACGCCGATCGCCGTATCGCATAAATCGTTTCGCGCTGCTTGTTCATTACATCGTCGTATTCCAGCAGGTGTTTACGGGCGTCAAAGTTCTGCGCTTCCACCGATTTCTGCGCAGTCTCAATTCGGCTGGAAATCAGCCGCGATTCAATCGGCACGCCTTCCGTCATTCCCAGGCGGAACATCAACTGCTTCACGCGTTCGCCGCCGAAGATGCGCATCAAATCGTCCTCCAGCGACAAAAAGAATCGCGAAGACCCCGGGTCTCCCTGGCGTCCCGCGCGGCCTCGCAACTGGTTATCAATGCGCCGCGCTTCGTGCCGTTCCGTCCCCAGAATGTGCAATCCGCCCACCGCGACTACCTCGTCGTGTTCCGCTTTGCATTGCTCCGCGAACGAGTCGTATACCGGCTTCCACTGGTCCTGCGGCACCTGGAATATCTTTCCTTCGTGCTGGAACAGCACCATCTGAACCGTCGGTTGTGCCCCGTTTATCGCCCCGTCCTCTCCGCCAATCACCGCGGGTGCCGCCGCGTAGGGTATCGCCAACTTGTTCTTCAGAAAATGCTCGCGGGTCATGGACTCCGGATTGCCCCCCAGCAGAATGTCCGTGCCGCGCCCGGCCATGTTCGTCGCCACGGTCACCGCGCCTTTGCGGCCCGCCTGTGCCACGATCCGCGATTCGCGCTCGTGTTGCTTTGCGTTCAACACCTGGTGGGGTATCCCGGATTTCTTCAACAACTCCGCGATCGTCTCCGATTTCTCAATCGAAATTGTCCCCACCAGCACCGGTTGCCCGCGCTGGTGATAGTGCCGTATCCCGTTCGCCAGCGTGTTGTCTTCCTGCAACACGCCGTTCACCACCGCTTCGAATTTTTCCTTTTCCGTGCGGTAAACGACGTCGCGGTGCTCCTTGCGGATCAGTGTCCGGTTCGTCGGAATCACCACCACGTCCAAATCGTAAATTTTCCCGAACTCCGCAGCTTCCGTCTCCGCGGTTCCCGTCATTCCGGCCAGTTTTTTGTACATGCGGAAATAATTCTGAAACGTGATCGTCGCCAGCGTCTGGTTTTCCCGCTCGATCTTTACGCTTTCTTTCGCTTCTACAGCCTGGTGCAACCCGTCTGACCACCGCCGCCCGGGCATCTGGCGTCCCGTGAACTCGTCCACGATGATCACTTCGCCGTCTTTCACCACATAATCCACATCGCGTTTGTATAGCGAGTGCGCCCGCAGCGCCTGGTACACGTGGTGCATGATCTCCACGTTCCCAATGTCCGATAAATTCCCCAGCCCCAGCAGCCGTTCGCACTTGCTGAAGCCTTCCTCGGTCAACGTCGCCGTGCGGTGCTTCTCGTCCAGCGTGTAATCGATATCCTGAATCAGTCTAGGAATAATTTTGTCGATCTTGAAATACTTGTCGGTGGACTCTTCCGAAGGCCCCGAAATGATCAGCGGCGTCCGCGCTTCGTCAATCAGGATCGAGTCCACTTCGTCCACGATGGCGTACTGGTGTCCGCGCTGCACGCAGCTCGCCAGGTCATACTTCATGTTGTCGCGCAAATAATCGAAACCGAATTCATTGTTCGTCCCGTACGTCAAGTCCGCGTTGTAGGCCGCGCGTCTTTGCTCGTCATCCAGATCGTGCACGATCACGCCCACCGTCAATCCCAATGCTTTGTAAAGCGGACTCATCCACTCGGCGTCGCGCCGAGCCAGGTAATCGTTCACCGTGACGATGTGTACGCCTCTTCCCGCCAGTGCGTTCAGCGCCGCCGGCAGCGTCGCCACCAGCGTCTTCCCTTCTCCCGTCTTCATTTCCGAAATCTTGCCCGCGTGCAGAACCATTCCTCCAATCAGCTGCACGTCAAAATGCCGCATCTTCAGGAAGCGCCGCCCAGCCTCCCGCACCAACGCGAATGCCGGCACGGTCACCGTCTCCAGCGTCCGCCGCAAATCTTCTTTGTATGAAGCCTCCGCTGGATCGCTATCCTTCAACTGCTCTTGGACCTGCGTCCGCAGCGCCGCGAACCGCTCCTTCAACTGCTCGTCGCTCAACGCCTGCGTTTCCGTTTCCTTCGCGTTGATCGCGGCAATCAGCGGCTGAAGTTTCTTGATGTCGCGCTCGTGTTTCGTGCCGATAAATCGCGCGACAAGATTGTCAATGAACTTGGCGATATCCATGAATGGTTATACGTTTCCGGGCGGCTCTAAATTACGACCCTGCTCGCTCAGGCCGTTCCTTCCGGCCCCACACAAACACTTTATTGTAACTGGTTGCACACACCCGCGCCAAGATTCGCGCGCTTATCGAGTTCGGCTTGCCTTGAGACTCGTAGGGAACTTCAAAGGAAGGCTGGCCGCCGCTTGCACGCTGTAGGCAGCGCTCTTGCTCATCTAGGCGTACAATACTCCTATGGACCATACCAAGCTTGTCGTCGTCTGGGAGTACGGTATCCGCCCCGAGGCGGACTTGGCGAAGAGCGAGCTAGAATCAGCCGGCATTCAGGCAATGATTCAAGGTAACACGGCGGGAGGCATGTTGGAACCCCTTGCGTGCTCGGGCGCGGGGTTTAAGATTCTGTTGCGCGAGGAAGACGCAACCGAAGCACGCGAAGTACTCAATCCACCAGCGGACGCCGGCGAAAAGCTTGACGCCGATTTTCCCCCCGACCACGATCCTCATCCTCCGTGGCGCAGTTTCACCTAAAACTTGAAAATTCCTGCTCTCGGGTCGAATCAGAAGTCACGAATCACGTCCCGCCCATCACACAATCTGCACCAACTCCGGCGGGCAATCCCTCAATCGATCCATGGACACGCTTTTTCCCTGCTTCTCAATCGCGTCCGCCGGCACCATACCATAGCTGCGGTTCCTGCCCTCGCGCTTCGCCAGGTACAACGCCTTGTCCGCCAGCTCAATCACGTTGTCAACGGACAGCAGTCCCACCTTATCTCGCATCCACGGGAACGGCGCCCATCCAATCGAACACGTTTTGTGGATCTGCACTCCATTCCCTACATCAAACGGTAAATCCCGAGTTGCTTCCAGCACGCGGCTGCAAAGCAAGCTCGCATTTTCTCTGTCCGTTGTCCGGCACACCAGCAGAAACTCTTCCCCGCCCCACCGCACCAGGTCGTCCGATGCCCGCATGACCGACCCGATGCGCTTGGCCACTTCTTGCAGCAAACGATCCCCAGCAGCATGGCCCATCTCGTCATTTACCCTCTTGAACCGGTCAATATCCACCAGCACAAATATCAGCTCCTGTTTCGTCGTGGATGGTCCATCCGGTTCCGGGGGGCGCTGGTGCGAACGCAATGCCTGCGCGGTGTCCGTGGAAATCGTCTCGTAGAAATACCGCCGGTTCCGAGTTCCCGTCAACGGATCGGTCAGCGAAATCTCTTCCAGTTCCTTGTTCTTCAGCAGCAGCTCCGCGTTGCGCTGCGCCACCGCTTGTTCCAGCTCCACCTGCCGCCGGTTCAGCGCTCGCGTGCGCAGCGACACGAACGCCCAGATGCCCAGCAGCAACATTACCGCCCCTGCCCCTCTGGCCCACCAGGTCTGCCAGAAGTTCGGCAGCACCCGGAACCGGAATCTCGCTGTCGCCGCATCCACGGCCGCGTTCGGCCTCTGGCATTTCACCCAAAACTCATACTTGCCCGGTGGCAACCCTCCGTACCGCACCTCGCGCAGTGGTGTTTCCGTCGCCTGCTGGTCCAGTCCGTTTAATTCGTAAACACACGAAACTCGTTCTGGCGCATCCAACACTAGCGGTGAGAACTCCACCGCCAGCGCACCTTGCGACGATGCTACTTCCGCCACTTCTGTTAATTGTCGTTCTTCTCCCCCCAATGACACAGATGTCAGCACCACGCTCGCACGGTTCTCCGGCTTCAGACGCTCCGACGGCCGGTAACGCGACAGTCCTCGCGACGTCGCGATCATAAAGCTACCATCCGCTTCTTCGCGCACCCCGTCCCAGGGGCTCACATCATCCCAAATCAATCCATCTGCGTGGCTCAACCGCTGCACGCGTCCGTCGGGCGAGAGTATGGCAATTCCGTCAGACGCGTCGAACCACACGCGCTTCCTCGAATCACGTCCCACAAGGGCCCAATCCTTGTGCTGGTGCGTCATGTGCGGCGCCCCACGAGCATCCAGTTGCACGTGAGATACGCCTACCACATCGTTGTAGCCGATCCAGACTTCGTTGTCGTTGATCGCCAGAATGCTGTTGATGGTTTGCCCCTGCAAACCGTCCCGCATTGTAAGCATTCTCCACCTGTCGCCAAGATAACGATAAAGCACGCCTGGTCCAGTGGCCCACACTGCTCCTTGTGGTGAGATCGAAAGATATTCAATCAATCCGGGGCTCTCGGCTGGCAACGGCACGTCCACGGGCATAGGCGAAGTTGTGCTCGTATCGAATCGTACGATGCGAGACCCTGTGGTCGCCCAGATGCTTCCGTCCGGCGCGGCCTCAATGGATAGGAAAGCGTGGCCGCGATAGGAGGGATAAAAGCTGGTTGAGAAATCTTTCGGATCGATTCGAATCAGCGAACCGGCGCTTGTCGTCCACACCGATCCGTCACCACCTAACTGCAGTTGTTGCGTCTCGCGCCGGGATCGTTGCTCGAGTGACGGAATTTTCTCCCACCTTTGCACTTCGGCATTCCACACTCCGATGCCGTGTCCCGTGCTAATCCAGAGTCGGCCAGAGCGGTCTCGCAGAGTTGACCACGTCGAATTATCGGGCAGTCCATCGGCTGCAGTCCATGCAGACCACTCGTGCAGCCCCGGCAATCGGTCGATCCCTGTGCCATATCCTGCGATCCAAAGAGTTCCCTCACGATCCTCGATGCAGGCCTGCACCACGTTGCTGGTGATGCCTTGCTTGTCCGTTAAGGTCCTCCAGTGGCCGCGCTCTTGCCAATACAGACCCGCCGAAGAAGGCACCATAAGTCGGCCATCTTGATCCAGCGATGGTTTTCCTTCCTCCTGGTTGGCGGACCCGGTGACACTTTTTTCAAAGGTAATCTTGTGTCGGCCGCTGTCCAGCCTGGCCAAATGCGTTGCCGTTCGCAGCCACAAGGTCTGCTGACCATCAAACAGCAGCGCTACCACACGCTCATTCGGCAGCTTGATCGTGGGATCCAACTGGGCTTTTGTCTCCCCAGCTGCGACGTGTGCCAGGCGTCCTCCCGAAGTAAACCAAATCCCATCGCTTGCATCGCGCACGATTCCCGCTGTCCCGCCCGCGCTTCCTCCCTTTTGCTCAATGACAACTGTTGCCGAGGGGTCGCCTGGATCAACGCGAATGATTCCGCCCTTGAAAAGCACCACGTAAGCACGTCCTCGGCTGTCAACGGCGAGAAGTTGGTTGCCCGCACCAAGAGGCAGCACCGAAGTTGGAATGTCTAGCCGCTGAAACGCACCATTCTTGTAGTGCGCTACTCCGTGATTCCCCGCAAACCATGGTGTGCCGTCGGGCGCTATCAGCAAATCCAAAATGTAGTGCCCCGTCAGGCTCTCCACCTCGCTCATATTCTTTGCGCGAGCTCCGTCATACCGGTAGAGTCCCGTCTGCGTGCCAATCCATAAGAATCCCTGGGCGTCCTGGCCCATCGCCGTCGCCGTCACGGCTCCTAATCCAAACTGTTCTTCCATCCGTTGTACGGCATACCGGGGATTGGCGGGATACGAGACGCTGTGCTGTTGCGCCATTGCCGCGGGCAATAGTCCGGCGGCTGTGCAAATTAGCGCGAATAACCTGCGTTGGATTCCTTCATGCAAAGTGACACTCACCTACACGAAGGCTCTTAGCCTGGGCCGGGCTTCAAACGGGGCATTCGCTTCGTGTTATCCGTAGCTTAGGAGATGCCATGGGGCAGGTAAATCAGACAAAAGTACCGACGTATAGTACTTGCGAATAGTTGCATATTGGATAACATCGCGCGATTTTCCGGAATCCCCGGGGAATATCGTTCTTCCGGTCTCTCGGCTACTTCGTCAGGTTCTCCATCAACAGCTTCCGGAACTTGCTCCGCTCGTCCAGATTCATATCCACGATTTCAAACGACATGTCCTGAGCTCGGTAATCCCTCATCAGCGCCGTTGCCTGTACGTTCCTCATTCCCAGCTGCATCCGCAATTGGACTTGCGTTCCGGGAGCCAGATGCATATTCGTGCTTGCCAATCCACCCGTCAAGCTCGCTGTCTTGATTTCCAGCCTGCAATTCTGCTTCAAATTTGTGCTCACTGCAGGCAACGCTTTCTGCAACCTCACCCTGGTGTGCCGCCTTTGCCTCAAAAACTTGGAGTTCGCCGGCAGCTCCAGCGGCCCCAGCGTCAGTTCCGCGCGTTCAATCCCGCTATGTGGAAGAAATCCCTTCGCCCATTCCGGTTCCAGCTTCTCCAGCACCTGCAAAGCCGTGATCCGCAGCTCCTGCGGGTGCTGCCAGCCAAAAACTTTGCGGCTTTCCACAATCCGCTTCAATGTACTGGCCGCCTCCATCGCGTGCAAACGCCCCAGGGCCTCGATCGCCTTCACTCGCAGGTACGGTGCCGCGTGCAATGGCAAATCCCCATCCGCCATGTTCAACAGCCGCCCCAGCGCTTCCCTGTCCCCCGTCATCCCCATCTCGTCCACCACCAACGGCATCACCAGCGGGTCCACATGATCCAGGATCGCCAGCAATATCCGGCAGCGACCCGCTGCACCACTCGCTGAAATCTGCCTCACCACTCGGTCTTGCGCCGCCCGTGGAAAAGTGTCAATGCGCCCCGGCAGGAACACCTCGGCGGCTTGCGCGTCCAGCTTCGCCAACAATCCCACCATTTCCACGGCTTCGGCAATCGCCCCGCCTCGCACCGTGCTCCTTAGGTATTGCAGCGCCTCTTCGCCCAAATCGTTGGCCAGGTTCGCCACATTCTCTAATTCGTCGCGCATCTGGCAACGGTTGAAACGCGCCGATAGTTGCTCCATCGCCGTTTGGGGCAATTGCCTCAAAACTTCTGTCAACCCCGCCGCAACTTCGCGCGCTCGCAGCGCTTCATCTACGAACTCCGGCACGCGCTCCTCAATTCCCATCTTCGCGCGCAGCATCTTCGCAGTTCCCGGCCGCTGCCCTTCCACACCGTTCAATAAATCCAGCGCCTGCTGCATCGCCGGGAAGCACCGTTGCGCCGCCGCTTCCTGGCTCAACCGCACAAATGCCGCGCTCACCAGGGTCTGCAAATCCTGATCCTGCTCCACGCTGAGCCGCAGCCCCACGTGCCGCAGCGCCTCCGCCAGAAGTTTGGGATCCGCTTGCGCATACAACGGCGCCATTTCCGAAAGCCCCGTGACTGTTCGTTTCCGGGCGTCCAGCTCATCGCTTTCGGCACACTTCGCGTAGTTCTGCAGAATGCTGATCGCGTCCGCTGCGTCTCCATGCTCGATCAACTCCGCCACGTACGACTGCACGTTTTTCGGAGGGATGCACCACGCTTCGTTTGACAGCAGTACTTCCCTCTTCGCTGTTTCCGGCACGCTCGCCCAGAACACCCGATCCAATATTTCCCGGTGCGACTCAACCAGGATTCCCGCCTCTGTCATCTTGTCTTCGTGCTGGCCCAGGATCTTACGCAGGGTCTCGATTTCCTGGTTCATGCGGTCCAGCATCTGCCGCACCGCATTCACTTTCACTTCGCCGCGCTCAAACCTCTGCATCGCATAGCGAATCGAAAGCTGCTCTGCCAATTGCACCAGAACGGCCTGATCCAGCTTCTTATTTTTTCCCTGCTCTGCAATCCCTGCCAGCGCCTGCCGCAAAGTGTCTTGCGCCCTTACGGGTAATTGCCCCACTTGCGTTTGAAATTCCAGTGCCGCGCCTGCGGGATTGTCTCCCGTCCCCAGCTTCCCAAATGTCGAAAGTGCCTGCAGAATCCGGTACATTTCTTCGTCGTCCGGCATTACCGTTCCGTACCCGCCGCCCCGACCCTCGCGCGTTCCACTCCCGATTCCAAACCCTCCGCCCCCACTTCCTCCTCGCGCTCCTGTTTCGATGCCTCCGCCAACCCCGGTATCGCCCGCTACGCCATTTCCTAAGACGGTTCCGACGCCACTGCCGGTGCCACTGCCCACTCCAGTTCCACTGCCAACTCCCCAACGCAACCCTTTTCCACTCCCAGTCCCTGTTCCTCCACCACTCCCAGTTCCTGTTCCTCCACCACTCCCAGTTCCTGTTCCTCCACCACTCCCAGTTCCTGTTCCGCCACCAGTGAATCCTCCGCCCGGTCCATTCCCCGGCCCGTTTCCAGGTCCACTCCCGGGACCTGCACCCGGCCCTGCTCCCGTCTCCGATCCCTGCGCCGCGGCGATCAGTTCCAATAGCTTCTGTGGATCGTTCAGCATTTTCGTGAACTGCGCTTGGTCGTCTCCCATGGACGCGGCCGCAATTTGTGCCGCCAAGCTTGCTTCCTTCAGCCGCGAATCCGTGGCCACGAAGCAAACCTCGTTCACCCGTATGCCGTGGGCATCCAGAATCGCCTCTTTCAATTGTTGTGCTAATTCCGAAGGTTTGGCCTTACCGGTGGGAAATGCCCGCGTAAGTTTGGCTAGTTCTTCTTCTGTCACTTCTGGCGTGAACTGCAGGCTCGCCAGCCCTGCCGAAGAAAGCAGTTGCGCAAATTGTTTCTCAGCCGGGGCCCCTTCCAGCGGGACTCCATCAAGCAAAAGCTGTGCGCCTGTCGCTCCCAACAACAGTCCGGATTCCGACCCTTCCGGAATGGCCATGCGCAATTCCTTCCACGCCACCTGCAACTGCTCCATCGTTCGCGTGTGGTCGTATCCGTATAACCGGGCAAACTTTAACAAGATATTGAGGCTGCGAACAAATGCTCGGCCCGCTGTTGCTTTGGGATCCGTCTTCATCCCGTCTCCGCCTGCATCAAGTCGATGGTCCCAGAGGTAAATACACTAGGACACCCTGTCTAGTACCCTAGGGCTCTTGCGTGAGCCTCACAATGGTACAGTCGTTCCATGTGACTCCATCGTCATCGCGCCATCCGAACAGTTCGCGTACCTGCTCTCCAGGCCGGCTCTCTTCCCTCACAGGACAGGTGCGATTGCCTGTCTGTGCCACAGTCACTCCTGTTCACACCGAGTTCCGAGGGGTTTATCCTGAGTTCCGACTCTTAGTTTTCTCTTGGGTTCCTCTGGTGTTCCTAGGCACGCCATTCTCCCGAATGGCATTTTGTCCTTTTGCTGTGGTATTCCTTCCCTCTGCCTTCGCCTAACACGGCGAAGGATGCCCCATGCATGGAGTGTGCGCCTGGGTCTTGGGCCCTCTTCTCTTCCTCTGCGTACTCTGCGCCTCTGCGTTATCTTTTCACTTTCCCTTTTCTTTGGTTTTTCTCCTCAATTTTCCATTTCCCATTTTCAATCTACTTCCCTCCCATCGCGGTCCGCATAAAAACACACCACCACTCACCCGCGTCCCCGGGTGACGGACAACTGAAAACTCATAACTGTCAACTTATTCCTTCTGGCTTGCTTTCATTTCATCATTGCCACGCGGCTCTGTCGCCGTTTGCGATTTCCCACATTCGAGGGTTGCGGCAATCCTCCAAGTTCCAATAACAATTTCCTCAGTCGCGCCCGTTCGTCCAAATCCATCTCGACAAATTCGAACGCCATCGCTTGTGGCCGCGCGCCCCGCACAATTGCTTGCGCGCGAATGTTGCGCACACCGTGTGCGATCTTTAATGTCAACAGCGACCCCGGCGCCAGGTGCCGGTCCGCCGCCCCAATGCCGCCTCCCATGTTCAGTTCCGGGATGTTCAGTCGTATGTTGTCGCGCAGATTTGTGGTCACCGCCGTCACGTTTCGAGAAAGCTTTAACCGCTCGTATCTGCGCTGGCGGATCACCGGCACGTTGGGATCCGGATCGATCGGCTCCAGCACCAGTTCTTTGCGGTCCAGCCCGCTGGCAGATATTTTCTCCATCGCCACCTCAGGCTCGATCTTCTGCAAGGCCTGCGCTGCGGCGATTCGCAGCTCCGAAGGATACGCCCATCGCCACACTTGCTTGGCTTCCAGGATGTGCTGCAACGCAGCGCTCGCCGCACTTGCCCGCAATCTGCCCACTGCTTCGATCGCCTTAATCCGTGTGAATTCGGGCGTCGTTTCGTCTTGCGTTAATTCCACGACCTTCGGTATGCACTCCGCTCGCGAGCTCATCCCCATTTCATCTATAGCCAGCGGACGGATCAGTGGATCCAGCGAATCGTATAGCGTGACCAGCAATCTGGCTCGCTGCTCCGGTGGAGTCGAGGAAAGTTGCCGCACCGCGCGATCATGCGAATTCCTCGGCCACTGCGCCAGCCGCGCCGGCAATATCCGCTCCACGGACTCCGGTGATAACCGGCTCAGCAGCCCAATCACTTCCGTGGCTTCGTTGGCTGGCGCGCTTTGCAGCGTTTCGATTAGCCGCTGCACCGCGTCTTCGCCCAGCCCCTGCACCACCTCGCCCAGCAATTCACAATCTTCCCGGAATCCGCAATTCGAAAAACGGTTCGTCACATAGTGCAGGGTAGCCTTGGGCACCAACGCCAGGATGTCCAACAGACCGTCGGGGATTTGCCCTGTGCGCAGCGTATCCTCGATAAACTCCGGCAGCCGCTCTTCCGTCGCAATTCTCTGCCGCAACGCGTTCGTCGTTCCCGGCCGCAGTGCTTCCACGCTGTCCAGTGAAGCCAACGCCTGCTGCATCGCCGGATAAAACTTCTTCGCGCCCGCTTCCTGGCTCATGCGCACAAAAGCCGCGCCCTCCAGCGTCTGCAGGTCCACTTCGCTCTCCACCGCCAATTGCTTGCCCAATCGCTGGATTACGTCGATCAGCGCGCTTCCGTCACCGCTTCCATAAAATTCCGCCAGGTCTGATAAACCGATCGCCGTCGTTCGCCGCGCTTCCGGCGCTTCCAGCGCCACGCACGCCGCATACTTTGTCAGTATTTCGTTGACAGTCTTCAATTCTCCGCGCCGCAGCATCTCTTCCAGGAATGCCCGCACATTCCGTGGTGGCACGCACCATGCCTCATCCGATGTCAGCACTTCCTTCTTATTCTCTTCCGGCACCTGTAGCCAAAATTCCTGGTCCAGTAATTCCGTGTACGATTGCACGGAAATTCCCGCGCTGGCCATGGCCTCTTCCTGCGATCCTAGTATCTTCCTCAACGCTTCGATCTCGGAGTTCATCCGGTCCAGCAACTGTTTCACCGCGTTCACGCGCAATTCCCCGCGCTCGTAACTGTCCAGCGCAAACCGGATCGCCACGTGTTCCGCAAGCTTCAGCAGCATCGGTTTGTCCGGCGCTTCGGAGGGCGCTTGTGCCGCCAGTCCTGCCAACGCCTGCTGCAAAGTGTATTGCGCGCGCACCGGCATTGATGTCAATCGCGACTGGAACGTCGCCGTATCCATGCGGCTTTCCGGATCCTTCCGTGATTTTCCCAGTTGCGCGAACAACCCGATCATCGATCGCACTTCTTCTTCCGCCACGGCGTACGCGCCGCTTCCCGGACCTCCGCCCATCCCTCCAGGTCCACCTCCGAAAATTCCTGTACCTCCTCCCATCGTGCTTGAGCGCAGCAGCGCCGACGCGGTCACCCACTTCCCGGGAGGCTCTGCAGCCTGCCCCCCTCCTCCCGCTCCGCCCCCGGTTCCACCTAGCCCGCCGCCAGGTCCTCCGCTTCCTCCACCAGGTCCACCACCTCCTGGCCCACCAGTTCCAGATCCACCGCCGAATCCTCCGTCACCAGTTCCAGATCCACCGCCGAATCCTCCGCCGCCGGTTCCCGTACCTGTGCCGCTTCCACCGCCTCCAGGTCCGCCAAAGCCTCCCCCTCCACCTGTCCCCGGGCCCGTTCCGCCTCCACCGCCGCCGGGGCCTCCGGATCCTCCCCCAGGACCCCCTAGTCCTCCGCCTCCTCCAGTTCCTGTGCCCGTTCCGCCCCCACCGCCTCCAGGTCCGCCAAAGCCTCCCCCTCCACCTGTCCCCGGGCCCGTTCCGCCTCCACCGCCGCCGGGGCCTCCGGATCCTCCCCCAGGACCCCCTAGTCCTCCGCCTCCTCCAGTTCCTGTGCCCGTTCCGCCCCCACCACCTCCGGGACCTCCAAATCCTCCCCCACCAGTGCCAGTGCCGCCTCCAACACCGGATCCGGGTCCACCGCCGCTGCCGCTGCCAGAACCACCGACACCACCGCTGCCCGCTCCGCCCGAGGCCTTTCCTGCCTCCCACAAACTCCCGCCTGCGCCTGTACCGCCGCTCCAGCTCGAGCCCGATCCTCCGCCTGTTCCTCCGCCGCCACTACCGCCGAATCCCGGTCCAGAGCCTCCGCCCCCTCCGCCGCGCGAACTTTCAGCTGCCAGAATAAGCTGCAGCAACTTATTGGGGTCTTCAAAAATGTCACGGAACTTGTCGCCGCCCGCTCCCAGCGCCTTGGCGGTCAACTGCGCCGCTACTTTGATTCCGGCCACGGAGCTGTCTTCCGCCACAAACCGTATCTCGTTGATGCGGATGCTGGTTTCTCCAGACATTGCCGTTTTTAATTGCTCCGCAAGTTGGTTGGGCTTGGCGTTCCCGCTTGGAAATGCACGCACGAACCGCGAGAATTGCGGTTGTGTTAGGTTTTTCGCGAAGTGAATGCTGGCGATTCCCGACGAAATCAACAGCTGCGCGAAACTCCGCTCGCCTGCCGCTGATCCTAGCGGCACTCCGTCCAGTAGGATCTGGTTCCCTGAAGCTCCCAGCAGCACGCCAGTTTCTCCGCTTTCCAGCAGCGCTGCATGCAACTCCTTCCACGTTGTGTCCAATTGCGCGGCCGTGCGCACGTGCCCGAACTCGTACAAACGTGCAAACTTCAGCAGAATGTTCAAACTTCGAACAAACGCCCGCGCCGATGATCGTGTGTCGCCCGCCATCTTCTTGCGGAAGTCCTTCTAACTCACCTTCTTACTACACTAAAACGCAATCTGCACGGAAACAAGTCTTCCGGCGAGTCCTTGTCGCCATCTCACTAACACAACCGCCCTTTCCTCATTCCCTTCCCCTGACTATTAGTTCTTATTCGTTTGGTTTGCTACTCCCGCCAACTTGACAGTACAATCGTTCCAAGCGATGGCCGACAATCCTCCACCCACCCGCTTTCGGCCCGACATGCCGCTTATTCCTGGCGTTACTGCCCCTTCGCCTAAGCTTCCTCGCCGCAATCCTCTCCTCCCTCTTGTCGTTGCATTCATCGTACTCGGCCTGCTCCTCTTTTTTGGCGCTCGCTGGTTCACACACGGCCGGCCCGCTGAGTCCGCCCACGTTGAACCCCCTCCTCAAATCGAAGTGCCCGCACCGGCTCCGGATCCTTCCGCGGCTCTTCCTCACGCCACCGAAGCGAATCCCGCCATTGCCGAAGTTGCTGATCTTGCCAAGCCTTGGTCTTCCGCCGATTTCTTCGTTCGCAATCGCCTCACCGGTGAAAATATTCCCGCCACTATCGTCCGTCTTCCCGGCAGCTCCCCCTCATCACCTTCTGGATACTGGGCTTTCTCTCGCCGAGCTCCCTACGGCCCTTGCTCGCTCGAATACATCACTGACCTTAGTAAACTCAAAAGTGAGTACGGCTTTCGCGCGCCCACTCATCCCCTTGTGGGCAATCCATGCAGCCATACTCTTTACGATCCCTTGAAGACTGCCAGCCTCCCCGGCAATATCTGGATTCGTGGCGGAATCGTTCAAGGCAGCGATATCCGTCCACCTTTTGGTGTCGAACTCCAGATTCAAGGCAAACAAATCCTCGCCATCCGCTCAGAATAACCTCTCCCAGAATCTTCTCTCTGCGTCCTCTGCGCTCTCTGTGACCTCTGCCCAGGGTCCTTACTCTTGCAGGTCCGCACTTTTCTATATTTTCACTCTTATACATTTATACTTCCCCGATCCGTCGATAACAAGGGCGTGTGGTAGCCCGGTGGTTGGCGAAGCGCGCGTTCGAGCCAATGGATTGGCCTAAATGCCGCCACAAGCAGTAAACACCTTTGGGTAGAAATTCGCACCCGTAAGGTGCGCGATTCGCGTACGATGGCGGGCATGCGCAGAATGCCAAAGCCTTCCCCAACCGAGTCCCCGTTATTGTTCGAAGTGGATCCCAAGCCGTTGGAAGAGTCCTTGACCGCCCTGGGCGGGATTCCGCTGGTGGTGCAAGCGTGCCGTTCCTTGGGGCTGTCGGGAAGCGTGCAGCAACACGTGGCCGTCAAGGAACGTGAGCGGGGCTACGACGAAGCCACGTTCGTGGAAAGTTTCGTAATTCTGAACGCGGCTGGGGGAGAGTGCGTGGACGATTTCGCACACCTGCGCAGCGATACGGGGTTGGCGGAGCTCGTTGGACATGAGCTGCCTTCTCCGGAAGCGGCGCGGAAGTTTTTGCACGCCTTCCACGAAGAGGAAAAGATTCAGGAAGCCCAGCAGCGGCGTCTACCGGATACCACAGCCTACATTCCCGAAGAGAACCGGGCGCTCGAGGGGCTGGGGCGAGTGAACCGAGATCTGATTCAGCGGTTGGGGGAACGCTGCGTAGATCAGAAGATCGCCACGGTCGATCAAGACGCCACGATTATCGAGAGCCGCAAGCGAGAAGCCCTGTATACCTACGAAGGATCGCGCGGCTACCAACCGATGCTGGCGGTGTGGGCAGAGATGGATGTGGTGCTGGCCGACGAATTTCGCGATGGGAATGTGCCGGCGCAGATGGCTCCGTTGACGGTGGCCAAAGCGGCATTTGCCGCTTTGCCGAACACGGTGACGAGCTATTACTATCGGGGCGACTCGGCGTGTCACGAGAAGGGGTTGTTGCGCTGGCTGTTGAACGAGAAACGCGCAGACGGGCCGGCGGGATTCATTGGTTTTGCGGTCAGCGCGCGGATGAGTGATGCGTTACACGCGGCGATTCTGGAAGTGCCGGAGTCGGGATGGAAAGCTTACGGTAAGCCGGAGCCGGACGTGGATCGGGAATGCGCCGAGGTGGTATTTGTTTCCAACGAGGAGTTGGAGCCGAAAGGGACGAAACCGCTGCGTTACGTGGCCATCCGGTTGCGGAAGCGGCAGGGAGGATTATTTGCTGACGGCAGTAGCGTCTTGCACTTTGCCGTGCTCAGCAACATTTGGGACTGGGAGCCGGTGAAGCTGATCGACTGGCATCGAGAAAAAGCAGGCACCATCGAAGGAGTCCACGATGTGCTGAAGAATGAGCTGGCGACCGGGGTGTTGCCGTCGAAATACTTTGGGGCCAACGCCGCTTGGTTGCGGCTGGCGGTAATCTCCTACAACGTGCTGACGGCCCTGAAGCGTTTGGCCTTGCCCGCAGATTTATTGCGGGCCCGCCCGAAGCGACTGCGCTTTCTGATCTTCTACACGGCAGGTCGGCTGGTGCATCACGCCCGACAGATGCGACTGCGCCTGGCCAGGGAGGCGGAGGGAATCGCCCTGTGGTTGGAAGCCCTACAATTCCTACCGCTTCGAACCTAACGCGAACCAAGGTACGCGAGCTTATCGACGGATTTGCAGAGCACATTTTGGATGGCTCGTTGGAAAACTGTCCCCCTATCGTTTATCGATCGGCGCTTCCCGCTGGCCTGCCTTGCTCAAGCTCAACGAAGAAGCTCTGGCAGTGCTTGCTGGCTGCAATGAACCAGAATTCGGACCGTGTGCGCTGGTCACTGCCACCTTACGGACGGATTGGGGTACTTCTTCTTCCTTTGACTTTCTCCCTCTCCTATTCTTTCGCTCTCACACCTCCCGCCTTCCGTACCTCTTTCCCCATCTTTCCCGCAATCATCATCCCCACCATCCTCTGATCCGCCCACCACGACCACAACGGGTGTTCAAACGTAGCCGGTCGATTGTGCTCAACAAAAAAGTGTGAAACCCAAGCCAGCGCGTAAGGCACCACCAACGCCAACACAATCCACCACCATTTTCGTTCAATCACCGCCGTCAACAGGATCGCCCACCCAGCCATCGTCCCCACAAAGTGCATTACCCGCGTCGTCCTCGCACTGTGTGCCCGCACATATTCCGGCCAAAATTCCGCAAACGTCATATAATCCTCCCCCAACTTTTCCACTCTTATACCTTTTTACTCATTCACTCTTACACCGCTTTTCTCATCGCCTCATTTGGAGTGCGGCGGCTTGCCGGCGCTTTTACAACTACATCCAATGCGAACAAATCCTAATCCGTGCGCACCCATATGCCAAATACGTTTTGCATTTTTACACTCTTATACTCTTATACTTCTTCGCCTGATTTCCCGCATGTCATTCCGACCGGAGGAATGGCGCCTTCTGCCATTCTGTAGTGGAGGAATCGCGGCACAATCCCAGCCATGTCACCTACTCTTTCACTCTGATACTTCTTTCCCCTTTGACTCTGCCCCTATTTCGCGCAACCATTTTACCCGCAGCCTGCGTCTCATCTATTCGGAGGCTCTATGCATCGTTTTGGATCGCTGACTACCCTGCTCGCGGTCATTCTGCTTTTCGACGTCGCTTGCAACCGGCCCACCAACGACTCCATCACCAACGACATCAAAGCCAAAATGTTTTCGGAGCCGCTGCTGAAATCTTCCAGCGTAAACGTCGCCGTGAAGGACGGCACCGTCACTCTTTCCGGTCAGCTCTCTGACGATGCCGCCCGTCTAGCCGCCGAGCGCATCGCCTCCGGCGCCAAGGGCGTCTCCAAAGTCATCGATCGAACCACAGTGCCCATTCAGCCCGCCATCGCGGAAAACATACCGCCCCCCGCTTCCGCCCCTGAACCCGCTCGAGCCCGCTTAGCACCGCACTCCTCTCGCGCGCGCAAGCCCCAGGCTGCTGCAACTCCTCCTACTCCTCCCGCTCCCGCAAATCCTCCCGCGGAATCGCGGCCTGCTGCCACACCGGTTCCCGCCGCTGCTCCTGCGCCCACCCCTGCTCCCGTCGAGCCTCCTCCGCCGCAGCCCGTTACGGTCAATCTTCCTGCAGGCACTGTCTTCGGCGTGCGCACGATTGATAGCATCGACTCCTCCACCGCCCAGTCTGGCCAAACTTTTCGCGGCTCTCTTGACTCCCCCATCCTTGTCGATGACAAGGTCATTATCCCCAAGGGTTTAAACGTGAACATGAAAATTGTAAAGGCCAGCTCTGCAGGCAACTTCAAGGGCTCCAGCGAACTCACGGTGTCCCTCGATAGCTTTACCTATCAAGGCAAAACCTATCGCATCGCCTCCAGCGACGTTCAGGAAAAAGGTGCTTCGCGCGGCAAACGCTCCACTGCTGTCATTGGCGGTGGCGCTGTGCTCGGCGCACTCATCGGCGGGCTAGCCGGAGGCGGCAAAGGCGCGGCCATTGGCGCCGCGGCGGGCGGAGGGGCCGGCACTGCTGTGCAGGCCTCCACTCATGGCAAGCAAATCCGCATCCTCTCCGAGACTCGCCTGGATTTCTCTCTTCGCGATCCCCTTGACGTAACTTGCCTGCCGTCCAAGAAATCTTCCCGCGCCTCGGCCGCCAACCCGCCCCCATCCACCGATCAGCCTCCGTCCACAGACACTCAACAACCTCAGTAGCCGCCGCAATCTTGGAGTGCCGCAGCTCGCTGCCGCTTTTAGCCCGAATTTCTCACACTTAGATTGAAAAAGGCTGTTGCTTCATGGCATAACTCTTTTGTCTAGAAAGAAATCTTGCCAAGAGGGAGCAACAGCCTTATGACCACAGAGTGTAACCAGTTTGTCTTCGGATTTCATCCCCAAAAGCGACGCGAGATCCGCGCGCAGTTCGACGGTGGAGCGATCACCAGCGATGGTGGTGGTCTGCTGCTGCGGGAGGTCGAGAAGCGCATTGGGATCCTCCACCAGTTTGCCGCCTGTTTCACCGATTATCGGAATCCCGGTCTGATCGAACATCCAGTGAAGGAGTTGGTGGCCCAGCGAGTCTATGGGCTGGCCCTGGGATATGAAGATCTGAACGATCACGAGGAGTTGCGGAAAGATCCTTTGCTGGCGGTACTGGTTGAGAAGGAGGATCCCGATAAGGAAGTGTTAGCCGGAAAGAGCACCTTAAACCGACTGGAACTGACCAAAGAGACGGCCAGTCGGCAGGAGCGCTACAAAAAGATCGTGCTGGATCATGCCGCCGTGGACCGCCTGTTGGTGGAGATCTTCCTGCAGGCCCACCAGGAGGCGCCGGAGGAAATCATTTTGGATTTGGACGCCACCGACGATCCGCTGCACGGGCAGCAGGAAGGGCGTTTCTTCCATGGCTACTACGGAAACTACTGCTACCTACCGTTGTACATTTTCTGTGGAGAGTTTCTGCTGTGTGCGCGGTTGCGATCGTCGAACATCGATGCCTCAGCAGGAAGTGTAGAGGAGCTGCAGCGCATCGTAGAGCAGATTCGTTCCGCGTGGCCCTTGGTGCGCATCGTGGTGCGCGGGGACTCCGGATTTTGTCGCGAGGAGTTGATGGCTTGGTGTGAAACGAACCGCGTAGAGTACTTGCTGGGACTAGCGAAAAATGAACGCCTGCAGGCGGAGATCGCCAAGGAGATGGCGGAGGCGAAAGCGCAGTACCAACAGACCGGACGCGCGACTCGGCGGTTCAAAGAGTTCTTCTATCAGACGCTGAAAAGCTGGAGCCGTGCGCGACGGGTGGTGGCCAAGGCCGAGTACCTGGAGAAGGGCGAGAACCCGCGCTTCGTGGTGACCTCTCTGAGTCCAGAAGCATGGCCGGCGCAGGCCTTGTATGAAGAACATTACTGCGCTCGAGGAGACATGGAGAATCGCATAAAGGAACAACTGATGCTGTTCAGTGACCGCACCAGCACACACTATCTACGGAGCAACCAACTGCGGCTGTACTTCTCTTCCATCGCCTACGTGTTGCTGCAGATGCTGCGGCGCCTGGGACTGGAGGGAACAGAGTTGGCCAAGGCGCAGTGCTCCACCATTCGGCTCAAGTTACTGAAGATCGGGGCGCTGATCCGCATCACCGTACGGAAGGTGTGGATTTCGCTGGCCGGTGGTTACCCCCATGTCGAGCTCTTCCGGCAAATCCATGAAAAGCTCTGCGCCGTACCCGTAAAGTATTGAAAAAGAAAGACTCCGACCATTTCTGTTTTGGCTCCTGTCAACTGGTGGTAAGGGTGTGCGCCGAAACAGGCGCAGAACGTAAAAAACTCTCACGCAAAACGAAAAACGGATCAGCTACACAACAGAGCCCCGCGAAACCAGCTCGCAACTTCCAACTTCACACAAGCTTCATTGCTTCTCTGCCGGCTGTGAGATATGTGGGTTAGATCCAAGCCACATCACAATTCTTCGCGCTTCTACTCTTAAATTCCTTCACTCTTACATTTCCTTTCTTCCCTCTTCTCTGTGAACTCTGCGCTCTCTGTGCCCTCTGTGTAAGTTTTTTCTTCGCGCCCTCTCCTCCTTGACACAATTTCTCATCCATTTCATCCTTCTCTGACATGACTCCCTTCTCCCGTCGCCATTTTCTCCATTCCACCGCCGCCGTCTCCGCTGCTTCCCTGGCTCCAAAGATTTCTTCGGTCGCTGAAGCGACATCCGCGCCTCCCCAACTCCCTGCCAACTCTTCCAATCTCAAACCGCTAGGCGATCGCGTTCATCCGCTCAGTCCTGACGATTTTCACATTCGTCTCCTCAAGGCCCAGCTTCGCCTGTCCGAGTTAAAGCCCGCGTTCGACGCTCTCGTCGTCGGCCCCGGCTCTTCGCTTTACTATTTCACCGGTATTCGTTGGGGACTCAGCGAACGTCTCCTCGCCCTGATCCTCCCGCGTTCCGGTCAACCCATCCTCGTCTGCCCCGCCTTTGAAGAATCCCGCATGCGCGAATCCCTGCGCTTCCCCCTCGATGTCCATCTCTGGCAAGAAGACGAAAGCCCTGCGCAACTTATCGCCTCCACGTTAGCCGCCCGCAACATCCGCTCAGGCCGCATCGCCATTGAAGAAACTCTGAACTTCACTTTCTTCGATCACCTTCGCTTCGCTGCCCCGCACTTCACATTTCTTTCCGCCGATCCCATTACCGTCCCTCTACGCGCGCGTAAATTCCCGCAAGAACTTGAATTCATGCGCCTCGCCTGCGAAGCCACCTGCAACGTTTATCGCGAAGTTTTTGCTTCGTTGAAGGAAGGAATGACGCAGTCGGACATCGCCGCGCTCATTTCCGCGGGATTCTCCCAAATGGATCTCCGCGGCGGCGCGCTGGTTCTTCTGGGAGCATCCGCCGCTCTGCCTCACGGCTCCCGCCAACCCCAAAAATTAAGAGAAGGCGATGTTGTCCTGATTGATGGCGGCTGCACCGTGGAAGGCTACGAATCTGATGTTTCTCGCACCGGCGTCCTCGGCAAACCCAGCGAAAAAATTCAGCGCGTTTTTGAAATTGTCCGCAAGGCTCAGGACGCCGCCCTCGATGCCGCCTGCGCCGGCAAACTCTCTGGCTCCGTGGACGACGCCGCTCGCAACGTCATCACCACTTCCGGCTACGGCCCCGGCTACAAATTCTTCACACATCGATTAGGCCACGGCATCGGCCTCGATGGCCACGAGCATCCTTATCTCGTGCGCGGCAGCACCACCGTTCTCGAGCCCGGCATGACCTTTTCCAACGAGCCCGGCATCTACATCCCCAACGAATTCGGCCTACGATGCGAAGACGATATGGTCATCTCCTCCGATGGCCCCGCCCAACTCCTAACTCCCAATTTCCAACCGACCTTGGAAAAACCCCTAGGCTGACTTTTTTCGATTGCACCTTACCGATTGTCATTCCGAGCGGAGCGGCCCGATTTTCTCTTCCGCGCCGCACTTTGGCGCGTCGGGCCGCGCAGTCGAGGAATCCCTCTTCTCTGTGCCCTCTGTGTCCCCACCTTTGTGACCTCTCTGGTAAGTCTTTCTTCGCCTTTGCCTTTCTCTGCGCTCTCTGCGCCTCTGGGTTATACTTTCTCTGCTTCTTTATTGACAAACTCCACAATCATCTCCTCCGCCCAAAACCGTTCCTCCCCTCCAAATCGCGAAATAAACCCGCAATGTCCTCCATTCCGCGGCGCCACAAACCGCACAAAACCGTTCTCCTCCACCTTCGCTCTCAAAAACGACTCATAAGGCACAAATGGATCATCCTGCGCCGTAATCATCAGCATCGGCACCCGCACATCCCCAATCACTTTCTTCGCCCCCGCCGCCTCGTAGTAATCGTCCGCATCCTTATACCCAAATGCCGGCGCCGTAATCGCATCGTCAAATTCCCGCACCGTTCTCACCTTCCCCAATCCATTCCGAGAATACCGATCCGGATACAATTCCGCCTTTCTTCTGTACCGCGCCATCAAGCCTTTCACAAAATGCCGTTCGTAAAAATAATTCTCCGGCTTCTCCAGAGCGTCCGAGCACGCCGCCAAATCCATCGCCGGGCAAACCACCGCCACGCCGCGCAACTCCTTCGGCGCTGCTTCCCCAAATTCTCCCGCCATTTTCGTAACAAGGTTTCCCCCCATCGAATAGCCCGCAAAAAATACCTTTTCAAATCCCTCCGCAATCAATTCCATCAAAACCGCCCGGTAATCCCCGCTCATCCCGCTGTTGTACAAAGTAGGAGTCAGCCGCTCCGTCCCTCCGCAATTCCTCTGATTCATCCGCACCGCATGAAATCCCCGCGCAAACGCCTTGTCCGCAATTCCAATCGCATAATTCGATTCGCTCGACCCCTCCAGCCCGTGCACCGTCACAATCGCCGGCGCATCTTTCCGCTTCCCCGGCTGCCAACTGCACATCCCCTTTAGCTGCGTCTCCGCATGAACGCGAAACAATCGCTCTTCCGGCGGCGGCAACAAAAACTCCCTCTTCAAAAACGCGCCGGCAATCGTCTGCAAATGCCCATTCCAAAGCAGCCGGTGCGCCTCAAACTCCCTCAGCTTCTCGCTCATACCTCCAACCTTATCAGTTCCCGCAAGCCCGCTCCTCTGTTTCTGGGTCTGAGTCCGCCAACGGCGTAAGTCAGGATTGTGAACGGTCCCTGCGCTATAATTAAGAAAATTTTCCTGTTTGACCGAATTATGGCGCACCGATCAACTCGTATCCACTTCTGGCTAGCGTTTAGCTTGACGTCGTTTTCATGCCCGTTGTTTGCTCAGATGCTACCTACGCCGACACGCAGCATCACTGTGCCACCGGCGTGCCAGCATCCACTTCGGGAACTCTACGTGTATGGTGGCGGCGAACGAATTGGTCTGAAAGGCAAGACTGGTTTCTGTCGTGTCGACGTCGCCGATGGCAAGGTCAACCAGCTTAAAGGGAGAGCAGAGATAGTAGCCATTGCTCCTGCACCAAAGAGCTTTTTGGTGGCTACCGTCAGCGGGTCTCAGCACTTGGAAGTTCTGGATGACAGTGGACAATCGCAATTTGATGGCGACCTCGCCTCGGCTGGTGCGCCTGCCATCTACTGGAGCAGTAATGAATCCCACATAATCGTGTTCAGTTTCCCGGATGAAAGCGACGAGGCGGACACGGCCACCATCATCAACCTCCCCAAAAAGACAATGAAAAGTATCGATTTGAATCCCGCTGCAACAGTGAGATTCGATGCCAAAGCAGACAGCTTCAGCGCAGCACAGCAGCGCGGAAAAATCTTGAACGCAACGGTATACGACGTTGAAGGAAAGGTGCTACAGCACGATGTCGTGCAGAAGACGCAAGCGACCCATATTTATTCCGCAAACCACAAATACTACTACGTTCCTCATCGCGAGGTTGGCGAGGGGGACACCTTAATTTACCTAAGTCCAAGTGGCCACATTGTGCTGAAAATACCAGAAGGCAAGAAGATGGACTCACGCTACGGCGCTATTTGGGACAACCCCGAGTGGAATCCAGTCAACGACGATTTGCTGCTCCTTCTGTATCTCTCAAGTGATCACGGAAAGGCGAAGGGGCTAACCGAATTTGACGTCCTTTCAATTTCAAAAGGAAAAAGTACAAAAGTCTTTCCATTGGGCGAGCAGGGCACTCCTGCCTATGGCTGGTCCGCAAACGGTAAACAGGTCGTTCTTTGCGATGTGGAATGCTCCTTTTATTCGGTTCCCTGAGAAGTTCGATCCCAACCCACGTCTGCCATATCAGTGCTCAACAAGGAGTCGTGCCGGCAGTCAACCCAGCACCGTCCGTTTGAGCTTGACACCGCACCCTCCCCGCCCTCCCCCACAACCTGCTGCAAACAAACGTATTCCCGCGTATTGTTAACACGGGCCCCGATTCCTGCGTCTATCCAAGGAATGCATCGCGCAAAACCATGGCGCCAACGTGTCAACCAACTTTGAATTGCCACTCCATTCGCCAGGTCTCCCGGCCGTGAATGCCCCGGCCGAGGCGCCCGCCGCCGATGTCGCGCTCGTCCAGGCCGCGCAGAACGGCGACCGCAACGCTTTCGGTCTGCTCTATGCCCGTTATTCCCGCATGGTCCACGGCATTCTCCTCTCCAAAGTTCCCCACACCGCCGTCGAAGATCTCGTTCAGGATGTTTTCCTCCAGGCCCTTCCCCGCCTCCACTCACTCCGCGACGTCACCCGCTTCGGAGGCTGGCTAGCCGCCATAGCCCGCAATCGCGCCATGGATTTTCACCGCCAGTCCCGGCCAACTTCCAAATTCGATGAGGAGTTTCACAACGAAGAGAAAAGCCCCCATCCCGCGACCCGCATGGATCAATCCGAAGCGCACCAGATTCTCGCGGCCATTCGTTCTCTGCCGGATACCTATCGTGAAACGCTGATCCTTCGTCTTGTCGAAGGCATGACCGGCCCCGAAATCGCCGCTCGCACCGGCCTCACGCACGGTTCCGTCCGCGTCAATCTCCATCGCGGCATGCAGCAACTCCGCGAACTTCTCGGCCACAAATCCGCCGGCACTGACCGGCAAGCATCGAGCGCACAATCATGAACAAGCCACCCAACAATTCGCTTGAGGAACTACCTGTGAATGACTCCTATTTGTGGGACGGCTCTGGCCAGCCCGATCACGAATTGCAGCGCCTCGAATCGCTCCTATTACAATTCCGCCACCGCGAAGTGCCGCTAGTCCTTCCGCCGGAAGCGCAAACCAAACCCGGATATTTCCGCGCCCTGATTCTGCAATTTCCTCGGCATCCACAATTTGCAGCCGTTGCCGTAGCTGCCCTTGTTCTAATCACAGTCAGCGTTCTTTCTTTTCACACCTGGCGCATCTCACCATCCGGGCGAGGCTGGGAAGTAGCCCGCCTCGATGGCACTCCGCAAATCGGCACTCAACTCATGACTGCGAAACATTTCGCCGCTAAGCTTCGTGTTGGCCAAACTCTCGAAACCAACGCCACCTCCCGCGCCAGCATTTGGGACACGGACCTGGGCCAAATCAATGTCGAGCCCAACTCCCGCCTTCGTCTTCTGCAAACCGATGATCGCCGCAAGCGCATTCAGCTCGAGATCGGCACCATCCACGCCATGATCTGGGCTCCCGCCGGCCAGTTCGTCGTTGACACTCCTTCCGCCGTGGCCGTCGATCTTGGCTGCGCTTACACCTTGCAGGTTTTTGCCGATGATTCCGGCACCATCCGCACGACACTCGGCTGGGTCGGATTCCATCTGAACGGCCGCGAATCCTTCATTCCTGCCGGAGCAATGTGCCCCACCCGTCCGAAAGTCGGCCCGGGTACGCCGTACTTTGAAGATGTCTCCGAAAGTTTCCGCACAGCTCTAACCGATTTTGATTTCGCCGCGCAATCTCCAGACGCGCGCGCCGCTTCACTCGAAACTGTTCTCTCGCAAGCGCGCGCAAAAGACGGCCTAACCCTCTGGCATCTCCTCTCCCGTACCGAAGGCACGGAACGCGAACAAGTCTACGATCGCTTCGCATCTCTCGTTCCTCCACCGCGCGGCGTCACTCGCGAAGGCATCCTCCGTCTCGATCAATCCATGCTCGACCTCTGGTGGAACGCCCTCCACCTCGGCGACATCTATATCTGGCGCTATTGGGAACAATCCTCTTCTCCAAGCGCCACTCCTCCCCCTCAACTTCTCCAGAAAAAAATGTGCTCCTCAAAAAACCTCAGTGACTCAGACCTACGCCACTCTGTCATCTCGACCGGAGAACCGCGTAGTTTGCGGTTCGTAGTGGAGAGATCGCACCACCATCGCTCCCCAAAGAAAATCTCCCTGCGATCCTCCCGAGTTAACACTTCCGCGCCCGCCCGCGTCTTCTCCCTGTAATGGAATTTACTCTCAAGGAGGTTAGTAACTACCATGAAATCCCAATGTCTAACCGTACACCGCATCGTCGCCGCTCTTATGCTCACCCTCTTCCTCTTAGCCTGTTCCGCATTCGCTGGCCCGCCGCTAATCTGTCATTCCTTCGATATCGGTGAAGCCAAATCTCTTCCCTGGATCAGCCACGACTGGAACCTCTCCGGCAAAGAAGCCTACGACACGAACAATCTCGCCACCGACACCATCGCCATCCTCGACTCCGATTCCGTCGTGCTGGTCCACATGGAAACCCTGCGCCGCGCCACCCTCTACGCCCGCCGTGACCCCACCGCCGCAAAACAACTCCTAACCAAACTCGCAGCCCGCGCAGACTCCCTAGCCAACACTCCTTCAGCACCGCTTGCTTCCTTCGATTTGGGTTATCTCGCGGAGTGCTTCAAGCAGTGGATGGGCACGGACGAGCCAAACCCGGCTCTAAATTTCGACGGCTACGCGCTGGTCAAAAAAGCCGCGCAGCTTCGCGGCAACGACCCGCAAATGGACTTCGCTGCCGCGCTAATCTCTCTCAACGGCCCGGGCAGCGAACAACGCGCCTACGCAGAGAAATCCATCGCCGGAGCAAAGACGGATGCACTACTCCAACGCAACCTCTTCACCCATTTCCTGGGCCCGCAATCGGAAACAACCATGGCGGACTTGATCTCTCGCACTTCTGCCGTCAAGGTGGCAAAGCAATGAAGGCTGCTGTCACGGGAGCCACCTCCGCGCGGTTCCCGTACCCTTTCTTCTCTCTGCGCGCGATCGCCTGCGCCGCGATCCTATTCGCAATCCTAGCTGTTCCTCAGGTGCATTCCGCCAAGCAGGACGCTCCCTCTTCAAATCTCACCGTCCACGAGTGGGGCACCTTCACTTCAATCTCCGCCAAAGACGGCCAATCCCTGGACTGGCTCCCTCTCACCGGCTCCACTGATCTACCCAGCTTCGTTGAACATCTGCGCGACCCCGGTTTCAAGGGAGGTGTTCGCGGCACCATCCGCATGGAAACTCCTGTCCTCTATTTCTACTCTCCGCGCGAAATATCCGTCTCCGTCAAAGTTTCCTTTTCCCGGGGCCTCATCACCGATTGGTATCCGCACGCTGAGGCCGCTACGGCGGTCAATCCTCGCACCGATTTTTCTCTCTATCAAAGACGCACAACTGGTGGCATCAACTGGAATTCCGTCCACGTCGAACCGGGTACGCCCGCCGATTTCCCCAGCGAATCCAGCGAAAACCATTACTACGCCGCCCGCGAAACCTCCTCCGCGCCCATCCGGGTGCCAACTCCGTCCGGCGAACAGCGCGAACGATTCCTCTTCTACCGCGGTGTCTCCGCGTTCACTCCGCCCATCGCCGCCACAATTTCCTCCGACGGCTCAGTAACCATCCAAAATTCTCTTAAGGAAGAAATCCCCGATGTGATTCTCTTCGAGCGCCGCGGCAACAACGTCGGCTATCGCATTCTCGGCCCCCTCCGAGATCAAGCCGCCCTCGCTCCCCCACCGCTCGATGGTTCTCTCGATTCCCTCTTCAGCACTTTTGAAGGCATACTCAATTCTCAGGGTTTGCACCCAGACGAAGCTCACGCCATGCTCCAAACCTGGAAAGATTCCTGGTTCGAGGAAGGCTCACGTCTTTTTTACATTGTTCCCCGCACCTTTGTGGACTACGTGCTTCCCCTTTCCATCACTCCTGCGCCCATTTCAACCATCCGTGTCTTCGTCGCCCGCGACGAACTCATCACTCCCGCCACCGAGCAAGCCGTCGAATCCGCTTTTGCGACCGGCGATCGCGCCACTCTCGCAAAATATTCCCGCTTCCTCGAACCTATCCTCCAATCCATGATCCGGCAGTCCACCGACCCCGTTCGCACTCAACGTCTCCAGAATCACCTTTCTTCCATATATTCCGAAGGCCACAGCAATTAATCTTCAAACACTCGGATCGCCACACACTGATTGGTAACTTGGATACCGAACTGCCACGAGGCAATCACATGAATTAGAATTGAGAAATGGGAAAGACTCTCATCTGGCTTCTGCTCGCATTTGCGGTTCTCCCGTTTCTTGGTGGCCTTGTCATCCATGTTGCGACTTACTTGGATTTGCCCCTAACCGAACGGTGGCCAGTTTTATGGCTCGTGTATTTTTTGGGATTCATTCTTTTTGGCTTGGTTATTGTGGACGCGCAGGCGAGAACTGGAGCCAAAGGAAAAACGCCTATGTTCACCGCATTCGAGCCGGGTCCTAGGTCCCTGGCCGAGACTGTCGCTGGTATTCTCCTGATTTATGCCTTAGCTCTTTTAGCGATAGGGTTCTTGCAGCCACGAGAAGGCAACGCATCTCGGACTAATGGAAGTCCTGCAATTACCGAACGAGGTCAGGTCAGCAGGCAACTAAATGAGCGAGAATACGCGCATATCAAAGCAACAGAATTCCGTGGCGCTTCTGCCCTTTTTCTTTGCTTTGTAGGATCGGCCGTTCTAGAACTGATTTCCCTGGTGCTTGTTGAGGAACGAAAACACGCAGGTCGCGCCCAGACCAAACTTCGTCTCCTACATCTTAAGCTGATACCGTGCATTTTCCCGATCGTGCCGGAAGATCCTCACTAGCCCCCAGCAATCGCCCCAATAATCAGCAGCGGCTCTTCCCCCGACGCCACTTGCTTGGGCAGCGGAGTGTCCGGCGCTTCATGCGACAAATCCTCACCGCAAGCAAAAAATCGCAAAAACGGCCGCCTCTGCAGCGTAACGTGATCTCGAATCGTGCCTTGCAGCATCGGATACCGCGCCTCCAGCACGTCCAGCACCGCGCGCAACGTCACTTCGCCCTGCACTTCCAGTTCTAGCTCCGTGCGAACTCGCGCCAAGCTCCGCAAGTGCGCCGGTAATTCAACGCGAATCATGACAACGTCTGTACCTCCACTGACAGCACCGCCGGAAGATCCCGTACAATCGGCGCCCAAGTGTCTCCCGCATCCGCCGAACCGTAAACCTGTCCGCCGGTAGTCCCAAAATATACGCCACATTTGTCTAGCGAATCCACCGCCATCGCGTCGCGCAAAACGTTCACGTAGCAATCGCGCTCCGGCAATCCTTTTGCAAGCTCCTCCCACTCGTTGCCACCGTGTTTGCTGCGATACACCCGCAGCTTCCCATCAAGCGGAAAATGCTCCCCGTCGCTCTTGATCGGCACCACATAGATCGTTTCTGGTTCGTGTGCGTGCACGTCAATCACGAATCCAAAGTCCGTCGGCAAATTTCCGCTGACTTCGTGCCACAAATCGCCCGCATTGTCGCTTCGCATCACGTCCCAATGTTTCTGCATGTACAGCACCTTTGGGCGCGATGGGTGCATCGTCACATGGTGAACGCAATGTCCCACCTCCGCCGTTGGGTCAGGAATGTACTGCGAGCGCAATCCCTGATTGATCGGCTTCCACGTTTTTCCGTCGTCGTCGCTACGAAATGCTCCCGCGGCTGAGATGGCGATCACAATTTGCCCAGGCGCATTTGCGCTCAGTATCACCGTGTGCAGGCACATTCCTCCCGCCCCTGGTTGCCACTCGGGTCCTGTTCCGTGACCGCGTAATCCGGGAAGCTCCTTCCAAGTCTTCCCGCCGTCACTGGAACGGAACAGCGCCGCGTCTTCCACTCCCGCATACACGGTATCTGGATCCGTCAACGAAGGCTCCAAGTGCCACACGCGCTTGAATTCCCACGGATGCTGCGTCCCGTCGTACCACTGGTGCGTCGTAAGAGGTTTGCCGGTTTCGGTGGAGGTGTCGTACACAAACTTGTTGCTTTCGCCTTTCGGCATTCCACCCGGAGCCGTCGTCGACTCTCCCGGTGGCGTGCCTGGCTGGAACCAAGTTTTCCCGCCATCATCCGACCGTTGAATGATCTGCCCAAACCATCCGCTGCATTGCGAAGCGTAAATTCGATTCGGGTCCACGGGCGATCCCTTCAGGTGGTACATCTCCCAACCCGCAAAGTGTGGACCGCTGATTTCCCATTTCTTGCGCAAACCATCCGATGTCAGAATGAACGCGCCCTTTCTTGTCCCCACCAGCACTCGCACGCCGCTCATCTTCTCCCCCTTCCACTCTCGAATTCAATCTTCGCAAATTCCCATTCCGTGCTTTCATTCATGCTTGTTCCTGCCCCCGTTTGGGATCCCCCGGCAGGACGCCCGACAGTTTGCCCACCTTACTTTCAAAATGCAAGTAAAATGTGCTACCGTTGCCCCCATGCCCAAAAGCAAGCCCGCATTGTACCGCCGTTCGGGGTGTCCTTTGAATGCTTCCGTAGAAATGTTGGGCGATCGCTGGTCTTTGCTGATAATCCGCGACATGATGCTGCGCGGCTCACGAACTTTTAAGGAATTCCTGCAATCCTATGAAGGCATTGCCTCCAACATTCTCGCGGATCGCCTTCGTAAACTGGAGTGCTATGGCATCATCGCCACGCAGAAACATCCCTCAGACGGCCGCAAACTAATCTACCGGCTCACGAAAAAAGGCATCGACCTTGCCCCGGTCCTCACCGAAATGGTCCTATGGGCCGCCGCTCATGAAGAGACAGGCAACCTAGCGCTAGTCCAGCAAATGAAAAAAGACAAAAAAGTATTCATCGCGACCGTCCGTCACCGCTGGGCCCACAACACAGTCCACCCAAAGTCAAACTGAGCCCGCACCACACCCCAAGGCCTCGTCGTTCCGATTGGTAAAACTCGAGCCCGCATTTTATGCTCACTTTACGCAGATGTTTGACCGCTTCGGTTTCTTCTTATAAGATAACTTCCGAAATGAAAAAGTCCCGTGGCCATTTCAATATCGTTCTAAGACCGGAGCCGGAAGGTGGTTTTACTGTCATCGTGCCCGCGCTCCCCGGCTGTGTCACTTACGGTCGCACTCTTGTCGAGGCCAAGAAAATGGCCAAGGACGCCATTTTCGCCTATGTCGCAAGCCTGAGGAAACACAACGAACCGATTCCCACCGACGACGAATCGCTCGTTGCCTCACTCGATCTCGAGTATGCCGAAGCTTCCCGCCGTTAAGCCTCGCGAGGTCGCTCGCTTCATTGAAAGCCGCGGTTTCCTACTCGATCATATTTCTGGCAGCCACTTCATCTACTTCAACCCCGCAACTAAGCGTCGCGCAGTAATTCCTCAGCATAATCGCGATCTGCCAAAAGGCACACCGCTAGCCATTTTGCGCGAAACAGGATTCACTCGTGAAGAATTTCTTCAGTTCCTGGATAAGAGCTGAGCTCGCTTGAGCGAATCCCGGGATGCCGGAAGTTTTCATTGCACGCACACCCCATCTCTCCCCTCAACTTGACCCTCCACCCCTCTCCCCCATAAAATTGCTATTTACACCGTGAAGCATTTCCTCGATCTAGATGAACTCTTCTCGCGGCCCAGCGGCCATCCGCTGGGCTGCGCTGTTTCTGGGGCTTATTGCTCGCTCTCCCGCTCTCCCAGGAATCGTCAGTCACGATTCACCAGTTACAAGTCACGAGTCACGAACCACGAATCACGATTCCCCACCGCGCGAGGTTCTCATGATTGAAGGTCCGATTACCGAAGGCCTGACATTCGACGACGTCCTGCTTCTCCCGGGCAAATCCTCCGTCCTGCCCACCGAAGTTGACACCACCACCAAATTCACGCGCAATCTTTCGCTGAATATTCCTCTCTCGTCCTCCGCCATGGACACCGTGACCGAATCGCGCCTCGCCATCGGCATCGCGCGACAGGGCGGCATCGGCATCATTCACCGCAATTTCGCCATCGACCGCCAAGCCGAGGAAATTGATCGCGTCAAACGCTCTGAGTCGGGCATGATCGTCGATCCCGTCACTATCTCCCCGGACATCACCATCCGCCAGGCCCTCGAAATTATGAACAAGTACCGCATCTCCGGCCTTCCCGTTACTCGCGGTACGCGCCTCACCGGCATTCTCACCAATCGCGATCTCCGTTTTGAGAAGAATCACGGCCAACTCGTCGGCCAGGTCATGACCAAGGACAATCTCGTTACCGTGGCCGTCGGCACCACCCTCGAAGAAGCCGAAAAAATTCTTCAGAAGCACCGCATCGAAAAGCTTCTTGTCGTGGACAAAGATTTCAATCTCAAGGGCCTTATCACCGTTAAAGACATCCAGAAAAAACTCGAATATCCTCGCGCTGCAAAGGACGATCATGGCCGCCTCTACGTCGGTGCCGCCATTGGCGCCACGGGCGATTTCCTCGAGCGTGCCGTCGAAATGGCCAAGTGCAAGGCCGATGTCCTCGCCATTGACACCGCCCACGGCCACACCGAACGCGTCATCGCAGCTATCAAAGCCATCCGCCACCGCCTTCCCGATATGCAGCTTATCGCCGGAAACGTGGCCACCTTCGAAGGCGCCAAAGAACTCATCTCCCTCGGCATTGACGGCCTCAAAGTCGGCATCGGCCCTGGCTCCATCTGCACAACTCGCGTTGTCACTGGTGCAGGTGTTCCTCAGCTAACTGCGGTCATGGAAGCCGCCCGCGCCGCCAAGGATACAGGCGTCGCTGTCATTGCCGATGGCGGCATCAAGTATTCCGGCGATATCACCAAGGCCATCGCTGCCGGCGCGTCCTGCGTCATGATCGGCAGCCTCTTCGCTGGCACAGAAGAAGCTCCCGGCGAAACCATTCTTTATCAGGGCCGCACCTTCAAGTCTTACCGCGGCATGGGCTCCACCGGAGCCATGGAAGCAGGCTCCGCCGATCGCTATTCGCAGGAAGGCGCCGAGCGCGGCAAGTCCGTTCCTGAAGGTGTTGAAGGACGCGTCGCATATAAGGGTCCTCTCGGCGGACTAACCGATCAACTCGTCGGCGGCTTGAAGAGCGGTATGGGATACGTTGGCGCACGCACCATTCCCGAACTCGCCGAAAAAGGCCGCTTCATCCGCATCACAGCTGCCGGCCTCCGCGAATCCCACGTCCACGACGTGGTGATCACTAAGGAAGCCCCCAACTACCGCATGGAATAGCACTCCTGCCTTTGTGGTACAGACATTCTTTTCTGTATTCTTGGGTTTTCCCTGTAGCGCAGGGAGCGTCCGCGAGCCTTGCGTTTTTTTTTCCTGGCTCGCCTAATCCTGGTTTCGCCTTCTTCTGAGCCCGCCTTTTCCAGGGTTCGACTCTCTTGAAGTGCCGCGCCTTCGCACCGCCAATCTACCTGTGCCCACTCACAAGCTTGTCATCCTGAGGCCCGTTTCCCAAGGCCGAAGGACCTCAACTTCACACTACTCCAAGTTCAATCCATGTAATCGCAATTGCAAAACTCTCACTAAACGGGACACTAAAAGGGCGCCACGCCCGCGCCTTCACTCAGACTGTCCTACAACAAAAAACTTCCTTGTTTTCTTGTCGAAAACAAAAACTCGTAGGCTTGCGAGGACTCGTAAGCGCTCTTGTGCTGATCTTTAACGAGCTTTGCTTTGTAGTCGCCGGGCGTCAATAAGGTGACTCCTGCCTCAAGGTTTGACTGGGTTGTGCGGGCCTCTAAATCGTACTTCTTTCCATCAACGATGACCTTTAGTTCCAGATGATTCTCATCTCCAGTTGTGCTTGGCTTTATGGCCCAGTGAATTGAAGTAACATGGACATTGATTATTCATCCGGCACCGGCGCCGCAACTGCCGAGCCCAACGTCGCGAGAACTAGCAGTGCAAGAAATGACGCTCTTTTCATAATCCCTCCGTTTACAGTCTCTTGTGCGTACTTGAAGAATTGATCGGTCCTGCAAGTCAGACGTGGAAATAATAATGGGTGGGTACGAGCATTCACTCCGCCTGTATTCTCTTCATCCATCGTTTACAATAGAAGACGAACCCCAACTCCTAATGTCCCCATCCGAACCCAGGCGTAATCCTCGGCCCGCACCCAGCCTCGATGAGGTCCGCCAACGCGTTCCTCGCAGGTCCATTATTCCTCCGTGGCTCCGCGCCTGGTGGCCCGCCCTCCTCTGGAGCGTCGTCATCTTCTTTGCCTCCACAGACACCTTTTCCTCCGATCATACCGCCACCGTCTTCGGCGCCATTCTCCACTGGTTCGCACCTTCTATGTCTCAAGCGACTTTTGACACCGTCCACCACATCATCCGCAAGTCCGCTCACTTCACCGAATATTTTATCTTCTATCTTCTGCTCTACCGCGGCATTCGTGGCGCGCGTATCGGCTGGCACTGGTCTTGGGCCTTCATTGCTTGGTTCATCGCCGCCGCCTATTCTGCTCTCGACGAAATACACCAATCCTTCGTAGCCTCCCGCACCGCCTCTGCCTGGGATTCTCTCCTTGACTCCTCCGGCGCCCTGATCGCACTACTCGTCCTTTTCCTAATCCACCGCCTCCGCCGCCCCAGTCCCTCCTCCTGATCCCCGCGCTTCCAGCGCCGGAGGCGCGCCATAAGTTAGCCCCGCCCGTGAGGACCAGGATCTCGAACGAAAATAAGCTACAGCGCCGTAGGTGCGGCACTTACTCCCTCCGCATTCGCAAACACTTTCTCCCCAACACTTGGACAACGCCCCGTCCCAAGCCCTCTGCCTTCAACAGATGCACATCTCTCTCATTCCATTCCACAGACAACCCCTGCACTCCCCACACTTACAAACCTCGTTTCCCCTAACCTCGTCCCCTGCAACATTCGCATGAAAATTGCTACGCCGTCGGCCCGCCGACATCCTTGCCGCTCACCTGCCCTCCAATGGTCCTCCCACGGTTCGGTGACTACGCAACTGCCACATTGTGGTACTATCACAGTGTGGAATTCATCGAGTCCCGGCCATTCACGTCGAAGCTCCACCGGTTGGCTGGCGAGACTGCCGACGAATTGCTTCGCGCGATTCAGTCAGAGCTGACCCAGAAGCCCGACCGGGGTGCGATGGTTCCTGGCCTGGGAGGCATACGCAAGGCGCGTGCCGCAAATGTAGGCCTCGGAAAGGGCAAGCGCGGCGGTTACCGTTACCTCTATCTGTACTTGGAGAAAAGACAGCACATCCATTTTCTGGTTTTGTTGGACAAGAACTAGCAGGAAGATGCCAGCGAAGAGCAACGCAGGCAGATGCGCAAGTGGATAGCAGAGATTAAGAAAGCCTCGGGAGGCTAAGCATGCCTAAGAAAATCAAACTGAATATCTTTGACGACATGCGCAAGGCGCTTCAAGACGCAGCTGCCTATGAGCAGGGCAAAGCCGTCAATCTCCGCGTCACCCGACTCCCAGCGCGTCCCAGACAAATCTCGCCGAAGGAAGTTCGCCGCATCCGCCAAGCTTTGAATGCCAGCCAGTCGCTCTTCGCCACCTTTCTTAACGTAAGCCCCAACGCCGTGCGCAGTTGGGAGCAAGGCACCCGTCGTCCGCACCAAGCCGCTCTCAAACTCCTCGTCATCGCCAAGAAAAACCCCAAAGCCTTGTTGGTAGCCTGACCAGCGATAACGCTCTCATTCCATCTCAAACTGTTTTTTCTAGCACTTGCGCCACAATCCGCCCTAACCCTACTGGCCTTAACACATACTCATGCCTTTCATTCCAAACCCGCCATAACTGGTGCATTCCCCACACTTACAGACCTCGTTACCTCCAACCTCTTCCCCTGCAACACTTGCGAAAAAATTCACAACGTGTCGGCGCGCCGACATTTTCAATTCTCAGTCACTTCTGCTTGCCTCCCGCTGGCTGCTCGCCGGTCACCGATCAGCTCTCCCAGTCAACACGCAGGCCGGAAATCTTTATCTATGCGACGGCTGAGTTGATCTACCCCCTAGCTAGTTTCTGGCGCGAAACTCAAATCCTCGCATGAAATCAGGTTGGCAAGTGATTTCCCGAGTAGAGTTTTGTGCGTCTTTATATTTTCCCCTTGACATGTATGTATGTGTAGTGGCATACATACATCATGCCGACCAAATCCAAGCCAAAATCCGAATCCCTTGCTGACGTGCAACGCTGGTTGCAACAGCAGTCCGCTAAGCTGTGGCCCGCCGCCCTCGGCTCTCTCAGTTTTCGTCGCAGTCCCTGCATTCGCCCAAATTGCCCCGCCTGTCTTTCCGGGGAGAAGCATCCCAGTTATGTCCTCTATGGCCGTCACCAAGGACAGCGCTTTTCCCTCTACGTGCCCGAGGAGTTGGTTCCCCAAGTTCAGCGCTGGTTAGACAACGGGCGTGCTCTGCAGGAACTGCTGTACCAGGCCGCGTCGCGAAACCTCCAAGCTTTGAAGGGAGAGAGGGACCAGGCTTCGGGAAAAAAGGAGGACTGAAAGGTGCCCAGGGCTGGGAAGCCACAGATCAGTTTCGCCGATTGGGAGTTGCTACAACAGGGCATCCTGCTGGAACCGCTGCTACAGAGCATCTCCGATTTTCTGGACGATCATGAAGAGATGATCGAGACCATACGGCGCGATCTGGAACGAGGCCTGAAAAATCCCCGTACTGGTCGCGGTGGATTAACACCTGCGCAGGTTCTGCGGTCCCTGATCCTCATGCGTGTCAAGAACTGGAATTATCGCGAACTGCGCGAGCGGATCACCGACGGCTACACCCTGCGGCAGTTCACGGATTTTTACTGCCAGCCGGTGCCCAAGCACGATGCCTTCAACCGCGCCTTTAACCGACTGACTCCCGAGACGCTGCAGGGCGTCAATGAACTGGTGGTGCAAGCGGCCGTGGATGTGGGCCTGGAAGATGGCCAGAAACTCCGCGTGGACACTACGGTTGTACAAACCGACATTCATCACCCGACCGACAGCACATTGATATGGGATGTCGTACGCGTTGTCACGCGCTTGGTCCTGCGCTTGAACGCAGCGGTGCAACAGCGTATTAAGGGGTTCCGCAATCGCACTCGCGCGGCACGACGTCGGATGCAAGAGATCCAGCGGATGACACCCAAGGAACGGCACCATCGGCAAGTGGAGAAATATCGCGAACTCATCGGAATCGCCGAGGAGGTCGTGGACCGCGCACGAAAGGTAGTGAAGCAAACTCGCAAAGCGCGCGGCACGGACCCGGTCTCTGACCTGGCCATCGACGCGCTCCGGAAAGAGATCGACCACTGCTGTGAACTGGGAGACCGGGTGATCGACCAAGCGCGCCGTCGCGTGCTCCAAGGGGAACAAGTCCCCACTGCCGAGAAGATCTATTCCATCTTTGAAACCCACACGGATCTGATTAAGCGTGGCAAAGTGCAGACACCGATCGAGTTCGGCCACAAGGTTTTCCTCGCAGAAAGCGCCCAAGGGCTGATCACACAATACAAAGTGCTCGAGGGAAACCCTGGCGACGATCAAGAGGTGCAACCTTCCCTGGAACGCCACAAGGAAACCTTCGGCCACGCCCCAGAATTGTACGGTTCCGATCGCGGCTTTTTCAGCGAGACGAATGTGAGATCGTGCCAGCGAAACGGTGTCAAGGTGGTGTGCATTCCGCAGCGTGGCGGGAAGAAAACTGCCAAGCGCGAAACGTACGAGAGAAGTCCCGCTTTCAAGCAAGGGCAGCGCTTTCGAGCCGGCATCGAAGGGCGCATCTCGGTGCTGTTCCGCGGTCGCGGCATGAAGCGCTGTCTCGCCGAAGGGCACCAGCGCTTTGAATTGTTGGTAGGTGCGGCTGTGCTTGCCAACAACCTGATGCGAATTGCTGCCCTGCTAGGCAAACGAACGGGTCGCAAACGAAAAGCAGCGTAACACTACCGTTCGGCCTGCTCTTTCTCTCTTCGCCGTAAGGCTGGCGTGCTTTTCTCAAAGCGCGGTCTTCACTCGATCCCGAAATCTAAGGCTCCCATGGTTTGCACACGTCTCAACTGGTAGCCGCTAACTCCTTGAAATCTCTATTACGCAACAATTTTTTGTTGCCAGAATGAGAGTTTCGCGACAGAAACTAGCTAAAAAAGCCCGCGCCTATTTCTCAGGCACGGGCTCTTCGCTTCCTCTAAACCTCTCCAACTGCAATATCTTACAACTTGTCGATGTCCCGCACCATTTCGTTCAGCAATTCGCCGGACACCTGCTCCTTCGCCTCCAGCGCACTCCGATTCTTCTTCGCATTCTTCGACTTCTCATCCACATGTTTCTTCGGTTGCCCCGGCCAGTGCTGTGCCACGGGCATACCCTCTTCCGTGTACGCCGTCGCGTACTGCAATTGCCCGGGTTGACTGTGCGGTTGGTCCGCATCGGACCGCGAATTGATCGTCACTCCCACGACGCGGTCATACGCGTAGTGCCACGTCGCTCCGTAGCTCGTCGTGAAGGAGCCGTACCCCGACGCCGGCGTTCCTTCTTGCTCGGAACCAGCGCCCGCGATATGCGCCTCTCCTAGTTTTGTCGCTGAAGCCATCGTGTAAAACACGATCAGGTAATTGCGCGCTCCGGCCATCGGCATCCCCGAAAAACACATCTGCGGCGCACGTTTCTGATTTTTCCCGATCCACTTCGCCGCCCACGCCGGAGTCCCTAGTACCAGCGTGTCTCCTTTCAAGCTGCCCAGCGTGATGTTCTTCGTGCAGTCCGGCTTCTGCCCCTCTCGGAACGCTTCATCTTCTGTGGCCTCAAACGAAGTCGTGTGTCGTTCCGCCTCAGATCCGGGCGTCGCTTCCTTGGGTCCCGCGAATGCCCCCAACTGCACCACGCGCTCCCTCTCCGCGTTCGGATCATCCTGTTGCGGCAAAGCCGCCGCCGGTGCTGCCGGTGCATCGGCTGCAGCCGCGGGTGCCTCCTCCACCGGAGGATTCACCGGTTCCGCAGCGACATTACTTGACTTCTCGTTGTGTGTCGGCGGGCCGACTGTCGCAACTTTCGTCGTGGAGTTCGCGTCGTAAAACCCGGTCCCCTTTTCTGTTGCGGGTGCCGCAGCCTCTCGCGACGTTGGCGTGGCAATTGGAGCAGCTGGCGGTGCCGTGCTCGCCAGTCGCGGCGCGGCTGCAACTGACGCAACCGCCGCTTCATCTGGAGCAGGCTTATCGCTTTCTGCCGGTTCCGCTGCACTCGCAGCCTTCGCAGAAGCCTCCATCGCGGGGGCAGAACTCACCGCTACGCTCTCGGGTTGTGCAGATGTGGCTGCAGGCGCGGACGCAGCAGTGTCGTGTGTTGCTTCCGGCGCGGCTGCAACCTTGCTTACTAGGGGAGTCGTTGTCGCAACGTCTTCCGGTTTCGCCTCCACCGTGGGCGCGCCGACGGGTGCAGTCGCTGGTTCAGCCGTCCCCGCAGTCGGGCTCGTGGTCGCCGCAAGGGCGTTTGTCGGTTTTTCAACTGGATGCGTGGCCCCCGCCATGGGTTTCTTCTCTTCAGTTCTTGCCGCATCGGCCACACTCGAAGATTCATTCACGCTGGCCGATTCTCCCGGCAAAGGCTCGTGGCCGTCCCGGGATTCCTTCTTGGCCTTCGTGTCGTTGGCCGCGTCACCCTTCACCACCTGGCAAACCATGTTGTTCACCAGGGTCTCATCCGATCCGATGAAATTCCCGGCCGCCGCAAGCGTGCGGCAGTTCACATATTTTTGCTCTTGTGCCCCTGACAACGCAGGGAGCAGCGCAGCGAGCGCAAAAAAGCATAGTGTTCGGTTCATTGTTGGGTTTCCTGCAAGCTGGGACTCCCAGTGTGGGATGCGGTGTGCAAACTGTCAAGCGCGTTCGTATCCAGACAATCACCTAACTCGTGCGATTTGGTACCCCTTGGCCATCCGATCCAGTTGCGCGCAGATACAAAACGCCCGCCCCAGTTTCCCGGAGCGGGCGTCGCATCTCATCCAGAGTCCGCCTCGACGCGGACCCTGTTATCCTGCCTTAGCTCTTTGCCTCGACGGCTTCCGCGACCTTGCTCTTCTCTTTCTTTTCCTTCTTCTTGAACTCGTAACTCACCAGTTCCAGAATCGCCACCTTCGCTCCATCCCCAACGCGAATGCCGGCGGGAATGATGCGCGTGTAGCCGCCCGCGCGGTCCGCAAACTTCGGCGCGATCTCGCTGAACAGCTTCTTCGTCATCGCCGGCGTCATCAGGTACGCAGCCGCCTGCCGCCGCGCCGCCAGCGTGTCTTTTTTCCCGAGCGTGATGATCTTCTCCGCCACCGGCCGCGTAGCTTTCGCGCGCGTCAGCGTGGTGGTAATCCGTCCGTGCTCGAACAAATTGGTGACCAGGTTGCGCAGCGTCGCGCGGCGGTGCCACGGATTGCGCCCCAGTTTTGATCCCGACTTCAGGTGTCTCATCGTCTCTTCCTTCTTGCGCTTCGGAGCTTTCGCTGCAGGATTCTTCCAAGCACCCTGCTGATAATGGGTATTTCTTTAGGAGGCCGGGGCTTCAGCCCCGGCATAAGACCGCCCATTTGAATGGACTTTAGCCCCTGAAGAAATGGCGTACACTCTTCACTGACAACTGTGAACTGAAAACAGCTGTCCGGTTCACAGCCCAACATTATCCTCCGACGAACTGGGCGTCATTGACGTCTGGCTCGGCAGCGGAGGCCAGATAATCCGGCCGTGCTCATCGAACTTCATGCCCAGGCCAAGCCCCATCTTCACCAGTATGTCCTTGATTTCGTTCAAAGACTTCCGGCCAAAGTTCTTGGTCTTCAGCATTTCGTTTTCGCTCTTCTGGACCAGCTCGCGGATCGTCTGGATGTTCGCGTTCTTCAGGCAGTTGTAGCTGCGCACGGAAAGTTCCAGCTCTTCCACCGAGCGGTCCAGATGTTCCAGCCTCGGATCGTTCACCACATCTTGCGGCATCTCCACGTTTTCCACTGGCTCCTCGAAGTTGATGAAGATGCTCATGTGGTCCTTCACCAGTTTCGCCGCCAGGCCAATCGCGTCCTGCGGCGTGATGGCTCCGTTGGTCCACACTTCCATCATCAGTTTTTCGTAGTCGGTCATCTGCCCAAGGCGCGCCGATTCCACGGAGTAATTCACCTTGCGCACCGGCGAATGCACGCTGTCCACCGGGATATATCCGATGGGAAGGTCTTCGTCGTAGTTGCGGTCTGCCGCCACGTACCCGCGCCCGTTCTTCACGCGCATTTCGATCAGCAGCTTGCCGCCTTCGCTGACCGTGGCGATGTACACGCTCTTGTCCAGCACCGCGAAGTCCGCGTCTTCCTCGATTTGCGCGCTCGTCACTACTCCCGGCGCTTCCACATTCAGGTAAATCGTCTTCGGCAGGTCGGTGTTCAACTTGATGGGAACCTGCTTCAGGTTCAGGATGATGTCCGTGGCGTCTTCCACCACTCCGGGAATCGAGGAGAATTCGTGCAGCACGCCCTCGATCTTCACCGCGGTGATCGCCGCGCCTTCGATCGAGCTCAGCAGCGCTCGCCGCAATCCGTTTCCTACCGTGGTACCCCAGCCCCGTTCAAACGGCTGCGCTGAAAACCGGCCGTACCGCTCCGTCAGCGATTCCAGCTCAGACGCAAGACGCTTCGGTTTCTGAAATCCCTTCCACATCGTTTCCTTCCTTCCGTGACCGGCGTCGCCGGCCACTCAAGCCTTTACCCTTCCCTCGACCGCGTTTGCTGCAAGCCCTGAAAAGTCCTTGGTAATCAGTTCTAAGTCCCCAGTTGCAGAATCAAAATCTTAAACGTAAGTCTCAGATCAGGAGCCTTAAAACTTAAGCCACAAGCCGTCAGCAAGCGCTTCCTGAACTGAAAACTTAGAACTTACTACTTATTTCGAGTACAGCTCGACGATCAGTTGTTCGTTGATCGGCGGCGTCTGTACATCTTCGCGCTTCGGCAGCGCCACTACCTTGGCCTTGAACTGCTCGCGCTCCTGCTCCAGCCACGGCACCAGGCTCTGGCTTTGCGCCACGTTGCGCGCTTCCAGTACCATGGCGTTCTGGTGCATCTTTTCCTTGATGGCGATCTCTTCGCCCACGCTTACCTGGTAAGACGGGATGTTTACCTTCTTCCCGTTGATCCGCACGTGTCCGTGCAGCACCAGTTGTCGCGCTTGCGAACGCGAAGAGGCCAGGCCCGCGCGCCATACGGTGTTGTCCAGGCGGCGTTCCAGCATGATGATGAGGTTTTCGCCCGTCGGCCCCTTGGCGCGCTCCGCTTTCTCGAAATAATTGCGGAACTGCCGCTCCAGCAGGCCGTACGTGCGCTTCACTTTCTGTTTTTCACGTAGTTGCAGGCCGTAACCCGCAATCTTCGCGCGCCGCGATTGTCCGTGCTGTCCCGGTACAAAGTTGCGCTTCTCGATCGCACACTTGTCCGTGAAGCACCGCAATCCTTTTAGAAATAGTTTCTGCCCTTCCCTACGGCATAGGCGGCAGACTGCATCTCGGTGTCTTGCCAACTTCTGTTCTCCCTTCGCGAAACTCTTCTTAGTTCTAAGTTAGAAGTTTTCAGTCTTAAGTGCAGCATCCGAATCCTGAAAACTTAGAACCATCAAAAACCTTCGCTCTTACGGTCCGACTTAATACTCTCAACTGAAAACTGGGAACTCCATCAAACGCGCCGGCGCTTCGGAGGACGGCAGCCGTTATGCGGAATCGGTGTAACGTCGCGGATGGCCACAATGTGCAATCCCGCCGCTGCCAGCGCGCGCACCGCGGATTCTCGCCCGGATCCCGGTCCCTTTACTTTCACTTCCACGCTCTTCATCCCGTACTGGTCGCGCGCTGTGCCCGCGGCAGACAACGAGGCCTGCTGCGCGGCATACGGCGTGCCCTTGCGCGAACCCTTGAATCCAATCGCTCCGGCTGAAGACCCGCACAGCACGCGCCCATCCGGATCAGCAATGGTGATCTGCGTGTTGTTAAAAGAAGCCGCTACGTGCACGATGCCATGCGGCACAATGCGCTTCTCGCGCTTCTTCTTGAACTCTTTCTTGCGCTTGCTGGTGGCGGCCGGTTTTGCCGGTGCTGCTGTCGCGTCGACCGCCGCGTTTTTCTGCTCTTTTGCCACGTTTGACTCCGTAGTTCTAAGCGATAAGTTTCAAGTTCTAAGTTCCAATTCCCAGATTCAAGTAGTGAAGCTGTTTTACTTACCACTCAAATCTAAGAACCAAAAAACTGATTTCTCAGCCCTTCTTGCCCTTGATCTGTTTCTTCCCGGCCACCGCGCCGCGCCGTGGACCCTTCCGCGTGCGCGCATTTGTATGCGTCCGCTGCCCGCGCACCGGCAAATTGCGACGGTGGCGAATGCCACGATACGCCTGCACTTCGATCAGGCGGCGAATGTTCATCTGGATCTCCTTGCGGAGATCCCCTTCCACGCGCCCTTCGGCCTCGATGACGTTGCGGATGCGGTTGACTTCGTCTTCGGTCAACTCGCGAATCTTTTTCGTGAAATCCACATTCGCCTTTTCGGCAATATCCTTCGCGCGCACCTGTCCGATGCCGTAGATCGAAGTCAACCCGACCCACAAGCGCTTCTGCGGCGGAAGATCAACACCAGCGATACGTGCCATGGTCTCTCGGTTCCTTTCAAAAACTATTGCGTGCCTGAATCAAGTCCTGAGTTTTAAGTGCTAAGTAATTCCAAAGCCCTACTCATGACTTACAACTAATCACTTAAAATACTTTCATCCCTGCCGCTGCTTGTGCTTCGGGTTCACGCAAATCACCCGAACCACGCCACGGCGATGGATTACCTTGCACTTATCACAAATCTTTTTCACGCTTGCCCGAACTTTCATCTAGCTGACTCCTCGCTGCGATACTGCACGTTTTAAGTTCCAAACCTTCAGTTCTCAGTAATTCTTAAATCCTCAATGAACATTCTCAATCCCGAGTTGTTCAACAGCCGCAAGTCATAAGTCTTAAGCTGTCCGTTTCGCTCTTTACTTACTGCTTAAAACTTACAACTGAAAACTCCGCAAATCCGTTGCCGCCAAATCCCCTCGCTACTTATACCGGTACACGATCCGGCCGCGGGTCAAATCATACGGCGAAAGTTCTACCGCCACTTTGTCGCCCGCTAGAATGCGGATAAAATTCTTGCGCATCTTTCCGGAGACATGCGCCAATACCTGGTGCTTGTTCTCCAACTCCACCCGGAACATCGCGTTCGGCAACGGCTCAATCACCGTCGCCATCACTTCAATGGCGTCTTCTTTCGGATTCCCAGAGTCGCCCTTTTCTTTCTTTTCGTACGGCTGCTTGGCCATAAGTTCCTGAATTCTAAGTTATTAGTAATAAGTTTTAAGTGAGACCAGATTTACTTATCACTTAAAACTTACAACTTAGTACTTAAAACTTCATTCCCCCATACCGGACCGGTCATCTCTCTCGGCCGCGTCAAAATCCACGGGCCGTTTGCCGTGACCGCAACGGTGTGCTCGAAATGCGCCGAAGGACTTCCATCGGCGGTTTCCGCTACCCACTCGCCGCGCATCGCCACTTCTGCCCGGCCGGCGTTCACCATCGGTTCGACGGCGATCACCATGCCTTCCTGCAAGCGCGCTCCGTGTCCCGGCTCGCCGTAGTTCGGCAGATTCGGCTCGTCGTGCATTTTCGTTCCGATGCCGTGGCCCACGAACTCACGTACCACCGAGTATCCGTGTTTCTCCACCCAACTTTGCACCGCGTGCCCAACGTCGCCCAGCCTGTTTCCCGGACGCATCTTGTCAATCGCGCGGTCCAGCGATTCGCGGGTCACATCCAGAAGCTTCTGCAGCGCCGGGCTGATTTTCCCGACCGGCACCGTTACCGCCGAATCGCCGTAGTACCCATCCACTTCCATTCCAAAGTCCAGGGACACGATGTCGCCTTCCCGCAATTTCCGCTTTGGCGACGGTATCCCGTGAACGATCTCGCTGTTCACCGACGTGCACAGCACGCAAGGATACCCGCGATACCCTTTGAACGCCGATCTTCCCGGCCCTTTGGCGATGATCTCCTCGGCGCTCTTCTCGAGGTCCATCGTCGTCATACCCGGCTGCACCTGCGTCCGCAGCGTGTTCAACACTTCGTGAACCACCTGGCCTGCGTGGTACATCTTTTCAAGTTCACTGGCGCTGCGTAGTTGAATCGCCATTTCCTTACCGCGTTTCGCCAATCCCTTCCAGGCTCTCGAAGATCTGTTGCTTCACTTCCTCGAAACTCTTGCTTGCGTCGATATCTTGCAGCAACCCCAGCCGCCGGTAATATTGCACCAGTGGCGCGGTCCGCTTCTCGTACGCGTGCAACCGCTCGCGGATTACCTCTTCGCGATCATCCGGCCGCTGCACCAACTCGCCGCCGTCGTTATCGCAAATCCCTTCGACCTTAGGCGGGCGGTCGTAAATATTGTAAATCTCCCCGCCAATCTTACAGGTCCTGCGCCCCGTCAATCGCCGCAACAGCACCGACGATCCGATTACCATGTGCATCACGAACGGCTGATACAACCCATTCTGCCTCAGCAACTCACCCAGGTACTTCGCCTGGGCCACCGTCCGTGGAAAACCGTCGAACACAAATCCGTGACTGCAATCTGGCCGCTCTATGCGTTCTGCGACCATCTTCAACACCAGCGAGTCCGGCACCAACTCGCCCCGCTCCATGATCGGCTTGGCTTTCAAACCAAGCGTTGTACCCTTGCTGACATGCTCCCGCAGCATGTCTCCCGTCGAAAGATGCGGTATGCCGTAAAGCTTGGCCAGCTCTTTCGCCTGAGTACCCTTGCCCGATCCCGGGGGCCCCAAAAAAACCACCGCGCGGTCGAGAATCACAACGGGACGCTCTTCCGGCGACGCCATCATCTCTCTTAACGACGGCCGCGCAGGCGTCCCTTTCTCGCAAAGCCTTCGTAGTTGCGCATGACGAGTTGTGCCTCAAGCTGCTGTACCGTATCCATCGCCACGCCCACCACAATCAGAAGTGAAGTCCCGCCAAAGTAAAACGCCACGCCCAATCCATTCAAAATCCATTGCGGGAAGCGCCGGTCAAACCAATCGCCTCCCATCCACCACGGCAAGTGATTCAGGTGAATGCCGGCGATCATCCATTCCGGCAACAGGCAGACGATGGCCAGGTACACGGCGCCGATAAACGTAAGCCGCTTCAGGATCAGGCTTACATACTCGGACGTAGTACGTCCCGGACGAATCCCAGGAATGAACCCGCCGTTCTTGCGCATGTTGTCGGCAAGCTCCGTGGGATTGAACACGATGCCCACATAGAAAAATGCGAACACGATAATCAGCGTCACGTAAATCGCGGTATACAACGGTTCTCCCCAGCGCAATGTGTTAGCAATGTTTTTCACGAACGGCCAACGCGTGCCCATCATGAGCGCAGCCGTTGCCGGAAACGCCAGCAAAGAACTGGCAAAAATCGGCGGAATCACGCCGCCGGAATTCACACGCAACGGCAAATACGTGGATTGTCCGCCCATCATGCGGCGCCCCACCACGCGCTTGGCATACTGCACTGGAATTCGGCGTTGCGCGCCTTCCACGAAAACGATGAAGGCCACCACAGCAACCATGAGCACCAGCAGCGCAATGATTACCAGGGGAGTGAACGGACCCCAATACAAAGTGTGGACCTTGTCGTAGAGGTCACCAATGGCGCGTGGCAAGCCCACCACGATGCCCACGAAAATGATCAGGGACATGCCATTACCGATGCCGCGTTCGCTGATCTGTTCGCCCAGCCACATGATGAAAGCCGAACCCGTGGTCAAGGTGAGAATCGTCATCAGCGTGAACCCCAAGCCCGGGTGGTACACCAGAGACTGGCCGCCCAGCGCTCGCGATTGCAGCGTGCCGGCAATCGTGGATGACTGAATAAGACTCAAGGCAATCGTCAAGTAGCGTGTGTACTGTGTAATCTTACGCCGCCCCAGTTCGCCTTCCTTCTGCAACCGCTCCAAATACGGGAACACCACGGTCATCAACTGCAAGATGATGGACGAAGTGATGTAGGGCATGATGCCCAGCGCAAAAATCGTCATACTGCGGAAGTTGCCGCCGCTGAACAGATCGAAGATGCCGAGCACGGAACCCGCCGACTGCTTGAAGATTTCTTGCAGTACGTCGGTGTTGATGCCGGGCGTCGGGATGTGCGCGCCGATGCGGTAAACCGCCAGCAGCCCCAGCGTGAAGAACAGCCGGTTGCGCAAATCCTCGATGCGGAACAGATTCGCGAATGCGTTTAAGAAACGATTCATACCATTTCCTCGGGAAACCCGATTACGCTACCACCTCAAACGTGCCGCCTGCCTTGGTAATCTTTTCCTTGGCCGCAGCGCTGAATGCATGGGCGTGAATGGCAAGTTTGGTCTTCAACTCACCATCACCCAAAACCTTGATGGGATCCGTGGCGCGCCGCACGAAACCGTGCGCGCGCAGCAGCTCCGGCGTTACCGTTTCGCCCGCTGGAAAAACATTCAGTTCTTCCAGGTTGACGATGGAATACACCACGCCGAACGGATTGTGAAATCCGCGCTTCGGAATGCGCCGGTGCAGCGGCATCTGTCCGCCTTCGAAACCGCGCCGCCGCGAATATCCGCGCCGCGACTTCTGGCCCTTGTTGCCCTTGCCGGAAGTTCTCCCCAGCTTTGTGCCGATGCCGCGGCCAACGCGAACATGCTTCTTGCGCGAGCCCTTGGCCGGCCCCAGCGTCGAAAGGGAAACCGTATTGTGTTCCTTCTTAATTTTGTCTGCCATGAATTACTCCACCACTTCCACGAGGTGGCGCACCTTGTGAATCATCCCGCGGATGGCCGGAGAATTTTCCCGTTCCACCACTTGATGCATCCGGCGCAGGCCCAACCCTCGAATCGTTGCGCGCATATCATCGGTGCAACTGATGAAGCTGCGCACCCACTTGATCTTTACTGTTGTGGCGCTCTTCGTGCCTTTTTTTTCGCCTGCCATAAATTAATCCCCTGCCACCTTTTCGCCCTTCTCGGCCTTGGGCGGTTTCCCGCTCACTTCCTCGATGGTCTTGGAGCGCGTTTCCGCCACTTGCCCCGCGTCCTTCAAACTCAACAGCGCGGCAAACGTAGCCTTGACGACGTTGTGCGGATTCGATGTCCCCAACGATTTCGTGAGTACATTCGTAATTCCCGCAACCTGCATCACCTTGCGCACCGGTCCCCCAGCAATCACGCCGGTGCCTTCTGACGCGGGCTTCAGCAGGACTTGCGCCGAGCCGTACCATCCAGTCACCTGATGCGGAATGGTGGTGCCCTTCATGTTCAACTTGATCAAATTCTTTTTGGCTTGCTCGATGCCCTTCTTGATGGCCATGGGTACTTCGCGCGCCTTGCCCATTCCGAATCCCGCGTGTCCGTGGCTGTCGCCAACAACTACAAGCGCGGAGAAACTCAGGTTCTTGCCGCCCTTGACGACCTTGGTGACGCGGTTGATTGCTACAACGTCATCCTTCAGATCGGAAGGATTCACTTCCAACAGGCGCCGCACTGCCAAACTATCCCGCAAAATTTGCTTCGACATAAATTAGAACTCTAACCCCGCTTCCCGCGCCGCATCCGCGAGCGCCTTGACGCGGCCGTGATACTTATAACCGCCGCGGTCGAACACCACCTTCACCACTCCCGCCGTCTTGGCGCGTTCGGCGATAATTTTGCCGACGGCTTTGGCCGAGGCGATGTTGCCTCCACCCTTCAGGCCCTTCTTGACTTCCTTGTCGATCGAGCTAGCCGAGACCAGCGTGTGGCTGCTGCGATCGTCAATCACTTGCGCGTAGATGTGCCCGACGGAACGGTACACGCTCAACCGCGGGCGCTCCGGCGTGCCAGACACCCTTGTGCGCACGCGCGCATGAACGCGCTGGCGCTGCTCATCCCGGGACAACTTGCGAACTGATGCCGATGCCACTGTCGTTTCTCCCTTACAGTTTTAAGTTATAAGTTCTCGGTAATCAGTAAATCGGCCCGAACTTATGAGCTCAAAACTTTTTATCCGATGCCAGGCTCCAAAACCAAAGTTCCCGATCAATCTGTGTTTTACTGACAACTTAAAACCGAAAACTTAAAACTCTCTACGCCGCGCCCGCCTTTGCGCCAGCCTTGCCCGCCTTCTTCTTCAAACGCTCGCCGGTAATGCGAATGCCCTTCTGCTTGTACGGATCCGGCGGGCGCAACGAGCGAATGTCTGCAGCCACCTGGCCGACTTGTGCCTTGTCCGCGCCGCTTACCACAATGTGCGTCTGCTTCTCGATGGCAATCTGAATGCCCTCGGGAATGGGAAATTCGATGGGGTGGGATTTGCCGAGAGCGAAAGCCACGATCTTGCCCTTCAGTTCGGCGCGATAGCCGACGCCCACGATATCGAGATCCTTCTTGAAACCCAGGGTGACGCCATGAACAGCGTTGGCCAGAAGCGCGCGCGCCAGGCCATGCAACGCGCGATCCTCTTCATTGCTGCGGACCGCCGTCAACACGCCGTCCTTCTGCTCGAGCTTGATCTGCTTCGGCACAAGCACGAAGAGTTTCCCCTTGGGGCCCTGCACTTCTACTTTGCCACCCCCGGTGTTGATCTTCACACCGGCCGGCACTGGAATCGGTTTGCGACCAATACGTGACATCGTCGTCTATCCTTTTCTCTCAAGCATCGCCGCGTTCTCGCGAACGCTTACCACACTTCGCAAAGTATCTCGCCGCCCATCTTGGCCTTGCGTGCCGCGCGCCCCGTCATCAGACCTTTTGGCGTGGTCAAGATGCTGATGCCCAGCCCGCCAACCACCGGTTTGATGTCGTCCGCGCCCAGGTAGCAGCGCTGCCCCGGTTTGGAGATGCGCTTCACCCCGGTGATTACGCTGCGCCGGTCTGGCGTGTACTTCAGGAACACGCGCAGGGTTTTGTGCGACTTGTTTTCGTCCACCATCTTGTAGGTCGAGATGTAGCCCTCTTCCTTCAGGATGCGGGCGATCTCGGTCTTCAACTTGGAGATTGGAACGTCCACGCGCTGGTGCTTCGCCGCCGTGGCGTTGCGCAAACACGTAAGAAAATCGGCAATCGGATCCGTCTGCATAGTTCTCCTACCAGCTAGCTTTCACGACTCCAGGGATCTCTCCCTTGAGCGCCATGCCGCGAAAACAGATGCGGCACATTTGAAATTTGCGAATATACCCGCGGGCGCGGCCGCAGCAGCGGCAGCGGTTGCGAACGCGCACCTTGAACTTCGGCTTCTTCAACGTCTTGGCGATTTTTGCGGTTCGTGCCATTTATTGTGCTGCTCCTTTTTCGCGCAAGGGAAAACCGAGCCCCTTGAGCAACTCGCGGCCTTCTTCGTCGTTGTGCGCCGTGGTTGTCAGCGTGATGTTCATGCCCTTGATCTTGTCCACGCGCGTGTAATCGATCTCCGGGAAAACCAACTGGTCCTTCAGGCCTAGGGTGTAATTGCCGCGGCCATCGAAAGCGTTCGAGGGCAATCCGCGGAAGTCGCGCACGCGGGGCAGCACCACGTTGCACAGCCGGTCGAGGAATTCGTACATCTTTTCTCCGCGTAGCGTTACCGCGCAGCCGATGGGCATGCCCTTGCGAATCTTGAAATTCGCGATGGATTTCTTGGCCCGTGTGATCATGGCTTTCTGGCCGGTGATCTGCCCAAGCTCCACCGCGGCCGTGTCCAGCAGCTTGACGTTCTGGCTGGCTTCGCCGAGACCGATATTGACGGTAATCTTGGAGATCTTCGGCACGGCCATGATGTTCTTCCAGCCAAAACGCTTCATCAGCGCCGGCACCGTCTCCTTGCTGTACTTTTCATGCATTCGACTCTTCATTGCCTCAGGAGTCTTAAGTTCTAAGTCATAAGTTCCAGGTAAGACCAGCGAACTCATGCTTACAACAACGACTCAATCCTTTCTCTCAAAAACTTAAAACCGAAAACTTACAGCTGAAAACTTTCTTACCTATCGAGAGTGGCGCCGCAGCGTTTGCACGCTCTCACTCGACTGCCGTCCGGCAGCGTCTGGTGGCCGATGCGCGCATGTTTGCCGCAACCGGTACAGACAATCTGGACGTTGGAAGCATGGATCGGCCCTTCCCTTTCCACAATTCCGCCCTTGATATTTTTCGCGGGGTTGGGCCGCGTGTGGCGCTTGATGATATTGGCGTGCTCCACAATCAGCGTGTTTTTCCGCGGATTCACGGAAAGCACCCGCCCCTTTTTCCCGGCATCGCGCCCGCTCAGCACGTGGACGTTGTCGCCCTTGCGAATGCTGATGGTGTAGCGTTTCATTCTTTCATGAGTGCGTGCCATTGCTTACCAGACCTCCGGAGCCAGCGAAACAATCTTGGTGAACTTCTTATCGCGCAGCTCTCTTGCCACGGGACCAAATACGCGCGTTCCCACCGGCTCGCCCGTATCGTTGATGAGCACCGCGGCGTTGTCATCGAACCGGATGTACGTGCCATCCTTGCGGCGCTGTTCCTTGCGCATCCTCACGATGACGCATTTCACAACTTTGCCTTCCTTGATCTGGCTTTCCGGCGTAGCCTCCTTCACGGAAGCGGTGACAATGTCACCCAGCCCGGCTTTCAATCCCGCATCGCCGCCGAGGGGAAGAATGCACATCAGCTTCCGCGCTCCGGAATTGTCGGCCACCGTCAGCCAGGTTCGCATCATAATCATGGTTGCGCTCCCTGTCCTTTTACTTCGCCGACGACTTGTGCGTCAGCACTTCCTGCAAACGCCAGCGCTTGAGGCGCGAAAGCGGCCGGGCGGACACAATGCGTACGGTGTCTCCCTGCTTGGCTTCGCGCTTTTCATCGTGCGCGTAGAACTTTTTCGAAATGCGCACCACGCGGCGGTACTTGGGGTGCTGCATCAGCCGCTGCACTTCGACCACAATCGTCTTTTCCATCTTCGCGCTGGTTACCTTGCCGACGAGTTCGGTTCTCTTGCCGCGCTCGGCCACCGGCGCGCTTTGCGTTTCCGTTGTCATTACGCCTTACCTGCCTTCGCCGGCTCTGCTCCGGCGGTCAATTCCTGGTTGCGCAGGAGTGTCTTTACCCGCGCCAAATCTTTTTTCGCTTCACGAAGACGCTTCAACGCTTCCGCCTGGCCCGTGCCCAGCTGAAACCTGAGCCGGAAAATCTGCTCGGTCAGATCCTTTTCGCGCGCCTGCAATTCGGTCACGCCCTCTTCGCGGAACTTCTCGATTCGCCGAGGCATGGTTAGATTCCTCCCGTGCGAGAGACGAATTTCGTTGGAATGGGCAGCTTGTGCGACGCCAGCCCCAGCGCTTGCCGCGCTGTCGCTTCGTCGATTCCCGCCATTTCAAACATGATGCGTCCCGGTTTCACCACGGCAACCCAGCGTTCCGGAGCGCCTTTGCCTTTGCCCATGCGGGTTTCCGCGGGCTTCTTGGTGAACGGCTTGTCCGGGAAAATCCGGATCCACAGCTTCCCGCCGCGCTTAATGAAGCGCGTAATGGCCACGCGCGACGCTTCAATCTGGCGGTCGGTGATCCAGGCATTTTCCATGGCCTTCAATCCATATTCCCCAAAAGACAATTTGCCCCCGCTCCAGGCCTTGCCTCTGCGGCGGCCGCGCTGCTGCTTTCTGTACTTCACCTTTTTTGGCATCAACATCGTTGTCTTCTCGCTTCCCTAATTCGTCCAGTTTTCAGTCATAAGTCTTAGGTGCTCAGTAAAGCATCCAAGACTCACTTATGACCGGCCCGCCTCTGAAAACGAGGCATCAATCCCCTTCGCTTCGCTCCCTGAGTCTTAAGTCCGACTCTCTTTACTGAAGACTTAAAACTGAGAACTTAGAACTCCTTACGCCACTGCGACGGCTTCGGGCTTGTCGTCCGTGCGCTTTATGCGCTTGGGAACATTCTCACCCTGGTAGATCCAGCACTTCACGCCAATCACGCCGTACGTGGTGTTCGCTTCGGCGGTGCCGTAATCTATGTCCGCGCGAAGTGTCTGCAGCGGCAAACGCCCTTGCAGGTACCACTCTTTGCGGGCGATTTCCGCGCCGTTCAGGCGTCCCGCGACGCGCACCTTGATGCCCTTGCAGCCAAAACGCAGCGCCGAATCCACGGCTTTGCGCATTGCGCGGCGAAACGCCACGCGCTTTTCCAGTTGCAACGCGATGGATTCCGCAACGAGTTGCGCATCGAGCTCCGGGCGATGCACTTCCACGATATCAATGTGAACTTCGCGCTTGGTGCGCTTGCCCACTTCCTGCTTCAGCTTGTCGATTTCCGCGCCCTTACGCCCGATGATGATGCCCGGGCGGGCAGTCGCGATACGGACCACCAGCTTGTTGGCGGCGCGTTCGATATCAATGGAGCTGATGCCGGCGCTCCGCAGGCGCTCCTTCAATTCCTTGCGCAGTTTCACATCCTCGTGGAGCAGATCGGCGTACTCGCGATCGGCATACCAGCGAGACTTCCAGGGCTTGTTGTAGCCCAGGCGAAACCCGTACGGGTGCGTTTTCTGTCCCATTACTTCTTTCCCTTCTTCGCGGGAGATTGCTTCCCGGTCAGTGCCTTGCGCACACGGCGTGCCGTGCCACGGACGCCCTTCTGCGCTTCCGCTTCGGCGAGGTTCGCAGCCACGCGTTCGGCAGCCGCAACGTGGTGTTCGCTGACTCCCACCCAGATATGCGCGGTGCGTTTCTGATAACGGAACGCGCGGCCCATCGGCGCGGGACGCAAACGCTTCCAGCGCGCGCCTTCGTTCACGAAACACTGGCTCACGTAAAGTTCATCAACGTCGAGCGGTGACCCGGAATCTTCAGCTTTGCGCTCGGCATTCGAGATGGCGCTGCGCAGAACTTTTTCAATGTGCTTGGCGGCGCGCTTGGGAGTGAAGCGCAGCGATTGCAACGCGTCTTGCGCCTTCTGGCCGCGAATCAGATCGATGACCAGCCGCACCTTTTGCGGTGACATGCGCACGTGGCGCGCAATCGCATGGGCTTCGATGGAACCGGGTTGTGTCAATACGTCAGCCATAAATTATGCCTTCGGCGCTGGTGCTGCTGATGGTGCCGCGCCGCCTCCTGCCGCTGCTCCGGGCGCTGCAGCTCCTGGAACCAAGCCGGCGGCCTTTTCGAGCGCCGCCTTTACCGCGTGGCCCTTGAAGATGCGCGTCGGCGCAAACTCACCGAGCTTGTGGCCGATCATCTGTTCGGTCACGTACACGGGAATGAATTTCTTGCCGTTGTGCACGGCAATGGTGTGGCCAATCATGTCCGGCACGATGGTGGAGCGCCGCGACCACGTCTTCAATACTTTCTTTTCGTTGCGCGAGTTGAGTGCATCCACCTTTTCGCGCAGGTGGCCATCGACAAACGGCCCTTTCTTCGTTGAGCGTGCCATTGCTTCTTTATTCCTCCACGCGGCGCAAACGGCCCCACGGGGCGTGCCGCATTTTTTTGAACCCGCGCACCGGTCCGGGAACACGGTGCGATCTTGGACAAAACGGACAAACAAAGCGCGTGCCCAACGCGTTTGGTATACGTTCGACGATCACCGCCCAGCCCGGCTTGCACAGCTTGTACAGCACCGGTTCCGGCGGCGCGACCAGCTTGGCCGCAGGTTTTATTGCTGCTTTCAGAGCCGTCCGCTTTACAGCGCGTTTCATAGGCCGCGTACGGCGTCCTGCGCTTCGGGTTGTTCGTGTCGCTCTCATGTTTTTCGCCTCCTTAGCCCGCTCTGCCATCACAGGCCAGGATCCGCGTCTGTTGCTCGTCTTACCCTTGGGCGCTCTCGTTCAGGATCGCGCCCGGTCCTTCAAGTCTGCAGTTATCAGTGGTCAGTTCTTAGTACACCTTCCAATCCGATGACTGAAAACTTAAGCTCTTCACCCAAGTACCGCTAAAACTAACGACCTGCTTGACTTCATTCCCAGTCTGAAAACTTAAGACTGAGAACTGAAAACTTTTCTACTTCCGCCGCTGAACGATCATGCGGTCGGTGCGCTTGTTGCCGCGCGTCTTCTTGCCCAACGTCGGGAAAGCCCAAGGCGTTTGCGGGTGATTGCCCTTAACGCGGCCTTCACCGCCGCCATGCGGGTGATCCACGGGATTCATGGCCACGCCACGAACCGTTGGCTTGATTCCACGCCAACGCGTGCGACCCGCTTTGCCGTAGGTTTCGTTCTCGTGGTCCAGGTTGCCCACCTGACCCACCGTCGCTTTGCAATCGATGGAGAACTTGCGAACTTCACCGGAAGGCATCTTCACCAGCGCGAAATCGCCTTCTTTGCTGAGGAGCTGCGCCGAAGCCCCGGCCGTACGCACCGCTTGTCCGCCGCGCCCGGGATACAGTTCCAGGTTATGCACCTGGGTACCGGGAGGAATGTGGCGGATCTTCAGCGCATTGCCCGGAAGAATGTCCGCGGCTTCGCCAGTGGAAACGGTGGCGCCAACTTCCAATCCCACGGGGTGCAGGATGTAACGCTTTTCACCATCGGCGTAATGAAGCAAGGCGATATTAGCGCTACGATTGGGGTCGTATTCAATGGCTTCGACCTTGGCGGGCACGCCTTCTTTGTCGCGGCGGAAATCGACGGTGCGGTATTGCCGCTTGTGACCGCCGCCGCGATGCCAGATCACGATTTCGCCATGGTTGTTTCGGCCGCCAGAGCGTTTTTTCGGCTCGAGCAGCTGCTTTTCTGGCGTCTGCTTGGTGATGTGGCTCTTGTCGACCACGGTTATAAAGCGGCGTGACGCCGTGTATGGATTAAAGCTCTTGAGTCCCATCTCTGCCTCTACCTTCCAAGTCTTTCCGCCAACCCGGCGGACTTCCGAACAACTCCAGGTCTACAGATTCTCCGCGTACTCGATCATCTTTTCGCCCTCGGCCAACTTCACATAAGCCTTCTTCCAGTCGCGGCGATAACCTACGCTCTGGCCGCGGCGGCGCATCTTACCGTGAAAATTGGCGGTACGCACTCCGTCGACTTTCACTTTAAAGATCTGTTGCACGGCTTCCTTGATTTCGGTTTTCGTGGCGGCCGCGGAAACTTCAAACACCACGGTATGCTGCAATTCCTTCACCCCGAGTCCCTTTTCAGTGATGATGGGACGCCGGATAATTTGATAGTGAGGGGCTGCCATGGCTTACTCCTTACCCTTTTTCGCTGCCGGCTTTCTTGCCGCCGCGGTTTTCTTGGCTGCGGGCTTTGCCGCTGCCTTGGGTGCCGCTTCCTTTTTCGGTGCAGGCGCCGGCGCGATTGTTTCCACATGCGGCGCTTCGATGGGCTGACGCTCCGGATCGAGCGTATGGCTCAAACGGGCGACAGCATCCTTGGAAACCAGCAAGCGATCGTGGCGCAATACATCGTAAGGCTGCAAAACATTGGTCGCCGAAAGCTTCACACCCTGCATATTGCGGCTGGCGAGTTCCAGATTGCGGTTTTCGCCGTAGGCTACAAGTAACGCAGTGCTCGCGGCATTCAGTTTGTCCAGCGCAGTGCGCAGCGTTTTGGTCTTGTGCGTCTCGAGCGACCAAGTATCCACAACCGTCAATTTTTCCTCCGCAAGCTTTGCGGAAAGAGCCGAACGCAGCGCGCCCAACACCATTTTCTTGGGCAGCGCGTATTCGTAGGACCGCGGCTTCGGGCCGTGCACGGTGCCGCCATGGCGCCACAGAGGCGAACGGATCGAGCCCACGCGGGCGCGCCCCGTACCCTTTTGCCGCCAGAGCTTGCGGCCAGCGCCGCTGACTTCACTCTTGTCCTTGGTCTTGGCGGTGCCGCTGCGAAGCGAGTTGAGGTGCCACCGCGAAGCTTCGTGCAGCAGGTGCCGATTAATCTCCGCACCAAAGACCGCGTCAGCTAGTTCGACCTGGCCGACTTTCTTTCCTTCCAGATTGACTACGTCTACTACTGGCATTTTTTTCTTCTCTCTCGTCTTTCGTACTATATTCGCTCTGGCCTTCAGCTCTTAACTATGGGCTATCGGCCGCTTACTTGGCCTTCTTCGCAATCTTTTTGGCTTTACGGATGAAAATGTACAGCCCGCTGGGCCCCGGCACCGATCCGCGGACCAACAGCAGGTTCTCATCGGTGTCCACCTTGACCACTTTCAAGTTCTTCGAGGTGACATTGACGTTGCCCATGTGCCCGGGAAAGTGCTGGTTCTTCCACACGCGCGACGGAAACGAACTGCCGCCGATACCGCCAGGCGCGCGATGGAACATCGACCCGTGCGTGGCGTCGCCACCGGCATAGTGCCAGCGCTTTACGCCGCCTGCGAAGCCGCGGCCCTTGCTGACGCCGGTAACATCCACGAGCTCGCCCGCTTTGAAATTCTCCACCAGCACGCGGTCGCCAACCTTGGTTTCATCTTTCGATTCGGCGATGCGCACTTCCTTCAAAACCTTGACGGGCGCCACGTTGGCCTTCTTGAAGTGTCCGGTCATGGCCTTGTTCACGCGCTGCGGCTTGACGAATTCCACCAGGCCGAGTTGCGCGGCGTCGTAGCCGTCCTTTTCCTTCGTGCGGCGCTGCACAACAACGCATGGGCCTGCCTGCAACACGGTCACGCCGACCAGGTTCCCGTCTTCCGCGAAGACCTGCGTCATGCCCAGCTTGATTCCGATAATTCCGTCGACAGACATTTTCTTTCTCTCTCTTAGCAGCTTGCCTTTTCGGTATTGGCTGCTTTACATCTGAATTCGTCGCCGTTGCGTTCCGGATATCAGTTATCAGCGATCAGATATCAGGAAGCAAAACCAACTTCGCCGGGTTCTTGCCTCCGGATTGCCGATATCTATTATCCGACTACCCGCAATTAAACTTCTCTACCTCAACTGCTAGAACCTACTTCGCCGCGTGGCCGAAAGCCTTGATTTCCACGTCCACACCCGGTGGCAGATCGAGCTTCATCAGCGCGTCCACGGTATCGGGAGTTGGCTCCAGGATATCGATCAGCCGCTTATGCGTGCGCATTTCGAACTGCTCGCGCGATTTCTTGTCCACGTGCGGCGAACGCAGCACGGTCCAGCGGTTGATGGTTGTGGGCAGAGGAATCGGCCCGGCTACATCAGCGCCGGTACGCTTCGCGGTTTCCACGATTTCCCGGGTGGACTGGTCAAGAATCCTGTGATCGTAAGCTTTTAGCCGTATGCGAATTTTGTCGCCTTGTCTCATAGGGTTACTCGATGATCTCCGCAACGGCGCCGGCGCCCACGGTGTGGCCGCCTTCGCGAATAGCGAAGCGCAAGCCCTTTTCCAGAGCGACTGGCGTGATCAGCGTGACTTCGCAGCTCACGTTGTCGCCCGGCATCACCATCTCGACGCCAGTTGGCAATTTCATGTCACCAGTAACGTCTGTGGTGCGGAAGTAGAATTGCGGACGATAGCCGCTGAAAAACGGCGTGTGGCGTCCGCCTTCTTCCTTGGTCAACACGTACGCTTCCGCCTTGAACTTGGTGTGCGGCGTGATTGAGCCGGGCTTGCATACGACTTGCCCGCGCTCGACATCGTCTTTTTCCGTGCCGCGCAACAGAAGCCCGACGTTGTCTCCGGCGATTCCTTCATCCAGAAGCTTCTTGAACATTTCGACGCCGGTGACCACTTTCTTCTGCGTCGCCCGGAAGCCGACGATTTCCACTTCTTCGGAGGTCTTTACTTTGCCGCGTTCGATTCTTCCGGTAACTACCGTGCCGCGGCCGGAGATCGAGAAAATATCTTCGATGGGCATGGCAAAGGGCTTGTCCACATCGCGAACCGGGAGAGGCACATTGGCGTCCACCGCAGCCATCAGTTCAATAATCTTCTTTTCCCACTTTTCGTCGCCGTTCAGCGCCAGAAGCGCGGAACCGCGAATCACAGGAACAGTGTCGCCGGGGAACTGGTAGCTCTTCAGGAGTTCGCGAACTTCGAGTTCGACGAGCTCCAATAGTTCGGCGTCTTCCACCATGTCGCATTTGTTGAGGAAGACGACGATGTACGGCACGCCGACCTGGCGAGCGAGCAGGATGTGCTCGCGCGTCTGCGGCATGGGCCCATCGGTGGCGGCAACGACGAGAATCGCTCCATCCATCTGGGCCGCGCCGGTGATCATGTTCTTGATGTAATCAGCGTGGCCGGGGCAATCCATGTGCGCGTAGTGGCGATTCGCGGTTTCGTACTCCACGTGAGAGACCGCAATCGTGATACCGCGCTCGCGCTCTTCCGGCGCGTTATCGATCGAGTCAAACGCGCGGAACAGCACTTTGGGATTATTTTTAGCCAGCACTTTCGTGATGGCCGCGGTCAAGGTGGTCTTGCCGTGGTCAATGTGACCGATCGTGCCGATGTTAACGTGTGGCTTATTGCGCTCAAATTTCTCTTTGGCCATTTGTGCCTCTGCTCCTCACTGCGAATTCTTAAAAACTAAAATCGCTCGTTACTTCTCTCCACGGGCTTTTTTGATCACTTCCTCCGCAATCGCGTTGGGTAATTCCGCATAGTGCGAGAAGTGCATGGTGAAATTCGCGCGGCCTTGCGAGCGGCTGCGCAAATCCGTGGCGTAACCAAACATCTCCGAAAGCGGAACCTGCACGCGAATGACGTGGGCTCCCGCGCGCGTTTCCGAACCCTGAATCTGGGCGCGGCGCGCGTTCAGGTCGCCGAATACGGCGGCCATGTATTCTTCAGGCGTGGTAACTTCCACGCGCATGATGGGCTCGAGCAAAACCGGCTTGGCTTTGGTGCAGGCTTCCTTGAAACCGATCGAACCGGCGATTTTGAAGGCCATTTCGGAGCTGTCCACATCGTGGTAGCTGCCATCAATGAGCACCACGGCGACATCCACCATCATGAATCCGGCAAGGCCGCCATTATCCATGGCTTCGCGAATTCCGGCTTCGATAGGCGGGATGAATTCCTTGGGAATGGCGCCGCCGAAAACTTTGTCGATGAAGAGAAAGCGGTGATCCTTGTCAAAACGCCACTTTCCGCCGGAACCCGCGATGGACTTGGCGAGTTCATCGAGTTCATCGGTGGACATTTCGTGCATGTTTTCGTGATCGGCGCTGGGCAGAGGATGAACTTCTAGCTTGCAATGACCATATTGCCCTTTGCCGCCGGTCTGCTTGATATATTTGCCATCCGCTTGAGCTGTGCGGCGAATGGTTTCGCGATAGGCGACCTGAGGACGCCCGACGTTGGCATCCACGCTGAATTCACGCTTCATGCGATCAACGATAATTTCCAGGTGAAGTTCGCCCATGCCGGAGATGATGGTCTGACCGGTCTCCGGATCGGTGTGGACGCGGAACGTGGGATCTTCTTGCGCGAGGCGGGCCAAAGCCTGGCCCATTTTGTCCTGATCGGCCTTAGTCTTGGGTTCGACGGCAACGTCAATTACCGGCGCCGGGAAAGTCATTGCTTCCAGAACGACGGGCTTGCTTTCATCACACAAAGTGTCACCGGTGGTGACACTCTTCAAGCCGACGCAGGCGCAAATATCTCCGGCGTGTACGGCTTCAATTTCTTCGCGTTTGTTGGCATGCATCTGGAGCAGGCGGCCAATGCGTTCGCGGGTTCCCTTTGAGGAGTTGTACACATAGCTTCCGGCATTCAACACGCCGGAATAAACACGGATGTAAGTAACGTGCCCGACGAAGGGGTCGGACATGATCTTGAAGGCCAGCGCGGAGAAGGGCGCGTCGTCAGAAGCGCGGCGCAGCACGGTTTCGTCGTTATCGGGATTAATTCCTTCGAGGGGAGGCACATCCGTGGGAGAAGGGAGGTAATCGACAATGGCATCAAGAAGAGGCTGGATGCCCTTGTTTTTGAACGCAGACCCCGCAAGCACGGGAACAATTTTCATCATGAGCGTGGACTTGCGGATGGACTTGCGCATTTCCTCGATGGAGAGAGTGCCTTCGGTCAAATACTTGTCCAGCACTTCATCATCGTGCTCGGCAATGTACTCGACGACTTTTGCACGGTGGTCGTCATAAAACTTTTTGTCGATCGCGGAACCCTTCAAAGCGGCGGCAACATCAGGGCGGCCGGCGATGAACGCGGCATCCCACAGCTTGGAAACGGGGAAAATTTCAAACTTGGCGCCAAGGGTTTCCTCGAGCCAAACAATCACGTTTTCCTCGAGGAAGTTGATGCAGCCGATGAAATTGTCTTCGCGGCCAAGAGGAAATTGCAGGGGGACGGGGTGCGCGCCAAGACGCTGGCGCATGGTGCGAATGACGTGGTCAAAATCCGCGCCCATCTTGTCCATTTTATTGACGAAGGCGAGACGTGGGACGTGGTACTTGTCAGCCTGGCGCCACACGGTTTCCGATTGCGGCTGAACGCCGGCAACGCTGTCGAAAATGGCGACTGCGCCATCGAGTACGCGGAGAGAACGCTCGACTTCCACAGTGAAGTCCACGTGGCCGGGCGTGTCAATAATGTTGACGCGGTATTTCTTGTTGAAGCGGTCCCAACTGGCGGTAGTGGCGGCGCTGGTGATGGTGATGCCGCGCTCGCGTTCCTGCTCCATCCAATCCATGGTTGCGGTGCCTTCGTCCACGGACCCGATCTTGTAGGTCACACCCGTGTAATACAGGATGCGCTCAGTCGATGTGGTCTTGCCCGCATCGATATGCGCCATGATCCCGATATTGCGGGTATCTTCGAGTTTGAAAACGCGCGTCATGTTCCCTTGAACAGCCCTTTTCTCCCCTGAGCGATTGGCAACAGCTTCAGTCACGTCTAATTCCCTTCCAAGGTACTACCAGCGATAGTGCGCGAAAGCTTTGTTGGCTTCGGCCATGCGGTGAACGTCTTCCTTCTTCTTGATAGCGCCGCCGCGGGAATTGGCCGCGTCAATCAACTCGTCCGCGAGCTTATCAACCATGGTCTTTCCAGCGCGTTCGCGCGAGTACTGCAACAACCAACGGATGGCCAGCGACTGGCGGCGGAAGGGATTCACTTCCACTGGCACCTGATAGTTCGCACCGCCCACGCGGCGCGTCTTGACCTCGACGAGCGGCTTGAGGTTCTCGATGGCCTTCTTGAAAACCTTAAGAGCATCGTCGCTGGTCTTCTTGGCGACCTGGTCCATGGCGCCGTAAAAAACGCGCTGAGCCGTGCTCTTCTTGCCTTCCCACATCATCGAGCAGATGAACTTCTCGACGAGCTCTTCACCATAGACCGGGTCGGTGGCTTGCACCCGCCGGCTGACTATTCCTTTACGAGGCATTGCTCTTATCGCTCCTAAAGTTCCCAGTTTTCAGTTCTCAGTAAACCGCTCGTTCACTTACTACCTGGAACTTATTGCAACCGTTGTCCGGCTTTTCGCTTGCTGCAATTTGCCGGGCTTTGCCGCACGATCGCCTTACTTAGTACTAAAACTTATGGCTAGCAACTGCTCTACTTCGCCGCAGCGCCAGCCTTTGGACGTTTTGCGCCGTACTTCGAACGTCCTTGCTTGCGATTCTCGACGCCTGCCGCGTCCAGAGTGCCGCGCACGATGTGATAGCGAACACCGGGGAGATCCTTCACACGGCCGCCGCGCACGAGCACGATAGAGTGCTCCTGGAGGTTGTGGCCGATGCCGGGAATGTAGGTAGTGACCTCGACGGCATTGGTCAAGCGAACGCGCGCCACCTTGCGCAGAGCCGAGTTTGGTTTCTTCGGCGTTTGCGTGTACACGCGAATGCATACGCCGCGCTTCTCCGGGCAGCCCATCAGAGCGGGCGACTTGGTCTTCGAGTAGACTCCTTCTCTACCCAGGCGAATCAGTTGCGAAAACGTCGGCACAGTCGTTCCTCGTTTCAAGAAGTTCTCAGTCGTCAGTTTTAAGTTATAAGTTCAAACGAACTGCCTTTTGACTCACAACTTGAGACGAATGACTCAAAACTCTTTCCAGCGCGCGCAGACAAATTTCCGAACTCTCGCTTTACGCGCACAACAAACCGCGAGAGCACACACAGATGCTGAAAGGTGTACTGCGAATCCGGAGATACCAGCAAGAAACTCCGCGCGCACTCCAAGACGCTATCGATCAGCTCTTGGTTCCGAATCGGAGAGGCTTACTCGGCTTTTCGGGGCTGGCGCCCCATTCCGGCCGCTCTTCTGTCCCATTCCATCGAGCTTGTTCCGGGACCGAAGAATTCCCTTCCAACCAACCATCCCCCACAAGCGAGATGGCCTACTGCTAGGGTGAAAATACCCCTGACAAAACATAAAGTATAGGGAAGACAACGAGTTCTGTCAAACGGGATTCGCCGGAGGGGGAAAGTAAAAGCTGTGGAAAAGGGAGAAGTGGCGTCCGGGCTGCTCTGCCGGTTCGACTTAGGGACCACTCAAACAGCAGGATTAGGCACGCCCGGGGCCCAATTTCTTAGTTAAGCCATTTATAATAAATTAGTTGAAGGCTGTTACGGCTCAGTCCCTAGTTCACCGAAAGACCACAGGCCAAATGCCTTCAGGGTAGCGTACTCCCCCTTGTCACGGAGCATCTTTGCGGTCCGTCCGGGGGACCAGGGTGAGGCCAGGCGCTGAGGACGGTCGGCAATCCAGAAAGCGGTGAGGGCTACAATCGTGGCGTCTTGCGAGAGCACGTCAGGTTTGACCGCTTCCAGCGCGTCAGCGGCCGAGTGGTTTGTGTACTTGTAGTCGGGAGAATCCTGATCGAGATCGATGCCGGGGAGACCGGCGATGGTGAATGGCAAAGTGTCCGTGCCGACTTCGATCTTATCGCTGACAGGAATTTCGCGAATGTTGGCAATCGATTGGAGGAAGGGCTGGAACGAGGAAACGAGGTCGCTCCGGCCGCCGAGCTGAAATTCCTTGATGGGACCCTGACCCATATCGAGCACAACATCGCCGAGGTGATTTTTCATTTCGCTTTCATGCTGCTTGGTGTAGGCGAGGGAGCCGAGCAGGCCTTGCTCTTCTCCGTTGAAGAGAACAAAGCGAAGGGTGCGGCGAGGCTGCGAACCGGATTTGACGATGGCGTCCGCGGCAGCAAGGACGCTGCAGGAACCGAAGCCGTTGTCCGTGGCGCCTTCGCTGAGATCCCAGGAATCGAGATGCGCGCCTACGACAAAGATCTCATCGGGATGCTCGCGGCCGGGAATTTCGCCGACGACGTTGGCGCTTTCCACTGGGCCGTTGCTGAAGGTGTTCTGCACGTTGATGCGCACACGAACTGTTTTGCCCGCTTCCAGGAAACGCTCGATTTGGCCTTGATCTTCGCGCGTCATGTCCACCACGGGAATCGCGAAATTAGCGGCAAAACCGAGGATTCCGGTGTGCGTGAGGTGCATGCCTTCGGCTGGGAAACCGCCCTGGCCGCCGATCACGGCTAGGGCGCCGGCCTGATGCGCTGCTCGCAGAAAATCGCCGAATTGGGCGAAGATCAGGTCGAAGTCTTTCTTCGGGCGGCCTTTCGGCATCATCAGGACAATTTTGCCGTGGAATTTGGCGACCCCGCGGATTTCTTCGTCGAGATCGAAGAGATTGGCGGTGACCACTTCTGCTTCCACGCCATTCGCGGATGTGGAACCCGTCCAGCCCATCGCATCAATGCTGAGGGGATGATGCAGGGGTTCGAGCAGTTCGGCTTCAGCTTTGCCGCGCGTCCAACCTTTCCACATGGACCATTTCTCCGCGTGGACATTCTGCAGGCCGATGGATTTCATTTTGGCGAGGCCCCAGTCGATGGCCTTCTGACCGGAGGGAGAGCCGGTGACGCGCGCGCCGACCTCATCGCTGAGTTCGGTGAGGTAGTCAAAGGCGTGCGAGTTCATTGTGCCCTCGCCGGCGATTTTGATGAGGGCAGGGAGCGTGCCATCCTGCTCGGGGCCTTGTGGCTTGGCGAGAACGCTGGATTGCAACGAAATAGCAGACAATGTGAGCACGAGGAGCAATCTCAGCGATGAAATCTTCATCCGCACTCTCCTTGAACTTCTAGCGATGAAACGCAAAGGGATGATTTTATCATCTTGTTAGACGCACGCGGCCAACGAGCAGATTTTGTGATTTGCGGGTGGGAACGCATGAATCGCTCCGTGACTATGCGGCAACGGCGGGCGAGGCAGAGCTTTACGGGTGGCGCGGAGGCTCCTACACTTTCAGCGTGAGATGGACACACCTTCGATTTTGCATTTTATTGTTGCTGACGAGCTCGCTGGTGCTGCTTGGCCCGGCCTTTGCGCAGGAGAGTTCGCAGAAACCTGCCGAGCCTGCGGAGAAAACGGCCAAGGAAAAGGCCGCCGCGCCAGAGAAAACTGTCAGCAAGCCAGAACTTCCCTTTCAGATACAACTGCTGGAGAGCCACATCCGTTTTGAGGTAAACGGCGATTCACGCAAGGAAGTTCACACGATCGTCAAAATCAACAACATTCTGGGAGCACACCAGTTCGCGCGGCTGACGTTTGACTACAACCGCGCGTTCCAGCAAGTGGAAATTCCGCTGGTGCGTATCAGCCACGCGAATGGCGGGACCAGTGAACTCCTTCCGAGCGCCGTGGTGGATGCGCCGAATCCGGCAGTGGAGAAGTTCCCTGCTTATCAGGATGTGCGCGTGAAAGCGGTGCGCATTCTTGGCTTGCAGGAAGCTGACACGATTGAATATCGCGTGATCACGACGACAACGAAGCATCCGCTGTCGCCGGATTTCTGGCTGGAGCATACGTTTGACCGGTCGGGGCAGGTCGTTGAAGAACACTACGAACTCAATCTTCCTGAGATACTCGTGCTGAATGCCATGCAGGCCTCCGCAAGCAGCCCTCTGTCTGCCGCGAATCTTCCGCTCACAGCGCTGAATCAGCTTCACATGTACGTCTCGCCGGAAGCACCAGCCACGAATCGCACCCTAGGAGACGATCTCGACCATTCGAGGCTCATCGTGTCATGGAAGATCAAAGGTCTGAGAGCTGATAAGAGTCAAATCACAGCAAACCCTTCCGACGTATTGCCACCCGACGTCGTCCTCACAACATATCCATCGTGGGCCGCTTTGAGCATGCAGTTGAGCCTGTGTTTGTTGCCCGCGAGGGCGGACACAGATGCCATTCAGAAAAAAGAAAAAGATCTGCTAGCCGAAGAAGGCAAAAGAAATCCACTTGAATCCATCTATGATTTCGTGTCGCAGAAGATCACGACCGTCGATCTGCCACTGGATGCCGCGGGATATAGAGCCCGCGCACCGGAGGAAATCCTTACCTCGGGATACGCTACCCCTTTGGACAAAATCGCGCTGGCTGGCGCATTCTTGCGCGAAATGAAAATTTCATTCGATCCATTGCTGGTTCCCACCATGAAAATTTCACAGGAGAAATTGCCAAGACCGAATGTTTTTGGGAATGTCTTGCTGCGGGTTGCCTATGGCGGCAGTATCCACATTCTCGAACCTGATCTTGAAGTTGCTCCCTTTGGAGCAGTTCGCGGCGATTTCCGAGGGAAATCCGTGCTTGCCGTAGACGAATACCCTCCGAATTCGACTGATATGCCATGGGTACAAGCTCCCGCTGACCTGCCGTTTCGTTCGTTGCAGAATGTCGCCGTAATTGCCTCTCTCGATTCAGACGGAACGTTGTCGGTCAGAGTGAAGTATGCGTTGCGAGGCGATAATGAAGTGTTGCTGCGGGTGGCGTTTCACCAGACGCCGAAGGAGAGATGGAAGGACGTAGCGGGGCTGCTGGCGATATCGGATGGGTTTCGCGGGCAGGTGACGAGCGTGAATGTTTCGGATCCGAAGGAAACAAAGAACCCATTCACCGTGGAATACGAGATTACGCAGCCGAAATTCGTGGACTGGTCGAAAAAGCCAGTGCGTATCCCTGTGCTGCTGCCGCAGATTGGATTGCCGGATCCACCCGCAAAAACGCCGGCGGGGGAGGCAGCGCATGCAATTGAGTTGGGAACGCCCTTAGACGTGGATACGCAGATGACGCTGAAGCTGCCCGCTGGAGTAAAAGCGGAGGCACCTGCCGGGACGGCCGTGGAGCGTGACTATGCGAAATTTTCCTCGAAGTACGGCACGACGGCTAGCACGGTGACCGCTTCGCGACGCGTGACTTTTCTGTTGAAGGAAATGCCCGGTGACGAAGTGATGGACTACAACGCGTTTATGCGCGCGGTGCAGAACGATCAGGCGCAGATGATTACGTTGATGCGCGAGGCAACAGAGGAAAAAAAATAGGGGATACGGAAGTCGGTGGCCTTCGATCGTAAGAGCCCATCCTTTCCTTAAAACAACGGCACGAAGGATGGGGCACCCTCAAGTACGGCGGCGCTGCGGCTTAACTTAAAGAAGCACCAAAAAAGTTATTTAATCTCCATCACCTCTTTTTCTTTGAGAGCGGAGAGGTCTTCGATTTTTTTGGTTTCGGCGTGGGAAACTTTGTCTAGCTCTTCGAGGGCGCGCTTCTGCTCGTCCTGGCTGATCTTTTTATCCTTTTCGAGCTTGTCAATGGCTTCCTTGATGTCGCGGCGGATGTTGCGGACTGCGGTGCGGTGATTCTCCAGCGCTTTGTGAATGAGCTTCACAAGCTCCCTACGGCGTTCTTCGGTGGGCGAAGGGATGGGGATGCGCACGACTTTGCCATCGCTGGCGGGATTCAGGCCGAGGTCTGAGGAGCGGATGGCCTTATCAATCAGCGGCACGGCGCTGGGATCCCACGGCGTAATCATCAACATGCCCGCGTCGGGAACGGTGACGTTACCGAGTTGGTTCACCGGCATGGGCGTGCCGTGATAATCCACGCGAACGTGATCGAGAATCGCGGCATTGGCACGGCCGGTGCGGACGCTGGACAGTTCCTTGCGAAAATCATCAACGGCCTTTTCCATGCGCGTTTTTGCGGCTGCAAAGGCTTCTTTGGTGCTTGAAATCGTAGTCATGTGAGTGTCCTCGGTGTACAACGAGCAGGTTTTAAGTAATAAGTTATAAGTTTCAACTAAAGCAAGAAAGAAATCTTGCGGGGGATACCCGCTACTGATTTGCTTAAGGCTTGCTACTCAAAACTTAGAACTTCAGAACCGGTTCACGCAAGCGAAATCAAACCAACTCAAACGCTGGATCCCCTAGTTCGTTGCTGGCAACCTAAAACTGAAAGTTTACGACTTTTCCTGGACCGGCATTACCGTCGAGCCGACTCGCTCGCCGAGAACGGCGCGGCGGATATTGCCGGACTTGTGCATATTGAAAATTTTGATGGGCATGCCATTGTCCATGCAAAGGGAAATGGCCGTGGCGTCCATCACCTTCAGATTCTTGTGAAGCACTTCGCGATAAGAGATTTCCGCGAAGAATTTGGCATCGCTGACTTTTTCCGGGTCGGCATCGTAAATGCCGTCCACGCGAGTGGCTTTCAGGATCACGTCCGCCTTGATTTCCATGGCGCGCAAGGCCGCGGCCGTGTCCGTAGAAAAATAGGGATTGCCGGTGCCCGCGGCAAAGATAACAACGCGTTTTTTTTCCAGATGTCGCGTAGCGCGGCGGCGGATGAAAGGTTCGCAGACCTGGTGCATTTCAATAGCGCTCTGCACGCGGGTGTGCACGCCGATCTTTTCCAAGGCATCTTGCAGAGCCAGCGCGTTCAAAACAGTGGCGAGCATGCCCATGTAATCGCCGGTAGCGCGGTCGATCTCAAACCCTTTCTGACGGGCGCCGCGAAAAATATTCCCTCCGCCCACCATGATGGCAATCTCTACGCCAAGTCTGTGAACTTCGCGGAGTTCCTTGGCAATCTCGTGAATGGTTAGGCCGTCAATCCCAAAACCTTGTGGGCCTTGCATGGATTCGCCGGAGAGTTTCAGGAGGATGCGACGGTATGCGGGACGTTTCTTGGTGGTTTTCTTAGCGGTCTGCGATTGACGTGCCATGTATGTCCGTCCGTTCCGAGGGAAACCTTGGAAATTGTAACAAACATCCGGCGGGATGACCTAGGTTTGCGGATAGGATCTGCTATCGTGTGCGTAGTGATGCATTAGACGGCATGAGCAAGTTCCAAAATCGGTCAGAAGAAACCCCAACCGAAAAGACACAGAAGTACGCAGCAACCCAAGAGCAGAGTCAGGAATGGCTGTGCCACAAGAAACAGAATCAACTCGCAGCGGCGGGAGTTTCTTCGGCGGCGTTGTCGGCCTGGGTGGCGCTGACTTCGCCAACTTTGTAGCGTGAAAAACGGCGGATGGTGATGTTCTCGCCGAGTTTGGAGACAGCTTGGGCAATCATCTCGCCGATGGTCTGAGTTTCGTCCTTGATGTAGTGCTGTTCGTAGAGGCAAGTTTCTTCGTAGAACTTTTCCATCTTGCCCTGAACGATTTTCTGAATAACGGGTTCGGGCTTGCCGGTGGCGCGAGCTTGTGCAGTGTAGATTTCTTTCTCGTGCTCGAGCATTTCCGCCGTCACATCTTCACGACGAACGTAGCGAGGATCAACGGCGGCGATGTGCATGGCCACGTCGTGGCAAAGAGTCTGGAAAGCTTCGGTGCGGGCCACGAAATCGCTTTCGCAGTTGATTTCTACGATCACGCCGATTTTTCCGCCGGCATGAATATAGTGGCCGATTAAGCCTTCACTCGCTTCGCGGCTGGACTTTTTGGCAGCAGCAGCCTGGCCTTTTTTACGCAGGACGTCGACGGCCTTGGGAATGTCGCCATTGGTTTCGACAAGAGCGGCACGGCAATCGCTGAAGCCGGCGTTGGTAAGTTCTCTGAGTTCTTTTACGAGCTTAGCTGGAATATCCATGACAGGTTTCGGTGTACTCATCCTTTTTTGGTAGTTCTAAGTCCCTAGTTCTAAGCCTTAAGTCGAAGGCGCCCGCCTCAGAAGGCGGCCGCTACAAAATCTTCGTATTCAGTTGGGCGTTCTGGACTCGTGACATCGAACTTCCCAGTGAAGACATCCGCAAAGAAGGCCCGGCGTGAACGGTACGCACAGCGCCGGGCCGTAGAAATTGAAAAACCACGCGCGGCTCTTAGCTCTTTTCCTCTTCGGGCGGCACGGTAGCTTCGGCAACGGCTTCCGTGAAGCCTTCGGTGCCTTCAACGAAATCCCCTTCTTGCTTTTCGTACTGCTCGTAGGCACTGGTGTCAACGTAGTCGACGCCCGCCTCGTGAGACTGGTCGGCAGCAAGCTTCTGATCGGCGACCTGAGACTGCTCGTAGAGCGTGCGGCCTTCGGCGACGGAATCGGCGATCTTGGTGGTGAACAGGCGGATGGCGCGCAACGCGTCATCATTGCCCGGGATAATCCAATCCACCATGTCGGGATCGCAATTCGTGTCCACGACGCTGACCACGGGAATGCCCATCCGGCGAGCTTCCTTCACGGCGATTTCTTCCGCATTGGAATCAACCACAAACATGGCATCCGGGAGCTGGGCCATGTTTTCAATGCCCTCAAGATTCTGGAAGAGATGCTTCATTTCGCGGTCCAGCCGCGCGCGCTCTTTCTTGGAGAGCTCCACCATGCGGCCGTCTTCGGTCATGGCTTTCAGGAGCTTCAGGCGCTTAATGGACTTTTGCAGCGTGGACCAATTGGTCAGCGTGCCTCCCAGCCAGCGATGATTCACGAAATACGCGCCGCAACGCTTGGCTTCCTCGGAGATGGCCTCCTGAGCCTGGCGCTTGGTGCCGACAAACAAAACGGTTCTGCCCTGCGCGGAGATGTCGCTCACAAAGCGGCTGGCTTCGCGAAACATTTTCAAGGTCTTTTGCAAATCGATGATATGTATGCCATTGCGCTCCCCGAAAATGTATTCCTTCATTTTGGGGTTCCAACGACGTGTCTGGTGGCCAAAATGAACGCCAGCCTCCAGCAGCTCCTTCATAGTAATTTCAACTGCCACTATTCCTCCTTAGTAGATGGCTGTTTTTCGTGCATGATTGGCTACCTGAAGGCGACCAAAGAATGCTCCGCAACAGCTTCTTGCCGGCTTCCTTGCCGGCCGTGATCTTGGAGCCGCGGCTTTCGCCACGGCCCCAGAGCTCATAATTCCTTGCCAAGTACCGGGGTTGGGATCCTTCGTCGCGCAAACGGCGCGCTCCTCAGGATGACAACGCTACCGAGCGATTACCGCTTGGTGAACTGGAAGCGCTTGCGCGCGCCCTTCTGTCCGTACTTCTTGCGTTCCTTCATGCGGGAATCGCGAGTCAGAAAGCCGTTCTTGCGAAGACCGGGGCGCAATTCCGGGTTAAAGAGGCTGATGGCGCGGGCGAGTCCCATACGCACAGCGCCGGCTTGCCCACCAACTCCGCCACCCTTAGCCGTGGCGACGACGTCCACCTGTTCGGCGATGCTAGTGAATTTGAGCGGCTCGGTGGCGTCATGACTCCAGGCGTGATTGGGAAAATACTTATCAACTTCGCGGCCGTTCACCGTGAACTTGCCGCTGCCGGCCCGCAAGAACACGCGAGCAACGGACTCTTTGCGGCGTCCTGTGCCGAGGAACCAATTTTTTGTGCCCGTAACAACGGGCGTTTCGATTGTACTCAATGCTCCTCCTCGAAAACCTTTCGGGCGAGACTACTCCGCGTAGTCTCGTCCACTTCACGTCCGGATTGCTCCCACCTAAGGCACCACTTAGAGAGGAACACCTACGTGCGGAAAACCAGAATCGGGCACCGGCCCCGCCGGGACCAAACTCAAAGCGAAATCTGTTGCGGCTTCTGCCCCGCGTGACGAGCCAAACCCTCGGCATCGCGGTAGACACGTAATTTCTTGGCACGGCGCGCGCGCAATTTATTCTTTGGCAGCATGCCGAGAATGGCTTCGCGAATAATCCATTCGGGCTTGCTCTCGCGAATGCGCTTGGCGGGCACTTCTTTCAAACCGCCAGGATAGCCGCTGTGCGAGTAATAAACTTTTTGGTCGACCTTGTTGCCGGTCATGCGAATCTTGTTGGCATTGATGATGACCAGGTGGTCGCCGGAATCGAGATAGGGAGTAAAGCTGGCCTTGTCCTTTCCGATTAGAATGCGCGCCGCTTTGGTGGCCAGGCGGCCCAGCACCTGGTTGGAAGCGTCGAGAACAAACCACTGCGAGCCGGCTTTGAGGGCTTCGGCTTCTTTTCCCTTGGCTACGTACGTCCTCATTGCAATCAGTCACACCTTTCCCTGTAAAGACAAAAGATAAGTTTAGAGATTGAACAGGGCTTTGTCAACGAAGCGTATCGCGCCGCAGTG
>CAWABP010000018.1:0-183094 GCA_963780315.1 Candidatus Acidiferrales bacterium | reverse complement strand
TGCTCGGGCTTCAGTTGCACTTGCACCGCGCTTACCGGCGCTTTTCCGCCCGAGTGCGCCGCCAGCAAATCCGCGCGGAACGCTCCGGACTGAAATGTGGCGAACCATGGCGCCGAGCCGGTGAACGTAACGTCGGCTGCGGTTTTCCCCTGAAACATCTGGCGGACAAACACTAATTTGCCGCTTTCGTTTCGGAAGCCAATGCAATCGCCAATCATGCCCTTGCCTAGCATGCCGCGAGCTTTGGAGCAAAATCGCGCACCTGGTAGGTGTGCGGAAACAAAACCATATCCGGCTTGGCGGCCTCGATCACCTGCTTCAGCGCGACGCAATAGCCGTCGGGCGTGTAGTCTTCCAGCAAATCGTGTTCAACGAGGAGAACTTCCGCTACATTCTTCCCTGCTATTTCCTCTGCCAGAGCGCCGACGCCTTTTCCGATGACCACCGCGCTTACTGTTCCGGAATTTGCCGACGCAATTTGCTGCGCAGCCACCAGAGTCTCAAAGCTTGTGTTGTTCCATTTGCCTTGCCGCTGTTCCGTTACCACCAGAATTTTCATGGCTCACTTCTCCCGAACCACACCTGATTGTCCTCCTGAGCGAAGCGAAGGATCTCAACTAACAACCTCCCTCGCCCGTTAGGATGAGATTCTCCGGCGAACCTCACCGGTTCGCCTCAGAATGACATTTCCAACAAGCCAGCCCTAGATCACCCGCGCTTCGAACTTCAGTTTCTCCACCAGTTTTGTCGCTACTTCTTTCGGAGTGCCGGTGAGGAATTCGGTCTTCTTGGTTTTCGTCGGCACATAGATTTTTTCGATCTTTTGCGTAGCTTCAATGGACACGCCGAGCGATTCGCGGGTGAGCGAGGTGATCTCTTTTTTTTTGGCGGCCATGATGCCCTTTAGCGTGGCGTAACGCACTTTGTTGATGCCGGACTGAATCGAGAGTACCGCAGGCAGCGGGCACTCCATCCACTGAAACCAGCCGGCTTCCAGTTCGCGCTTGAGTTTCATTTTTCCATCCTGAACTTCGATCGCATGATGATGGTGGCGTGCGGCAATCCAGCAGCCCTGCCAGCAGCACGCCGGTCTGGCCAAAGCCGTGATCGTCACTCTGCAGTCCGGTCAAAACCAGATCGGATTTCTCTTTTTCAATTGCGGCGGCCAGCGTCTTGGCGGAGCCCAGCGGGTCGAGTTGCGCGAAATTGTCGTCCGCAACATGAATCCCGCGGTCCGCGCCCTTTGCGAGCGCTTCCTTGATGGTCTGCTTCACGCGCTCGGGACCCATCGAAAGCGCCACCACTTCTCCGCCGTGTTTTTCCTTCAGGCGCAGCGCCTCTTCAGCGCGTAGGTATCCGGCTCGTTCATTTCGAAGCCGATGTCGGATTCCCTAATCCAGGTTCCGGCAATTGCCAGCGGCGCATCCTTGGCGGGAACCTGTTTGATGCACACTATAATTTTCACGGAATTTCCTTCCTGGGCTTTCTGAGGGGGAACGTATATCCTGAGCGATGCGAGCTCACGCAAGACTAGCCAGGATCTAGTCGACATCTAGCCGATTACGAACCGACAACGTCCTTCGCCTCGGACGGCACCGAGGTCGGAGCGCCAATCAGGTCTACTTGCCGGCCCAGCGCTTGAATATCAGCGCGGCGTTGGTGCCGCCGAAACCAAACGAATTCGAGAGCGCGTATTCCACCGTGCTTTGCGCGCATGTTCGGCACGTAATCCAGATCGCATCGCGGATCGGGCGTTTCCTGGTTGATGGTTGGCGGCAGAATCTGGTCGCGCAGCGCCAGCACGCTGATTCCGGCTTCCAGTCCGCCGCGCCGCCCAGCAAATGTCCGGTCATAGACTTGGTCGAGCTCACCGCCACTTTTTGCTGATGCGCGGTCGCCGAAGATCCGCTTCATCGCCGTGGTCTCGATGGCATCACCGAACGGCGTGGAAGTGCCGTGCGCATTGACGTAGCCAATGTCGTCCGGCGAGAGTTTCGCATCTTTTAACGCCGCCGCATCACGCGAAAGGCGCCGTCGCCATTTTCGGCCGGCTGCGTGATGTGAAAGGCTCGCCGGTCATTCCGTAACCGACAATTTCCGCCAGAATCGGCGCGTTGCGTTTGCTGGCGTGTTCGAGCGACTCCAGGATCAAGATTCCCGAACCTTCACCGACCACGAAGCCATCGCGCCCGGCGTCAAACGGACGGCTGGCGCGTTCCGGTGCGTCGTTGCGCGTAGAGAGTGCCTTCATGGAGGCGAATCCGCCACGCCCATCGGCGTTATCGCGGCTTCGGTGCCGCCGGAGATCATCATTTCCGCGGCGCCGCGTTCGATGATCTTGAAGGAATCGCCGATGGCGTGAGCCGAAGCGGAGCACGCTGTGGCCGTCGCGGAATTCGGCCCGCGCGCACCATAGCGAATCGAAACGTGCCCAGACGCCAGATTAACGATGGCCGAAGGAATGAAAAAGGGCGAAATCGGCCCGGGCCGCCCTGCATCAGTTTGATGTGCTCGCGCTCGATGATATCGAATCCGCCGATGCCGGAGGCCATGTACACGCCGACTTCGTCCAGGTCGGACTGCTCCGGCTTCCAGCCCGCCATTTTTATGGCGAAATCGGCGCCGGCCAGGGCGATCTGGATAAACCGGCCCATTTTCTTTCAGTTCTTTTTTCTCGATCCACTGGAACGGGTCGAAGTTTTTCACCTCGCCGGCGATCCGGCAATCGAAATGCGTGGTATCAAATTGCGTGATCGGCCGACGCCGCTTTGCCCGGCATCGAGGTTTTTCCAGTCTCCTCCGTCCCGATCCCCAGCGCGCAGACCAACCCAACGCCCGTAACGACGACTCGACGAGTCAACGTCTCTTGCTCCTGTGGTGCGAGTTATTCCCTGCTACTTCTTCGCCTTGGAGTGTTTGTCGATGTACTCGACGGCATCCTTCACGGTGGCCATTTTCTCGGCGTCTTCGTCCGGCACTTCAATCCCGAAGGCTTCTTCGAACGCCATGACCAATTCCACCTGGTCGAGCGATCCGCGCCCAGGTCGTCCACGAACGACGCGGTTGGGGTCACTTCCGCTTCATCCACTCCGAGCTGCTCGACGATGATCTGCTTTACGCGTTCTTCCACGCTAGCCATTCCTTTCCTCCCTGACGCCGTTACATTTCATGCGGGTACGCGGAAATTGCAATCCGGCGTGATGGCCGTCTCCCAAGTTCGATCAGCTTGCCCAAGGTAAACTGCCCATTCTATCCCTGGCCCGCAAGGTCAACTTCGCCCACTCACTTTAGCTGCTGGACATCAAGCACTTCTTCAACTGTCATCGCAAGCTCCACCTTTTCGAGCGAGTCGCCACGATCCAACATCTGCACTTCCGCCTCGGTCTTTCCCAGTCGCTTCGCTGCCAGTTGCTTGATGCGGGGCCAATTAGAATCAAGCGCAGACTCGGCTCTTGAAACATCATCACCTCCACAGACACTCGACTACGCCAAATACATACCGCCATTGACGTTGAGCACGTGGCCGGTGATGTAGGCAGCCTCGTCGCTGGCTAAGAATACCATCGCCGCAGCGACATCCGCCCGGCGCCCATGTGTCCGAGCGGAACACGCGTCTTCATGTCGTCCTTTACGTTTTCTAAAAGCACATCCGTCATAGGCGACTGGATGAACCCCGGCGCCACCGCGTTTACGGTAATGTTCCGCGACGAAACCTCCATGGCAATCGCTTTCGTGAGGCCGATCAGCCCAGCCTTCGCGGCCACGTAATTGGCTTGTCCGGCATTGCCGATCTGCGCGACTACCGAAGTAATATTGATAATGCGCCCGGCGCGCGCCGCAGCATCACCGCAAGCGCCTGCTGGATGCACAGATGCGCGCCGGTCAGGTTCGTGCGCATCACCTTGTCCCAATCGTCAGCCTTCATGCGCATCGCCAGGCCGTCGCGCGTAACCGCGGCATTGTTCACCAGGATGTCCAGCCGGCCGAATCGCTCCATCACCTGCCTTGAATCCGGCCTTTACCTGCTCCGCATCCGCCACGTCCATCGGGATGGCAAACGCTTCGCGATCCTCGCGCCAATTTCTTGCGCCAACTTTCGAGCTTTTCTTCATTGCGCGCAGCGACAGCCACCTTTGCGCCAACGGCGGCCAGCGCAAGCGCAATCGCGCGCCCAATGCCCTGCGACGCCCCGGTGACCAGCGCTACTCGATCCTTCAGACTAAACATTCTCCCCGTGCCCTCGGTCAAAAAGCGCCCGCCTCAGCCCCTCGCAGATCGGGTAAACAGGCGGCCGCTATAAAACGTGGTTTCTAGCCCGTTTCCTCGCTTCTCCCGTCTTCTTCACGCCGCGTGCTTTCGCTCCGACAATCCTCTCCAGCGTTGCGGCGAGGCTCTTCTCATCTTCCACGTTCAAACTCGCTACGGAACGTTCGATCTGCCGCATCAGTCCGGTCAAAACGCGCCCCGGACCGACTTCCACGAACGCGTTCACCCCTTCATCGATCAGCTCGCGCATCGACTCTTCCCAGCGCACCGTCATCGATAACTTGCCGCATCAGCGCGCCTCGCGCTTCTTCGCCCGTCGATCGTGTCCGCATCCACGTTCGTCACCATCGGCAATGGCAAATCCGCGAACTCGATGGTTTCGCAGCTCCTTCGCCAGTTTTTCCTGCGCCGGCATCATCAACGCGGAATGGAATGGCGCGGACACCGGCAAAATCACCGCGCGTTTTGCGCCGTATTGCGAAGCTATCTCCACGGCGCGCTTGATCGCGCTTGCGTTACCGGAGATCACCGTCTGCTCCGGCGAATTCAGGTTTGCCGGGCCGAACACTTCGCCCTCCGCCGCGCGCTTGCACATGTCCTGCACACGGCCGGCGACAGTCCCATAATCGCCGCCATCGCGCCTTGTCCTGCCGCCACGGCGTCCTGCATCTAATTGCCGCGCTTGCGCACCAGCCTCACCGCATCCGCAAAATTCAACGAGCCGACAGCCACCAGCGCCGAATACTCGCCCAGGCTGTGCCCAGCCACATAGTCGCGGTGATTCCCTGTCCTCGAGCACGCGAAACGCCGCCACGGACACCGTCAAGATTGCCGGCTGGGTGTTGGCTGTCAGCTTCAGCTCCTCTTCCGTGCCTTCAAAGCACATTTTCGAGATAGAAAATCCCAGCGCTTTGTCCGCTTCATCAAACACCGCGCGCGCCACCGGATATTTTTCGCCAGCTCTTTCCCATGCCCGGGTATTGTGAAGCTTGCCCGGGGAAAATAAACGCAACTTTGCCCATGACTTATCTCCTCCCTCCAGACGTTTGGCCCTTGCCTGCGTCAGGGAGAGTTCTTGCTCGATCTTCTCATTGACCCGCGAACGCGCAAGTCCCGCGGCCACGCGGATGGCATTCTTTATGGCGTTGGCGTTGGATTTCCCGTGGGTGATCACGCACACGCCGCGCACCCCCAACAGTGGCACCCCGCCGTATTCCGAGTAATCCATGTTCTGCTTGATCCTTGAAAGCGCCTCGCGAAACGATTGCCCAACTGGATGCCCAGGAGCCCTTGTACGTCTTGCCCAGGAATTTAACAATCTCCTTCGCCAGCCCTTCGCAAATCTTTAGCGCGATGTTCCCTATAAACCCGTCGCACACAATCACGTCCACCTTGCCGGAAAACGGTCTCCGCCTTCCACGTTCCCCACGAAATGCACTGGCAGGCCCTTAGACGGTCATTCACGCACGCGTCAACTCGTTGCCCTTAATTTCTTCTTCGCCGACGGACAGCAACCCTACGCGGGGCTTGCGGCTGCCAAACGTCAAGCGGTAGTAAATCTCTCCCATCACGCCAAACTGCAAAAGGTGTTCCGGCCTGGAGTCTACGTTCGCTCCCACATCCATCAGCACCGATACGCCTCCCCGCGCATTAGGAAAAGGCGCGGCCAACGCCGCGCGTTCCACCGAGGCAGTGTCCCCAGGATGAATTTCGCCATGGTCATCACCGCGCCGGTGTTTCCGGCGCTGAGGAATGCCCCGGCGGTTCCCTCCTTCACCAGGCGCGTGCCAACGTGTACCGAGCTGTCCTTCTTCCTGCCGAAAGCCTGCATCGGATGATCCTCCATGGTGATCACTTCGCTCGCCGGCACAATCTCAATCCGCAAATTCGCCCTGGAGTGCCTCGCCAGCTCCTGCCGAATCACATTTGGCTGGCCCACCAGCAGCACGCGTACATCGCCATACTCCCGCGCTGCCAGCACCCTCCCCTCCACCTCCGGACGGGTGCCTGGTCGCCCCCCATGGCGTCCACTGCGATCGTGATCATGGGATAACTTCCGGTGCTCCGGAAAGAACCTCATTGGACAGCTTCGCGGCCTGCAAATCAGAGACCTGCCCCGTGGAGTGGCCCCCCTGCTCCCCCACCGGGCCTTACGCGGATTCCTGGACAGCCCTGCCTTTGTAATGGCCACAATGCGGGCAAACTTGGTGCGGCTGTTTCATTTCGTGGCAGCTTGGACACTTGGCCAGCGCCGGACCCGTCAGATGGTCGTGCGCTCGCCGATTACTGGTACGCCTCTTGGAATGCGTCGCTTTGGATTAGGCATTGCACTACTCCTCGTTTTCGCCTTGCTTGTGGCTACACACTCCGCCATTCCGAACAAGGTCGGATTCTATGGGCTTTACGCCCGGAAATCTATTGTTTCTTGAGCCAGTCCTGCTTTAACCGCGCGAGGGGAGCCAGACGCGGGTCAGTCGCGTGGGTCTCACACCGGCACTCTTCGTGGTTCAGATTGGCCCCGCACGTCGGGCACAACCCCCGGCAATCGCTTTGGCAGATCACTTTCATCGGCAACGACAGTAACACCTGCTCCTTCAGCACGTCGGCCAGGAACAGGCCTTCTCCCTGGAAAAACCCTATCTCCGTATCGTCGTCTTTCAACCGCTCTTCCTCGGGCTTAACCCCTTTCAAGAGCGGCTGATAGAACAGGTCAAAATCCCTGATGGATTTCCTCGATTACCGGCTCCAGGCAGCGAGCACAGAACATCTCGATCTTGGTCTCCAGTTCGCCCTGAATGCGAATCTGGCCTTCCAGCAGCTCCGCCGTGGCATTCACCACCAGCGGCTCGGTCTGCTTCACTTCATTGATGCCGTAATCGATGCTGCCCGGCGCGTAGGCCTTCCGGATGCGCAGCTTGCGGACGGCAAGCTCCTTAACGTCCAGGAACATGTCTTCTGCTCCTCCGGCGAGTACACCCATACTCTTCCATTATTTCGGCACTTTGCTCTTAAGTCAAGAATGGCGAGCCTGCAATCCAGTGATGCCGCATGCCCCGGACGCACGGTCGCCAGGGCGGTCCAGCAGGGGCAAAGCAAAGATGTGTGGCGGCGACTTATGCCATCCAGGCGTTCTTTCCTGTTACGTTTCGCCTGTTCCTTGTTGATTGTTGAGCCATCCTTGTGTGAAGAGCGACACCCCGCCGTGTCGATCGTGCGAGGAAGCTTGGAATTGTCCTTGTTCAGGGTTTGTTCATTCCAAACGAAGCTGGCAGGGAGAGGCGAGAAGCAGTTGGATTCTTGTAGTGTCTAGCCAAGGCCCCGTGCACGTCTCTCTCAGAAACTGAATCAGACCACGCCGCCCCCGACTACGCACGAGCCGAGCCAGACGTGTCGTGTTTTGCGCCAGGGTGTTCAGCAGATGTCCCAGTCGCATTAGGAAGTGGTAACCCTTCATGGCCTTCCAGTCCTGCGAAAAGCAATGCTCGTACTGATAGCCTTGACACTTCTCCACCAAAAAGTTGCTCTCGATTCCCCAACGATGCCGCGCGCCCAGGTTGCATCGCTCATGGACGTTCTCCCGTCTCAGCGGTTCGCTGGAGATCCAAGCATGACGCGAGGCTTTCTGCACCAGCTTCAGCGAATCCGGGGCCAGTTCTTCCCAGGTTTCTTCGCAGATCACCACATGCAGAATTTGCCGCCTCCGTTCTCTCTCCCCGTAGCGATACTCGATGTCGTTCACCCATCGGAAACGTTGCTTGCGGTCACCCCAGTGCTGTTCCCAATGCTGGTTGCGCTGCAGTTGTCCGAGCCCGCGGACCTCTTCCCATACCGACGGCAGCGAGTCGTCCTGCAGTACGATCATGAACTGCCAATGGTAGCGCCGGCACAGTTCCACGACCGGGCCGTTGGCATACAGCCCGTCCAACAAAACCAGGATCGGCAGACGCGGAAAATACTCTTTCATCCGCTGCGCCAGCCGGCGAAAAGCTTTTAGTTCGCAGTCTTGTTTATCCCTCTCCTGGTCGTACTCTTCGTAGGTCAGAAACTCGCTCAACAGCGGAATGGTTATGCCATTCGCGAAGGCCAGGTTGGCCTCCAAAACATAGACGTAGTATTGCGTCTCACTGGCTAGGCTCCCGTCTTTCTGCTTGCGCTGTAGGTCTCGCTCCAAGCATTGCTCGGTCCACAGCCTGTTCCGCACCATCTTCTGCGTTCCATCGATCGCCACCGGATAACAGTTCCCCACCAGGTAGCGCAAGAATTTCTTCTTGCGGATGAACCGCTGGATCAGTTCGACCAGGGCTCCCTCGATCTCGTTTACCTCGATCCCCGCCAGCAGCCGGTTCAGCGTGTCCTGATGCGCTACACTTTCCAGCTCCGGAAACAGCCGTCGCAGGTTCTCCTGGAACTGCGGCAGAGTCATCTGTCGGTTGGCTTCTCGTCGCGAGGCCATCTGGAATACAAACAGGAGTATCCCGTACAACAGCAACACCGTCGATTTGTGTCGGATCGTTTTCGGATTCCGCGGGTCGCGGATCTTCCCCAACCGCTTCAACAACGTGGGCAGGGCCGAACGATACGCTTGGAGCTGTTCCTCCACCGCTTCCTGCCGCGCCTGCTGTTCCTCCCTCACCGTCTTCCAGGGACTCGTTCCGTTCCCGATCGTGCCCCTCGGCGAACTCTCGAGACCCTCGGCGACCTGACGCTTGCGCAGTTCTTTCGCCGCTCGTCTCCGGTCCTGTCTCTCTTGTCTCCGTTCTTCTCTGCGGCCCCGGCAGCTCATCGCTGCCCCTGGCCTTCTTCGCTCGTCCCTTGCAGAAATGCACGAAACTCCGGCACCAGCGGATATACGTAGATCGCCCGGGGAGTCGATAGGTAGCGTGTGTGACGATCCATCCGTCCTCGCCCACGCGTCTCCCCCAAGCGAATCCAGTTGGCTGCTTGATAGCACGTCCCCCGGTAGCGGGCCAGCTCCACGAACGTTTCCAGCAACACCGGCCCGTAGCCGTAGCGTTCCTCCCAGTCTTTCCGTATCCGCTGCGCCGCCAGCGACAACACCTTGCTCGCTAGATTTTTGACCCGCACCCAGGGAAAAATTAAGAAACGCGTATTCGCCACCACCCAGTTCAATCTTTGCTGGCGATCGCGTTCCGTCCATCCGATCCACGCGTCTCGCTCCCGCAGCGCCCACGCCGAGGAAGCAAACAGCAAACAGCCCAAGCGACGCCCCTCCCGGCCCACCAGAAAATACCGCTGATGCGCTCCAAACGGGCGCTTGTACCCCAGCGGATGGTAACGTTGCACGTACTCGTTCCACAGCTGGTTCGCTTCCTTCCCGCCTACCGGTTGCACTTCCACCGGGCCCACCTCTTGCACGGTTCCGGCAATCTCCTCCTCCGCTGCGCTGCCCGCTCCCACCACGATCGTGCGCCCCCCCATGTGCTGATTACTGGCGCACAGCTTTGGCAATTTCACTAAACCCAGCGCCTCCAGTTGCTGCAAAGCCTTCGCGCAGGAAGCCAGCTTGTTGCGTCCTGCCGGGGTAACCCAATCCAGGTGTTCGCAGATGGTCTGTACCAGCTCTTTCCGACTCAGCCGCCAGTACACCCGCACCGTCTCTTGAATCTCCTGAATCTCTTGATGGCTGAATTCCCGTCCGGATAAGAACTTCGGTACGCCTTCTGCATTTCGTTTCAATGTGGGGCCTCCGCATCGAGTAATCCACACTGATCCTCTCAAACGCGATAACGGATGTCCAGTGCTTTTTGCGACAAAATAAATCGCGAGGTGGGTGTATGTTGTTCTCAGCTTTGGGTTAGCAGGACTACGCGTCAGTGCTGACGCAGCTGCAGTGATGCCGCATGCCCCGGCCGCACGGTCGCCAGGGCGGTCCAGCAGGGGCAAAGCAAAGATGTGTGGCGGCGACTTATGCCATTCAGGCGTTCTTTCCTGTTACATTTCGCCTGTTCCTTGTTGATTGTTGAGCCGTCCTTGTGTGAAGAGCGACACCCCGCCGTGTCGATCGTGCGAGGAAGCTTGGAATTGTCCTTTTTCAGGGTTTGTTCATTCCAAACGAAGCTGGCAGGGAGAGGCGAGAAGCAGTTGGATTCTTGTAGTGTCTAGCCAAGGCCCCGTGCACGTCTCTCTCAGAAACTGAATCAGACCACGCCGCCCCCGACTACGCACGAGCCGAGCCAGACGTGTCGTGTTTTGCGCCAGGGTGTTCAGCAGATGTCCCAGTCGCATTAGGAAGTGGTAACCCTTCATGGCCTTCCAGTCCTGCGAAAAGCAATGCTCGTACTGATAGCCTTGACACTTCTCCACCAAAAAGTTGCTCTCGATTCCCCAACGATGCCGCGCGCCCAGGTTGCATCGCTCATGGACGTTCTCCCGTCTCAGCGGTTCGCTGGAGATCCAAGCATGACGCGAGGCTTTCTGCACCAGCTTCAGCGAATCCGGGGCCAGTTCTTCCCAGGTTTCTTCGCAGATCACCACATGCAGAGTTTGCCGCCTCCGTTCTCTCTCCCCGTAGCGATACTCGATGTCGTTCACCCATCGGAAACGTTGCTTGCGGTCCCCCCAGTGCTGTTCCCAATGCTGGTTGCGCTGCAGTTGTCCGAGCCCGCGGACCTCTTCCCATACCGACGGCAGCGAGTCGTCCTGCAGTACGATCATGAACTGCCAATGGTAGCGCCGGCACAGTTCCACGACCGGGCCGTTGGCATACAGCCCGTCCAACAAAACCAGGATCGGCAGACGCGGAAAATACTCTTTCATCCGCTGCGCCAGCCGGCGAAAAGCTTTTAGTTCGCAGTCTTGTTTATCCCTCTCCTGGTCGTACTCTTCGTAGGTCAGAAACTCGCTCAACAGCGGAATGGTTATGCCATTCGCGAAGGCCAGGTTGGCCTCCAAAACATAGACGTAGTATTGCGTCTCACTGGCTAGGCTCCCGTCTTTCTGCTTGCGCTGTAGGTCTCGCTCCAAGCATTGCTCGGTCCACAGCCTGTTCCGCACCATCTTCTGCGTTCCATCGATCGCCACCGGATAACAGTTCCCCACCAGGTAGCGCAAGAATTTCTTCTTGCGGATGAACCGCTGGATCAGTTCGACCAGGGCTCCCTCGATCTCGTTTACCTCGATCCCCGCCAGCAGCCGGTTCAGCGTGTCCTGATGCGCTACACTTTCCAGCTCCGGAAACAGCCGTCGCAGGTTCTCCTGGAACTGCGGCAGAGTCATCTGTCGGTTGGCTTCTCGTCGCGAGGCCATCTGGAATACAAACAGGAGTATCCCGTACAACAGCAACACCGTCGATTTGTGTCGGATCGTTTTCGGATTCCGCGGGTCGCGGATCTTCCCCAACCGCTTCAACAACGTGGGCAGGGCCGAACGATACGCTTGGAGCTGTTCCTCCACCGCTTCCTGCCGCGCCTGCTGTTCCTCCCTCACCGTCTTCCAGGGACTCGTTCCGTTCCCGATCGTGCCCCTCGGCGAACTCTCGAGACCCTCGGCGACCTGACGCTTGCGCAGTTCTTTCGCCGCTCGTCTCCGGTCCTGTCTCTCTTGTCTCCGTTCTTCTCTGCGGCCCCGGCAGCTCATCGCTGCCCCTGGCCTTCTTCGCTCGTCCCTTGCAGAAATGCACGAAACTCCGGCACCAGCGGATATACGTAGATCGCCCGGGGAGTCGATAGGTAGCGTGTGTGACGATCCATCCGTCCTCGCCCACGCGTCTCCCCCAAGCGAATCCAGTTGGCTGCTTGATAGCACGTCCCCCGGTAGCGGGCCAGCTCCACGAACGTTTCCAGCAACACCGGCCCGTAGCCGTAGCGTTCCTCCCAGTCTTTCCGTATCCGCTGCGCCGCCAGCGACAACACCTTGCTCGCTAGATTTTTGACCCGCACCCAGGGAAAAATTAAGAAACGCGTATTCGCCACCACCCAGTTCAATCTTTGCTGGCGATCGCGTTCCGTCCATCCGATCCACGCGTCTCGCTCCCGCAGCGCCCACGCCGAGGAAGCAAACAGCAAACAGCCCAAGCGACGCCCCTCCCGGCCCACCAGAAAATACCGCTGATGCGCTCCAAACGGGCGCTTGTACCCCAGCGGATGGTAACGTTGCACGTACTCGTTCCACAGCTGGTTCGCTTCCTTCCCGCCTACCGGTTGCACTTCCACCGGGCCCACCTCTTGCACGGTTCCGGCAATCTCCTCCTCCGCTGCGCTGCCCGCTCCCACCACGATCGTGCGCCCCCCCATGTGCTGATTACTGGCGCACAGCTTTGGCAATTTCACTAAACCCAGCGCCTCCAGTTGCTGCAAAGCCTTCGCGCAGGAAGCCAGCTTGTTGCGTCCTGCCGGGGTAACCCAATCCAGGTGTTCGCAGATGGTCTGTACCAGCTCTTTCCGACTCAGCCGCCAGTACACCCGCACCGTCTCTTGAATCTCCTGAATCTCTTGATGGCTGAATTCCCGTCCGGATAAGAACTTCGGTACGCCTTCTGCATTTCGTTTCAATGTGGGGCCTCCGCATCGAGTAATCCACACTGATCCTCTCAAACGCGATAACGGATGTCCAGTGCTTTTTGCGACAAAATAAATCGCGAGGTGGGTGTATGTTGTTCTCAGCTTTGGGTTAGCAGGACTACGCGTCAGTGCTGTCTAGTACGGGCGCACGTCAGCAGGGCGGCGCTTTCGAGAAGCGGCGTGATTTTCTCTTAGTCCTGCAGTAGTATATACGGCAGGAGGACCAAGCATGGATGATCTCACACCTGCAGTCCCTTCGCGCATTACACAATTAGCAGCAGCCTTCTCGCATCCGGAACCGATGCGACGAGGTTCGCTCTGTGAACGCCGGATGAAGTGCGGACAAGGAGTCTGCGCCTGTCAACACGATCCTAAGGCAGCCCATGGTCCTTACTTCCTCCTCACGCAGAAGGTCGAGGGCAAGACCCGTTCCCGCTATGTCTCTCCCGAACAGGTGCCGGTGGTCCGGCGGCAGATCGAATCGGGACGGCAATTTCGAGAACGCGTCGAAGCCTATTGGGAGGCCTGCGAGCGATGGGCCGATGAACAACTCGAAGCGATCCCGGTCTCCGCAGAGGGGGCCGAAAAAGGGGGCTCTCCGCGGACCTGGAAAGCGAAATCGCCCAGGAAATCGAAACGCTCTTAGGTCCTCAGGCGCTGGCCGAACTGGATTTTGAAGCTGTGGAGACGTTCGCACGGCGGCAGGCGTTGCGTCTGGCCGCTCGGGCCCTGGAACAACGGCTCAACACGGACACCAGCGATTATGTGGGACCGGAATTACCTTGCCCCTGCGGCGGTGTGGCCCGCTATCACGGCCGTCACGGGAAGACCTTCGAAAGCGTGTTGGGACCTCTGCATTTGAAGCGGGCTTACTACGACTGTGGCCGATGCCACCATGGATTCTGCCCGCGGGACCGAGCGCTGAAACTGGAATCGTTTTCCCTGACGCCCGGAGTTCTGCGCATGACTGCCAGCGCGGCAGCGCTGGTGAGCTTCGAGGAGAGCGGTGCGCTGTTGCACGAATTGGCGGGCGTGGAAGTCAGTGTCAAGCAGGTGGAACGGGCCGCCGAAGCGCTGGGGGCCGAGATCGCCGTGGATGAACGCCAGGACGTTGAAAGGATGCGCGAAGTGGCCCCTACCATGTATCTGGGCCTGGATGGCACCGGGGTGCCCATGCGCCCGCAAGAAGTCGCAGACCGCGCGGGCAAGCAAGCCGACGGCTCGGCCAAAACCCGCGAAGCCAAGCTGGTCACTGTCTGGACGGCGGAATCGCGAGATAGGGAAGGCAAACCCGTGCGCGATCCAGGATCGATCAGCTATTCGAGTGCGATTGAAAGCGCCGCCACTCCAGATACCAGCCCCCACCTGTCGGATTTTGCCGCGCGCGTACAGCGCGAGGCCAGCCGCCGCGGTTTCACCGAAGCCCTGCGTCAGGTGGTGTTGGGCGATGGCGCGACCTGGATTTGGAACACGGCTACCGAACTGTTCCCGCAAGCCTCTCAGATTCTCGATCGCTTTCATGCCAAAGAACATCTCGGCGAAGTGGGAAAGGTCATTTATGGAGACAGCCCCGAGGGCAAGGCATGGATCGATGCACGTTGTGAGGAGCTTGACGAAGGTCACTTGAAATCCTTGGTGCACGCGCTGCGCAGCCACATCGGTCAACACAAAGAGGCGCGAGAATGTATTCAATACATCTGGAGAAATCGACGGCGCATGCGGTATCCCCAGTTCGAAAAACAAGGCTTCTGTACTTCGACCGGCGTCGTGGAGTCTGGTTGCAAAATCGTAGTTGGGACGCGGCTCAAGCGGGCAGGCATGCACTGGACCGTCAAGGGCGCCAACGCCATCATCGCCCTGCGCTGCAGCAAACTCAGCGGACGCTTCCAGGATTTCTGGGAACGCCGCTCAGAGGGAAAGCAGGTGGCTGCATGACTTCCCTAAATCTGATGTGCGCCCTATCGCGCCGTCTAAAATGTAACCAGAGGGTACAACGTCGCGCCATTTAGAATGTAACCCGAGACAAAGACGATTTGGGGAGGGTTCATTTGGGGCGCAAGGCAAGATGGGAGTATTTCCGAGTTATTTATGGGCGGTATCTCAAAGCAGATCGTAAGGCGAAACGGGAAATGCTGAACGAATTCTGTCTGACCACGGGCTACCACCGAAAATACGCCATACGCATATTGAATGGCCCAGCGCCGGGCAAGGGACCCGCTCGGCCCGTGCGAAAACGCGGTCTGAGCTACGGGCACGAACTGCTGAGCGTGCTGACGAGCGTGTGGGAGGCGGCCGGCTATCCCTGGTCGGCGCGGTTGAAGGCACTGCTGCCGGCCTGGATGCCCTGGATCCGCAAACGTTTCAAGTTAAGCCCAGAGATCGAGAAGCAATTGCTCTCAATCAGTCCGCGGCAGATGGACCGTCGATTGGCGGTCAAGAAAAACCAACACAAGCGGCGGATTTACGGGCGCACCAAGCCGGGCTATTTGCTAAAGCACCACATCCCGGTGAAAACCGACAACTGGGACGTAAAGTCTCCCGGCTTCACAGAAGTCGATCTGGTCTCGCATTCCGGGAATTCGGCTGATGGAGAGTTCGGCTATTCGCTGAACATCACCGACATTCAAACCACCTGGACAGAAACGCGGGCCCTGCTGGGGAAGGGGCAAACCGCTGTCCAGGCGGCCCTGGATGAGATCGAGGGAATGTTGCCCTTCCGGCTCTTGGGCCTGGACTCGGACAACGGATCGGAATTTATCAACTGGCATCTGAAGGCCTGGTGTGAACGGAAGCAGATCCAACTCACGCGAGGGCGTCCGTACAAGAAGGACGACAACGCGCACATCGAGCAAAAGAACTGGACGCACGTACGGAAGCTACTTGGGTGGGAACGCTATGACACGCAAAACGCGGTCGATGCTATGAACGACCTGTACCGTCGAGAGCTGCGCTTATGGCTGAATCTGTACCTGCCCTCGGTGAAGCTGCTCAAGAAGATTCACGTGGGATCGAAACTTCGGCGCGTCTACGATGGTCCGAAGACTCCCTTCGAGCGGGTGGTGGCATCGAAGCAGGGGAATGCGGCGCAACTGTCCATTCTGAAAGCACTGCGAACATCTCTCGATCCGTTTCAGTTAGCCAAAATCATCGACAGGAAACTCGACCGGATTTACCGCCTGGCGAACCGGCGGCTGAGTCCGAAAGCGCAGGAGCAGCTCGCGTCCCGCCAGACACAAAGTGGCCGGCGAAAAGGCTGTGGAAAAGACGCTCGCTTCGCGAGCTTGGAAATCCCTTCGGGATTCCCACTTTCCCACAGCCACAACAACAACAAGCGTTCTCTGGTTACATATCAAATGGCTCGACGGGGAGCTCTAGGGTTACATTCTTAGATGGCTTGACGGGCGAAGCACTTCTAAGGGGGTGCGCGGCGTGGAGGTGGTATCTAGCAGGTTTCCTTTTTTTATGGCATCATTCTGAGCGTATCTATACGTACAGAATAGATACGCTACATAGAGAGGAGACCCCTATGCCTAACGACCTAGCAACTTTGGAAACCCAAAGATCGAAGCTCCTGGAAGAGTTCCTCGGCTTGCATGATCTTCGACCGGGTTCCATTACCGCGGTGTCCCGGCGCTGCGGCAAGCCTTCCTGCCACTGCGCCAAACACAACGACCCTGGACATGATCCGCAGTTTCGCCTCACTCGCCGCGTGTCCGGCAAGACGGTCACGGAGAGCTTTCCCAATCCCACGGCGCTGCGCAAGGCACAGCAAGAGGTGGCCGAGTTTCACCGCTTCCAGAAGCTCAGCGAAGACCTGGTCACCCTCAACGAAGAGATCTGTCGACTCCGTCCGGTCGAGCAGCAACGGGGTGGCTGGACCGAGCAGGAAAAAAAACGGCTGCTGCGATCCATCAGGAGGTGGCGCGGGAAGTAAACCAGCTGCTCGGTCGTGTCTTTGCGCAACGCCATAAGGACGGCCGGACCGATCTCGAAGCGGTAGAGTCGGCCTTGCGGGCGGCTCTCCACCAAGCCGGTGCTGCCGCCTTAAGCGAACTGTTGCAGTTCGCAGCGCCAGCCGCGGATCAGCGTCAGCTGCCGTGTCGTTGCGGCCATCACGCGCAATATCAGGAAATCCGTTCTAAACCTGTGCAGACGATTGTCGGTCCCGCACGCCTCTCCCGCCCCTATTTCTTGTGCTCCCGATGCCATGTCGGCCAGTTCCCGGTGGATGTCGAACTGGACATCGAGAATACGGAGTTTTCTCCTGGGGTGCGCCGCATGCAGGCCTTGGTGGGCCAGCAGGTCCCGTTTGATCACGGCCGCGAGCAAATGCAAATTCTGGCCGGCTTGGAGGTGACCACCAAATCTGTGGAGCGCACGGCAGAAGCCATCGGAGACGATATCGTCCAGCGTGAGAAGGAAGAGATCCAGAAAGCCCTGCAGTTGGATCTGCCGGTCATCACGGGCGAACCCATTCCTATCCTGTATGTGCAAATGGATGGGACCGGAGTCCCGGTGGTGAAGAAAGAGACTGCGGGTCGGCAAGGCAAGACCGAGGGCCTACCCGCCCATACGCGGGAGGCCAAGTTGGGATGTGTGTTCACCCAGACTACCTGGGACCAGGAAGGCTACGCGATCCGCGACTCAGATTCCACCACCTACACCGGGGCCATCGAAACCGCGGTAGAGTTTGGCAAGCGCATCTATCGAGAAGCGTGGAAACGTGGTTGGAGCCGTGCGAAAAAGAAAGTCGTCATCGGCGATGGCGCCGAATGGATTCGGAATCTTGTCGCCGAACACTTTCCGGGCACGATCCAGATTGTCGACCTATACCATGCTCGCCAGCATCTGTGGGAGGTGGCACGCCAGCTGTATCCTCACGAGGACGTCAAACAGAAAGCCTGGATGAAGGTCCCCCAGAAGCGTCTGCTGGACAAAGGAAAAATCGAAAAACTGGTGGGCGTGCTGCGCTCCATCGACACCGCTAATTCCCAAATGGCCGAGAAGATTTGCACCGAGGCAGAGTATTTCGAAAGAAATGCGGAGCGTATGCGCTATCCTAAGTTTCGCCGCCAGCATTTGTTTGTTGGCTCGGGTGTAATCGAAGCCGGATGCAAAACGGTGATAGGCTCTCGTCTCAAACAATCGGGAATGTTCTGGACCGTCCGGGGAGCCAACGCCATACTGGCACTACGCTGCTCTCATCTCAACGATCGCTTTGAGGACTATTGGGAGGAACGCAGGGCGGCTTAACTTCCACTTGTAAGTCGCGCACCCCTTCTAAGGAGTTTGTTGGAGGGTATCGCGATGTTGAACAGTTTAAGCGAGAAGCAGAGGAACGAGATAACCGAGCGATTGGGGAGAGAATCTGTCAACGTCTCCTGTAAACGGCAAGTCCGTTGTGTCCAAGGCCGGAGAAGAGATAGGATGCACTGACGGGGTGGTGGAATTTGGCATTCTGGTTTTAATAAAGCTGTAACCCCAGCGTTCCAGCGCATGTCGGAATTACAAGGCCGTTAAGCATCCCGGTCAAGAACCTCGCAGTCTGGAGCTTTTCACATTCCATACGGACAAGGAGAAGAGTATGAATCGACGACTGTTTATCCCCACGGTTGTGTCAGCGCTGGCAGCTCTTCCTGCTTTAGCGCAACGCAAGGAGAACCAAGAGGAGCGGGGACCCAACTCCCCGCGCGCCAATCAAGGCCACGTTCCACCGCCGCCGTCGAGGCGTGAGAATGCACACGTCAAACCTGAAGTCGAGCACCACTCCACCGGGCACGTCAACAGCACACCTCACGTGAACAACGACCATTGGTACGGGCATGAAAGCCCGAACGATAAGCGCTTCCACATGGATCATCCATTCGAGCACGGGCACTTTGAGCACTTTGGGCCGTCGTACCGGTATCGGGTGGAGCGGTTCGACCTGGCGCATCATCGCTTCTGGTTTCCCGGAGGATTCGGTTTTGAAGTCGCATCGTGGGATTGGCCGCTGTGCGCGGACTGGTGCTGGAATTGCGCCGATGATTTCGTGGTGTATGAGGATACCGACCACCTGGGCTGGTACATGCTCTATAACGTGCACACCGGGGTGTATGTCCACGTCAGCTATTTAGGGATGTAAGCGCTGCAGAGCCTTTTGCTCGCAAGCTATACAGCTTGCAAACTCGACGTGAAAATCGCGAATTCACTTCTGATGGGTAGGGATTGGCGTTTCTCACAATGTTACAAAAACGGGGTTGAAGCCCCCGCCCGCATCTTTTAACATACGCGCAGCTAACTATGGAGGCAGTGCCCTAGGCCGAATACGGCGAAGCATGCCTCTCCTCGAAGGAGTTCGATATGAAGACCGCCCCCAGGTTGCATCTCGTATGGATGTTGGCGATTTTGAGTTGCTTTGCGCTGGTTCCGGTGGCAATGGGCCAGGAAGCGGCGCCAAGCGCACCGAAGCATCGCGTCGCGGTAATGAATTTCGACTACGGCACGGTGCGCACTACGGTTGCGGAGATTTTTCACTCGGACCAGGACGTTGGCAAAGGCATTTCCGATCTGCTGGTGCAGAAGCTTGTGCAGGACGGCAAGTATTCCGTAATCGAGCGCAACGCCCTGGACAAGATCCTGGCGGAACAGAATTTTTCGAATAGCGACCGCGCGGATTCCACCACCGCCGCGAAGATCGGCAAAATTCTGGGAGTGGATGCCATCATCATCGGGTCCATAACGCAATTTGGCCGCGATGACAAACATACGAATGTGGGCGGCGGAGGCTACGGCCTGGGCAAATTCGGGCTGGGTGGAGTTGGAAAGAGTGAATCGAAGGCGGTGGTCGCGGTGAGCGCCCGCATGGTAAACACAACGACGGGTGAGATCCTGGCCGCGGTTACGGGCACGGGACAATCCACGCGTGGGGGTACTTCCCTGCTTGGCGCTGGCGGGACTTGGTCGGGCGGAGGTGGCGGTGGCCTGGATATGGGCAGCAGCAATTTTGCGAATACTATTCTGGGAGAAGCGGTGCGCAAAGCGGTGGACGATACCGGGGCGCAACTGGACAGCGCCGTGGATAAAGTTCCAACCGTCAAGCTGGAAGTCAGCGGAGTGGTGGCCGACGTTTCCGGGAATACGCTGATCATCAATGTGGGCAAAAAGGCCGGTGTGAAGATCGGAGACAAGTTGGAAGTGAGTCGCGCAGTGCGCACGGTGAAAGATCCGACAACGGGCAAGGTGATTAAGTCCATCACGAACAAGATAGGCGATGCCACGGTGACCGAGGTGGACGACGATTCGGCGACAATTACGCTGGCCGGAGGCGGACCGGCGAAGGTCGGGGACATCGTTAAGAATCCCTGATCGTCGGTAAATGAGCATTTTCAGGACGGGCCTGCGCTGAAGAAGCAACGCAGGCTCGTTGTATTTCTGCATGGCTTATTTGGTGTATCCTCACCAGGAATCGGGGACCTCGAGGAGGCTTTATGACAGCGGAATTCAACACCGGGCAGCACATTGGCGATTACGAGATCCTGTCCGTTCTTGGGCTCGGAGGCATGGGCAAAGTGTATAAGGTCCGCAACGTGATTTCAGACCGCATCGAAGCGATGAAGATCCTGCTGCCAGACCTGAGTTCGCAACAATCGCTGGCGGACCGCTTCCTGCGGGAGATCCGCCTGCTGGCAACGCTGAATCATCCGAACATCGCGGCGCTGCGGACAGCGCTGACCTACGAGAACCAGTTGGTGATGATCATGGAATATGTGGAAGGAGAGACGCTGGCGAGCCGGTTGGCGCGTGCGCCAATTTCGACTGCGGAAGCAGTGAACTGTTCCGACCAAATCCTTTCGGCGCTGAGCTACGCGCACAAGCAAAACATCATTCATCGCGATATCAAGCCGGCCAACATGATGCTGACTCCGCAAGGCGTGGTGAAGTTGATGGATTTCGGGATTGCGCGATCTTCCAGCGACGGTGCGCTTACCACAACTGGCACGACGCTCGGTTCGCTGAATTATATGCCGCCGGAGCAGGTGCGTGGCGAGGCGGCGGATGCTCGCTCTGACATCTATTCATATGGCGTTTCGCTCTACGAGATGCTGACAGGCAAGCTGCCGTTCCGCGGCGATTCGCAATACTCATTGATGACTGCGCACCTGAACACGGAGCCGCCCGAGCCGATTACTCTGCGCAGCGATCTGCCACCGGGGTTGAATCAAATCATCATGATGGCGATGGCCAAGAATCCAGCGAGCCGCTTCCAGTCTGCCGATGCGTTTCGAAATGCGCTGAAGAGCGTGCCGGTGACAGCTTTGCCAGCGGCTAACACGGCCGTGACGCCACAGCCGAAACCGGGTTCAATGACCACGCTGATGGAAACGCCGCTGCCGCCGCGCGTTTCGACTGTGGCAGCGCCGGGCTTCACGCCTCCGGCGGCAGTCGCGGCTGCGCCGTTGGCACAGGCGGCGACCGAGGCGCAGCCTTCCGTTCCGCAACCAGTGCCGGCAGCTTCTGCTTCGCGGCGCGGACTGTGGTTGGCGATCGGTTCGTTGCTGGGAGTGGGTGCTGTGATGGCGGCGGGAATCTATGTTCCTCGACATTTCAGGACACACGCTGATCCGCAGAACGCATTGCTTCCGGCAAATCCGGAGACAACGCCGAACTCGCCAGCAGCCGCTCCGACAAATCCTGCGCCGGAGACTGTGACCATCCAGAGCGACAAGGGCGGTGTCACCGTAGACGCGCAGGGAAATGTTTCCGTGAAGACTCCGGACGCTAGTATTGACGTTTCGGGCACGACTGGTGCCGTGAAGATCTCGAACGTTGGTGGAGAGGCCTCCCCGCAGACGCCGAAAGTGCCAAGCAAGCCTTCGGTCGGGAACCCCAAACCAGTGCGAGAAGCGGGCACAACTGCGGCAGCGACGCCAAGTGTTCCGCCTGTCCCTACTCCGGAAGAACTGGCCAAGCTGGAGGATGATGCAGACAAGCTGAATGTGCGCGCGGCGGCGGCTTCACAAAGTGTGGACACGCTCCGGCAGCAACAAGCGGCTTCTGGCTACAACTTGCGCGCGGACATCGCCGCGGCACAGGAACGCATGCAGCTTTACTTGTCAAAGGGGAACGCTGCGTTGAAAGCGAAGGACACGGCGAGGGCCCAAAAGGAATTTGATTTGGCGGATGCCGAGCTCAGCAAGTTGGAGAAATTCCTGGGGCACTGAACGGGAATGCCGAAGGCAACTTTCGTAAATTCAAAATAGGGGATCCGAATGAAGTTGACAAGGCTCCCGTTCGTTATGTTCCTGGCTAGTGCGACGTACGCGCAAGTCCCCTCTGCAAAAGAAGTCGAGGTCGTGTATCCCGACGCGCACGCGTTGTATCTGGACCTGCATCAGAATCCGGAGCTTTCTTCACACGAAACGCAAACCGCGGCGAACCTGGCCGGCCGACTGCGCAGCCTAGGTTATGAGGTGACAGAGCACGTTGGCGGCACGGGGATTGTCGCGATCCTGAAAAATGGCGCAGGCCCTACTGTCATGCTCCGGACAGAGCTTGATGCGCTGCCAGTGGAAGAGAAGACGGGTCTTCCTTACGCAAGCAAGGTGCACACGAAGGACGACGCGGGACACGATGTAGCGGTCATGCACGCCTGCGGGCACGATGTGCACATGGCGTCGATATTGGGCACGGCTGCAATCATGGCGCACAGCAAGGACACGTGGCACGGGACGCTGATGCTGATCGGGCAACCTGCGGAGGAAACCATCTCTGGGGCGAAGATGATGATCGCCGATGGTTTCCTGAAGCGATTCCCAAAACCAGACGTGGCGGTGGCGCTGCATGTGTCGAATTCATTGCCAGCAGGAAAGGCGGGAGTTGTGCCAGGGACTTATGACGCGAATGCGGACTCGCTGCGCATCACGATTTACGGAAAGGGCGGGCACGGCTCGGCACCGCACACCGCGATTGATCCGATTGTGATTGCGGCGCGCACGATTCTGGCTTTGCAGACGATTCCATCCCGCGAAGTGAAGCCCGGAGAGATGTCGGTTGTCACCGTGGGTTACATTCAGGCGGGAACCAAAAACAATATTATCCCGGATCAGGCAGAACTCGGGCTCACGGTGCGCACGTACAAAGCTGAGATTCGCAAGCAGATTCTTGCGGCGATCACGCGCATCGTGAATGCCGAAGCGGAAGCGGCGGGTGCACCGCGTGCACCTTCGATTGAGCATTACGAGTCGGCGGATTCTGTGTACAACGACCCGGCACTGGCGCGACGACTCAAGGAATCTCTAGAAGGAGCGCTGGGCAAAGACAATGTTGTCGTGGAAGAGCCGATTACCGCATCGGAGGATTTTTCCCAGTTTGTTGCCCAAGGTATTCCAGGTTTCTACTTCACTCTTGGCGGAGCTGATCCGCAGAAATATGCCGAAGCCAAGGCGGCGGGAATCTCCTTGCCCTCGAACCACTCATCACTTTTTGCGCCTGACGTGGATCCAGCGTTGCACACGGGGATCATGGCCGAGGTGGCGGTGCTGCGCAATCTTCTGAACGGATCGGTTGAGGAATTGCAGAAGATGGTGGCTGGGGAACGGTAGCGCCATCGTTGGCTTCGACGGAGGTTTGCGCCTCTACTTGCTACCAGGAGTTTTTCAACTCGCCTATCTCGGCGGTCACTGCATCGAGAACGGCGCACGCCTTTACCGCAGCGGTCATGGCGTTGTGGTCGCGGAAGAGCGGGCGGTCCGCATCGAGGTGCTCGACGACTTTGCGAACGGCAGCCTTGGCGGCCAGTGTTCCTTTGCCCGGTGTGAACTCGCGGAAATCCAAAGCTTGTGCGGCGGCGATCAACTCGATGGCCAGGACGCCGTTGGCGTTCTCCAGAATTTGCCGCGTTTTTAGGGCGGCATTCATTCCCATGGAAACGAAATCTTCCTGATCCGCGGCTGCGGGAATCGACTGAATGAAGCTTGGCGCGGATAAGATGCGCTGCTCGACGATGAGCATGTCCGCGGTGTATTGGCTGAGCATGTGGCCTGAGAACATTCCGGCACCCTTGGTGAGAAAAGCAGGCAGTCCGACGGAGAGCGCGGGATTAAGAAGGCGGTTGAGGCGGCGCTCACTGAGGACGCTGACCATCGTCACGCCCGCGCCGACGACATCGAGAGGTAGGCTCACGGGAGTGCCTTGAAAATTCGCGCCGGTGTACACCTTGTTTTCTTCCGCAACAAAAATGGGATTGTCTGCCACACCGTTGAGTTCCGTTTCCACCTGCTTGCGCGCGTAAGAGAGCAAGTCGCGCAGGGCACCGATAACCTGAGGAGTGGAGCGCATGGAGTAGGCGTCCTGCACCTTTACCTTGAGCCTGCCGGTGACAAGATCGGAACCGGCGATGACGGCGCGCAAGTTTGCGGCGACAGTTTGTGCGCCGCGAAAGCCGCGCAACTCGTGGAGCTTCGCTTCGTAGGGACGCATGTTGGCCATAAGCGCTTCAAGTGTCATGGCAGCGGCAATTTCCGCCTGGGCCACCCAACGTTCCGCGTCGTAAAGCTCCAGGCATGCCATGCCGGTGATGAGGTTGCTGCCATTGATCGCGGCCAGGCCATCGCGAGCTTTGAGGCCGGGCACGGGAATGCCAGCTTTGACTAGTGCCTCGTGCGTTGCCATGCGCTGGCCTTGGTAGTAGGCTTCGCCCTCACCCATCAGCGACAGCGCGCACTGCGCCATGGGAGCCAGGTCGCCGCAAGCGCCGACACTTCCCTTTTCGCACACGACGGGAGTGACGCCTGCATTGAGCATGGCGATGTAGGTGAGAGGAATTTCCGGGCGGCATCCGGAAAAACCTTTGGCGTGAACGTTGACGCGGCTGAGCATGGCGGCGCGAACGTGCTCGATGGGAGCCGGCTCTCCAATGCCAGCGGCGTGATTGTAGATGAGATACTTCTGGAATTCCTTTACCTGCTCGTCGTTCAAGACCACTTCGGAGAATTCGCCGATACCGGTGTTTACGCCGTACATGGTTTCGTGGGCCAGGATTTTTTTCTCGAGCACGGCGCGGCAAGTGCTGACGTGGGCGAGCGCCTCGGGAGCAAGTTCCACTTCATCGCCGTGACGCGCCACGCGCACCACAGCCTCAATGGTCAGGCTGCTGCCATCAAGACGGATTGTCATCGTGATTCTCCTGGTGAAGCCGCAACGTTTTGCGGGATAACGGAGGAAATCCCGCGTGGGCCATTCCTCCGTAGTAAAAAGTTGTCGCGGGGGCGGGACCTAAACCGCCGTGCAAACGATTGAAGAAATGAACCCGGCATATTGCATGGGAACTTCACCCCACCACCATCATAGACGATTCTACAGAGCTTGTTGCCAAGCTACCAAGTCCGGGACGGGAGTTGCAGCCGAAACATGTGCGTATTGATTCCGAGTGATTCGCGAGCGGTTCTAGGATGTTGCGTTCGTTCCCAGACCCTTCCCAGGATTCTTGCGGAAGGGCCTCATCCGGTTTCACGTGCTTACCGGACATGCTCGTACTAGTGCTCCGAAGAGATATGTTCCTTGGGAGTCGGTTTAAACGACGGAGTTTACCGCCAGTAAATACAGCCAGGCGAGCACGAGAATCGATGCCGCAGACACTGCGATCCATTTTCGCTTTAGAGCCAGATAGATTCCCAGAATGACCGCCAAAAATAGGTTGATTTCAGATGTTGTGTACAAACGAGGGCTATAATCCGCTCCGAGTAGCGCGAGCTTTAGGATGCGTACGCCCGAGGCGACCAAGAGAACCGCGCTCACAGACAACATGGCAAGTGGGACATACAGTGCCTTCGCCCTGCACCACGCGATTGCCAAAAGGAGGAGCGGGAGCAAGAGGAAAATCCAGGCGAAGAAATAAAGCGTAAAGTCACCTCAGTTGTTAAATCATGAAAATATTGCCACGTCTCGCTCCTACTCACAATGCGGATAAATGGCGGTTCTGCGCTGTCAACTGATTAACGCTGCCGTGATCGGAAACTTGGGTTGCAGGAGCGGCGCTTTGCTGGTTCGCTGACCGGCCAGGAGTAACCCTTACACATGACGTGAAATCTTGGTGTAACCGAGCAGCTTGTGACCCGTCTTACCATCAGATAAAGTCTGTTATGCAGCAAGAGAGCCGTATGTTGCTTTTGGAGGGGAGGCGCTGCATTAATGGCCCCGATTCTTCTGTGGCTCATCATGGTGCTTTGCCTGCTCATTTCCGTGACCAAATACCTGATGGGAATTATTTTGAAGCTGGCGTTTCCGGGCGCCAAGGTCAAGAAGGACTACACTTATCAGCCTTCCGTCAGTGTGCTGATGCCCTGCTACAATGAGGGGCAGACGGTTTACGAAACCATTGAAAGCATCAGCAAGAGCAACTATCCGACTGAAAAGTTTGAAGTGATCGCCCAAGACGATTGTTCCGTAGACGATAGTTACCAGTGGATTCTGAAAGCGCAGCGCGATTTTACGAACATCCGCGTAACGGCGGGACGCAATCAGGCGAATTGCGGCAAGGCGCGAACGGTATGCAACGCATTGCAGCTCTCAACGGCGGAAGTCATCATTTCTATTGATTCTGATTGCATTTTCCATCCCGACGCGATTCAGGAGCTGACGGCCTGTTTCTCCGAGCCGCGAATCGGTTCGGTTGGCGGCAGGGTGGGGGTGCGGAATCCGAACGACAATGTCATTACCGCGATTCAGGCGATCGTTTACTACTCCGCGTTCCAGCTTTATAAGATTCCGGAGAATTGGACGCGGAGCGTCTGTTGCATCAGCGGATGCCTGTTTGCAATTCGTCGCGAATTATTGCTGGAGATCGAACCTGCTATTCGCGCGCGCCACTGGTTCGGCATCCCTGTAACTCAGGGAGAAGACAGGTTCCTGACTCACCAGACGCTCCTGCGGGGCTACGGCACGTACATTAACAATGACGCGCTTTGCTGGACGACCGTCCCTAACAACCTCTCTGTGCTTTTCAAACAGCAACTCCGCTGGCGCCGCAGCATCGTGCGCGATTTCTTTTTTACGCTGAGAACTCTGCCGCAACATGTGTGGAAACTTCATCCGAACACCGTGCTGACGCTGGTGCTGACTCCGCTAGGCGCGTTGATTGGCTTTTTGGTTGTGGTCACGATGCTCACTTCGGACCCCTTGGCGTGGGCCGGTCCGGTGCCAATGGTGACAGCTCTAGGGATTGGCGCGATTCTTACCTGGGTGATCAAGAAATACAGCGCTAGGGAAGCGCTCGCTCACCCTTTGGCGTTTGGCGCTTATGTCGGTTGGACGCTTGTTTCCAGTTTGTTTCTCACACCCCTTGCCTTTTGCACGATGGATTCTGCGGACTGGGGCACGCGAACAAAAGCAGAACAGGAGGCGCCACTTGGCAACACCACCGGTTGAAACTCTTCTTCCCAAAATGAAGAAGGCCCCTGCCAAGCAATCGCTGCACTACACGCTTGTGATTACGGTCTATCGCATCTTTGCCATCGTTGTGCTCTATCTGGTGCTTGCCGGCATCCTTCTCTACGCGTTTGTTATGGGCTTTTATGCTTTGAACAGCTCGTGGTCCGCGCCGGTGATTCTGTCTGCGTCAGACGAGAAAAGTCTCGCGTTCAGAGCGCAACTGGTTACCAGCCAGCAGACAATTGAAGACCTGAAGGTGGATTCCAACAAACTGGAAAGCGGCATCGCGGAAATGACCAAGCACCGCACAGCCCTGCTGGCACTGGAACCTGAACTGCGAGATGCAATCGCGCGCGAAGAAAAGCACAATCGCGCCACTGGCGGCGAACTCGCGGCCCTCGACCAGCAGAAACAGGCTGACAACCTGAAAACGCAAAAAGTGCTGGCACAACTAAAAGAGGTCGAGTCCAACATCAACAAGGATTTGGCGTCCGGACTGATCACTAAGGGTGATGCGGCCACGCAACTCGCTTCGCTCAACCAGGCGCAGGGCGCACTAACCGACAGCAAGATCGCGGAGGTCTTGCTGACGGACAGTGTTTTGACGAAGACGACGAATGGCACTCCCGCGTTGGATGTGCTGGAAAAGCAAGCAGAGTTGCGCTCTGAAGCTGCGCAACTGGATGTGTCCATCAATGTTTCCCAGAAACAATTTCAGGAAGAAACAAGGCAGGTCGACCGGTTGCGAGAGGCTATTAGAACAGCAAAGCTAAGCCCGTATTACCTGAATGCCTCGGGCGGGCAAACGCTTTATTTCGCTTTCGTGCCTTATGACAATCAAGCCAGCGCCGCAGCCGGGCAGCCGATTTATGACTGTTACCTGAATATGATTGCGTGCCGCAAAGTTGGGACGGTGAAGCAAATATTCACCGGCGAAGAAACTGCCACTCATCCGATCTTCAAAACCATCATTCGGGGTTTCCTGATCCAGATGAATCTGGACCGCCCCGATTCCGCGAAATCCAAGACCGTGTTCCTCGGACGCAAACCGCTGTTGTTCTAAGGAGAACCAGAATGTTTCTGAACCGCTGGAAGCTGGTGATTGCTGCAGCCCTGTTCATTCCCTTCCCTGCGCACTCGCAAAGCTCGAAGGATCAGCAGGCTTACTGCGCCTTCGTTATGGAGCAAGCGCAGGCGCAACGAGACCTTTTGCGCACGCCTACAGCCGCAGGCGGCTTCACTCAGCCGGAGACTGGCTTGCCCATGCAAATCGTGGGCGGCGCCTCTCTTGGCTTGTCAGACGTAAGAAAGGCGGGCTTGACCATGGAAGCCGCGCGCAAAAACTGCGAACTTTACAGGGCAACTCTGGAAGCGCAGCAAGAGGTCCAATATGCGCTCTCCAACCTGGAGAAAAGCGCTTTGCAGAACAAGCTCGGCCTGATCGATCAAGCTTCCCAGTCACTGGATGCGTTGATGGAAAAGACTTCAAAGATGGTGGAAGTACAGAATGCCACGCGCGTAATGCTTTTTTCGTTGCAGACCACCAGGATCAAGCTGCACGCTGACCGGGCCGACACCCAGTCCAAGATGGCGGCGATTTATGCTCCTCCGCTCAGCGATAAGCCGCTAAAAGAATTGGTGGCGCGAAAACAGACTAGAGAGCACGAAGAGCAAAAAGCGTTGGACAAGTTGAGCCGCCAAAATACCTGGGACGTTGCTCTTTCCGTCGGCGTGCATCAGCAAGTGAATCCGGTTGCTCAGGGCCCACAGCCATACGGCGAGGTCACGGTCAACTACAATCTTGCCAGTTGGTCCATCAACAAGCATCTGAACCGAGCCGCGGACGCCCACGACGAGTGGAAACGAGTTCAAGAGGGCGATGTGGCGCGCGGCGTGGAGGTGCTTCGACAACAGTTGCTCGACACCATCTCCGTGCAAGAGGCCAAGCTCAAATCTCTGCGCGAAGAAAGCGCGCAGGTTGACAAGAACCTGGAGCTCGTTGCGAATCCGGATACTTCCGCAGCGTTCGATTTCCACAACCAATTAACCGCGGCGATGCTGCTCCTGCAAATAGAAACAGGCGACGCCAGCTTCAGGATTGATCAAGCCCGGGAGTATCTTGCTAAGAATTACTGAAGGGTTCGCGACCGCGATTGCCGCGGCGATCGTCGATCCATTGCTCAGTAACTGACAGTTATCTTGAGAAACCCTGTACTGCCGCGAAGAACATGCTGTGAGAGCAAAATCATAGTGTTGAGGTAAATGAGGAGCGTATGATGTTCTGGCGGCAGGGGTAAACCGCGAATCGTTATTTACTATATAAATAGGGTAAACAATGAAAATAGGACGAATTTCTTTTTTCATTACGTTTTTGCTGTGCTTGTCCATTTCAATCAAAACGGCTGCGCAGGAAGCGCCGGTGCATATCGGCTTCCTGCTGGACTCCCTGAAACTTGAGCGCTGGCAGCGCGATGCGAAATTGGTTCAGGCGCGCGCTGAAGAATTAGGGGCAAAGATCACTGTTAAAAGCGCGGAGGGCGATGACGCCGTTCAGTTGCAAGAAGCCAATCAGTTGCTGGATGCCGGGGTAAATGTCTTGATCGTTGTCCCGCACGATGCCGAGAAAGCGGCTGCCATTGTGGACGCGGCTAAACGCAAGGGAGTGCCGGTGGTCAGTTACGACCGGCTGATCAAGAATAGCCCGGTATCGCTGTACATTTCCTTCGACAACGTGCAAGTGGGAAAACTGCAAGCTTCGGCGGTTCTTGCCGCCGCACAAAAGGGCCATTTTTTCCTGCTCGAAGGACCACCCTCAGACAACAACGCCCTGCAATTTGAACGCGGACAAAAGTTGGCATTGCAGGAGGCGGTAGACACCGGCCGCATCTCTGCTACCAGTGAGGAGTGGTGTCACCAATGGAATCGCACGGAGGCGTACGAGGCAACTATCACAGCGCTGAAAAAATCAGACGACAAGATCTCCGCTATTGTAGCAGCGAATGACGAACTTGCCGGCGGCGCGATTCAGGCACTGAAGGAGCGAAAGCTGGCGGGCACCGTTCCCGTCTCCGGCCAAGACGCTGACCTTCCCGCAGTGGTGCGCATTATTCGCGGGACTCAGACTATGACCGTGTACAAACCGCTGGGACCTCTTGCCAAGCGTGCCGTGGATGCGGCCGTGGCGCTAGCTCGCGGCACGAAGCCTGCCACAAGCGACAGCATTCCAAACGGCTCCTATAAAGTGCCCGCCATTCTTCTTCAGCCGATCGCCGTGGACCAAAAGAATCTAGGGGCAACCGTCATCAGCGACGGTTTCCACACTTCCGAGGAGATCAAGAAAGCACTTGCTCCCGGCGAATGGGAAAAGTTTACTTCGCGGAAGCGTTAGCACTCCCCAGCAATCTGCATCAGGCTCCGCGAGCTGATCGCCAAGACAGTCAAAACGGCGTTTCCACGTCGCTGGGCGCTCATTGATCCATTGCGCAGCGACCAAAACCCTGCGGGCTCGATGCGGCAAGTGCGCACTCTTCCGACTTTTTCGGTATGGACCAAGCCGCATCTCTCCAAGACTTGCAGGTGTTGAACAACGGCCGCCAGAGTCATGTCCATTGGCTTTGCGAGCCGCGAGACCAAGAGGGGCTTTACGCTGAGCTTTTCCACGATGGCCCGACGGGTGGGATCGCCGATTGCATGGAAGACGCGATGGATGTTCAGTTTCTGACTTAGCATGGGCTCCTGCCTTTTCTGCCAGTTCACGATCGGAAAGCAGCAGCGCGGGGTACTTCAGGCAACCGGCAATTCAATCGTAAGGGCGGCTCCGTAAGGTTGCAGGTTTTGCGCGTAGATGTTGCCATTGTGCTCTTTTACGGTGCCGTAACAGATGCTCAGGCCCAGCCCGGTCCCCTGCCCAACGGGCCGGGTGGTGTAGAAAGGGTCGAAGACGCAATTCACATCGGTGAAACCAGGGCCGGAATCGCTGAAGCGCACGATCACTTTTTCGCCTTCCAGCCGCCCTTCCACGACAATTTTCTTTTCCGGAGATTGCTCAAGTGCGTTCGCGGAGTTGCTGAAAAGGTTGACGAAAACGCGTTTGAACTGGCCTTCATTTAGGGTAATGCGCGGGAGGTTCTGGGCGAAATTCAGTTCCACCTGAATGCCGCTGCTGCGCAATTGATGCTCGCAGAGCATCAATGATTCGCGGACCAGTTCGCCGATGTCCAGCAAGCGGCGCCCCGCGCTTTGGGGCCGGGCGAAGCTCAACAGATTGTCAATGATTCGCTTGATGCGGCGCGCTTCCGCTCCGAGCCTTTCCAATTTTTTCCGTGAGTTGTCATCCGGTGCTTGCTCGATCAGCAAATCAGAGAAGCCGATCACCGCGGTCAGCGGATTGTTCAATTCATGCGCCACGCCGGTGACCAATTGGCCCACTCCAGCCAACCTCTCCTTCTGTATCAGTTGGCTTTGCGCGCTGTGTAGCCGCTCAAAATTCTCTCTGGATTGGAGAAGCAGCCTGCGCATTTCCTGATTCAGCAGCATCTGCCGCAAAAACACAAAGACACCCATCAGCAGGATGCCCGCCATGGTGACTGAGATGCGGTACAGGCGCAACGACTGCCCGTTTGGGTCGAGGAAAAGTTCACACAGCCCCATTACGGGCAAGGAGAGCACTGCTAGTGCCGCCAGAATCCCGGGCAGATCGCCGGAGTGTTCGCGTTCACTTTCCGTCAAGTGTTCGGAGGGCACATTGCGCGCGACTACGGCGATGAGAATAAACCAGCAGAGGGCCGCGTAATTTGGCACGTCGTAAAAGCTTCCGCTATAGTACTCATCGCGCTCGAGCGCGGAATTCAGCCACTGATAGGCAAGCAGGTACAACGCGCAGGCGGCGAAAAGGTGCCAGTAAATCTTTCGCCAAGCGCCTTGTGCCACCAGCGCCATGCCGCCCAGAACCGCGAGTAAAACGGAAAACTCCAGAATGAACAAGGAATAGTAGTAGCTGTTGAAGGCGACTTTATTGGGCAGGATGTATTCGTTGGGGAAGACGAGAAACATGTAGACGCAGACCCACCACAGCAACAGGATCAGAAAATTCAGGGTGGTCAGGTGGAACTTTTGCTCTCGCTGGCGCGAGCCCGGCCGCATTGCCGCCGCAGCCATCATGGGCACCGGTTGCAGAAACAGAGGGATGTCCGCCCAGAATGGGTCAGGCGGGGTGCGGCCCGCGATAACCTCGTAATACAGCCACGCGCAGAAATTGCTGCCCACCATCCCGACGCCGGTGGCCAGCAGAATCCAAAACCAGCGTGTTCTTCCCTGATTTCTGAATGCGGCCCACAACATTGCCCCCGTGGCTGCGAAACACAGAACCGTGCCTGTGATATCGGAAAATGCAGTAAGGGCAAAACTTGGTTTGCTCACGAGGGACACAACGGTGTACAGCAGCAAAAAGCCGATCACCAACACCAGTTGCCAACGGGCAAACTGCTTCATGTAGATTCAGTCTCCGCTGAGCACGGGGGGGAGGCGTGCCCTGCATAAATCCATTTTACGCGGCCCGGAACTCCGTCATCTGCCCCGAGCGAAAGAAGACCCGCAAGCGACAATACCATCCGGATACGCGGTCTGCTTCCATTCTGGGGCGCGCACTAACGATCTGGCGATGGTACGAGCGTTTGGATTGCGTGGACCTCGCGTTCCTCGCCGGTTGAAACGATAAGTGAGGTCGTGGACGTTCGGGGCAAGAGATTGTCCAGTGGCGGAATGGTTCTGGTGCAATAATCCATCATGCGTGAAACGTCTTCGTTTCGTCTCCCTTACCTCATCGCGCTGCTGGGAATTCCCGCTACTGGGCTAATTGCCATCACCTTTGACATTGAGTGGTCTCGCCTCATCTACAGTCAGGCATCCCCACTGTTGCTCGGCGTTGAAATAGCAAGTTTGCTCGTGTTTTTCGCCCTGGTGCTGCTCCTGCGCTCGCGGTTGGCACTTTCTTCGCCGCCTAGCGGGTTCTATCGAGATATGCTGGATTTTCTTGCGCTGGCTCGCTGGCATTTGGCCCTGAAGATTTCGTTAGGGGGACTGTTGTTGTTGCCCATGGTCTGGTTTGTGCATGGCAACCACTGGCTGTTCATCATGTGGCAAAGCATGGGCCGCAAGGTGCTGGTGTTCAGCGATGTTCAGAGCGCGCTGGACGGCGGCGCCGTCGGTTACCAAGTTGCGCTCCTGGGTGGCCTGCCACTGCTTTTTGTTGCGCACATGCTGTGCCGCTGGAAGCCCGCGAGTCGGTTGCTGCCGTGGCTGCTGGTGCCGGTGATTTTGGTGGGCACAGTGATTGGCACGGTTGTCATTGTGACGATTATTCATTTCTCCCGATGAGGGCTTGGCGGGTGGCTGGGTAACGCTGGAACCGCGAATGTGGGTAATGGGAGCAAGTTGTCCGGTTCGGCGGATTACGAGACTTGGTATGTCGCTCTGCAGCTCTGCGAATTGACTACGATCTCTGTGACAAAGCAACTAAACCGCTGCCACCGCACTCCTACCGCTTGAGAGAAGGAAGAGGAGAGAGCCTCACGAAGAATCGATTCAAATTCGCTCTTGCAGTGGCGCCATTCCTCTGTTGCTCGTTCGAGGCCACGAACGCACAGAGTAATGGGCAGGCATCGGCGGCTTCCCAGGCCCCGGCTATTACGGTGAGGTCAAATTTGGTGTTGGTTCCGGTGCTCGTTAAGAAAAAGACGGGCGAAACGGTTTTTTCGCTTACAGCCGACGATTTCATCCTTACGGACAATGGCGTTTCGCAATTGCTGCGGCTGGAGGTCGATACTGACTCGCAACCGTTGGCGCTGGCGGTCATCGTGCAGACCGGGGGCCAGGGTGCATCACACCTGCAAGACTACAGCGGTCTTGGGGCGGTGCTGGATGCCGTGATTGGCAACGTGCCGCATCGCGTCGCCGTGATTGGTTTTGACAGCAAGCCTCGCCTGGAAAAGGACTTCACCGACGATACGGATGCGGCAGCCAAGACGATTGCCAGGCTTCACGAGGGTGACCCGGGCGCGTCTATTCTTGACGCGCTCAGCTTCGGCATCAATCTTTTGCGCAGCCAGCCGCGAGCCTATCGTCGGGCGGTGGTGCTCTTCAGCGAGACAGCCGATGGCGGCAGCCAAACAAGCTTTGCGGATGCCATACGCGAAATCGACGACACCAATACTGCGATCTATAGTTTCGCTTTTTCGAGCACGAAAACAGCGGTAAAGCACGAAGCATCGAAGGTGCCCAGGCCGGGAGGGAGTCCTTACGGGAATACGCCATACCAACCGGGTGGCTGTATGAGCAAAGACCCGAATGCCGACCCCGACGCGCATGGCAATCGCAGTGTTCAGGCGCTGGACTGTGCAAGTGATCTGCTCCCACCATTGCGACTGGCGCGTATGGCGTTCATCGCGGCGAGTGACGGTCTCAAGGAGAATGTTCCCAAATCCGTGGCGCGTCTGACGGGCGGCGAGTACTTCGCATTCAAAGACGCGACCACGCTCATACGAAACCTAATAACGATCTCGAACGACGTGCCAAATTACTACGTCCTGAGCTTCCGGCCACAATCGCCCGACCCAGGTCTCCATGCTCTTGGACTAAGCCTCAAGAACCATGCGGGTCTCCAATTGAAGGCTCGCAAGGCGTACTGGGTAGACGCAGAGGCGCCGGAGAACAGCAAGTGATTTTGCTTGCATGGCATTCCCAAGCTGTGACACCGAATAGAAGGGCGGCTTCTACTCGAGGACGTGGATATTCTTTTTGGCGCAGATTTCCTTGAGGATCTGCGGCCACACGCTTACGGTGACTTCGCCTAGATGCGCTTTGCGCAGGAGGAGCATGAGCGTGCGGGACTGACCGATGCCGCCGCCGATGCTTAGGGGGATTTCATTCTTGATGATGCCCTGGTGATAGGGGAATTTCAGGAAGTCCATCTGATGAGAGAGCTCCAACTGCTTTTTCAAACTATCCGCATTCACGCGGATGCCCATGGAGCTGAGTTCGTGGCGGCGGCACGTGACGTGATTCCAGACCAGAATGTCGCCGTTCAAGCCATGCAGGGGTCGGCTGTCTGCGCCCTTGGTTTCCGTGACCCAATCGTCGTAATCGGCGGCTCGCATTTCGTGGGGATAGCCATCATCGAGCGGATAGCCGATGCCAACGATAAACAGCGCGGGACATTGCTGAAGGATGGCGGTTTCGCGCTGCTTGCGGGGAAGATTGGGGTACAAGCGGAGAATTTCCTCGGCATGGAAGAAGGTTAGCTTCTCCGGGAGGTTCGGGTATTTCTTATCTTTCAGCTCGGGAAAGAGGTCCTGGGCATAGAGTTCGGCTTCGACGAGGACTTTCCAGATTTTGTTGACGATCTCTTTCAGGAAATCGAGGTTGCGCTGCTCGGAAGTCATGGCGCGTTCCCAATCCCACTGGTCCACATAGACGCTGTGGTCGTGGTCGAGGAAATAGTCCTTGCGGACGGCGCGCATGTCTGTGCAAAGGCCTTCGCCGGGGCGCATGCCAAATTCCTTCAGGGCAACCCTCTTCCACTTGGTAGCGGCCTGAACGATCTGGGCATCCACGGGATGCTTATCGTAATCGTTGCGGATATGGAACTGGATGGGGGTGCGGGAGCCATCGCGGTCAAGCATGTCGTTCACACCGCTATCAATGTCCACGAGCAGGGGCACCGTAACCATCAACAGATTCAACTCTTTGCAGAGATTGTCCTCGATAAAACGCTTTACCGCAAAAATAGCTTTCTGGGTTTCCCGGCGATTTAGCGCGCTGGAATAGTCCGAGGGGAGAATCTTCTCCAGTTCCTCGTAATTGCCAATTCCCGGCCCCGCCAGGTCCGCTGTCTTATTGGACATTGGTCATACCTCCACTAATAGGACAGTCTCTCCAAGATGTAAAATGGGCCAGTACGTGACACACAGAAGCTTGTGATATATATCACAGCTTCTAGTGGGCATAAGCAGGTTTAATAGTAGTGCTCTCCGGCCAGCCTCAGTCGCCGGCCCCCGAACGGCTTATCTGATGACATTTTTTGCACCAAAATCAAATTAGGAGGATAGACTCATGGGCATTAGTACGCTTTCCACGGCCACAAACAAAGGAACCACGGATTATGTGAACGACGTCCTGACGATCGTACGTTCCAAGAATCCCGCCGAACCTGAATTCCACCAGGCAGTCCAGGAAGTACTCGAATCACTCGGTCCCGCCCTTTCAAAACACCCCGAATACCAGAAAGCGCGCATCCTTGAGCGTTTTGTCGAGCCAGAACGCGTCATCATGTTTCGCGTCCCCTGGGTCGACGATCAGGGCAACTTCCAGGTAAATCGCGGATTCCGCATTGAGATGAACAGCGCCATCGGCCCGTATAAGGGCGGACTCCGCTTGCATCCTTCAGTGAACCTGGGCATCTTGAAATTCCTTGCCTTCGAGCAGGTATTGAAGAATTCCTTGACCACGCTCCCCATGGGCGGCGGCAAGGGCGGCTCGGATTTTGACCCCAAGGGCAAGAGCGACAACGAAGTGATGAAGTTCTGCCAGAGCTTCATGACCGAACTCTTCCGCCATATCGGACCGGACACAGACGTGCCGGCGGGCGATATCGGAGTGGGCGGACGCGAAATTGGCTTCCTCTTTGGCCAGTACAAGCGGCTGAAGAACGAGTTCACCGGCGTGCTAACCGGAAAGGGCTTGAACTGGGGCGGCTCGCTGATTCGTCCGGAAGCGACCGGCTACGGCTGCGTGTACTTTGCCCTGGAAATGTTGAAGACGCAGAAGGACACCCTGGAAGGCAAGACGTGCCTGGTTTCCGGAAGCGGCAACGTTTCGCAATACACGATTGAGAAGCTGCTGGATTTGGGCGCCAAGGTTGTGGCGATATCCGATTCCAACGGCGTCATTCATGATCCCGAAGGCATCAACCGCGAAAAGCTGGCTTGGGTTTTGGAACTGAAGAATGTGCGTCGCGGCCGCATCAAGGAATACGCGGATCACTTCAAGTCGGCGAAGTATATTCCCGTGGATCCTGCAAAGGACTTCAACCCGCTCTGGGCTATCAAGGCGGACTGCGCCTTCCCGAGCGCCACACAGAACGAAATCAACGCCAAGGATGCAGCAACGCTGGTGATGAATGGGTGCAAGGTTGTGGCGGAAGGCGCCAACATGCCGAGCACACTGGACGCCACGAAACTGTTCCTGGAAGCGAAGATCCTCTACGGGCCGGCGAAGGCTGCCAACGCAGGTGGCGTGGCGACTTCAGGCCTGGAAATGAGCCAGAACAGCATGCGGCTCTCCTGGACGCGGAAGGAAGTGGACGAGCGGTTGCACAACATCATGATCGCCATCCACAACAACTCGTTCCAGACAGCCGAAAAGTACGGCATGCCGGGCAACCTGGTATTCGGCGCGAATATCGCCGGATTCGTGAAGGTAGCCGATTCGATGCTGGATCAGGGACTGGTCTAAAAGACAGTGGCTAGTGACTAGTGGCGAGTGAAACCGCCAAGACGTAGACTTGCGGCGGGGTGAAACTTTCACCCCGCCGTTTTACTATTCAGACGGACACATTCATGAAACAAGACCAATTCCTGACGCCATTGCCGGATGCGGAGTTGCTGCTGGAGGGCTTCGACAACTTGATGCCCTTCCGCGTGCAGGAAATCCTGCTGGTGTCCAGTTTGTATGATTCGTTCATTTTGCGGGAAGACGGACGGCTGAACGAATTGCTGATCGGCGAGTCTTTGGATTTGCACCTGCAGCAGATTCCGCGGCTGACGCACGTGGCAAGCTGTTCGGAGGCGTTGGCGCTGGCGCGTTCCGATCCTCGGCGATTCAACCTGATCGTCACGAACCTGGCCGTGGGAGAGATGAATGCGGCGCAACTGGCGCACGAAATCAAGGCGTTGGGTCTGAACGTGCCGGTAGTGGTGCTGGCGTACGACTACCGCGAAGTGAAGAATTTCGTAAAACGCAATCCGGTGACGGATATTGAGCGAATATTTTTGTGGCAAGGCAGCGCACGCGTTTTGATTGCCATTGTGAAGTGCGTCGAGGACCGGCGAAACGTGGAGCACGACACGTCCACAATGGGCGTGCCGGTAGTGCTACTGGTGGAAGACAACATCCGCTACTATTCGGCGTTTCTGCCGGTGATTTACACGGAACTGATCACGCAGACGCGCCGCGTGATTCAGGAAGGGTTGAACCTGGCGCACAAACTGGTGCGCATGCGGGCGCGGCCGAAGATTCTGCTTTCATCAAACTTCGAGGAAGCGTACGAACTGGCGCTTCGCTACAAAGATCACCTTCTGGGAGTCGTGTCTGACGTCGAGTTTCCTTTTGGCGGCGTGCTGAGCGCGGAAGCCGGATTTGAATTGGCGCGGCGAGTGCGCGAAGCGGTCCCCGATGTGCCGGTAGTGCTGCAATCGAGCCGCACGAAATTCCGTGCGCGGGCGTATGCGGAAGGATTTTCTTTCCTGCGCAAGCGTTCGCCGACCTTTTTGCGGGATTTGCGGAAGCTGTTGATCCAGCAGTTTGCCTTTGGCGATTTTGTGTTTCGCACATCGGATCGCAGCGAGGTGGCGCGGGCCACGGACCTGAATTCACTGGAAGCGCTGCTGCACACCGTGCCGGTGGATTGCATCGCGTATCATGGGCAGCGGAATCACTTTTCGCACTGGCTGATGGCGCGGACGGAATTTGCGCTATCCAGCAAGCTCAGGCCACGCAAGGTTTCCGACTACGAATCCGTGGAAGGCCTGCGGCAGAATCTGATTGACTCGATTGGGGAATATCGCAGGGAGCAGAGCGAAATCCTGATTGGGGATTTCAAGCCTGCCTTGTTCAAGGCTGGCGGGCCATATTTTCTGCGGATCGGCACCGGATCGCTGGGAGGCAAGGCGCGCGGGTTGGCGTTTATACGGCACATGCTGTACAAACGCCGTGTAGCGCAGCGATTCCCCGAAGTGCATGTGGGAGTCCCGCCGGCCGCGGTGCTGGCGACGGATGCGTTCGATCGCTTCCTGTCGGAAAACAACCTGCTGGATTTCGCAATCAATGCGGCCGACGATTCGGAGATTCAGCAACGATTTCTGGAGGCGCCGCTGCCTGCGGCAATTATCGAGGATTTGCGGGCGTTCCTTGCGGAGGCGCGCTACCCGCTGGCGGTACGTTCTTCGAGCTTGCTGGAGGATTCGCAGTACCAACCGTTCACCGGAGTCTATGAGACGTTCATGCTGGGCAACCAGCAGACGGATGATTCCGTGCGTCTGGCGCAACTGATGGAGGCGGTGAAGCTGGTATACGCGTCCACGTTCAGCCGCCACGCGAAAGCTTACGTGCGCGCCACACCATTTCGGCTAGAAGAAGAAAAGATGGCGGTGATCCTGCAGCAGGTCGTGGGTTCGTTTCACGGAACGCGGTTTTATCCGGACTTTTCCGGAGTGGCGCGTTCGCGGAATTTTTATCCCATTCCGCCGATGCGTTTTGAGGATGGCATCGCGGCAGTGGCGCTGGGCCTGGGGCGCGCGGTGGTGGACGGCGGGAAATGCCTGTCGTTTTGCCCACGGTACCCCGCGAATCTGCTGCAATTTTCTACCGTGGAAGATGTGCTTAACGAATCACAAGACAGTTTTTGGGCGCTCTCGCTGAATCACGTAGAGCAGGAGACTTCGCCGCCGGGCTTGCGCGAACTGCGCTTCACGTTGGACGTGGCAGAGGCGGATGGCACGCTGCACGCGGTCGGCTCCACGTATTCGCAGGACAACGATGTGATTTCGGATGGATTGAACCGGCCGGGAATGCGTGTGGTGACCTTCGCGCCGGTTTTGAAGTATGGAGTATTTCCGCTCGCGCCGATGGTGGACCAACTACTGAAGGACGGCGAATACGCATTCGGGCAACCCGTGGAGATTGAGTTCGCGGTGCGTTTGCCGCGGCAAACTGGCGAAATGGCAGAATTCGGATTTCTGCAGATCCGGCCACTGGTGCTTTCTCGCGAGAACGAAGAACTGCGCATGGAAAATGTGGATGCCGCGCGGCTCTTGGCGCACAGCACAAAAGTGCTGGGCAACGGACGCATCGAGAATTTGCGCGACGTGGTGGTAGTGGATTCACAGAGGTTTGAGCGCGGGCAAAGCCAGGAAGTGGCGCGGCTGGTCTCGTACTTCAATGCCAAACTGAACGACGAGAACCGGCCCTACCTGCTGGTGGGCGTGGGGCGGTGGGGTTCAAACGAGCCGTGGCTGGGGATTCCGGTGGAGTGGGACGAAATCTCCGGTGCGCGGGTGATTGTGGAAGCGGGCTTCCGCGATTTTCGCGTGACGCCTTCGCAGGGCAGCCACTTTTTCCAGAATTTGACGGCGTTCCAGGTGGGCTACTTCACGGTGAATCCCGATGTTGGTGAAGGATCGGTGGATTGGGTGTGGCTTGCAGCACAACCAGCGCTGGAAGAACGTGGCTGCGTGAAGCATCTGCGGCTTGCGGAGCCGCTGCTGGTCTTGATGAATGGGCGAACTAGCCAAGGCATGATATTCAAGCCAGAGTGAGCTGCGGGGCCGTGTAAGGCGCTGGACGCGCGTGGTCCGCCCCCAAGAACTCGGGTGTGTGCGCGCAGGCGCTCGGGAGATGGCGCAGGGGCTCTGCGTGGAATTCCGCTGGGAAACAGGCACCTTGCGGAGAAGCAAAGTACGGCGGAGCGTAAGTCTTTACCTTTCAAGCATCGCGAGCAAACCCAATCTAGCGGGGCTTTTTGGTCCCGGTAATGCTCTTTCCGTAGACGGGGTATCCGGCTCATTGTGAGCGGATGGACCGGGCGGAGGCGACGGACATGGTAATTTCCAACTTTATTCTTGCGACCATACTTCTGTTGGCCGTGGGCGCGGTCGTGATTGTGCTGGTCGTGGCACTACGCAGTTTCGTGAAGTATCGCGGAGAGCGCGTGATTACCTGCCCGGAAACGCACCAGGCGGCCGCAGTGCACGTGAATGCAGGGAAAGTGGCACGCAAGGCTATCTTCGGCAAGTCATACGTTCGACTGGACCAGTGTTCACGCTGGCCAGAACGGCAAGATTGCGGGCAGGACTGCCTCTCTCAAGTGAACGCGGACCCGGCGGCGTGCCTGGTCTGGAATATGGTGGACCAGTGGTACAGGGGCAAGTCATGCGCGTATTGCCAGAAACCCTTCGCCAACATTCACTGGCACGACCGGCACCCTGCATTGCTGGCTCCGGATCGTACTTGCGTTCAGTGGAATGAGGTTGCTCCGGAAAAACTGCCACAGGTGTTTGAGTCTTACTTGCCTGTGTGCTGGAACTGCTTCATCGCGGAAACCTTCCGGCAGAAAAATGCCGATCGAGTGCTGGACCGGACGTGGGAGCGCGGGCCGGGCGGCGAGTATGTTCCGAAGGAAACGCTCGCGCCGAAGGATTTGGGGCGGCCGAACTGAGTTGGGCTGGGCGGGAAACCCACCATTTCCGGATGAGGCATCAGGCGGTTCGTTTTCAATCACCAACTTACTTATGCGCCGGGCACGATGGCCTCTATGCTGTGGATGAAGAGGCCAGGTAGGATGCTGGGGGCAATTTATGGAAACGACGATAGGGATCTAAATGTTCTTCCAATATAGGTGGCTCCCGAAGGTTTGCGGTAGCTTCCTCTTAATTTCAGTCAGTGTGGTCGCGCAGCCGCAATCAGAAGGTACGCAGTCTTCAAAGTCAACAGGTGCAAGGGCTTCAGGTACTATCGTGTCAACTCCATCGGCGGCCGATCTGCCTCCCGCAGTACCTGAACTCCTTGCGGTTACAGAGATTGGCCTAGACCTTTTTCTCGTGAAGGATCTGCCTTTTTCTGCTCGCTTAATAGTGATCACGGAGCGGAGATTGCCCGATGCAAACTCGATTCACCGCGAAAGCGAGATCAAGATCTTCCGCGACAGCTTAGGCCGCGTCCGCGGCGAGCGGCAAATGCTGCCTACTAGACCGAACGCGGGAACGGTCGTAGCGATCACGGATCGCGCAAATGGCCTGCTATATGATTTCCTCCCGGAAAAGAAGGTCGGCTTCAAGGCGATCCTACCGCCGGGTACTGAGTTTCACTCTGATCCGTCGCTCGGACGGTGGGGCCAAGCAACCCGCCAGCCCAGTATTTCGGTAGAGGATCTCGGTCACCAAATGATGGGAGGCGTCCTGGCAGAGGGTAAGCGCATTACGAAAGTGATAGCCGAAGGGGTCGCAGGGAACACCTACCCCCTGGAGATCGTGACGGAGCGTTGGTATTCGCCGGAATTTCAAATCACGCTGTCGGTTCGAGTTGTCGACCCAACGAGTGGTGAGACAAGCTACGAGTTGAGGGACATTCAGCATGAAGAACCCTCCGCATCGTTGTTTGAACTGCCTGCCGATATCAAAGTTCAGGAATCAACTGGATTCCGTCTCCAGCACCCCAATGACGAACCCAGAACGTCACAGTCAGCGATTGGACTTGATGCTATGCCTACGAGGGGCCTATCCGTTTTTGCTTAATGCATGGTCTGCTTACCTCGCAAGCGCCGAGCATTGGCTAGAAACGTAGGGAATAATTTAGAAGGCGCTGACACGCTAGCGATGCTGCGAGGACCGGCAATCACCATAGCCTAGTGGAAGAACTCGCAGGTGCGGACTGCGGTTCCCAAACCGCGCTGGCAACCGACATCCAATGAAACAACCGGTTTATTTCAAAGGATGGCTCCGCCTGGCGACTTGTTGCTGCCCCACCTGTCTGCCACTCTCAGCTCAAATCTCTAACTTTTTTTGTTCATCGTGCCATGCCGCCGCCAGATTCATGTAGCGTGCGCGATGAGGCAGTATTGAACTGACTACGGCTTTTCGGTTACGAAGACGGCCGTCGTCAGAGCCGGCGCGACGACGGTACCGGTCTGGGCGTTGAACGACGATTGGCCGACGGTGGAGTCGGAAGAATGCTGCTGGATCGGATGCAGATGCAGTCCGAGTCCAACCAAGGCTGAATTCTGGAACGAGACTTGAGCGTCGGTGGCGTTGAAAACCACCAGAATATGCTGATAGCGGCCGTAGTCGCCGCCGTTGGCGTCAAGCTTCATGACGATGAGTCCGGGGATTTGGCTGGGCCCTTCATTTAGGAAGTGCAGGTTGGCTTGCACCTCAACGAGCGTGGCCATATGGAAAAGGCCGGACGTGCCGCGGATTTCCAGGAATTCGCGGAAGGCATCACGGGAATGCGCGATGTCCGAGGGCTGGGGAGTAAGCGCGGGATTGGCGAGAAGAGGCTGCATGATGGGCCAATTGCCCTGGTTCTGGCTGGCGATGGGCAGGCCGGTGCCCCAATTGTCAGACTGATAGCTGAAATCAAGTTTGTTGAACCAGTCGCCGGAGTTGTAGCTGTTGTTGTCCATATCCTTGGAGCGAAGGAGGTCGTCGCCGCCGAGGAAGAACGGCACCCCCTGTCCCAGCTCGATCAAGCTCGTAGCGAGAACCTGGCGGCGTTCGCGGGTGTGCACATCGTCGGTTGCCGAGGATTTAAGTTGCACGGCATCGAACAGCGCTTGGTTATCGTGCACGGAGCAATAGTTGATGTCCTCAATGGGGCTGGCGGTGTAGCCGACGGGCTGGCCGTTGTAATTCACCTGTGCGCCGGTAACTGTGACTCCGGTGTGATCGGTGAACGTCCAATCACGGAGATTGCCGGCGAGGCCGACCTCGATCCAGTCCGTGTCTTCGAGCAGCGTGGCTAGCTGATCAGTGGACGCGGTGTTTCCATTGGTGAAAGTGCTGGAGTCTGTGAATAGGCCGGTGGCAAAGCCCTGGACGCGCTCGTCCGTGAAGGGGCTGCCGCCGCGTATGCCATCTCGAATGCGGTCGTTGAAAGTGCCAACGCCAAAGCCGTAGAGATTAATCTGCGAGGCGTTGGGTCCGATCTGGTTATTCTGCGTGTCCCCAAAGTTGAAGCCTTCCCCGTAGAGATAGATCTTCGAGCCGTCAACGCCGTCTTTCTCTGGAGTAAGCGCCTGGAGTGCCACCTGAATGTTCTGCATGTTATAGGTGAACATGAAGCTCATGATGTCGAAGCGGAATCCATCGATTTTATATTGCCGCGCATTCAGCACGAGGGTATCGATGATCAGCTTTTCCATCATGAGGTGTTCGCTTGCGGTGTCTGGGCAGCACGAGGCTGATTCCAGGTTTCCATTGGCGTCGAGCCGGTGATAGTAGTTCGGCACAACTTCATCGAGATTGGAATTCGGAGACTCGCCGCTGGCGTTTGTGTGGTTAAACACAACATCCTGGACGACGCGGAGGCCTGCATGGTGCAGACCTTGAACCATGTTGCGATATTCGCGTACACGATTATCCGGATTGATTGCGTAAGCACCCTCAGGAGCAAGGTAATGCACCGGGTCATATCCCCAGTTGAAGGCGGGACTAGTCTGGCTGGCAGCGACGGCGGCCTGCTGCTGCTGGCCGTCCGGCGGATATTGCGCCAGACCCATGGGAATGATCCATTTGGATTTGTCTTCATTCACACTGGCAAAGTGGAAGGAAGGCAGGATGTGCACAGCCTTTAGGCCGCTCGCGGCCAAAGCGCGAAGATGCCGCATGCCGTTGGAGTTCTGGTCGTCAAATGCCTCATAGGTGCCGCGATGAGCTAATGGGACGGTGAAGTCGTTCACGCTGAAGTCGCGAACATGCAGCTCATACAAGCTCAAATCGCTGATGCTCCTGAGTGGAGGCGAAGTATCCTCGTCCCAGCCTGCGGGTTTTGTGTCTTCTGACTCCAGATCGGTGATGCGGCTCTTAGTGCCGTTCAACGCGAGGTCGATGGAATAAGGATCGCTGGTGAGATTCGTATCCACGGCCGAATCGGCTGGAACCCATACAGTGACGCTGTAAAGGTAGTATTTCCCTTTCCAGGCAGACTTTCCGGCTGCTACCCAGACGCCGTTATGTTCGTGCATGGGAATTGTGGCGGAAGGTGTCGAGTCAAGTTCGTGGTCAAAAATCTGCAAGGAGACGCTCTGCGCCGTGGGTGCCCAGACTTTCAGCTTTACGTCGGAGTTTTCATCATCCGCCCAGTCGCGCCATTCGCCATCGTCTGCATGGCGAATGACAACGCCGAGTTTGCCTGGATAGTAGTACAGGTCATCCAAGACACCGGCAAACTGGATGCCCGTGGCATACGCCAGCGAGCCATTCTGGCCGACGGCAGAAAACGCGAGCTGACCTTTTAGAGCGGTCTGTATGGTCGAGAGCGGAATGGTTGACGGCAGTTGCAGGACCGCATAGCCGCTCAATTGCGGGTAGCGCAGCAACTCTGCAGGAGTCAGACTTCCCCCAAGAGTAAGCGGAATACTGGTCCCGCCTGTGATTCCAGTGGGAGTCACGGAGAGGCCACCCGTTAGGCTGGAAGTGATGGCGAACGTTTCGCCGCTCTGCGCAAATTGCGGCTGAACGGCCACGCGCCGGCGATCCAGCCAGTAGGCCTGCTCCACATTCAACAGGCTATCCAAGATCTGGGTCGGAGTTGGCGTTGTGGTGTAGACCGCCGCGTTCCCGGAAATCGCCCACGCTTGGGAATAGGTGGAGACGCCTAGATACATGTTGGGCCCGGGATCTTTAGCCCCGGTTGAGATGTTGTGAATGATGAAGCCGATGTTCTGCGCATTAGGAATCAAACTGATGTCGAAGTAGGCGCCATAGGAATCGATGCTGGTCACTCCGGTCAGGCCGTCGTTGTAATCGCCGGTATATTCCGCAGTGTCTTCGAAGGCATAGCAAGTCCAGTTGGAATAGTCGCCGTCAGGGCGGAAATAGTGAATGCGAGCGTAACCCGGAAGGAGGGCAGTGGGATCGGAAAGGCTCGGCGCACTCTTGTAAAGCTTGCCGATTCCCGTGTAGCCCCAGTACTCGAAGCCTTCCGTGGTGGGATCGACAAACTCATTGGGCCCAGGATCTTTCTTGTCGCCGCCCGGCGCGGAAGGATTGTGAATGATCAGGCCAAGATTCTGGGCATTGGGAACAACGGCCAGGTCAAAATAGACGCCGAAGGCATCCGAATTGGTCGGTGGGACGAGGCCGCTGTTGTAGTCGCCGGGATATTCCGTCGTGTCGAAGAAGGCGTAGATCGTCCAGCCACTGTAGTTGCCGTCGACGCGATGATAGTGAACACGCACGTATCCGGGAAGGAGAGCGGTGGGATTGGTCAAGCTGGGAGCGGTTTTGTACAACTTGGCGATTCCAGAATAGGCCCAGAACTCAATGCCCTGGGTCGCAGGATCGACGAACATATTGTTGGGAGTATCTTTCTGGTCGCCGCCCGCAGCCGTTGGATTGTGAATAATGATGCCAACCTCTTGCGCGCCGGTGGTGATTCCAACGTCAAAATATACGCCAAAGCTGTCCGTGCCAGTCATTTGAACCGGGCCACCACCATAGTTGCCGGTGTTTTCCGTGGTGTTATCGAAGGCGTAGACCGTCCAGCCGCTATAGTTACCGTCCGGGCGAAAATAATGGATGCGAATGTGGCTCGCGGGAATCGGGGGATCCGTCGTTTGGGCCTGGAGAGATACTGGCGCTGCGAGCAACAAAAAGGAAACTAGAACAAAAACGGCAGAAATTGTGGTGGAGGCGCGGCGATGCATGATTCACACTCCCGAGTTGTCGAGTTGTCTTATTCGGAGGACTTTACAAAGCGAAATGCCAGTGGGAGTTGTTGCAAGTTCCAATTTGAACAAGACTGGCGCGTTGCGCATATTAGCGCCGGGTGGGTCTGGCGTCCAGCGAATTAGTTATGGAGTCTTTGAAAGATGAGCTAGAAATTGTCTCGTGGGTTTGGGGTCGCTCTGATTGCGGACGCACGACGCGCTGGTTGCCCGGGGCTTTGACGGCGCCGGGGAACAAAGCTGATTAGTGGCAGAATTCGCAGGCGCGGCCTACGGTTCCCAAACCACGCAGTTCGATGTGCGGGGTGAGGTAGTCCTCACGGACCGGCTCGTCGTGCATGAGCGCGGTGCTGAGATATTTCTTGTTGTCGTCGCAAAAAACGGTGACGACAGCGGCGTCATGCGCGATCTTGTCCTGGGCACGCAAGGCAGCAAGGAAATTGCACCCGGAAGAGATGCCCACGGCGAGGCCAAGATCGAAGGCCAGCTTCTGCGCCATGAGGATAGCGTCGCCGTCGGGAATAGCGATGACCTCGTCAAGCTCCTTGAGATTGAGGATTTGGGGAACGAATTCGTCAGAGATTCCCTGGATGCGGTGGTTGCCGACCTTACAGCCCGTGCTCAGCGTAGGCGATTCGGCTGGCTCGACGGGGTGAATACGGATGGAAGAGTCGCGCTCGCGCAGGAATTTCCCGACGCCCATGACCGTGCCGCCGGTGCCGACGCCCGCAACAAACGCTTGCGGCCTTTTGGTGACAGAAACCATCTGTGACCAAATTTCCGGGCCGGTAGTTTCTTCGTGGGATTCAGTATTGGCGGTATTAGAGAACTGCCGCGGAAGAAAAACATCCTTGCGTGAAGCGGCCAGCTCTTCGCACATACGGATGCAGCCGAGGAATCCGCCATGTTCGGCGCTGACAGAAACCACTTCGGCGCCGTAGCTGCGATTCAGTTGAACGCGCTCCTGGCTCATCCAATCCGGCATGAAAATCTTGACGGGATGGCCAAGTATGCGGCCGAGCGCGGCAAAAGAAATACCCGTGTTGCCGCTGGTGGCTTCGACAATCGTGAACCCGGGCTGGATCTTCCCTTCTTCATAAGCTTTTTGCAGGATGCGCAGGGCCATGCGGTCCTTGATGCTGCCGGTCAGGTTCATGTTCTCGGATTTGGCGTAAAGAATGCGTTCGCGGCCCTTGAAGCGGAAGTGGATGCTGACGAGGGGGGTGTTGCCGACGAGGCGAGCCAGGGCTTTGAACTTCGATGTGGGACTATCTATCAGTATGGTCATAACAATTCTTTGTCGCACGTTTGGGGGAATTCGGCAAGTGCATTGGACACGGACAGACTGAACCGCCAATGGAAGGGGAAAACCGGGTGGTCTTGGACGGGCTAGGGAATGAGAGCGTCAGTCGATGCCGTGAATGCGCATACTGACCAGCTGATCGATGGAGAGGTCATTCATTCCACGGGACTTCAGGCCAGCGATGTATTCGGGAGTGACGCCATGGATGCGCATGGCCACCAGTTCATCGGGCGTGGGGTTCTTGTATCCGAGGCCATGAAGTTTTTCGATGAAATCCGGCGAGACGCCATGAATGCGGAATGCGATCAGCTGATCAAGTTCAACGTGGGTGTAGCCGAGTTTCTGGAGTTGCTGGACGAATTCCGGAGTGGCGCCGTGAATCCGCATGGCGATTAAGTTGTCGTCCTCAGGCTTGTAGCCAGCCTGATGCAATGCGCGCACCATTTCCGGGGAAACCCCGTGGATGCGAAAGGCAACGAGGTGATCGCTGTCTTTTGCGGGCAAACCTTCCTTGCGAAGGGCGTCAATGAACTCCGGAGAAACGCCATGAATGCGGAAGGCAATAAGTTTGTCAGTGTCCATGTCCGAGAGATTCTCCGCTTTGATTTTGCGGACAAAATCGAGGCTCACATCCATGGTAGCCATGAAAAACTGTTTGTCCTCGTCAATGGGGAAACCGAGTGACTTGATTTGTTGCGCGTAATTGGGGTCCAGCACGAAGTGAAACAGTCCGGCGCCTTCACCATTTTCAAGATAGCCCTGACATTCGAATCGCCCGGCATCGCGCGTGATAGTGAACTTGGCTTCCTGCTTGCCCGGCTTGGAAAGATCGAGCCCCTGGAACGAGCTGATGGGCCAATCGGATTCGTGATGGGAGGAGCCGCCGCGCTGATGGGTGATCAAAGCGAAATCGACTTTGCCGGGCTCCTCAGAGCGGTGCAGCGTCCAATCGCCGCTGCGGGAATCGGCGGCGCGTACAACCAAAACGATGACCAGCGAGCAGGCAATCAAAACGTAGCAAATCAAGGCTTGGCGGCGATGCATGGCAATCTCCTCCTCAACATCCATGATTACTTCTCAAGGACACCCGTGTGCTTCAGCTCAATCAGTTTCTCGATATCGAGATTCTTGAAACCGTGGCTTTGCGCTTCGCGAATGAATTCCGGAGTGATGCCGGAAACTTTTGCGGCGATGAGCTGACCGGCATCGAGCTTCAGTCCGGCGGCCTGCAAGGTTTTTATGTATTCGGGCGTGATGCTCTGGACTTTCATACCAATCAGTTCGCCGGCATCGGGATTTAGTCCGGCGGCGCGGATTTCGCGGACGTAGTCGGAATTAATTCCCTGCACTTTCATGCCGATCAAATCACCGGCGTCGGGCTTGATGCCCAGGTCTTTCATCTCCTTTACATAATCAGGAGTGATGCCTTGCACCTTCATGCCAATCAATTCTCCGGAATCGGCGTTGATTCCAGTGGCACGCATTTCGCGGACATAATCGGGGGTGATGCCCTGGACTTTCATGCCGATCAAATCGCCGGCATCGCTTTTCAAGCCCAAATCTTTGATCTGGTGAACATATTCGGGAGTTATACCTTGCACTTTCAGGCCGATGAGATCGTCCACGTCCAGCTTGAATCCGGCAGCGCGCATTTTATGGATGTAGTCGGGTGTGATGCCCTGAACCTTCATGCCAATCAGTTCGTCGGCGGAGGGCTTAAAGCCTTCGGTCTGGATAGCGCGAATGTAAGCGGCGGTGACGCCCTGGATTTTCAGCCCTACGAGTTCATCAGCGGTGAGATGGTCGTAGCCAGCCGCCTTGAGCGAATCAATGTAAGACTCGTGAGGTTCCGCCTGCTGCGCGGGCTCCGGTGCTGGCGCGGGCTCTGCCGCGGGCTTGGGTTGCTGCGAGGGAGTGGTAGGCGCAGGAGACGCTTGTTCCGGAGCGGGCTTTGCGCCGCGGACAACGATAATCAGATCGCCTTCGGGAGCCTTTGCGGCTTGTGGCGCGGATTGCCGCGGAACATCGACGCTGGCGCGCGCCAGTCCCAGGAAAGCATTCCCTGCTACTAAGGCAACGGAAAGGCACAGCACTCCGGCGGCAAGATTTGCGGCGCGTCTGGAAGAAGCGCGCGAAGAAACGCCGAGCAGACGACGAACGCGATCACCAAGCGGGGCGCGGTTGGCAGCCATGGCCAGAACCGGCGTGGCGCGCCACTCTTCCATCAGCGTAAGGGCGCGCGCAAATTCGAGCGGGCTGCCGCAAATGGCGATGGCGGCATCGTCGCAGCAATTTTCACGTTCCGTGCGAATGCGTTTGCTGAGCCACCAAACGGCGGGATGGTAGAAGAGCAAGGATTCCGCGGCGACCTGGAAGAGATTCACGAAAGCGTCATGACGGCGGATGTGCGCGAGTTCGTGCGCAAGAACAGCGGTGAGCTGGGCTTCGCTGAGGCCGGTGAGAGCCGAGATGGGAATTAGGACGACGGGGCGAATCCACCCAATCACGGCGGGAGCATCCAGACGGAGAGACTGGGCATATTGAATGAAACGCGAGAGACCCATGCGGCGCTGCAAGGCGAGGCAACGCTCGACGAGCTGGGCGCTCAATGGCGTGGAGGTGGCGCGACGGAGGCGTTCAAGTGCAACTACCCCACCGGCCGTGCGCAAGCTCAACAGCAGAACGCCAAGGAACCAAGCCTCGACAAGAAATAGGTAGCGTGCTTCGGAAACTGGCTGCGGCAAGGCGGAATGCGAGTTATCGCGAACTGCTGCGCGCCGCGAAGCGAGGATGGCCGCAACGTCAACGTTTGCTGAAATTGCCGGAGATTGCGGCTGCTGTCCGCGCACAACGAAGAAGGTCATCGCGGGGGCGGCAACCATTGCAGCGAGGAATATGACGCCGAGAACGTAGCGCGTAGATGCGCGGCGGACAAGCGCCATGGCAAGCGCCGCAAGGGCAGCAAGCGCCACGCCTTGCCAGAGGAAGTGGAGAAGCGCCAGGCCGAGAGGCCGTAGAAGTTCCGGAGAAATCCACTGAGCTAGATGGATCATCGGAGTTTCCTTTCATATTCGTCGAGAAGACGTCGAAGCTCGGCGATTTCGTGTTTGGAGCTGCGATGGCCGGCCAGGGCGTGAAGCATAAGCTGGCTGGCGGAACCGTCGAAGACCCGCTCAAGCGTGTCCGCGGCAAGCTGGCGTTTCGTTTTTTCAGCCGGGAGGCAAGCTTCGTACACGTGGGCGCGCTGCTCCTCGTTGCGGCGGACCAGACCTTTCACCGTCATGATCTGCATCAGTTTCAGGACCGTGGTGTAGCCCAGATCTCTTTTTTCGGAAAGAGCGGCGTGGACATCGCGCACGGTGGAAGGTCCGCGATCCCAAAGGACATGGAGAATATCGAGTTCGGAAGCGGTTGGTTTTTGCGGGGTTGTCATGGGCGGGAGCATACTACGAAGAATTTCGTAATGTCAACGAAAATCTTCGTAGGACATCGGACAAGGCAGCACGCCACGCCCAAAGGTGTATGGAGGGGCAAGGAATTCGGTACAATGAGGCAGCAGAAAGAAGTTCCCAACCAGGACAGGTGCGCGCGTGATTCATCACTACGTTTTTCATAACGAGGATTTGCTAAGCATCGATAAAGTGCGTTGGTCACCCGGACAGGCAGGATTGATCTGCGGCTGGGGACTATTTACGACGGTGCGCATCGCGCAGGGAGAAGCGTTCGCCTACGAACGCCACTGGCGCAGGTTGGAAAAGGACGCGGCACTTACACGGCTGCCACTGACGTATCCGGGCGCAAAAGTGCGCGTTCATCTTCAAGAAGTTCTCCGGGCAAACAAAGTTACCGAGGGATGCGCAAGGATTTACCTGGTCTGGAATACGGTGGGCGGCTGGAAAAGTGACGAGAAGATGCCCGACGTGGACCTGGTGATTACGTCTGCGGACCTGCCGCAGCATCCGCAGAGCGTGCGGCTGACGGTGCGGGAACAGGGGCGGCACGCGGCCTCGCCACTGGCGGGAGTGAAGACGATTTCGTGGCTGAACAGTGTGTGGGCGGTTGGCGAAGCGCACCGGGAAGGTTTTGACGAAGTGGTCCTGCTGAACGAGCGCGGCGAGGTGAGCGAGTGTACCGCCGCCAATATTTTTGTGGTGAAGAAAGACAGGGTGATGACTCCACCATTGAGTTCTGGATGCCTGGAAGGGGTGACACGCGGCGTGCTGATGGAGATTGCCGCCGATGCGGGCACCAGCATTACCGAGCAGACTTTGCACCTGGAGGATTTGTACAGCGCGGATGAGGTGTTCATCACATCAACGAACCGCAACGCCATCGGCGCGATAGAGATTGCCGGAAAAACAATTGGAAACGGGAAGACAGGCGAAGTTACGCGTGGGCTGGATGAAGCCTTCGAAGCGTTTATGAACGATTATGTGAGCAGGCGTTTAGCGACGCGGACAGGCAAAGCCGAAGGCTGAAAACTGGCGCGGGGTTCACTTGGTCTAGGGCACCTGAACAAGCCGGGCGCATGCTACAATGCGCGCCTAAGCTGAACGGTCAGGACGGAAAAGCACATGTCAGATACGTTGGCCCTGAGTGAGGCCGTACTTGAAGTAATCTCGCCCGACGGCGCGCGAAAGTACGTTCGCGTGACGCAAACACCTTTTCTTATCGGGCGCGGCTCGGAAACCGGAAACCACCTTCAATTGACGGATCGTCGGATTTCGCGGAACTGCGCCGCGATTGTGATGGAGGCAAACCGCTACTACCTGGAGGACCGGGGACAGCGGCGCGGAATGTTCGTTAACCAGGAAAAGGTGGAGAGCCGGGAGTTGAAGGACGGCGACGTAATCACATTTGGCATTGACGATTCCTACCGGATTATTTTCCGTGCGGCGGCGGGAGCTTCCGACGAAGCAATCCCGCAACTCCTGACGCGCATTGACCATATGACCGGCTCCGAATCCACGGGCGGGGGATTGCGGAAGCTGAATATGCTCCTGGAAGCCACTTCCCTGCTGCACTCGCAATTGCCGCTGGATTCCGTGTTGGCAAAAATGATTGACCACGCCATTGCCGTGACGGATGCGGACCGCGGTTTGCTGGAAGAAGCGGAGCAGGGGCGCACGGAAAGCATGCGCGTGCGGCTGGCAAGGCGTAGCGGCGGACAGCGCTTGCCTCCCGAGAGCATGACGCCCAGCCAGACCGCGATTCAATTGGCGATGAAGCAAGGTTCGCCGGTAATCACGGAAGACCTTGCGCAGGCTGAGATGAACTTGCAGGCAGCGGCCAGCATCGTTGCGCAAGGGTTGCGTGCCGTGGTGGTGATTCCCCTGTACGCAAGTTCGCGCGCGGTCACTGAAGGCACGGGCGTGGATGTGGGACGCGGCGTTTTTCTGGGCGTGCTGTATCTGGACTCGAAGCGCCCCACAGCCTTCACGCGGCTGGACCGGCAGATTTTGGATGCGCTGGCGGGAGACGCGGCAAGCATTCTAGACAACGCGCGGCTGGTGGAGCGCGAACGAGAGCGGCAACGCCTGGAACAGGAGATTGGCATCGCGCGAGACATTCAGCAGGCGCTGCTGCCGAAAAACTTCAAACACTACGCGCATCTGTCCGTCTCCGGCTCGAACTTCCCTTGCTTGTCGGTTGGGGGAGATTATTTCGATGTGTTTCCACTGGACGATAAACGGACGGCATTCCTGCTGGCGGACGTGAGCGGAAAAGGATTGGGAGCAGCATTGCTGACAACGATGTTGCAGGGGGCGCTCTCTGGCATGACGCTGGGAACTGATCCCGCGCGCACGTTCAATCACGTGAACCGCTTCTTGTGCGATCACGCTGAAGTGGGGCGCTATGCCACGATGTTTTTCGGAATCCTGCATGAATCCGGAAAGCTGGAGTTTATCAACGCGGGCCATCCTTCGCCAATCCTGATGCGGCAAGGAAGGGTTGAAGAGGCGTTCACGGAGGGTTCGTTCCCCGTGGGCCTGGTGCCGGAAGCGGAATTCGCCACGGCGACGCTGCAACTCCAGCCGAACGACACGCTATTCCTTTTCAGCGACGGCGTGACCGAAGCGATGGACCCGGACGAACAGCTCTATGGAGTTCCGCGGCTGATGGGAGTGCTACGAGGAAAGAACGAGCTGCCTCTGGAGGATATTCAGAAGACGGTGCTGGAGTCCGTGGAGAACTTTGCGCGTGGCGCGCGGCAGGCGGACGATTTGACGATGCTGGTGGTGCGTTATCGCGCCGTGAGCGTCATTGCGACCGATACGGACGTGTCTGCAGCAAGCAGCGCGGCGGCAAACGACTGAGCGTCGTTGCCTTCGTTTGCAGGAAACACTTGCAGCAACGGTAAGAATTCACAACGGATCGAGCAGGAATTAGGGCGCCCATTTAGCAGGGCGCCATTGAATTTTATGGTGCGCAATTGGGCACGGGAGTATCAGAAGCGGCACCGTGCAAGGGCTCGATCTTGTGAGCAGCCAGGATCTTGTCCACCGTTGCCATTGCTACCGAATTGAGTATGTTCCAGGCAGCCACATCCTTGGCGTATGCGTTGCAGGATGCCAGGGCGGCCTCGCGCGCGGATTCTGTGGGACGAACGTCGCCGCTTTGTATCATGACGAGATACCGGCCTAGGTCGCGATTGACCGCGCCAAAACCAGGAGCATCGTTGGTGCCCTCTACGATGGCATCGAGCTGCTTTTGAAAATCAGCCGAGGCGTCCGTCAGATCTTTTGGGGCACCGACCGGCAGCGATTTTACCCGTGCGTCCAGCTCTGAAAGCATAGCCGACGAGACCTTGAACAAATTTGCCGTCGCTTCCATCCATTTGCAGATCTTCAACGAGAGTTCAAGCTGCGCAGTGAAATCGGCGCCAGTGATGTGGATACGCGGATCAGGAACGATCTGCAGCTTCTGCTGATAGGACTTTCCGTCCACTGTCAGAACTAGCGTGTAGCCGCCGGGAGCGGCGAGAGGCCCGGGAGGTTGCATGCGCGGCGTCTTGCCGGGAATAGCGTTGTCCGGCAAGTCGTACTCGATGTAATCGAGCCGCTGGCCGAAATAACTGTAGGGAATTACAGGAGGATCCGGATAGCGGAGATTCCAGGTGAAGCGATTCACGCCGGGTTGCGCGGGCAGGCTGGCCGCAGGAGCAAACCAGAATTCAGGAACGTTGGCAGGCAAGTAGTCTTCTGGAGATGGTTTGCTGGAGAAATGGCGGATAGGCGCGCCTTGCGGGTCCAGCACATCAAGAGTGATTTCCTTCTGGGGAGCGGCCCGTAGAAAATAATAAAGGGTCCCGCCGTCCGGGGGATTTTGTGCTGCGGGAGTATCCGGCTGCAGAGGGGTATCCGGGTGATTATCCCAGCGAACGCGAACGGCAGCTTCGGGAGTGAAAAACTGGATAGAAGGCGTTGGGGAACCGGTCTTCCAAAGAGTGTCGGGAGCCTGACGAAGCGGAGAAATATCGTCGAGGATCCAAAGACCGCGGCCAAAGGTGGCGGCAATCAAGTCTGCGCCACGTATGGCCAGGTCGCGCACCGAGGCGGCAGGCAGATTGAGTTGAAAGGGTTGCCAGGTATCGCCGGAATCGTTGGAAAGGTAAACGCCGGTTTCCGTCCCGGCAAACAGAAGACCTTTGCGCACGGGATCTTCACGGACAACCCGGGCTATGGCATTTTCCGGCAGGCCCGCGACAATTTTCTGCCAGGATTGTCCCGCATCTCGCGTGCGGAAAATGTATGGATGAGAATCGCGCCGGGTGATGACGACAGCGTAGGCAACTTTGGGATCGTAAGGCGAGGGCTCGATTGAATTGACCGATGAGCGCGGCGCAAGCCCCGGAGGAGTCACGTCCGTCCAGGTGGTGCCGTCATGAGTCACTTGAATCAAGCCGGAGGCGGTGCCAACCCAGATGAGATTGGCATCGAGCGGTGACGGCGCGATGGACTGAATGGCAGCAGGCGGAGGACGCTGGGCGGAGTCTTCGTCCTCAAACAAGGAATCTTCGCCATCGTCCTTCGAAGGAACGTGGCCGTGGGACGATTGTTCGAGCTTTGACGGGCTCTGGACGGCCTTGTGCGAAAGATCGCCGCTGATTTTCTTCCAAGTCAAACCGCTGTCGGTCGTTTTCAACAGGAACTGTGAACCGAAATAAAGGGTGTGGGGATCGCGCGGCGCGAAGACGAGCGGAGTCTCCCAAACGACCTTGAAGTTCGCGGGGGGAACGAAAAGAGTGGCGACCTGACCAGTGCTGCGATCCAAACGGAGGACCACGCCGTACCAACCGATGGAATAAACAAAATTGGAATTAAGAGGATCAGGCGCGATGAAGCCGCTCTCAAAAGCTCCACTGGAATACCAATCGCGATAGGTAATAAGGCCGTAGTCGGAACGGTTGGGAATGACGATAGAACCGGAATCCTGCTGCGGCGCGTAGAGATGGTAGGGGAATCCGTTGTCGGTCGAGACTCGATAGAATTGCCCGGTCGGTTGATTGAACCAGGTGTTCCAGGATTTTCCGCCATCGAGCGTAATCACGGCGCCTTGGTCCGTTCCCATCAGAATTCGCGAAGGATCTTCCGGCGCAATCCACAGGACGTGGTCGTCTTCACCGCTGGGAGTTCCCTTCCAGGCCGAAAACGTGCGGCCTCCATCGGAAGAGCGGTACGTGGACGTTTGCATCACATACACGACGTCTGGATTTTTCGTATCGCTGAATACGCGGCCGAAATATTCGCTGCCGATGGCGCGTGGATCCTTCGTGATCTGCTGCCAGCTCTGACCGGCATCATCGGAACGGAAAAGCCCTTGATGCATCAAGGCGAAGATGCGCTGGCCGGAGAGGCCTGGAGCCACGGCGAGGCCGATGCGGCCACGCTTCAACGGAGGCAATCCCTTGTCAGGGAGAGGCGCCCAGGTCTCACCAGCATCGGTGGACTTCAGAATGGCAGAGTCCAATCCTTCGCGTGGCTTTTCGCCCGGAGGGGGTTGGAGTTGACGAATTACGGCATAAATTGTGCGGGTGTTGGATAAATCAAAGCACAATTCGGTGGGGCTGGTACGGTCGTCCTGGAAGAAAACTTTGCGCCAGGAGTTGCCGCCATCCGTGGTCTTGTAGATTCCGCGAATGGTGCCGGGTGTGACGTCGCCCACAGCGGCAACGTAAACAATGTTGGCATCATGTGGGTCAACAAGGAGGGATGGAGTAATCTTGGAGTCGCGGATGCCGATGTTTTTCCACGTGGCTCCGGCATCGGTGGATTTCCAGACGCCATTGCCGGCGGTTTGCTCACCGGTGGCGGCGTAGATAATGTTGGGATTGGAGGGGGCAACGACGAGGTCGCCGATGGAAGCGACGTGCGCGTCATCAAAAATGGGCTGCCAGGTTGCGCCCGCGTCCGTCGTTTTCCAAATGCCGCCACCCGGCGTGCCCATGTAGTAGGTTTTGGGATCGCCGGCGATGCCCGCCACAGCCGTTACGCGGCCGCCACGAAAGGGGCCAATTAGCCGCCAGGTGAGCCCGTGAAAGAGTTGCGAGGGGTTTTCCTGAGCGAACGTGGCGCCACCAACGAAGAGCGCTACGGCAACAAGGGCAATGAAGTAGCCAAAAATGGCGCGACGATGACGAAAGGGCAATGACCAATCCATAAGTTCTCCTGGGAATTGCAAGAGTGTATCACGTTAGAAAAAAATGCAAAGGCTGTGCGTTGAAGCGCGACGGGCTCATTCAAATCGAGGAAAGAAGGGATAACGGAACATGGATATCGCGGAAGTCTTGCGGTTTTTGGAAGGAGAAAAACTGGCGGTGCTGGCAACTGCCAGCGAAGATGGAAAACCGGAAGCGGCGCTGATGGGGTTTGTGGTGACACCGCAACTGGAGATTATTTTCGACACCGTCAGGAGTTTCCGGAAGTATCCGAATTTGAAGAAGAACCCCCGAGTGGCCTGGGTGATCGGCTGCTCGTCGGAAATCTCCGTGCAATACGAAGGGATTGCGGTGGAGCTGGAAGGCGCGGAATTGGAGAAGTATAAGACCATCTATGCAAAGAAATATCCAGACAGCACGGGACGAGACAAGTGGCCGGACCTAACCTACTTCCTGGTGCGGCCCAAGTGGGTACGGTATGGAGATTACACGCCCGACACAAGGCGGATCGAGGAACAGGCGTTCTAAGTTGGCGAGGCTTGCCGCAACACTAACGGCTAGAGTTCGCGAAGCGCGGCAGCAACGGGACGGATGGCCGCGCGGATAGCGGGCAGCAAGCCGCCGAGTACTCCCATCACCAGGGCAAAAAGAATGCCCAGAGCCAAAAGGTTGAAAGTAATCTTGAATGCAAAAGCCAGATTGGAAAAGGTCTGGAAGTTCATGGTGTTCGTGGTCCAGCCGTTTAGAGGAAGAACGGCAAGGCAGCCAATAATGCCGCCAGCCAGCGAAATCACAAGAGCCTCGAACAGAAACGACAGGATTACATTCCACGAACTGAACCCGACGGCGCGCATCGTGCCGATTTCACGGCCACGCTCTGAGATCGCGGAGTACATCGTATTCAGCGCGGCGAAGATGGCTCCAACGGCCATGATTCCAGCCACGAGTCCACCAAGTACAGTGATGAGAGTCGTCATCTGGGTGGATTGCTTGGCGTAATAATCAACTTCGCGGATTACGTCCACGTTGAGGCGCGGATCCGAGGTCAGAGCATCCTTTAGGGTCTTGAACGAATCCCTGGACGCCAAGTGAACGGTGGCGGACTGGAAGATATTGTTGGGCCGTTTGAGGATGTCGTTGAGTACGTGGGAATCGCACCAGATTTCAGAGTCGAACGAAGAGCCGCCCGCGTCAAAGATGCCGACGACTTCCCAGTGGCCGCCAGCCATGTCAATCTTATTCCCTACGGTTAGGCCCGAGTAAGTTTTCGAAGCATTTTTGCCCGCGAGAAGTTCGGAAACTCCGGGGTTGAACATGCGTCCCTGCTCTATCTTAACGAACTTCCTGATCTCGAGGACGTTGGGAGAGACCCCGCGAATCTGCACGTTAGCGTCGGTGCCCGTGCTAATCAGCGGAACGGGAACAACGCCGACGACTTCCTGAGTGACCAGCGGTCCTTCGGCTCCTCTGGCAATGCCCGGCGCGTCCTGAATCACCTTGATGGAGTCCAACGTAATTCCTCCCATCATTTCGGAGGGAGAACCAGCGCGCATGACGAGGGCATTGTCGGGCGAACCGGAAGCGACCAGAGTCGCTTTGAATCCACGAGCGAGCGAAAGCATGGCGACGAAGACGCCGACTGTGCCCGCAATGCCAAGGACCGCAACAATTGTCGAGGTCCAGCGTGCCCGGATGCTACGAAAGTTGTACGAGATCGGGACGGAGCCAAGAAAGGGCGCAAGCAAGCCGAGCGGGAGTCCTACTACAATCGCGAGGATAATCAGAAGAGCCAGGATAGCCCCGGCAGTGATGGCGAGTCCTGCGAGCAGCTTGGCAAGGATTGTCAGGATGAGCTTGAGAGCGGCGGGCATGTTCAGACCCTCCTCAGGGCATTGACGACTCGCATGTGCATGGCGTTCAAGCCGGGGAAAATTCCGCTGATGATCCCGACAAAAATCGCCAGGATCAATCCAAAAACAAGAGTGGAGGGAAAGAGTATGAGTGGTGGCAACATGCCACTAACCTCTTTGGCAATCAGAGGCACCGCTACAAGCGAGAACAACAAGCCCAGCGCGCCGCCAATGAGGGCAATAATCAGGGATTCGGCCAGCACGAAGAAGAGGACAGTGCGATCGGAATAGCCGATAGCCTTGAAAACAGCGAGTTCCGGAGTTCGCTCGCGAACGGAAATCGCCATGGTGTTGCCAGTAACCAGAAGAAGCGTGAGAAACACTATCGTCCCGATGCTGATGATCAGGATCTTGATGTTGCCAAACTGTTTGACCCAGCCAGCGGCAAAGGCAGACTCCGTTTCCGTGCGCGTTTCGTAAGGAGAGTTATCGAACTCATCGTCGATGGCCTTGGAAACACGGACAGCGTCATCAGGGCTGTTTAGCCGGAGAACGTACCAGCCCACTTGGCCCTTGACACCGGCGGGAACATGTTCCTGGAAATAATCCCACTGCAGCCAAAACTGCGTCTCGTCGTCCAGGGGGTTCTTGCCATGGTAAATGCCATCAATATTGAATTCCCAATTGCCGCCACCCCAGATCGTGGACATCAACGGGACCCGGTCGCCAATCTTCCAGCCAAAACGGTCGGCAGTGCGGGCGCCGACGATGGCACCCTGGCGGTCATTCAAGAAGGCGTTCCATTCGTCATCCGGGACAACTAGCTCGGAAAAGACCTGGCGCTGGTTTTCGGGGTCAATGACAAACTGCGGGAAGAAGTTCTTTTCGTCCTTGTAGATGGCGCCAAACCAGTTGTTGTGGGTGATAACTTTGACGCCGGGGATGCGCAGGATTTTATCGCGGTAGGAGAGCGGGATAGAGTTGATGATCGAAGTGCGGTTGATAATCACCAGGCGGTCGGCACCGGCAACATCGCTGCCCCGCTGAAACGCGTCGTTCACAACGGACAGGAATGCGAAAAGGAAAAGAGCAACGGCGAAGGAGCCGATGGTGAGTAGCAGGCGTACCTTCTTGCGCACCAGGTTGGCAAGGATGATGCGCGCGTATTTCATGCAGCACCTCCCGCAGAGCTGAGTTGGTGGGCGGGCCGACCTTCGACGAGCACGCCCTTCTCCAGGTGCAATGTTGAGTGTGCCCGCGCGGCCACCAGCGGATCGTGCGTCACCATCAGCACAGTCTTGTGATATTTGCCGACGAGCTCTTCGATCAGCGCCATGACGTCATCAGCGCTCTTGCGATCAAGATCTCCGGTGGGCTCATCGCAAAGCAGAAACGTGGGATCGGAAACAATCGCGCGGGCGATGGTTACGCGCTGCTCTTGTCCGCCAGAAAGCTGCCGGGGAAAATGATGCATACGATCGGTAAGGCCCACGACGCCGAGCGCGGTCTCCACATGCGAGCGGCGCTCCGCCTTGGAGAGCTTTGTAAGGAGCAGGGGAAGTTCCACATTTTGATACGCTGTGAGCACGGGAATGAGGTTGTACATCTGGAAAATAAATCCAACGTGGCGGGCGCGCCATTCGGTGAGCCGACCTCCGGACATGTGCGTGATCTCGTCGCCTGCCACTGTAATGTGGCCGCGCGTGGGGACGTCAAGGCCACCCAGGAGATTAAGTAGCGTACTTTTGCCGGAGCCACTAGGCCCCATGAAAGCAACGAATTCGCCTGGTTCCACATCAAGATTCAGTCCCTGCAGGACGTGAATCTCTTCACCGCCGCGGCGGTAGGTTTTGTCGAGGTCGCGAACCTGGACAAGGCTCTTTGAACCACCACTCCCATCAACTTTAACCATTTGGTGGCGCTCCTATTGTTTGATTTGGACGGATTGGCCGTCACGAAGAGTTTCCGGGCCCTTAGTTACAATCAATTGCTCCGGCTGGAGTCCCGCAATAATTTCCACATCGGAGCCGCGTGTGGCACCCACGGTAACGCCGCGACGCTCGACGGTGTCGCCCTTCACGAGAAAAACGAACTTGTCGTTGTTCTCCTGATGAACGGCCGACTGCGGCACCATCGCGACTGCTGGAGACTTTTCCTCTTTCTTCTTGGCCGGATCCGTTCCTTCCAGAAAAGTTACCTTGACCCCCATGTCCGGCAGAATCCGCGGCTGCGTGGCGGGATCAATCAGGTGAACGTGATCCGGAGCGGTGAAACTGATGCGCACTTTGACCGTGGCTTTCTGGCGGTCTGCCGTGGGAATCACCGTGCGGACCTTGGAGGGGATTTCCCACTCGGGATATGCGTCCAGAACGGCGTTAACAGGCTGATTGGTCTCCACACGGGCGATGTAGGACTCGCTAACGTCCACTTCCACTTCATTGGAATGCAAATCCACGATGGTAGCGATGCCGGTGCGCGTGAAACCTCCGCCAGCGGAGATGGGCGAGACCATTTCGCCGACTTGCGCGTCCTTGGATACGACGATCCCCGCGAACGGCGCGCGAATGGTGCAATTGTCTACAGCTTGCTGCTGCTCGCGGATGCGGGCATCCGCGGCAAGGACCTGCTCTTTCGCCAAGTCTATTTTGGCTCGAAGGCTGTCCGCAGTCATAGTCGCGGTATCAAGAGCCTGCTGGGTCTGCACACCATCCTTGACGAGTTGTTGCGCGCGATGAAGCTCGATCTCCGCGTTTCGGAGCTGTACCTGAAGATCAGCAATGGCGGCCTGTGAAGCGTCGCGATCCGCCTTGGCCGAATCCAGAGCGCGGCGAACATCGGAATCGTCAAGAGTAGCGAGAAGCTGTCCTTCGGTAACGCGCGTCCCTTCGTCAAAGAAGACACCAGTGACGCGGCCGGTAATCTTGGCGGCGATGGTGGCGCGACGCCGCGGCGTAATGTATCCGCTGGCATTCAGGACGCCAGCCGGACCGGACGAGGGCTTGCGAACCGCGGTCACCTCGACTTCGGTCTTACGGTTGCGATAGGCGGAAGCCACGGCAGCCACCAAGGCGATGGCAATCACGGCGAAGATGATCCAAATCCAGCGCCGGCCTGAACGGGTATCGCTACGCTTGGCGTCCGTGATGCGCAATGAAGACAAGTCTGGCTTCAGCGGTGTGGGTGTTGTCGCCATACAGGCGGCGTCTCCTCGACGAATGGGCTTTCCTATAGTGGATACGTACCTGGGTCCCCGGAAATTTCGATGAAGAAAGCTCCCAATCGGCTACACGGCATTTTACCGGGAGAAGCAACTTTTGGGGAGGGGAATGATTGTAACGGAAAGGCGAATCAGACGCGCGAGCCGTGATAGAAGAAGTGGCCGAGACCTATCGCAAAAATAAAATTGCCGAAGATGGCATGGTCCATGCAAGTGAACAGAAGCGATCCGGAATGCTGATAAGTAATTGAAAACAAAAGCCCACCGAGAATGCTCAGGACCACGGCAATCCAATTTCCAAAAATAATATGTACAAATCCGAAGGCCAGCGCACTGGCCAGGACCATCAGGAGGCTGCTGCCAAAAAGCGGTTGGTACCGGTGAAAGAAAAAGGCCCGGTAGATAAGTTCCTGGGGATAAACGGACAAGAGCGGGTAGAGAAGCATGCTCAGAAGCCAGAAATAGGGTGCGCGTTTGATCAGGGAAAAGAGCAACTGAGGGGCGAAGAAGCGCACAGCCAATCCTAGAAGGACGAGTAGGGCTGAATTGCGGACCAAAAGGGGCAGGAGTTGGGAACGTGCGTTGTTCCATGAAGTGAGGTGGGCAAAATCAAAGGAGGGATCGCCGCGAAGAACCAGGAAGGCAGCAAGGGCAGCAAACAGAAGGTAAGGGATAGGAAAGTTGGGCAGCAGGCGGTAATAGATGAGCAGAGGAATGCCCACGAATAGTGTGCAAAATTCCAGCAAGAGCAAGACGAGGCGCAGCATGGATGCGAGGGGAAAGCTTACCTCAGGACGGTTGTAATTTGTCATCCTGATGTAAAACCTGAAGAGCAGGATGGGAAAATCCTGCAGAGCGTGCAGCGACAATTCCCTTGCAATCCCGTCGCGTGGTTAGAGACGAAGGCAGCAAATACCCGCATGGACACAGCTGTTTGTTAATTGTGTCGGCTGCACTTGCAAACCCTGGGGGGGTGGGGGACGCTAGTAGGAGTGCGGCATCGCTCCCCGTGACATCACAAGCTAAACAAAGTGCGAGGATTACATGGCATATCGGATACCGAAGGATGACTATGCAGCGAAGCTCACAACCCCGGCCAAGGCTGTCGCGGGAATAGCGAATGGAAGCACGCTCTGCCTGGCGCTAGCGGTGGGCATGCCCGGGGGGCTGGCGCGCGCAATTGCCGACCGCATTCTTGCGGGAGACCTGAAAGAGTTGAATTTGTACTACCAGCATTCCATGAAGTACAGCGAAGAGACGCTGATCTGCCCGGAAGTTTTGTCGAAAGTGGATGCGCGATGCTTTTTTATGGGCGACCCAGACCGCAAAATGGTCGCGCGGGGAATTGCCGAGGGGCGCAAATACCTGAGCTATGTGCCCATAAACTTTTCCAATACGCCCCGAGCACTTGTTGAGCAGATCCACGTAAATACGTTCGTCGTGGCAGTCTCTCCAATGGATAAATCGGGGCACTTCAGCCTGGGAACTAATAACGACTACGCGTCAACGGTGTTGCGGCACTGTGACCACGTGATTGTGGAAGTGAACCGCAACATGCCTCGGGTGTTTGGCGACTCCCTGGTACACATCTCCGAAGTGGATGCAATTGTGGAAAACAACGCTCCGCTGGTGCAGGTCCTTTACAAAGACCCGGACCCCGACTCCATGAAAATCGGCAAATGCATTGCCGAACAGATTCCGGATGGCGCCACATTGCAATTGGGCATCGGCAATCTGCCGAACGCCGTGACTGTTTATCTTGCGAATCACAATGATCTGGGCATTCACTCAGAATTGTTCAGCCACGCCTTTGTTCGCATGGTGAAGAGCGGCGTGGCCAACGGAAAAAAGAAAACACTTCACCCGCGCAAACATGTGTTCACGTTTGCCATCGGCGATGACGAGGTGTATGAGTTCATCAATGACAATCCATCCATGGAAAGTTACGCCTCATCCTACGTGAACGACATTCACATTATCGCCCAGCACGACAACCTGGTGAGCGTGAACACTGCCATTGAGATCGATCTCTATGGGCAGATCAACGCGGAGTTTGTTAACGGGCATCAGTACAGCGGCTCAGGCGGGCAGTTTGACTTTTTAAAGGGCGCGGCATACTCCAAGGGTGGGAAGTCTTTCATCGGGCTGAAATCCGCCGCGAAGAACGCAACTGTTTCCGGCATCGTGCCCCACGTGCAGATGACCACGGACATCCGCATGGATGTCGATTACGTGGTGACCGAATACGGCTGCGTAAACCTGCGCGGCAAATCCACCAGAGAACGCGCGCTGGCGCTAATCAGCATCGCACATCCGAATTTCCGGGACCAACTGACCCACCACGCGAAATCCATCAACCTCATATAGGCGGTCCAGCTGGGACAATTGATTGCACCTCTCGCCGGGAATCCACCGGGGCGGAGGTGTGTCGCTCTCCAACCACTTCGCAAACCGACAGCCGAGCGGCACTTCCAGCAAACAACGCGTTTGCCGAATTCGCGCGCTTCGACATCCAAATGATGTCGCAGTGCTACCGCGACGCGGAGAAAGAGGCTGGCCTACGCGTCAAGCCTGCTAGAATGCAAGGCGAAACGGAGGAACAAACATGGCGGAACAGAATTTTGCGAATCACGTGAAGTGGGTGCCATTGTTTCACTTTTTTGTGCTGCCGGTAATGTTGCTGAATTTTGGCTGGTCGATCTATCGCCTGGTGCACATACGGCACTGGGCGGATGGAACGGTGGGGGTACTGACTGCGGCAGCGCTGTTGCTGCTCACCTTTTACGCGCGGCTTTTTGCGCTCGCCGTGCAGGACCGGGTGATCCGGCTGGAGGAGCGGTTGCGCTTTGAACGGCTCTTGCCAGAGGATTTGAAGGCTCGTATGCCCGACTTCTCTCGCGCGCAGTTGGTTTCTTTGCGTTTCGCGAGCGACGCGGAACTCCCGACGCTGGCACGCAAGGTGCTGAGCGAGAACCTGACAGACCGCAAAACGATCAAGCTGTTGATAAAGAGTTGGCGCGCCGACCATCTGCGCGCATAAAAGCAGCGTTCACACAATGCTGCGGATTATGCCGCCTTCCGCGCGGACTGCGGCCCCATTGATGATGGCGCCTTTCGCGCTGGCCACAAATGCTACGACGGCCGCAACTTCCTCCGGCGTTTCAAAACGCTTAAGAAGTGACGAGGGGCGCACCGTCGCGAAAAATTGCTTTTCGATCTCCGCAGCGGAAATGCGCTGGTGACGCGCCATATCTTGAATAAAAGTGGTTACGCCTTCTGAAGCTGTAGGTCCGGCCAATACGGAATTCACCGTGACGCCCGTACCGGCAACAGATTCGGCCAGGCCGCGCGCCACGGCTAACTGCGCGGTTTTGGTCATGCCGTAGTGAATCATCTCCGCGGGAATCTGCTGGGCAGACTCGCTGGAAATGAAAACCACGCGGCCCCAGTTGTTGCGCAGCATTCCCGGAAGGAAATGGCGGGTCAGCCGGACTCCGCTCAGAACGTTCACGGCGAAAAAACGAATCCAATCCGCATCGGGAATTTCCAGAAACGGCTTGGGCTCGAAAATACCCAGATTGTTCACCAGGATATCGGCTTCTGGAACCTGCTCAATGAATTTGGCCACACCCTCGGAATTTCCCAGGTCGGCAGCGAAGCCGCGAATATCCGCGCTCTCGCAACGCTGGCGAATAGATTCAAGCGCGGTGGCAACACGCTCTTCCTTGCGGCCGTTGATAACGACTCGAACGCCTTCTTCCGCGAGCACCGAGGCGATGGCGAGCCCGATGCCCGCGGTCGAGCCTGTCACAACCGCTTGCTTACCCTGCAATCCCAAATTCATGTTTAAGTCCTTTTGCGTGAAAATCAGATGCTTTGAGAGCAATCAGAGCGCCGCTTTTGCTTTTGCAACGGTACTTGAAAAGGCTTCGATCTCGTCAATTTCCAGAGCGCTGAGTTTCAATTCGCCACCGCGCATCACGCCGTCCGCTTGTTTTGCGCTGCGCGAGCCCACGATGGCGCCGGTAACTACGGGATTCCGCAGCGTCCATGCGATAGCCACTTCGCCGGGCCCACGGCCATGACGCGCACCGATTTCCTTCAACTTCTCGACGAGTTCCAGATTCCTGGAAAGTTTCGGCTCCTTGTACTCCGGATTGCGGCTGCGAAAGTCGTCGGCCGGAAGTGCCGCGGCGCGCTCGCGGGTCATGCCGCCGGTAAGCATTCCGGAAAACATAGGGGCATAGACAATCACGCCGATGCCTTGCTGCGCACAATACGGCAAGGAGGCTTCTTCGATCTTGCGGCGCAGAATGGAGTAAGGCGGCTGAAGAGAGGTGACCGGTGCGATTGCCTGCGCGCGCTCGATTTGCGTTGCGTCAAAATTGCTGACGCCGATCCAGCGAACCTTGCCTTCGTTTTGCAGAGCGTCCAGAGTCTGCCAGGCTTCTTCCAGGCCGGCCCCGTTATCGGATGGGGGCCAATGCATCTGGTACAGGTCGATCGTGGTGATTTGCAAGCGGCGAAGGCTGTTTTCGCATTCTTTGCGGATGGAGCTTGCCGTGAAATTGGGGGTAATCTTGCGATCGGAGCCCCAGGTAAGAACGCACTTGGTGAACACATAAGGTCGCGCGCCGCGCCAATCCTTCAAAGCGCGGGCAACGACTTCTTCTGAATGACCCAAGCCATAAACGGCAGCAGTGTCAATCCAATTCACGCCAATTTCCAAGGCACGATGAATGGCCGCGATTGAATCGGCATCGTCCTGCGGCCCCCAGGAGAACTCCCAACCCGGTCCGCCGGCAGCCCAAGCGCCAAATCCCGTGGGAGTGATATGAAGATCGGAATTTCCAAGTTTGCGTGTTTGCATGTTTCCTTCATACCGCAACAAGAGTCGCCCTGGCAATCATATTGAGGCTGCACAATTGGGGCGCACATTTTGGATGAGACTGCGGTGAGCAAGGTTAGGGAAAAATCATTGCGCGAGGTACGCGGCGTTCAGAGAAACGGACTCGCCGTCTGCGTTAGTGAGAATCAGTTGCTGAGGTCCAGCGGAAAGAGCCGGAGTGGTGAGAAGCAAAGTATTGGCAGCTTAAACATGACATTCGCGGATTTGCCGCCGGGCGTTGCTTTCGTGGAAGACAGGAAACCGCTGCCGTGAAGCGTGATGCCCGTCCCGCCCGCTGTGGCCCCGGAAGAGGGTGAAAGGCTGCCGATGCCCGGCGGCACATTGGCAAGTTGCAGGATCGTCAATCCGGAAGTAGTGATCGCAAAAATATGGTTGCCATTTTCATCGATGGCTAGAAAGCACGCGTCGAGGCCACTTACATCCGTGGAGAGCATGGCGAAGGGTTCGGGCAAATAAAGGCGCTGGCGAAGCCGGTCGCTGAATACGTCGCGGATATCCACACCGCCTCGAATGCCCTGAGCAGGAGGAGCATCAGGCGGTGGACCATCCAAAAAAGGCTCGTAGAGGAGAGCGCCGGAAGAATGCAGCAACACTCCGGGAACGGCAACACGATTGGGGATTGATTCAAGTTCAGCAGATACAGGCGTGGACAGCAGGGTGAGATCCGCGCCGCGAATTTCCGTCGTGCCATTGGAGCGCATGGCGAAAAGCGTTCCATCAGCTGACGCGGAAAGATCGGTGGCGGAATCGTTGGCAGAGGAAACGGTGAAGGCGTTTGGGGTCGCGAAGGTCCATTGGGCCACTGGTCCGCCGGGCGCGTTGCCAAAAGCAAAATAGACAGTGTCTCCCGCGGAATCCGCGTGGAGCAATGGAGCGCCGATCAATTAAGTCACTTCGGGTTGCGAAGCAGGTTGCAGAGTAGGAGGGCTGGTCATCAAATTCATTTGGCCGAGGCAGGAACTGCATCCGCCGGAGGGGTTTCCCCTTGCAATCGGGCTGACAAACACGGTTGATGCGCTGGTGGCCGCAACACGGGCGGGGCCGGAATTCGCATAACCGGGAACACCGCCTACGGGAACCGGCGTGCCATTATCCGCGCTCCCATCCGGATTGATCAGATACACATTCTGCGCGCCAAAGTCGGCAACGACGAGTTGCGTATCATCGGGCGTAAGCGCAAGCCCGCGCAAAGCGGAGAGTGGCGATGGCCCATTAGGAGGCGGATCGATGGGGCTGCGGAATACCAGCGCACTGGAATCGAAGACGTCCACATGGCCGGTTGCGCTGAGATAGATTTGCTGGCGTTGCGCATCGTAAAGAACAAATTTTTGAAACTGGGTTCCGGAAACGTTGCGCTTGCGTTCAGGTATTGAAAAGACTTCGACAAAGTTGTGGTACCCGAGGATGCGTTGATGGGAATGTCAGCTTTGCCCGGGGAACCCGGTGGAGTAGTCAATGTAATGCGTTCGAGGGAAAACAGGTAATTGGCATCCATGCCGAGCGAGTTTGCAAAACTCGGAAGGATTTCAACTTTTTGTATCTTGGCGGCCGCGCCACCGATGGTGACTAAGAGTTTTCCCGCCCCCGCGCCAAATCCGTAACCTAAGATGCAAACCGTCTCGCCACCTGACTGCGAACCAATGTTCGGAAATACCTGAACGATGGCGGGTCCGTAGCTGAACGCGGAAGGAGCAACAGCGATCCAGCCATCGGGAAAATAGGCAATCAGATTCACCGGGCCAGACGCGGTGCTCGCGGAGGAGAAACTTGTAGTTGCGTGGCGTTTATCATCGCCGCATTGACGGGGGCTTGTGTGCCAAAGCGTATCTGCGGAGCGGAGCCGAAATGATAGCCACTCAGAGTGATCGATGCGCCGTCCGCGATGGTTCCCCCCGCTGGTTGTGCTACTGGCGCAGGCGCAAAAACAGGCGCGGGTTGCTGCAACGTGGTCGGATTAGCCGCATCCAGGAAATTCAAACCGCGATTTGACAGCCCAACCAAAAGCTGCGTTTCATCCACGTCTTCGAGGATTGTCGGAACGCTTTCCACCGCCAGGTCGGGGATCTGCCGGAGTCTCGCGAGAGTAGAAGCGGAAAGAGCGGTAGCCACATAACTTTTCCCAAAAGGTTGGGCCACGTAGAGTGTTTGCCCATCGCGTGAAAAGACAATTCCAGTAGCACCTGGTGAAGCAAAAGATCCGAGAGAGTTCAGGCTCCCATCGAGAAGCAAAACCTGCGAAACAGCGAGCGAGCCAATAATGACGGCGAATCGACTGCCATCGGTGTTCGCGGCCTCGAACGGGATCACGCTCGCGCCAATTGCCTTCGGGCCAGTCAGCAGATTGCCATTGGAATCGAAGAGGGCAGCTTCACCGCTGGAATCGTTAGCGGCAACCAGCACGCGAGTGCGGTCCCGGGAGTGCGCCATTACACCAACTCCCTGTTGAAAAAGTGCCGGAGCTGCCGCCGTGCGAATCGTGAACGTATTCGATGGAGGATCCCAAAGAGCCAGGAGCGCTTCACTCACGGAAGGCTGGTGAAGGCGAACAAGTAATTTGCCGGTAGAAAGCGAGAGCACTTCATTTGGACGATTGAAGACGACATCGGGAATGGGAATGAGGCCGGCGACGGGGTAGCGCGTGATTACATGCAGGGATTTGCTGTCGATCGCCAATATTTGTTCCAGAACTGTGCCCACCCACAAAGTCGCGCCATCGCCGGAAAGATCGACGCTGGAAGCGCCGGGCGCGTCGATGGTGGCTTGCAACGTAGCATCGGATGAAGAATAAACTTCCACACGATTCGTCGCCTGATTGGCGACAAAGAACAGTTTGCCCGCCGGGTCATAGACTGCACGCCGGTGATGCGGCTCGCTTGCGGGACGATCCAGCAGAATAACGGAATTGTTGGAGACATACCTGCTGCGGGGAAAGTTCTGAGTGGAGCCTGTCTGGATGTTGAGCGAAAGATTCTGGGAATGCGAAAGGGAGCCGCTGGTGCCCTGCGCAATAACAGAAAACTGCCCCGTGGCAGTGGTCGAAGCGGCTCCGAACACTACCGAGGCATTTCCGCCGGAGGCCACCGAAAAGGGACTGGTGGGATTGCTGGTGATCCCCGCGGGCAGGCTGTTCAAAGTAACTTGCACGGCGCCCGAGAAACCGTTTTCGGCGGTGACGGAGACGCTAAGGGGAGAGCTTGTGCTGCCCTGCGTCACGCTTACCGAGGTGGACAAGAGTGTGATGCTGAAGTCTGCTTGGAGCGGGGGGCTGAATCCCGCCTCCACCGCTCCCGCCACGGCCTGCCATCAATACGAAAAAGCCCATGCCGAGGAACGAGATGGCTCTAGAGTCTCCCCACATGGCGTGACTCCTGAATTGCGCAAATAGGCGGAGCAGACGACCAGCGTGGACCGGCGCCAGCTGGAACAACGCCGCCAGAGAGGTAAACCACACTACAAGATAGATATTTATGCTAGACTTGTCAATATATGAAATAATGCGGAAGGGACAGCACAATAATATAAAAACGGCGCAAACCGAAGATTTGCGCCGCTCTTGGGAAAGACTGTTTTTGAGCCCGTTTGGTTAAATCGTCTTCGGGCCAGCACCGGCGACCGCGGGCGTCGCGGCGCGAGCGAATGCACTGGAGCCGGAATCCTTTTCGCCGGTCTTGTCGATTTCGATCGAGCCTTTGAAGTAGGCGCCGTCTTCAATCATGATGCGGGCGGTGGTAAGGTCGCCGTTGACGGATCCATCCTTTTTAATCTCGATGCGGTCTTTGGCGCGAAGATTGCCCTTCACGGTGCCATAGACCACAACTTCGCGGGCGATAATATCGGCGGTCAGCTTGGCTGTTGCGCCAACCGTAAGTTTGCGCTCGTCAAGTTGCACCAGACCTTCAACCGATCCCTCGATCAACAGGTCTTCGTTTCCGGTGATTTCACCCTTAATATGAAGGCTTGGCCCGAGCCGCGCTGTCGCGCGGTCCGCGGTTGCACCTATCGGACGCATTGCATCAGTACTCATGGCGGTAGTTCCCTCCCAAGATGCCGCAGATGGTTTCGGCGGCGGATTCACTGGCAAATTTTTCGATTCCGGATGCGCGGCCTGCGGCGTCTCCGTCTTCTTGTTATTACTCCACATCGGACCTCCCAAGGGACAACAACCCACGCAGCTTTCTGGCCTGGGGTATAAAAAAGATAGTCCGCGGGGATGCTCGCGGCAAACAATGTATCCCGCACGGGTTCTTGATAGTAACTAGACGCAAGAACAGGGTCGAGGCTGTACCGGGTCCATGTGCAATTTTGCATAGCCGTGGTGTGTCCAAAGCCGCATACGCTGCGAAGTGTCAAGAGGTAGGTCTGTCCGGGACTGGTTGCCTAGCGAGGAAATCCATCTGGAATCGCTGCGCATAGGAATCCAGTAATTCCTGAATTCGCTGCGCGGAATGCGATTTCAACACGAAACCGGCATGGTGATATTTCGCAATGCGTTCGATAATTTCCGCATCGGTGTAGGCGGAAGTATCGGGTTCTTCCTGGCGGGCCAGCGAAATAATCACGCCTGCGTAGTCTTCCCGCAAAGGTGGCAATTCGTAAGGCAACTTCCCTGCCCCGACATCCAGTCGCGCCCATTCCCGCCACAAATTAATTGTCGTTGCGGCTGCAATCACATCGGAGATGTATGCGCCACCGACTCGGGCCGCAATTTCCAGGAAGTAAAACTGATTGCCGTCTTGCGCTTTCAAGAATTCCGCGTGAGTGACACCACGCAGCAAGCCGAGCCCGCCGATCAGCTTCTGATTTACCTCCTTCAGGGCCAGGGCATCGGCGGATTGGCGCGGCAGCGTGCGCGTGGTGAAGACTCCTCCTAGATGTGAAGTTTCCAGCGGGGGTGTGCCGTAGGCATGCGCTTCCGCGAAAAGCACGGCGCACTCAGAGGTCACGCTGTCAATGTGAAAAACCCTTCCAGGGATAAATTGTTCCAGCAGGTATTCGGATTGTCTGTCGCCAAGCTGGTCAAGCGAGGGCCACAGTTCATCCGAATTCTGAATCTTCTTCATACCGATGCCGGAAGCTTGCGCGCGCGGCTTCAGCAGCCACGGCCCTGGAACACGCTGCATGAATTCGCGGAGGTCGTCGTAGTTGATGACGGCGCTGAATTCGGGAACGCGAATGCCCGCCTCGCGCGCTTGCATCCGCATTGCCAGCTTGTCGCGGAAATAGCGCACCGTGGTAAGGCCCATCCCTGGCAGCCGCAGGTGTTCGCGGAGCGCCGCCGCATTCTCCATGTCGAATTCGTCTAGCGCGACGATGCGGTCGATGTGTCGAGTCCGCGCGGCGTAGGAGACGGCATGAATCATGTCGTTTGTGGGAAGTTCCGGAGGCATGAAGAACATCTCATCAATCACTTCGCGAGGCCAATTCGCGTTACGCAGCTTCTCGGTGGTCAGAAGCAGAACAGTGCATCCCAGGTTTTTGCACGTGCGCAAAAACTCCTGCCCCTTTTCGTAAGAGGTTATGCAGAGGATGGTGATGGGTCTGTTTGCCGGCACGTGCTCCCGCCAGTAAAACTTCAGCGTCGCGGACTTGCCGCTTTCGCCTGTGTGCGCGGATTATACCCGGCTTTCTTCGACGGGAAAAAGGAATTGCAGGAAGGGACCGACACGTTGCGACCAGGCTGCTTCATTGTGTTCGGCGCCCTCGATGCGCTCGTAATGCAGGTCACGGCCCAACCGCCACCCTTTGTGCAAAAGAACATCGCGAAATCGCTCGACATCTTCGACAGTGCGGCGGCCCTCGCGAGTGCCAGCGTCCAGCCAGATTCGCGGAATCGGCTGAACAGTAGCTGCGGAGGCAAACCGCACGATCACCCGTTCGTTCCACCACACGGAAGGCGAAAGCGCGGCAATCTTGCCGAACACTTGCGGCAAGCGCAGCCCCAGATAGAGAGAAAGGAGTCCGCCAAGCGAGGAACCGCCGATGCCCGTGTTTTGGACGCCGTCGGCAATACGATATCTTTCCACGACGAATGGCCGGACTTCCTCAAGAAGAAATTTGGCGTAGCGGTTCGCACGGCCACCCCCAAGCCTTGGTACACGTGTCGGCGTGTATTCACCCAGCCGCTGTTTGCCGGCGTTGTAAATGCCCACGATGATGAGCGGGGTCACCTGGCCTGCGTTAATCATTTGATCGGCGGTATAGCCAACGTTCCAATCCATGCCGGGTATGAACGAGGTTGCACCATCGAAAAGATTCTGGCCGTCGTGCAGATAAAGCACGGGAAACGCTCGGCGTGGCTGGTGATCGTAGCCCGGCGGAAGATAGACGATCAGGTCGCGCTGGTTGCGAAGATAGCGCGAAGCGAACTGCTCGTGCTTGATAAGCCGGGGCGCGCTCACGGAGTGATCGTAACCAGAAGATCCTTGGGCTCGACGTGCTGCCCCGGCGTAACCAGCACCTTGCTGACGCGGCCCGTGATCGGCGCATAAATGTTGGATTGCATCTTCATGGCTTCCAGCGTCAAAAGTTTAGCACCGCGCTCGACGCTGTGGTTTACCTGCACCGCGATGCCACTGATGAGTCCGGCAGTGGGCGCGCCAACTTGTCCCGGATCTTCCGGATTCGCTTTGGGGTGGCTGCGTTCAACGACACGCAGCGCGCGATCGCGAACGTTTACTTCGCGCGGCTGCCCGTTCAATTCGAAAAACAGCGTCCGTGTGCCATCGGGATGCGCTTCGCTGATCGTCAGGAATTTCACGATCATAGTTTTGCCGGGTTCGATTTCCGCGGTGATTTCTTCAGCCGGCTTCAGACCGTAGAAGAAGGTTGGCGAAGGCAAAACGCTTACGTCCGCGTAAGTCTGCCGGAATTTGTCGTACTTCAGGTAAACCTCGGGATAGAGAAGATAGCTGAGCAAGGCATCGCGATGGACTGGATGACCCAGCTTCACTTCCAGTTCCGCTCTTTCTTTATCGAATTGCGCCGGAGGAAGACTCGCGCTGGGTCTACCTTTGACGGGCGTCTTGCCTCGGAGCATTATCCGCTGCAATTTTTTCGGCCAGCCGCCGGGAGGGACGCCCAAGGCGCCGCTGAACATTTCGACGACAGAATTTGGCAGCGCGAGGTCGTGACGTTCATCCAATTCCAGGAGGTCGGCGGGCTCCATCTCGTTGGCCATGAGAAAAAGCGCCATGTCTCCCACCACTTTGCTGGAGGGCGTCACCTTCACGATGTCGCCAAACAGGGCATTCACTTCCGCATAGGTTTTTTCCACTTCGCGCCAACGGTGGCCAAGGCCCATAGCGGCGGCTTGTTCGCGCAGGTTGGTGAATTGCCCGCCGGGAATCTCGTGCTCATAAAGACGAGCGGAACCCGCCTTGGGTCCTGAATCAAAGGGCAGATAGTAGCTGCGAATCGTCTCCCAGTAGTCGGAGCACTCGTTGAGCGCAGCGATGTCCAGTTGCGTGTCGCGTGGAGTATGGCGCAACGCTTCGACCGCGGAATTCAGATTGGGTTGGCTGGTGCCGCCGCTCATGGCCGCGATTGCCCCGTCGGCGACGTCCACGCCTGCGTCAGAAGCTTTCAGCAACGATGCGGAGTTGACGCCGCTGGTGTCGTGCGTGTGAAAGTGCACGGGAATGCCGATCTCCTTGCGCAAGGCCTTGACGAGCTCAAACGCGGCATAAGGCTTGCACAGGCCTGCCATGTCCTTGATTGCCAGAAAGTGGGCGCCTAGCTTTTCGAGCTGTTTCGCCATCGTGACGTAATACTTCAGCGAATATTTCGGCCGGCGATCGTCCAGGATATCGCCGGTGTAGCAGATGGCGGGTTCGCAGACCGCGCCGGTTTCGAGAACCGCGTCAATGGAGACGCGCATGTTCTCAATGGAGTTGAGCGAATCGAAGATGCGGAAAATATCAATGCCCTGGCGATGGGCTTCACGAACAAATTCGATAATGACGTTGTCTGGATACGACGTATAGCCAACAGCATTTGCACCGCGCAACAACATCTGGAAACAGATATTCGGAATGTGCTTACGCAATTCGCGAAGACGCTGCCAGGGATCCTCGTGAAGGAACCGCAGCGAAGTGTCAAACGTTGCGCCGCCCCACATCTCCAGGCTGAAAAGGTCGGGCAGTCGCTGCGCCACGGCGTGCGCGGTGGCGAGCATGTCGTAACTGCGGACGCGCGTAGCCATCAACGACTGGTGAGCATCGCGAAATGTCGTGTCCGTAAGCAGGAGCCGCTTCTCTTTTCGCGCCCAGGCGGCGAACTTTTTTGGCCCAAGCTTTTGCAGAAGCTGGCGAGTTCCATCGGGGGCAGCAATGCCCGGTGCGGTGGGAATTGGCGCCTTCTCAATAAACTCCGGAACCCTTTTCCCCTTCACTTCGGGATTGCCGTTCAGAATTACGTCGCCGATGTAGGAGAGAAGCTTGGTAGCGCGGTCGGCGCGGCCAGTGAACCGAAAAAGCTCCGGCGAATCGTCTAGAAAAGAGGTGGTCACTTCCCCGGCGCGGAAACGCGGATGATTGACGACGTTTTCGAGGAAAGGAATGTTTGTTTTCACGCCGCGAATGCGGAATTCCCGCAGCGCGCGGTCCATGCGCTGGCAAGCTTCCGGGAGATTCGTACCCCAAGCTGTCACCTTAACGAGCAACGAATCGTAATACGCGGCAAGCAGCGCTCCGGAATAGGCTGTCCCGCCGTCCAGGCGAATGCCAAAGCCCGCGGGCGAGCGGTAGGTGGAAATCCTGCCGTAATCTGGCGCGAAATGTTTTTCCGGATCCTCAGTGGTGACGCGGCACTGTAGCGCGGCGCCGTACAGTGGAATCTTTTCCTGCGTGGGGAGAGAGAGCGGGGCTTCGTGCAACTTGTGGCCTTGGGCGACAAGAAGTTGCGAGCGCACCAGGTCCACACCGGTGACCACTTCCGTTACGGTGTGCTCCACCTGAATGCGGGGATTCACTTCGATGAAGTACCAGTTGTTGGAATCGACATCGTAAAGAAACTCGACCGTTCCCGCGTTGCGGTATTTGGCTTTGCGCGCAATCCGCACCGCGGCTTCGCAGAGCTCCCCGCGAATCTTTTCCGGCAGGTTGCAGGCCGGTGCCACTTCCACAACTTTTTGGTGGCGCCGCTGCACGGAGCAGTCGCGTTCGTAAAGATGCAGCAGGTTGCCGTGTTCATCCGCAAGAATTTGCACTTCGATGTGCCTGGCGCGCGGCAGGAATTTTTCCAAGAAGACCGCGGCATCGCCGAACGCGGACTTGGCCTCGCTCTGCGCTTCCTGCACGCGGGCATCCAACTGTTCCGCGTCATAGACCACGCGCATGCCGCGGCCGCCGCCACCCATTGCGGCTTTCACGATTACGGGATAGCCGATATCGCTGGCGATTTTTCGCGCTTCCGCAGGTGAAGAAACTGGATTCTCCGCGCCCGGCAGCACGGGAACTCCCGCGGAAGCGGCCAGGCGGCGCGCAGCGGTCTTGTCGCCGAGCAGTTCGAGGAGTTCCGGCGTGGGGCCCACGAACGTCAGGTCCGCCTCGACGCAAGCGCGCGCTAACGCGGGATTTTCCGACAGGAAGCCATAGCCCGGATGGATGGCGTCAACATCATGCTCTTTGGCAACCGCGATGATTCCGCGAATATCCAGATACGCTTCGACGGGGCCTTTCCCAGCGCCCACCTGGTAGGCTTCGTCCGCCTTGAAGCGATGCAACGACAGGCGGTCTTCCTGCGAGTAAATCGCCACAGTGCGCAGGCCAAGCTCATTGGCGGCACGGAAAATACGAATGGCGATTTCGCTGCGATTGGCAGCCAGCACTTTGCGAATAGGGCGATGCTTTTTCATAAGAAGCGTATGTTCACTTTTATTGTGATTGCGAAATTCTACATTGTTTCACGGGTGGAAGCAGGCCATGAGCAATTTTATTGATGGAGACTAGCGAAATTTCAAATGGACGTCGGGGAGCGCCCTAGCGCTCCGGGGGGTGCCCTTCAACGAGAGTCCTCGCCGGTCACGGCCGCTTCATCACTGTTTGGAATGTTTTTCAAGGCTGCCAGGTCTGCCTGAACCTGCGCCCAGGCCTGAGGGTTCTTTTTCATGGCGTACGGCGCGTCGGGCGAGGAGAAAAACTCGAAGAGTGCCCTGCGAAGCTTCGGTGGTGCGCTCATGAATTTCTGAGCGGCCAGGTTGTGAAGTAATCGCGCGTGCGCCTCATCGCTTAACCGGTATTTTCCCGGCCCGCCTTGCTCGCCCAAATCAAAATTATCGTTGCTCAAGTGCAATCGACCTTCGGATTCCCCCGCCAGCAAATGCCGGTAGCGATCAAGCGTGGCGTTGAAACTGGCTTGAAACAGATTCTCCGTTTGCGGTGTGGGGCTTTTGAACTGCAGCACGCGCAATGGCCCAAACTTGGGAATCAGCTTGTACAAAAATGCCAGAAAACGATCCTTGGCGGAGAGCCGGTCGTAACCTTTGCCCCATTCCTTCTCAAAATTTGAACGCGAGAGGTTGTAGAGGAATCGCCGGCGCGTGATATCGGGGATGTCGTCTTTGATTTCATCTTCCTTTAAGCTCCAGGCGACCCGCGTAGCTTGAGGAATCAACTTGCTGACGTCGTGCCGGTAAGAAGCCAGCGCTCTGCCCTCGTCCATCAAAATTCCCTTCAGTTCGAGGCCGTACGTTTCGCAGAATGCGCGGTCCAGCAAAGGCCGCGTGACTTCAAATCCAATGAAATCGTGATAGCCCTCCGGGGCATAGCGGCCGCGCGCAACCTGCAATACATCAAAGCCAAATTCCGTTTTGACATGCGCCAGGGGATTGTCTTCGTAGGTGACCTGGTCGCCAAATTTTTTCTTCAGCGCCGGATACAACAGGGGAACCGCAAAGTTCGTGGCCATGCGGTGTCCATCGATGTCCGCAGCGTAGTGCGCTAGCGCTCCCAGCGCAAAGGCGTATTCATCCAGATTCTGCGCGTCTTGCAACATGATCTCAATGAATTCGCCGCTCTGCACGTAGTGCGTCAGGTCACTGAAGAACCTGCTCCCGTACGGGTAATAACCCATGTCCTGGATGATGGCGCCCCCGTAGGCGTAGGCTTGCGCTCCGCTCAATTGCTCTTCGGTGGCGAGTGGATAGCGCTTTTTCAGAAGCGGCTTCAGGTGCGTTTCCCAAGTGGCATCAATGATGGCCTGATGGGAGAGAACGGCATACGCCTCCGCTCGCGGCGGACAGATCAAAACAAACAGGAGGAGACAGGCAGAGCAATGCCGCCAGATTACGAGTAACTTCCGCACGCGAGGGAGACAAAGGTTGGCAAGCATTTCTGAAGCATACGCAATTTCAAAAGCCGATGCCACGAAGGAGGTGGACCTTACCTTTTCAATAGAGGCTGGGCAAAGCGTATAGGCACGCCGAAATTCGAGCCGCCAAATCCGCGCACAACGGCAAAAGTCACTCCAATCACTTCGCCCTTGCCTACCAGCAGCGGGCCGCCTGATCCGCCAGAAGTGGTTTGTGCATCGTAGACAATCTTGTCCGGCAAGACGTCGCCGACATGGCCTTGCGTGACGAGCGGGCGAATCAATTTTCGCCGGGCCAATTCAGCAAGGACCAGCTTAGGTTCGCCGCCGCTGATTTTGACGATCTGCTCGACCGTTTCATCGCCAGCACGCGCCAGAATTGCATCGAGTCCCGTGGCATAACCGACGCTGATGAGGGCTTCTCCGCTGACCGCGGCGTTTTTGCCGGGATTCAATTTGAGAATCGGGCGGCCAAGTTCCGAAAGGTCCCCGTGAACCAAGGCCAGGTCCGCGTCCTGAGAAATCTGGGAGATCCCCACGGGGATGCCGTTGGCCGCGGAGGGGAAATAGGCCATCATCTCCGCGATCACCGGCTCCACTCCCTGCTTCGCGGCGCCGGCCAATTCGTCGTTCTGCCACCAGGGCTGCACAACGTGATGATTGGTCAGGATTTTGCCTTGGCCAACGATGAAACCGGTGCCAAAAAAATCCGCGCGCACTTCGGGCCCGCGTCCTTCCGTGGCGTAGACAGGATTGCCGTCGCTATCCTTCAGCGGGGTGCCATCGCTGTTGATGCCGCCATATCGCAAACGCCTTCCAGAATTCTTTTCATTGAACGCAACCGACACATGCAGCAAACACACGCTAGGGGCAAAGGAGCGGATCACCGTCTCCGCCGCTTGTGATTGCCCTTCGATCTTGCTCAATCGCGTGGTTGCTTCATCCAGTTGGCGGCGCAATTCGGTGACGTCACCGCCATCAGGCTGCGTCATTTTCTTACGTAGCGTTTTCGTCTGCTGCTCCAGAGCTTCTTTCTGCTGCAGCACGTCTGCGTTGGATGGGTCTTCGCGCAACCGTTTTGCGGAGGCCAGGAGTTGCTCTTCCGTCTTGGCATTACGCTCCAATTGCGCGACCACCGTGTAGGCGCGTCGCGTCTCTTTATCCGCTCGCCGCGAGAAAAGGAAAAAGATCGCGACAATCACAAGCGCCAGGCTGAATAGCGAGATGACGCCAATCTTCAGGATGCGCTCCAGCGAAAATGCGTCGGCGGTCATTTTCTCTGTGACAGCGAGCGCCTGGAACGCAGTCTGCGCCACTTCGCGGCTTTCTTCCGCAATGCGCGTCTTCGCCGCAAGTTCATCGCTGGCGCGTTTCTGGCGCAACTGCGCGCGTACTCGCGCCAGCAGTTCCACATCATCGAAAGGAATCGAAATCGCGTCGTCAGCGCCCAAGTCCAAATCGCGCGCCAGAGCCTCCTTTTCGCCCGGCGTCAGGATCAGGACGCGGAGTTGTGAGGAAGGGCTGTGGAGGCGAATCGCGGCGAGAGCGTTGTTCGACTCCGGATTGGCAGGGTCCAGGGAGAGCAGGAGCAGCCCGGCTGAAGTCCCCTGGAGCGACCCCAGAATTTCTTCCTGTGTCTCGATGATTCGAACACTACAACCAGCCGCGGAAAGTAGGGAATGCAAAGAGTGTCGCAATGCCGGATCGGCGGCGAACAACAACACGTTTTCGGTGGAAGCAACCAGGGCTGTGTCCTCGCCCGCCGGCTCTACGAACGAAAGATAGACCGGAAAGGAATGTGAAGTTTACTCCAAAACGAAATCAGATGCTTGAACGGTCAGGATTGGCAACAAGTGCGCGACACCGATGTGCGAGGCGCAGCGAGCAAGTTCGTAGCGTCCCGTAATCCGTTTCGGAAGGGCAGAGTTCAGAAGAGTGGCTTCTGCTGGAGCGTGCCATCAACCATGTTTGCTTTCGTGTTCGAGGAGCCAGCGTTTGCGCTCGATGCCGCCGCCGTATCCTGTGAGCGAACCGTCGGCTCCGATTACACGGTGGCATGGAACAACAACCCCGACCGGATTTGAACCATTGGCAAGACCAACGGCCCTGACTGCCTTGGGCCGCCCGATTCTCTCGGCAAGCTTTGAGTAAGAGACCGTGGTGCCGCAGGGAATTTCCCGCAGCGCGCGCCACACTTCGCGCTGAAAAGGAGTGCCCGTCGTTTGTACCGGCAAGCTGTCAATAGCTGTGAGTTCACCGGCAAAGTAGCGGCCGATCGCATTGGTTAAGCCGTGCGGATTGCGGACCGGCTCGAGCGTGAATCCCTTTTCTCCATACAGGAGCTGAAGCGCGCGCTGCATTCGCTCCTCGTGATCTGTCCAAAAAGTGGCGCGCAGATTTCCTTCGCAGTCCGCCACGATCAGCATCTCGCCGATGGGCGTGTCGATTCTATCAATCAACAATTGCAGAGGGATAGTCATGCAAGATCAGCAGGGACTTTTCCGAAATTGAGGAGTAATACGGTGCTCAGTATTTGCGCAAAACCCCGATAACGCGGCCCTGGATCTTAACATCCGCCGCGGGCACCATGATGGGCGCCATTTCGGAGTTTGCGGGCTGCAGGCGAATCTTTCCCGAGCCTTCACGATAAAACCTCTTGAGCGTGGCATCTTCGCCACCCACAAGCGCGACAACGATGTCCCCACCGTTGGCCACTTGCGTTTGCTCGCAAACAACAAAATCGCCATCCATGATGTGATCCTCAATCATGGAATTGCCCTTCACCTGCAGTACAAAGGAATTGCCGCCGCGCGCAAAATCGCCAAGCGAAATCGTCTCGCGTTCCTCGACCGCCTCCAGCGGACGGCCTGCGGCAATTCGCCCAACCAGTGGAAGTTCCTGGATGCGACGCTCGATCACTTGCTCCTTCACGGACTTCGGCAACTGCACAATTTCGATCGAACGGCTCTGGTTGTAGCCGCGCCGGATAAATCCCTTTTTCTCCAGCGTGCTGATGTGCTTGTGAACCGTGGCAAGCGACGTGAGCTTCATCCCGCGGCCAATCTCTTCAAAGCTGGGCGCGTAGCCATGCTTGGTTTCAAACGCAACCAGGTAATCTAGAACTTCTTTCTGGCGTTTTGTCAGGGCCATGAGTTCCTCCGTGTGCCTTCCGCTGCTGGGAGCGGACCGCGTTCCGGGGCCACTTGCGCCTGGGCCGCGATCGGGAACGTGCTCAAACGTCCATTGCCACTTTAGGCGAAAAGAAAGCGAACGTCAAGTAACATTTTGTATATCCGGGCGCGCAACTGGCTCTATTCAAGAGCGACGCCCTGTGTTGTCATGCAAATTACGATGGCCGCCGAAAGAAAACGCTCCGCAGGTGTAACCGCTGCCGCCACTCTCGCGGTGCTGGGGAGCATAATCGCCTTCATCATCTGGGGCGAGTCGATCATTCCCATCACCAACCTCACAATAAACGCCAAGGGACAGCACTTCTATGAGGTTCGGCCGCTTGTTTTCACTGCGGTTGCCTTGGTGCCGCCGATGCTGGTGGCGTTGGGCTTGTCCACCGGCATTGGACTGTTCCGATTGCGCTCCTGGGCGCGGAGGGCTGCACTGCTTTGGGCTTCGATCGCGTTGGCCTTCTGCCTGTGCATGATCGCTTTACGGCCTTTTGAGACGTTTGCAATCCCCGAGCGCTATGTCACCGACGTCGAATCGATGCGGCAACTCCTGGCAATCTCGATTGTACTGATGCTCCTTCCGGTAAGCATCTGGTGGCTCTTCTTCTTCCGGCTCAAAAGCGTGGTGGCACAGTTTGAAGCGCCGCGGGAGCCTTCATCTCCGCCAGAGAATTGATTGACTTGTGACACGCGTACGGGCGCACCCTTCCCTTGCCGCTGTATGGCTGTGGTATTCTGGATAAGCCGGTACCCGGCGGTCTGGCGCTCGCTTCCACTTGCAAAAGTCCGAACCGCCTGTCTTTTGGAAGCCGCACTCCTTCCGGCAAAGTAGGGGAGTCTGAGAAAGACGGGGGTAAGTCCCACGATGTCCACGCTGATGGATGTTCCCGCAGGTAAGACGAAACGCGAAGTGATTGATCAGGCGGTGATCCGCTTCGCCGGAGATTCCGGCGATGGCATGCAGATCACGGGCAGCCAGTTCACAAACACCGTCGCTCTTTATGGCAACGATATCGCCACATTTCCGGACTATCCCGCGGAGATTCGCGCTCCTGCCGGAACAGTCCCGGGCGTCAGCGGGTATCAGCTGAATTTTTCTTCCGGTGAAGTGCATACCCCTGGCGATTCCGTGGATGTTTTGATCGCGATGAATCCGGCGGCGTTGAAGGTCAACATTGCAGACCTTAAGCCGAATGGCATCGCTATTATCAATTCCGACGCCTTTAAGGAAGGCGACCTCCGCAAAGCGCATCTGACCACGAATCCTCTCGAAGACCATTCGCTAGACAAGTTCCGCGTTTTCCCCGTGGAATTGCAGCGCCTCACGCGGTCGGCTTTGCTGCATCTCGGCCTCGACGCCAAAACCATGGACCGTTGCAAGAATTTCTTTGCCCTCGGGATGTGTTATTGGCTGTACAACCGCTCGATGGAACCGACGGTACGATGGATAGATGACAAGTTCAAAAAGAAGCCCCTGTTGGCCGAAGCCAACAAGCTGGCGCTGAAAGCGGGTTACTCCTATTGCGAAGCTACCGAAGCGTTCCAGATCAGCTATGAGATTCCTCCGGCACAGCTTTCGCCCGGCTTGTACCGCAATTTGAGCGGTAACCAAGCTCTGGCGCTTGGATTCGTCACTGCGGCAAAGAAAGCCGGGCTGAAATTGTTTCTGGGCAGTTATCCCATTACGCCCGCCTCGGATATTTTGCATGAACTTTCGATGTACAAAGATTTCGGCGTGCTGACGTTTCAGGCGGAAGACGAAATTGCGGCCATTACTTCCTCGATTGGCGCTTCCTACGCCGGCGCTCTGGCCATCACGACTACTTCCGGTCCCGGCATGGCGCTGAAGACGGAAGCCTTGGGGTTAGCGGTAATGACGGAACTGCCGTTGGTGATTTGCGATATCCAGCGCGGAGGCCCTTCGACTGGGTTGCCCACGAAAACCGAGCAGGCCGATCTTCTGCAAGCCTTGTTCGGGCGCAACTCCGAAGCGCCGATTCCCGTGCTTGCGGCATCCACCCCCGCGGACTGCTTCTGGATCGCCGTGGAGGCCAGCCGCATCGCTTTGAAATACATGGTGCCGGTCATTATTCTCTCCGACGGTTACCTGGCCAACGGCGCGGAGCCATGGCGCATTCCGAACGTGGACGAGATTCCTGGTATTCCCGTGCATTTCGCCACGAATCCCGAAGGCTTTCTGCCGTACAAACGCGATCCCGATACTCTGGCGCGCCCCTGGGCTATCCCAGGAACGCCGGGACTCGAGCACCGCATCGGCGGACTAGAGAAACAGGACGTCACCGGCAACGTGAATTACGAGCCCTTGAATCACGAAAATATGGTGCGCATCCGCGCGGCCAAGATTGACGCCATTGTGCAGGATGTACCCAACCTGCAGCCCAGCGGCGATCAGGAAGGCGACCTGCTACTCGTGTCGTGGGGCTCGACGTTTGGCTCCATCACCCAGGCGGTGAAAGCGGAACGTGAAAAGGGCCGTAAGCTCGGCCACCTTCACTTGCGCTACTTGAATCCCCTGCCCGCGAACCTGGGCGACATCTTGAAGCGTTACCGCAAAGTCCTGGTCCCTGAACTCAATATGGGGCAGCTCGTCTGGGTTTTGCGCGCGAAATACCTGGTTGACGCCGTTGGCCTGAATAAGATTCAGGGACGTCCTTTCAAACAGAATGAACTTGAACAGAAAATTGAAGAATTGCTGGGACGCCAGGAGGCACGATGACGACCACCGCTCTTCCACCGCTTACAAAAAAAGATTTCCAGACCGACCAGGAAGTGCGCTGGTGCCCGGGTTGTGGCGATTACGCTATCCTCGCCGCCGTGCAATCCGTCTTCCCGGAACTCGGCATTGCCCGCGAGAATTTTGTCGTGGTCTCGGGGATCGGCTGCTCCAGCCGCTTTCCTTATTACATGAACACGTATGGATTTCACTCCATCCATGGCCGGGCGCCGGCCGTGGCCTCTGGCATCAAGGTTGCCCATCCTGAATTGGAAGTTTGGGTGGCCACCGGCGATGGCGATGCGTTGGCCATTGGCGGTAATCACACCATCCATATGCTGCGCCGCAATGTAGGCGTCAAGGTGCTGCTGTTCAACAATCGCATCTATGGTTTGACGAAAGGCCAGTATTCACCGACTTCAGAATTTCACAAGGTGACGAAGTCCACTCCGTTCGGCTCGCCCGATCGGCCATTCAATCCGATTTCGCTGGCCATCGGCGCGGAAGCTACGTTCGTGGCGCGCTCAGTGGACGTTTTTCAGGCCCACTTGAAAGACACGCTACGGGCTGCAGCAGCGCACAAGGGCTCCGCGTTCGTTGAAATTCTGCAGAACTGCAATATCTTCAATGATGGTGCGTGGACCGGCTTGACGGAAAAAGAAGCGCGCAGCGAGCAGGTCATTCAACTCGAACATGGCAAGCCGCTCGTGTTTGGCAAAAATCGCGACAAGGGCATCCGTCGCAAATCTGATGGCGATATCGAAGTCGTGGCGCTAGGTAATGGCGTCACGGAAGCGGACCTGGTGGTGCACGACGCGCATCATCCGCGGCCATCCTATGCCTTCCTGCTTTCCCACATGGAACAACGCCCCGGCTTCCCCACTCCCATCGGCGTGCTGCGCGCCTGGGACGATCTGCCTCGCTACGAAGATGTCATCAACGACCAGGTGCGTGAGGTCATCGCCAAGAAGGGCCCGGGAGATCTGACTAAACTGCTGCAGGCCGGTGACACCTGGGAAGTGAAGTAGGCTCAACACCCTTTACATGCTTTCCCGTCTTCAGCTTGAATGGCCCTGCCTTCCTCGCGGGGTTCCCGTCATCTATGACCGTCCCTTCGCCCAGGGTGCCAACTGCGGCTCCAATTCCCCGCATCGAGACTTCGATGAACGTGGATCGCCCTCTTCACGCTAATATGTGCGGCGGATGAAACCAACCCCGTTTCGCCACATCTAAAAAGTAGCAGTGGGTGTCCAGCGATGGAACAGACTTCGAATCTCATTCCGTTTTCCCTGCTCGGAGATGCCGATCCCGTGCAGGCGACAGCCTTTGTTTCGGAGCCGAAACAAGCGGAAACCCTTACCCTTCTCTATGAAGTCAGCCATGAAATCACTTCCATCCTGGACCGTGCCGAACTTTTGCGGCGCATCGCGGAGCGCGTAAAGAAACTGGTGGACTACGACGTCTTCACCGTCATGCTCTGGAACGAAGCCACACAGACTCTCGATAGTGTTTTTGCCATGCGCTACGAAAATGCTATCCCTTCGCGAGTCAGCATGCCCCTCAGCCAGGGCATCACTGGTAGCGCCGCTGCAGAACGCCGCACCATTCGCGTGAACGATGTGCGGCTGGATGCCCGCTACGTGAAGAGCGAATCGGACGCATCAGATGCGGAGGTGCGTTCGGAACTCGTCGTGCCCCTGCTTCGGCAGAATCGCCTGGTGGGCGTGCTGGACCTGGAAAGCACGGAACCAACTGCTTTTACGGCCGAGCACGAGCGCCTTCTGAATATTCTCGGCTCCTACGTTGCTGTCGCACTGGAAAATGCCCGGCTATTTGAAGAGGCTCGCGAAATTCAGCAACGCCTGCAAACCGACCTGGAGACCGCGCGCGAAATCCAGCGGCAACTTCTCCCCAGCGGCGCGCGCGATGTGCCGGGGTTGGATCTCGCGACCGCGTACGTCCCGGCGCGGGAACTGGGCGGCGATTTCTACGATTTGCTGCCCTATGGCGTAGGCCGCCTGGCTATTGCCATTGGTGATGTTTCGGGAAAAGGCACGGCGGCGGCGCTGTATGGTTCACTGGCCATCGGCATCCTGCGCGAGCTTGTCGTTGACCGGGAAGCGACTCCCGCTGAGATGCTTACGCTTTTAAATGGCCGCTTGCTCGCCGCGCGGCTGGATGCGCGCTTTATCGCCATGCATTTTGCAGTTTACGATGCTGCCCTTCGCGAACTTACCATCGCCAATGCCGGCGGCACTTTGCCCTTGCTGATTCGCGACGGCATAGTCTCCGAAATTGACATTCGAGGAGTTCCTCTTGGCCTGTTACCCGAATCGGAGTACGACGAAGTTCGCCTCTCGCTGAGCCCCGGAGATGTCGTCGTGTTTGCTTCGGATGGCGTTCATGAATCTATGAATATTGATCTGGAAGAATTCGGGGCTGACCGCTTGAAAGACTTGCTGGCCACCGTGGTGATTTCCGACCCGGGCTATACGATTGCCCAGCGCATCGTGAAGGCTACGGATGAGCACACCGGCGCCGGCCGTACCCCTCATGACGACCGCACGCTGCTGATCCTGCGCGTAACAGATGAAGGCGCGGACGACTACTCCAAATTGCCGATTATCTACTAGGGTCGTGTTTTCCCGCCCAGCGATCTATTTCAGAGGTAGCCGGTCTGCCACGAAGCTAGAGGCGCGGCCCGCCGCCGGCGGGTCGAGGTTTGCGAGCACAGCGATGACGTATCCAGAGCTTGGGCAGATATCGAGGTCACCATTCATTCCCGGCGCACCGCCGCCGTGTCCAAAGCAAGACATGCCGCCTTCACGGCGTTCAAAGAAGCCATAGGCGTACTTATCACCGCGCGGCGTGTTCACCTTTCCGCTCACCAATAGATCGGTGTGTTTTGCATCGAGCAGCTTGTGGCCCTGAAGCGCGACCACAAAACGCAAAAGATCCTCAACCGTTGAATATCCGCCGCCCGCCGAAGTGCCTCGATACGGCAACGTAGCGGTATTCGCTTGCCACGGCCCCGGACCTTCCTTCATGTAGCCGACGGCTCGCTCTGGCACGGATTCACTTTCCGGCAGGGAATCGGTGGAATTCATTCCGGCAGGTTTGAAAACGTGCTCGCGGACAAAATCGTAATAGGATTGCCCGCTCACTTTCTCGATTACGGCGCCGAGCAGGATGAATCCGTAGTTGCTGTACTCGAAGCGCGCCCCCGGCACGAACTCCAGGCCGCGCTTTTCATAGAGTTTCACATAGTCCTGCAAAGTGCGGAGCTCCAGGCGATGCGCCTCGAATTCCGGCCCAAAAATATCACCGGTCCCTCCCGTGTGGGTCAATAAGTCGTGAATGGTCGCCTTGGAGGACACAGCGTTGTTCGCATAATCGGGTAGAAACTTGCCGAGGGGATCTGTTAGCTGGATCTTGCCCGCCTGGACTAACTGGAGAACGGAGACAGCGGTGAACATCTTGTTCATCGAACCCAGCCGGAATTTGGTGGTGAGCTGATTGGGGATTTTTTTGTCGCGCTCTGCCAGGCCGTAGGCTTGCGAGAAAATGATTTTCCCATTCTTCGCAACCAACTCAGCCCCAGAAAATCGGTCAGCGGCTGTTTCTGCCTCCAAGCGCTTGCGCGACGCGGCGATGGCTTCGGATTCGCTGAGCCGCGGCACCGCCAAGTCAGGCGGTCGAGGAACTTGCTGGATGTTAAGTGTGGTAATACGGTGCGGCTCGTCGGGCTCAACATCCACCACTATTCGCGCGACCGTGTCGCTATCCTTTTCCTGGACTAGTCCCGCAAAGTGCGTCGCGCCGCTTTCTTCCGTCCTTACTAGTTCAAATCCGCCGGTTCGCGCCCTGAAGTCCAAGGTGCCGTCAATCCGACCGACGTCGGCAGGACGGTTCTTCTGCAGATATTCCAAGAGTGCGGCCTTATCGCCAGAGTTGAACGCGGCAAGCCATGCCTTGGCCTGCTGCTCTGCCGCAGGAGCCGCGCTCGGCTCCTGCGCGCCGTACGCGTGCGATGCTGTCAGCAGTACAACGCACATCCAAAACTTTTTGTTCATGGCATCTCCCACTCTTTTGGACGATGGCGGGGCCGTTTGGTCAACTGCTTACCCGCAAGCTGAGCTGCTCCGGCGCCTCTGTCTCAGCTGGCGGCAGAGAATCGTAAGGCTATTGGGTCCGGGTGACATCTGCCGCCACTGTGGGCGGAGGCAGATCAACATGTTCCAGTGATGGCAGCCATTTCTCGCGCACGGTCGCAAACTCCACCCAATTCGTTTTGGAGACAGGGTCCGAGGGTGGCAGCCCCAGCCGCTCGAAATTCTTGAACTGGCCCTTTTCCATGATCCGGAAATCCAGATGCGGCCCGGTGGCCAGGCCGGTCATGCCGACCAGGCCGATTGTTTTGCCGATTTCCACGTGCTCGCCGGCGCGCACGAACATCTTGGACAAGTGAAGGTACAACGTTTCGTATCCATTGGAGTGAACGATGTGCACCATGTTTCCGTCGCCACCCTTGCGCCCTGCGAACACGACCCGGCCGCTTCCGATGGTCTGCACAGGGGTGCCGGTCGGCGCGCCGTAATCCGTACCAAGATGCGGGCGATACGTTTTCAGGATTGGATGGAAGCGCGACTGGCTGAAATGCGAGGTCACCGGCGCTCCAAATTTCAACGGCGATCTGAGGAAAGCTTTCTGAAGGCTTTTGCCGTCCGCGGTGTAATAAGCTGGCCGTCCATCGGGGTCGTGAAAGAGCAGCGCTTGATATTTCCTGCCGCCATTGACATATTCCGCCGCGAAAATTTGGCCGTATCCCGCGGTCTCCCCGCTGGTATATTTGCGTTTTTCCAGCAACACGCGAAATGTGTCGCCCTTGCGCGGGTCCGTGTAGAAGTCCAGGTCGTACCCAAAAATCTGCGCCAGCCGCATGGCTACTTCGGCGCTTTCACCGGCCTCTTCGACGGCGTTAAACAATGAATCGTCCAGCCTGCCGTCAACAACGGCCAGTTCCACGCGCACAGGAATTTCGCGTACTTCAGCGGCAAAGCCCGGCGTTTGCGGCACAATGTGAAGCACGCGCTCCGGGTCAATCTTGTAATCGATTTGCCTCAGGTCTCCTCCGATCGAGCGTCCCACTGTGATCGTATTTCCGGCCCTCACCTGGCGGAGATTGAAGGCACGCTGCGCCGCCGCGGTTGCATCCGCCGCGTCTGCGTTGGAGAGTCCAAATTGCTGAAGCATTCCCGCGAAACTCTCCCTGCTGGGCATCTTCTTCGCGGTAGGAAGTACCCATTCTGCTCGCAAGCGTGCTCCTTCGGCTTTCGCCAGCTCCGCTTGGCGCTGGGTGTCTTTCTCGGCGGCACGGTTTTTGCGAATGGCGTATCCATCCACAGCGCATCCGGCGGCGATCAGTACCGCGATCCCCATCCATGATAGTCGGGTCACTAATCCCCCAAATTGCTTCCCACCATTAGACGGCAAGCATCGGCAAAAAAGCCGCGCCGTACAGCAACCTTTCAGAATACCGTTCGATTACCTTTTGTCCTAAACCACGGCGCGCGTCAATGCAATGTCGCGCGGTGTGCGCCCAATTGGCCAAGGGTCTTTCCACTGTGTTGTTCGCGCTGAGTGCGCAAATTCACGCACCGCAAACTTCTGCGGCCGTTTTAAGTCCTTTATATTCAACTTCCGCATTTTCACAATCGTGGTGTGCAGCGTGCCATCAACACTTCGGGGAGAGTCTCATGATCTCGTTGGAAGTTCATCCCGAAATTCACGTCCGCGAACTCCGCGAACGTCCGGCTTTTTCTACTTGCGACCAGTGTCACCGGAGTTTCCGAGCCAAGTGCGAGGACCAGTTGTCCCTGGAGCTGTGCGATTCCTGCTTCGACGCCATGCGCCAGCATCGCGAGCCCGTCATCTGTGTTCACGTGAAGCCACGGGCCTGCCGCGTTCTTTCCGTTTGACGACACCCATCCCGCGGGCGTTGTTCACTATTCACTGTAGTTTTCTTCAGATTATCTATCTGCCGGTGGAACTGCCTGGCCCGGACGCAACTTTGGCGCCATCCGCAAAATAATTCTCTTCGCGCAGCCTGCGGTAAATGTGGCCCGCCACTTGCGCCGCCGTGGGACCCTTCACGCGACGCGTGTTCCCGCGCAGCAACACCGCAAGGGCAATCTTCGGGTTCGTTTCATCGGCATAGCTGACAAACCAGCCGATGCGCGATGGCGTGGTGTGATCGTCGCAAGTGCCGGTTTTGCCGAGCGGCGTTTCCTGGCCACCCGCGTCATAGCTCAGGCGTCCCGTGCCATACAACACCGCCGCCAGCATACCTTCGCGAACTTCAGGGAGAACATTGGAAATATTCAGGTCGCGCTTTACACGCGGCGCGAAATTGTCGATCTCTTCCTGCGAGTGCGGATACTGCAAATAATAGAGCGTGCCGCCATTCGCAAACGCCGCGGCCAGCGCCGCAAGTTGCAACGGGGTGATCTGAATGCCTTCCCCAAAACTGGACATCCGCGCCACCCCGCCAAAGGGCGGCTGCATCGGGAACGCCCCCGGATGCTCATCGGGCAGATTGTATCCCGCAAGTTCGCCGAGGCCGAGCAGGCGTCCGTACTTGGAAACTGTGTCAAAACCCATGCGGCGGCCCAGTTCCTCAAAAAATACGTTGTTGGAATGCGCCAGTGCTTCCGTCAAATTCATGAACTTGCGGCGGCCCACCTGGAGCATGGTGTTGCTGGTGATGACATTTTCTTCCAGCGCCGCAATCGCAATCGTGGGCTTGATCGTCGAGCAGGGAATGTACCCGTCGCCGAAGGCAATCTTTTGGTTCACAATCGCGAGGATGCGCCCCGTGTTCGGGTCGACGGCGACGACGGAACCGTTGTACCGGCCTAGTCCTTCCACAACAGCTTGCCGCACAATGGGATCATCGAACCTGGGATCATCGTCGCGAACGGAATCCGCATATGTGGGTACGCCGCGATAGTGCGCTACAGCGCGGCGCGCGTGCGCGCTCGATTTCGATTTTGATTTCGCCGAATTACTTAAGATGGGCTTGGCGGAAGGCTCCGCCGCAGGCAGTTGCGAAGCAAGTGCCACGCCCAAGCACGCCACGATTACAATTTTCCCAAATTCACGAATCATTAGGCCGTCTTCCCCTGGTCAGTCACAGTAGTTCTAGTCGGCGTGTACGCAAATTTACGCTAAGCACACGCCCCGGTCAACGTATGTCCCTACTAAAGCAAACACGGCGTCAGAGTTTTTGGTGCCTGACAACAAACCTTGTACTCGGAAACGCCGCCGCTTCTCGTCCGCAAGCAAACCGGCGCTAGCAGACTGAGACGAAGTGTACCCACCCGGGATGCCCCCGGCAATAGTTAACTAGGACCAGTACGAACCTATGTGCTTTGTTTTGAACGACTGACCAACTGGACAGCAAGTGCCTGCCCATGTGTCCATCGAGGAGCCAGTTTGCCCAGTTCATTGAAAGTCAGGAGCCGCGCATGTCGCAATTTGCGACGCGCAGCAAATACAGAAATGAGCGAAAGGACTCGTCGCTCCTCCCGCCCATTTCGTCTCGTCTAGAAAATATTGCTTAGCGTGCCGGCCGCGCTTTGGCATCTCCGGCAGCGGCCGCGGCGACCTTGATCGGAGCCTTGTCCGTTGCAACGGTTCCGGCGCCATTGGCGCCAGATGTCGTCCCTGCGGTCTGGCCCGGCATGGGAATTTCCATCTTCTTGCGCAGCGCGTTTTCCAGTTTGTCGCGGATATCCGTGTTCTCGCGCAAGAAAACGCGAGCGTTTTCCCGGCCCTGGCCCATTCGCTCGCCGCCATAGCTGAGCCATGTGCCGGACTTTTCAATCAAGCCCTTATCCACGCCGAGATCCAGCAGATCACCTTCGCGCGAAATACCTTCGCCGTAGAGAATGTCGAACTCCGCTTCGCGGAACGGCGCGGCTACCTTGTTCTTCACCACTTTGCCACGCGTCCGCGAGCCTACAACGCGGTCGCCTTCCTTGATGGCTTGTATGCGGCGAATGTCCACGCGCATGGAGGCGTAAAACTTCAGCGCGCGCCCGCCGGTGGTCGTTTCCGGGTTGCCAAACATCACGCCAATCTTTTCGCGGATCTGGTTGATGAAGATCAGGCAGGTTTTCGATTTGGAGACAATCGCCGTCAGCTTGCGTAGCGCCTGCGACATCAGCCGCGCCTGCAAGCCCATCTGCGGGTCGCCCATATCCCCTTCGAGTTCCGCCTTAGGCACCAACGCAGCCACGGAGTCCACCACAACCACGTCCACGCCGCCTGAACGGATCAGCGTTTCCGCAATTTCCAGCGCCTGCTCGCCGTTATCCGGCTGCGAAACCAGCAAATTGTCCACATCCACGCCCAGCTTGCGCGCATAGCTCGGATCAAGAGCATGCTCCGCATCGATGAACGCGGCCTGCCCGCCCAGTTTCTGCGCTTCCGCGATGATATGCAGCGTCAGCGTCGTTTTGCCGCCCGATTCCGGCCCGTACACTTCGATCACTCTCCCGCGCGGGAAACCGCCCACGCCAAGAGCAGCGTCCAGCGACAAGCAACCCGATGGAATCACGTTTACCGGCACCAGCACATCCTTACTGCCCAGCCGCATGATCGAACCCTTGCCATGCGCCTTCTCGATCTGCGAAATTGCCGCTTCTAGTAGCTTTGCCCGTTCATCTGTCATTTCTCACCTCGGTGGAGGAAATTGGGAAACTCGCGAATAGGATTTTGGGAGGCATTCTAAAGTGGGCGCCGGGAACTGCGCCGCAACTTCTCCAGGTACTTTACGATAGCGGTATATTACCACTTCGTATCTGGGAATGCTACCCGTACTTCCCTTTCGCCTTGCGCCGCCCATACCGGCCCTGACCGGCGTGATTCGGCGTTCAACGGTTGCAACCATGCTCCAGGTCGTGATCCACCAGACTTGCCAGCGCTCTCTGTTCCCGGCGGTCCCACTCGGCCTGTTCTTCCCGGGAAATCGAGCGCAAACGAGTCAGGTATTGCCCACGCGTGCGTACCTCGAGCAACTCAAATTCGAGCCTCTCATGCTCTACACAGCATAGAACATCGCAGCGCGTCTGGGTCATGGGCCACCTGTTGAAAACTTGCAGGAACAAGGTACCGCAATGGCGAACAAAAAGCAAACACTATGTTCGCCTGGTATTCGCCTATGCTTGGTTGCACCTGCATGGCTGCGACTGCCTTCTAGTCCGTCAGACCCAGCCTCTGCAGATCGGCAGCCTGCTAGCCCACATCCTTAATCATGGCGCGTAAGGTGCCAATAGGGAACGTGTCGTTTAGGGAGTGATAAGCCAACACGGCGCGACGCGCGTCCGCGTGGCGATAGATGCAATGACTGCCACGCACGCGCTGAAGGGTAAACCCATCAGCTTCCAAAGCCCGGATGAAAATGACGAGCAGAGAGGCCGCGCGGGGTGCGGGTCATACATTGACGACGACGGCGGGTTCAGCTAGTTCGATCGTGCCTTGATCGATGGGGATTCGTTCGCCGGCTTCGACCAGATCCTGCACATACAGATCAATGGCTTCGCGAAGGTTCGCGAGTGCCTCCTCATAAGTGTGGCCCCAGGTGTGGCATCCCTTGAGCGCGGGACAGGAGGCGTGCCAAGCCTCTCGGCCGTCCTCGAATTTGTCCGGCTCGATTGCAACCTTGAATACGTAGGATTTCATCTGACACCCGCTCGCTTGAATTCTCGACCCAGGCAAAAGCTTGCCTGGATTATCTCACGGGACCCGCAGAGATGCGGTTGATTCTCAAAAGGCTTGACGCATCCCATTTGCCCCTGCGTTAGTCACGCTTGGAAAAGAAAAAACAAACGCTATTTCCGCCTGACGTTCGCTTTAAGCCTTCCTCAGAGCCGGTCGAACGCGGACTTCCAACTCGCAGCCAGATTTACAGAGGCACTTGGACCCGCGACCAGCGTCCTCTCTCGGAATTCACGGACGTATCTTCTTTCGGAGTAACTCAGTGCCGCTCCAATACGCGGAAGCAACACTCCCCAGAGCGCCAAACCCGGCGGTACGACCAATCCAATCCAGTCGTCCCCCATACCGGCAAATCCACTCCTGATTGCGCGCAACAGAATGCCGACGAAGAGCGGCGTTCCTATCGCTGCTACAAGGATGAGCCATACGCGCATGAAAAAACGAGTCCCAGGCCATACTCCCCAATAGCCTTCAACGAGAGCACCTCGTCCATCAGACTGTACGCGCCCAAACAAAACGGGACCAAAACTGTTGTGCCAATAGCGCCGCTTATGAAGGCGGAACTCATTACCTTCTATCCGGCCAAGGATAGGCTCTCTTCCCCTGTACCCGGAGAGTGAGAATAATGTGAACTGATCGATATCTATGTCTCCAGCCAGCTTGGCCAAGCATGTTTGGGGTGGAAAGTCGCTGTGCAGCAGGACGTCCAATGTTATTGCCCTTGTCTCAATCTACCGAGGAACTGAAACACCTTCTCGCCACCGTACCTCAAGTCAGTCGTACGTGTAAAACCCGCGCCCGGTCTTTCGCCCCAGCCAGCCCGCCGCCACATATTTCTTCAGCAGAGGGCATGCGCGATATTTCGGATCGCCCAGGCCTTCCAGCAGCACGTTCAAAATATCCACACAAACATCCAAGCCGATGAAATCGGCCAACTCCAGCGGCCCCATGGGATGATTCATCCCCAACTTCATCACCACATCCACCGCTTCCGGAGTGGCCACGCCTTCCATCACCGCATACGCTGCCTCATTGATCAGCGGCATCAACACGCGATTGGAGACAAATCCCGGAGCGTCATTCACCGCCACGGGAGTTTTCCCCAGTTTCCTGGCCAGTTCCATCGTCGTGGCAAACGACGCATCACTGGTCTGCAGCGCGCGTATCACTTCCACCAGCGCCATAACCGGCACGGGATTCATGAAGTGCATGCCCACAAAGCGATCTGGCCGCGTAGTCATCGCCGCTAGAGCGGTTACCGAAATGGAGGAAGTGTTACTGCTCAAAATCACCTCGGGACGAAGAATTTTGTCGGCTTCCGTCAACACCGCGCGTTTGACCTCGAGCTTTTCCGGCACCGCCTCCACTACAAAATCCGCCGCCGCAATGGCCGCAATATCGGTGACGGACTTCAGCCGCGCCAGCACCGCAGGTTTCTCCGCTTCGGCAAGTTTCCCTTTCTTCACTTCCCGGTCCAGGTTCTTGCCAATGGTCTCCATGCCGCGCTGCAAAAAACGCTCCTCGACGTCGCGCAAAATCACGCCGTAGCCTGCTCGCGCAAAGACATGCGCGATGCCATTCCCCATCGTTCCCGCACCCAGCACTGCCACTGTCTTGATGGAATCAATAGACACGAATCATCCCCCGCATCTTTCGAAGTAAGCCCGTCGAGTAGCCCAAGCATGCCTGCCATCCAAAACAAGGTCAAGCAGGCGCAGCGGCGCTCGCCTCGGAAGCACCCTTTTTGGAAGCGGTCGCAAGCCACGCCGCCAGCGTCGCGAACTTCTCGTCCTGAGTCCACGGTGAACCGAGCACACGCCCCAGTTCTGTGACTTGCTGCAACAGCCTGGGCTGGGGCATGCGCAACGCCTTCGACGCCTGCTCAAGAAGCTCGCGCTCGCGTGTGGACACTACTTCAAGCCCGCAACATTCGCTCGCGTGCGACAAGCATTCGCGAAACAGCACGCCATCGGCGGTATGAATCAGCGCATGTGAAGCGAGAATCTTTTCAAGTTCAGGAAGAGCCTTCCCCGAAGCCAACAAAACCACGCCTCGGCTCAGTTTATATCCGTGCCCTTCTAAATTCGTTTGCAGCTTGCGTATCGCGCGATACGCCAGTTCCCTCCCCTGCTCCCGCACGCCCGCAATGAACTCTCGCGCCTCAGCCAGCTCCATTCTCTCACCCGTGTGATACGGCTGCCGGAACCGGTACGTGAACTTTTCCACCAGTTGCAACCGCTCGCGGTGCAGCACCACCGGTTTGCCCTTCTCCAGACACACAGCCACCGCCGCACTCCATCCGGAGTGCACACGAAATCCCACTACTGCGTTTTTCATGAAAGCCTCCGCGGTTGAGGAAACGGAGGACGCTAAGAATGAATGCAGGCAGCCACAATGTCAAGCCGAGGGAGGTGGCATGCGCAGCCGGATGGCGATGGGAAGGCGCATTACTTTACGGCGGCGCTTATAGCGTTCGTGGTAGTACCAGATGAAAGACAACGGAAGAAGGCTCAAGATCACGAACCGCAGAGGCCGCACCTCGTAACGTAGCGCCTGGTAAATCACCCAGAGAGTGCCCAAATTGGAAAGAATGGTTACGATCGCGGCGATTGTGGTAAAGAAAACGTCGAGTGGTTCTGGGATATGGCGCCACTGCGGAATGAGGATAATCAGCAGAAGCCAGGGGACGCAGAGGCCCCATAGCAGTGTATAGCTCCGGACAGGCTCGTCCTTCCAACCAAAATCGTAGACACCCTCGATGTTTGCTGTGGGGGCCGCGTTCTGCGACACTTCGCGCACAATCTCGCGGGCGCGGTCCCCGTCTTCCGGTCGCACGAAAACCAGTGTGGCACCATCGGGCTGGGTCTGCTGTCGCGAGGGAATGCCGACGCCGCGAAGCGAGTCGCGCAGGAATTTGCCCTGCGGCTCACCATTGCCGCGACAGAGCTCTAACGTGGCCGTGGACTCATCCCACTCCAATGGGATGTCTGGAACCACGAGGGAAAACTCCGTTGCCTCCTGAGTTTCCTGCGGCGCAGAAGGCTCCGGTCCGGGTTTCGTTTCCAGACAGTTTTCCAGGATGCGTTTGGCCGCGGGGAATTCGGCGACGCTTACGCAGACGGCAAACCCAAAGAGCGGAGGCCTCTGAACGTCCACGAAATCCCGCGAGTTCCGGAAGAGCAGGTCCAGCGGGATGGCCGTGCAGCCGACCTTCGCGGAATCAAGTTCATCCACAAGCAAACTTTGAAATTCGGGATCTTCGCCCTTCCATAGGACATGGAATGCGCCCGGTTCATAATCCGCGGGAACCTGTGCCACCAGGGCGACGTGGCAGTCACTGCAGGTGGTGAATCCTTCGCGGTATTCCGTTCTGCACAATGGACAGAACATATTGAGGGCAGTGTACTACAAATCTAAGGAGCAGTTCACTTACCCCCTAGCCATCCCTAGAATCTCTTCCCGACGTTCTACGGAATCCTCGAGACTTTTTCGAGTTTCGGCGCGTATACACTTACGGCCATGGCAACCACATCCATCCTCCATGTCCCCGCTCGTCTTTCCGCCTCGTTCCGTTGGGGCAGCGCCGCCGAATTCCTGCTCGGCGCCTCCATCGTGATTGCCCACAACGTTTTCCATCGCCTCTATAACGAAGTGCCCATCCTCGTTGTGCTGGCTCTGCTCTCTTTCCGCGTGCGCGACGGCAACTGGGGCATCCTGGGACTCAGACGCCCCGCCTCCTGGCGCAACACCATCCTGATCGCGCTGGCCGCCGCGGCCCTCCGTATCCTTCTGGGTGAGTTCGTCATCGATCCGCTGACCGCTCATTTCTGGCCTCTCGCCACCGCGCCTTCTGAAGCCGCCTCCATCACTCACAATTTGAAATACGCCCTCATGATGCTGGGAGTGGTATGGACTTTTGCCGCATTCGGCGAAGAGATTTCTTATCGCGGGTACATTCTTACGCGCGCCGCTGATATCGGTCGACGCTCCACCCTCGCGTATTGGATTGCGCTGATTCCCATGAGCGTGCTTTTCGGCCTGGGCCATTTCTACAAAGGTCCGTCGGGAATGGTGGATTCGGGGATCGCGGGCCTTATCCTCGGGGCGGCCTATCTGCTCTCCGGAAAAAATCTCTGGGTCGCCGTGCTTGCACACGGATTAATCGACACCGTTGGGATCGTCACGCTCTATTTCGGCTGGCAGTCCTAGTAAACCGCGCTCACTCCGGCGTCGGGCCTTCCATCACTTCTTTCACGATTTCTTGCGCTCGGCTTTCATCATCAGGCAGCACAAACAAACTGGCCCGGTTTCCCTCGCGGGCAACGCGGCAGAGAATCCCGTTCTCATGCATTGCCGCCACAAGAAAGTCGCTGGGCTCGCCCGTCTTCGTCTCCCAGACCTTTGCGGTGGCGTCTTCTTCGTACCAACCCGTTTCATCGCCGGCCGTTGGTGGCCCTGGGATCTCTTCACTCTCGGCCGGGGTCATTATTCCCGGCGGCTTCTCAAACTGTTGCAGCGGATCTTCCAGGAGCTTCTGCAGTTCCCGGCTTCCAATCTCCTCGATGTCGTTTGTCCCATACGCTTCCTTGACCGCCGCTTCCGCCTTTTCAAAAAGCGAAAACGGCACGCCAATTTCATACGCGGGAAAGTTGCTTAGGTTGAAAAGATGATCTCGCCGGTAAACTGTGTTGTGAGCAATGTCGGCTTCATCCAGAACGCCGCACAACTCGGCGTGCAGCCGGGAATCTTCGCCCTTCCAGAACGAGCAGAACGGGTCCTCATTCGGATCGCCAAGGTCCGCGGGAGGGCCCTGTGGCGCCTGCGCGCATTGTTGTTCCCACACCAGGTCCACATCGCAGTCGGTGCAGTGAGTGAATCCCTGCCTGTACTCCGCTTTGCACACTGGGCAAATCATTTGGCTTTGTCCATCGCCGCAAACATATCACTAATACTTCGGCGTCACTCCCAAATTGTAAAACAGGAACGAGTACACGTCCGCGGTAAGCTCGATGCCCTTGGTCGTGCTGCTGGCGCCATGCCCCGATTTCGTATCAATGCGAATCAGCAACGGATTGTCGTGATTGGCCGCCGCCTGCAACGTCGCGGCGTATTTGAACGAGTGGGCCGGTACCACGCGATCGTCATGATCCGCCGTGGTAACCAGCGTGGCGGGATACTTCACGCCAGCCTTGATATTGTGCAGGGGCGAATAGGCATACAGCGCCTTAAACTCATCCGCATTGTCGCTGGAACCGTAATCCGCCGCCCAGTTCCACCCAATCGTGAATTTCTGGAAGCGCAGCATATCCATCACACCCACCATCGGCACAGCCACATGGAAAAGATCCGGCCGCTGATTCTCCACGGCGCCCACCAGCAACCCGCCGTTCGAAGCACCATTAATTGCCAGATGTTCCGGCGAAGTGTATTTGTTGGTGATCAGCCATTCGGCGGCGGCAATGAAATCATCAAACACATTCTGCTTCTCGAGCTTGCTGCCCGCCAGGTGCCACTTCTCGCCATACTCCCCGCCGCCACGCATGTTCGCCGAAGCGTATACAAAGCCCTGCTCCAGCAACGCCAGCCGCAGCGGACTGAATGCCGGAGAATTCGTAATGTTGAACCCGCCATAACCATAGAGCAGCGTGGGATTCTTTCCGTCCAGCTTCAGCCCTTTCTTGTACACCAGGAACATCGGCACGCGCGTGCCATCTTTGCTGTTGTAAAACACTTCGTGAGTCTCGTACTCCTCTGGCCGGAAGCCGGGGATCTGCGGCGCGCGGTATACGTTGGATTTTTTCGTTGCCAGCTCGTACCGGAAAATCGTGGGCGGATAATTGAAGGACGAATACACGTAAAATCCGTTCTTATCGTCGCGATTCCCCCGCTGAAATCCGCTCGCCGTCCCCGCTCCGGGCAGTTCGATTTCGTTTTCCAGCTTTCCGTCGAGGCTGTAGGCATAAATATGGCTGGCTACATCCTTCAAATAGGTGAGGAAGAGTTTATCCCCCACCACATCGGCCGCCTCGAGCGTTTCCGGTTTTTCGGCCACCACTTCTTTCCAGGGAGCTGCACTATTCGCCGGATCAAACAGCATCACGTGGTAATTCGGCGCGTCGTGGTTGGTGTAAACCAGGAACTTGTCGCCAACGTTGTCAATCACGCCGTAGGTGTCATCGGTAATGTCGCTGACAATCGGCGTGAAACTCTTTTCCTTTTTCGAGAGGTCGCGAAAGTACACCGCATTCCCACGCTTTCCTTTCCCGCGGTCTGAAATCATCAGGACAACAAAACGCTCGTCGTTCGTCGCGCCCGCTTCATGAAAGCGCTGCGCGTTGACCTTGTCCTCGTAAATCAATTCGTCGCCCGATTGCGGCGTTCCCACCTTGTGGTAGTACACTTTCTGAAATTCGTTCTTCGACGAAAGCTCGTGCCCCTTTTCCGGCGCATCGTAGCGGCTATAGAAAAATCCATTCCCTGCCCAGGAAATTCCCGTAGCCTTCAACCATTTCAAATCGTCAGACAGTTCTTTTTTCGTGGCCACTTCGATGATGTGCGCTTCCTGCCAGTCTGAGCCGCCCACCGAAACGCCGTAAGCCGCGTAGCGCCCATCAAGCGAAACTTCAAAGTTCCCCAGCCGCGAAGTGCCATCGGCGGAAAGTTTGTTGGGATCCAGCAGCAGTTCCGGTGCGCCATCTAGTCCTTTTTGGACATACATCACGCTCTGGTTCTGCAGGCCGTCATTCTTCGCGAAGAACAGCAGTTCGCCCTTGCGGAACGGCGCGCCGTATTTCGGATAGTTGTAAAGCTGCTCCAGCCGTGCCTTCACCTGCGCACGGTAGGGAATCTTTTCCAGGTAGCCGAACGTGACCTTGTTCTCTGCCTCAACCCACTTCGCCGTTTCCGCCGAATTGTCGTCTTCCAGCCAGCGATACGGGTCGGCCACCTTCACGCCGTGATAGTCGTCCACCTGATCGCCCTTGCGCGTTTGCGGATAGTCCAGGCCCTGCGCGAACGAAGGCCCAGCGACAATCGCCAGGCTAAGCACAGCAAGAGCAATTGCCATCAGGCGCAGATGAATCCATTTCATGGTGTTGTTCCTTTCAAGGAAGCTGGGTTTCGAACAACGGGATGCCCATTTGGACGTGGCTGCCCCGAAAGAGTATACGACCAGTTCTGCCTGTAGCCCGAATTCTGACTACGCGACCAGCCTCAATTTGAGGCTTGACATTTTTAGTTTGTATGGCAAACTAGTCTGCGAAAGGAGGCTCCATGACTTCCACCCTCTCCCCTACTCTTCAGGCCGAGCGACGCTCCTGGCACTATTGGTTTTCAGACGGTCTCTCTTCCCTCCTCACCAGCGCGGGTTGCCTGCTCTTCGCCTTCTTTTTACTCCATCCCCAGCAACGCCCGGTCTCGCCCCTCCGCACGGCGCTTAGCCTAGCCGCATTACTCCTTTACGGAGTGATTCTCCTCCGTCAGCGCCAAATTCTCGATTGGCTGAAGACCAGAATCACCTATCCCCGCACTGGCTACGTAAGCCCTCCCTATTTCGCTCAGGAAGCCGAGCAGTCTCGGGACATCCCGGTGATCCACTTGCTTCTGGCAGATCTCACCAAACAAGAGCAAGCCTTGAGGGTGGAAACGGACAGAAGAAGGCGCTTCTGGTTCATTCTCGCGTTTGGTTTGGCCGCTGCCTTCGTAGTGCTGTATGTCCGCAATCCCTGGATCTGCTCGTCGGCCGGCTTGCTGTTTGCCGCAGCAATTTGGTTTGCTTCGCGCCATGAACAGCAACTGTCCTGGATCATCCTGGGAGGTTTTCCCTTCGTGTTCATGTCTACGGCGTTTTATCTTCGCCATTTCAGTGTGGGTCCCGAACGGATCGTAGGCGGCGAACGAATGGGCTACTTCCTTGCAGGGTCAGGCCTCCTCTTCTTGGTGGATGGCGCAGCCAGCCTAATCCGCTTCCTCCTCCGCAACCCTCGCCCCTCCTCGACGACTCCATGAGCGACAACGGCATCAAAGATCTCTCCTCCCTCGATCGGCTCATCCACGAGCCGGCGCGGCTGATGATTATGACCGTCCTGTACGCCGTGAATGAAGCAGACTTCGTCTACCTGCAGCGCGAATGCGGATTCACGCAGGGCAATTTGTCGAGCCACTTGTCAAAATTGGAGGAAGTCGGCTACCTCACCATCACCAAGACGTTCAAGGGCAAATACCCGCTCACCATCTGCAAACTGACGCGCAAAGGGCGGGAGGCCTTCGAGGTCTATTCAGTGAAAATGCGTTACGTCACCGGCCAGCCCTCCAAGTCCTAATAGCACAAGAAAACTTGTCATTCCGAGGGCGAAGTTTGCCCGAGGAACCTGCTTTTGGGGGTGTTCAGGGCAAAGCAGGTTCCTCACTTCGCTCGTAATGACAAATTCCTTTGCTGCCTGTAACTATCTGCAAACAAACAGCTTTTCTCATTACTTCGTTGCTTCACTGCTTCTTTACTCCTCTTCTGATTCTTGCGTCTTTTTCACCCACTCCCTCGTATTCAAGGTAGTATGAGCGCACAAGTATTCACCCTGATGGCTGCAAGGTCCCCGCTGCTGTTCACGGGAATCATGACTGACGACAAGCAATCCATTGCTCTCGGCCTGCGCCGCCGCGATCCCGACCTGCTGGACCAGCTCATCGAACAGTACCAGCAGCGACTCTATCGCTATCTCCTTTTCCTTACGGGCAATCCCGCGCTGGCCGAGGACTTCTTCCAGGAAACTTGGATTCGCATCCTGGAACGCGGCGATCAATACAACGCCAAATCCAAGTTCGAGTCCTGGCTCTTCGCCATCGCGCGCAACCTGGTGATTGACGCCTCGCGACGCAAGAAGTTCGCCAGCCTGGAAGCCATGGCCGATCCGGAAACGCAGCAACCTTACGAGCCGCCCGATCTACACGCGACTTCAGCGCTGCAAATGCTCCTCTCGCGCGAAAACCAGCAAGCTGTGCAAGTTTCTCTGTTGAAGATTCCCGTGTACTACCGCGAAGTCCTGCTGCTGCGTTTTCACGAAGAACTTGGCCTGGAAGAAATCGCCGCTGTCCTCGCCGCTCCCATTTCCACCGTGAAGTCGCGGCTGTACCGCGGTCTGGCCGCGTTGAAATCCGCTCTGCAGGAAGGTGCCGCATGAACGAAACTCTTCACCAGCGTGCCCAAAGACTCCTGGCGGAATCTCTTGTGGAAGGCATCGCAGCTGCCGATCAGTCCTGGCTAACGCAGCACTTGGGCGAGTGCGCTGACTGCGCACGCGGAGCCGCCGACACGCAGAATGCTCTGCAAGCTCTTCGCAGTGTGCCGGTTTCCGTGCCGCGTGATCTTGTAGCTCGTACGCAGATGCGTGTTCGCCTGCGCGCCCAGGAAGCCGGTGAATTTTCGCGCGCCAATCTGTTCCTGTGGATCATTACTGCTGCAAGCTGGCTTCTCGGCGTCTTCAGCGCGCCGCTGGTCTGGCGCGGGTTCGCGTGGTTTGGTGGTCATTTCGGAGTGCCGCGCCTGGCCCTGGAGATGGGCTTCGCGCTCTGGTGGGGCATCCCGGCGTTGTTGGCTGTTGGCGTCGTGCTGTACCAGCGCGGTATCGCGCAGGGTTTTGCAAGTCAACGCTCGCAGCGCGGAACGAAAACGCCGCATTGAGTTTTTTGGGAGTTATAAAGATTGCAGTGAGTGGTCTGGAAAACGAGGAAATCATGTCTGACATGTGGAATGAACGTATGCGTCTGATCCGCTTCCGGCGGAAGCATGAGCGCAGCCGCTTTCGCGATGAACTGCGCATCGTCCCCCGCTGGCTCGTGGTGACGTGCATCGTCGTTTGGTTCATCGGGCTCGTACTGGGCTGTATCGGAAACTACTACAGCATGACGCACGGTGGCGATTACTTCCCCTCCCCCGGCCTGGCTGGCCAGCCTGAACTCGCATGCCTGGCTCTGGCTGGAGTGATTACTGGCGGGGCTTTTGTGTTCTCCTGCTTGCTGTTTGTCCTGGGCTACGTCTATCGCGACGCCAAGCGTCGTGGCATGAATCCCGCCCTGTGGACGCTGCTGGTTCTCCTTATGTCTGGGCCTTATACGTTCATCGGGCTGATCGTCTATTTGTTGATCCGCGACCCGCTGCCTTACACCTGTCCGCAATGCGCCGCCACCGTTTCCGCGCGCTTCAATTTCTGCCCTAACTGCAAGTGCAACTTGCGCCCTGCTTGCCCGCACTGCCAGCGGGAAGTTGCCGACACGGATAAGTTCTGCCCATACTGCGCATCGGAGCTTCCTTCCAAAAGCTCTCCCAGCGCACCTGCAACCGAAGGTTCCGCAACCTGACGAACAGTTCCAACCCTAAGAATGGCCTGGGTTTGGCCAGACTTCCTGGCCAACCACAATTCCGCGCTAAGCGCTAAGCGAAGATTAAAGTACGGTGTCATCCATCGGCGATCCGATAAAGATCGGCGATGGACCTCAACTTCAAAACTGCGCAGCGTGTATCCGATATCCAACTCCGACGGCTCCAAAGCCCGTAGATCCTCCTGAATGGTGTCGAATCTGCCGACATCACCGTTTCCCGCCGCTGGTTTTTGCTATGATGAACAGCACTTCGCACGCATTTCTCGATTCGCTCCTCAGGAGTCCGTTTCATGTACAAGTTTCTTGCACTAGTTCTTTTGCTTCCGTTCACTGCCCATACCCAGGAAAAACCCGCGCCCTCACCCTATGACGCCGTGAATGTTTTCATTGGCACGGCCGCGGACGGGAACACATTCCCCGGAGCGACGCTGCCCTTCGGAATGATACAGTGGGGCCCGGATACGCGCGCCGACGGCTGGTATCACTATGCCGACAAAACGATTCGCGGCTTCAGCCTGACGCACATCAGCGGCGCGGGTTGCTCGATCTACGCCGATGTGCCCATCCTGCCCTGGATCGCTGATCTAAAAACACCGCCTGCCTCTGCGCCGGATTTCGCTCTGTCCTTTTCCCATGCCAATGAACAAGCGCACCCCGGCTACTATTCCGTCGAATTCGACAATGGAGTGAAAAGCGAACTCACCGTTGCCACGCGTGCCGGAATCGGACGCTTCTCCTTCCCTCCCAACGCGCGGCCCACACTAATCTTCAAAGCCGGCGCCAGCGCCACCAATGAAGACGCCAAGCGTCTAGGCGATAGCAGAACGATCGAGATTCGCGGCAAGGATACTCTAGTCGGCACTGTCCATGGCGGCGCCTTTTGCGGTGTGCCCGGAGACTACACCCTCTATTTCGTCGCCAAATTCGCGAAGTCTTTTTCTTCTTTTGGCGCGTGGACGGATTTCCTGAAGCCGGATACTCTCAATGCAGGAGCAATCTCCGCCACCGGGCACCGCTCCGCAGCGTACGTTTCCTTCGCCAGTGCCGCTGAACCGATCGTTTTGAAGGTAGCCGTTTCTTTCGTCAGCGTGGAAAATGCCGCCGCCAATCTGCAAGCCGAGATCCCGGGGTGGGATTTGCAAGCTGTCCACGCGAACGCAAAATCCGCCTGGACGCAGATGCTCGGCCGCGTGCAAGCCGAAGGCGGCACTCCTGACCAGCGCACGATTTTCTACACGGGCCTGTACCACATGTTGCTCTCTCCCAATATGTTTAGCGATGCCAACGGCGACTACATCGGATTCGACGGCAAGGTCCGACGCTTGCCGACCGGCCAGGCGCAATACGCCAATTTCTCTGACTGGGACATCTACCGCAACGTGATCCAGCTTCAGTCTCTCTTGTTGCCGCGACAAACCAGCCAGATGATGCAATCGCTGGTGCGTGACTCTGAGCAAAGCGGGTGGCTGCCGAAATGGCCCGTCGCCAACGATGTGAGCTACGTCATGGGTGGAGACTCGCCTGCCATTCTGCTCTCGACTGCTCACGCCTTCGGAGCCCGCGCATTTGACACCAAGTCCGCACTCAAGTTCATGCTTAAAGGCGCAACTCAGCCGGGCACGGGGCCTCACGGCAACTCCGAGCGGCCCGGCCTTGAGGAATACTTGAGCAAAGGATATCTCTCGACCGGACCCACACGAGAAAACGGCGCCTCGATCACTTTGGAATATGCCAGCGCCGACTTTGCCGCTTCGCGATTCGCCGCCGCAATGGGCGATTCGACGAACGCCGCCCGATTGCTTCGCTCCTCTCAGAATTGGCGCACGTTGTTTGACCCCGAAACCGGATTCATCCGCCCGCGCACCGCCGATGGCAAATTTCTGGCCGGCTTTGACCCTGTCACCCTGATGCCCCACCACGGAAGCTGGGATGAGACGGATCAAATGGGTTTTGAAGAAGGAAACACCTGGCACTATACGTTTATGATACCGTTCAACTACGCCGGCCTGTTTCAATTGATGGGCGGCAACCAAGTTGTAATTCCTAAACTCGACCAGTTCTTTCAAAAGCTGGCCGGATGGGGACTCCCGAACTTCACCGTCGCCAACGAACCCGATTTCTGCACGCCCTATTCCTATGTCTGGACCGGCAACCCGTGGAAGACGCAGGAAGTGATTGACCGCATTCGCCGCGAAACTTTCACACCCCAGCCCGAGGGCCTTCCTGGCAATGACGATCTGGGCGCTACTTCCGGTGTGTACGTATGGAACGCCCTGGGCATGTATCCTGTGATTCCCGGTGTCGGTGGGCTGGTTCTAGGCACTCCGATGTTTCCGCACGCCACAATGAAGTTGGGCGATGGCAAGACGCTGGAAATCGTTTCCAAGGGCCAGGGCATTTATGTGCAGTCGGTCACCTTGAATGGGAAAGAGTACGGAAGCACTTGGCTCCCGTTAACTTCCCTGACCGCGATTCGCAACCGCCTGGAATTCACGCTCGGCGCGCAACCCAATAAGAGTTGGGCCGTTGACCCGAAAACTTTTCCACCTTCGTTTGACGCCCCGACAAACTAGCGTCCAACTGGCGAAAGTGCCGCGCTTACGACTTTTCTTCGTGATACTCCATCTCCGTGTTCACGGCCCAGATGTTGCTCTTGTCTGTTCGGCCTTTGACAATGTTGTCCACCGCAACCATTGCCGTGAGCATCGAGTGGTCCTGATTGTTGTACTTGTGCATGCCGTTGCGCCCGACCAGGAACAAATTCTCGTAGCTGTCCAGGAATTCCTGGACTTCTCCGAACCGTTCATACGCTCCGAAATACGCGGGATACGCCTTGGGTACATGCTCGACGTGCCAGTCCACCACTTCGCGCGTGTCAATAATTCTAATTTTCTTCAGCTCCGCCATCGCCAGCCGCGCCATTTCTTCATCCGGGAGTTTCCACAACTCGTCAGACTCGTGGCAGAAATATTCAGCGCCGATCCATGCCTTCGTCGCGTCCTTCACCAAGAAAGGGCTCCAGTTGTTGAAGATCAGCAGGCGTCCCGCGCGAACTTGCGGATCCTGAAGATAGATCCATGTATCCGCAACAATCCCGGCGCCGCTTGCCTCATTCTTGATGCGCAGCGAATTCAACAGCAATCCCACGGCGATGAAATCGCGATACTGCAATCCCGCGGCCACTTCCCGCACATTTTCGGGGGCCGGCCGATCGAACAGTCCGACAAGTTCCTTTACCGGTATCGTCGAAAAAACAAAATCGCACGCAAAGCGTTGCTCCCTCCCCGACTCGTCAACAACCTGCACGGCTTGCACGTGCGCCCCATCCGTTTCCACGCGCACCGGTTGCGTGCCGCGCAAAATCTCTCCGCCAAGCGCCTCTACCTTTCGAGCCACTTCTTTCCACATTTGCCCGGGCCCATATTTCGGATAAAGAAACTGCTCGATCAACGAGGTTTCCGTCTGCTTCTGCCGAATGTCACGCGCGCCTCGTGCGAAAGATTGCTTCAATAAGTGCGCAATGCTTCGGCGAATCGAAAGTTTCTTGACGCGCTGCTCGCCCCACGCCGCGCTGATCTCCTGGCACGGTACTCCCCAAACTTTTTCCGTGTACGACTTGAAAAAAGTGAGATACAGCTCGTTGCCAAACCGCCGGATGAAAAACTCTTCCAGGTTTTTGATTTGTCTCGGCGGAAACAGCGTGGCCCGTAGATAGCTGAACAAGATGCGCAAGGTTCGTGTCCACCCAAGCTTGGAAAGTGTGTCGCGGCTCATCTGAACAGGATAGGCAAAGAATTTCCCCAGAAAATAGATACGGCTTTGCCGCCGACGCAGAAGCATCACGGCCTCAGGATTTGGCGCAATGCCTGCCGCGCGTTCGACAGCGATCGCGGCCTTATGCTGCGCGTCAGCCTCGACGCCGCTAGTCGCTGCAATCCTCCGAGTCTTTTGTTGATAGCTAATTTCCGCGCCCGCCGCCGCAGCCGCTTCCAGCGGCAGATGCATCAGCCACCAATTCATCACGCGATCGGACTTCGAAAAAAAACGGTGTCCCCCAATATCCATAAGGTTGCCGCGATGCTCAACGGTTCGCGCCAGCCCACCCAGCTCGGCATTTTTCTCCACCACAATCGGCCGCACATCCGTCCGCGTGAGGAACTCGTACGCCGCCGTAAGCCCCGCCGGCCCCGCCCCAATAATCACCGCCAACCTTTTCTTCTCAGCGCCCATTCCTCGCCAATCCAATTCAAGCTTACGCACTCAAAGCGATCGCTCTCGAATTGTACAAGGGAATCCGATGCCATACTCGAATTGGCAAGATTCAGCGAAGCAATAGGACGACGGAGGGAATCTCCTTAATCACGAAGGATCGCCAAATACGCAGTGACAGGGAGATCCAACCTATCTGGTAGGAATGGATGCGAGGCGAGACAGACTCACACACTCGATGTTACGGGGGCGAAGGGTACTCCGCCCCCTACTGAACGAACCGAATTAATCCGCAGCGCCCGCGGAACTTTGCTGCATCTCGTCCGCGCTGGGACCGTAAAGCCCGGGAACAGGAATGCCCAGTTGGCGATAGTACATGGTGAGCTGCCCGCGGTGATGGATGATATGGTTGAAAACCATGCCGCGGAGGCAAGCCACCCGTGGCATGGTGAAGATCGGTTTGCCGCCTGCCAGAAGGGACCAGTCCTTCATCAAGTCCGCGTCGCTGGCCTTGGCAATCGCCGCGCGCGCTTCTGCCACGGACTTATCGAACTCCGCCAGCACTTGCTGCCGGTTTTCTAATTTTGGGGGCTGGTAGCCTGGTCCGTCGACGGGGGCATAATCGAACTGCTCCGTGTTCAAAGTCATTGTGGCCCAACCGGGCAAGGTAGCGAGGTGCAAGCCGTACCAGCCCACCGTGCCGCACTTGTCATGCAGTTTCCAGTTCCACTGATTGTCTGGTAAACGCTCCAGCGTCTTCCGGGTGTTCGCCATTTCCTGATCGAATTCTGGAAGCAAAGCTTGCGCGATACTCATTGCAATCTCCTTTGGGGAAAGTGGATTTGAGGCCGAGGCATCATAGGAGAATAAAAAGCGAATGTCAAGCTGACGTTAGAGTATTTTTTTTTGCAGTTCAGACATAAGCCGGGGCAAAGCAAGCGGATGGGACACGGCAGGGCGAGCGAAAGGTTTTATAAGCGAGGAACCGATTCGAGGTAGGAGGGGGGATCGCGGCCCTGGTCTCACGAGTCACGAGAGCGAGAGATCTTGCACGGCAGAAGAAAGCCTAGCCTTTGCCTGAGGGAGCGAGAGATTTTTGGATCGTACTTCTGGATACGCGCAGTAAGGCTAGGGAGAGCGAGCGTGATCGAGCTGATGGGTTAGCCCGCGACGAAGTCGTCGTGTCTTGGCCAAGATTTTTAGGCGCGCCTCTTCCTTCAGCGTCAGCAACAACTCCTGATATTCAAGCGGAGCCAGGCGGGCCACATAACTCTGATAAAAGATCAAGATCACGGTCATCGTCGGCCGTAGCTGATCCAAGGCACGAGCCGTGGTTTTCGGATTGAATTCCGGCCGTCGGATCCGTTGCCAGTACCACTGCAGCAAGCTGTACACCAACAACACGAAAACTACTTGATTGACCACCAGGGAGAACCTTCGTGAGGTGAACCCCGCTAAATCGGAAAAACACTTTAGCTGTCGATGCCGCTCTTCGATGCTGGTGCGCAGGCCATATTCCTCGCGGGTGGCTAGGGGCTCGGGGATGGGAGCGGTATCGAGCAGCACCCAGTGCTCTCGGTGACCGTCGCTGTAGATCTCGCGATTGACCACCGCATGGATGGGCACCGGGCAAGTGCTCAACGTTCGCAGCTCCATCACCGCCGCTACTTCGCTGCGGGCCTGCTCCGGGGGCGGCGTTCCCGTCGGGCTCGCCTTGCGGAGTTTCTGCACTTCCTGCGTTTTCTGCGCGGCCTCGGCTTTCTTCTTGGCCAAGGTGCGTTGGCGAGCTTCTTCCCGTTTACGAATGCTTTCCGGTCGGTGCACGGGGACCGCCGGCGTACGAGGGGAAGGAGCCGGCACCGGTTGAAACGATAACAACCCACCTTCGGCCAAGCCCACCACGTCCTTATAGATCTCCAGATCCTTGCGCGCCGGGATCAGCACGTCGATCCCCAGATCGCGCTTGCAATGGCCGATCTTCTCCCCGTCCAGAAAGCCACGATCCAGAATTAAGCGCTTCATTACCCCGCGGCCATGGCATTGCACAAATTCATCCACCAGCTCATAGAGCACCGGAGCTTCATGGTCCTTGCCAGCCGTCAGGCGCAGCCCGCCGTACAGGAAGAACTCCCCCTGGCGATTGGTATGCAACAAGCTCACCAGCTTGTAACAGCGTCGCCAGTCGTAGGCTTTCTGTTGCTCGTGAGTCAGCTTTGCGGAATCCACCGGATGATTCTGCTCATCGAAAAGCAGCCGCGAGGAGCCTTCGTAGTGCTCATTGTCCGGTACGAACAGATAGCTCGCATCGCCAACAAAGATCCCTTCCGCATCGAACGCGTGGTGCTGCTTAAAGATTCCCACGACCTCGCGGTTGAACCAGGTCTGCAGCAACTCGGCATCGGTATCCCCCGCCAGCTTGCGCAGATAATCCTGGTCGCAAGGGGTCTGGCGATCGTATTCGTTCTTTTCGTTAAACCCAGCACAGCGCAGGGAAATGTCGCCGGTCTCCGGATGGGTGGCCTTGTGGCCCATGGCCGGACCAAAAGCCTCGATCATGCTGCTGGAGCGCACCAGGAAGGGAAAGGCATGAAAGTGATGCTCGCCATGAAAACGCATGGACAGGTTGCTGGCCAGATAGACCCACAAGGGCACATCGTGCCGCTCGCGTGGGGAGGGGTAGCTCTGGGCCAGCTTGTCCAAGATCTTCCGCTCGGTGATGACTCGGAAGAAGTCGGCTTCGCTGACTTCGCCGATGGCATCGACGTAATCAAACTCGCCGCGACGAAACGCTTCGAGCACCTGCGCATCGTTGCGCTCAAACAGCATCGCGGCGGATGTCGACAGTCCCGACTCACTCATCTCAAGGCGCCTCGCGGCGCAACTCCTGGATCTGATCGAGCAGGGCCAGGAGGCGGTTGCCAAGTGCCGATATTTCACTCCGGGCCCGACGCAATCGAGCATACTCCTTACTTTTCATGCGGATCTCGGCGACCCGTTCGGGTGGCAGGGAACGCATGCGGTGGTGCCCCTGCTCACTCCAGGTCAGGACGAAATTACGGTGCAGTTGGCCGCGGGTACAACGGCAGTGCGCATTACCGCAGCGGCGGGCGATCTGATAGACACTGCCCTTGACCAACGGGGTGCGGGCCAAGGCAACTTCGAGAGTCTTCCGCAGCCGCTCCAAAGATTCGAGCAGTTCCCGACGTAAGCGACTGAGTTTTTGATGTTGCTGCGCCCTTGTTTGCATGTATAATATATATATTACATGCAGAATCGCGGGAATCAACACCTAAAATCATGGGGTGGGCCAAAAATGTACGGAGGGGGTAACGAAACGCCGCGCCGCTAAACCGAAGTTCCACCAATAACAGAGGCGTAATTCGAGGATAAGCCCTTGAAAATCTCCGGATTAGCCTAGGGTTTGCAAATTATAATGCACCCATGTAAGTATGCATATTGTGCTTGACAACGCGATGTATGTGTGATTTATTGCCCCCATGTACATCGATACCGTCCCCAACCGCAACTCCCCGCCCGCCGTCCTCCTCCGCGAAGCCTGGCGCGAAGGCAACAAAACCCGCAAGCGCACCTTGGCCAACCTCTCCGCTTGGCCCCCAGAAAAAATCGAAACCTTCCGCCGCCTGTTGTGCGACGAGCGGCTGGTCTCTCCGCACGATTTGTTCGCTACACAGAAATCCCTTCCTCACGGCCAGGTGGAAGCCATCCTGGAAATGATCGGCAAGCTCGAACTGGATCGCCTGATCTCGGCCGAGCGCTGCCGCGAACGAGACTTGGTCGTGGCCATGGTCGTTCAGCGCTTGATTTCCCCGGCGTCGAAACTGGCGACCACCCATCACTGGCACACCACCACCCTGGCAGAAGAGTTGGGAGTAGCAGAGGCCACGGAGAATGATCTCTACGAAGCCATGGACTGGCTTTTCGAGCGCAAGGAGCGCATCGAGAAAAAGCTGGCCGCTCGCCATCTGAGCGAGGGTGGCCTGGTGCTCTATGACGTTTCGAGCAGTTTCTATGAGGGACGCACCTGCCCGCTGGCACAATTTGGACACGACCGCGATGGCAAGAAGGGTCTGCCGATCATCGTGTACGGCGTGATGACCAATGGCGAGGGATGTCCGGTGGCGGTGGAGGTGTATCCGGGAAATACGGGAGACTCGACGACGGTAGGCGACCAAATCGAGAAGCTGCGGGAGCGCTTTAAATTGTCTCGGGTAGTGCTGGTGGGAGATCGTGGGATGCTGACCCAGCCGCAGATCGACAAGCTCAAGCAGCATCCTGGTTTTGGTTGGATCACGGCGCTGACCAGCACGGCGATTCGCGAATTGGTGAAGCAGGGGGCCTTGCAACTATCGTTGCTGGACCAGAAGAATCTGGCCGAGATCACCGCACCGGATTATCCGGGCGAGCGGCTGATGGTTTGCCATAACCCGGTGTTGGAGGAGGAGCGAAAGCGGAAACGGGAGGCGTTACTGGAAGCCACCGAGAAGAGCTTGGAGAAGATCAGCAAGGAAGTGACGCGACGCAAGAAGAAGGCGCTCACGGCCGCGGAGATTGGGCTGAAGGTGGGGAAGGTGCTGGGACGCTACAAAGTGGGCAAACACTTTGCGTGCAAAATCGGCGAGGGCAGCTTTGCCTGGAGTCGCCGTGCGCAGTCGATCGAGCAGGAAGAGAAGCTGGACGGGATTTATGTGCTGCGCACGAGCGAGCCGGTGGAACGGCTTTCCGCGGAAGACACGGTGCGGAGCTACAAGAGCCTGGCGGAAGTGGAACGAGCTTTTCGTTGTCTGAAGGGGATCGATCTCTTGGTGCGACCGATTCGACATCGCACTGAGGATCGCGTGCCAGCGCACATTTTTCTGTGCGTGTTGGCCTACTATGTGGAATGGCATCTGCGCCGGGCTTGGGCGCCGCTGTTGTTCGAGGATGAAGAACGATGGGAGGAGCGCAAACGCCGCGATCCGATTCTGCCGGCGAAACCCTCGGATTCCGTTCAGCGAAAAAAACGCTCGCAGCAAACTGTGGATGGTCTTCCGGTGCACAGTTTCCAGGGCCTGCTGGCGGAGTTGGCCAACCGGGCCAGAGTGACTTACGCGCTCAAGTCAGAGAAGTCGGAGGAGAAGACGAATTTGACTTTCCGCCAGGTGACCGAGCCGACGCCGGTACAGGCTCGAGCCTACGAATTAGTTCGGATGTTCCCAGTAACCGGAAAGTGAACTTAGCCCTATGCCGCTGCGAATTAACAGGATACCCTCTGGGGCTCCGTGGAACTTCGGGCTAAAGGGTGCCGCCCGGGCATCCGCTAGTGTCTGAACTGCAGTAGAGTATTTCACCCGCTTCCCCACTCCCCGGCGCTTTTCCCCAGCACACTTAGTTGCCGGGAGTGCGAGGGGGGTTATCCGGATTCCCTCTGCTATCGAGTCAGCCGCCGCTGACTGCCGGGAGAATCGAGATTTCCGCCTCGGCGGGCAGCGGAGTCGTGAGACCGCCTGTATAACGGATGTCCTCGTTCCCAACAAAAACATTGATGTGGGCGCGCAATTGCCCTTCCTCGTTAACAAGGCGGTCGCGAATTCCAGGGCATTCCTCGAACAGGGCTTCGAAGGCGCCGTGCAGCGTAGCGGGGGAAGACTTTAACTCAACGAGGTGCTTTCCCCCGGAAAACGGCCGCAGTGGGCCAGGAATGAGCACCGTCAGGGACATGGTCAGCGCCTGCCTCGCTTTTTCTTGTTTATCCCGGCCACCCTTTTCTTTCGGACGGACGTCGAGACTTTTCGTTCACCTTGTGCGGGCTTAGGCTTGCCGGCCGCGCGAGGTTTGCCTACAACAACGGCTTTCACGCAAACAACCGAAGGCAGACCGCTTAGAATCATTTTCCAGTTCTTGCCTTCATCGGCTGAGCCGAAGAGCTCACCGCTCCGCGTACCAAAATAGATCCCGGCCGGATCGAGCCCGTCAGTAACCATCGCGTCGCGCAAAACCGTTTCATACGCCCCCTTTTGGGGCAAACCGCGGGTCAACGCTTCCCAGGATGCACCCGCGTTCCGCGTGCGATAGACACGCAACCGGCCGTCAGGGGTGCAGCGGAACTCGTCGGATTCAATGGGGAGGATATAGACACAATCGGGATCGCGGGGGTGCGTCATCATGGCAAAACCAAAGTCGCTCGGGACGCCGTTCGAGATGCTCTGCCAGGAATCAGCATGGTCATCCGAGCGGTACAGACCCCAATGATTCTGCAAGTAGAGACGGTTGGGCAGCGCTGGGTGCAAGACTATCTTGTGCACGCACTGCCCAAATTCCGGATATCTTTCAGGTTGATAGACTACCCGAATCCCGCGATTGCACGCTTGCCAACTGCTTCCTCCATCATCAGTCCGATAAACTCCCCCCGACGAAATGGCGACGTACATGCGCTCGTTCTTCGCCGGATCGAGAACGATGGTGTGGAGGCAGAGTCCGCCGTTACCCGGCAGCCAGCGGGGGCGGTGCGGATGATTGAAGAGACCGCGGACCAGCGCCCACGTCTCTCCAGCATCGCACGACCCAAAGAGCGCGGCAGGCTCAACTCCGCAATACATGATATCCGGTTCGTTTTCCGGGCCAAGACAGATCTGCCAAATGTTCTTCAGCGATGTGCCGCAGTCCTCCGGGAATTTTACGTTGGCCTCTTGCGGATTGGTCCAGGTCCTTCCGAAATCGTCACTGGAGCGCAAGAACGTGCCCCAGAACGTGGAAGTGGATGCCCACAAGCGGCGTCGCCCCTGTCGTGCGTCGTAGGCCAGGGAGTAAATGGCTTGACCGTGAAAGTAAGGACCGGCCACCTCCCAACGGCTACGCTCTCCGTTGGAGCGCATCAGGAAGGCGCCTTTTATCGTGCCAACAAGAAGCAGCACATCTCCCTCTTTTACGCCTAGATGACGAATGCCACGATGCAACAAGGTCACCGGCCCCTTTGGCTCGCTCGCGGGCGCCGAGCCAACAGAGGAGGCGGACTGGACCGCTTCGAGCGCCGCCTGCACTTCGCTTGCGCGTTGGTAACGCTGCGTTGGCTCTTTTGAGAGGCAGCGCTGGACTATGGCCCACACACCTCTGGGAATGTGGGCTGGTAGTGGCGTCGGCAGTTCTTGCAGAATTGCAGAGCTGGTCTCGAAGGCGGTGCGCCCCCGAAAAGGCAACCTTCCCGAGGCGGCCTCATACAACACCACACCAAGCGCCCAGATGTCGCTGTAGAAGGTCGCTTCCTCCCCCCGCAAAACTTCCGGCGGCATGTACGGCAGGGTGCCGGTCAATCCGCCTGTACTTTTGGCCGCGCTCCCGCCGGTTATTTCGCGGGAATCGAGCGTTTGCATCGACGCATCGATGATTTCTTTTTGCAAACGTCTAGCCAGGCCAAAATCGAGCACCTTGGCGAGCCCTTCGGGGCTCACCATCACATTCGAGCTCTTTAGATCCCGATGCACGACGTTGCGGCCATGAGCGTGGGCAAGCGCGGCCGCGATTTGGGCTCCGTAACGCATCACGCACTCAACCGGCAGGCCGTTTTCCCCGATCAATGCGCCTAAGGGCTTTCCTTCGATCAATTCCATCACGATGTAGGGCTCGCCCTTGAATTCATCAACCTGGTGAATCGTGCAGATGTTGGGATGGCTCAACGAGGAAGCCGCACGAGCTTCCTCGAGTAGAGATGCTCTGGCGGGTTTGTCGGCGACAGTCCGTGAGGACAGAAACTTTATGGCTACGTCGCGATGTAAGACCTCATCGTGTGCCCGATAGACCATACCCATCCCGCCCTCGCCAACCTTCGAGAGGATGCGGTACTGTCCAAGAAGTTCTCCTAGCACGGCCGCGCCTCAGGGTTGTTCGTCGGCGCTGGGGCCATACAGAGCCGGCACCGGGAGATTCAGCGTCCGCAAATACATGGTGAGTTGCGCACGGTGATGGATCGTATGGTTGAAGCAGAAGCCACGAAGCACGGCGTAGCGCGGCAAAGTGAAGAGAACCTGGCCGCCCATCAACAACGACCAAGGTTTGTGCATGTCCTCGTCCCTGACGTTTGCCAGCATTAAGCGGGCTTCCCGTGTCAGCCGGTCGAAAACTTCCAGGAGTTCCTTGCGGTTGGAGGTTTTGGGCTGCTCGTAGCGTGTGCCGTTGACAGGGGCGAAGTCCAGCATTTCGGTTTTGATTGTCTGAATCGTCCAGTCGTTCATAGTCGCAATGTGCCCGGCCATCCAGCCGAGCGTGCCTGACTTTTCGTGAGGCTTCCAACCCCATTTGTCATCGGGAACGCGTTCCAGCGTTTTGCGGGTATTGGCCATTTCCTGATCGAATTCGGGAAGAAGCAGTTGAGCTATGGACATGAAGTCCTCCAAAGAGAAGTTACATGGGTGGGAACGGGGCTTGATTCTACTACGTTTCAGGTGACCCTTGCTTTAGCAAGGGAGCAGCGGGAAAATCCAACGATGGCACACCAATTTCTGACCTCTTACATTCAAGATTCGACTGAAGTCTTCCGTTATTACAAGAAACTGGCGGAACGAGCGATGGAGCAATGTCCCGACGAAGGGCTTTTCGCCACGCTTGATGGCGAATCCAACTCCGTCGCCATCGTCGTCAAACATCTGGTAGGAAACATGCGCTCTCGCTGGACCGATTTCCTGACCAGCGATGGCGAAAAGCCCGATCGCCATCGCGACACGGAATTCGAGGAAGCCGTCAATTCGCGCGAGGAATTACTGGCATCGTGGGAGCGCGGATGGAAATACCTGTTTGACGCGTTGGGAGGCCTGAGCGACGCCGACCTGACGCGCACGGTTTACATCCGTACCGAGCCGCATTCTGTGATGCAGGCTATCAACCGCCAGGTGGCGCATTACTCCTACCACGTCGGCCAGATCACCTATCTGGCGAAGCACTTCGCCGCTCAATCCGGCAAGTGGACGGCACTCACCGTTCCGCGCAAAAAGTCCGCTGAGTTTAACGCCAGAGTCGCCTCCGGCCAGGCCCCCCAGCGATGATGACGGTGACGTCAATACCTAGAACTGATTCAGTTCTGAGTGTGAGAAAGCACATTGTCCTCGGAGTCTTGGCACTGGTCATCGCAGCAGCCCTCACTGTCTCAATCCATTTCTATGGTGCTCACGATCTACAGGTCTTCTTTCTAATGATCGCTGGCTATCTAGGGTTGCTGGCGAACTCCGGCTTTGACCAATTTAATGAGGGGCTTTTTACGGTGGTGAATTGGTTTTTTTTACCTCTTGCTTTTTGAAGGCATCGCTGCCTTTAAACACAGATTTTTGACTTGAACCGCGAAGCAAACTCGACGCGTATGCCCTGAGAGTCTCAAGCACCGCTACTCTCACCTGGAGATCGCAATGGCAAAATCCCATTGTACCGATTTCGCTTTCGACGTCACTGAGGAAGCAGGCGGTGGCTACGTCGCCGAATTCCTGAATGAAAACATTGCGACTCAGGGCGACACGTGGGAAGAACTCCGCGCCAACGTAAAAGAAGCGATCGAAGCCTATTTTTTCGATGGCCCCAAGCCGAAGTACATTCGCCTGCATTTTGTGCGCAACAAACTGCTGACATGGAGTTGAGTATTCCCTAAGATTCCTCTTTCGCTTCCTCTTCGCCATGGAATGCGCTACCCTTCTTGAATCATGTCTACGCTTTTTGAACTCGGCAAGCCCGATAGCGGCGAACTGAAGCTGAACGACGCGCAGCGCCGCGCCATCACTCATGGTGAAGGACCTCTTCTGGTAATCGCAGGCGCGGGCACCGGCAAGACCCGCGTCATCACGGAACGTATCCGCTACCTGCTGGAATCAGACGCTTCCCTGCTCGGCGAAAACATCCTTGGGTTGACGTTCACGAAAAAAGCTGCGGGCGAAATGAAAGCACGCGTGGTGAAAGCCGTCGGCGAGCGCGGCAAAGATGTAGTGCTCGCGACGTTTCACTCTTTCTGCGAGGCGCTGCTGAAAGAAGTAGACCCCAACGTCCTTCCACTGGAAAAAGTGGATCACTGGATCCTGTTGCGCCGCAACCTGGCCCGCCTCAAGCTTGAAAAATACCGCCGCCTCGCCGAGCCGGGCCAATTCCTCAGCGACTTCATCACTTTCTTTTCGCGTTGCCAGGACGAACTGGTCTCCAGCGAGGAATACCAAGCCTACGCCGATCAACTGGCAGCAGAACTGCAAGCCGAAAAAAGCGTGCTGGACGACGACACACTCAAAGAACGTGGCGAACACGTCGCGCTCCAGCAGGAAATCGCCCGCGCCTATCGAGCCAGCGAAGAAATCCTGAAGGAAAAGCGCACGGTTGCGTTAAACGGCCTGATCACCGAGGCGGTCGCGCTTCTCAAAAAAGACACAAAGCGCCGCCGGCAGCTTCAAGAACGCTACGCGCATATTCTGGTGGACGAATTCCAGGACACCAACATCGCCCAGCTTGAACTGCTGCACCTACTGAGCGCCGAACCGCGTAACATTGTCGTTGTTGGAGACAACGATCAGGCCATCTACCGTTTCCGTGGTGCATCCTTCGGCAGCTTCAAACTTTTCCTTCAGCGCTTCACCGGCTGGAAGGAAGGCCAGGACTCCACTCCCTACCGCGTCGCGATGATGGACAACTACCGCTCCACCCCCAATATCCTCCGTGTGGCCACTCAGGTGATCGGCCAAAACGAAGTCAGCCCCGAATTTCCCAAGAAGGTTTTGCGGCCAAACAATGCCGAAGGCGAAAAAATCCGCATCGTGGAAATGGAAACGCCCGAGGACGAAGCCGCATGGGTGGCCGATGAACTCGGACGCCTTCACAACGCGGGGCATCGCTGGAAAGAGTTTACCGTGCTCTATCGGCAGCACACTCATCGCGATCAACTTGTGGAAGAGTTGTCACGGCGCAGGGTTCCTTTCGTCATCAGCAAGCTCTCCATCCTCGAACATCCGCTGGTCCGCGACGTGCTCGCATATCTGCACCTGATCGCGCAACCCTACGACGACATCGCCTGCGCCCGCGTGCTCTCCGCACCCGCATGGCACATGACGCCGAAAGATCTGGTGCGCCTGGCAGAACGCGCCGCGAAGAAACGCGGCACAGCGCTATACGATGTGCTGCAAGCCCCGCAATCGGAGCTGCCCTTCGACGCGTCGCACACGGCTCTGCCCACGCTTTTGGAATTTTTGGGCGCGCAACGCAAGACGATTCGCCGTCGCACGGCCCGCGAAATCCTTGGCGACCTTATCGAATGGCTCGAGGTCCCGCAGCGCGCCGCCACGCAAGACCGCAAGTACGTTAACCAGCTCGGCCAATTCATAAAGAACTGGGAGCCGAAAAGCGAAACGCGCTGCCTGTCGGAATTCCTCGAGTACCTGGACTATTTCCAGCAAGCTGGCGGAACGCTCAGCCTTGAAGACGACGCCCCAGGCGATGCCGTTCAGCTAATGACCGTTCATGGCGCAAAAGGCCTGGAATTCCCTCATGTCTTCGTGCTTCGCGTGAATTCGGGAGCTTTTCCCCCGCGCAATCGCTCGCCTCTTTTCGAATTTCCCGATCGCCTGATGAAGGAAGAATTGCCAGAGGGCGATTTCCATATCCAGGAGGAGCGCCGCCTTTTTTACGTGGCCCTGACGCGCGCCAAAGAACGTTTGACCATCACCACGCTCACAGAGAAAAAAGGGAAGGTGCCCGTTTTCGTCGAGGACATCCTGATGGAACCCGCCATCAAGCGCCGCGATGTTTTGCAACTTGCCCCGAAAAAGAAAAGTAAGCCGGCAACAGCCCCGAATCAGCAAACAGAAACGCAAGCAGACGAATTATTCGGGACGAAAGAAGGACCGCTCAAAATCTTTTCGCGCATCGCCAAGTGGGCCGAGGAATTCCATCCGCCAACTCCGGAGCCATTGAAACTCAGCAGCTCCGCCGTCGAAAACTATCGCAAATGCCCGCAGCAATACGCCTTCAGCTATCTGTGGTCATTGAAAGAAGGGCCACGCGCCACGTTGAGCTTCGGCAGCGTGATGCACACCACCATTAAGCGCTTCCTGGAGCAATTGAAAAAAGGCGCGAAACTTCCCTTCGGTGAAGTTCAGCACATCTATGAAACGGAATGGAGCAGCGCCGGTTACGAAGACGAGTATCAGGAAGCCGAATACAAGAAAGACGGCCTGGAGCAGCTAAAAACTTTTCATGATGCGATGCTGCAAGCCCCGCCGCAAATTCTCGAGCAGGAAAAGGGCTTCGAGCTGCCCCTGGCTAATGATGTGATCCTGACCGGGCGAATGGACCAGGTAAACAGTCTGGGGCGCAAAGATGTGGAAATCGTGGATTACAAGACGGGCAAGCCCAAAAAAGATGCCGATGCACGAAAAGATTTGCAGCTCAGCATCTATGCGCTGGCGGCGAAAGAAATCTTCGAGTGGAATCCTGTGCGCCTCGCGTTCCATTACCTGCAGAACAATCAAATCCAGGTGACCACGCGCGACGCCAAACAGCTCGATGAAGCCGAGCAAATCGTCCAGGACACCGCCGGCAACATCCGCGCCGGAGAATTCCCCGCCAAGGTAGTCTTCGCCTGCCGCACGTGCGCCTACAAACCAATCTGCCCTGCCCACGAAGAATCCCTCACGGGCTCCGGCGGCTAATCCGCCTTGCGATTTTCGCCTGTAGTTCTCTGCTTACAATGCAAAGAATTGGCCGGTACCGCTTCACAAAGATCAGCAATTGAATTCCCATGCTCCGGATGTTAACTTAGCCAGTAAAGTTGTTTAAGAGATACCTATGAAACTTGTATTGTTCTTTCTCCTGCTGTTGTCTCTGTGTGTGCCCGCGTTCGCGCAAAATGCCTGTCCTCCCTTGCAAGCGCCCGCTCCCGACCCACAAATCCTGATTACCCCACGGCAGGAAATGGAGTTGGGAGAGATTTTGCGCCAGCAATTGGAAAGCGAATTCCAGATCATTGATGACGAACGCCTTACCGGTTATTTGACGAAGGTGGGAAATTCAGTTGCGGCGCAACTTCCCGACGTCGGCTTGCATTACACGTTTTTGGTCTACGACCTGCCGGAAATTCAGGCATTCGGCATGCCCGGCGGACGAATTTACGTCTCTCGCAAAATGGCCTCCTTTCTGCATAGTGAGGACGAATTGGCGGGAGTCCTGGGCCATGAGATGGGACACATGGTGGCGCGCCAACAGGCCGCTGAAGTCTCCCGGGACTTCCGGGAAGTTCTGGGACTTAAAAGCCTGCCCGAGAACGAAGACCTTTTCGGGCTCTACAACCAACTGATCGAAACTACGCGTTTGAAGAAAAGGCGTCCCGGCCCTTCGGGAGAGGAAGGCCGCGGCCAGATGACGGCTGACGAACTCGGAATGCAAGCCACTGCGCGTGCCGGATACTCTGTCCAAGCATTTCCGGATTTTCTGGACCGGCTGATGCAAACCAAAGGGAAGACGGGGAGCTGGCTCTCAGATCTGTTTGGTTCCACAAACCCCGACTCGAAGCGGCTTCGCGTGGCTCTGAAAGATCTGACTGCTGTCCCGAAGGATTGCCTGGCCAAACAAGGGCCTGCAGGAGGCGATGAGTTCGCCAAGTGGCAGGCAGCGGTGCTGCACTATCGCGGGACAGGCCACACGGAAAGCCTCAGAGGGGTGATAGACCGTAAAGTCCTGAAGGACCCGCTTCGCGGAGACATCGCGCGTTTCCAGTACAGCCAAGATGGAACATACATTCTGGCGCAGGACGAAGGCGGTATCTATGTGCTGACACGTGATCCCCTGAAAGTTCTTTTCCGGATCGACGCTCCCGAAGCGGAGGATGCGCAGTTCACGCCCGATGGGAAGAATGTCGTGTTCTTTGATACCGCGCTGCGCGTCGAAACTTGGAATATTGAGAAGCAGGAACAATCAAGCATTACAGACGTGCCCACGTTGCGGCCTTGCCGTCAAACGGCATTGTCGCCTGACGCCAGGTTCCTGGCATGTTTCCAGGAGGACATGACTCTGACGCTGTTCAATGTGGCCACAGGTGAAACAGTTTTCCAGAAAGAAAAGTTTTTCGACTTCGATCCCGGCCTGAGCGGGTACGGCGGCTTGATAAAGTTCTTCTTCATGCTTGTGCATCACGACATCGTGACCCTCCGATACTCGCCGGACGCCCATTACTTTGCTGCAGGGTCCTCCACGGGGGAGGCGTTCGCCGTGGATCTGACCACGGCGCAGAAAGTCAGTCTCTCCTCCTCCCTGCGTAACCTGCTGACCTATTCTTTCACTTTCCTCGGGCCCGACCGCCTTCTCGGGGTAGATAGCTTCACTCCAAAGAAATCCGCGATTGTGGAGTTCCCCTCAGGAAGGACCGCGGATCACGTCGAATTGGGTGGGTCGCATCTGACCGCTGCAAGCAATCCGCGGTATGTGCTGCTTAGACCATTTGGGGATCGACCCGTCGGGGTGCTTGATCTCGAACAAAAGCTGGATCAGGGAGAAAGAAAAGTTGTTTTCACCAATCGAAACTCAGCAATGGATGTTTGGGGCCAGGAGTCGGTGGCGGAACGACTGAATGGCGAGATCGGAGTCTACGAAGTTGGAAAAATCACCGCAAGCAAGGTGCTCCAATTGCCACTCGGCAAACTGGGTCGCCTGCAAACTGCGGTAGCTTCGCCGGACTTACACTGGCTGGCCATGTCCACAACTACTCGCGGCGGCGTGTGGAGCGTCGAGAAAAACGAACGGCCGCTCAACGGGCGAGGATTTGCAAACGCTGCTTATACGAACACTCCGGCATTCTTTCTGGATTTCCCAGAGTTTGAAAAAGCGGGCCGGCAATTCGTCATTGTCAGTCCAGTAACACTGCAGTCTCGCGCACGAGACATCACCAAGGACGACAATGTCCGTTTTTTTGGCGATACCTGCCTGCGCGTCAAACACAACGACAACAAACAGCGTTCGAACAGGAATGTGGAAGTGGATGCGTTGGACATGGCCAGCTTGAATCCTCTGTGGTCGCGCAGTTTCCCGAAGGAAACTCCTTTTCTGGAAGGCTCGCCAGAAACAGGCGAGTTAGTGATGAGTTGGAGGGCGCGAGCCGAAGGGCTGAAGGAAGAACTTGCGCGTGACCCGAAATTGCAAGCGCATTGGCCCAAGGACAAACCGGGGGAGGGAGATTTCTTCTTGGAGGTGCTGAACGCGCGAGACGGAACCACATTGGGAAGCGTCTACCTGCGGACTGGCAAGTATTCGTTTGTCCCGGAGTACTGGAATGCCGCGGGCGAGTTTCTGGTCATTGCGGACAATCGGCACCGCGTTTTGCTCTATTCCATCACTACGGGAGAACAGCAAGCAAAGTGGTTCGGAGACCACCCCAGGCTATCGCGACACGGCAACCAATTATGCCTGACGAACGGGCGCACTCACCTGCTTATCTACGACCTTAAAGCACTGAAACGCACTAACGAATATTTCTTTGCTGAACCAGTTGTACTGAGAATCTTTTCTGAAGATGGCAAGCGCTTGCTGGTAATGACGAGCGATCAGACGCTCTTCATGCTGGACCTGGCGGCCGGAGATGCAACAACCAAGCTGGCAAGCCAATAGTCAGAGTGACGGCCAAGGTTGTCGCGACAAAGCCACCGAAAGGCAAAGCGCCCCGACCAGGCCAGGGCGCTTCGTCAACCTAAACTGAGTAGTCCCCGATTATTTCGCCTTTTTCTCCGGCTTCTTTTCCATCTTCTTCGGTTTCTTCACGGTCGTCGTTCTCCTTCGTTCGTTGCTCAGACTTGAACCGGGCAGGGAAAGCGTGTTGCGCGCGATCCTCACCCATCGCTTCCATATACGGATGCGCGATTCGGCTGTCAAGTGGAATCCGCTGAAAAAGGAGCGGCCCTGGCTATTTGGGGGCTTCGATGGCGAACGTTCCGCCGTAATAGCCCTTGCGCGTAAGGATGGTCATGCCTTCCCGGCGAACACGCACTTCCAGGCTGTGGTAGTCCACCTTGCGTTCACCAATGGGCGCAAAGGCCAAGGTGTACTGGTTGCGAGCCTGCTCCGTGATGCGGGAATAGAACTCCTCGAACGTGCCGCTCTTTGCCCCAAAGTAGATGTCTCCCCCCGTATCGTGCGCGTATTCCACTAGGCGGTTGAATTTCCGCTCAAAGTAGGCGCTGCCCACGGCCACGCTGTAAACCGAGATCCCCTGGCGAAGAAGCTCGGCTCGGGTCTCGTCATAATTGTGCGTATTGAACTTGGGTCCATTGCGCCCGTCGGAAATGAGCAGGATGACCTTGCGACGCTCGTTCGAGCGGCGATCCTGAAGCAACTCGGCTGCGTCGTAGACGGCGTCGTCCAGTGCCTTGGTGGGCTGGCCCTTGATGGCGATCAGCGACGGATCATTCATCGGGGCGCCAGGAGCCGGCGCGCCATTGATCGAAGGGCCTTCAAAGGGGCCGCCGACAGGCCCCACCGATGCTTGCGCTTTCGAGGATACGTCCTTGCGCTGCAATTCAGTAACAAGTTTGTCCTGATCGCGCGTAAAGCCGTGGCCTTCATGAAAATATTGGTCAAACGTGCAGATGAATGCTTCGTCGGAGGCGCCCATCCCGCCTACAATGGCGCGCAGGCTGGGCTCAACCTGGTCGGCGTCCTTGCGCTTCAAGTCATTGTCAATCAGCACGACCAGGGAGATGGGAAACACTTCGGCAAGAAAAACAGTTATGCGCTGCTCAACGTCATCTTCAAAGATACGAAACTCGTCCCTCCTGAGGTCGGGCACCAGATTGCCATTGTGGTCTTTTACCGTAACTGGGACCACGACAAGGGTCGGGCTTATGCGGATTACCGTTCCCGGTGTTTGACCCTTGGACGCGGCAGCCGGGGTTTGCGCCGCAGCCGGTGCCGTGGCCGGAGTTGTCGCGGCGGGTTCCTGCGCAAGGGCAAATGGCGCCAAAAGTAACGAGGATAGTGCTAAGGCGAGCTTCCGCATTTTTCGTGGACAATTCATAGTCATCAGGCCAAACTTTCCAGGGCTCTTCCAGCTCTCAGCGTCCTGTTGCTATTATACGACGCATCCCCGGAGCGGGCTGGTTGCATCGAACTTTGGTATTGATGCTTCGCAGCAGGCTTTGGATGCGGTGCCAGAACCGGGCGCGCGGCCAGGCCAGGGTACACACCAACTAAGGATACTGGGAAATCTTGATCATTGAGAACGAGGATATGCCATTGCGGAAGAAACCCTGGATGAAACCTTTGGCGCTTTGCGCGGCTCTCGCCATCGCCCTGCCTGCTTTGCCACAGTCTCAATCACAGAGCCAGGGCCAAACGCCTCCAGTAATTAAATCGGAAGTCACGCTGGTCAACTTGTTCGCTACCGTTCGCGACAAGAACAAGCGCATTATCACGGATCTGAAACAGGACGACTTCAAGGTCTTCGAGGACGGCCACGAAGAAAAAGTCTCCTTCTTCTCCAAAGAGATGAACTTGCCCATCACGTTGGGTCTTCTTCTAGACACCTCCGGCAGCGAGCAGAACAATCTGCCCGCTATTCAGGACGCCGGAAGCCGGTTCATCCACCGTGTTCTGCGCAAGGGCGACGAGGCCATGGTCATGTCCTTCGACTCCGATGTGGACCTGCTCTCCGATCTCACCGATGATCGCAGCCAACTGGACCGCGCCATCAACAAGGCTCGCATCAACATCCCTGGCGGCGGCATGATCGCGGGAAATCCGGGCCCCATCGGAGGGCAACAGATCACGGGCACCGCGCTGTACGACGCCATTTACCTCGCCTGCGGCGATAAACTCAACGGCGAAGCAGGCCGCAAAGCTCTCGTCATCGTAACCGACGCGGAAGACGAAGGCAGCAAAGTCAGGCTGGAAGAAGCCATTGAAGCCGCCCAGCGCACAGACACAGTAATTCACATTTTGCTTGTCGTGGACCCGCGTTATGGTGGAAACGCCAGCGTGGGCCACAAACTGGCCGAGGAAACGGGCGGGCGAATGATATCAGTGCGCTCTCAGAAAAATATCGAAGAAGCCTTTGATCAGATTTCTGAAGAATTGCGCAGCCAGTACACTCTGGGCTACTACCCCGCAAACAACACCAAGGACGGCAAATTCCGCAAGATCAAAGTGGAGACGAACAACAACGATTTTAAGGTTCTGGCGCGCAAAGGCTATTACGCGCCCAGATCCTGACGCGGCCTTACCTGCATTCCCCTGAATCGAAAAGATTCATTCCGCAAGCGCTCCCGCTGAAGATAAAATGAAACATCAGCGCGAACACGCATTGACCGCCGTGTAAGCCTTGGCTAGTATCGCAAGACGACTCTGCACGGCTCCGGATCAGCCTTGATGATCAACGAAATTATCGGCCACTATCGCATCCTGCGGCAGTTGGGAAGCGGCGGGATGGGTGTAGTGTACGAAGCAGAGGACACCCGGCTCGGCCGGCGCGTCGCCCTGAAGTTCCTTCCAGAGACGGGCAAACCCGATCCCGCGGCTATGGAACGTTTCCTGCGTGAAGCTCGTTCCGCCTCCGCGCTCAATCATCCCGGCATCTGCACGGTCTATGCGATTGAAGAGGAAGGCAGCAAGACTTACATCGCCATGGAATTGCTGGAAGGTGAATCCCTGGAGAAGGCCCTCACTCATGGGCCAATCCCGATCGCCCGGACCGTCGAAATCGTCATCCAGGTTGCCGAAGCGCTCGAGGCCGCGCACAAAAAAGGCATTATTCACCGCGATATCAAACCCGCCAACATATTTTTGACGGAACGCGGCGCCGCCAAGGTTTTGGACTTCGGCCTGGCCAAACTGATGGAGCCGGAAGGCTCGATGGATGGCGATACCCTTTCTCCATCGAATGACGCTTTCTTGACCAGCCCAGGAACCACCGTTGGCACCATCGCCTATATGTCGCCAGAGCAGGCCCGCGGCGAAGTTCTGGATGCACGCAGCGATTTGTTTTCCTTGGGCTCCGTGCTCTACCAGATGGTTACTCGCACGCTTCCATTCCCTGGCGCCACCACCGCCGTCATTTTCGGGAATATCCTGCACAGTGCTCCCGTTTCCCCCGTCACGCTGAACAGCGCTGTTCCGCATGATCTCGAACGCATCATCAATAAGCTGCTCGAGAAGGACCGCGACCTCCGCTGCCAGGTGGCCGCCGAATTGCGCGCAGACCTCAAGCGCTTGCAGCGCGAGATGGATCCCGGCCGCATAAGTTCCGATTCATCTGTAACTGCCAGCCGCGCTTCCTCAGGCGCAGCCCACGTGCCGGGCGCCGGCTATACTTCCGCGACTTCATCGAAAGCAATGGCCCGCACGGGAAGCGGCGCGGTGCTTGCTGAAGCCGCGCAGAAAAACAAAATCAGCACTGGGGTAATCCTGATAGTGATACTTGCTGTTGTGGCCACCGCGGGCTACGGCTTGTATACGCTGCTGCGTAAAGATCATCTGCCACTCGTCGAGCATAAGTCCGTGCTTGCTCCGTTTGAAAAATTCACCATCGAAAACGTCTCCAATAACGGCCATATCACGCAAGCGGCGATTTCCGCGGATGGCAAATATCTGCTGCAGGCACTCGAGGAAGCCGGGGCGCAATCTCTGTGGTTGCGACACATTCCTACCGCAACGATGAAGCAGGTAGTAGAGCCCGCGCGAACACGCTACCAGGGACTTTGCTTTTCACCTGATGGCAATTACATCTATTTCCTGCGCCGCGATGAATCAGACGAAGCCGAATCCCAGTTGTACAGCGCGAGCGTGCTGGGCGGAACGCCGCGCCTGATTGTTAAGGATGTGGATAGCCCGATTTCGTTTTCACCCGGTGGCAAGTATTTTGTGTTTCTCCGCGAAATCCACGATTCGCCAACCTGGGATTTGCTGCTGGCCAGGGCCGATGGCACCATCGAGAAACCCGTGTTCAAGGGCCGTGCGATGCAAAGTGATAGTTACGTGCCGGCGTGGTCGCCCGATGGCAAAACCATTGTCATTTCCCTCGCGCTGCCCACGCCGGACACCCTCGGTGGTTTCCTCCTGGTTGACGCGGCGGCGGGCCAGGATCGGACCTTCGCGGCCACCGCCGACCGAATCTACTACGCCCCAGTCTGGATGCCAGACGGCAGCGCTCTTATCACCACCGCTTCACGGATTGAAGCGGGACACATGCAGGCGCAAATTGGCTACGTGAGTTATCCGGGCGGCGAATATCGCGCGTTGACCGCGGACACGAATGACTACGGAAAGTTGGGAATCGCCAGTGACGGCAGGACCATGGTGGCGATCCAGAGCAAAATTCATTTTTCCATGGGCATTGCACCCGCCGGCGATCCGGACCAGGTGCGCTCCATCCCATTGCAAACGCAAATTCTCCCCTGGCGCTGGAACTGGATGCCCGATGGCCGCCTGATTCTGCCGCAAGACGGCAGCTTGAAAGCTGTCGCGGCCAGCGGAGAAGAAACCTCGCTGTATTTCGATGCAAAGCACATTCCGGATCAGGCTACGGTTTGCGGCGACGGCCGCTACATCATCTATCGCCAGGTGGGCAGTGGCAATGGATCCTCTGCCAATTTGTGGCGCATGGATATGAACGGCACGAATCAGAAGCAGCTCACCAGCGGCAGGAACGACCAGGAACCCGCCTGCACGAAAGACGGCAACTGGATCTATTACGTGGACAACAACGACAATCGCTACGTGAAGCGCATCTCGTTGGATGGCGGCTCGCCGGAAACCGTGGCAAAACATTCGATTGGCGTCTTCGGCCTTTCCCCCGATGGAAATGAGATTGTGTCGCTGGAAGTACGCGAAATCGACCACAAGTTGATGCTGCACATTGACAATGTTGAATCCCGCCAGATGACCCTAAGCGATGTGGATCAGCGTGCCTTGCCCGGTGACCTGGCCTTTACCGCCGATGGTAAAAGCGTCGTCTACATGGTGCGCGAAAAGGGCGTGGACAACTTGTGGCTGCAGCCGCTTGACGGCGGCCCGCACCGCCAGCTTAGCCACTTCAAGAAGGACAGAATCTTCCGCTTCGTTTTCTCGCCCGATGGTTCAAAAATCGCCATCGAATCCGGCGAACAGGAATCAGACGCGGTCCTGCTGCATGACAGTCGGCCGTGACTTCGAAACTCCGCCCATGCGCCAGGTGAAAGAGCATCATTTCATTCGAAGAAGCCTGCCCTAACTCCTTGATTCCGCAAGCCATTTCCAACTTGCAACAAATTCCCCCCTATTCGAATTTTGGTTCGTTATATTTATTTTTAATACTGTCGGCGCGCCGACATTTCTGCATCGACATGTAGCGCAGGGAGAGTCCGCGAGCCCTGCGGCTGTTCTCTTGGGTTCTCTTGCATCTGTAGGGACCGCCTTCTGAGGCGGTCCGCAAAGTAAGCCCCTTCTCGCACAAAAATCCGTGGAACATCGGTCCTTTCGCGTCCAGCCCTTCGGGTATCTGCCTAACACAGGCAACCCCGAACCGAACTCCGCGGTATACACTTGCCCCACGGAGGCTCCCCATGAACCGCTCGGTCCTTGTACTCTTTGCCGCAATGCTCCTTATTCTTGCTTCCGCCCGAACTGCCAGTGCGCAAGATCCTTGCACCAGACCTCGCCTGATCTCTGTGACCGGTACCGCGGAAATCAATCTCCCTCCTGATGAAGTCACTCTGACAATGGGAATTGATACTCGCGACAAAGACCTCGCTGTTGCCAAGTCCAAGCACGACGCTCGGAGCAGAAAAGTCATTTCACTCGCTGGCTCTGTCGGCGTGGAGGCCAAGGGCATTTCCACCACGATGCTAACCATGAAACCCGACTACTCCGAGGAAAAGACCCCCAGGCTTCTCGGCTATGAGGTCTCGCAGACGATTGAGATCACTCTCAAGGATCTCTCCAAATACGAATCGCTCATGACCAAACTTCTAGATACGGGCGTGAACCGTGTAAGCGGAATCGATTTTCGCCTGGGGGACCCTCGAAAAGTCAGGGAAGAGGCCCGCGCGAAAGCGCTGCACGCCGCGACAGAGAAAGCCGTCGCCATGGCCGCTGAACTCGGCCAAACCGTCGGCAAACCATGGGAAATTTCCGAAACGGGCTTTGGTTGGAGCGGGCTCGGCCTCAATGCGACGGCGAACACCGTTTTTGGGCAAAACGAAGGTAAAGTTGAGGGCTCCGAATCAACCGTCGCACCAGGCCAAGTCACGATACGCGCGTCAGTCAACGTCAGTTTCTTGCTTGAATAAAGTTCCAGACGGAGGGCTGCTTCGGCTTTTTCTTGCTTCTGTAGCGGCCGCCTTCTGAGGCGGACGCCTTTGTTTTTTGGAAACGCGATCTAGATGTTACTTCACCGACCCCGCCGGCTTAGCGGCCGCGTCCGCCGGAGTTCGCGCGTAATACCCACGACGCGCTCGCACCTGGTAGCCCTTGTGCTCGGGCGTCTCCACGCGAATCTTGTGGAACCGTCCGTCAAACGCGTGACTGGTGGGGTTGTAGGCTATCGAATATTGATTGCGCAATTCTTCGCCGATGTCCTGGAACGACTGGTCCAGATCGTCCACGTGATAAGGAAAAAACGCGCGGCCACCAGTATCCTCCGCAAGACTCTTCAGGATCTGGTCGCCATCAGTCAGGTGATATTTGCGGTTGCCGGATTGTGCTTTGTTTGGATCGTCCAGCGAAACCCATTCCGTGCTGGTGCTGATGGAATAGATCACAACGCTGGTGCGTTGCGCCATCTCGATGGCTTCCGTGCGCGTGTGCGTCGAGAGATTGTCTTCACCGTCGCTGATTAGGATCATCACGCGGCGCACCACATCGGGCTGATCACCCGGCGGGCGCGGCGGATGGCTTAACTCTTTTTCACAAGCCTCGTAAATCGCGTCGTAAACCGCAGTGCCACCGCCTGATCGCGTGCGAAGAATCTGGTCGCGCAGCGCTCCGGTATCATTCGTGAAATTCTGGATAACCTGTGGCTCGTCGTCAAAGGTCATGAGGAAGGCTTCGTCTTTCCTCGGCCGCAGCACGCTGAACAAGAAATTATTGGCGGCGTCCTGCTCGAATTTCAGGCGATCGCGAATGCTGTTCGATGTGTCCATGAGCATGCCGATGCGCAATGGAAGATCGCTTTGCCTGCTGAAGAAGTGGATGTCCTGGGGAACGTTGTCGTCGAAGACTTTGAAATCTCCTTTGTCGAGCGAAGGCACAAGCTTGTTGCGGCGATCCAGCACGGTGAAGAGCACATCAACCAGATTGACGGTCGTGGTGAACTTGGTGCCGCTTTGCTGCGGCTTTTCCTGGCCTTGCGTGGTAGCGGGCGGAGGAATGGCAGGAGCAGTGGCCTGCTGTTGCGCAAACACAAACGCGCTGCCGAGCAGCACGGCAACCAGGAGAAGTCCAATGGATAGGTTTCGCATGTTGATTGATTATAGGAAGCCTTTCAGCGCATCGTCAATTCGTTGTGGCGGCTCGTCCGCGGCGGCGGCCAGTTTTTCCAAGTATGCGCGCAATTCCGGAGGCAGGGGCGCAGCAAGTTGAATTGTCTGGCCTGTGCGTGGTTGCGCAAACGTGATTTTTGCTGCGTGCAGGAAATTGCGTCCAAGCACGGGCAACGTAGTGCGGCCAATGTGTAACTGGCCCGAAGCGCCGTACAGCGTGTCTCCCACAACAGGGTGTCGCAGCGCGGAAAAGTGCACGCGGATCTGGTGCGTGCGCCCGGTGTGCAGTTGTACTTCGACGAGCGTCGTGGAGTCGACGCGTGCGAGCACCTTCCAATCGGTGCGGGCCTCTCGTGCATTATGGAGCAGCGCCGCGCGTTTCGCGGTCATACGCGTTCGGCGATTCGGGTCGCGCGCAATAGCCAACTCGATCCGGCCGTGTTCCCCTTTTAAAGCGCCTTGTACCAGCGCCACATAAATTTTCTGGATCGAGCGCTGCCGGAACGCTTCGGCAAGTCTGGCATGAGCGAAATCATTTTTTGCCACCAGCAAAATGCCGGAGGTTTCTTTGTCCAGGCGATGCACAATGCCGGGCCTGAGCGGATCGCCGGACTGCGAGAGCGATTGCCCACGGCCGAGCAGCGCGTTCACCAGCGTTCCGTGCGAGTTCCCTGCCCCGGCGTGCACCGTCATGCCCGCTGGTTTGTTGATCGCGATGAAGTCCTCATCTTCGTACAGCGTATCCAGCGGAATCGCCTCAGCCTCCGCGCGCAACGCCGGACGCGGCTTGGGAACAACTTCGATGGCATCACCTTCGTGGACCTTGTGCGAATCCTTGGCGCTCTTCCCGTTCAGGAGTACGAGGCCGCCCGCGATAAGTTCCTGCACCCGCGTACGAGAAAGCTGCGGGCAACGGTTCGCCACAACGCGATCCAGCCGCAAGCCCGCGTCGTCAACCTCTACCGCAATCGTTAAATGCTCAGGTTCGTTCACAAGGAGAGTCTATCGCAGGTTTGTCCAGGACACAGCGGCCGCTATAAATTCCCAGTCTCATTTTTTGGCAGATGCGTGTGGATGCTGTCTGACAAAAGCATTTCCAGAATGATCAGGAACGCGCCAGCCGTGATGGCGGAATCGGAAACGTTGAACGCCGGCCAGGGATGAAAAATGCGCAAGGGAATAAACCGCAGCGTCACTTCCAGGAAGTCCGTGACCGCTCCGTGGAGAATCCGGTCGGTGACGTTTCCGGTGGCCCCTGCCAACAGTAGCGCGAGTCCCGCTGTTTGCATGGCGCTGCCGGTGCGGCTGCCCACCAGCAGCCACGCGATGAACGCAATGATGATCAGCGAAACCACGATCAGCAGGACGCGAACCGTGGACTCCGGGTACTTCGCCAGGAGACTGAATGCGATTCCGGGATTTCGCGAAAAGACCAGATTCACGATATTTGAATTTGTGAAGACCTGGTGCGGAAGGTAATTCTCCGGCCGCGATTCGATCCACGCTTTCGTAGCGCGGTCCAGGAAGACCACGCCCAGCGTAAGCCAAAGCCAGCGTAAGCGCCGCGGGATGATCATGCAGACCCGCAGTTTGAGATATCAGAGGTAAAAGAGGTAAAGGAAGCAAATGACGTAAAGGAAAGAAGAGCATAACTGCGCGATTCTTCTCCATTATCTCCTCTACGTCCTTTACTTCTATTCATGTGCCCGCCTCAATTTCATTAATCGCTTCGCTGCAACGCTCGCAGATAGTTGGATAGCGCGTGTTCTCTCCCACATGCGTGGAATAGTTCCAACAGCGTTCGCACTTCTTCCCGTCGGCGCGCTGAACAGTCACTTCGAGACTCGGCACAACTTCCGAGCGATACTCTCCCGTTCCCGCATTGATGAAATCCACCTGCGAAACGATGAAAAGCCCGGGCAGCAACGGCAGATAGTGCCTCAACTTGGCCTTCAATTCCAGATCGGCATTCAGTAGAACTTTCGCTTCAAGCCCGGAGTTGATCAGTTTCTTGTCGTTGCGCGCGGTTTCCAAAGCTTTCAACACTTCGCCGCGAACTTTGCCGAGCAGTTCCCATGTGCTGGCCTTATCGGCGGGAATGCCGCTCTGCAAATCGGCTCCCTGCGGAAACAGCGCAACGTGCACGCTCGCCGGCTCGCCCGTTGCTTTCGGCAAATACTTCCAAAGTTCTTCCGCCGTGAACACGATTATGGGGGCCAACAGACGCACCAGCGCGCTGGTGATCTTCCAAACCGCCGTTTGCGCGGAGCGGCGCGATTTGCTGTTGGGCGCCTTGGTGTACAGCCGGTCCTTAAGCACGTCGTAATAAAACGCGCTCAAGTCCACGACGCAGTAGTCGTGTATGGCGTGATATACGCGGTGAAATTCGTACGCCGCATACCATTCGCGGCAGCGCTTGACGAGTTCGGAGGTGCGCTCGAGCATCCAACGATCCATCTCCTCGAGCTGCTCGTTGGCCAATGCGTCGCGCGAAGGATTGAAATCGCTTAAATTGCCAAGCGCGAAACGAAACGTGTTGCGGATCTTGCGATACGCTTCGCTGAGCTGCGTCATCACCCGCTCGCTCATCTTCACGTCCGCCTGGTATTCCTGCGAAGCCACCCACAACCGCAACAGGTCCGCGCCCCACTTGTCGCAAATTTCGCTTGGCAGCATGATGTTGCCGAGCGACTTCGACATCGGCCGGCCCTGCTCGTCCAGCGTCCAGCCGTGCGTCACTACGCAGCGGTATGGTGCTTTGTCCCGAATGCCAACCGCGATCAGCAGCGAACTGTGGAACCACCCGCGATACTGGTCCGGGCCTTCAAGGTAAACATCGGCGGGCCACTCTTTGCCGTGCAAGACGGCAAGGTGCGACGATCCGGAGTCGAACCAAACATCCAGAATGTCGTGCTCCTTACGCCATTTCCCAGCGCCGCACGGACACTTCGTCCCTGGAGGCAAAAGTTCTTCGGCAGTGTGCGTATACCAGGCGTCCGCGCCTTCCTTTTCAAACCACTTCACGACGTTGCGCAGCGCGGCGAAATCTTCCAGCTGCTTCCCGCAGCCATCGCAGAAAAACACGATGATGGGAACACCCCAGAAACGCTGGCGAGAAACGCACCAATCCGGGCGTTTTTCGATCATTTCGTAGATGCGGTCCTCGCCCCAGCCGGGAATCCACTTCACATTGTGAATTTCCTGCAGTGCTTCCTGGCGCAACGATTTCTGCGCTCCGTGCGCCACTTGATCCATCCTGACGAACCACTGCTCCGTGGCACGAAAAATTACCGGATGGTGGCAGCGCCAGCAGTGCGGATAAGAATGTTTGTAGGCATGATGGCCAAGCAGCGCGCCGCGTTCACCCAGCAGTTTCACCACGATGGGATTTGCAGTGAACACATCCTTGCCTTTGTATTCCGGCAGGCCTTCCAGATACACGCCGCGATCATCCAGCGGCGCATAAATTTCCAGGCCGTATTTTTGCCCGGAGATGAAGTCGTCCGCGCCATGGCCCGGCGCTGTGTGCACGATCCCGCTGCCCTGATCCAGGGTGACGTAGTCCGCAAGGATTCCAGGCACCTGAATCGGCAGGAATGGATGCTGGAATTTCATGCCCTCAAAATCGCGGCCCTTGAAAGTAGCCAGTACATCGGCTTGCTTGATCCCCGTTTCCGCTTGCAGGCCGGCGACGCGATCCACCGCCAGCAGCAACTTCCCTTTTTCCGTTTGCACCAAGGCGTACTGGAAGTCCGGGTGAAATGCCAACGCGCGGTTGTGGGGAATCGTCCAAGGCGTAGTGGTCCAGATCACAGCGGAAACATCGTTGTGGATTTTGGCGGCATCGCCGGAGCCGCCCCCCACAACCTTGAACGTGACCCAGATCGAAGGGCTCGTGTGGTCTTCGTATTCCACTTCCGCTTCGGCAAGCGCCGTATTGTCGTAAATACACCAATAGACCGGCTTACGCCCGCGGTAGACGAATCCCTTCTCCATGAAGTCCAGGAAAGCCTCGGCAATCGTGGCTTCGTATGGGCGGCTCATCGTGAGGTACGGATCGTTCCAGCGGCCAAAGACGCCCAGGCGCTTAAAATCACGCTTGTGCTGTTCAACGTAGCGCGTGGCGTAATCGCGGCAGCGCTGACGAAACTCAGCAGGGGAAACCTTGCCCTTTCCACCCAACTCTTTCTCGACTTGCGTTTCGATCGGCAAGCCATGGCAATCCCAGCCCGGCACGTAAGGCGCGTAATGCCCGGCCATGCTCTTGGTTTTCACGACCAGGTCTTTGAGAATCTTGTTGAGCCCGGTGCCGAGGTGAATGGTTCCCGTGGGATAGGGCGGGCCGTCGTGGAGCACGAAGAGTGGCTTGCCCTGGCGAGCCTCCAAAATCCGTTCGTAGAGATGCGCCTCTTCCCAAGCGGCCAGTTGTTTGGGCTCGTTCTGGGGAAGACTCGCCTTCATCGGAAATTCCGTCTTGGGCAAGTTCAAGGTCTTTTTTAGTTCCAACGGTTCAGCCATGGATGTGGTATGCCGATATCCCTTCTACGCCGCCCTTTTGCGGGTGACCTGAAACGGTCGAATTCCCTCGATGCACGGCGGGAAACTACGAAAAGCAGAGTAACAACGTATGTTACAATGAAAGGGAGTAAGTGTCAGCCGTGGGGGTCGCACAACCTTTCCCGGCCGGCGCGAATCATAAAGCTGTACTCATTCAGGGGTAGATTCACGTCTAACGAAGTCGAGGGAATTAAAGGTGCCGGGTTTTATAAACCTTCTTCCAGATGAATTGAGCAAGCCGAAGCGCACCGGGCCAGAAGAAGTTATTCCTGTGCCCCGCGCCGCCTTGCCGGATTTCGGAACGCCGTCGCTCCTCATGCCGCACGGTTTCTGGGACAATCTTAAACAGTTCCTTTTTGAAGCTCCCGTGAATGTGATCGAGCGTAAGGATGTGCCTTTTACCCGGAATACGTTTCGCACTGGGGGACTCTCTGACAATCTGAAGTTCTTCCTTTCTGGGCCCAAAGTCCCGAACAGAGTTGTGAACAAGCGCCTGGAAGTGGCTTGGGGCGATAATTTTGGCAGCTTCGGGTCCCGTCTGAAGGAACTCTTCTTTCCGACAAGACTGCCACCTTTGAATGTGACCAGCAAGCCGATCAAGGTGAAGGACATCTGGTCGAAGGATGAGAATTTCAGCTGGACTCAGGCTACGGCATTTGCACTGCACGTCGGAATTGTCGCGCTGCTGATCGTTCCGTTTGGCTGGAACCTGTTTAACAAGCAAATTGAGGCCAAGAACAAGCCGGCAATTGACGTGACTGGACTCGATATTTCGCCCTACGTCTCCAAGCTGCCGGCTGGAAACAACAAAGCGGGTGGTGGTGGAGGCGGTGGTGATCGTTCTACAATTCCGGCAACCAAGGGCAAGGCTCCGCGCTTTGCGATGACGCAGTTCACTCCTCCCACGGCGGTGATCAAGAATCCGAAGCCCATACTTCCGATGGAACCTACGCTGCTCGGTCCGCCGGATTTGAAGGTCGCGAATCCCGCACTCTCTAATTTTGGCGATCCGCTCGCAGCCTCAGTCACTATGTCGAATGGACCGGGTGGCGGCGGAGGCATCGGCTCAGGAGAAGGCGGAGGCATTGGTAGTGGCAACGGCGCTGGACTTGGCCCGGGCGAAGGCGGCGGCACCGGCGGTGGCGTATTTCGCGCTGGAGTGAACGGCGTAGGCTCGCCGGCCTGCTTCTATATGCCGAATCCTCCCTACTCGGAAGAAGCGCGCAAGGCCAAGTATTCTGGTGTAGTGCTGGTGGAAGCGGTAGTCACTGTTGATGGGCGCGTCACCAGCCCACACGTTATTCGCAGCCCCGGCTTGGGGCTGGATGACACCACTGTCACAACAATGCGCACGTGGCGCTGCAAAGCTGCGACCGGCCCGAATGGCAAGCCAGTGCCGACACTGGTCTCCTTTGAAGTGAACTTCCGTCTGTACTGAAACACCCACAATCGACTTTCACTAACAATAACTGGAATACTCGTTTGGGCTTTCCTCTCGGCGGGGATTCGTCCGCCTCCGAGCCGATTCCCATCGGCGCGGAACAAATGGTCGAGATGCTGCGTAACTTGTTTTATGACAGTGGCCTGCCAAACGTGAGACTGCTTGGAACGCAGAATTTGGCCGACGCAAAGTTCGGCTGAGGAGAAGCGTTGATGATAAAGATATTCGCGGGCGCGTTTTGTGCGGTGCTGTTTTCTGCTGCGACGATTGCTGGCCCCGCACCAAATGAAGCAGCGAGCCGAATCTGGATCGCCGACGTAACCATCATCTCTCCGGAAAACCTGGATCACATAGCAATGGGCAGCGTGTTAATCGAGGACGGCCGCATAGTCCGCATCGGGAGGAATAAGGGGGCGAAGCCGCCTGCGGGCGCTACCGTGGTTTCCGGAAAGGGGCAGTTCCTGATTCCCGGATTGATTGATTCGCACGTACACCTCGCTTCTGTTCCTGGAATGAGCTTTGACCAGACGGACAGCAAGCCGGAGATGGTGAAGGAATATTTCAAACAACTTCCGCGTTCCTATCTTTATTTTGGCTACACGACACTTGTGGATTTGGCGGTGTTTCGTCAGCAGGTATTGGAAGAATTCCGGCAGTCGCCGCTGCATCCGGATCTATATGATTGTGGCCCATCGTTGGTGTTTGCGAATGGGTACCCAATGTCGTTCTTGTCGCCAGCAGTGCGGTTCAAACCTTTTCCGAATTTTATCTACGATCCCGCGCACTCCGCGGGCATTCCGCCTGAATACAAGCCGGAGGAGCATACACCTGCGGCCGATGTGGCCAGGGTGAAAAGTTTCGGAGGAGTTTGCGTCAAAACCTATTTCGAGCGGGGCTTTGCGGACGACAACAATTTGCCGGTGATGGGCCCCGATGATTTAGCGGAAATCCGCAAGGCAGCGACTGAAGACAGATTGGTTTTGATGATGCATGCCAATGGTTTCGAAGCGCAAAAATTCGCCGTTGACGGAAACGCCGACGTTATCGCGCACGGGATGTGGCACTGGGGAGCTCTGGACAAGAATGCCGAGTTGCCTGCCGAAATTAAGCAATTGCTAGATCGCATTGTGGAGAAAAAGACTGGCTATCAACCCACAATCCAGGTTTTGTATGGCGAACTGGCGTATTTTGAACCCGAATATCTGAAGATAAATGGCACAGCCGAAGTCATTCCAAAGGACCTGCTGGAATGGTTCAAGTCTCCTGAGGGGAATTGGTTCAAAAAGGTATTGGATGAGGACGGTACGCCGGACGCAGCTTTTGTCGAGGGGTACGAGCGTGGACCGTTGCGGCGCGTGCGCCAGGTGGTCGCGTATCTGGCCAGCAAGGATGCCAACTTTGTGTTCGGCACGGACACACCGTCGAGCCCAACGTATGGGAATCTGCCGGGTCTGAACGGGTATATGGAAATGCGACAGCTTCAGAAGGCCGGTCTGTCGCTGGCACAGATTTTCAGGGCCGCCACCATCAATGATGCTCGAGAGTTCAAGATCGATTCTCAAGTTGGAACCATCGAGCCGGGGAAAATCGCCAACCTCGTCCTCCTGAAGAAATCCCCTTTAGAAAGCCTTGACGCGTATGACAGCATCGTCTCGGTTTGGGTTCATGGAAAGCCAGTTTTGCGCGAGGATTTGACGGCCAATTCGGGCAAGTAGACTGAGTCGCTCGGCTTCAGAGTTCTCTGCAGATGCCTTCTTTTTCGTGCGGAGCAATCCTCGCCGGGCAACCTTATTTGAAGAGAGCAATTCTCATCTAGTGATTGCTCCTCCGCATTCCATCTATCCTGCAGCGGTGTCGAGGTGCGGGGGTTGGCGGAGGCGTGTGTGTTCAGCCCACTGCGCAATTTATCCGGCTCCGAATCCTGGTTTCAGCGCGTTGCGGAAAATCTGCAGGAACTTGGAAGGCCAACAACTCCCCTGCCCGCTCGGTTGAATACATCTCCCATTCACTATCGTTCGATTGACCTTTCGGCGCACAAAGGGAACTCGCAGACCGCTTCCGCAATTTTCCATGTGGCCTTGTGCTGCCTGGCGCTGGTGCTTCTTAGCACGGTGCGTCACTATCCGCCGTCCGTGGGGCCAAATGGAATTGGCATTACACGGGACATACTCCAATACTTGCGCCCTGCTGATACAAGTACGATGGGCCAGCCCGGGCTGGGCCGCGATAGCGGTGGCGGTGAAAACGATCCGCGGCCGACACGGCGCGGGAATCTGGCGCCATGGTCGTCCATGCCGCTTGCTCCTCCGCGTATGCCGCAAAACCGCGACACGGAAATGCCGGTTCCTCCGGCGGTTTTCGATCCGAATGCTCCCACCAATGTCGCAACGGTCATGCACCTGGGTTTGCCCTGGATGGATGCGGACACGGATTCCGCCGGACCCGGCTCCGGTCATGGATTCGGCAAGGGCCATGGTGGAGGAATGGGTGACGGAAATGGCGATGGTGCTGGCGAAGGAGAAGATGGAGGCAACTACGCGAACATCGTTACTCAGCCCGTGTGCAGCTACTGCCCTCAGCCGGAATACACGGAAGAAGCGCGCAAAGGAAAGCTGCAAGGCCTGGTGACGGCACAAGTGCTGATTGGAGCCGACGGCACCGCGGAGAGAATTCGGATCGTGAAAGGTCTGGGGATGGGGCTGGACGAACGCACGATTGAGACGGTCCGCCATTGGCATTTTACGCCCGCTCGCGATGCACGCCAGCGTGGCATCCCTGTTTGGGTCACCATCGAAACGACGTTTCACCTCTTCTAACACAGCAAATCGAACTTCTATTCTAGGGTGACTCGCGAATTAACTGAGAGAAAGCCTCACGATTCGCGCTGCCAGTTAACTCCCTTTTGAAAAATCCGACACCGCATGCTGCGCGGAGGTGTAGGCTGAGTGTGGCCGGGAAGTAGACCGAAATTTCCTGCGGTCTGGAAGGAAAAATCTCCGTGATTACGAGAAGAGGATTTTTGGGTGCGCTTTCCGCTGTTTCTGCTTCCGGGTTCTTGAAAGCGCGCGGCGTTGCGCTGGAACGAGAAGTTGACGCATCAGCATCGCCTTCGGCGACCCAAGAGGCAGAAGATGTTACGAAATTCGTGAAGATTGCCATCGGCACCGGCGGTCATGGTCACACTTATCCCGGCGCAACGGTGCCGTTCGGGATGGTGCAGCTCAGCCCGGACACGTTTGATCAAGGATGGGACTGGTGCTCGGGTTATCACTTTTCCGATTCTTCCATCATGGGCTTCAGCCATACACACCTGAGCGGCACGGGCGCGGCAGACATGCTGGATTTTCTGCTGATGCCTGGCACTGGGCCAGTAAAGACAATCCCTGGCGGGCGCGGAAATCCCGGTGAAGGTTATCGTTCGCGTTTTCACCACGAAGACGAATCGGCGGAGCCTGGTTACTACTCGGTTTTACTGCGCGACTACAATATTCGCGCCGAACTGAGCGCCACGGAGCGCGTGGGAATCCACCGCTACACCTTTCCCAAAAGTGACACCAGCCATTTCATCCTGGATCTGCATCACCGCTCCAGCCTCTACGACATCGCGTGGTCTGAAATGAAGATCGTTGGTGACGACACCATTGTGGGCGGGCGCAGCGTGAACGGCTGGGCACCCGGCAGGCAGATTTATTTCGCGATGAAGTTCTCGAAGCCCTTTGCGTCCGCGGAGATCATATCGGAAGACAGGAAACTCGATGCTTCCGCCAAAGAAGCAAAGAGCAAATCGCTGAAGTGCCTGCTGCACTACCAGACGGACAAACGCGAAGTAATACTGGTAAAGGCAGGCCTTTCCGGTGTGAGCAGTGAAGGCGCGATGAAGAATCTGGAAGCCGAGATTCCCGGTTGGGATTTTGAGAAGGTGCGCCACGACGCGCACGACGCGTGGCAGCGCGAGCTTTCGCGGATCAAAGTCACGACCCGCAATGTCGCCCACATGGAAATCTTCTACACCAGCTTGTATCACACCAAGGTTGCGCCAACCTTATTCGATGATGTGGATGGACAATACCGCGGGATGGATGGTGAAGTTCATCGCTTGCCACAAGGGCTACACAATTACAGCACTTTTTCGATCTGGGATACTTTCCGCGCCGCGCATCCACTGTTTACGATTGCGCTGCCGGAACGCGTTCCCGATTTCGTGAATTGCCTGATTCGCATGGCGCAGGAAAGTCCCGCGGGCATGCCGGTTTGGCCGCTGCAGGGCAAAGAGACGGGCTGCATGACCGGCTACCATTCCGCGGTTGTAATCGCAGAGGCGCTGGCAAAAGGATTTCCGGGCATCGAGTTCAACAAAGCGTATCCGGCGATGAGGCAGCGCGCCATGGTGGACGATTACCGCGGCCTAGGCTATTACCGCAAGCTGGGTTACATCCCCTGCGACAAGGAAGACGAATCCGTCAGCAGGGCCATGGAATATATCTATGACGACTGGGCCGTGGCTCATGTGGCGCAAGCCGTGGGCGCGGCGGACGATGCGAAATTGCTACTGGAACGCTCCAAGAACTATCGCAACCTGTTTGATGCGAAGGTGGGCTTCATCCGGCCGCGGCTGGAAAATGGAGACTGGTCCGAACCGTTCGATCCCACGGAGATGGGCTATTCAAAGAAATGGCGCGATTACACGGAGTCGAATCCCTGGGAGACCACCTTTTCCGTGCAGCACGATCCCAAGGGTTACATGAAACTTTTTGGGGGGCGAGAAGCGTTCATCAAAAAGCTTGACGCGCTTTTCTCCGTGAGTTCGCAACTTCCTCCCGATGCGCCTCCGGATATCGCAGGAATGGTTGGGCAATACGCGCACGGAAACGAGCCCTGCCATCACATGGCGTATCTCTATTCATACGCGGGCGCGCCCTGGAAAACGCAGGAACGCATCCGCAGCTTGCTGGAAATGGAATACGACAATCAACCCGACGGGCTCGCGGGGAATGAGGATTGCGGACAAATGTCCGCGTGGTATGTGATAAGCGCGCTGGGTTTTTACGCCGTGGATCCCGTCAGCGGGAACTACGTGTTCGGTACGCCACTATTTGATCGCGCGGAAGTGGATATGGGTAACGGCAAAATGCTGATCGTCTCAGCCAAGCGTCGTTCACCGGACGACAAATACATTCAGTCCGTGACGTTCAATGGCAAGCCGCATGAAAACGTGTGGTTCCGCCACGCGGATATCGCCAATGGCGCAACGATTGTATTCTCGATGGGGAGCGAACCGAATAAAGAGTTTGGAGCCGCGGAGAGCGCTGCGCCTCCACCGCTTACGGCGTAGCAACCGCGCCCGAAGTTGGCACTTAAGTATTACCGGAGGAGTTTGCCGGTTCACGGAACATATGCCTCTGTTAGGATGAGCCGCATGCGAATGAATGTACGTCCACTATTTGTAGTTTGCTGTCTGCTGCTGCTGGCGCGTTTTGGCAACGGTCAGAGCGCCACGGGAAACCTGGATGTGACCGTCCACATTACTCCCACCGGAGCGCGTCCGGAGCCCGTGCGGCAATTTACGCTCTATATCCTGACGAAGAGCTACGCCGATATCGTGAAAGAAGTCGAAGGCGGGGATGTGCTTCCGACCCGCGAAGCATTCATCGACAATTTGAAATGCACGCCGCAGCTCAAGAAGTGGCTCAAAGCGCATGACGAGATGGACCTGACCATGCCTGACTTCGACAAACTAGTCACGCCTGTCGAAATCATGGAAGTGCCGGAATTCCTGGCAGCCTATCAACGATCGAACAGCGGCGGGGTCACCACTGGCATGCCCATCCCAAAATTCAGGGAGGCGGACCGCGAAGCCAATCCGGAGAAGTATGCGAAACTGAGGGAGGATTACATCAAGGCTTTGAAGAAATTCGTGGAGACGCATCCCTCGACGGTTTCCGGCATGGAGTTGGAATTGGCGGGCGTGAATCCCAAGATGCAATGGGACAAAATTCATGCGGACCACAAGAAAAGGCTCCTTCAGCTTGCTCCAGATACCGCGCAGACAAAATATCTCGTTACCAAAGCGGAGACAGATATGGACGGGCGAGTCACCTATTCCGGGTTGGCTCCTGGAACTTACTGGGTAAGTACGCTGAACATGGACGCGGCCTCTGGAGACCGCCGGCTGAACTGGGATGTGCCCGCGAAAGTGCAAGCAGGTCAGACCACGCGAATTGATTTGAGCAATGTTAACGGCACGGACGCGTTTAGTTCACAGTCGCAATAGGGCGCCAGGGGAAATTACGTTATCCTGTCTCGCATGGGCACCCCGCTCCTGTGGCTGGGCTTCAACCTCTTCGTCCTCACCGCCGTCGCCCTTGATCTGGGCGTGTTTCACCGCAAAGCACACAAAGTGGGAATCCGCGAAGCGTCCTTGTGGAGCGTGGTGTGGGTTAGCCTGGCGGTGAGTTTTGGCGCCTTCGTGTGGAACTGGTACGGCTCGCAGCAAGGCCTGGAGTATTTCACCGGCTATGTAATTGAAAAAGCTCTGAGCGTGGATAACCTGTTCATCTTCCTGGTGCTCTTCCGCGTTTTCCGAGTGGATGAACGCGTGCAACATCGCTTGCTGGAGTGGGGCATCATCGGCGCGCTGGTGATGCGCGGGATCATGATCGCCACGGGGGCGGCGCTGGTTTCGCGCTTCAGTTGGGTTTTGCAGATATTTGGCGCCTTCCTGATCTACACCGGGCTGCACATGTTGGCGAAGCGCGACAAGGCCGTGCACTACGAGCGCAATCCGGTCTTTCGTTTTGCCGACGCCCACTTGCGGGTCACCGAAGGCTACCGCGGCGAAAGCTTCTTCGTGCGCGAAGGCGGAAAGCTATTGGCTACACCGCTGATGCTGGTGCTGCTGATTGTAGAAATCACGGACGTGACTTTGGCCTTGGATTCCATCCCCGCTATTTTCGGCATCACTCGCGATGCTTTCATCGTTTACAGCTCAAATGTTTTTGCCATATTGGGATTACGCGCGATGTATTTCTTGCTCGCGGATATTCTGGACTATTTTCGCTACCTGAGCATTGGGCTGGCTATAGTGCTGCTGTTTGTTGGCGTAAAGATGGTTGCGGAACCCTGGTGGAATGTTTCGATAAAACTTTCTCTCGCAGTTGTGGCGGGAGTGCTGTTCGTAACCATATTGATTTCGCTTCTGGCAGGTCCTAGAAAGACGGGAACGCCTCGGCAAACATAAGCCGGGTAACACGTGTAACCGAGGTACAATACGGGTGCCATGATGAACGAAGCGTTTTTGCGAGCCATTGAAGGAATGACCTCGTCGGAGCCCGAGGTACGCGTTGTGTCCGCCACAGAGATTTGCCGTACGGGACGCGCGCAGGCGGACCATGCCGCGTTTCCCTGGTGGGACGACGAGGAGTTGTACAAATTGCTTGAGGGAAGTAGCCCTCATGTGACCGTGGGGCTGGCGGTTCACCCCGAACGGTTCGAGAAAATTCGTGAGGCATGCGGATCGCCGCGGCTCGCAGAAGTTCCGCCGGAACAGGATGCGCAGGAATTTGAGATACACCTGCCGGGCGGACTCTCGATGGACGTTCTGACCTCCCGGGAACCCGCGGGAAGCGGAGCGATTGCCAAATTTCTGAACAAATTCGGTGAAGGGGTGCAGCAGATCGAATATCGTTGCGCAAACGTGGATCGCGCCACGCAAATCTTGCGTGACAAATTTGGCTTGGCTCCGGTTTATCCGGCTACGCGCGCGGGAGCCGATGGCACACGCGTTAATTTTTTCCTCGTCAGCGCACCCAGCGCTGGCAAGGTGTTGATTGAACTGTACGAACCCGCACCGAGGATGGATTAGGACTTACCCAAGGCAGAGAGATTCCTCACTCCGTAGCCTCCGGTCGGGATGACAGCGCGTTACGCGTTCGGTTCCGAGGCGGCGCTGAGGAATTGCCAGGCGCGAAAAAGTTCGCCGACGCTCCAGGCTTGTGCGATGCAGCCCGCGGAGGGAAAGGGCGGATCACCGCCAAAGATTTCCCCGATTGTGCCCAAGCCATAGGAGTGAATCGTCTGGCCCAAAGGTTCGAGGAAGCTCTGCGCGGCGGCGCGATCCTTGTACACATGATGGTGTGCCAGGGCAAACGGCCCCAGCAGCCATCCCCAGACGGTTCCCTGATGATAGGCGGAATCGCGTTCGCGCAGCCCACCTGCATACTTACCCTTGTAGTCTGGCTCGGAAGACGCAAGGCTGCGAAGGCCGTGCGAAGTGAGCAGATGCCGCGCCAGCATATCAACCACAGATTTTTGCTGGCTCCCGGTAAGCGGGCTGACGGGTAGCGAAACGGCGAAGACTTGATTGGGGCGCAACGCGGCGTCGTTTCCTCCCCCGGGCACATCAACTACGTCAAAGCAACAATGGCGCTCGGCATTCCAGAATTTCTGAAAACTGCCGGTGGCTTTCTCGGCAAGTTTTTCGTAGCCCTGCCTTGGCCGCGCTAGCAAGTTCGCATACTCCACCATCGTATGCAGCGCGTTAATCCAGAGCGCATTGATCTCCACGGGCTTGCCGATGCGCGGCGTCACTACCCAGTCTCCAATTTTGGCGTCCATCCAGGTGAGTTGCATTCCCGGGCAGCCCGCAAATACTAATGCGTCGGCGGGATCGACCTTAACGTTGTAGCGCGTTCCGCGGATGTGCGCGTCTACAATTTCAACAAGCACAGGGAAAAGTTCCTGGACGAGTTCCAGCTCGTGCGTTGCGACGTAATACTGGCGCACTGCTTCGAAATACCATAACGCGGCGTCCACTGTGTTGTACTGAGGCGGGCCGCTGGAATCCGGGAAACTATTCGGCAGCATTCCTGCGTCAACGTAGCGTGCAAAAGACTCCAGGATCTTCCGTGCGATTTCCTGGCGCCCAAGAGACAGAGTCAATCCCGGAAGCGCGATCATGGTGTCGCGGCCCCAATCTCCAAACCAGTGATAACCGGCGATGATGCTCAGACCCTGCGGATCTTCCGGCAGCGCACGGCGAATCACAAATTGATCGGCGGCGAGAACGAGTTGCCAGAGCCAGCCAGGTTCCTCTTCTGCGGGAAAAGCGCACACCTTGGCATGTTGTCGCTGCCACGATGTAAACAATTTCCATTCATGGTTGGATTGTTCGGTGCGCGCTTCTTCACCGTCGAGCGAGGTATCTTCCACCGTGGTGAATACAAGCGTGACACTTTCCCCGGGAAAGAGTTGAAAATGAAAAACGCCCGCAAGTAAACGGTCCTCGTGATCATCGAGCCCACGCTCTTTTTCGGCGGGCAAGAAATAATCGCGATACCACTCATGGCGCGGTTGAACAGATGCGCCGGCACTTTTCAGAAAAAAAGGAGTGGCCCCTTCGAACGCCTGGATTTTCAGGCCATTCTCGATAGGGTCCACACGCATGTCCCAATGCGCATCGTGAGTGGTGTGATGAAAGTCGCGGTAGTTCACCAAAACTTTGACATCAATTTCCGCCGGGACGCTGCCGCGCATCAAGTTGTATTGCACATACGTTGTGTTCTCTCCCTGCTTCATCCACACGCGCTTTTCCAGAAGCGTGTCGGCCAGGGCGTAGCGCCAGACGGGCTTGCTCCCTTCCAGGAAAAAACTCTCAAGTTGGAGATAGCCAGTGGGAGAGATGGAGCCGCCGAGCCAACGATTGGTGGCCAGCGCAAAAGAGGTCTCGGGGTAACGCACATTTTCATCGACCCCGGCTACCAGGACAGTACGGCTAGCGGGCGGTTGCAATGCCGCGACGAGCAACCCGTGATACTGGCGAGTTGCGGTGCCCGCCACCGTGCCCGACGCGAATCCGCCCAAGCCGTTGGTGACCAGCCACTCGCGTGCTTCCGCGGCATCCAGGTCACCGCACACTTCCCTGCCAAACTGAACTTCGCCGAGCAGCGACACAGATTATTCTCCGCTCTGTTCAAGCAGCTTAGCGACGAGCCCGGTCCAGCCGGTTTGATGACTGGCGCCGATACCCGTGCCCAGGTCTCCATGGAAATATTCGTAGAAGAGAATCAGATCGCGCCAGTTCGGGTCCTTATTGAATAAATCCACCGCACCGGCGAAAGGACGCCGCCCATCCTTGTCGCGGAGAAAGATGCGCGTCAAACGGCGGGAAATCTCCGCGGCCACCTCCCAGAGATCCAATTCCTGTCCGGAATGTGTGGGACACTCGATCTTAAAATCCTCTCCGTAGTAATGGTGATATTTTTGGAGCGATTCAATCAGCAGATAATTCGTGGGAAACCACACTGGCCCGCGCCAGTTGGAATTGCCGCCAAAAACCCCGGTGGTGGATTCGGCGGGTTCGTAGTCCACGCGGCTAATGTGGTCGTTCACTTGCACTTCGTAGGGATGCTCGAGGTGATAGCGAGAGAGGGCGCGCACGCCGTAAGGGGAAAGAAATTCCGTTTCATCCAGCATGCGACGGAGGACACGTTTGAGTTGCTTGCGGTTCACAAGGGAAAGAAGGCGGCGGACACCGCGCGCGGAGTGTTGCGTCATATCAATGTGTTCCGGCACATCGGGATGATGGTCGATGAACCATTGCATGCGTCGCTTGAAGCCCGGGAGTCGGTCGACAATTTCAGGCTCCAGCGTTTCCACGGCGAACAAGGGAATGAGCCCCACCATGGACCTGATCTTCAGGAAATGCTCTTGGCCGTTCGGTAGATGCAGCAAATCGTAGTAGAAGCCGTCTTCCGGATCCCAGAGCGAGCGCCCGTCAGAACCGATATCGTTCATCGCGTGAGCGATGTGCACGAAATGCTCGAAAAATTTGCTGGCGACATCTTCATAGGCCTGGTCGTCTTTTGCGAGTTCCAAGGCGATAGCCAGCATATTCAGGCAATACATGCCCATCCAACTGGTGCCGTCGGATTGTTCCAGATGGCCGCCGGTGGGAAGCGGGGCCGAACGATCGAAGACTCCGATGTTGTCCAGGCCCAGGAAACCACCTTGGAAAATATTCCGGCCGTCGGGATCTTTGCGGTTCACCCACCACGTAAAATTCAGAAGCAGCTTGTGGAACACCTTTTCGAGAAACGCGCGATCCGCAACGCCGCGGACCCGCCGCTCAATCTTGTAGACGCGCCAGGCAGCCCACGCGTGCACCGAAGGATTCACATCGCCGAAGGCCCACTCGTAGGCGGGCAGCTGACCGTTGGGGTGCATGTACCACTCGCGAAGCAACAGAATGAGTTGATCTTTTGCGTAGTCGGAGTCCACCAATGCAAGTGGAATGGTATGGAACGCCAAATCCCACGCGGCATACCAGGGATATTCCCACTTGTCTGGCATGGAAATTACGTCATCGTTGTAGAGGTGGGTCCATTCCTTGTTGCGGCCCTCCCAACGCTCTTTTGGAGGAACCGGCCCGGCGGGATCTCCTTCAAGCCAGGTATACACGTCGTAGTGATAAAACTGCTTGGACCACAGCATGCCCGCGTAGGCCTGACACCTTACTTGATGCGCATCGTCGCAAAGTTCCTTCGGCAGTCGGGAACTGTAGAATTCGTCGGACTCTTTCTGGCGCTGTGCAAAAAGCGCGTCGAAGCCCTTGCCAAAATCATTTGTGCCGGGAACGCCCTCCGCGCGTTCCTGATGAGTCGGAGAGGTGATGGTTCCTACCATGGGGGAATCGGGGTCCATGCCGCCAAGAGGATCGATGTCCGTCAGGCGTAGTCTGAGCGTCAGCGATTCATCGGGACCCAATTGCAAAGGGTAATGAGCCGCCATTTTGGTGCCGGCCTGCGCCGGGTTGACCGCAGCGTGATTCCCATGAATTAACCATTCGTGGAATGCATCTTTGACATAAGGAGTGTGGCTGCGAGAGTTGAAAATTTTCTCGTAATTGGTTTCGTTTTCGGTGAAGAGGAGTTCAGGGCGGCCGGCGCATAGCACCCAGCGCTTGCCATATTGCCAGTGCTGCAATTCCGCGCAAACGGCTCCCGGAGTGTCCGGGGCGATTCGCAAACTGGGACGCCGCAAATCCATTCCCCAGGACCAGGTGTTGCGAAACCACATCGTGGGGAGCAAGTGCAAAACGGCGGATTCAGGCCCTCGATTGATGGCCGTGATTTTTATGAGGACATCTTCGACATCACCCTTAGCGTACTCGACGAACACATCGAAATAGCGATTGCCCTCGAAGACGCCGGTGTCGAGCAATTCAAATTCGGGCGCGGTGCGTCCACGTCGTTGATTCTCTTCGAGCAACTGTGCATAAGGGAATTCTGCCTGCGGATACTTGTAGAGCATGCGCATGTAACTGTGCGTGGGGGTGGAATCAAGATAGAAATAGTACTCCTTGACGTCTTCGCCGTGATTGCCCTGATTCCCGGTTAGGCCGAACAGACGTTCTTTCAGGATAGGGTCGCGGCCATTCCAGAGTGCCAAAGCGAAACAGATCATCTGGTGACGGTCAGAGAATCCGCCAATTCCGTCTTCTCCCCAGCGAAAGGCGCGGGCGTGTGCGTGTTCAAAGGGGAAAGATTCCCACGCGGTGCCGTCTTTGCTGTAGTCCTCGCGAACGGTGCCCCATTGGCGTTCGGCGAGGTAAGGTCCCCAGCGCTTCCAATGTTTCTTGCGAAGCCTCGCTTCCTCAAGGCGATGGTCTTCAATCGTCACGATTCTGGGCATAGGCCAAGTTCCTTGAAACAATCCGCTCCCATGGTCTCATTCCTGGCAAGAATGAGGAGCGGCGGGCGAAGGGGTTATCGGTTCAATAAAGGCTCCACCAGGCAAGCCACAGATTATCGTTACAACAGCACGGTAAGTCCAGCCCTCGCGAGTTGTTACAGTCCGTTAATTAAACTGGAGAGAGTGAGTCCAGGATAATACGGCGCGGCTTGATTCGGGTCCTGCTGTTTATTCATACATAACGGATGGTTAGCGAGTCACTTTGTTTTAGAATGAGATTCGAGTATTTCGTTTTGGGACAGAGGCGTCTGAGTTGTGGCTAATTGTGTTCGGAGTGTGTACCTCGCCTGCTCGCCTACTCCGTTGCCTATCGATGTTTGCACGGCTTGCGCCGTTTGCCTCTGCCCATACTTGTGGTGCTTTAGCCTGCGCCGAGGAGGCGTCATGATCAGAAAGTCCAGTTCTTCCACATTGGGAGTCGTCTTGCTGCTATGTGTGCTACTTGCCGCCTGCAGCAACTCAGGAAAAAAGACAGTGACGGTGACGTTGAGCTCGATAACGGTTACTCCCAGCAGTGCTCCGGTGAACGTGGGACAAACGCAGCAATTCAAGGCAACAGGTAACTACAGCGACGGCACGACTCAGGACTTAAGCTCCAATTCGAGCCTCACTTGGAGCTCGGGTAGCACCACAGTAGCTACGATTACTTCGGGTGGGCTCGCAACCGCCAAAGCTGCCGGCACATCCACGATTACCGCAACGGACGGAGGTGTTAGCGGGACTGCCAGCCTCGCAGTGACAGGCGCTTCGGACCTCGTTGTGGCTCCGAACTTCGCCACGATTACTGCTGTGCCTGGCACGCAACAGTTCACTGCTTCCGCGACCATTCTGAATCCCGACGGTACCTCGACTACAGGAAAGGATGTTACGGCTTTGGCTGCCTGGAATTCGTCGCAGACCGGAGTGGCCACGATTGACAGCACGCAGCACGCAACGAATGGATTGGCCACGGCCGTTGCTGCTGGTTCCACACAGATTACCGCCACCTACCTGGGAGCAAGCTCTAACATCGCCAATTTGACGGTCGGGGGCGGCATCAGGGTTGTGAGCCTGAACCCAACGCCAGCAACTACCACGTTGGCCGCGGGCCAGACCCTACAATACAGCGCGACGGAGACCTTTAGTGATGGCTCGACTCAGCCCGTGTCAGCAGCCCTGGTTGCGTGGACGATTTCCTGCACCCCGGCGAGCGGGGGCAGCATCGGCGCGTCAACCGGTCTGGTGGTGACCACAGCTTCAGCAGCAGGCGCGTCCTGCACCGTAACTGGCACATTAGCCGTTAACGGCATCCCCAGCAGCGTGTCCGGAACGGCGACGTTCGCTGTTTCGGCTGCCGTCGCCCGGTTCGCCTACATCGGGAATTCGGGAGGAAACTCGATCTCGCAATATGCGGCGAATCCGGCCGGTGGGGCGCTGGCTTTCCTGGGTAAGTTCTCGGCACCCGGACCTCAACAAGTAATCGTGCATCCGTCCGGCAACTTCCTGTACGTGATTGGCGGAAACAGTTACGTATACGTCTATGACATCAATCCGATGACGGGAGCTTTGGTTGAGAACTCAAGCTTGCCAGGAGTTCCATACCTGGTAACCAACGCAGGCATCAGTAGCACCAATAATAAAGGCGTGATCGATCCCACAGGGAGTTTCCTTTATGTCACGGACAGTAATTCGAACCAAGTGTGGGGATTCACCATCAACCAATCAACAGGAGCCCTCACGGCCACTACTCCGAACAATTATCCTGTGGGAACGACTTCGACGGTGTTTCCGACAGATGTTTTGGTCGATCACACAGGCACCTATCTCTACGTAATCAATGGAGATGAAGGTGACATCACCGGCTTCACTATCACTCAGGGAACCGGCGTCCTGGTGCCTAATGCTCCCGCGGTGGCGGCACCACCGTACACGACGGGAAGCCTGGGGGCCGCGCCGAGCTTTGGCACCATTGATCCAACGAACGCGTACCTTTACGTGCCTGACGGCGGCAGCAATGTGAACGGCTTTAACATCTCTCCTACGACGGGACAATTGACGGCCTTCGGCGCGGCCATTCCGGCGATCACAGGTGCGGTGAGTTTGTTCAACATCGCCATCGATCCCGGGGATAAATACATCTATGTCCTGGATTTCACCTCGACTGACCCAACTTTGAATGGCGAAGTGTTCGCTTTCAGCGTCGGCACGGGCGGCGCATTTGGCGCCGCGATTGGAAGTGGATCGACCCTTGTCGGCAGCTCCCCAAATGGCATTGTTGTCGACCCCAGTTCAACCCTGCTGGCCGTTGACAATAATTTCTCGAATACCATTTCCCTCTTCCAGATTGGCACGGGTGGCGCCCTGACGGCAGTGACTCCCGCCAGCACCGACACCAGCCCGCTTTTCGTGACCTACTCCAATGGCGTCGATGCCGCAACCGTGACACCGACGGAAGTGGTGACCGCCGACAAAACGACGGGAAAGATCTCCGCGTTCACCGTAGCCGCGGGTGTGCTGACACCCGATCCGGACGGTCCGTACACGGGTGCCGCGGGTAACTCCCGTATCGGGACCAGCGTGACTGGCAGCCTGTTCGTTGCGACAAGCCCTTCCGCCCAACAACTGGCTGGATTTAATTACCTCCATGCAACCCCTCCGACCATCGCCAACCTTTCCAATTCGCCTTACAGCCTGAAGCCTGCGGGCGCTGCAAGCACCGTGATCGCCGATCCCACCGGTACGATCTTTTATGTGGCGGACACGACAAATGGACGAGTGGAATCCTACGCGTACAACGCAACAACAAATAACCTGGTGGAGACGGTAGCGGCAGGAACTCCAGCGACAGGACTCACGGGCCTCCAGGGACTGGTCAGCCATCCACAAGGCAGCGTTCTTTACGCGCTGGCGTCCAATGGAACCATCATGCCGATTCTGGTGTATAGCGGTCTCTTCACTGAAGGAACACTGCAGACGATTGCTGGAAACTGGACCATGGGTGCGGTTGACAGCTCTGGCCAATATTTGTTCGCCATCGATTCAACGGCAAACGTTCTCTTTTACTTTTCCATCACCCCGGTGGGGAGTGGCGGTACCGACGGCGCGCTGACGCCCATTGGTTCGGGCACCACCGGAGCAGCCTTGCCTGCCGGTGTTGTTGTTGATCCGCTCGACCGCTTCGTGTTGGTCACCGACGCGGCGAACAACCAAATCATACCGTGCACGTTTAACCCGGCGCTTGGGACGCTTACCTGTGGAACCGCGGTCAGCGTGCCATCGGGCGCGGGCCAGATTACCATTGACCCCACAGGCAAGTATGTCTTCGTGGCGTTGACCGGCGCCTCTGGCGGAACACCGCCTAGCGGCGTGGCGGCCTACACTGCCAACGTTTCTGGCAGCACCGTGACCCTGACCGCCGTGACTGGTTCGCCGTTCGCGACAGGTACGGGGGCCAGCGGCACAACCGGCGTTGGGGTCATCAATAGCGTGCAGTAAACTGTTGCCGGGCGGCCTTTGTGAAAGGCGCTCGGTTAAACCAATTCCGAAGGGGACGGCTCCGGTTGTCCCCTTTTTTCTTGAGGGGATCCGCAATTCGTTATTCGCCGTAGGGTACCCAGATGTTCTTTACTTGATAGGCGTGGTCGAGATACCAGCGACCTTCGGCTTGCTGCGGGCTGAAGAAATCCAATTCGCGCCCTTCGTTGGTCCAAACCTGTTTGAGATTTCCGATGGAAAGAGCTTTGGCGGTGGCGCACAGCGCTTCGTCTCCATAACACCAGATAGCGTCCAGGTTGTCGTGCTCCGCCATGACCTTCAGAAGTTCTCCGGGGCGCCCGGTAACGAGATTCACCGTGCCAGCGGGAAGATCGCTGGTCTCGAAAACCTGGTAAAGATCACCGGCGATCAGCGGATAGGATTCCGACGGAACGGCCACTACGGTATTCCCCGCGCTGAGCAGCGGCAGCACCAGCGAGAAGAATCCCAGCAGGGGCGTGTCAGCCGAGCAGATCACTCCCACGGTGCCAACGGGCTCGTTCATGGCAATGGAAATATTGCGAAACGGCGGATTGTGCACTGCGCCCTCAAACTTGTCCGCCCAGGCCGCGTAGGCGAAGAGGCGTTCAATGCTGACGCGCACTTCGTCCGCAGCCTGTTTTTTGCCGACGGCAGCGGCGAGCCGGGAGGCAATTTCTTTTCCCCGTTGCGAAAGATTTTCGGCAAGGTAGTAAAGCACTTGCGCGCGATTGTGCGCGGTTGTCTTTCCCCAGGTTTCCGCTTTGCGCGCAGCTTCCACGGCGTTACGAACGTCCTTGCGATTGCCCAACGGCGACTCACCGAGCAATTCGCCGTGCTTGCCGCGAATTTCCAGCGTGTAACCTGAATCCGGCCGCGCCTGTTTGCCGCCAATGAAAAGCTTCACAGTTCGATCGATTGCTGGGTTGGCCACCTCGGGCTTGCCGTTTGTTGGCGCGGCCTTCGCGCGAATCGGCGGCGCGTTGCGAAACCACTCCGGCTCGATGTACCCGAGGAGTCCTTCCCTGCCGCCTTCGCGTCCGTAGCCGCTTTCCCGATAGCCGCCAAAGCCGCAAGCCGCGTCAAACAGATTGGTGCTGTTTACCCACACGACGCCGGCTTTGATTTGCGCCGCGACTTGCAGCGCTACATTGACACTTTCACTCCAGACACTCGCGGCAAGCCCGTAAACAGTGTTATTGCCGAGTTCGACGGCTTCGCGGGGCGTGCGGAAGGTCATCGCGGCAAGCACTGGGCCGAAGATTTCCTGCTGCGCAACGATGGAAGTAGGGTGAACGTTGCTTAGAAGCGTCGGCTTATAGAACAGTCCACGCGAAGGCATGGCCACTTCGGGTTGCCAGCACGTGGCGCCTTCGGCTACGCCTTGCTTCACAAGGCGCTCGATGCGATCCCACTGCACGCGAGCGACGATAGCGCCAATGTCGATGCCCTTGTCCAGCGGAGCGCCCACGCGCAGCGTGCTCATGCGCGCCTGCAATTTCCGCGTGAGCTTTTCCGCAATACTTTCTTGCATCAGCAGGCGAGAACCAGCGCAACAAACTTGTCCTTGATTGAGCCAAATGCCGTCCACAAGTCCTTCTACCGCGCTATCCAGGTCGGCGTCTTCAAAAATGATGAAGGGCGACTTGCCTCCCAGTTCCAGCGACACCCGCTTGTGGGAGTTCGCCGTGGCTTTGCGGATGGCGCGGCCGACTTCGGTGGACCCGGTGAAAGCAATCTTGTCCACATCGGGATGGTTCACCAGCGCTTCGCCGGTACGGCCGCCTCCCGTGACAATATTCACTACGCCGGGAGGCAGGCCAATTTCTGTGCAGATTTCCGCGAAGGCCAGCGCCGTTAAGGGAGTGTACTCGGCGGGTTTCAACACAACGGTGTTTCCGGTGGCAAGCGCGGGAGCAATCTTCCATGCCAACATCAAGAGCGGAAAATTCCAGGGAATGATCTGGCCGATGACGCCGCAGGATACGTAGCCGGGAAATTCGCGTTCCCAAAGTTGCGCCCAGCCCGCGTGGTAATAAAAATGGCGTGCGACCAGGGGAATATCAATGTCGCGGCTTTCGCGGATTGGCTTGCCGTTATCGAAGGTTTCCAGGACCGCCAGGCGGCGCGAGTGTTTTTGCACGTGACGAGCAATAGCATAGAGAAATCGCGCGCGGATATGTCCGGAAAGTTTTTGCCAAGCCGGCAAGGCTTTGCGTGCGGCCTTTACGGCAGCGGCGATGTCCGCGGCGCTGCCTTGCGCCACTTCGGCGAGCTTTTCGCCTGTTGAAGGGTCGTTGGTTTCGAAATAATTCCCTTCCGCGGGAGCTTTCCAGCCGCCAGCGATAAAGTGGCCGAAACGACGTTTGTGACCATCGAGCCACTGCAGAGTTTCCTTGGGATCCTCCGGGGCAGGCCCATATTCCATCGTCTTGAACTTCTCAATTACGCTCATTTGATCGCTGCGCCCTCCGCGGCTGAGTTTTTCTGCGAGCGTTGCGGCGCGTTCAGGCCTTTTTCGCCAACCTCTCGCGCATCATTTCCACACGCTTCATAATGAACTTCAGCCGGTCTCGGCCCCACTTGGTATTGGTAATCACCTTCTCTATATCCAAAAATATTTCAGGGTCACCAATCTTCTCGCGAAGTTCCGGTAGGAACGGGTGCACCTTTGCAAACATAAGAAACATTTCGCCGCTAAATGCCGGGCGCAGGAACAAATCTTCGTTCACCGCCCCTTGGAGCACCAAGGCAGCGGCAATACCCCAATAGCCTCCCACTTGCCGCAGCCAGTTGTTTTCCTGCGTGCCCATGGCCATGGACACCTTCATGAAATCGTCCGCGCTGTTGGGCCAGAACTCCGCCATCCACCAATTACGCGCCTTGCGCATTTCGGGCTCGCGGCGAAGATCGTAGAGATGAAGTATGACTTGCGCTTCTCTTGCTCCGGACTTTTTCGGCATTGCTCCCCCATTCTTCAGCAAATGTAGATCGTTCCAGTTGCTGTTCCCCTCACGCGATGGGATGGCGGTACTCCGCCGAATATCTTCCCGTCGCATGAAATTCCAGTTGCCGCTCGATATCGCCCAGCATACCGCTGGCGCCGATACGGAAAAGGTGCGGCTCCAGCCAGGAGTTGCCCAACTCCTCTTTCATGAGCGAAAGCCACTCGACCGATTGTTTGGCGGTGCGAATTCCACCCGCTGGCTTGAAGCCAACGGCCATGCCGGTTTCCTGCGCGTATTCACGAATTGCCCGGGTCATCACCAGGCCGACGGGCAGCGTGGCATTGACGCTTTCCTTTCCCGTCGAGGTCTTGATGAAATCCGCTCCGGCCATCATGGCCACCAGGCTGGCGCGCGCCACGTTTCGCAGCGTCAGCAAATCTCCGGTTCCCAGGATGACTTTCATGTGCGCGGGGCCGCAGGCATCATGGAAGGCGAGGATTTCGTCGTACAACCTTTGCCACTGCGCGCTGAAGACGTGGGCTCTCGTGATGACGACGTCAATTTCCTGCGCACCTGCTCCCACCGACCGGCGAATTTCCGCGATGCGCTCCTCGAGCGGATTCAAACCAGTGGGAAATCCTGTGGAGACAGCGGCCACGGGGATCTTCGTGCCTTCGAGGGCCTGACGCGCCGCCTCTACGAAGACGTGATACACGCAAACCGCGCCGACATGAATTCCCAAGCCGGCGATGCCCAATTTTTCGACGATTTCGTGGCGGATGGGTTGCCGCGCTTTGGCGCAAAGGCGGCGCACGCGCTCCTCGGTATCATCGCCGCTCAGGGTTGTAAGGTCCATGCAGGTGATGGCGCGAAGCATCCAGGCAATCTGCCAGTCTTTCTTGACGGTGCGGCGGGTTACGAGTGTGGCAGCGCGGCGCTCGACGGCGCTGGTGTTTACGCGGACCTGCTCCAGCCAGTCGAGATTTAGCGAAGTGCCGCGGTTTGGGGCAAGCGTTTGTCCCTGCAGCGTGGCGATCGCGTTTTGGGCGGGACCTGGGTCGAGGGGATTTCCTCGCCGGTCCCTGATTTCCAGCCGCATCAGCTTCTCCTCGCTCATCCCTTCACTCCTTGAGAGGCGGCAAGCTTCGCTTTTGATCTAATCGCAATTGTACGGGGATTTTACACCAGTTCGCGGCTGATCCGGCAGATTGCGGCGCGCCTTAGGGCGAAGCAGGCGTGGCGCATGTGGAGTAGGGTTAACCTCTCCCCCTCGTCTATAATCGTGGCTTCGATGAGAGAACTCATCCGCGCCACCATGTTCTTGCTCTGTATTGCGCTTGTCTGTTTCCGGGGTTTCGCACAGACTCGGCGGGCAATAGAGAGTACCAGTCTAGAATCCGCACAGGCGCTTTCATCGGAGGGGAAATTTCCGGAAGCAATTGCGGCCTACCTGGATTATTTGGCGGCGCATCCGGGCAGCGAGACGGCCAGACTTGGCTTGGCGGATTGCTACCGGCGAGTGTTCAACGTGGACGAAGCACGCGCGGCGCTTCTGCAAGCGCGCAAGCAACACCCGAAGAGCGTGCGCGTGCTGAAAATGATTGGCAACCTGGAGATTGAGGCGCAATCGTACGACGCCGCCATCGAAGCCTTGAGAGCCGCGGTGGCGATGGCACCCGACGATCTGGAAGCCCGCAATTTTTTGGGGAGCGCGTACCAAGGCAAGAATGAACTGCATTCCGGCCTGAGCGAATTCAATCGCGTGATCGCGAAAGATCCCGGGAATCAACTGGCGCACTATTTTCGCGCGCAGATCTATGCGGATACGGGGAAGAATGAAAAGGCGGCTGCGGACGCGGAGTTCGTCTATAACCGGCGACCGAATTACCTGCCAGGAATCGTTCTGCTGGCAAAAATCCTGGTGCGGCAAAAACAGTGTGCGAGGGTGGTGGAGATCCTGAGTCCTGCCTACAAAACTGGGCAGCTTGATTCGCAGGCGCTGTTTGTTTTGGGGAATGGCTACGACTGCGCTGGCCAGCCGGAGCAAGCCACGAAAGTGCGGGCAGAGTTTGCGGAAGCGGCGCAAACTTCGCACCGGCATGATGAAAACGAGGTGCAGTCCAAGCACCTGGGGGAGCAGGCCAATGACCTGGCGCGACAGAACAAATTTCCAGAAGCGCTGGAAATGGTACAGCAGGCGCTGGAGAAAAACCCGCAAAACGCTTTCGCCTACTCCCAGAAGGCGAAGATTTTCTTTTCTCTGCACGATATGGCTGGCGCCCGCGAGGCGATTCTGCAGGCGCTTGCGCTGCAAGCGTTTCAGCCCGATTTTCTATATGTTTCGGGCATGATCTTTGAGCGTGAGGGAAAACCGGGGGAAGCGCTGGAAGCGTTCACGAAAGTGACGCGGATCAATCCCAAGGAGGCTGACGCTTACTTTGAAATTGGACAAATCCGCATGCAGCAGGGCGACCGTGCGGCAGCGCTGATCGCATTCCGCAAAGCCGCTGCGTTGGAACCGGATGATGCGGATTACCGGCGCGCGGTGGCTGAGGCTTCCGCGCCGCGTTAATTCGTTGCGGGGTTCCTTGCGCCGGGAGTCGGCCTCGAAAGCAATTCGGTGTACTCCTTGTAGAACTTCTGCTTATCCAGGTCGTCCTGGACTTCCACTAGTGCTTCGCCCATTCCCGGTTGGAGTCCCGGAGACCATACGAGCGTGTTTCCGTAACCAGCGCCGTGGTCCATGTCCACATCAACGTAGAGCTTTTTCCATTTCGTGATGATTGAGGGATCGAGCCAGGCAACGGCGGCCAGTTCATCCCACAGATAATTGGCTTCGGCATATTTGGCAACGTATTGCGCGGCGGGAGTTGGGCTTTGGCGAACGCGTTCGATCAGGTCTTTCTCCATGCGCGTCTTCACGGAAATATCCACGGTGGTAATGGCGATGCACGGCCAGTGGGCGTGTAGGACAGCGTGCGAAGCTTCCGGATCCATCCAGAAATTGAATTCGCGGGTTGGTGTGAACGAAAACTCCGGGTCGTCGGTTTGCGGATTGATACTACCGGCCATAAGGATAAGTTCTTTGCTGAGCTCGGGGAAGTGTGGATCAAGCGCAATCGCCATCGCCAAATCCGTCATGGGACCTGCGGCGTAAATCGTGACTTCGTGGGGATATTGCCTGACGGTACGAACCAGGAAATGGGCCGCATCTTCTTTGGCGGCTTGCAACGAGGGCTTCCCTTCGGGCATGGGCGGGATATCATACGGGCCGTGGACAGGATTGCCCTTGGCGTAATTCCAGGCGCCTTGATACACGACTTTTCCGTGCAGGGTTTCCCATTTGGCAATGTACTCCTTGCTGTTAACAAGCGGGAACGCAGCGCCCGGCACGACGGGAATATCCGCGCGGCCGATGATTTCCATCAGGCGAAGGGTGTGGAGCACTTCTTCATCGCGCCAAGCATCTCCCGTGAGCACGGTTATCCCCAGCACATTGGTGTCTGGCGAATTGATCAGAGAGAGAATCGCCTGCATGTCTGTGCCACCGGGGCCGGCGGCGTCCTGATCGATGATCACTTTGCGCTTGCCCTGCGCCAGCAGCGTTGCGGCACAGGCAGATGCAACAATGGCCAGCACACAGATGCGGAACATCGTCTTCATGAGCGTCTTCCTCTCGGCGAAGCTGAGCAAATCATTCACCAACTCTAATACATAATAGTTTTTGTTAGGTGATGCGGCCAGGTTGTGGTGTGGAAATGCGTCCAGAAGCGAGCGTCAATCTGGGGGATGATCACCTGCCGGTTGGGCGGACGGCGCTTGTTGACTTCCTCGCAAAGAAGGGCTGTGGCGTACAAACAGTGCGCGCGGATTTCGATCTCCCAGCGGGAATCACGCGGGATGAGTTGATGGGAGTTGATGGCCTGCTCGAGTTCGGAGGAATAGCTGGTGATACCGTGCAGGCGCAGAGCTACGGGAACAATGTAGTCGGCAAGCGCGGTCATTTTTTCAGGATCATCTAGGCGGAACTTGCCGGAAGCGTGCAGAGTGGCGTAGAGCATCCAGATGCCCAGTTGCGCGAGTTTGTAGAACTTGATTTCATGGCCATCGAGCAGGCTGACATCGTTAAAGCGTGAAAATTCCTGGACGAGGCGTTCAATCAGGCCATTTCGGTTGTCGTAGAGACGTGGCGAGCAGGATTGAATGAAATTGTGGAAGCGGCCGGAGTATTTTTCGCATAAGACTTTGCCGACTTCGTGCAGAACGGCAAGCTTTTCGTCGAGCATGGGCATGGGGATGTTGCCGGAGAAGATTTTGTCCAGTTCGGCACGAGTAATATGGGCAAGGTAACTGCCATCGAGGATGGGAATACCATCGTCCAAGGTGCGCTTTAAGCAAGCGAATTCGGCCTCTGAATCGGACCAGCGTCGGCCGGCATAATCGGCCTGGAATTTTTCGTGAGCCGAAAAATCGGTGAAAGCCGTATCAATCGAGTTGGCCACCATCACGAAATCGATGGCTTGATAGGCGTCGTCCTGGGCCACACCAAAGGGCAGCGCGAAATCGGGCATCGGAAGATCTTCATAAGCCATCCAGGATGCAACCTCGACAATTTTGTCGTAGTGGGTGGAAACATCGCGCGAGGATTCGATGGCGTAGTGAAGACTGTTGAGAACAGGGCTACCGATGGGTTTTGGCCAGTGCATGAGATTGCAAGAAGCGGCGAACGCTCCTCCATGTTATTGAAGGAAGCGTCGCCGCTCCGGCTGGAACTTACTCTCCGCTAGAACTGGAAGCGGGCACCGAACTGGGCGGCAAACGGCGTGCCCCCGGGCGAGATTTCGTCCCGCACCCCGTACTTCACGTCATTGAACACATTCCCCTGTTTGGGTATCGCGGTAAGAGGATCACACACGGTTGTAAGCGCAACATTTGGCTGCGCCAGACTGCAACTTGAAAGCGTAATAAATCCACTCACGTCTGGATTCGAGTAGAGATTACTGGCATTGGTCAGGTTAAACAGGTCGGCGATCAAGCGCAGCGAGTATCTCTCGCCCATTTTGATGTCTTTCGTAAGGCGCATGTCCCAGGAGAAGAAAGCAGGCTGGCGCGCAGGATAGCGTGTGAGCAGGAACGGTGAGCCGCTGCCGAGCTGGACCACCGGACGGTCATTGTTGGAAAACTGGTTGACGACCGTATCGCCGTTCAGGTCCGCCGATGAATACGCGGGATAGGCCAGGCCACTGTGAGCGATGAAGGTGCTGCTCCAGGCAATTCCAAAGGGAAAGTCGGTAGTAACGCCAGCCTTGAACTGATGGGTGACGTCCAGGCCATTGCGCCCGTAATCGATATTGATGTTGAAAGGATCCTGAGCGGCGAAGAACGTATCGGTATCGCGTTCGCTGGAGTCGTTGCTAAAGTTCCTTGACCATGTATAGTTCGCGAATATCTCGTAACGATGAGAGAACCGCTTATTGGCACTGGCAGTCACGGCGTCGTAGTTGCCGTGGCTAAAGCTCGCGAGTTCCAGCATGCCGGAGAACGGGGTGAGCGTACAATCCAAGGGATAAGGCTCGCCTCCGAACACAAAAACGTTGTTCGCAGGGCAATTGAATCCCCCTGTTTCTGGGTCGCCGGTGGATGCGAGGATAGTGCGGCCAAACTGGTCCGTTATTGGTTGAGACGGGTCGATTGAATTTAGCGGAACAAAATTCCTTTGCCAGTTCGAGGTGCTGAATCCACCAGTTTTCAGATGGGTGGAATGCATATAGACGTAGTTCACGCCAACCTGCCAGCCTCCCGTAAATTCATGCTCAAGCCCGACGGTTATGTTGGACACGGTGGGATTGCGCAGGGCAGGGTCTGCATATTCGATCGCCGGACAACCAATGAAGGGCGGTCCGAAAGCACAGAGCCCTTCGGAGGTGACGTTCAGACTTGACGGGAAGGTGTAGGGAAAACCGCTGGTCGGCGCGCAGAAGAATTCAGGATTGCAGAACAGCGTCGTGGACTTGGAGCCGCCACCATTAGAGACTTGAGGAAAGAAAATAGTAGGTGTTTGCGCGTAGTACATTCCCCAAGCCGCGCGGATCGTCGTGGGATGCGAGAAAGACCCGACATTCCATGCCAAGCCAATGCGCGGTCCCCACTGCCGGAAATCATTCGGTGTGTTTTGGGGTACAGGTGAAATTCTGGTTCCGCTTCCCAACGGACCCACACCGGTGTAGACCATCTGTCCGGGAATATGCGTTTGTGGTTGGGGATTCCAGGTGCCATCCCAACGGAGACCATAAGTCAGTGTGATGCGCGGTGTAATCTGCCACTTATCCTGGGCGTAGAAACCCAAACCATTCTGGTAGTTGGGCTTCAAAGTATTCGCGGTGAAAGGATCCAGTCCGTTCAAGCCAAAACCCTGGAAGTAGAAGTTTGCGTTTGGAAACTCCGGAATAGGATTCCCGGTTTGGGTTGTGTAATCGGCACAGGCAGGATTGGTCGCTACGGGGCCAGGATCAAAGTCGCACAGACTGGAAAAATTGTACCTGCCGGCAGTCCAACCCGCGAAAATATCCTTACGATCGACGAAAGAGTTCAGGTCGCTCCCGAATTTCACGTCATGTTTGCCAAAAGAATAGGAGTAGTTGTCCTGGACTTGGAGTTTTCCATTGTCGTTATTGGCGGGAAGGTAGAAACGCTCGCCCAACGTGCCATACCCCTGAATCTGAATTTCCGGAGCGCCAGAGAAAATGGGATGGCGCTTGCGGACTTCGCCCTGGATCAAGACCCGTGTTTCGTTGACTCTGTTGCCATGAACGGTAGTCAAGGCAAAGACGCCGCTGATGCCCTGATTCACGAAATCTTCGGTATCAATGAAGGCGTCGGAGGTTTCCGTCTGCCCGTGGCCTCCCGTGAAGCCCCTCGTATGGTTACGGGTGCCGAGGCCGCGAATACTGAAATGAGTCGCTGGGGTGAGCTGGTAATCATAGTGACCCAGCAGAGTGAAGAAATTCTGGAACTGGGTGTGCGGCCCGTCGAGAGCGCCCAGATTGGGCACTCCATAGCAGCCCGGAAGAAGATGGGTAACACCCGGCACAATGTTCTTACATGACGGTCCCAAGACCTCCCCACTATCCGCCGCTACTGACCCAATCACTGGTCCGGCGTCAGCCTCACAGTTGGGATCACCGTGGCAAAGGTTGGTGGTTAGCGGACCACTATTCCGCTGGATGTCGGTGGAGAGAAAGAGCCACTGGCGATCCTTGTGAATCGGGAAGCCGACAGAACCGCCAAACTGATGCTGCCAATCAATACTGGAGGGGTTGCCGAGAGCATCGTTTTTCGACAAGCTGCCACCGCGGTAATATTCGTGGGCTTCCCCATGCAATTGGTTGGTACCGGACTTGGTGACCACGTTGAGAAGACCGCCGGTGGCGCGGCCGAATTCCGGCGCGAAGCCGTTGGTGACAACCTGGAATTCCTGCACGGATTCGATCGGAACGGTGAGGTTCTTGGTTTCGAGAGAGCCAAAATTCTCGCCAAAGTAGTTATTGGTAGCATCCGCGCCGTCAATCACCAGTCCGGTGTAATCGCTCTGCTGGCCGCCAAGGCGGATGTTGCCGCGCAATCCGGGGACAACTTGAGCGGAGGGAGTCAATTGAGCGAGGTCGCGGTAGTCGCGACCGGGAAAGGGCAGATCCTCGAGGCTCCTGGAATCGATTAGCTGCGACACCCCGGACGTAGTGGTGTCTACAGCGCCGGCTGCCTCTGCGGTCACTTCGACCGTCTGCGTGGTGGTCTTCAACTGCATGGGAATATCGAGACCCATCGAAGCGCCGACGTTGACCACTACGTCCTTCACGGTGTACATGGCGAAATTGGGGGCTTCGACCACGAGCGTATATTCGCCGGGCGTGACCGCTTCAAAGGCATACGCGCCGTTTTCGTTGGTAGTGAGCTCGCGTTTCAGGCCGGTTGCGGAACTGGTGAGAGTGAGTTTGGCACCCGGGATGGCCGCTTTGGAGGCGTCGTAGACCGTGCCTCGGATGGCGCCGCGTTCCAGTGTCTGTGCGGAGGCGAAGTGGAGATTGGCAAAAAGCGCCAACAGCGCAACGACAACGAAATACCCTGACCGAACTTTCATTCGAAATTCCCCCTATACCCTATTGCCCAAAAGCGCTTCAGCACGTAAGAACCCCAAAATCTGAACTGATGCCCTGGTATTTGGAACACGAACTGCTCCCAAGAGAGTTGCTGACAAAATTGCCATGAAACATGGGTGTCTGGTAAAAAGTCGACGAAAAGGCATTGGCCGGATCCGCTGCGAGCGGAATGATGCTCGGGCAGTGTGATATTTTGTTAGACCGGCGCGGAGCAAAGTTACAGTGGACGCGAAAGACACTACAGCACCGAACCGGGAGCATCCCCAAAGCGTCGAAAGCACAGTAATCCAGAGCGCTGCGCAGAAAGTACACCCCAACACGCCAAAAGTTGGTTTAGGTTAGTGGTCTGTTTGGGACAGTGTCAAGTTAAAAGTAAGGTTTGCAGAAGCTGCTTGTGGAAGAAATTTCGAGTTGAAATTGAAAGTGGACACTGCCGGCTAAATCGCATGTTGTCAGGAAAAACCAAGGAAAAGGAAGATGTTAGGATAAAAAAATCAATGACGGAAAATCGAAATTCTGGCGGTCGGGACCATCGCTTATTTTGTGGATGGGTGCTATGCCTTTTGCTTACAGGCAATTCTCCCGATTGCATTTACGCGCAGACGGTCAAACAGGGCCGGGCGGCAGGATCTGGGCAGAAATCCACCGGAACGGCAAGCGCAGACAAATTGAATCCATTCGGGGTGGAGTTTCAGGACGTCACGCAAGAGGCTGGAATCCATTTTCATCACGAGCGGGCGACTTCGGAAGAGCGGTTGTACGTGGAGACGATGGGTTCGGGCGTGGGTTGGATTGACTACGACCAGGATGGATTCCTGGATGCAATTCTCGTGAACAGCGGGTATACGCCGCTGTTCCATCCCGCTACTCCACCGCAACCCGCGCTCTATCACAACAACGGCGATGGAACTTTTGCTGACGTTACGGAAAAAGCCGGCATTCATTCCGATGGCACGTTTTTCTTTGGCGTTGCCGTGGGGGATTTCGATAATGACGGCTTCCCCGATATTTACCTGACCGGCTACCGGCACTCGGTCCTATATCACAACAATGGTGATGGCACGTTCACCGACGTAACGGCTAAAGCTGGAGTCGGCAACGACGGGAACTGGGGCACCGGGGCGGGATGGTTTGACTACGATCACGACGGCAAGCTTGACCTGTTCGTTTCAGACTATGTGATGTTTGATGTGGACCATCCTGTCTCCTGCGGCGAGAAGAAACCCGGCTACCGCGCTTACTGTCATCCGGACAGTTTTCCAGGAACATCGCCACGCTTGTATCACAACAATGGAGACGGAACGTTTACAGACGTGACGCAAAAGGCTGGGCTGACTAACAAAGATGGCAAGAGCCTGGCGATTGTGCTGGCGGATCTGAATGGCGACGGCTGGACGGACATCGTAGTTGCCAATGACACGCAAAGAAACTTCATTTACCTGAACAATGGTGACGGCACTTTTCGAGACGTGAGTTTCACGAGCGGCGCGGGTTTCAGCGAAGAAGGCAGCGCCGAAGCGGGGATGAGCGTGGATGCAGCCGATGTTCGCCATGCGAACCAGTATGACCTTTATGTGTGCCACCTGGATCTTCAGGTCAATCGGTACTACCGCAACAATGGCGATGGCACATTCTCCGACGCGACGGTTGATACGGGACTGGCGCAAACCAATTACAACAACAGCAGCTTCGGTGCACGGTTTTTCGACTTTGACAACGATGGATGGGCGGACCTGCTGGTAACGAACGGGCACATCCTGGACAATATCGCGCTGTATCACCCAAACGTCACCTACGAAGAAGTGCGCAAACTTTACCGCAATGTGGGCAAGGGAAAGTTCGTTGACATCACGGCGACGCAGAATGCCGGGTTTCGCGCTCCACGCATTGGGCGCGGCCTGGCGGTGGGCGACTACGATAACGACGGCTGGCTGGATTTTCTGGTCAATAACAATGGGCAGGAGGCGCAACTCTTCCGGAACGACGGGGGCGACCGTGCCACATCGAAAGGAAATCACTGGCTGGGAGTTCACCTGATTGGTACGAAGAGCAATCGTGACGCTGTCGGCGCGCAACTAAAACTGGTGGCGGGAAAGTTTGTAAGCTACGACCAGCGCAAGGGCGGGATGAGTTTTTCCTCGGCGCAAGACCCGCGAATCTACTTTGGCCTGGGCGCAATCGCGAAAATTGATTCCCTGGAGATTTCATGGCCGAGCGGAGCAAAGGAGATAATCCACGACCTGGCCGTGAACCAGATCGTGACCATCGAAGAAGGAAAAGGCGTCACGCCGTACCGCTATCCTACATTTCACAAAAAGTAGAACGCATGATCGCGGCTGAGCTTCGCGGGCTACTCGGGCTTCCCGCCGCGACGCGCCCACTCTGCATCGAATTCCGCGCGCGAGTGGAAGGAAGTTTGCGTGCCGATACGCGTGGTGGAGAGAGCGGCATACAGGCTGGCCCGGGTGAGGGCGTCTCTTTCAGCATGCCCCTCAGCAAGAAACGTGGCAAAGCTGCCGATGAAGGCGTCGCCCGCACCGGTTGTATCTGTCGGGGTCACAGAGAAGGGGGGGAAAATTTCACTGCACTCTGAAGTGGCCAGCAGCGATCCACGCGCGCCAAGGGTGAGGATGATGCGGCGGAAACCCTGTTGAAGGAGGGCGGCGGCACATTTTTTTGCATCCTCGATGGTGTGCACGGAGAGTCCCGCGATTAGTTCGGCTTCGGTTTCATTTGGCACGAAATAGTCTGCCGCACAGAGGCCATCCGGCGGGATGGGTTGCGCAGGGGCGGGGTTGACGATGCAACGGATGCCATGCCGGCGAGCAAATTGCACGGTGTAGGCGACTGTTTCCAGTGGGATTTCAAATTGCAGCACAATCATGTCCACGGTGCGTAGCGCGGAGGAAGCGACATCTACGTCCGCAGGTTTCAAAGTGTCATTTGCACCTTTTACAACGATGATGCGATTCTGGCCGTTGGGTTCAACGAAAATTGGGGCAACACCGCTGGAGACCCCATCAACGATGCGCACGTGAGTGGCGTCAATGCCAAGTTTAGTGAAATTATCAATGGTGGCCTGGCCGAAGAGATCGTTGCCTACTTTCGCAATCATCAATACGTCCGCGCCACAGAGGCGGGCTGCCACTGCTTGATTCGCTCCTTTCCCGCCAAACCCCAGATGGAAGCTTTTGCCAAAGAGAGTCTCGCCAGGGCGGGGGAAAGTATCACTGAAGGTCGTTAAATCAACGTTGGCGCTGCCGATAACGGCGATCCGTGGCTTTCGCGGCATTCATTCTCCGAGTGGAACGTTAAGCGAAAAATATACCAGCGGGCAAAAATGAGCAAGTGCATACAGCACAAGGAGAAACCCAAGCGGATGATGTGCGCGTTGCTGGCGCGTGTTCGCGGCGCGTGTTGTACCTCGATGATAATGTCCCCTTTTGTCCTCGATAGAAATGTCCCCTTAATAGAGCCTCCAGTAGGAGGTCAGATTGGGGCGGACAGACATGAGCAAGCGGGAGCTGGGAAGGATCGAGGTGCTGGCGCGGGTGCGAAGCGAGCAGCTGCAGGTAGTGGATGCAGGGCGGCTGATGCATGTGAGTTACCGGCAGGCGAAGCGGCTGTGGAAGCGGTATCGAGAGGAAGGCGCCACGGGTCTGAAGCACCGCAGCGCGGGACGGCCGTCGCATCGTGCTCACGAGCCGAAGTTTCGGCGGAAGGTGCTGCAGTTGGTACGGAAGAAGTACGGCGGGCCGGTAGGCGAACGGTTTGGGCCGACGCTGGCGGCGGAGCACTTGGAATCCGAGGATAGGCTGAAGGTCGATGCCGAAACGCTGCGACGCTGGATGCTGGCGGAAGGGTTGTGGAGTCGGGAGCGGAAGCGTCGAGCCCACCGTCGGCGGCGCGAGCGCAAGGAGCACTTTGGGGAGTTGGTGCAGATGGACGGGAGCTTCCACGCGTGGCTGGAGGAGCGCGGCCCGGAGGGCTGTTTGATCGACATGGTGGATGACGCCACCAACACGACGTGGGCGCAACTGGGCGAGCAAGAGACGATCTGGGCGGTGGCCGATACGTTGCGCATGTGGATCGAGCGCAACGGGGTGCCGTTGGCGCTGTACGTAGACTGGAAGAATTTGTACAAGCGGCCGGCTACGCCAGGCGAACGATTGCGCGGAGAGGAGCCGATCACGCAGTTTGGCCGCATGTGCGCGAAGTTAAATATCGAGGTGATCGCCGCCAGTTCCGCGCAGGCCAAGGGGCGCGTGGAGCGGGTTCATGGCACGCATCAGGACCGCTTGGTGAAAAAACTGCGGCGGAAGGAGATCAGCAGCCACGAACACGCCAACGTGTATCTGGAGCGGGACTATTTGCCGGAACACAACCGGCGTTTCGCGCGGGCGGCCGCCAGGCCGGAGGACTATCACCGTCGCGCGCCGCGCGCTGCAGAACTGGACCGGGTTTTCCGGCTTGAGAGCGAACGCACGATTAGCGAGGATTGGGTGGTGCGCTACGACAACCGGTTTTTTCAGCTCGAGTCGCAGAGTGGCCATTACGCGCCAGCACAGGGGAAAGTGTTGGTGTGCGAAGGGCGGTACGGCAACATCGCCATCGAGTATCGAGGCCGCGCGCTGCGGTGGCAGGAGATTCCGGCACCCTGCAAGCCCAGTGTGGAGGTCAAACGGGCCAGTCAGCCAGTTCCGCCGACGGCCAAAAGGAAGTGGGTGCCGCCAGCGAATCACCCGTGGCGAGAGGCGGCTCGCCGAGCGATGGAGAAGCGAGTGTCCAAGGGGGCCGTCGCAACGCGGCCATTGTTGGCCTGGCCCTCCGCTGCGCCCTAAACGCTCCGCCCTTCGGGCTCCGCAGGGCTGCGCTCCGGACCAGGCCAACAAACAGGGGGATAGCGTAGGTCGAGCGAGATGGGAATCCTCGTTCCTGGAGTCCCTTGGCACGAGATTTTTCGAGGAAAACCACCAGGAAAGAAATAAAGAGTCAGAAAACAAAAAGGGGACATTTTAAACGAGGTAACGAAGGGGACATTTTTAAAGAGCTTTGACACGCGTGTTCGCGGCGCGTTGACGGCCTTTTGCGCGGGTGTTAGTCTCGCACTTTCTCCACAAGAGCATGCGCGTCGTCGACCTGATACGGAAAAAACGCGATTCCGGGGAACATACCCCCGAGGAAATCAAGTTCCTCATTTCCAGCTACACCAAAGGCGACATTCCGGACTATCAGATGGCCGCGTGGTTGATGGCCGCGTGGATTCGCGGATTGAACCGGGCGGAACTCGCCGCGCTGACGGAGGCGATGCTGTATTCGGGCGAAGTGGTGAACCACGCGGACATTCCCGGTAAAAAGGTGGACAAGCACTCGACAGGCGGAGTGGGTGATAAAACTTCGCTGATTCTGGCGCCAATCGTGGCCGCGGGCGGACTGACCGTCCCAATGATCAGCGGCCGCGGGTTGGGGCACACGGGCGGAACGCTGGACAAGTTGGAAGCGATTCCGGGATTCAACACGGCGCTGAGTTTGCAGGAATTTCGGCGCGTGCTGCGCGAATGCGGGATGGGGCTGATCGGACAGACCGCGGAAATCGCTCCGGCGGACAAAAAAATTTACGCGTTGCGGGACGTAACTTCAACCGTGGAAAATGTCGGTCTCATTTGCGCTTCCATCATGAGCAAGAAGTTGGCGGAGGGAATCGATGCGCTGGTTCTGGATGTGAAAACCGGCTCCGGCGCTTTCATGCAGAAGGAAGCGGACGCGGTGCATCTGGCCGAAGTAATGGTGGAGATCGCGCAACGCATGGGCAAGAAAGCGGTGGCGCTGATTACGGACATGGAGCAACCCTTGGGACGGATGGCGGGACACTCGCTTGAGGTGATGGAGTCGATTGAAGTGTTGAAGGGAAAAGGGCCGAATGATTTGCGGGAGCTGAGCGTGGAGCTTTCCGCGTGGATGTTCTACCTGGGTGAACGAACGGCATCTGTGGAAGAAGGGCGAGCGCTGGCGGAGAAAATGATCGCGAGCGGACAAGCGCTGGAAAAATTCCGCCAGGGTATTGCGCTACAAGGCGGGGATCCGCGCGTCATTGATGACACTTCCCTGCTGCCGCTCGCGCGCCATCGCGAGGAAATCACGAGCCCGCAGTCCGGATATATCCGCGATACAAACTGCCTGCAATTCGGCATCGCACTGGCCATGCTGGGCGGCGGCCGGGAAAAGAAGGAAGATTCGATTGACCACGGTGTAGGACTGGAATTTCATGAGCGCATCGGGGATCGCGTTGCGACGGGGGAAAAACTGGTCACAATTTACTACAATGCGCAGGAGAAACTGGCGGAGGCCCGGGAGAAGATTGTTTCGAGCTTTGCGATCGGGGAGACCGCTCCGGCTCCTCGCCCGCTGATCCGCAGAATTCTTGGTGGATCGTAGAATTGGCGCTCGCTATTCCGGGATTCAGCGTTTAAGGAGACAGAATGGCAAGATTCGTGGGAGTGCTCGGGATGCTGGTGCTGATTGGCCTGGCGTATCTGTTCAGCACGGCGCGCAAGTCCATCAAGCTGAAGACAATTCTGTGGGGGCTGGGGCTGCAATTGGCGTTTGGGGTGTTCGTGCTGAAATCTGAAGTGGGCCGCGCCATCTTTCAGCATTTGGGCGACGCGGTGAATAAGCTGCTGAGTTTCGCTTTCGCCGGCTCGACATTCGTATTTGGCGGCTTGGGGATGAAAACGTCCTCGTTCGGATTTATCTTCGCGTTCCAGGTATTACCGACCATCATATTCATCGCGGCCGTGTTTGCGTTTCTTTATCACATTGGCGTGATGCAGATTTTCATACGCGCTTTTGCTTGGGTGATGACGCGGGTGATGGGAGCAAGCGGCGCGGAATCGCTGGACATTGCCGCCAGCATTTTCATGGGGCAGACGGAAGCGCCGCTGACGATTCGCCCCTTTCTGAACAAGCTGACCAAATCCGAGTTGATGTGCGTAATGACTTGCGGGATGGCTCATGTGTCCGGCGGAATCATGGCGGCGTACATTGCGTCCGGCGTAGAGGCCAAGCATTTGCTGACGGCGGTGATTATGACGGCGCCGGGTACACTTCTGATGGCAAAAATGCTGGTGCCAGAAACGGAACAGCCACTGACCGCTGGGCACGTGCAAATGCCCGAGATGGAGAAGGAAGCGAATTTCCTTGGCGCGATTTCTCGGGGTACCTCGGATGGATTGCAGCTGGCGATTAATGTTGGTGCCATGCTGATTTCGTTTATAGCCTTGCTGGCGCTGGTGGATTACCTGATAGGAGGCGCTCACGGCTGGTTGGCGTTTCATCACTTTCCATGGTTCCCTTCGAGCCTAGGACAATTTTTCGGATGGATTTTTGCGCCAATCGCTTGGTTGGTGGGGATACCGTGGAAAGATGCGCCGCAAATCGGCTACCTGCTGGGAACGCGGATGACTATCAATGAAGTGGTAGCGTTTGCGAAGCTGGGCCAATTGAAGGGCGCGCTTGATCCGCGATCGTTCACGATTGCTACGTTTGCGCTTTGTGGGTTCGCCAATTTCAGCTCCATAGGTATACAGATTGGCGGGATTGGCGCGCTTGCTCCAGAACAGCGCGGGCAGTTGGCGAAATTCGGCATACGCGCCATGCTTGCGGGGACTATGGCGAATTTGATGTCCGCGTGCATCGTGGGAATCCTGACATGAGCTTGCTGGGTATGGGAAAGGGCACAAAACCGGGAGAAGAGTTTGAGCGCGCGGATAACGCGGCACGATATATTGCGAAGAAAACAAAACTTCGGCCGAAGATTGCGCTGGTGCTGGGCTCTGGATTAGGCGCTCTTGCCGACGAATTCACTGACGCTACGCACATTCCTTATGCCAAGATTCCTGATTTTCCGCGCTCGACGGCCATTGGCCACGCCGGTCAACTGGTAATTGGCAAAGTAGATGGCATCGAAGTGGCCGGGATGCAGGGGCGCGTGCACCTTTATGAAGGCTACTCAGTAAAGGATGTCGCGTTTCCGATTCGCGTTTTTGCCAGGCTGGGTGTGAAGGCGGTCATCCTGACCAACGCCGCCGGGGGAATCAAGAAGGAGTTCACACAAGGGCGGTTGGTGGTGATTTCCGATCACATCAATTTGCAGGGTGTGAATCCGCTGTCTGGACCGAACGACGAGCACTTCGGCCCGCGCTTTCCGGACATGAGCACAGCTTATGACAAGCTTTTTCGCGAACTTGCGCTGGCGGAAGGGCGGCTGCTGAAGATTGAGTTGGGCGTGGGCGTATATGCCGCACTGGCCGGGCCTAGTTACGAAACACCAGCTGAGATTCGATACTTGCGTAGCATTGGGGCTGATTTGGTGGGGATGTCCACGGTGCCGGAGGTGATTGCGGCGCGCCATTCTGGCTTGCGTGTGCTGGGGATTTCTTGCGTGACGAATGCGGCTGCGGGGATTCTGGACCAGCCGCTTGATCATGAGGAAGTGCTGCAAACGGCCGAACGCGTGAAGGAGCAGTTCATTGCCCTGCTGCGTGGGGTTATTCCAGACATCGCCTCCGCGCTCTGATTCTTTATTGCTGCCAGATAAATTTAGGAGAGAAGCCGTGACCGAATACGACGCCTTGATCGCCGTCGCGAAGCATGCACGGGAAAATGCTCACGCAAAGTTTTCCAACTTTAAGGTGGGAGCGGCGCTGCGCACTCCGACAGGGAAAATGTACGGCGGCTGCAACGTGGAAAATGCGACTTATGGATTGACGGTGTGCGCGGAGCGTGTGGCGATCTTCAAGGCCATCAGCGAAGGGGAACGACGCTTCGATGCCATCGCCGTGGTGACGGACACGGATGCGCTGACTCCACCTTGCGGGGCGTGTCGCCAGTTGATCTGGGAGTTTTGCGGGGACGTGCCGGTAATCCTTTCCAATTTGCAAGGAAAAACAGAAACCATTTCGATGCGGACATTGTTCCCAAAACCGTTCGATTCATCCAATGTATAGTGCCGACGTTCGGAAGGAAAAGTTCATGGACTTGCGCCATTCACGGCATTTTCGGTTCTTCAGTCTCCGTTGTTTCCTGATTCTTCTCTGCGTTTTCGTGGTTAAGCCTTCGTTGTATGCGCAAACGCCTGAGAAACAGGCGGTATCTGTGGACTTGCTGATCACCGGGGGCACCATCGTTACGATGGATGCGGACCGCCGTGTGATCGAGAACGGCTTCATTGCGGTGAGGGGGGACTCAATCGTTGCAATTGGACCAAGCGCAGCAGCCGCATTTCCGAAAGGGGTTCTTCCTCAGCAGATAATCGATGCTAAGGGGAAACTGATTGTGCCAGGATTCATCAACGGGCACACGCATGTGCCGATGGTGCTGATGCGTGGACTGATTGACGATGTCACGCTAGATGACTGGCTGCGCAAATACATTTTCCCTGCCGAAGCGCGCGACGTCACGGAAGATTATGTGCGCTGGGGCACGCGGCTAGCGCTTGCGGAAATGATTCGCAGCGGCACCACCACATTTGCGGACATGTATTACTTCGAGGATGCCGTCGCCGAACAAACAAAGGCCGCCGGGCTGCGCGGAGTCCTAGGCGAAACATGGATTGACTTCCCTGCCCCGGATAATAAGAACGAAGCCGAGATGGCGGCGTACACCGAGAAGTTCATTAAGAAGTGGCAAGGCGATCCGTTGATTCATGCCGCAGTTGCGCCGCATTCGATTTACACATGCTCTGAGAAGACGCTACGCGATGCGGCCGCGATGGCCCGAAGATATAATGCTCCGATCCTGATTCACGTGGCGGAAATGCGAAAGGAATTGATGGATAGTTTGGAGAAAAATGGCGCCACCCCGGTGCAATACTTGGAGCGAATCGGTTTGCTGGGTCCGGATGTGCTGGCGGCGCACTGCATATGGGTGGATTACACGGACATAAAGATTCTGGCGGACCATCAGGTGGGGTGCGTACACAATCCATCGAGCAACATGATGCTGGCCAGCGGCGTGGCTCCGGTGGTGGACGAACGCACCGCTGGAATGCGCGTTGGCCTGGGCACGGACGGCCCAGCAGGCAGCAACAACGACTTGAACATGATGGAGGAGATGGACCTGGCCGCGAAGCTACAGAAGACGGCGCGTGTGGATCCCCGTGCGCTGGGCGCGAAGGGTGCGCTGGAAATGGCTACGATTGAAGGAGCGCGCGCACTCCACATGGAGAAGGAGATTGGTTCGCTGGAAACTGGCAAGAAGGCAGATTTTATAGTGCTGAATTTGAATGTGCCGAATGCCGTGCCCATGTACGACGTGTATTCGCAAGTGGTTTATGCGCTGAAGGCTAGCGAGGTGGAAACCGTTGTGGTTGGCGGGAAGATTTTGCTGAAAGGCGGAGAGTTGCTGACCGTTGACGAAGCGAAGGCCATGGTCAAGGCGAAAGAGTTCGCCGAAAAAGTGCAGTCTTCTCTGAAGCAGTGAGCAAATCGTGCGGCGGTGACCACTGACCGAGCCACTTTGGCTCGATAGGTTAACCGTTCGCGTGAATCAGTCGCACGTTAAACCCAGCGCTTGGATATAATCGATTTAATGTTCTCTTCCTCGGTAGCTTCAGGTCGCAAGAGTCTATTACTCGTTTTTTTCCTTTTGACGGTGTCGGCGCAATCCCTTCCGGCAGCAACGTGGAGGGGTGTGTTGCGCGACCACGAGGGAAAACCTGTCAGCGGTACAACGGTCCACTTGCAAGCAGTATCTGAACCGCTGCAATTTTCCGCCGAAACTTCCACGATTGGCGAATTCGTTTTCGCCGACATCAAGATCGGAACCTACAAGGTCGCGATCGTGGTGGCAGGCAAAACGTATACGGGCGAAATCCCAATTACGCTGAGCGCGGCCTCTGTTTTCTTGGCCGATCTTAAGATGTCCGCGCAGGACCAGACTGTTGCCGTTGTGATTGTTGCCGATGATACGGCGGCTAAGGCGAGTGGCGGAGAAAAGCTTTCACAGGAAGAGGTATCCAGCCTTCCGCTGAACCAGCGCGACTTCAGCAAGCTTCTGCTGCTGGCTGCCGGCACGATGACGGACACGAATGGCGCGGCAAACTTCACGCAGCAATTTACGGTGAACGGACAGCGAGGGGTAGCGTCCGTTTTTGCCATGGACGGAGCGGACACGAGCGACCCGGAAATGGGCGGAGCGACGTTTTCCAACTTCAACGTGGATGCGATACAGGAAGTCCAATCGAATTCGGGAGTGATGCCGGCGGAAATCGGGCATGGTGCGGCCGGGTTCACGAATGTCGTGACAAAATCGGGAACGGGGATGGTGCACGGAAGCGTATTTGAGTTTGTGCGCAATGCCGCGTTCGACGCGCGAAACTATTTTGATCACACCAGCGACGTCGATCCGCGGAGAATTCCGCCGTTTGCGCGCAATGAATTTGGATTAACGAATGGCGGCCCAGTGGTGCTGCCGGGAATTTATGATGGCAGCGGTAAGACATTTTATTTTGGGGAGTACCAGGGATTCCGGCAAGTCCTCGGGACGACGCAGGTATTTGCGGTGCCAACGGCGGCGGAGAGACAGGGCATCGATACCACGACGTTCCCCGGTGATACGCTCCATGTTCCGGTGAACGCAGCGATCGCGCCGATTCTAGCCCGCTACCCGTTGCCGAACGACCCGAACGGCTCATACGGTGCGCGCACGTATGCCGCTTCATCGAAGGTTGTGACGGACACGGACCAGTTTTCCGTGCGGATTGATCACCGGGTTTCCGACAAGGCAACGCTGTTTGCACGATTCAGCTTGAATCAGGTAAACGGCCCGACGACGAATCCCGATCAGACGGCGATCGATCCTAATTTTGCGGTGAATTTCCTGGATCATCAGCGCCACGCGGCGGTCACTTACGCGCGAACTATTTCGCAGCATTTGAGCTCCACTACGGGTTTTGGGTACATCCGAAGTACGCCTCTTTTTCCGACCATCGACCACACTGATCCCGCAATTGCGTATGGCGACGGGTTGTTTGAGGGATTTAATTCCGCGGACGGTTCGATCACCGGTTCTTACAGCAATTTATTCCAGTTCCGGCAGGACATGGTTTATTTGCATGGGGCGCACTCTCTGAAATGGGGAGTGGAAATACGGGCGAACAAAGACACCACAATTTGGGGAACCAATCCCAGCGGACTTTATGTTTTTGGCGGAGGAACAGCCTACTTGGCGGATTCGGTTTACATCACCTCGGCGAGCGGCCTGCATAACTTGGGGCCGGGCGACGCGCTGCCTGATGCGTTAACTAGCTTGCTGACCGCAACTCCCTACTCTTATACGGTTTCGGCTGCGTCCAACTTGACGCCAACAGGCAACCGGTTTGATGAGGCCGCCGTGCGCCGAGAGGCTTACAACTTCTATATTCAGGACGCCTGGAAATCGAATCCACGATTGATGTTGAGTTACGGTTTGCGTTACGAGTTGAACAGCCGCATCAAGGAAGCCAAGCACCGCTCCTCGATTGGCCTGCCAATCGGGCCTGATGGCAAGCCCACATCGTTCCTGACACCCGGCGCGCAAGAGATTTTCCTGTACAATCCGCAACCTATTTACGCGATGGACTGGAACGGCTGGGGGCCGCGGGCCGCTGCTGACTATCATGCGGCCAAGCACACCACACTGCATGCTGGCGGGGCCATCACCACGCTGCTGCCAAATCTGTGGCAGCAAAATGCCGTAACCGGAGGAATCCCGTTCGTTTTTCAACCGCTGGTAACGGCGCAGGCGGGGGTTCCAGTGGAGTTCCATAACACCGTCGTGCCGATGAATCTTCCCCCGTTTTACACGGCACAGGGGCAGTTACTGTTTGCCTCGGGAGATAGCTCCAGGGTGCCCGCGAATACGCAAATCGATCTGCAACGATTTCAAAACGATTTGGCGGCGATCACGCCGGGCGATGAAATCCAGTTGTACACGACGGGGATTATGTCGCGCGATTTCCGCAACGGCTACATCGGCACATATACAGCTGGAATTGACCAGGATTTGGGCAACGCGAAACTCAATATTTCCTACGTGGGAACAGCGGGAATCCACCTGGGAAGTATGTTTTCGCCGAACGGGTATGGAGGCGCCGACCCGGCAATTGCTCCTTTTACGCAGTTTAACGCCGCGGGACAAGCGATCGGAGGTTTCGGGCCGGAAGGCGTAATCGCTTCGGGTGCGCATTCTACCTATCACGCGCTACAAACGAGCCTGACTGAAAACGCAACCCGCATAGGACTCAGTTTCCAGGCGAGCTATACCTTTTCAAAATCGATTGACGACACCAGCGCGGTGATGAGCGGCGGAGCCGCGAACGCGGGCGTGGTGATTCAGACCACGCCTCAGAATCCGCTGGATTTACGGGCAGAGAAGGGACCTTCAACATTTGACGTGACGCAGGTATTTGCACTGAGCTTGTTCCAAGCTCTGCCGTTTGACCGGATAAACTTTCTTCAGCCTTTGGGGACGCGCCTCACCAAGGGGTGGCAGTTTTTGAATATCACGACGGTGGCGAGCGGGCCTCCCTTTACAGTTTATTCTGGAATTCAGCAAACGGGGGCTGGAGCAGGGGGAGCCGATCGCCCGGATCTGGTGACGATGCCCGATTTCTCGACGAGCCGCGCGAGGCGCGAGGATTATTTTGGCCGAGGCACGGACAATAGCTCCTTTTTCTATATTCCCATCGATGTTCCGGGTGGAACTGGGCCCAATCAAGGAAGATTTGGCAAGCTGGGACGCGACACATTCCGAGGGCCGGGCTTTCATAACTTCGATATTGCTCTTATCAAGGACACTTCGTTTGGGCGGCGAGGAAAGAACGAGCTGGGCATACTGGAATTTCGGGCTGAGTTTTTCAACGTGTTTAATATTGTCAATTTTGGCTTGCCCGCCAACATCGTGCGCGGCAGCGGGTTTGGGATAGTAAACCGCACCTCGGGGTCATCCCGGCAGATTCAGTTTTCACTTAAAATTGTTTATTAGTTGTGCAGAACATGCCGATTCAATGTCAGGCAGGATCTCGTGGCGTGCGTCCGCGCGTCCATTGAAATTTTGGGTTTCTCAAGAAAACTGCAAAGTTTCGAGATTTGGCTGGGAGACCTGGATTCAAATGCGGCAAACTAGAAAACGCAGCAAAACTGAGCAAATCCTTGCTTTTTCTTCCACTTGAGCGACGGAGACTTTCGTAGGCTATCCCCCACTTTCGTCCCCAATCGCACCAAAGTATGCCAAAAATGGTAACAAAATGGTAACAGAATCTAGATTTATTTAAGGTGGGAAACCGGTGCAGTTGACCCCATTCATCCCTTCTCTTGCTCTCAGTAAGACATAGAGTAAAAACGTCTACTCGCTCCTAGATGGGGACAATTATCATGAATACACAAGCACATCCAATGCCGACACAAACTGAAAATCGACCGCTCCTCACCGACGCGCTCCCCGAGTTCGCAGCCGAACTTCGCCAACTTCTCGTCGAGAAGGGCGAATCCGAATTGGCTGCCCAAGTTCCCACCTTGGCTATTCACGACCGATGCCGCTGCAAAGACGACATCTGTTGCGGCACGTTTTACACTCAGCGCAAACCCGGTGGCGCTTACGGTCCCGGTCACCGCAACGTCGCCCTGACACCCGATGTGGGGATGGTCATCATCGACGTTGTGGACGGGGAAATTATGTGCGTCGAAGTTCTCGACCGCGCTGAAGTGCGGGGAAAAACTCTTGGCTGCTGTTCTGTAACATTTCCCCAACGACTTCGGCGATGAATCGAGGTTTGGGTAAGGAAAACTAATGTTGTGCAGCCGCCTCGCCTCCCAAGAGGCCTAACACCAAACCCAACACAAGTTCAAAGGAATGGATTAACGCATTGTTCCAATCCTGAAGTTGATGGGCGGCTGCGTACAACCCAGCGCCGAACACGGCAATCAACAGTACAACTGCGATTGCCAAACGAGGCCAGCTAACTGTTGGCTCCATCTTGGCTGTCACTTCTTTGGTCAGATTGGCAGCTTCTTGCTTTATGTCGATAGTTTGTGGATTCTGCGCAAGTGCTGCTTCCATAGCCGGTGTCAAAATTGAGGACTTTTCTGGAGATTTAAAGAAGATACCCATTCACGGCCTCCTTTCAGCGGCCATTTCTACATATCTAGCTATTTGGACAACGGGTCGGAACTGAAATACCACCCTCCCTCGTGCAGACATCAGGAGGGAGATTCATGCAGTGTTGCTGGCCGCCGGTATCCGAAATCCAACAACCGGTAGACTGCGTACCTTCCGCCAATGCTTTACTTGAAAGTCCCCGAAGTCTCTCAAGCTCCTCCGGGACAAGTCGTTTGAGAGACGAGATTGCGTTAGCCAGTCGCGGGTGGACTTCGATGGTTTGGAGCGCAGCCTGCGGCGCTGCTAACGATTTCTTGCTCGCCGCTTTCGCTTTCTTCAGTTCCCTATTTTTCCTCTGTGTCACTTTCTTCTTTGTTGCCATGCCACTCTTCCTCTCTCTCCAACACGTGTCTGTTGTTTCTCATTCTTAATGCGGGATTGGTGGAGCACCTATCGTGTATTTAAGGCTAAAGATGACCTTCGCATAGTTCTGTAGAGACGTGGGTGGCGCGTTCCGCAGGTAGTCGTCCAACAGGTCAATGTCAATCGAGAAATTGTCGGTAATCGGCACGTCGATACCTGCAGTTCCTCTCACTTGAAATGCGTGGGCGTCATTAAGAGCGGGAAGTAATAGGATGCGTTCCGAAAAATTAATGCCATTCGCCAACCAAGGAAAGCTGTAAGAGTACTGCTCCCCCAGACCGGCGACGGGCAATGATAACGACTTGCCGGGTGAGTACAAATCTTCGCCAACATAGCGAATATCTGCGGCCAAGGAGTACGAACTTCTCCCACGGCCACCATCCCAACCGACCCCACCCCCATATGATTGGGCAAGATTCATTCCCAAGGACAAGTTGTGATAGAAATCGGTGATGCCATTAGAAGTAAGGTCCGTCCTTTGCCACGTCTCTGCACTTTTCGCAGAAATGCTTCGTATCCGTCATGTAGAACTTCTGCTGGACGAGTCCCGAATAGAGTTCCGTGATTACAGCGGAACCTCCCGGTTTTCTGGAATCCGAGTAGTTTGCTTCCAATGCAATGTCGGTCTCCTGATGTTTGAAAGCTTCCTCGCTGTTTGTGACGAGCCCCAAGTCAAAAGCGCCTGCGAGTTGGATTTGCTTCTGAGTGGCTCTTACGACGGAGTCCGGCGAGACTTTTAGAGCACCCCCGACTGCTTTGAAGTATGAGTTGTTTTCGGGGGGCTTGGGGGTTGTTGGCGGAGTCAGGGATTCCAGAACCGAAGCAGAAACCAATTGGCTGACGGGGAATGGTTGCAGAGACTCAGTCTTTGTTGTTATGCAGAGGTCTGTCTTGGAAACTTCGATAACTGGAGCAATGACATCGAAGCCACTCGGATGTTGCGCATTGACAAAGGACACCTTGCTTCCAGCAAGGTCTAATTCCTTTATGTCATTCCAGTTCAGAGACACGTCTCCGGTCACTGTCCCAGAAAATCTGACCACCTCTTTCGTCGCCATTTTGAAGTGTCCTGACAGATGGTCGCCGTTTGAGAAGGTCACCGTATCCAGTGTCGTGGTGTCTGATGCTGCTTTCCCTTGAGGCGTGTTCAAAAGGAAGAACACCCCAGCAATAAACGCTATGCACAGAATTTGTGAATACCTGAAATCAACGGGAACAGGCCCACAACCTCTCCAAGTAGTCATGGCGGTGGCACCTCGAACCGAGTTTCGTGAATTGTTCCCCAGCGTTTGCGAGTCCACACATCGACTGGGCGGGCAA
>CAWABP010000017.1:0-138700 GCA_963780315.1 Candidatus Acidiferrales bacterium | reverse complement strand
AGTCCTCTGCATTGGCCAAAGATTTAATCACGCTTGACAGCTCTACCACCTCAATGTCTTCCGGGCACTCGTGCCAATGGTGACGCCAGCAGACGATGACGTCACAGCCGTCCACGGGATGACCGTGGTCGCGGAAATCCCTGCTCTCAAATTCAAATTCGATGCGCACACGCTGCCACCGGCCGGGAGCGATTTGCCGCAAGGCCACACAGTCGGGGAATCCTTGTTGGACAGCTTCGACCATGTAGCCCAGTTCCTTTGCCTGCATCCCGAACAGGAGGAGGACGCCCTGTTCGTTGACGGGTTCATGGCGCAACCCGCGGAAGTCGATGGGGTTGCCATAGGCAGCACGGTCTCTTAGCGGCGCGTATCGCACCGCGCCCGGCGGAATCTCGAAAGTGTCTTCCTTCGCTCGTCCGCGCTTCTTTTTTGGGACAGCCTCAGGAAGCAGTGCCGCGAGATCTGCCCATTCCGGCTTGTGGTGGGCGAACTTGCGAAAGGTTTCCGGAATAGAGGACCAAGGACCGAAACGTCTTTCAATGGTGCGGCTGTCATATCGCCCTTCGCGCTGGTGGGGGCGCCGCGAAGGTATCGCGCGATTTGTTCGGACGGTTTCGCCCCAATCTTTGAGCAGTTCGCAGTCCTCGAGCCGCACATTGGAAGTGTCAGGCTCGAGTCCCGCGGTCCTAACAGCATCACTCCAACGGGGAAAGCATTGCGAGACGAAATACTCGGAGATTCCCGCGAACGTGACGAATTCTGACAGCGATGGAATCCAGAATGTCCTTTTTAACTGGCATTGGCCCTGCGGAGTCCTGGCCGAAGCTGGCATGAATGCGCTTTGCCTGCCGGGTGGGGTTTTTTCTATCGACGAAGTGCAGACATGCCTGGGGGAAGTGGAGGCAACGAGACCAGGGTCCGCAAAAAAAGAAAAAGGGGGAGGGAAGTCCCGCTTGACGAGGCTCAAGTTTATACGCTAGTAAGATTATCAAAGAGCAACGGTAATGTCAAGTAAAAAGTTTTCGAGGAATTTTGTGTCCAGGTTCTGGGGGAGGTGCAATTTGAGTGTCGAGCGTAAAGTGCCGGTAAGGCACAACCTCTATGTTCAGAGTTCGCGAATCCAGATGTTGCGGAAGCGCACGGGGTTCCCGTGATCCTGCAGCGCTATCGGCCCGCGAACCACGCCGGGCTTATACGGCGGACGCGCGTGATGCTCCGTTGGCCCCGTCAATGGCACATTGTCCTGGACCAGGACGCCGTCATGAAAAACGGTCACCCGCGCTGGACTCAGCAGCTTGTTTGCGGCGTCAAACTTCGGCGCGTGAAAGACGATGTCGTATTCCTGCCACTGTCCCGGCGCACGCGACGCGTTTACCTGCGGCGGATACTGGCCATACATTGCGGCAGCTTGCCCGTCCGCGTAAGTTTTGTTGTTGTACGAATCCAGCACCTGCACTTCGTACAGGCCCTGCAGGTACACGCCGCTGTTTCCGCGCTCTTGGCTTTCGCCGACTGGGGGAACCGGTTCGGTGAACTCGACGTGCAACTGAAAATCGCCGAACTCTTGCTTCGTCTGGATGTTGCCGGTCTCCTTTACGACTTCCGCATACCCGTTCTCCACTTTCCACTTCGCCGCGCTCTTGTTAGCGTGCTGCCATTTCGACAGGTCCTTCCCGTCGAACAAGACAATCGCGTCTGAAGGCGGCCGCCCCGGTGTATCCTGTGTGCTGAACGTGCCAGGGTCCACCACCGCGGGTACCGGCCGGCTCATATCATGAATCTGCCACTTCGTATCGACCTGCGACTGTGCAGGCACAGCTAAAACGAGCAGCAAAACGCCACTAGCAAACGCAAAGATCAGTTTTTTCATGGAAAACCCCTCAGTGAATAACTTCAGGAATTGTAACACCGGTATTGAAAGAAGAAAGGCGCCCCGATGAATTGGGGCGCCCTTTTCGATGGAATGATGCTACTGCGCGGCTGAACCCTTGATGCGCATGCTGTAGAACGAACGATAGACAAAGGTGAAAGAAACCAGGAAGAAAGCTGCCGCGAGAATGTGCGAGAGCGTCCCGCCCGTTTCCGCTGTGAGTTTTACGGCCAGACTCACGGCCAGTAACCCGAACAGCGTGGTGAACTTGATCACGGGGTTGAGTGCAACCGAGGAAGTGTCCTTGAAGGGATCTCCGACGGTGTCACAAATGACCGTGGCGTCATGCAGCGGCGTGCCCTTCTGCTTTAGCTCGACTTCCACGATCTTCTTGGCATTGTCCCAAGCCGCTCCCGCGTCCGCCATGAAGATAGCCTGGTAGAGGCCAAAGATGGCGATGGAGATGAGGTAGCCGATGAAGAAAAACGGCTCGACGAAGGCAAAGGCCAAGGTTGCGAAGAAGACCGCGATGAAAATGTTAAGCATGCCCTTCTGTGCGTACTTAGTGCAGATTTCCACGACCTTCTTGGAATCGGCGACGCTGGCCTTTTCCGCGCTTTCCAATTTGATATGCGCTTTGATGAATTCCACCGCGCGGTAAGCGCCTGTGGTCACGGCCTGCGTGGAAGCACCGGTAAACCAATAAATCATCGCGCCGCCGGTAATCAGGCCGAGGACGAAAGGAGCATAAAGGAGAGAAAGCTTGTCCTGGTTGGTGGTAAGACCGTGGGTGAGCGCCATGATGATAGAGAAGATCATGGTGGTTGCGCCGACAACGGCCGTGCCGATCAGCACGGGCTTCGCGGTGGCTTTGAAGGTGTTGCCCGCGCCGTCGTTGGCTTCCAGCAGGTGCTTGGCGCGCTCGAAGTCCACATCAATGTTCCAGTCCTTCTTCAGCTCTTCCTTGATGTTGGGGATCTGTTCAATCTGGGAAAGCTCGAAGACGGATTGCGCGTTGTCGGTTACCGGTCCATAGGAATCTACGGCGATGGTCACAGGCCCCATGCCAAGGAAGCCGAATGCCACCAGGCCGAACGCGAAAACCGCAGGAGCGCCCATCAGATGCCCGAGTCCTAGGTTGCTGATCAGGTAGCCGATGGACATGAGAGTGACGATTGCGCCGCCCAGGTAGTAGCCAGAGAAATTGCCGGCTACGAATCCAGAGAGGATGCCTAGGGATGCTCCGCCCTCTTGCGCGGAGATAACCACTTCCTTGACGTGGCGCGATTCCACCGAGGTGAATACCTTCACCAGTTCAGGGATAACCGCACCGGCCAGAGTGCCGCAGGAGATGATCGTGGCAAGCTTCCACCATTGCGAAGGATCGCCGCCGAGTGACGGAATGATGAGAGCCGAAACCACGAAGGTGAACGCGATGGAGACGAAGGAAGTAATCCAGACGAGCCAAGTGAGCGGCGCCTCGAAATTCATTTCCGATGCGTTGCCGTAGCGGGCTTTCTGAATTGCATCATTAATGAAGTAGGCGGCAGCACTAGCGATGAGCATGATGACGCGCATCACGAAGATCCACACCAGCAATTGAACCTGAACGGTGGGTTCTTTCACTGCCAGAAGGATGAAGGTGATTAGGGCGACGCCGGTGACACCGTAGGTCTCAAATCCATCGGCGGTGGGGCCGACCGAATCGCCCGCATTGTCGCCAGTGCAATCGGCGATCACACCGGGGTTGCGTGCGTCGTCTTCCTTGATCTTGAAGACAATCTTCATCAAGTCAGAGCCGATGTCGGCAATCTTGGTGAAGATACCGCCGGCGATACGCAGCGCCGCTGCGCCAAGCGATTCGCCAATGGCGAAGCCGATGAAGCATGGCCCGGCGTAATCGCGCGGAATGAACAGAAGAATGATCAACATCATCAGGAGTTCCACGCTGATCAGCATCATGCCCACGCTCATGCCGGATTCCAGGGGAATGTGATTGATGGGGTAGGGCTGGCCGCGCAGTCCCGCAAAGGCGGTGCGCGAATTGGCGAACGTGTTCACGCGAATGCCGAACCACGCCACGCAGTAGCTGCCGCCCATCCCGATCAAGCTGAACAGCAGGATAATCGGTAAGGTAACGAAGATGGATTTGCCCGCGACGGGGGACAATACGCCGAAATACAGCACGATCACGATGGCGATGAAGACCCATAGCAAGAGCAGGAATTTGCCTTGCGTGACCAGGTACGTTTTGCAGGTCTCGTAAATCAGCTCGGAGATTTCCCGCATGGCCTTGTGCACCGGCAGATTCTTCAGCTTCATGAAAATGGTCATGCCGAAGAGCAGGCCAAGGATGCAGATCAGGATTCCGAAAAGTAGCAGGGTGTGTCCGTTTACGCCGAGAAACTTTACCGAAGACAAGTCGGGGAGCTTAAGATTTGCTTCACCACCACCAGTTTCTTCCGTGGGATGGGCGAGCAAGGCGGTCGCGCTAAAGAGCAGCAGGGCCGAAGCCGCGAAAACACGATTCAACGTACGTCTGCCCAGAGACCGGGCAGCATCCAGCGAGATTTGCATGAAGGATCCTCCAGAACATTCAGATCAATGCGGGGCGGTTCTTGCGGCTGGACAATCGGCCGCGGCCCCTGCTATTGGAAAACCGCACACCACCCCAGCCCGACGCGGAGCGTGGTGAACCAGAACCAGACTTACATCCACCAGCGTCAGGGGAGCGCCTCACCCGAAACTGGGGAGGCTCCCGCTTCTCAGACAGGACGGAAACTCTCTTGTTCGCACACGCTACACCCACCAACCCTGAGCGGGTCAGGACCACCTCGGCACTCCATTATACGTTGCGCGGCAGACAAGCAGATGGTTGATTTATAACACTTTGCTAATGGTGGGTCAAACCATTTGATGCGCTTTTCCCTCGCTTTCACTGTCCCATTTTCCCGCGCGTGACTTCTGCCCCACTTTTATGACATTCTCTACCTGAAATTTCCATCCTGCCGAAGGAACCCATGCTAAAGCGATTTAAGGATTTGACCGAGAAAGAGATTCTCGCTCTCGCCGTCACCAGCGAAGAGGAAGATGGCCGCATCTACGGCGCGTTTGCCGACGCCCTGCGCGAATCCTATCCCGCCACCGCGGCGATGTTTGAAGAAATGCGTACGGAAGAGGCCGGCCACCGCGACCGTCTCCTGACCATGTTCAAACAGCGATTCGGCGACAACATTCCGCCCATTCGCCGCGAAGACGTCCGTGGCTTTCTTCAGCGCCGTCCCGTTTGGATGATGCGTCCTCTCGGCGTCAAGGTCGCCAGGCGGCAAGCCGAAGTGATGGAGATGGAAGCCAGCCGCTTCTATTCCCGCGCCGCCAGCTTGACCTCTGACGTCGCAACCCGCGAAATGCTGAACATGCTCGCCGACGAAGAACGCAAGCACCAGCAAGCAGCCGGCGAATACGAAGAAAAGCACCTCACCGAATCCGCCAGGTCTCAGGAAGAAGAATCCCGTCACCGGCTCTTTGTTCTGCAATTCGTGCAGCCCGGCCTAGCCGGTCTGATGGACGGCTCCGTCTCCACTCTCGCCCCGCTGTTTGCCGCAGCCTTCGCCACGCACAAAAGTTGGGACGCCTTCCTGGTCGGCATGGCCGCTAGCCTGGGCGCTGGCATTTCCATGGGCTTCGCTGAATCGCTTTCCGATGATGGTTCGCTCACTGGGCGCGGCTCCCCCTGGATCCGCGGCACAGTCACCGGCTTGATGACCACTGCGGGCGGCCTGGGCCACACGCTTCCGTTTCTCATTCCCGATTTTCGCCTGGCTATCGCGGTTGCCCTGGTCATCGTGGCCATCGAGCTTGGAGCCATTAGTTACATCCGTCACCGCTATATGGACACGCCCTTCCTCCAGGCCGCATTTCAAGTGATCGTCGGCGGTGTGTTGGTCTTCCTTACCGGCTGGCTGATAGGGAGCTCCTAGGGCCCTTCGCTCCAATCCTTTCTTTGACACCGGGGCTTTCATGCCAACGCGGGTAAAACTATTCGTCGCTTTCTTCCTGACCGCAGGCATTCTCCTTTTCCCCATCGTTCGCGCAACTCATGCCACTCCTACCCCACCCAAGCAAGCCGACCGCATCGTCATCGAAAAGAGCAAGCGCACCCTCAACCTCATGAGCGGCAACACCGTTTTGAAGACTTATAAGGTGGCTCTCGGCGGCCAGCCCGTCGGCGCCAAGCAGCGCCAGGGCGACCATAAAACGCCTGAAGGAATCTATGTCGTAGACCGGAAGAACCCCGCCAGCCTGTTTCACCGCGCGCTGCACATCTCTTATCCGAACGCTCAGGACCGCGAAAACGCCCGCAAGCTCCACGCCAGCCCCGGCGGCGACGTCGAAATCCACAGGATTGGCGCGAAGTATGGCTATTTGGGCGCCGCTCATCGCCTGACGGATTGGACCGATGGCTGCATCGCCGTAACCAATGAAGAAATCAACGAGATCTGGCCCCTGGTCCCAGTCGGCACCACCGTAGAAATTAAACCGTAAAGGCAAAGCCGCACTAAGTACGAGCTGGCCCGTGCGTCACAAAAATGAGTGACCTGCATCCTTGCGCCGGGTGCCGCAATGGGGCATAGGGCGGCTGGGGGTGAACTATGATTCCTTCGTTCCCCTTCCCAAGGGCCGCCCTGTCCGCCTTGTTTTTCCTTTCGTCAGCAATATTGTGTTGGTTTGTTGTCGGCTCCTTCAGTCGGGCAACGGGCGTATCTACGCACTTCTATCTTTTCGTCTACACCAACCCCGCCTCCGGGCAGGAAATGTACTCCCAGTACTGCGCTGGCTGCCATGGCACCGATGGCCAGGGCCACGGAACGGCCGCTCGCTATTGCACCGTCCCGCCGGCCGATCTCGCCTCACTAGCAAAGAAGAACCACGGTCTGTTCCCCGCGAAGCGTGTCTCTCAAGTGCTGCATTCCGGCACAGGAAAGGCGCCGCAGGGCCAAGGGTACATGCCTGTTTGGGCGCCGTTGCTTAAGTCCATGAACAGGGACAAGCCCGATTCCATGGAACTTCGCAACATCAACCTCAGCAAATATGTGGAGACTTTGCAGGCCCCGCCAGAATCTCCACTTCCGAAACATACAATGCGATAGCTGCGGCTCGCCGTCTGAACGGGCGAAAAACATCCTTTGCAAGCTTGGGTTATGTACGTAAGGCATCAGTCGGAATGACTCGGAGAAGGCGTGGAATCAGGGGTGCGTCCGAACAGTTCACGCAGCAATCGCCGCAACCCGGTTTGCAAACGGTCCATGTAGATGTAAACCACCGGCGTTGTAAACAACGTAAGCATCTGGCTCAGAATCAACCCGCCAACAATGGAGATCCCGAGCGGACGCCGTATCTCAGACCCAACGCCATGCCCCAGGGCGAGGGGTAACGCGCCAAACATTGCCGCCATGGTCGTCATCATAATGGGCCTGAAGCGCAGCAACGCGGCTTTGTAAATCGCCTCGTCGGGCGGTTTCTGTTCTTCTCTCTCGGTTTGCACGGCAAAGTCAATCATCAGAATGGCGTTCTTCTTCACGATCCCGATCAGCAGAATGATTCCGATCAACGCAATGATGCTGAGGTCCAGGTGCATAAACTGCAGCGCCAACAGGGCCCCAATGCCGGCCGAAGGAATTGTGGAAAGAATCGTGATGGGGTGGATGAAGCTTTCGTACAGGATTCCAAGAACGATGTAAACAGCAAGCAGCGCGGTAATAATCAGAACGACTTGATTCGAGAGCGAATCCTGGAAGGCCTGCGCTGTACCTTGAAATGTGGCGTGGACAGTATTCGGAACGCGCAACTCTGCTCGCGCTTCCTCAATATGCTGCACCGCCGGCCCGAGCGATGCGCCGGGAGCCAGGTTGAAAGAAAGCGTGATGGACGGAAAGATGCCCTGGTGGTTGACGGATAGTGCGGTGTTCGATGGCTCGTAATGCGAAAACGCGCTCAACGGCACAAGTTTTCCGGTGTTGGACGGCACATAGATGTATTTCAACGCGTCCGGATTCTGCTGGTACTCCGGCGTCACTTCCAGCACCACGTGGTATTGATTCAGCCCTTTATAAATATTGGAGACCTGTCGTTGCCCGAAGGAATCGCCAAGAGCGTTGTCGACATCCTGCAACGAAACGCCGAGTCGTCCGGCGGAATCGCGATCGACGGCCAGATACGATTGCAAGCCTTTGTTCTGCTGGTCGGAATTGATATCGCGCAGCTCGGGAATCTGTTTCAGACGGTCCATGACGATGGGCGCCCAATGGTACAAGTCGTCCAGATTATCGGCCTGCAGGGTGTATTGATACTGCGCGCCACCGAATCGCCCGCCGATAGTCACGTCCTGCACGGATTGCAGGAACAGCGAAGCTCCGGGGACCGTGGACGATTTACCGCGCAGCCGCGCAATCACGTGATCGGCATCAATCTTGCGTTCTTCCAGCGGCTTCAACTGCGCGAACATGCGCGCTGTGCTTGTGCCATTTCCACCGCCCGTGAAACACATGACGGTATCCACCGCGGGATCCGACTGCACGATGTTCGCGAAGGCGCGCATCTTCCGCGACATTTCCTGGAACGAGGTGTCCTGATCCGCCTGAATAAATCCATTGATCCGGCCGGTGTCCTGCTGCGGGAAAAACCCCTTGTTAACATGAGAGAACATGAACACACTCAGCCCGGCAGTGAAAAACGTAACCCCCAGGATGAAGGCTTGATGCCGAAGCACCCAGCGGAGCGCATGGTCGTATCCGTGGAGTAAGTGATTGAACGCGCCTTCGGAGAGATGATAAAAAAAACCGTGTTTCTTCTTGCTGTCAATGCGCAGGAATCTGGCGCACATCATTGGCGTGGTGGTTAGAGAAACAAACAGCGAAACGCCGATGGCCACGCTCAAGACCACCGCGAATTCGCGGAACAGCTTCCCCACGATCCCGCTCATCATCAGGATCGGAATGAAAACAGCCACCAGCGAGGTGCTCATCGAGAGCACCGTGAAGCCGATTTCGCTCGAGCCTTTCATCGCCGCGGCAAATGGACGCATCCCTCCTTCCATGTGCCGCGCGATGTTCTCGATGACCACGATCGCGTCGTCCACAACGAATCCCGTGCAAATCGTCAGCGCCATCAGCGACAAGTTATCCAGCGAATACCCGCACACGTACATGATCCCGAACGTGCCTACCAGCGAAAGCGGCACGGCAACGCTTGGAATCGCAGTCGCCCAGTAATTCCTCAAGAAAGCAAAAACTACAAGGATCACCAGGCAAATCGAGATAATCAAGGAGCGCTCGACATCCTGTACGGAAGACCGAATCACCGTTGTCCTGTCCATCAGCACGTCCAGATGCAGCGCCGGGGAAATCGAAGCCCTCAGCCACGGGATGGTGGCTTTGATACGATCCACCGTGTCAATCATGTTCGCGCCCGGTTGGCGGAAAATCGCGATAATAACGCCACGCTTGCCGCCGAATAGCCCTAGGTTGCGTAGGTCTTCGACAGAATCCGTAACGTTGGCAATATCCTTCAGGCGGACAGGAGCGCCAACGTGACCCGCAACGATCAGTGGCTGGTATTCGTAGGCTTTGAATAACTGGTCGGTATCGGAAACCGACCAGGACTGATCGTTGTTGGAAAAAGATCCCTTCGCCAGGTTGGAGTTCGCCGATTGCAGAGCCTTGCGCACTGTCTCCAGGCTCACGCCGTAGCTATTGATCAATTGCGGGTTCACCTGCACGCGCACTGCGGGCCGCGCTGAACCCCACGTAAATACCTGCCCTACACCTTCCACCTGCGCAATTTTTTGCGCCAGGATTGAGTCTGACGCATCATAAATCTGCCCGATGGGAACAGTGTCGGAAGTTAGCCCCAGAAAAAGTATGGGGGAATCCGCCGAATTAACTTTGCGATACGAAGGCTGGCTAGGAAGATCGGCGGGTAGCTGGCTGCGGGCCGCGTTAATGGCGGCTTCCACATCGCGTGCGGCAGCGTTGATGTCGCGGCTTAGATCAAATTGCAGCGTGATGCCCGTGTTCCCCAGTGTCGAAGAAGACGTCATCTGTGTTACGCCCGCGATTCGCCCGAATTGCCGCTCCAGCGGCGTGGCCACCGCTGATGCCATCGTCTCTGGGCTCGCTCCAGGAAGACCTGCGCCCACACCAATCGTCGGCAGGTCCACTTGCGGCAGTGGTGCGACCGGCAGAAGGCGAAAACCGACGGCTCCCGAGAGGAGGATAGCCAAGGTAATCAGTGATGTAGCTACTGGTCGCCGGATAAATGGCGCGGAGAAATTGGATTGAAAATTCATAACCTAATCTCCGATGGCCGGTTCCTCACTTGCATTCGCAATTCCCAGATGCAGCCGTGATGCCAGCCAATCAAACGCCAGGTACACAACCGGCGTGGTATACAACGTCAACAACTGGCTGAGTATCAGCCCGCCAACGATTGTTATCCCAAGCGGGCGCCGCAATTCCGAACCCACGCCTGAACCCAATGCCAGTGGCAATCCGCCCAATAGCGCCGCCATCGTCGTCATCATGATCGGCCGGAACCGCAACAAACACGCCTCGTAAATCGCGTCAAGCGGCGCCTTCCCTTCCTTGCGCTCCGCTTCCAGCGCGAAGTCAATCATCATGATGGCGTTTTTCTTAACGATGCCGATCAGCAGGATGATCCCGATCAACGAAATGACGCTGAATTCCGTATGGCAAAGCAGCAGCGCAAGGATCGCGCCAACGCCCGCTGAAGGCAGCGTGGACAGAATCGTGATGGGATGAATGTAGCTCTCGTACAGAATCCCCAGCACGATGTACACGGTGACGAGCGCCGCCAAAATCAGTATGGGTTCGTTCGAAAGCGAACGGAGAAACGCCGCGGCTGTGCCTTGGAACGTGGCCTGAACGCTCTGCGGCATTCCGATATCGTTGCGAGCCTTATCGATTACGCCAGTAGCGTCGCCAAGGGCAGCCCCAGGCGCCAAGTTAAAGGAAATGGTCACGACGGGAAACTGTCCCTGATGGTTGATAGCCAATGCGGAGGCGTCCGGCTCAAAGCGCGTGAAAGAGCTAAGCGGCACCTGCTGCCCGTTTGCGGAACGCACGTAGATATTCTTCAGCGCGTCCGGGTCTTGCTGAAACGTGGGATCAACCTCCATGACGACATGGTATTGGTTCAGCTGCGTGTAAATGGTGGAGACTTGGCGCTGCCCAAAAGCGTCGTAGAGCGTGTTATCAATGTCGGCAGGCAGTACCCCCAGCCGAGAAGCGGTATCGCGATCGATCGTGAGCGTTGCCAGCAGCCCATCATTCAATTCGTCTGTGGCAACGTCGCGAAGTTCACTAAGGCTCTTCAGCTTATCCACGAAACGCGGCGTCCAGTACGCAAGTTCCTTGGGGTCCACATCCTCAAGCGAATATTGGAATTGTGTCCGCGAAACGCGATCTTCTACCGTCAGGTCCTGCACCGGTTGCATGAACAGCGTGATGCCGTCAATCTTCGCGATCGCGGGTTGCAAGCGCCGGATCACGTCTGAAGCGCTGATCTTGCGCTCCGCCAGCGGCTTCAGGTTGATCTGCACGCGCCCGCTGTTTTGCGTCGTGTTTGTGCCGTCTATGCCGATAAACGAAGACAGGCTCGCCACCGCGGGATCCCGCAAAATAACGTCCGCCAGAACCTGCTGGCGTCGCGCCATGGCCGCGAACGAAATGTTCTGCGGAGCCTCGGAAACTCCCAGGATCACTCCGGTATCCTGCACCGGGAAGAATCCTTTGGGCACGTAAATATAAAGAAGAATCGTCCCCACGAGCGTCGCAACTGTAATCACCAGCGTGGTGGTGCGATAACGCAACACAAACTGCAGCGTTCGCCCATAAAACGCAATCACATCGTTAAACACTTTTTCAGACTTGCGGTAGAACCAGGTTTGCTCGCTCTCCGTATGATGCTTCAGGAGTTTTGCGCACATCATCGGCGTAAGCGTCAGCGAGACCACCGCGGAAACCAGGATTGTCACTGCCAACGTCACCGCGAATTCTCGGAATAGCCGCCCAACGATATCACCCATGAACAGCAGCGGAATCAGCACGGCGATCAACGAAACCGTCAGCGATACGATCGTGAACCCGATCTGCTCCGAGCCTTTCAGCGCCGCCTGCAGCGGCGCATCTCCCAGCTCGATGTACCGGCTGATGTTCTCAATCATCACGATGGCGTCGTCAACCACGAATCCCGTTGAAATAGTCAGCGCCATCAAAGAAAGATTGTTCAGCGAATACCCCAGCAGATACATCACGCCAAATGTGCCGATAATGGATAACGGTACCGCGATGCTGGGAATTACGGTCGCCCGCATGCTCCGCAAAAACAGGAAAATGACCAGCACCACGAGGAATATCGTCAGCATTAACGTGAACTGCACGTCCGCCACCGATGCACGGATAGTCGTCGTGCGGTCCGTAAGAATATTCACTTGCACCGAAGCGGGCAGCGCCGCCTGCAATTGCGGCAGGATGCGCTTTACGCGGTCCACCACGCTGATGATGTTGGCGCCCGGCTGCCTTTGAATATTCAAGATCACTGCGGGATCGCGATTCGCCCACGCAGCTTGCCTTACGTTTTCCGTCCCATCCGTGGCCGTGGCCACATCGGAGAGTCGGACGGGCGCGCCATTCCGAAACGCAATGATGATCGAACGATATCCCTCGCTCGATAGAAGCTGGTCGTTCGCTCCAATGGTGAACGCCTGATTCTTCCCGTCGAACGTTCCTTTGGCCTGGTCCACGTTCGCATTGCCCAGCGCCGTTCGCAGATCTTCCAGGCTCAGTCCATAGGAAGCCAGCGCCGTGGGATTGGCCTGAACGCGCACTGCTGGCCGCTGCCCTCCGCTGATGCTCACAAGGCCAACGCCCGATAGTTGCGATATCTTCTGCGCCAGGTTGGTGTCCGCAAGGTCTTCCACTTTCGATAGCGGCAATGTCTGCGAACTCAACGCCAGCGTAAGAATCGGCGCGTCGGCGGGATTCACCTTGCTGTAAATGGGAGGGTTCGGAAGATTCTGGGGCAGGAGGTTGGACGCGCTGTTGATCTGCGCTTGTACTTCCTGCTCCGCAATATCAATGTTTAGGTCCAGGTTGAACTGCAACGTAATAACCGAGCTGCCGAACGAACTCGTCGAGGTCATTTGCAGCAGGCCGGGGATCTGCCCAAAATTGCGTTCCAGGGGCGCGGTCACCGAAGACGCCATCACATCTGGGCTGCCTCCCGGATAAAACGTCAGCACCTGAATCGTCGGGTAATCCACCTGGGGCAGAGCGGAGACCGGCAACTGCCGGTAAGCCACAAAACCTGTCAGGAGGACGCCGACCATCAGGAGTGTGGTGGCGACCGGCCGCAGAATGAACGGCCGTGAGGGATTCATCGAGCAGGTCCTCCACCAAGCGAAACGAACGACGAATTTGCGGAAGTATTGGTGTTATGGCTGCCGCCCGGCGGCGTCCGTGGATCTACCTTGGTGCCATCCTGCAGCTTGTCCTGCCCGTCCGTGACCACCACATCGCCGGAAGCAAGTCCGGACGAAACGCCGGTGATGGTGCCGTTGGTCTCCGCAATGGCAATCGCGCGCACCTTCACGGTTTTGTCGGGTAACACCGAAAAAACGTAAGTTCCCTGCGGGCCTCGCAGGACGGCCGTCGTCGGCACCAGCACAACATTCTTCTTGGTATCTACCAGCAGATGCACGTTAACGAACTGATTTGGAAATAGTTCGTTCTTCGTATTGTCAAAAGTCGCTTTCAGCTTGTACGTGCCCGTGGTCGTATCGATCTGGTTGTCTATCGTCAGCAGCTTTCCACTCGCAATTTTCTCGGTGTTGTCGCGGTCAAACGCTTCCACGGTCAGCGCCTTTGCCGCATGCATTTTGGCTATCACCTCGGGCAACTGATCCTGGGGCAGGCTGAATAGCACGGAAATAGGTTGCAACTGCGTGATGACAAGCAGTCCATTCACGTCCGTGGCGTGCACCATGTTGCCGATATCCACAAGACGCAATCCAATCCGTCCGCCGATCGGCGCGGTGATGTGCGAATAAACGATTTGCAGTTTTGCGTTATCAATTTGCGCTTGGTCAGACTTGATCGCCCCGTCGAACTCGCCCACGGAAGCAGCCTGGCTGTCCAGTTGCTGCTTGGGGATGACCCCTTCCTGGTACAAAAGCTTGTAGCGCTCCAGGTTGACCTGCGCATCATTCCGCTGCGCCTGGTCTTTGGCCAGTTGTCCTTCGGCCTGTTCCAGTTGCACCTCGAATGGCCGGGAATCGATCTCAATCAGCGATTCGCCCTTGTTGACGTTTTGCCCTTCCGTGAAATTGATCTTAACGATTTGGCCATCAACGCGGCTTCGTACCGTCACTGTGTTAAACGCGGTGACATTTCCCAATCCGTTAAAAAAGACCGGCAGGTCACCCTTTGTCGCGGTGGCCACAACCACTGGAACCGAAGGAATTGCTGGACGCCCGCCCTTGCCCACTCCCGATGGATCACCAGCAGCAGCCGCAGTTGAGGTATTCTGAGTGTTACGGCTACGGTAAAACCAAATTCCCGCAGCGACCACACCAAGGACGATCAGCCAGATTACCCAGTGGCTTCCGCCGGAGGTTTGCGAACGCGGTCTATTAGTGGCCTGTGCATGCGCATCGTGCGCATCGGCCGAATTAAATGAAGCCATTCCTGAATGCTCCTATTGTTCTAGAACCTGGAGTGCGAACCCACGGAGTTACCGCAGTTCTCGCCGGGTAGCGCCTTGAGCGTAGACAGTTCTCCTCTTAGCCTATCGGAAATGAAGGCCTACCACCAGATAGGACGCGGGGAAACCCCGATTGGTTTCGTAGGATTGCCACACCCTCCCCTCCACTACAATAATCCGATGCGCGTCCTGCAAAATGCGGTGCGCAATCCTCCCAGCCGTCGTACACTAGCGGGCGATACAGCTTGGGCCTCAGTTCGCTTGCAATCACATTTATTTCAAGGGGAAACGAAATGTTGAAGGGAGTTGTACTGGGCATCGTACTGGGCATTCTCTTGGTATTAGCCGGCATTTATTTCTACTTCTCTTCCGGTTATGTGCCGGTGGCCACGAATTCGCCGGAAATGCCGCTCGAACGGAAATTCGCGGCTGCTGCGCTCCACGCCTATCTCGATAAGCAACCTCACCCCAATCCGCAGGTCCCGGTGGACGACCCGAATCTTCTTGCGGGCGCGAAAGTCTATAAAGATCAGTGCGCTGTCTGCCACGGCCTGCCTGGCGAACCCAGGACCATAATTGCTGACGGCATGTTCCCCAAGCCGCCTCAATTGTTCCGCGGCGTTGGCGTCACCGACGATGAGCCGTGGGAAACTTACGTCAAGGTCGAAAGCGGCATTCGCATGACCGGCATGCCGGGCTTCAAGGAACATCTCAGCGACCGCCAAATGTGGCAAGTCAGCGTCCTCTTAAAACACGCCGACGGCCTCCCCCCCGCCGTTAAGGATTTCCTGACCGGGGACACTCTTCCCCCCGTGGCGGCAACGCCAGCCGCCCCAGTAACACCAGCTCCGGCTTCAGCGGCACCACCCAAAAAGTAGCCGCACTTTTGGAGTGCGGCGGCTTGCCGCCGCTTTTACGGTGCCAACGCGACTCGCAAACCACATTTCATCGCGCGCACGCGCCCTCACCCCCGCTCGCGCCCCAACCGGTCCGCCCTCCTCAACTCCGGAAACAGCCAAGCCCAAAATATGGTGACCACAATCGTCCCAATCCCCCCAAGCACAACCGCGGGCACCGCGCCAAGCCATTGCGCCGCAAGCCCCGATTCAAACTCACCCAATTCATTCGACGCACCGATGAAAATCATGTCCACGGCATTCACACGCCCGCGCACTTCATCCGGCGTTTCAATCTGAATCAACACGCCGCGCACCACCACGCTCACCATGTCCGCGGCTCCCACAAAAAACAGCGAGATCAGCGAGAGCGGCAGGCTCCGCGAAAATCCGAATACCATAGTGAAAATCCCGAAGCCCGCCACACACCACAGCATCGTTGCGCCCGCTCGTTTCCGTATCGGCTGGTAAGCCAGCAAAAGCGCCATCACCGCCGCGCCAATTCCCGGAGCGCTGCGAAGCAGTCCCAGCCCCCATGGCCCTGTGCGCAGGATCTCCTTCGCGTATACCGGCAGCAGCGCCACTGCCCCGCCGAGCAGGACCGCAAAAAGATCCAGCGAAATCGAACCAAGAATGAGTCTGTGCGTCCGGATGTAATGGAAACCCGCAAAAACGGTCTTTACGCTGAAGGGCTCTCGTGGTCGCGGTTTGCTCTGCGTCTGTATGCGCAGCGTGGTAAGGACGGCAATAACCCCAGCCGAAAGCGCGGTGGCGTAAACCGCCGCGGGACCGCGAAACAATGCGTAGAGAAGTCCGCCAATCGCCGGGCCAATAATTGTGGCGCACTGGAAGATGCTCGAGTTCCATGCCACAGCGTTTTGAAATTGTTCTTCCGGAACCAGTTGCGGCAACAAGGCGCGGCTCGCGGGCATGCTGAAGCTGCGCACCACGCCCACCAGAAAAAGGATCGCGAAGATGGGCGCAACGGATCCGCTTTTGTGCAACGTCTCCGCTTTCAGTGTGACCAGCAGGAGCAACAACGACGACAGCGCGTAACCCGCGTAGCACACCGTGAGCAGTTTGCGGCGGTCGAGCCGGTCCGTAACATGTCCTGCAAGCAGAAACAGAAAAATCGGTGGCAGGAATTGCACCAGCCCAGTCAGTCCCAGGTCTAGGGGACGCCGCGTGATCTCGTAAACCTGCCACCCCACCGCAACGGATTGCATCTCCGTGCAAAACACGATGCAGAATCGCGCGATCTGGTACAGCCGAAAACTGGAAAAACGAAAAGCGGCGGTGCCTCGTGTGCTGCCGTGGTCAGGGGTCGCCATTCCTAGATAGTCTGCCACACCCTGCTCAATCGCCGCACCACCCCGATCCCCCGTAGGTTATCCCCTGTAGGCGCTGGGCTTTAGCCCAGCCACCAATTCCTTGGTCTTTCTTGCCTCTGTGAGCTTTGCGTTCCGATCTCTGCGATCTCAGTGTTGTAGTCCCTCTTCTCTTCCTCTGCGTACTCTGCGCCTCCGCGTTATCGTTCGCCCTCTCATCGCCAATTCAGCAAAATCTACCTGGTTCTCCGCCGGAGGTCAGGGACGACCAACTTCGAGATCGGACCTCCCGGACTTCGGCAGCAGATCAATCTGTTCGTCCGGCTGTGTCAGTTCTAAAGTCAGCTCCGTCAATCTCCATCCTTGGCTATCCTTGATGGCCAAAACTTGCAGGTTTCCTTTTCGCAACTTGCCCCGGACGGGAATCACCAGTTCAGCGGTGACCGGATTTCCCCACACTATCTTGCCTTGGGAAAACCAACCCTCTGTAATTGGGGCACCCAGCGCCTCATTGAACTCTCGCGTCTGATGTGCCGTTGCTACGGCCAGTTTGTATGCGCCGCTTGTAGTCCCCGCAAAATGGGTACGGTGAGAATCACCAAGAGGAATACCCCGGCGCTCAACAGTAAATTGTGACCTCTCAATAACCACGAGCTCGGTCGCGTGAAGTTCTGCTGCCGGTTTCCCGACTTCGACGAGCCGGATAGCGCATGAATGCTCGCCAAACACATAAGGCCCACAAGCAAAACAACAGCTATTCCCACCAGCACTGAAAAGAGAGGTTGGCGCCTCAACCACGGGATGCACGATAAGACCACGACAATTGCCACGATGATTGCAATCGTCTTTCGCAATTTTCACCCCTCCAATCTCCTTCGCTCGATTCCCACTATCCCGTTCCCTGCCACACACCCGTGCCCTCGGCCTCAGCAGTGGTCGATAAGTATCTTCTCCTTTATGCCAGACTTTGTCGGTCCAAAGATGCGCTGAAGGCCACTCTGACACAACTGGCCGCGACCGCGTGTCCCTTATTTCACGCCCAGGTTTTCCCGCAGAAACGCCACCACTCGTGTCAATGAATCGTTCGACGCCTTTTCGTCCCACGCCATATAACCTCTTCCACCCTTGGCCGCGGGGTCAGGATAAGTTACCGCTGGCGCGTTGCGATTGAATCCATGCGACGCGCCCGGATATTCCACGATCGTCGCTTCAAAATTATACTTTTTCGAAAGCAATTTTTTCAGTTCCGGCGCGGCGCTGCCCTCGCCGTACACGTCTTCCGTCCCATAAAAAATAATCATCGGCGTGCCCGTCAACTGGCTGCCGCTTTCCGCCAGCCTCATCATAAAGGCTTTGCACACTGGGTAAAACCCCGCTTGCGCCACAAACCCTTTATCGCCTCCCATCCATTGTTTGCGGTTCGTTTCCATCGCTGTCCGCAACGTTACTCCGCCCCCCATGGAAAAGCCCATGATGGCGATGCGCGCGTGATCAATGGTAGGCAGCTTGCGCAGTTCCTTCAGCGCCGCGAATGCCATTGGCACAAAAGTCTCGAGCGGCGGCCGGTTCATTGCCGACGTAAAGACTCCTGTCTTAAAGTCCACTTCAAAGGTCGCAATTCCCGCATCCAGAAGCGCTCCACGGTAAAACGCATTCCGCATGTCGATTCCCGCTGTCCCATGAACAATCACCACCGCCGGGCATGGACCGGAACTCTTTTCCGGCAGAAACAGCGTCCCCGAAAGATTGAATGGCTGGCTTTTATCGAGCGAAGAAAAGTTAATCGTAGTTCCGGCGGGGGACGCTCCAACCGAAATGACAGACACGCTTAGAAGAACCACCGCAAGTACAACCACACATCTCAAATAGCTCATCACGAGCCTCCCGAAAAATGGAATGAAATTTCCTGATGCAAATTGTCCGGCGGATGACCCAGCCGCTAGCGGTAGGAGCGCTTTCCCCTTGCGTGGGGCTTCGTCAGGCCAAGCATAGCACCTTCAAGTTGAAGGAATTGTAAAGATGAAGTGAGCGCGCGCGCACTTCTGAGTACTTAGTTTTAAGTTTTGAGTTGTCAGTTTATGAAAAGAGAAAGCCGCGACCAGCCATCGAACCAGGTGGGGACATTCAGCTTCACCTTTTTGCATCCACTGTTGGCACCACTCTCCCCTAGTTCGCTCAATTGTCCCGGTTGAGTTGCATGCCTTTTTCGCTAGGTCTCGGCAAAAGCTCACTGCACTCCTCCGTGGACACGATGATGTCAATGTCAATCAGGTGCCTATCTTCTTCTGACCACTCCACTCCCAATCCGGCAAGCTCTATGCTTTTTGTGCCGGGACTGTGCACGATGAACGATTGTCATATCCCAGGACTCTAACGTGCCTGCTGCCGTAGTTTCGAACGAACTCTTCTGCCGGCGGCCCATAGATCCTGCGCACATCGTCGAGCGAACTGGAAAGAGTGAGCCCCCTTCCCGTCTTGACCGTGTCGCACGCGGCGGACGTAATCTCGGCTGTGTCTGGGCGCGGAAGCGCAACGGCCCTTACGAGACTCGGTGTCTGATCGCTTGGGCGTCTTCCAAGGCAAAGCCGAACTCGCAAACTCCGTCAAAGCGCACAACATATAGGCCCCTATCCGTTCGCAAGAATTTCACATAGATGCGCCTTGCGTCGTCGATGGTGCTTACACCAACTGTGAGGCCGCCGAGCGTCCGTTCCATCTCCTTTTGGCCCGCACTTCGTTCTGGATTTTCAGCGCTGACTGCGATGGCAATCAAAACTGCGATCAGAATGCCGCACGCCGCCATCGAACCACATTTTTGCCCAGTATTCTCGCGAACTTACACGTTCCATCATGGAAGAGAGACGAAGAGACCGAACGGCGAAGAACCAAACTGGAACAGCGCGTGGCGTGAGTCCCAAATCGGAAATGAACTGCACACAACCAAATGCTTCACCCTTTATCTAGGGTAGGCGGTTGAAAAGCGTGGAAAGAATGCGAGACGCTGTCACTAAATCAGGCGAGAAGAATTGGCGGGTTGCGCAAGCGCAATGAAGCGTTTCAGGAGCGACGCCAGGCTATAGAAACCCAGTTCAGTCAGCGTTGCCTGGGGCTCCGTCTAAATATACCTTGACACGTATATGCTCAGTGGAGTATATTAAGAAAATGGAATCTGCGTTTCAAGTTATTGCGGAGCCGAACCGCCGCGCGATATTGAGCCTCCTGGTCTCGTCACAACAGTCGGTTGGAGAGATCGAGCGCCAACTTCATATGGCGCAGCCAACCGTGTCAAAGCACCTGCGCGTGCTGCGCGAGGCCGGTTTCGTGGAATCCACGGTGGACGCACAGCGCCGTCTTTACCGGCTGAAGCCAGAACCATTTCAGGATGTGGATGACTGGCTGGCCCAGTTCCGTCAGATCTGGTCCGCTCACGTAGATGCTCTCGAACGCCACCTTTACCGCATGGATCAGTCAGCACCAACAAAAACAAAAAGCAAGACAAGGGGAAGACGACGCGGGGCAAACCGCGGACGTGACAAAGGAGAAATGAAATGAAAATCAAAGTGACCAGCGTATTCGTGGACGACCAGGAGAAGGCCCTGCGCTTTTATACGGAGGTGCTGGGTTTCGTGAAGAAGACCGACTTCAGCCAGGGGCCGTATCGTTGGCTCACGGTGGCCTCGCCAGAGGAGCCGGACGGAACTGAGCTACAGTTGGCGCTGAACAACAACCCCGCGGCCAAAACGTATCAGCAGGCGATATTTCAACAGCACCAGCCCGCGGCCATGTTTTTCACCGACGACGTCAAGGGCGACTACGAGCGGATGAAGGCCCACGGCGCCGAGTTCACGATGCCGCCCACCGATGTGACCGGCTCGACCATTGCGATGCTGAACGACACTTGCGGCAACCTCATTCAGGTGACGCAGTTGAAGCGCTGGTAACGCGGACCTTCAGCGGATCATCCAGGCTGACGTAGGGAGAACAAGATGAGCGAGCGCGCGCAGTACACACCGGGTCCGGCCAGCGGGGCACAGATACAAAAAGACGGAGAGAAGTGGACGCTCATACTCATCAGAGAACTGCGCCACTCGCCAGAAAAAGTCTGGCAGGCGCTTACCGACCCAGTGCATCTGCGCGAGTGGGCTCCCTTCGAAGCCGATGGGAGCCTGGGTACGGTTGGAACCACGGTGAAGCTCACCACGGTGGGAGCGCCAACGCCGCGCGTTACCGAAACAAGAGTGACGCGAGCCGACCCTCCCAAGGCGCTTGAGTACAACTGGGGTGGCTTCGATATGCGGTGGGAACTCGAAACCTTTGCTGGCGGCACACGTCTGACGCTGTGGACCAACATCGGTCACCGCTTCATCGCCATGGGTGCTGCCGGGTGGCACATTTGTTTCGATGTTCTGGATCACCTTCTCAGCGGAACTCCCATCGGCCGCATGGTCGGGCCCGAAGCGATAAAGTTCGGCGGCTGGCAGCGGTTGAACGAGGAGTACGCCAAGCTGTTCGGTATCGATACGCCTAACTGGCCGCCTCAGGCGGCTCAAAACTCGTGAATAAATGGAGGGCAAATCATGAAAGAGGCTACCAAACGTTCGATTTTCCGTTGGATTCACATTATCTTTGGCATTCCGATACTCGGCTACATTTATGATTCACCTTCGGACACTCCAAACTACGCCTCCAGTGTTCGGTATGTCATTCTTCCTGTTTTGCTCTTTTCGGGGCTGTGGATGTGGAAAGGCCACGTCGTTCGACGACTTTTTTCGAAGAAAATGAAACCGGGACAAGAATTGGAGGCATAAAGATCAAATGAATCCATCGGAACGTATTGACCTGCTCATCGAATCGCTCGGAGACTGGCGCGGCAAAACGCTCGCCAGCATCCGCAAGAGCATCCTTGAGGCCGACCGGGAAATAATCGAGGAATGGAAGTGGATGGGAAGCCCAGTGTGGTCTCGCTACGGAATAATCGCAGTTGGCAACGCCCACAAAGATAAGGTGAAGCTTACGTTTGCTCACGGCGCGAGCCTCCCCGATCCTGACAAGCTCTTCAACGCGGGCCTAGGAGGCAACGCGTGGCGAGCGATCGATTTATTCGAGGGCGATAAGGTTAATGAGCATGCGCTAAAAAAACTCGTCCGTGCCGCCGCTGAATACAATCAGATCAAATTGAAGAGCAAAGCGCCCGCGCGTACTCGAGCGAAAGTACATAAAAGCACAAAGTGATGAAACAAAGGCTTTTTCTCACTCAAACACGCCCACTGCCGGGCGCGGGTGGATTTCGCAGCCTCCTCAATGGTGGAAGTACTTGGCCAGAAACAGCCCGTCGATCCTGCTCTGGCATATCTCGGCGCAGGTCAGCGCGAAACAATATCACTTGCATCCGAACTTCAAGCCATCCTTTTGCTGATGAATTTCACGCTCGGGAATTGCTGCTTGCTGATGTATATACATTGATGTATATATATCTGGGAGACGATCATGGCCATCGCTCGCGTATTTAAGTCCGGGAACAGCCAAGCCGTGAGGCTACCGAAAAAGTTTCGCGTCAAAAGCTCGGAAGTCGAGATTTTCCGGCGTGGCGACGAAATTATATTGCGGGAAAAGGCCGGCGGAATGGTCCGCGTGCTGGATTTGCTGGCCAAGTTGCCGGCGGACATGTTCCCAAAGAAGCGCAGGGATCCGCAACCACAGCGCCGCAAAGGTCTATGATGAGCCTGCGCTATATGCTCGACACCAATATCTGCATCTATCTGCGGCAGAACCGGCCTCCAGAAGTGACCGCGCGATTCCGCCAAATGCAGCATGGCGATGCCGTCTTATCGGTGATTACCTATGGCGAGTTACTTTATGGCGCCGAGCGAAGCCAGCAACGTAGCCTCGCGCTGGAATCTCTCGCCCGGCTTGTATCTCTTTTGCCCGTGCTTCCTTTGCCGGAGGAAGCCGCGGCAGCCTACGGTGAGATCCGTGCGGCGCTCGAGGCTCACGGCGAGAGGATCGGGGGCAATGATCTCTGGATTGCAGCTCACGCCAAATCCGCAGGGCTCACCCTCGTCACCAACAATGAGCGTGAGTTCAAACGGCTTCCCGGCCTCAAGCTCCAGAATTGGACTAGACGCCAACCTTGAGCGTTTGAATTCTGTCACTGACTCCACCCATTCTGGGGACAATCAGGGAACGATACGCGCTGACATAGCCTACCTTGTGGTAGCAAAAGCTGTCCGCCGGCACGGTTCGATATCAATCAGCTACATCATCGTCCCTCTCTAGGCAAATGCGTCTGGCTGGGCTTTTCCGGTGGTGATCAGCTTGCGCAGATTCTCGTTTATGAGCACGCCCCATGCACCGGAGCAGTCGCCGTAGCATTGGAAGGCAGGAACCAGGCCGATGTGCGTAAAGCGGACTTCCGTTTTGCCCTCTTTTTGAGAGATATCAAAGACGATGTCCGTGCCAGTCCACTCATTCTCTTTCCGAAAGCTAAGGCGGCTGTCTGACACGTGCCAAACGACTTTCTTGCCAGGAATGAGTTCCTTGATCTTCTGTTTGGAATAGTGCACAGCTTTGTACCGGTAGGTAAACTCTGCGCCGAGTTTGTCCGTGTCGCCCTCGATCTCCCCTGACCACCATCCAGGGACATTATTGATGGCATCGAAGGCCTGCTGAGGAGATTGGTCAACCGAAAAGCTGGTCGTGAAATTTTCTTTTTCCATGAATTCGCACTCCTATCTTTTAAGTTTCAACTGCCGCATGATATCTCCAATGGTTTTCTGCCGCTAACTTCCAGAGCTGGACATCTTTCATGTCAGATTTACGGCGCAGCGGTAGGAATGTCTTCTGTGGGTTTCTGAATATGGCGGATGAGCCTGTAAGCCGGATTCTGTGTGGTGCACCAATTTGCAGCAGTGCGCCGCGACGATCATTCCTCTAGCCCCGGCCTCGCGACCGGGATCGAGCGACCTACCCGAGGGTTCGTCATTCCCACCGGCTTGCGCCGCTGGAAAAGGAGCCGCTGCGCTTGCGCACAGTGCTCAGCGAGCCGGGCCAGCTCTGCCCTCCTATTTGGTCTTGCACCTCGCGGGGTTTGCCGTGCCCCCGATGTTGCCACCGGGGCGGTGGGCTCTTACCCCACCTTTTCACCCTTACCGACGAAGGTAACCGTTGGAAGATGTCCCGAAGGTTTTCCTTCGGGCTATCACCGGGCTTCTTCGCAGGCGGTATATTCTCTGTGGCACTGTCCGTGACGTCTGTAGGCGCCGGGTTTTAACCCGGCCCGCAACACACGTCCCCTGGCGTTACCAGGCGCGATGCCCAATCCCTGCTCCTGTAGCGGCTGGGCTTTAGCCCGGCATCTGCATTCGCAAGGTGGTGTCCGGACTTTCCTCCCGCCGCCCTTCGTCCACCTTTCAGCGAACTCAGGGCAAGCCAGCGATCATCCAGCTCACCCGCCAATTCCATTATATCGCGTAATTGCATCCGAAGTTGGACAGCGCGGTGGTGTCGTCGTAGCAGAGTAAATCAGACGGCGGGCTCAGGACTGGGTTCGGGCTGAGCAGCTTGCGGGGTCTCGCGATCAACAAGGGGCCAGAATCGAAATAGGAAGTAGGCCAGTACGGCCCAGAGTGCGACTCGGAGCTCCGAATCCCAAATATTTCTGGTGTCCATTAGTATGGCGGCCAAAAAGTTCCATGTAGCGTGGGCAATTGCTCCTGGAAAAATTGAATTCCAACGTAGCGTCATCCAAACAAATACGTAATTCATTGCTAAGCAGATCAGGACTCTATTTGCCAAATGGAGTAATACTCCCCCGACGGAAAGTCCCGAGTACGAATCAGATCGAAAGTGAAAAGCAGCCCAAATGATCCCTGTCAGGAAAAGTCCACGCTGAAGACCATATCGGCCGATGAATCGGGGCAACAATAAGCCGCGGAAGACAATTTCCTCTGCGACGGCTATGAACACCATGAAGAAGAGCCACGGCTGCCAAGAACTAGCAAAGTCGAAATACGTGGACAAGTGAGGCGGTCCGAATTTTCCAAAGTCATACGTCGCCCAGTGAACGCGATCGAAAAGGAAATGGCCGGGGGGAATTAAACCGCTGATAGCAACCGGCATGACGAGCCCCGCAAAAGCGAAGCGCGGCTCCGGCAGGCGCAGGGCAATCCGCGCAGAATCCCGGCCCTTTTTTCCGAGGATGTAGAGTGAAATCCCTACGAACACAACAGCGTCAAGTACAGTCGCAATATTCGTGGACACTGTCCAAAACGTGTGAGAGAGACGCGGCGAAGCAATGTAAGGAATACCCAGGAGCAGAAGCGCAACCAAACCTCCCAATAGGTAGTAGGGTCCAACCAACAGAAAGACCAGGAGACGCACGCTTGGCCACGGATCAGGGCCACCATCGCTAGGGGCTTGCACGTTTGACAGCGCGAATTGAAGGGATGTCGCACCGAGGGCGAGACGGCTCAGGTAGAACAAAATCAGCGCCAGTCCAAACGCACAGAAATACAATCCAAGTGGAAATTTCGAATCGCTGAGTTGGAACCATTTGATAATGAAGGCGAGGTTTCCCCGTGACTCAAAGATAGATGGTGCCGTTTGAGAGATCTTAAAAAACATCCAAAGGACAAGAACTAGGCTTAGGATTGTCGGCAAACAGACCTCCAAAAGAATCCGGCGAACGGGAGTTTTTCCTGGCCAGAAACATACAAAATAGCCAGCTATTCCTGCGAACATGACGGGATATAGGCATGCGAATATGAATTGCCCTGATTCGAGGTGACCGGCGCCGCTCTGAAATGGACCCACCGCGGGACCGGCAGATTCTAGAAGCTTAGAGGGCCACCAGGACAGGCGCGGCGAAATAAAGAGAAGAACGACGCCGAGAAGGAAAATGAGCTGCCAGGGGTCGGCGGGAACGACGGATCGAAGGAAAAGCGCAAGACGTTTCATTGGCGAGGAAAGGTTCCGTACCAGATTATGTCTTAGTTAGTTTCTGTCGCGAAACTCTCATTCTGGCAACAAAAAATTGTTGCGTAATAGAGATTTCAAGGAGTTAGCGGCTACCAGTTGAGACGTGTGCAAACCATGGGAGCCTTAGATTTCGGGATCGAGTGAAGACCGCGCTTTGAGAAAAGCACGCCAGCCTTACGGCGAAGAGAGAAAGAGCAGGCCGAACGGTAGTGTTACGCTGCTTTTCGTTTGCGACCCGTTCGTTTGCCTAGCAGGGCAGCAATTCGCATCAGGTTGTTGGCAAGCACAGCCGCACCTACCAACAATTCAAAGCGCTGGTGCCCTTCGGCGAGACAGCGCTTCATGCCGCGACCGCGGAACAGCACCGAGATGCGCCCTTCGATGCCGGCTCGAAAGCGCTGCCCTTGCTTGAAAGCGGGACTTCTCTCGTACGTTTCGCGCTTGGCAGTTTTCTTCCCGCCACGCTGCGGAATGCACACCACCTTGACACCGTTTCGCTGGCACGATCTCACATTCGTCTCGCTGAAAAAGCCGCGATCGGAACCGTACAATTCTGGGGCGTGGCCGAAGGTTTCCTTGTGGCGTTCCAGGGAAGGTTGCACCTCTTGATCGTCGCCAGGGTTTCCCTCGAGCACTTTGTATTGTGTGATCAGCCCTTGGGCGCTTTCTGCGAGGAAAACCTTGTGGCCGAACTCGATCGGTGTCTGCACTTTGCCACGCTTAATCAGATCCGTGTGGGTTTCAAAGATGGAATAGATCTTCTCGGCAGTGGGGACTTGTTCCCCTTGGAGCACGCGACGGCGCGCTTGGTCGATCACCCGGTCTCCCAGTTCACAGCAGTGGTCGATCTCTTTCCGGAGCGCGTCGATGGCCAGGTCAGAGACCGGGTCCGTGCCGCGCGCTTTGCGAGTTTGCTTCACTACCTTTCGTGCGCGGTCCACGACCTCCTCGGCGATTCCGATGAGTTCGCGATATTTCTCCACTTGCCGATGGTGCCGTTCCTTGGGTGTCATCCGCTGGATCTCTTGCATCCGACGTCGTGCCGCGCGAGTGCGATTGCGGAACCCCTTAATACGCTGTTGCACCGCTGCGTTCAAGCGCAGGACCAAGCGCGTGACAACGCGTACGACATCCCATATCAATGTGCTGTCGGTCGGGTGATGAATGTCGGTTTGTACAACCGTAGTGTCCACGCGGAGTTTCTGGCCATCTTCCAGGCCCACATCCACGGCCGCTTGCACCACCAGTTCATTGACGCCCTGCAGCGTCTCGGGAGTCAGTCGGTTAAAGGCGCGGTTGAAGGCATCGTGCTTGGGCACCGGCTGGCAGTAAAAATCCGTGAACTGCCGCAGGGTGTAGCCGTCGGTGATCCGCTCGCGCAGTTCGCGATAATTCCAGTTCTTGACACGCATGAGGATCAGGGACCGCAGAACCTGCGCAGGTGTTAATCCACCGCGACCAGTACGGGGATTTTTCAGGCCTCGTTCCAGATCGCGCCGTATGGTCTCGATCATCTCTTCATGATCGTCCAGAAAATCGGAGATGCTCTGTAGCAGCGGTTCCAGCAGGATGCCCTGTTGTAGCAACTCCCAATCGGCGAAACTGATCTGTGGCTTCCCAGCCCTGGGCACCTTTCAGTCCTCCTTTTTTCCCGAAGCCTGGTCCCTCTCTCCCTTCAAAGCTTGGAGGTTTCGCGACGCGGCCTGGTACAGCAGTTCCTGCAGAGCACGCCCGTTGTCTAACCAGCGCTGAACTTGGGGAACCAACTCCTCGGGCACGTAGAGGGAAAAGCGCTGTCCTTGGTGACGGCCATAGAGGACATAACTGGGATGCTTCTCCCCGGAAAGACAGGCGGGGCAATTTGGGCGAATGCAGGGACTGCGACGAAAACTGAGAGAGCCGAGGGCGGCGGGCCACAGCTTAGCGGACTGCTGTTGCAACCAGCGTTGCACGTCAGCAAGGGATTCGGATTTTGGCTTGGATTTGGTCGGCATGATGTATGTATGCCACTACACATACATACATGTCAAGGGGAAAATATAAAGACGCACAAAACTCTACTCGGGAAATCACTTGCCAACCTGATTTCATGCGAGGATTTGAGTTTCGCGCCAGAAACTAGTTAAATAATGAAAAGCCATCGGTTAATGGTGGAAGGTGTGGACTCGAAAATCATAATTCGTATAGCTCACTCGCTCAGGGCAAAATGCCGAGACTGCCGCTCGTCATTCGTTGTTGTTCCTTCTGCAAGGTGAACATAGAATCGTTGCGTGCGCGTCCGCGAAGCGAAAGACTTACTCGTTCAGCAAACAGCAGAACAAGCCGAACTCGAAGGCATTCCGCTTTCCGATCTAGAGAAACGGATAATGTACTTCACTGAGACAGAGGAATGCCCCGAAGATCCCATCAAGCTAAATGAGGAATTCGAGGCCAGATACGATACGCCCGAATATGAATCTAAGATCTCGAAACTGCTGCATCATGCCTACAACCGTACCAAGAGAGAAAATCCGGAAACTGCCCGCGAATGGGATGCGGCCCTGCAGCAACTGCGAAAGGGCGACCATTACGTTCTTGTACTCTGGGACCTGCCATCTTCCGAGCGCCCTCCTTATGATCAACTGAAGCTTTTTGGGACTGCGCTGCTGGTGATCGCCGTTGGAATGGCCCTTATGTTCGGCTACAACGCACTTGCCGACCGCTTCGGCTTTTATACTCGTTGGAATTCAGTGCCGAACACATATCGCTCTATTCCAATCTGGGTTCAACGCTTGGCGTTGGCGCTGGGCGCGGCTGTTTTTGTCTACGTTTATGTCTACTATGTTGTTGTCCCACTCATCATAAAAAAGCCTCTCCCTGGAATTGGCAGACTCTTCTTAAGGCTACTTCGTACCAAATCTAAAGACCCTTCCGGAAGCTAACAGAGCACGGTTTGCTCTAAGCTAACAGCCGCGTCACTTCAGGGCGAGGAGTTTCTCAAATTCGGATTCGGTAAGGATGGCAACTCCCAATTCCTTAGCTTTGTCGTACTTCGATCCTGGGTCGGTGCCCACTACGACGTAGTTAGTTTTTTTGCTGACGGAAGCAGAAATCTTCCCGCCGTTCTGTAACACCAGTTCCCCAGCTTCTTCGCGGCTGCGATTGGCCAACCCGCCCGTAAACACAAAGCTTTTCCCCGCAAGCTTCTGGCTTTTCACTTCGCGTTTTTCGGCGGTGGGATGCACGCCAGCCTTATCGAGTTTCTTGATCAGTTTGCGATTCGCGGGTTCGGAGAAGAACTCCACAATGCTGGCAGCCACCTTTGGGCCGACTTCGTTCACATTTTCCAGCCCTTCAGTTTTGGCAGCGGCAAAATCCTCCAGCGAAGAAAAATGTTCTGCCAGAAGCTGCCCCGTGCGTTCGCCCACAAACTGGATGCCCAGCGCAAAAATCAGCCGCGAAAGCGGATTCTTCTTGCTGGCGGCAATCTCCTCCAACAAGTTCTGCGCGGATTTTTCCGCCATGCGCTCCAAGTTGGCCACTTCCTCCTGTTTCAGCGCGTAGAGGTCCGCCACATCCTTGACCATTTTCTTCTCCACGAGTTGGTCCACGATCTTTTCGCCCAGCCCGTCAATATTCATCGCGTGGCGTCCGGCAAAATGCAGCAGCGATTCCTTCAGTTTTGCGGGACACGCCGCATTCACGCAACGATACGCCACTTCCCCTTCGGCTTTGTGAATCGCGCTGCCGCAAACCGGACACTGCTTCGGCATGCGAAACGGCTTGCGATTCTTCCCTTCCTTCACCACTTTCAACACGTGCGGAATCACTTCTCCGGCGCGCTCAACCAGCACGGTATCGCCAATCTGTAAGCCCAGCCGGTCAATCTCATCCATATTGTGGAGCGTGGAACGGCTGACAGTGACGCCTCCCACCTGCACCGGCTCGAGCACGGCCACCGGCGTCAGCGTTCCCGTGCGGCCCACCTGCACAATGATGTCGTTCACAACGGTGGTTTCCTGCCGCGCGGGGTATTTGTACGCAATCGCCCAGCGCGGAGCCTTGGCGGTGAATCCCAGCTCGTTCTGCAGCGAAGTCGAGTTCACCTTGATCACCACGCCATCAATGTCGTAGGCCAGCTTTTCGCGCTTGCTGTCCCAGGCCGTGCAGTAATCGACCACTTTTTCGATGCCGTTGCACAGCTTCCAATCGTCGCTGGCGCGGAACCTCAATTGCTTCAGTGTCTGCAGAGAATCTGAATGTTTGGCGAACGGCACTTTCCCATCCACGAACAGGTAATAGGCGAAGAAATCCAGGCGGCGCTGCGCTGTGATGGTGGGATCCAGCACGCGAATCGCTCCCGCAGCAGCGTTGCGAGGATTCACAAAGATCTTCCCGCCAGTCTGCTCCTGCTGCCGGTTCAGCGAGTCAAACGATTCCCGCGTCATCATGATTTCCCCGCGCACCTCGAAATCCGCGGGGAGCTTGGCCTTCTTCAATGCGTTGGCTTCCACGCGCAAGGGCACAGAGCGCACGGTTTTCACGTTGGGCGTAACGTCTTCACCGGTTGTGCCGTCGCCACGCGTAACGCCGCGCATCAGCACGCCATCTTCGTATTGCAGAGAGATGCTCAGGCCATCGAATTTGTGCTCGGCAATGTACTCTATGTCTTCGCGGCCGCTGGCTTCGCGCACACGGCGGTCCCAATCGCGCAGAGCATCAAAGGAAAATGCGTTGTCCAGGCTGAGCATCGCTCGGGCATGGCGGACCGTCTGAAAACCTTCGCGTGGCGGACCACCGACGCGCACCGAGGGCGAATCCGGCGTGACCAGTTCGGGATACGCCGCTTCGATCTCCTTCAGGCGAACCATCAGCCGGTCGTAGGCGGCGTCCGAAATCTCCGGATCGTCCAGCACGTGATAGCGATACTCTTGATAGCGGAGCTTTTCGCGCAGGTCCTGGAGCTCTTTCTTGATCGTGGAAGTTGATGCTTTTGCCATCAGTGCCTCGTAGATCGTAGGCTGCAAAACGCATCTTATTATATAGAATGTATGGGCTGTTGATGTTCCGGGAGAATATGGAAACACGGTTCCACAACGCGCTGTTGATTCACAACCCAAACGCGGGCAATGGCGGAAACGCACGGCGTCGCCTGATTGACCAGGCGCGGCGGATTCTTGCCACTGGCGGGATCGAAGCGGAGTTGGCAGAGACGACCGCCCCTGGCCACGCTACCGAAATCGCTCAGCAGGCGGCGCGCGACGGACGCCAACTGGTTATCACTTGCGGCGGCGATGGCACCTTGAACGAAGTAGTAAATGGACTTGCGTCATTAACTAACGGCCATCGCGTGCCACTGGCGCTGCTTCCCGGAGGCACCGCCAACATTCTGGCAAAGGAACTCGCGCTGCCGTGGGATATTCCGCGAGCGGCAAAGCAGATGATCGACGCGGAAGTTCGTGAAATTGCATTAGGCCTGGCAACGCCGCTGGAGCAGCCAGAGAAAAAGCGCTTCTTCCTGAGCGTTGCCGGAGCCGGCCCCGACGGCATGATCGTCTATTCCGTTGACCTTGGGTTGAAGGCGCGCGTGGGCATTCTGGCGTACTGGTGGCAAGGCGCATGCGAAGTTCTGCGCTACACCTTTCCGCGTTTTCGCGTTCGAGCTGGCGATCGCCAGGTAGAAGGCACGCTGGTGGTGGTGGGGCGCACAAAGAACTACGGCGGCCCATTTAAAATTACCGACCAGGCGGACTTGTTCGAGGACCAGTTTGAGGTTATGGCGCTGACCACGCAAAGCGGTTTGCGCTACCTGAGCTACCTGCCAACACTGTGGATGGGCAACTTGCGCAAGGAAGAAGATGTACACTTCTGGAAAGCGGACACGCTGGTGTGCGAGCCGCTGGACGGCAATCCAGTGTACGCGCAACTTGACGGCGAACCATTTGCGCGTCTGCCCGTAGAGTTTTCCATTGTGCCGCGAGCATTGAAGCTGCTTGTGCCACGCGGCACGCCGGCCACAAACAGCGGTTCTTCGCGCGAATCCTGAAAGTGAACATTCTCACGCATGCATTGCTCACGCTGGCCCTGGCACGCGGATTTTTCGCGCGACGTGGATGGCCGCTGCTTGTCGGCATGCTGGTTGCCGGCACGCTTGCCGATCTGGACTGGATCAGCGCATGGTTCGGTCCCGCTGCTTACCTGGCGATGCGCGGTACTTTCACCCATTCCGTTCTCGGTACAATCGTCATCATCGGGATTGCCGCTTACGTCGTGCGCAGGCTAGACCCCCAGCGGCGTGAAACGTGGAAAGTGATTCTGGCCGCGACGTCAAGCGCGGCAATCGCCCATGTGACCTTTGACCTCTGCCAATCCAGCGGCGTGGCGCTGTTGTGGCCTTTCCGTCCTACCCGCTTTGCACTGGATTGGCTTCCACCGGTGGACCCTTGGATATTGTTCCTCCTTTTCGGTGCCGTGGTTGTACCGGAGTTCTTCCTCTTGGTGAGTTTGGAAATCGGCGTCAAGAACAAAAAACCGCGAGGCCGCACTGGCGCGCTGTTGGTTCTGGCTTTGATGGTGCTGTACATTGCAGCTCGCGGCGGGTTGCATTTAGGCGGCACGGTGGCGCTTGATGAAAGCTCCTACCACGGTGAATCGCCGCGTCGCGTGGCGGCGTTTGCCGATAGCTTGTCGATATTCACGTGGCATGGCGTAGTAGAAACACAGTCATTTCTTTGCCTGGTGGAAGTTCCGGCAAGCTCCGTCGAGAGTTTCGATGCGGAATCCGCCACCTGCCTGCACAAGCCGGAAGAATCTCCGGTCCTAACCGCGGTGCAAAAGTCCGCGGTTGGTCACAGGTTTCTGGGCGCGGCGAGCATGCCCCGCGCAGCGGTTGACAAAGCAGAGAATGGCTACGAGGTAGTGATCCGCGATTTGCGCGACGTGGCCGAACAGCAAACTCGGCATCGTGTTGTGGCGCGCATTTGGGTGGATTCGACGGCGCGGATTGTCAGCGAACAACTCGCCTGGGCAGGTGACGTTCACTTACGGTGATCGGTCAACAGCACGTGAAGGGAAACCTACCTAGAGGCTTCCGGTTTATCGCGCAGGACCAAGCGAGACGCCGCATAACTAGCCAACGCAAACACCAGCACCGCGATGGTGACTTCCAGTTTGTGCTGCGCCAGAAGCGGCAGCGCTTCCTTGCCGTAACGAACAGCCAGATAGCCGATGCCAAAGTAGCGAATCGCGCGCGCCAATGCGATGGCGGAAGTAAAACTCACCAGTGGCACTTCAAATACCCCGGCAGCGAACACGAATATCTTGAAAGGCGTGGGCGGCGGAAGCAGCGCCGCAACCAGCATTCCGCCAAATCCATTTTTCACTACCCACCGCCGGATGGCGTGCGCGCGGCCACCTGCTTTTTTCCGAAAAAAAGCTTCCCCGCCCTTTTTCGCAATGAAATAGAGCAGCACGCAGCCGACAAGAGAACCAAGCCCCGCCATGGCGGCATAAAGCGGCATGCGTAAAGGATGTTGAATGGAGAGTTCGATAAGCAGCAGATCGTTGATGACGGGAAACGTCAACACAGAGGAATCCAGAAAGGAGATGAGAAAGAGGCCCGGCGCCCCAATAGTTCCGGCAAAGACAACGATTTTCTGTTTCCAGCCGCTCAACGGCGCCGTCAAGTACAGTTCCTCCATCACTCGTGAAGTTCAGTGTAACAAACCGTGGATATGGTCTAGTGTCCTGAGTTGCAAATTCGCTGAATAAACAAATTTGTCATTCCGAGCGAAGCGAGGAATCTGCTTTTTCTTGCGCGTTGAAAGCAAAGCGGATTTCTCGGGACCCGCGTGCCGCGGGACCCTCGGAATGACAAACTTAATCCCACGACATACGTAGACTATTTCCGACTCAGGACACTAAAGCAGCGCTTCGATGGCTTCCGTGATGATGTCATAAACGTGATGCAGCTCTTCCGTGGCGATCCCGTAAGGTGGGAGCACGTAGATCACATTACCGAGTGGCCGCAGCAAAACGCCGCGTCGCAGGAAAAAGTCATACAGTTTGGGGCGCAACGCAGAGAGATAACCAGGATCGTCTGCGCGAAGTTCCAGCGCGCCAATCGTTCCGATGTGCCGCGTGTCGCCCACCTGCCGCATGCTCCGCAAATAAGTCAGACGATCGGCGTTTACTCGAGTGATCGCCGCAATTCGGTCAAACACCGGTTCATCGTCGAAAATCTGCAGGCTGGCGTTGGCAGCCGCGCAGGCCAGCGCATTTCCTGTGTAAGAATGACCGTGATAGAAGGTGTGCAGACGATTCTCGCTGCGGAAAGCGGACTCCACCCGATCCGTGCAGAGTGTCGCGCCCATTGCCAGGTAGCCGCCGGTGAGCCCCTTCGAAAGGCACATCAGGTCGGGTACGACATTCGCAACATCGCAGGCAAACATTTTCCCGGTGCGGCCAAATCCGGTAAGCACTTCATCGGCTATCAGGAACACATCATGCTTTGTGCAAAGCGCCCGGACCTTCTGCAGAAACTCGACGGGGTGAACGATCATTCCTCCCGCACCCTGCAGCAGCGGCTCCACGATCACCGCGGCAATTTTGTCGCCGCGTTCGGCCAGCAATCCTTCCAATTTTTGCACGCATTCGATCTGGCAGGTGGCGCGCGTCAATCCCACGGGACACCGGTAACAATAAGCCGAATGCACGCGATGCACGGGATAGCGCATGGATTCAAACGGAGCATTGAATGGCGACGAATCGCTGACGGACATGGCGCCCGCGGTGTCCCCGTGATACCCGTGCGCCAGGGCAACGATTTCATGCTTATCGGGCCGTGAGAGATTCTGGTAATGCTGCACCGCGAGTTTCAGCGCGACTTCCACGGCGGTGGACCCGTCGTCTGAAAAAAATATGTGCGTCAGTTCGGCGGGCACCCATTTGCGCAAGCGCGTGGCGAGTTCTTCAACTGGTTCGTGCGTGAAGCCCGCGAGAAGCACGTGTTCCAGTTTGTGCGCCTGCTTGGCTACAACTTCGCTGATGCGAGGATGCGCGTGGCCATGGGGGTTGACCCACCAGGAGGAGATGGCGTCCAGGATGCGCCGTCCATCCGCCAGGTGAAGGTAGACGCCCTCGGCGCTGGCCACGTGAAGTGGCGGAGGGTCCAGGCGGGAATTCGTAAACGGGTGCCAGATGCTAAGTAGTTTTGTCATTGGGCAAAGGCCGATCGATCAAAATGGTTTAGAAAAACTTGCATCAGGGCGGTGCGATGAAGATTGGGGAGCTTGGGAATTTCGCCGATGACGCGCACATGGCCAAACTTCTCGATGGTGTCGCGGTTCTCGCGATTCTGATCCCCGATTAACACCACACCATGCACCGGCAATTCGGCCGCGTGGAGCGCCGCCAGCGTGAGTAACGTGTGATTGATCGTGCCCAAGCCGCTGCGCGCCGCCAGAATCACCGGCAGCTTGAATTTTACCATCATATCCAGCATGAACTGCTTGGAGTTGATGGGCACCAGCACTCCCCCGGCGCCTTCCACAATCAGCCAGTCGTTCATCAGGCTCATGGGAAGGTTCATGCGGCCCAGGTCAATCTCGACGCCGGCCCAGCGCGCGGCCAGGTCCGGCGAAACCGGAGGCACAAACTTGTAGACTTCATCGAGGGTGCGGTCCGTGCCGATCCCCGCCAGGCGCATCACCGTGACGCGGTCCGAACCTTCCAGCGTGCCCGTCTGGATTGGTTTCCAGTAAACCGCATCGAGCGCGGCGCAAAGCAACGCGGAAAGCGTCGTCTTGCCCACTCCGGTATCCGTCCCCGTGATGAAGAACTGGCGCCTCATGCGTGCCTCGCCGTTGCGAGAGTTCGTTGATCTGCCCGCCAGGCGACCAGGGATTTCACCAGTCGGTCCAATTCATGTTCAGGGACTCGGGAGGTCAATGACAGGCGCAGGCGTGCCTTGCCCTCGGGCACGGTCGGAGGGCGTATGGCGCGCACGGCAAAACCTTCGTGCTGAAGATGATCTGCCGCGCTGAGAGTATCTTCCACTTTTCCAAAAACCACCGGCACGATCTGGCTGGCGCTGCCCGCGGTGTCAAATCCCTCAGCGCGCAATGCGGCGCGGAAACTCTTCGCGCGTTCCTGCAATTCGTGGCGCTCTGTGTCCATATCCGCAGCAAGCTGCATGGCTGCGCTAATCTGTTGCGAAAAATAAGGGGGAAGCGCCGTGCTGAAAATGAAGGTGCGCGCGTGGTTGATAAGGTGCTCCTTCAGTACCGCCGGACCACACACAAAGGCGCCGGCGCATCCCAGGGCTTTCCCGCACGTGTGCACCACGGCGAGCAAATACGACACGATGCCCGCTTCGGCGGCGAGCCCGCGACCCTGCGGCCCCATTGCTCCTACGGCATGCGCTTCATCCAGAATAATGGCGGCTCCATATTTATCCGCCAATTCGGCGATCTTCCTGAGGGGCGCAATATCGCCGTCCATGCTGAAGACGCTTTCCGTAATAATCACTTTACGCCACGGAGCGCCCATTCCCTCGCGCAGCCTGTCTTCCAGGGCCTCCATGTCCAGGTGCGGGTAAATCACTTTGCGCGCGCCGGAAAGGCGCATGCCATCAATCAAGCTGGCATGGTTCAACGAGTCGGAATAAACCGCATCATCTTTGCCTACCAGCGCAGCCAATAGGCCCAGATTCGCCGCGTAACCACTGCTGAAGTAGAGCGCTTCCTCGGTACCGGCAAATCTAGCGAACTCCTCCTCAATTGCGCGCCACTCTTCCGTTTGGCCCGAAAGGAGACGCGACCCGGTTCCGCCAACCCTTTGCGCATGTTGCACAGCGTGGAGAACCGCTTTGCGAAGTTTGGGATGTTCGGCGAGGCCGAGATAATCATTGGAGCAGAGATTTACACCGTGAATTTCGGCCAGATTCCGGCGCAGGCTGCGGTCATCAAGAGCCCGCAACCCTTTCTGTAGTTGGTCTTTCCACGTCGCCAGGCTGTTAGACAGCATGTGGTTCGAGTGACTTCATCCCCAAACTCCGAAGCATTTGCTCGTCTTCATCTTCTCCGGGGTTTGGCGTGGTCAGCAGTTTTTCTCCAACAAAAATCGAATTGGCGCCCGCAAGAAAGCACAGCGTCACGGCTTCCGGTGACAACTGCTTTCGGCCCGCAGCCAGCCGTATGCGGGAAGCCGGCATCAGTATGCGCGCAGTGGCGATGGCGCGCACCATCTCCAGCGGATCGAGAGGCGGCACGTTAGCCAGTGGCGTGCCCCCAACGCGAACCAGCATATTAATGGGTACGCTTTCCGGATGAGGGTTGAGCGTCGCCAATTGATGCAAAAGTCCGGCGCGGTCGCTTTCCTTCTCTCCCATTCCCAGAATGCCGCCGCAACACACGGTGATTCCGGCCTTGCGAACTGCCGCAAGGGTCCTCAACCGCTCATCGTACACGCGGGTGGTGATAATCGAGCCATAAAATTCCGGCGAGGTGTCCAGATTGTGATTGTAGGCTGTGAGCCCCGCTTGCTTAAGCTGCACTGCCTGTTCGCTGGTCAGCATCCCTAAAGTGCAGCAGACTTCCAGGCCCAAGGCAGAGACCCCACGTACCATTTCAAGAACCTTCTCGAAATCCCGGCCATGAGGCGCTTCTCGCCACGCCGCGCCCATGCACATGCGCGTCACGCCCTTCGCTTTGGCATCCCGCGCCACATTCACAACATGTTGTGGATCCAGCAGCCCTTCCCGCTCGACATCGGAATCGTAGTGCGCACTTTGCGGACAATACTTGCAATCCTCCGGGCAGCCCCCCGTCTTGATGGAGATCAACTGGCACTTCTGGACGCGATCCGCGGCATGGAATTGCCGGTGCAGGGTTTGCGCCTGAAACACCAGTTCGGGCAGCGGCGTGGCGTATATGGCCGCGACTTCTTCCTTCTTCCAATCGTGCCGGAGTTGGGTCGCTGGGATGGTCTGCTGGGCCGCGCCGGTCAATTCACTGTTCATTCTGGGTATTCGCCTGGAATGCATGTAACTCTATCAGATCAACGAGCTTCTCATACTATCATTGCTCCCCGCTTCAGGTCATTTCCATCGCATCGATAGTTGATCATTTTGAGTTGAGCCGCACCCGTTGTTGCGGTTAACCCCCGTTTCAGTGAGCCCGGATCTGGCCCACCTAGGCTTGTGCTCGGAACTGCGCGCGCTTCGGTCCTTTCCCGGCCTCTGTCATTCTCGCCCCACTATGGGCCGTATGGCACTTGCCCCTGTTCCTGGTTCCTGGCTAGACCAGTGCTTCTCCGTGGCAGCAAGTTTTGATTCTCGTCGGCATCTGTCTCCTGCTCACATTGGCGGCGAACGTAGCGCGTTTCAGCGTCCTCGTGGCCATCGTGTTGCACGCCTTCTTCAACATCAGCAGCGGAATTGTGGGTGCGCTAGTGAGAAATCTTTCCGCACGCTCGCGCGACACGCTGGTCTACACACTTGTCGTAATCTGCGTCGGTATGGTGTTCGGTCTCGCGGCCTTTGGAAAGCGCAGGACTTCGGCCAAACAACCAGGTCACTAGAGGCCCCACTCACCGGTGGTTTTTGGCGATAATGGACGGTAAGTTCCTGTCTCGATGGAACTGGCCCTCCACTATCGCGCGTTGGCTGGCTCTCCCCCTAGCCGGCCAGCTAACTCCAATCGTCTCTTTTCACTCAAACACCTCAATCTCGGCAGGGGGATACCATGTGACACGGCTCTTCGAAGGAGAAGGCGGATTTGCCGCAACGGTACTTTCGTACTACCATAGGTCCCCCAAGGACTACGTTTTTCCGAGTACGGTTTCACTATGGGTTTTCTGGTTGAACGGCTTTAACCTCGTGCCAGATCAGAAGTATACAAGGTGAGGTGGAAAGTCATGGGGTCCTCGGTCGAGTTCGGTATGAAAACAGGATCAAACAATGGCGGGACGCCCCCGCGGCCAACACAGACGGAACGGCGCGGCAGCCGGCGCTGCAGGATTACGCAGTTGATGCATATCCGTCCTTCGGACCCGGAGAAGGATCCGTTCGATGATATTCGCGGTTCGATGAGTGTATCGCGCGGCGGTGTATTTTTCCATTCCAGCGAGGTGAAATACGAGGTGGGAATGCGGCTATTCGTGACCATGCCGTATTCGAAGGACCCCAGTTCGATGAGCCACGAGTACTTGGCGGAAGTGGTGAGGCGCGACCTGATGCCCAATGGACTGTACGGAATCGGTTTCAAGATTTTGATGGAGATGGGGCTGCAAGGCGGATACAGTTTCGGCCGGGCGCACCAGAGGAAGTAGGAGAGCCGGTAAGGACATAGAACAAAACCTTTCCTGGAAATGCGAAAGGGAGGGGTGAAGAGCTTCAAAGAAATCAGGGGTGGAAAACAAGAAGGGTGGGTGGCTTTGGGCCATCCGCCCTTCCTGCGTTTGGGGGTTAGGGAAGATCGTGTTTGCGCGTTTTTAGTCGCGGCCCATCGCCGTGAGGGTCTTGTGGCGCAGCATTCCAAAGTGCCGGTTCAGGGGATGCTTGCGTTCAAGAAAAGTAAAGACTGGCGAACGGCGCGGAGTGAGCTTGGCCATGGCAATGTTCAGGCGGATATCGCGGCGGGCATATTTCATGCCGGCGATCAGAGCTTCGCGAGCGTCTTCCTTGCGCCCGGAGGCCATGTAGACTTCCGCAAGGTTCAGGTACAACTGAGCCTGGTTGCGTTTCATGCGCACGGCGGTATCGCACATGCGTTCGGCATCGGCCCACCGGCGCTCGGTGCGGGCCAGAGCGACGCCCAGATAAGACATGTAGTAGGGATTGTTTTTCTCGAGTTCCGCGGCGCGCTGGATGTGCTCCAGAGCCTTGTCGGAATAATTATCTCGAAGAAGCGTGAGGCCTGTCTTAAATTCACGGAAGGCTTCCGTATCCATCATGATACCACCTCGTCAGGATTCGAGGATCCCCCGGGAAGACGCCACTCCGGAAGGGTTGCGGAACATGCCAGGCAGGGATTTACCCGCCGCATGCACGTAAACACCGCAGCCAGCTTCGAGGCAGAGAAAGAGAGCTGCCCAAACCGCTGGACAGAAGAGAAATCGCGAAATTGCCTGTGGAGTTGACATTCACCGGTCCTTCGCTACGCTACGGTGGAATCAGTGCGGAATCTACTGACCCGTGGGACAGTCGTGGTGCAGGGGGCTCAAAGTTCTAGAGAAATAAATCCCCGTCGGATGGGCGAAAGAAGGGTCAGGTTTCCGCGGCGTGGCGCTCCCAGTTGCGGCGCCATACTTTCCAGTCGGCGAGGGTAACTTTGAGCATGGCTCTAGCGGCTTTGTGAAGCCATCGGTCCTTGCGCGCGGCCAGGTCACGTTTGACGGCCGGCATGGATTTTTGCGAACCGAGGTGGATGTTCGCGGTTTCCCAGCCCATGTAATAAAGGAGTTTTTCCTCGTCCCGCCCGGCGGGCAGAGTGTTGATTTCGATGTGGCAGCAATCGGGGGCCAGTCTACGGACAATCCAGTGCTCGGCAAAATGCACGTGCGGATCGCGGATACGCACGGCGCAATCCACAAGTCTAGGGGAGAGAATTTCCGTCGTGTCCAGATGACGAGACCAGATCCAGGCGGAAGGAGTAAGCTGCTTAGCCTCGCGAGCGATGTGCGCGCCATGCCAGGTGGCCAGGGCGACGACGCGAGGATGGCCGAGGCTGCCTAGTCCGGCGACGCGGTTCTTAAGATCATATGATTCGGCGCGAAAGGGGAGAGTGGATTTCAAGAGTTTCGCGATTGCAGCGGGGAGAGTGCCCTTAAAGTGCGGACAAGCGCATATTTTTTCCCAGAACCTTACAGGGTCGCGAAGCTCGTTTAAGACCAATAGACGCAACCAGCGGTGGTGTTCGGCGAGAACAAAAGGCCCGCCGCCCTTGGCGAGGGAATCGCGATAGCCCTGCTCGATGGCGTGAGCGGCCTCCTTGCGGGTGAGGGAGAGGTGTTCTTCTTGTATCGCCAGATAAGCACTAGCGAGGAGGCGGACCAGGTCCACGGTATAAGAGGCGGGCCAGGCTTCGTCGAAATCATTAACACCCCAGATGAGGCGGCCTTCCAGGTCGCGCCAGGTGCCGAAATTCTCGATATGAAGGTCGCCGACGGCAAGTAGTTGGGGAGCACGAGCAAGTTCGGGACAGACGATGGGCCACAACTCCGCCCAGCGGTAAAACGTGGCGCGAAGGAAGTGAAAAGCGGCGAGAGCCATGTTGCGGTGCTTGAGGGCCACGTCTGAGCGGATCAGTTTGACGTGGCGCGAGGCCCATTGCTCAAAGCTGGATGTGGCGTAGACGATGTCGGGAAGAGCGAGCTTGCTCGGGTTCATGAAAGTGCGGCGCGGCTATGCGCCGGTGGTTCCTCTGCGGAGAGAAGTTTACTGCGGGAGGAGAATTCTCACAAGAAACGGGGATGAGCGGGATCTGCAAGTCGCCCGCCTCAGAAGGCGGCCGCTACAAAGGCCAGAGAAACCCGGAAGGTTGCGGATTAGGCGCGGGCGTGGGCGGCTGCGCCTAGTACGCGGGATTCGTAGATGGGGAAGCGGGCGGCGAGGTCGGCGACTTGCTTGCGGACTTTCTGTTCGACGGAGGCATCGCCAATGTGGCTGAGGATTTCGGCCACCCAGGTGCCGATAAACTCCATCTCGGGTTCCTTCATCCCGCGTGTAGTGACGGAAGGGCTACCCAAGCGAATGCCACCCGCCTTCATGGGGGGGAGAGGATCGAACGGAATGGAGTTTTTGTTGACTGTGATGCCGGCGCGATCGAGGGCCTTTTCCGCGTCGCTTCCGGTGATCCCGCGGGGATGAACTTCGATGAGGAAAAGATGATTGTCCGTGCCGCCGGTGACGATGCGGAAGCCCTGCTTGGCGATGGCGTTGGCCATGGCTTTGGCGTTGGCGGCAACCTGGCGCTGGTATTGCTGGAAGCTGGGCTCCATCGCTTCTTTCAAGCAAACAGCTTTCGCGGCGATGGTATGGACTAGCGGGCCGCCTTGTGTGCCGGGGAAAGTGAGTTTATCGAGTTCCTTGGCGAAGCTGGATTTGCACAAGACCAAGCCGCCCCGCGGCCCACGAAGCGTTTTGTGAGTTGTGGTGGAAACGATGTCGGCGTAGGGTACCGGGCTGGGATGAACGCCGGCGGCAATGAGTCCTGCGATGTGGGCCATATCCACGAAGAAGAGCGCGTCCACGGCTTTGGCGATTTTGGCCATACGCTCGAAATCGATGATGCGCGAGTAGGCGCTGGCGCCCGCGACGATCATTTTGGGTTTGTGTTCGTGGGCCAGCTTTTCGATTTCGTCGTAGTCGATCTGTTCGGTGTCGCGGCGGACGTGGTACTCGACGAATTTGTACATGCGGCCGGAAAAATTCAGAGGGTGACCGTGCGTCAGGTGGCCGCCGTGGGCCAGCGCCATGCCCAGCACAGTGTCGCCGGGATGGAGCGTTGACATGTAAACCGCAACGTTAGCGGAAGTGCCCGAGTGCGCCTGGACGTTGGCGTGATCGGCATGGAAGAGTTCCTTGGCGCGATCGATGGCGAGTTGTTCGACCTTGTCCGCGAATTCGCAGCCACCGTAGTAGCGCCGGCCGGGGTAGCCTTCCGCATATTTGTTGGTGAAGATGGAGCCCATGGCGTCAAGGACGGCTTCGGATACGAGATTTTCGGAAGGGATGAGTTCGAGCCCGGTGGCTTGGCGGACGGCTTCTTCGCGAAGGATTTCGGAGATTTGGTGATCGACAACATCAAGCGGGCGCTGCATGCGGCTGTTGGCTTCGGTGGTCATGTGGGTCTCCTGAGAGCAGAGAATAACTCTAACAGGTTGCAGCGGGATTGAGCCAGAGGCGTGCTGGAAAACAAAATCTTGGCGCAAAGCGTTCAGCACACCGTGGGGATATTCTCTCCCCCTCGGAATTTGCGCTAAAGAAAAGACCGCGTCACGTGGGCATTTTGAAGAAGAAATACATGCCGAAGAAAAAGAAGATTAGGTCGGGAGACCATGCGGAGAGGAGCGGGGGGAGTTGACCAATGCCGCCCATGGCTTCGAGGAGGGCGGAGACCGCCCAATAGACGATGCCAATGGCGATGCCGAGGGCGATGCCGCCGATGGCGCCGCGGCTGCCGACGAGAAGGGCGAAGGGGATCGCAAGCATCATGCTGATGGGGGCGATCAGGGGATAGGCGATCTTCTTGTGCCACTGCACTGTGAGGGTGGAGACATCGAAACCGGCGCGATGCAAGCTATCGATATACCGGCGCAGGTCGCGCCAGCTCATCTGGAAGGCTTGGACTACCTCGCGGTTGAAGTAGGAAGGCGGCTCGACGAGTTCGGCGAGCGTAGTGACTTTGAAGGGTTCGTATTTGACGACGGCGCCGCCCGCGAAATCGCGCACCCAGCCCGATTCCAGAACCCAGGTTTTTTCGGTATCGAGCCAACGGGCGCGGGTTGCGAAGATGCGGCGCTTCATCTGGAATGTGGTGGGATCCAATTCAATGACGGTGAGGCCGCCAAAGAGGTTTTGCGTCGGGTCGAAAAGATCGAAGTTATAGACCTTGCTGTTTTCCCCGAAAATCCAGCGTTGCGGACGGGTGTAGGTTTGCGGGGGCTTGCCTTTGATTTGGTTGCGCAGGGCGTCCTGGCGCTGGTTGGCATAGGGAAGATAGGTGTCGTCCAGAATGAGAAGGACGCCGGCCAACATTACGCCCGCTAGAAGGAGGGGCAAAGCGATGCGGTAGATGCTGATGCCGCTGGCCTTGAAGGCAACGATTTCGTTGTTTTTGCTGAGAACGCCGAGAGTGACGAGGACAGCCACGAGGGCGCCGAGCGGGGAGAGTTGGTAAATGAGATAAGGAATGAGGTAGCGGAAATAATCGACGACAACGAGAAATGGAACGTGATGGCGTGCGATATCGTCGAGGAGTTCAAAAAAGGTGAAGGTCTCGAAGAGCAAAATGAAAGCGCCCATGATGATGGCGAAATAGTAGAAAAAGCGCCGGAGCACGTAGATGTCCACGATACGGGGAATGCTGGAAGCGGAGGGAAACGCAGTTTCGCCACGGGCTTCGCCATTGTCCAAGCGGGTAACCGCGGCCTTCACCTTGGTTTTTCGGCGTCGCAGCAGGCGCCAGAAGGTCTTGAGGCGCGCGGTCACGGGCAGCAAGAGGGCAGTTTCACTTCCGTAGTAGTGCTCCATGCGAGGAAGAAGTGCTACGCCAACGAGGGCGAGGACGATATTTGCGACCCACATGCCTGCGAAAGGAGTTAGAGCGCCCTGTCGCGCGAGACCCGCACCGACAATGAACAGCAGGTAGTAGGAGGCGATCACTAGCACCGAAAGCAAGGTGCCGGCTGCGCGACCGCCGCGACGCGGCTGCGCACCGAGAGGAACGGCAATCAAAGCAAACACAAAACAGGCGATGGGAAACGCGAAACGCTGGTGCAATTCCACGCGAGCATCGCGCCAGCCTTTGCCGCGGTCATTCCAAAGCGCGCACAAAGAGCGCTCGGGGTTGCCGGGCTCGCGCCCTTTGGGAGGGCCGATGCCACTGACCTCGACGGGCCAGTCGCTACTGCCGAAAGCGGTGACGCTGTAACGGTCTGGTTCTTCGCGGGAAAATTCATGAGTAGTTCCGCCGTTCAGATGCAACTCCAACTTGCCCTGCTTGGGCTCTGCAATTACAATCGCATTTTCCGCGGTGGTGATGCGCGAACCACTTTCGCCACCTGCTTCAGCCAGGAATACGCCGTTCCAGCGAGCCCCGCTGGCGGAAACATCGTTGATGTAGAGGACCATTTGGGGGAAACGCTCATCGAAGACGCGGGGCTGTACCTGAAAGGAAATCTGCGAGGTGATGAGATCGGCTTCGATGGTACGAAAAGTGCGAATCGCCAGTGGCGCTAGCCAGAGGGTCATGACAAGAGTGAGTGCCGCGCCGATCACTGCCAGAACGCCAACGGGCCAGAGGATGCGTTTGCGGCTGATGCCGAGGGCGGTAAGGGCAATAATTTCGCTGTCCATGGACATACGGCCAAGTCCCAGGAGCACGCCGATTAGCACGGCCATGGGAATGGTGAAGACGAGGATGTTGGGAATGATGCAGAGGAAGAGCAAGGCGACTTGCGAGCCGGAGCCAGAGTGGCGAACAAACAGCTCCATGAGGCGGACAAGTTTCGGGACGAAGAGAACAAACGTGAAGATCAAGAGCCCGAGGAGCGCGTGGCGGATGACTTCGCGAACAATGTAGCGGTCAATGATGCGCATGAGGCGAAGGCTGAGTGTAACATGGAGGCGTGACAGGCGCGGGTTAGGGAGAGAAACCAGGGATGAATCGAGTGAACTTGGCGGTGCTGTGGCACATGCACCAGCCGCAGTATCGAGACCCGGAGACGGGGCGGTATGTGCTGCCGTGGACCAGATTGCACGCGACGAAAGATTACTACGGGATGGTGAAGCTGTTCGAGGAGTTTCCGACGTTCCATGCGACGTTCAACATGGTGCCGTCGCTATGCATGCAGCTTGAGGAGTATGCAAGCGGAACATTTAATGAGCCGTGGTTTGCGCTAGCGTTCAAGAAGACAGAGAGTCTGACGAGGGACGACAAAAACGAGCTGCTGGGACGAGCGTTTCAGGTGAATCACGAACGGCTGATGTCTCGCTGGCCGCGGTTCATGGAGTTGTTTGAATGGTCGCGCCCGGCGGGCGGGGCGCAGGCGCTGATTACGTTTACGGCGCGAGATTGGCGAGATTTGCAAGTGCTGTCGCAACTGGCGTGGATGGAAGAGGAATGGTTCAAGAAGGACGCGGTGGTAAGCCGGCTTGCGGATCGAGGCAAGGATTTCTCGGAAAAAGACAAAGAGTCGCTAAAAGCCAAACAACTGGAATTACTGACGCTAGTACTGCCTTCGTATCGGGAAGCGGCGGCGCGAGGGCAGATTGAGATCAGCACGACGCCTTATTATCACCCGATCCTGCCGCTGCTGTGCGATTCAGATATCGCGCGAGTGGCGAATCCCAGCACTCCGATACCACGGCGCGCGTTTCGGCGGCCGGAAGATGCGCGAGAACAGTTGCGGCGAGCGAAGGAATATCACGAGCGGGTGTTTGGAAAAACGCCAGTGGGGTTGTGGCCTTCTGAAGGTTCCGTATCCGACCAGGCGCTGACGATTGCAGCGGAGGAGGGATTCCAGTGGTTCGGCACGGATGAGGGCGTGCTTGGACGGACGCTGAATGTAGGATTCTTTCGCGATTCTTCGGGAATCCCGGCGAATGCGGAAAAGTTGTACCAGCCGTGGCGCTTGCAGATGGGAAGCGCGGGCGTTACTGGACTTTTTCGCGATCACCATTTGTCGGACCTGGTGGGTTTTGTGTATAGCCGCATGGACAGTACGGCTGCGGCTGGGGATCTGCACGGAAGGTTGCGGCACATCGGGGATAGCGTGAAGAGTCCCAATCCGCTGACCGTTTGCTTGTTCCTGGATGGTGAGAATGCGTGGGAATACTATCCCGGGAATGGTCGAGAGTTCCTGAGGGAATTTTACCGACTGATCAGCAATGACCAGGATTTTCGCGCACTGACGGCCACGGAGACTATTGCGGCGGCCGGCGAGGTTCCTACTACCACGGGGATTTTCCCTGCTTCGTGGATCAATGCGAACTTTGACGTGTGGATTGGGCACCAGGAAGACGTGACAGCCTGGGATTTTCTGTGGGATGCCCGGGAAGCCTACGCGGGTGCGATTGATGCGCGTGCTAAGGGCCGTACCAACAGCGTGAGCGACACGGCGGTGGCGGAAGCACAGGAGTCTTTGCTGGCCGCCGAGGGCAGCGACTGGTGCTGGTGGTATGGGCCGGAGCACAGCACGGCGAATGATGCCGAATTCGACGAGTTGTTTCGCAAGCATCTGACGGGAGTGTATCTGGCGCTGGGCCAGGTGGCACCGGAGGAGCTGGCAAAGCCGATCAAGCGCCAGCCGGAACGCGCCTACCAACTTGCGCCTTCGACATTTCTTAACGTCAAAGTGGACGGCCGCGACACGAGTTACTTTGAGTGGCTGGGAGCAGGCGTGTTTTCCCCGGAACGGCGCGGCGGAGCCATGCATGGACGAACATTTTATTTGAGGGAATTGAGGTACGGGTTCGAAGAGGACCGATTTGTGATGAGAGTGGACTGCTTCCCCGAGCCGCTTGCGGAATTGGAAGACCCGGAATTCCGCATTACGATCGGAGCGGCGCAAGAAGTAGTAATCGTGGTGAACCTGGAGCGTGGGCGAATGAAGGAGTACGCCGTAGAAAAGCAACGGTTATGCCTGCTGAGCCCTTCCCAAATTGCGACTGTGGCGTTTGGGCGCACGCTGGAACTTGCAGTGCTGAGGGAGCAACTGGATTTGAAGGGAAAGAGCAAATTCCCGATCGGCGTGGCGCTATGGCATGGGGGATTGCCAATTGATGTTTTGCCCGCAGAAGGATTTTTGGAAGTGAACCTGGGGGAAGAGAACTCAGCGTGGCCGGTGGAGACCGCGGACTAAGAAGTAGCTGGGATTTGCCAATGGGAGATCGTTCGACGATGACGGATGGTAAAACCTGAAGACCACGAAGAGGCTTGGCGCGCAGAATTGCAGGCCGCTACTGATTGGGCAACTTTCGCGGCGAAGTACGCAGGTACTATGGCGCGGAGGGTGCTGTCCCTGAAAAAATGGAAGAGCGTGGACTAACGCCGGATGGGTGTCGCTACGCCTATGATGCATAGGTCGCGGACCCGACGGCAACACAGGAACAGGAAAAATTCAAGTGGATTCCGCAGCCAACACAATTGCTACGTCTGAAGAGACTGTGGCGAAGCTGCAACCGTTGAACAGCAAGGCGCCACCCCTGGCGCTGGAAATCGCGATAAATGTGACCGGAGCGCGACCAGCGGCTTCCTCGGGGCAGCGCGATCTTTTCTCCGAGGACACCTCGACACTCCTGGTATTTGAGAATGGAGCGGTAATTCGGCTGGCGGCGGCCGTGGTAGTCGGGCAATTACTTTTTCTGACAGAAAAGAAAGCAAATGCCGAGGTGGTGTGCCAGGTCGTGCGGAAGCGCTATTTCCGGCCAACGGAATGCTACGTCGAGATCGAGTTCACGGAGTCAATGCCGAATTATTGGGGCGTGCAACTGCCCAGCAAGGCAGACGCGCCAGCGAAATCGGAAACCGAGCGGATGGTGGAATCGGCAGAGCCGGCGGAAGACGATGTCGCGCCTGAGGTGCCGGCGGTTTCCGGTCATGAAGTTGAGAATCTGAAACAAGAAGTGGACGCCTTGCGAGCACAGATCCAGGAGTTGCTTAAGATCAAGGCCGATGCGGCGAAGACGGAGGCGGCGCGAGAGGATGCAGCGAAGAGGGCCGAGGTGGCTGCTTCGGAAGTGACACGAATGTCAGCGCCGGCACAAGCGACATCGCCTTCACCGGCCGTGAATGCGGGGAATGCAAACACGTCACCTGCACCGCCGGCAGCTGGTAACGCTGCACCAACGCCCTCAGGACCAGCCGCGCCAGCCCCGCCGATGATCCGAATGACGCTTCCGAAAGCGGCACCGGCTAAGGAAGGCGCCGCCAGTGACACCGAAAAGATTGATCCGCTGGACTGCCTGTTGCCAAAGCCGGACTTGGATTTTTCCCGAGCGCCCAACGGCGGGACAGCGCGAGTCTCTCAATCGCTATACGATATTTACAAACCCGTGCGCGCAGGCATCGGTAAATTCCCGCTGGCGGCCATCAGTGTATTAGTGCTGGCGATTTTTCTTGGCGGGGCTTGGCGCATGAATTGGGTGCGCCTGCCGTGGCTTGGCAGTTATTCGACGCACAGAGGGAGTTCGCAGGCAATGTTTCCTGCAAGCTCCAGCAAGTCAGAGAGTGGAATTGTGCAAACCACAACGCCAGGGGCTTCCGCGGCGGCCTCCGTTGCCGTGCCCTTAGCGAACAAGCCAAGCGCGACTCCAAAGTCTCGCGCGGCTGAGACTTCCTCGCATTCCACCTCCCGTGCAGCGGAGGGTCCCAGCGAGCCGGCAACAGCCGAGTCCGGGGCGGGATTTACCGGGCCCGCGACCTCTGCCGCGCTCGATACGGCAAAACCCGTTGCGCCCACGAGTGTGCCCAAACATTCCAACGCGAAAGAAAGTGGTGCGGCTGCAGTTTCGCGGGGCAAATCGGCGCCCAGTGCGACGTCCTCGGCGAGCGCACAACCCGCGACGCCAGAGCCGGCGGCAAGTGATGCGGCAATTGTGCCGCCTAAATTGTTGAAATCGGTGCCACCGGTTTATCCGCCAGAAGCCATGGAGAATTACATTACCGGAGATGTGAGAGTGGACGCGGTGGTAGGTCCTGACGGAAAGATAGGAGCGATGAAGATTTTGACGGGACCTGCGTCGTTGCGACAGGCCGCCATAGACGCCTTGAAACAGTATGAGTACACGCCAGCGACACAGGGCGGTAGAGCGGTGACGGCGCACGTGACCGCGACGGTGAAGTTCTGGTTCAATCCGTGAGCGTGAGAGCGCCGGGCGTTTGGAGAGTTTTCAGTTTTCAGTAAAACGGAAGAGGAGCTTAAAACCCAGAATTCGGGACGCGAAACTTAAGAGCCTGAACCGCAACAATCAGAAATTGATCCTCAAAACTCAATCGTCAGGACTTAAGGCTCAAAACATAGACATCCAACCAGTGCTGTCCCAAGAAAGTCTGAGCAGTTCACTGTAACTGCTTGATTGAACGAAAGTAAGGGGTCTCTGTGAGTTTTTTCGATTTCAATTTTTTGCCTCTGTTTTGGCGCCATTCTACTGCTTTGCAGCTTGCTCCGGAGGCAGTAGATGAACCAAGGCCGAACCGTTTTCTCTCAGCTCGTGGAGTTCCTGCCAACCTACGAGTTTCAAATATGCGTCGATCGGTACCAGGGCAATCGCTACGTCAAAGATTTCTCCTGCTGGGATCAGTTCCTTTGTTTGGCGTTTGCTCAGCTCACCTATCGCGAAAGTCTTCGCGATATCGAAGCTTGTCTTCGTGCTCAGCAACCCAAGCTCTATCATATGGGCTTCCGGGGACAGGTTTCTCGCAACACGTTGGCACACGCCAACGAACAGCGCGACTGGCGGATCTATGCCGATTTCGCTCAAGTCCTAATTGCCGCCGCTCGCGACCTCTACCGCCACGAGCCTTTCGGAGTGGAGTTGTCCGAGACGGTGTATGCCCTGGACTCGACGACCATCGATTTGTGCCTGTCGCTTTTCCCGTGGGGAAAATTCCGCCGCCGCAAGAGCGCGGTGAAACTGCACACGCTGCTGGATCTACGAGGGAGCATTCCGACCAATGTTTATGTGACCGGAGGCCAAGTTCACGACGTGAACATTCTGGACCAGTTGCTTCCCGAAGCCGGAGCGTTTTACTTGCTCGATCGCGGTTATGTGGATTTTGCTCGCCTGTATCTTTTGGCGCAAGCTTGCGCCTTTTTCGTCACTCGCGCCAAAAAGAATATGCAGTTCTACCGTCGCAACTCACGCCCCGTCGAACGATCAGCGGGATTGCGAAGCGACCAAACCATTTTGCTGACCGGAGTGCGAACGGCCGAGCGCTATCCCGATCCCTTGCGGCGCATCCACTATTTCGATGCCGAGAAGGACTCCCGACTGACCTTCCTGACCAACAATTTCCTCCTTCCCGCTTTGACTATCGCCCAGTTGTACCGGGCACGTTGGAAAGTGGAATTGTTTTTTCGCTGGATCAAACAGCACCTGCGCATCAAGGCTTTCTACGGCACCTCGGAGAATGCGGTGAAGACCCAAGCGTGGGTGGCCTTGTCGATTTATGTGTTGGTGGCGATTGTCAAAAAGCAATTGGGGCTCGACTTGAGTCTGTACAAAATTCTGCAAATTCTCAGTGTCACAGTTTTCGAAAAAACTCCAATTTTAGAGGGGTTTTCCAACTTCAACGACGGGTCCACGAATGCCGAGCCCTGCAACCAATTGAAGCTATTCGACTTTTAATGGGACAGCACTGACATCCAACCTCAAAACTAAGATCTCAGAATTCAATACTTCTCCTGCGGTGCGTTGCAGACTTCGTTTGGCGACACAGCTTTCACTTTTAGAAGAGTTTGACGGCGATGCGCTGGGGGTGCGAGCCGACGGGAATCATGGTGAGAAGGGAATCGGTGCGCGTATGGAGGACGGCGAGATCTCCAGAGCCTTCATTTACAACCAAGAGCATGGCGGGTTTGGCGCCGGGTTCAGCGGGATCGAAGCGCATGGCCCCGGGAAGGGCTCCAACATTGACGGGCTTGCTGACGCGGCGGTTGAGGATGTCGAGCGGCATGACGCGGCCCGCGGCACGGTCGGCAACGTACATTTCGTCGGCGTCTTGTGTAATCACACCGGAAGACGGCGCAGAGCCCAGCATCATGTATTCTCCCATCTCGTGCGTCCAAGTATTCATGGTTTGCAGGCCGTGCGTTTCCGGCGAGATTACGTACAATTCGCCGCCGTCAGGCTTCAAGATGAGTTGCGAGGGCTTTCCCGCGAGCACCAGGTTGGCGAGAAGAACGCCGCGGCGCACATCCACCACGGATAGCAGATTCTGCAAGCGGCTCATAACAAACGCCAGCGAACTATCGGGCAGGATGCTGACTTCTTCTGGATTGGCAATCACGGGAATTTCGGCGCGTTGCTGGAGGGTGGCGGCGTCGTGTATGCCCAGAGTAGCAGAGCGGGAGTTAACTACTAGTAGAGTCTTATTGTCGGGAGTGATACGCACACGGACAGGTTGCGCACCTGTTTTGCCGCGGCCAATGATGGCGCGAGAAGCGCAATCAATGGCGACGAGTTGGTTCGTGGCGGATGAAGTGGTGAAGGCACGATCGCCTTTAAGAGAAAAATCCAGCGAATAAGGCAGCGCGCCGACCTGTATGCGGGAGGTGATTTGATCGCTGCGTGCGTCTAGCACCCAAACGTATCCGCCGTCGGTGCTGACACCCCAGATTTCGTCGCGTTTGGGATGTTCGAGGATCTCGCCAAGCGCGGGGCCTGCGTAGACTTTGGCAACCGCGCGCAGGCTGATGAGGTTCACAACGGTGATGCTGCCGTCGTCCGTGCTGACGTAGGCATTCAAGTGCAGGCCTGGGCGGAGAAAGGATGGGCGGTGCTCGAGGAGCAAGATGATCACGGCAAATAGGAGCAGAAGGGTCGAGAGGAAGTAGACACGGAAATTTCGCGGGCGGTTCATCGAGTACTTTGGATTTTACCCCAGATTACAGTTTCGAACTTCGAGTATGTGGCCAATAGAGCGGATCAATTGCTAAGACGATCTGTTGCGAGGGCGAGGCTGCACGGATGAAATTGTGTGGCAGCGCTGCGAGCATGGGAAATGAGTATACAATTGCGTTCGTCTGCGAGATTAGAGAAGGAATTCGATTCTATCTGGCACACGGAGAGGCCAAAGAATATGAAAACGGATGAGGTCACCAGGCGATCGTTTCTGAAACATCTTGGCGCGGCAGGCGCGCTGGCGTGCACGAGTAACAAGGCGAAGGCAATGAGCGTTGTTGGGATGGAACCCCGAGAACAGACTTCTTCGGCAGGGAGCAAGGAAGCGGCGACGCGAGCGCAAAGGCTGGCGTGGTGGCACGAAGCGAAGTTCGGTATGTTTGTACACTGGGGGCTGTACAGCGTTGTGGGGCAGCATGAATGGGCACTAGAGGTGGAAGGTATTCCGATTCCGCAATACGAAATGCTGGCAAAACATTTTCAGCCGAAGCCGAACGCGGCGCGCGAGTGGGCCAAACTAGCGAAGCGAGCGGGGCAGAAGTACATGGTGATGACGACGAAGCACCACGAGGGATTCTGCCATTTTGATACGAAGCTGACGGATTATTGCGCACCGCGGCAGGGGCCGGGTCGCGACCTGGTTCGGGAATACGTGGAGGCGGCTCGGGCAGAGGGGCTGCGCGTGGGGTTCTATTATTCATTGATGGACTGGCACCATCCGGATGGCGTGCGCTGCAAAACAGATGAAGCGGCGCGCAAACGATTTGTCGAGTACACGCATGGGCTGGTTCGCGAGCTGATGACGAATTACGGAAAGATCGATGTGCTCTGGTACGACGTGGATTGGCCGCTTACCCCGGAACAATGGGAGTCGCAGCGGATGAACCAGATGGTGTTTGAGCTTCAGCCGGACATCATCGTGAACAACCGGAATGGGCTGGAAGGGGATTTCTCGACACCCGAGCAGGAAATTACGGCGGCGGCGAGCGGGCGTGCCTGGGAATCGTGCATGACGATGAACGATAGCTGGGGATTTAACCGTGGCGATGACGGCTGGAAGACTCCCAAGACGATTGTGAATAACCTGGCGAACTGCGCGCAAGGCGGCGGGAACTATTTGTTGAACATTGGTCCGAAGCCCGACGGATCGGTGCCGGCGGAATCGGTGGCGATTCTAGAAAGCGTCGGCAAGTGGCTGGAGACGAACGGCAAGTCCATTTATGGAACGGAGCGTGGATCGTACAGTTGGAACTCGAACGCCAACTATTCGCGGCGGGGCAACACGCTCTACATTCACCAGCACTACTGGCCGGGAGATTCTCCCGCGGCACAGTGGCTGCCGTTTTTTCAGCCCGCGACCGTGGTTGCCATCGGCGGACTGAAGGCGAAAGCGAAATCCGCGCGGCTGCTGAAAACCGGGCAAAAAGTGGCGTTTGTGCAGGATGAGTTTTCTCTGCGGCTGACAGGGCTGCCAGTGGAAGCGCCGGACGCTCCTTCGGCGGTGATCGAAGTGGAGTGCGAGGGCGAGCCAGTGATTGACCACGACGCGATACGTTCGCAATGGCCGCGGTATAAGGTGGGGATCAGCTAGCAGATTTCTAGTTTAGGCGGAAGGGCGGAGGAGGGCAGTTTCGTGAAAAGTTGTGGGCCGTAGTAGCGGCGGCAAGCCGCCGCACTCCAAGTGCGCCGCTAAGCCTGAGGGCAATTTCGCGTTTTCGGATTTGCATTAAATCAAGATCGCTGAAGCCCGTTTTGGCGGCGACAGTTTTGGAGCTGAGTTGTAGCCACGCATCTTCTTGCGATCATCGCTCAAGTTCAATGAACTGTAGGGGTCACAAGGCCGCGGTTGCACCAGTCTTGTCTTCCAAAAAACTCGCGCAATCACAGCGTACACCGTAAGAAACGATCCATCTATCAAATATGTGAGGAGTTCGCTCACTCGTTTCGGAAATCGTCCAGAAAAATAAGAAGTAAGAGACCAACTCGCGACAAGAACGATGCCGATGCTAGCTGCAAAAAGCATTTTTGCCGCACGGCATGGAACCTGCAATGGAGTTCCACACTGATCGCACCGAAACCATTCACGCACGTCTTCCGGAGGTTTTGGCAGCTCACTTTGACAGACCGGGCAGTATGACATCAGCGTGATTGTATCCTAGTACGGTAGTAGCAAAACGGTAACGACAGAAGTGCGTGGTGCTCACTCTTGAAAGCTGGGGGCAGGCGGAAGAGCTCAGTTGACTTGGCGGTGGACAACGGTGGCGATTTGGCGGACTTCGGCGAGCAATTCGGCGAATTCCTCGGGGACGATGGATTGCATGCCGTCGGAGAGAGCTTTTTCGGGCTGGTGATGCACCTCAACCAGCAGGCCGTCCGCGCCCACGGCTACCGCAGCGCGCGATAGGGGCAAAACTTTGTGACGCTTGCCAGTACCATGGCTGGGGTCGACGAGAATGGGCAGGTGGCTACGTTTTTTCACCGCAGGGACCACGGCTAAGTCCAAGGTGTTGCGCGAAAAATCGGAGAAGGTGCGCACACCACGCTCGCACAGCATCACCTGATAGTTGCCCTCGCTCAGGATATATTCCGCGGCCATGAGAAATTCGTCGAGTGTGGCGCTCATGCCGCGCTTTAGGAGGACAGGTTTCTTGGCGCGGCCGGCGCGTTTTAAGAGGGAGAAATTTTGCATGTTGCGAGCGCCAATCTGAATGACGTCGGCCCACTCCTCGACGAGATCGAGTGTTTCGTTGTCAATCGCTTCGGTGACGATACCGAAGCCATAATTTTTGCGAACCTGGGCGAGGATCTTCAGACCCGGAAGACCGAGTCCCTGAAAGCTGTAGGGAGAAGTGCGCGGCTTGTAGGCGCCTCCGCGGAAAAGGCGCACGCCAGTGGGCTTCAGACGCTCCGCGATTGCCAGGCACTGTTCTTCGGTTTCTACCGCGCACGGACCGGCCACCATCGCGAGATGTGCGCCGCCAACGAGGACATCCCCAGAGGGAGTCGGAATACGGACAATGGTGGGCTCTTCCTTTACGTCCAGGGAAACGAGCTTATAGGGCTTAGTGACGGGGATGCACTCGATCACGCCGGGCATAGATTCGAGCACACCAAGATCAACCGCGCCGCTGTTGCCAGTGATGCCGATGGCGGTGCGTCCCGAGCCGGGGATTGGATGAGCCTTCAGGCCGAGAGTTTCAATACGGTCGCAGACGGCGCGAACCTGTTCTTCGGTGGCATGAGACTGCATCACTACCAGCATGGTTGAGTGTCCTTACGTCAGGATCAGGTGAAAAGTCAGTGTACTGTACATGCGGTGGGGGAGCAAACAAAGCGCGAACGAGTCGAGTTTGGAACGGCCAATCGCTTCATCTGGATGGGGACGAATGCGGCTTAGCGCCGCTCGGCGGCTTCGATTTGCGAGATTTTTTCGACGCGGCGTGCATGGCGGCCGCCGACAAACGTCGTGTTCAGGAAAGTTTGCACCATTTCGATGGCCTGGGCGCCGCTGACCACCCGGCCGCCCATCGCGAGGATGTTGGCGTCGTTGTGTTCGCGTGCCAGACGAGCGGTGTCGACATTGTGGGCGACTGCGGCGCGAATTCCGGGGACTTTGTTTGCCGCGATGGAAATGCCCATGCCCGTGCCGCACATCGCGATGCCATACACATCTTGATGAGAAGCGACGTGGTCCCCGATGGCCTTGCCGTAATCCGGGTAGTCCACCGATTCTTCCGACCACGTTCCCAAGTCATCCACGGGATAGCCCGCGGCTTCCAGAAATTCACGAACGGCTTCCTTGACATGAAACCCGGCATGATCGGCGGCGAGAGCAATTCGGGGTTTTTCCGAGAGTTGAGGCATAGGCTACTCCCGGGCGGATTCTATCGGAGTAAATGTGTCACCGCAATCTGGGGCGGTCGCTTGAATAAGGAGGATAGCTGCAAGTATCAGAAAAATGAATCGGCGTGATTAGAGATTTTGATACTTGCGAGGCTCTCCATTTCTGCCGTTGCGGCTCTATAATTTATGGGCCGTCCCGATGCGGCAAATTCACTTCACAGGAGTGCAAAATGTCGAATGTATACGCGGATAATTCCTTAAGCATTGGCAGAACCCCTCTGATCAAACTGAATCGAGTGACTGATGGAGCGAAAGCCACGGTGCTCGCCAAGATCGAGGGGAGAAATCCAGCGTACTCGGTGAAGTGTCGTATCGGGGCAGCAATGATTTGGGACGCGGAAAAGCGCGGGGTGTTGAAGCCGGGAATTGAAATCGTGGAGCCGACCAGTGGGAATACGGGCATTGCTTTGGCATTCGTGGCCGCAGCGCGGGGCTATGCGATTACATTGACCATGCCTGAGACGATGTCGCTGGAACGCCGGCGGGTGCTGGCTGCGTTTGGCGCGAAGGTTATCCTGACGCCCGGCCCGGAAGGAATGAAGGGAGCAATCAACAAAGCCACCGAGATTTACAACTCGGACAAGCAGCACTATTTTTTCCCGCAGCAGTTTGACAATCCTGCGAACCCGGAAATCCACGAAAAGACCACCGGCCCGGAAATCTGGGAAGACACAGGCGGAACGATCGATGTGCTGGTCAGCGGGGTGGGTACCGGGGGAACACTCACCGGAGTCAGCCGCTACATCAAGAACACGAAGGGGAAGAAGATCACCACCATCGCGGTGGAACCAACCGCGAGTCCTGTGATTTCGCAGACCCTTGCGGGCAAGCCGCTCACGCCTGGTCCGCACAAGATTCAGGGGCTTGGCGGCGGTTTCGTGCCGAAAAACCTGGATTTGAAAATGGTGGATCGCGTGGAGTTGGTTACCAACGAAGAGTCCGTGGAGATGGCGCGTCGATTGGCGCGCGAAGAGGGCATCCTCTCCGGGATTTCGTGCGGCGCGGCAACAGCGGCAGCGGTGCGCGTGGCCAAATTGCCGGAGTTTGCCGGGAAGACCATTGTGACTATCCTGCCCGATGGCGGGGAACGTTACCTCTCGACGATTTTGTTCGAGGGAATTGGGTAGGAACATCCCGACCGCCTTGGCGCGATGAATGCGAAAGGCGGTTCAACACATGTCGGGTGTGGCGCAGTGCTTTTTGCCATCACTGGCTACATACTGCGCCCGTGCCCCCGCGTCATGCGTCCAATACAACAAGTGGCGTGAGGTCGTCGTTGACGCCATTTAGAAGTGCAAAGGCGGCCCATTTGAGGGGTTTCGTACGGCCACTGGTTCCACTAGTCTGCTGGTGATGTGCTAGGACAATTATATGAAAGTAAACATGGATGAGTTGAAATGCCTGGCGCAGGAATTCCGTTCGGCGCTGGATGCACGTTTTTCGGGAGACCGAGGGGCCGAATACCAGTTGCCTTCGAAAGAGGATGTGGCGGTTTTTTGCCGGCGCTATCTGGACTCGCTCTTCCCGCTGCATCATGCGCCTGAAGAATCCAAAAGCCCTCAGGCGTCCCATTTTGAGGACGAACTGGAAGGGCTATTGGCGGAGCAGATCGTTGCTGCAATCCGATTCGATTGCAGTTGCCGCAGCAAAAAGGTTCCAGAGAATCTGGGGCGCGCGGCCGATGAGATTGTCGGCAAGATTCGCGAAAAGCTCCCAAAACTGGCTCATCTCCAGGCTACTGACATGGAAGCCGCGCTGACGAATGATCCGGCAGCGAGCGGGCTGGAAGAAATATTGCTGAGCTATCCGGGGATTGAGGCGATCACCGTGCAGCGGCTAGCACACGAGTTGTATAAACTGAAGGTGCCGTACCTGCCGCGCATTATGACGGAAATTGCGCACAGCCGAACGGGGATTGACATTCATCCTGGAGCCGCGATTGACGAATCCTTTTTCATCGACCACGGAACGGGCGTGGTGATTGGAGAGACTGCGACCATTGGGAAGCACGTGACGCTGTACCACGGCGTTACACTTGGCGCATTTAATCCCACGAGCGGGCGCGATTCCGATGGTGGGCTGGTGCGTGGGTCGGCGAATAAGCGCCACCCCGACATTGAAGAGGGCGTTACGATTTATCCGGGCGCGACGATTCTTGGAGGCGACACGCGTGTGGGGCACCACAGCATCATCGGCGGAAACGTGTGGCTGACGCACTCGGTTGCGCCCTACAGCCGCGTGACGATGAAGGACCCAGAGCTGCTGATTCGCAGCCATACGCGCGGGAGCGACGAGGATTGGTTTCTGGGAAGTGCCATTTAACGCCCATTCAACAAACCAAAGTTCTTCTATATTGAATATACATAATCAGTATAATGTTGTGAGAGATTCAATGGCACAGTAGTGTTCCGCTTCTCACGAAGACACTGATGTGGTATAAGGGTTATACCGGGCTGCGATTTCACTTTGACACCCGAAAAGACCGAAAGCTCCGGAATGATCCGGAACGGGGGGTTGGATTTGCGGAAGCGGAAGAGATCTTCCGCCATCACTATTATCTAAGTTACCGGGGCGAGATACCGGAGCAGTTTTGTGCGACGGGCTGGGTGAAAGGGCGATTGTACTCGCTGGTTTATGAAATTCGGAGTGATGCCGATGGAGAGTACTATCACTTGGTGACGCTCTGGAAAGCGACGAAGGAAGAAGTGGCTCTATATGAAGACAACATCTAAGAAAAAGAAACCAATCAGCGCAGAGCGGATTGCCCGCATGGCCGATCAGGGCAAGGACATAAGTCATTTTTTCACGGGCGGAAAAATGATGTCGCCTATCCAGCGTGTAAATGTTGATTTCACGGGGGAGATGCTTAAAGAACTTGATGAGGAGGCGGCGGGACTGAATATCAGCCGTCAGGCCGTGATCAAGACTCTTGTCCGGGAAGGGTTAGACCGGCGCTATCCGCGGAGAAGTCGCGGCATGAATCGCGCTCATGGGAGCAAAGCGCAAAGGTGAGGAATAATTTTCTCCTGGTGATCGGTCTATTTTGGGCCGCATCTGGCGTGTACTTTGCATCTTGACCGATTTTCCTCCTTAAGAGCACCCAGTATCCATGTACCAAACTGGCTGTTTGGGCGGCCAGAGTGTTGGGGGTCGCTATCTTCGTTGGAGGTGTGGTCATGCTTCATTTTTTTGCTCGGCCGTGATTCACGTGGCTAGAGTTGCGTTGACAGTGGCGGAGGGTGTCCGCTACGCTCGAATGCTTGACGGAATAGGCGGAAACGGACAGGGAGAGGCATGGCCGAAGAAAAGTTACCAACGCGGGCACAGGATTTTTCGGAGTGGTACAACCAACTAGTTTTGAAGGCGCAACTGGCGGACTACGCGCCGGTGCGCGGCTGCATGATTGTGCGGCCTTATGGCTGGGCGTTGTGGGAGAACATTCAGAGCGCGCTGGACCGCCGGTTCAAAGCGACGGGCCACCAGAATGTGGCGTTTCCGCTGCTGATTCCGAAGAGTTTCATTGAAAAGGAAAAGCACCATGTGGAAGGGTTTTCGCCGGAATTGGCGGTGGTGACGATCGGCGGCGGCGAAGAACTAGCGGAGCCGCTCATTGTTCGTCCCACTTCGGAAACCATCATCGGGCACATGTGGTCTAAGTGGATTCAGTCTTACCGCGACCTTCCGGTGCTGATGAACCAATGGAATAGTGTGGTGAGATGGGAACTGCGCACGAAACTTTTTCTCCGCACGCTGGAGTTTTACTGGCAGGAAGGCCACACGGCCCACGCCACGCGGGAAGAGGCGGTGGAAGAAACAAAGCAGATGCTGGATGTATACACGGATTTTGCGGTGAACGATGCGGCGATTCCGGTAATTCCTGGGGCAAAATCAGACGCAGAAAAGTTCGCCGGCGCGGATGTGACCTATGCCATCGAAGCGCTGATGGGAGACGGAAAGGCGCTGCAAGCGGGGACATCGCATTTCCTCGGGCAGAACTTTGCGCAAGCGTTCGACGTAAAATACCTCGACCAAACTGGGCAGTTACAGCATTGCTGGACGACTTCGTGGGGGCTTTCAACACGGTTTATTGGCGCGATTATTATGGTGCACGGCGACGATCAAGGACTGGTGATGCCGCCAAAGCTTGCGCCGACGCAGGTGGTGATCGTTCCAATCTTCAAAACAGACGAAGAGAAGGGCACGGTGCTACAGACCGCAAAGGAATTGAAGGCGCAACTGGTGAAAGCGAACCTGCGTGTCGCACTCGACGAGCGCGAAGGGTTCAGCCCCGGATGGAAGTTCAACGATTGGGAGATGCGCGGAGTGCCCATCCGAGTGGAACTGGGGCCGAAGGACGTGGCCAAGCAAGCGGCCATGCTCGCGCGGCGCGACAAGCCGGGAAGAGAAGGAAAGTTCAGCGCTCCACTGGCTGATCTGCCCGCGACGATTGAAAAGCTGCTAGGGGAGATTCACCAGTCGATGTTTGACAAGGCCCTGGCCTTCCGCCGAGCCAACAGTCACGAAGTGAAGGACTACGAAGAGTTCAAGAAGGCCGTGGAAACAGGTTTCGCGTTTGCTTACTGGTGTGGCAGCGGCGATTGCGAGGCCAGCATCAAAGAAGAGACGCGCGCCACTATGCGTTGCATCCCACTGGACCCTGATGCGGTGATAGGACACGGAGCAGGAAGCGCGAGCGGCGCCTGCGTTTACTGCGGCAAGACTGCGGAACACCGGGCCATTTTTGCGCGCGCCTATTAAGCGGCCGGAGTTGCGGGTGAAGAACACAAATGTGGCGTGATTCTCGACACAGGTCTGCCCCAGTGGTAGCTTGAACAAATAGAGGAAGAATTTCTTGCCGCCGGAAGTAATTGAGCGGCGCAATGGAGTGTTATTCCGTGAGCCCTAGTCTACAGTCCTCCCGGCGCAAGCAACGCGGGGAAGGCAAATTAAAAGCGATCATTTATACGGTCGTCCTGGTGATTGGGATATTCGTGGCGTTTCGGCTGGTGCCGCTATACGTCAACGAATATCAATTGCAGGACAAGATGAACGAGCAGGCAAAATTCGCGATCGTGAACCGGTATTCGGAGGAGCAGGTTCGCGACATATTGTTCAAGGTGATCCAGGATCTGGATATTCCAGCGAAACGCGACGACATTAAGCTCGCCAGCACCAACCACGGGATCAGCATCAGCGTGACTTACACTGAGCCAGTGGATTTCTTTATTTATAAGACCGACATCACCTTTTCTCCGACAAGCGAAGGCCTGGACATTATGAAATAGGTCCGGCATCCGCATGCCAGGGACTGTCTCGACTTCCCTCCAGCCCGCGGATGAGTCACAATGAAAGTGTCCACCCTGAGGGAGCAGGCAATTGCGATTTCGCGTGCAAAAGGGATTTTGGACTTCCAGTTTTGGTCTCGCACTCCTGGCAGTGGTTGCGTTGTGCTTTCTGCTCACCGCCGGCGTCTTCACTTATTTCTACATTAAGTATTCCCGCATGATTGATGCGCGCCTTTCCGGGCGCGTGCTCCAGAACGCCACGCAGATTTTCTCCGCTCCCGAGCGAATCACCGATGGCCAGCCGTGGGGGCTGGACGACCTGGTGATGTATATGCAACGAGTGGGCTACCGCGCGGACGACAGCGAAAACTCGTTGGGGCAATACACGGTGGAAGGGAATACGGTGGCGATTCGCCCGTCGAAGCTCTCCTATTTTGGGGAAGACAACGCCATTTCGGTGCAGTTCAACGGCAGGAGCGTTCGTTCCATCCGGCCCCTTGCGGGCGGGGCGGACATGGGCAGCGCGGAGTTAGAGCCGGAGCTCATCACCAATCTTTTCGATAGCGCGCGAGAAAAACGGCGGCCGGTGCGTTATGAGGACCTCCCTCCGATCCTGGTTCAGGCGATTCTTTCCGCTGAAGACAAGCGTTTTTTTGAACATCCGGGTTTCGATTTCATCCGCATCTTTGGCGCCGCGTGGGCCGACATTCGCCATAGCCAGCACCTGCAGGGCGCCAGCACGATCACCATGCAGGTTGCGCGAACGTTTTTCCTTTCGACGGATCGCACGTGGCAACGCAAGCTCGCTGAGGCCATGCTCTCGTTTGAACTGGAGCAGCGTTTTTCGAAGCAACAGATATTCGAGCTGTACGCGAACGAGGTCTACCTGGGTAACCGCGGCAGCTTTGGGATTCGCGGCTTTGCCGAGGCCAGCGAAGCTTATTTCGGAAAGGATATGCGCCAACTGAACCTGGCGGAGTGCAGCTTCCTTGCGGGGCTTATTCGGGCACCAAATTACTATTCCGCCGCGGACCGGCATCCCGAGCGAGCGGCGCAAGCGCGGGACCGGGTGCTCGGCCAGATGCTGGAGAACAAGTACATCAATGAAGCGGATGTGCAGGACGCCAAACGGGCTTCGTTAAAACTTGGGCACACGGCAGTGGTGGGTAATGAAGCGCCATATTTCGTGGATATGGTGAAGGACCATCTTCTGGACGAGTACTCCGAGCCGGAGTTGCTGAGCCAGAATTATCGCGTTTACACGACGCTGGACCCGCAATTGCAGCGCGCCGCCGGCCTGGCGGTCGAAGCGGGCATGAAAAACGTGGATGAGCTGATCGCCAAGAAATACGAAAAAGTGAAGAAGCTGAAGGGCAAGAACGCTCCCAGCGAGCCAATTCCCCAAGCGCAGGCGGCGCTGGTGGCGTTAGATCCGCGCACAGGAGAGATCAAAGCGTTGATTGGCGGGCGTGATTACGGGCAGAGCCAATTGAATCATGCGCTGGCTCACCGCCAGCCCGGATCGGTGTTCAAACCGTTCGTCTACGCCGCGGCTTTCAATAATGCGATCGATGGAGCGCAGCCAGTCGTCACGCCTGCCACGACGGTGGATGACGAACCCACTGTTTTCGAGTTCGATGGGCAGGAATACACGCCCAACAATTATGGCGAGCGGTTCATGGGGAAAGTGACCGTGCGGCAAGCGCTTACGAACTCACTGAACGTTGCGACAGTCAAAGTGGCCGAACTGGTGGGATACGGCCGCGTGGTGCAGATTGCCAGGCAGATGGGGCTTCCTTCGAACATTAGGGCTACGCCAGCGGTGGCACTGGGAGCTTACGAATTGACGCCGGTGGAAGTCGCAGGCGCTTACACGGCGTTTGCCACGATGGGGACGCGGGCTGAGCCGTTCTTCCTTAAAAGTGTTGTGAGCTCGAACGGGACGGCGCTGGAGAAAAACGCGCCGACAAATAAACTGGTGCTGGATCCACGGGTCGCATACCTGGTGGATAGCATTATGCAGGACGTCCTGAACAAAGGGACCGGCGCCACAGTTCGCGCGAAGGGTTTCACATTGCCTGCCGCTGGTAAGACGGGAACTTCGCGTGACGGATGGTTTGCCGGATTCACCAACAACCTTTTGTGCGTAATCTGGATCGGGTTTGACGACAATCATGATTTGGGACTTACGGGCGGCGCCACTGCCGGGCCCATCTGGGCCGACTTCATGATTCGCGCCACGGCCATGCCCGCGTATCGGGACGTGAAAGATTTTGACAAGCCTGAAGGAGTTGAAACCGACGTTATCGATGCGGACACGCTGCAGCTAGCCACTCCGAACTGTCCCGTAACGCGCGAAGAGGTGTACGTGACAGGCTCGGCGCCCACGCAACTTTGCGAAGTGCATGGCGGTCATGGACCAATAACCGCGGCAGGCTCCTTCCTATCGCACTTATTTGGTGGAGGCGCGCCGAAAGCTCCACAAACCGCTGCCGATCCGAATGCGGCGCCAGGCCAACAGGCGGCCCAAGGCGCTGCAGGAGGCGGGGCGCCCGCCGAGACCAACGCTCAGACAACGGAGAAGAAAAAAGGGCCCTTGCAGAAGATTTTTGGTATCTTTGGGAGTAAGAAGAAGAAGGATCCCGATAAACCTGTTCGGGACAAAGGAGATTCGCCATGACCAGGTATTTCTTGGCGATTCCAGTAGTGGCTTTTCTGTTGTGCTTGTTTGTTTCGCCCTGCCTTGCCCAAACCGCTCCGGACGCCGCGCAGCCACAGACTCCCGTCGCCTCTGCCACACCTGCGCAGAGTGCGCCCATTTCTACCGAAGATCTGGCGAGGCTGTATCTTGTCCGGAAAGAATACCGGGAAGCCGAAGATGCATTTCGGAAATTGACGCAGAAGGAACCCAAAAACGCAGTGTACTGGAATGAACTTGGAATTGCGCTGCACAACCAGATGCAGTTGGCGGCGGCGATGAAGTGCTACGAAAAATCGTCGAAGCTGGACTCCAACTATCCCGACCCGGTGAATAACATGGGGACGGTGTGGTACGAGCGCAAGAAATATGCCAAGGCGATACGGACGTATAAGCGGGCCATCGGGATAAAGGATGAGTTCGCTCCTTTTTATTTGAATCTTGGCTACGCCTATTTTGGCGACAAGAGGTATGACGAATCGATCGCGGCCTTCCGCAAGGGTCTGCAATATGATCCGGATGCTTTTGATTTGTCCAAGACCCATTCGGGGACGATCATTCAGGACCGTACGCTCGGGGTGGACCGCGGACTGTTTTATTTCCTGCTGGCAAAATCATTCGCACAAGCAGGCAACGTGGACCGCTGCCTGATTTACCTGCGTAAGGCTCGCGATGAAGGATACAAGGACCTCATTTCCGCAAAATCCGATCCAGCCTTCGCGGGCATGTTGAAAAACCCAGATATTCAAGAAGTGATCGAGCCCAAGGCGCCTGACACTACCGCACAGCCCTGATCTGGCGCTGCCAGGCATTGCCGTCGTTGCCCTGTAAGAACTCTCTCGTCGTTCCTTTTGCCGCGCCTTGCGGCGAGAACCGGGCTAGAATACAGGGCAGATGAAGAGGCGCTGGTCACCATTCTGCAACGCGTTCCGGCTGATCCTTGCCTCAGTGTTATTTCTTTTGGCGAGCTGCATCGGTGCCCAACAGGCTAATTCCCCGCCGCAAAATATCTCGCACGTGTCGCCGCAAGAAGGCATTTACCTTGTTTTCCCGTTTGAGAATGTCGGCGCTGTGGCGCGACTCGATTGGCTGGGCGAAGGGTTGGAGGAACTAACCATCCAGCGTCTTTCGGCCGCGGGGCAGCAAGTGTATTCGCATGGCGGGCGGCTGAATGAACTGGACCTTTATGGACTGCCCGCTACCGCGAAAATCAGCCGCGCAACCATGCTGCACATCGCCGAGGAGATGGACGCGGATTTTGTGGTGTACGGGAATTTCACGTCGGATGGGAAGAGCCTGAGTGTGAATGCGCGCGTGCTGCGGGTAAATCCCCCGGCCCTTCTACCGGTAGTGCAGGAAACAGGAACACTGGAATCGCTGATGGACTTGCACACGAACCTTGCGTGGAACCTGCTGAAATCGTGCGATTCCAAGTATCCGCTGAGCCTGGCGGATTTCTCTCGATTGCAGCGGCCGTTGCAACTTGCCGCGTTTGAGCACTACATTCGCGGACTGCTTGCCAATGAAGATGAGGCGAAGCTGCGCGAGTTGAAAGAAGCGGCCGGGTTGGAACCGGAATGGCCCGATCCGGCGTTTGCGATGGGGCAAATCTATCTCGCGCGCAACGACTGCGTTTCCGCCTTGCCTTGGTTCGCGAAAGTTCCCGTGGGACATGTGCGAAGCGTGGAAGCCAATTTTTCCGCCGGAGTGTGCCATCTTCGCCTAGGGCAACCCGAAAAAGCCGCGGAGGTGTTTGCGTCTTTGCAGGAAGATTTGCGCCACAACCTGGTAAGCGGAGCGGACCTGCCGGAGATACTGAACAATCTTGCGGTGTCGCGCGCTCGCCAGGGCGACATCGCCGCGGCGCAAACCGCGCTGAGCCGCGCCGCCGACATTGATCCCGACCAGGACGATTATCCTTTTAATCTGGGATTGCTGGCGCTACGGCAAAACGACCTGGCCATGGCTGCAAGCGAGTTTCGCGAGGCCATGAATCGCGAGCCCGACAATGCCGAAGACTTCGCCTTTCTGATCTACGCCCTGGAAAAAGCCGGGAAGAAATCCGAAGCGGCGGGGGAACGCGAAGCCGCTTCCGACGCGCTCGGGTCGGATGTTTTGCCGGTGATAACGCTCGGCCCGAAGAGAGAAGGAGTGACGAAGTACGAACGCGTCAGGCCGGAGTTGGATATCACTTCATTGCGGCTGGAATTGCGCGGGCCGGAGACGCCGAATAACGGCAACGCGAATGTCGCGCCAACCGCGGAGACTCCGGCGGCGCACTTGCGCGCGGGCCGACAGAATCTTGCCACGGGACGATTGGACGCCGCGGAAAAGGAGTTCCGCGCCGCGCTTGCCGCGGAACCGAGTAACGCGGCGGCTCACATGGAAGTCGCCGAAATCTGCCGTCGAAGGGGTAAACTGGATGAGGCAATCCAGGAACTGCAGGCATCGCTGGCTTCACGCGATTCGGCGGCCGCGCGGACGACCCTGGCGCGAATCTATCTGGAACAGAAAAAACCGGAGCTTGCGCGAGCGGAAGCGGAAAAGGCCGTGAAGCTTGCGCCGAACTATCCGGGCGCAAAAGAATTGTTGGAACATTTGCAACAGAGCAAGCCCACGGGAGGCCCAAGATGATCACTCGTGGCATGATGATCCTGAAACGAGTTGTGAGATTTGTCTCGAGTAGCAGCAAGCAAAGTTACGTGGCGGGTATTCTTTGCCTCGCAGTTGCAGCAGTTCTTGTGCTTGCGTGCGCGTGGGCAACTGCGACATCGGCTGCAGATGAGCACGCCACGCCGCTGGTGCTGGAACTTCAACTGAACGACATGGTCGAGCCGGTTATCGCCACTTACATTGACGAAGGTCTTACGGACGCGGCGCGGCGTCACGCGTCTCTCGTGCTTATTACCATGGATACGCCCGGCGGGCTGAGCGATTCCATGACTGAGATTATTCACCACATCCTGGAATCGCCTGTGCCAGTGGCAGTATACGTTGCCCCCGCCGGGGCACGGGGCGCTTCAGCGGGATTTTTCATTTTGCTCTCCGCAGATGTTGCCGCGATGGCACCCGCAACTCGCACTGGCGCCTCTACCCCGATCCTGATGCCCGGCGGGTTTTCGGTTCCCATTGACGAGGTGTTGCGCAAGAAGATCAACAACGACGCCACGGCGTTCTTGCGCAGCTTCACCGAAAAACGTGGTCGCAATCCGAAGCTTGCGGAGACCGCGGTAACAGATGCGCGCGCGTTTACCGAAAAAGAAGCCCTCGACGGGCATATGATTGACCTGATTGCCAACAACCGCGACGACCTGCTGAGACAACTCAACGGCCGGGAGATTACGCGTTTTGACGGCAAGACCCAGAAGCTGTTGCTGGAAGGCTATACGCGTGCGGACTTCGAGCCCTCTACCCGGCAAAAATTCCTTTCGCGTATTGTGCAACCTGACGTCTTCTTCGTTTTGCTCCTGGTCGGCGTACTCGGCCTCTATACCGAATTTACGCATCCCGGGGTGGTGGCACCAGGCGTCATCGGCGGGATTTGCGCGGTTCTTGCGCTGTATGCGATGCATTTTCTGCCGGTGAATTTTGCGGGAGTGCTGCTGATCATACTGGCACTGGCGTTATTTGTACTGGAAGCGAAACTTGCGAGTCACGGTGTATTGCTGGCAGGAGGGATTGTGTCCATGCTGCTCGGCGCGATGTTTCTGATCCGCTCGCCTCTTACGCCCGGAGGAGTGAGTGTGGGAGTAGCACTTGCCGTTACGATCCCGTTCGCTTTTTTGGCAGTATTCCTGATGCGACTAGTGCTGCGGTCGCGTCGCTGGAAAGTCTCGACTGGCAAAGAGGAGATGTTGGGCGAAGAGGGAATTGTCACCACGGCGCTTGTTGCGGGCGGCGAAGGCATGGTACGGATTCATGGAGAATTGTGGCGCGCAGGATCAGCGATGGCGATTGCCGATGGCAAGTCGGTTCGCATAATACGCATAGATGGATTGAAATTGATTGTGGAACCGGTGGAAACGCCGGCCACCGCAAGCAGATAGAGTTCGTTCAAGTTCAGGAGGCAGGATATGTTTCAGCTGTTTGGACTGGGTGGAGCGATAGTCGTTTTTCTGTTGCTGATGTGGATTTGGAATTCGATATACATCATCAAGGAATGGGAGCGTGGAGTCGTGCTGCGTTTGGGGCGCCTCTTGCCCCAGGCGAAGAGCGCGGGTATCAACCTGGTATTCTGGCCAATTGAAAGGCTTTATGTCATCAATCTGCGACTGGAGACGCTGGATGTGCCGCCTCAGGACATCATCACGCGCGACAACGTTTCGGTAAAAGTGAACGCGGTGTGCTATTTCCGCGTGGTGGATGCAAACCTGGCAATGTCTCAGGTGCAGAATTATCAGTATGCGACTTCGCAATTGGCGCAGACTACTTTGCGCAGCATTGTGGGCCAGTTTGAACTTGACGAAATCCTGTCGCAGCGGGATAAAGTGAACGCCAAATTGCAGATCATCCTGGACCAGGATACCGAGCCTTGGGGCATTAAGGTCAGCAAAGTGGAAGTGAAACAGGTGGACATCCCCGAGCAGATGCAGCGCGCCATCGCCAAGCAGGCGGAAGCCGAACGCGAGCGCCGCGCCAAGGTGATTCATGCCCAAGGCGAATTTGAAGCCTCGCAAAAGCTTGCCGATGCCGCAAAGGTTTTGGAGACGGAGCCCTCTGCTATTCAGTTGCGGTACCTGCAGACCCTGACCGAGATAGGTGTCGAAAAGAACACAACGATTGTTTTCCCGCTTCCGATAGATATTATTAATAAGTGGACACAGTCGATTGGGGGGATGTCTAAGTAACCATGCCGTTTGGGGGAAAACGTGGAGCGGGCGAGCGTGTGCTTGAGAGCAAGCACGTCATCGGCTTGTTTTTGCTGATGCTGCTGTTTTCAGGAGTATTTTTTACGCTCGGTTACGTAATGGGACGCAACCAATACGACGGTCAGGTGCGCGCCGCAAGCAGCAATGCGCGTATACCTGAACCGGACGTTGCGCCGAAACCGGAACCTGCGCTAAAGCGGACTGCGGAAGATTCACCGAACGCGAGCGAATCGGACCCCGCAACCTCCAACAACAATTCGGATTGGGAATTCTATGGCAGCAGCAAACCTGCCAAGAAAGAACCACACCTTGAACCGGTGGCTAAAACGCCGGCGACTCCTCCGGCATCAAGAACTGTAAACGCAAAAGCCAGAGTGGAGCCGGCGACGCCCGCTACCGCGAGAAACAGCAAGCCTGTAACAAATGCGCCGCTGATTCCGAATGGCGCGCTGGTATTGCAGGTGGCTGCGCTAACCAGGCAGGACGATGCGCTTTCGATCGCCAACAGTCTGCAGAAGAAACGTTTCGCGGCCTACGTACAGATGCCGCAAAAAGACAAGTTCTACCGCGTGCAGGTAGGACCATTTAAAGACAAGAAAATCGCCGACGCGGCGAAAAGAGGCCTGGAGAGTGAAGGCTTCAAGGCATTCTACGTAAACCGCTGATGTCTTCCCGGGCTTGGCAAAAGTACCTGAGGCTTCATCTTCCGCCTGACACACCTGCCGTTGTGCGGTTGGTGCTGGCGATCCTGAGCGGCTGCATCCTTTCCCTTTCCTATCGCGGCAATCATCCGAGCTTGTACACCTGGGTGGGTCTGGCACCTTTGCTGGCGTGCATCCTGGGTTCGCGCGGCTGGATTGCTTTTGCCTGCGGATATCTGCACGGCCTTGCGTTCACGCTCACGTGTGTGCCATGGATTGCGGAAGTGCTTTCCGTGCACGGCGGCGTACCGGTGATTGCAGGTTGGGGCGTGCTGGTGCTGATCGCTTCGGTTTGGGGGATCATCGTCGGCGTGTTAGCGCTGGTACTGCAGCGAGTGGCCAAGCGTAGCGTGGCGCTGGCGCTTTTCGGCGCTCCTTTTTTGTGGATTTACACGGAAGTTGCGCGGACGTATTTGCCGGAAATCAGTTTTCCGTGGGCTTTGCTCGGTTATCCCGCGGCCGGGAACGCCGCGTTGGTGCAGTTGACGACAGTCACGGGAATTTACGGAGTGTCGTTCGTTGTGGCTGCGTTCAACACGCTGCTTGTATGGAGCGATTTCGCGGATACCCCGGCAGAAAAGCGGCGCAGATGGGGAAGGGTTGCCGCCGTAGCGGCAATGTTGCTTCTGGTGGCGTGGATTGGACCGCGGTTTGTGCCGCACGCCGAAGCGCATCACCTGGCGCGAATCGTTCAGCCAAATTTCCCTGAAAACGTCGAGTATGTTGGCGACTGGTACGCCGATCACAAAGCCGACATGGAGGAACTCTCGCGGCTCAGCCTGCGACCGTCGCCTTCCGGGCAAGCGCCCGATCTTTTGATCTGGCCGGAGGCACCGGCGCCATTTTCGTTCAGCGATCCGCACTTCGGGCCGTTCATTTCGCATCTGGCGCAGGAATTCCATCATCCTGTGGTGGTCGGTATCATCGAGTGGAAGACCGGAACGGAAATTGTGCGTGGCGTGCCGCGCAACGCTTTCGTTCCTTACAATAGCGCGGCGATGCTGAACGAATTCGGACAACGCGTCTTTTCGTATGACAAGATGCATCTCGTCCCGTTTGGCGAATATGAGCCGTTTCCACTGATCCACCATGTGGTGACCAGCGTCTCAGAAGAAGTAGGGGGCTTTCGTAAAGGGAACGTACGAGCGGTCGGCAAGTTTGCGAATGGCAATACGTTTTGCGTGTTTATTTGTTATGAGGCAATTTATCCGGATGAGGTGCGCGAATTCGCGGCGCGCGGGGCGCAGTTGTTTATCAATATTTCCAATGATGGATGGTTTGGCACATCGCAGGCAGCAGAGCAACACCTGCGCATGGCTCGAGTGCGGGCGGTGGAAAACCGCCGCTGGCTGGTGCGCGACACGAACAGCGGCATATCGGCCTCGGTGGATCCCTACGGCAACATGATCCGCGTGATGAAACGCGATAGCCGCGATTCCGCGGATCTTCCTTACGATTTCCGCACGGATGAGACACTGTATTCACGGTTAGGTGACTGGTTCGCCTGGATGTGCGTGATAGTTTCCGTTATTCTTGTACTTCTGACATTGCGAAAGGCGAAGTGAGCCCGGCTGGCTGAGGGCCTCGCGAAAATGGCATGATACTGGAAGACCTGCAGCATCAATATGAAGGGTTGAAGCAGCGCATCTCTCTTGTGCGGAGTTATCTTTGACGCGGAACAGAATCGCGCGCGCCTGATAGCCCTGGAAGAACGCATCGCCGCACCCGATTTCTGGAACAATCAGGAAGAAGCGCAAAACGTTTTGCGGCAGCGGAAGCTTGCCGACGATCAGATTAACGCCGACGATAAACTGAGCAAGCTTGCTAGCGACATCGAGACGTACATCGAACTTGCGCAAGCAGAAACCAACGCCGAACAACGTGAAGATGTGCTTAAGGAATTGAGCCGGGAATTGAGTGCGGCGGATACCTACATCGGCGAACTCGAAACGCAGACCCTGCTTTCCGGCGAAACTGATCACCTCAATGCGATTATGACCATCAAGCCGGGCGCCGGGGGCACGGAGTCGCAGGACTGGGCTTCGATTCTGTTGCGCATGTATTTGCGCTGGGCGGAACGAAGAGGGTTCACGGCGAATTTGCTGGATGAAACGCCGGGCGAAGAAGCGGGCATTAAGAACGCCACGATTCAGTTCACAGGAGAGAATGCTTACGGCTTGCTTGCCGGTGAGACGGGCGTGCACCGGTTGGTGCGGATTTCTCCGTTTGACCAGGCGGCGCGGCGTCACACTTCGTTTGCTTCGGTGTTTGTTATACCCGAGATTGACGACCGGATTGAAGTGAACATCAAGCCGGAAGACATCAAGCTCGACACGTTTCGTTCCGGCGGCAAAGGCGGGCAAAACGTCAACAAGGTGGAGACCGCCGTGCGCTTGACGCACATTCCGACGGGAGTGATCGTTGCGTGCCAGATGGGCCGCAGCCAGCACAAGAATCGCGAAATGGCGATGAAGATGTTGCGGTCGAAACTTTACGATTTGGAGCTGCAAAAGCGGCGCGATGAAACCGACCGGCTTGACGAATCGAAGCTGGACATTTCGTTTGGGAGCCAGATCCGGTCGTACGTGATGCAGCCTTATCGAATGATTAAGGATCACCGCACGAAATTCAGTGTTGGCGATGTGGACCGCGTGCTTGATGGCGACATCGATCCGTTCATCCGCTCCTATTTGATGGCGAAGCGTACCAAAGGCAAGCTGGTAGTTGAAGCAGATGACGACCTCGACGCGGCGTAAAGTTCTAAGTTTCAAGTTATCAGTTGTAAGTTCAAATCAAGAGAAGCCCAAGACCCACCCTCCAAAAACGAGGGTGGGGCACCCGACAGAAGGTTTACATTTTCTACAACTTCTTGAGCACCCGTGCATCCTGGCCGGAAAAACGGGAGTCTGAATTGTTATATGAATAGAGGGACGATGCCGGGGAGCTTATGAGCGGCGATTCCGTACCGATTGGACTAACGCTCTCGCGCTTTGCCACTCGCGCCAGTGAGGTTTCCGCCCTGTATCGCGAACTTCGCGAACCATTGCTTCGGTATTTGATATGCCTGGGGCTGAGCAGCGACGAAGCCCAGGACGTGGTGCAGGATGCTTTTTTGCGTTTGCACCGGCATTTGACTGACGGCGGCCCGCAAGACAACATTCGCGGCTGGGTGTTTCGCGTTGCACATAATCAGGCCAGAAATCGCCAAGGCAGCTACAACCGGCGGTTCGGGGAACCGCTTTACCCTGAATTGGATGCGAGGCGCGACGATGCGACGCCGGAGCGGGTCTTGTTGGAGAAAGAAAAGTTTCGCCGACTGGCAAAAGCGATTGGGATGCTAGCGGATTCCGAGCGAGAATGCCTGCTATTGCGGGCAGCAGGATTGCGTTATCGCGAAATCGGCGAGGCTTTGGGGATTCCGACTTCCACGGTTGGAGATACGGTGGAGCGGGCGATACGGAAGTTAACGGAGCAATGCAATGTGTGATTATTCTAGGAAGTTCGTTGCCTGGATGGACCACGAGCTTGCGACAAACGAGATGGCAGAGGTGGAGCGTCATATCGCGGGATGCGCGGAATGCCGCAAGCAGCTCGCTGCCTATCAACAAGTGAGCAAGGGTTTCGATGCCTTTTGCAACGCAGTCGCGGCGAACAAAGTGCCGCGCAGATTGCCTCGCTGGGTGCCGGTGGTGGGTGGCGTGTCCGCCGCTGCCATCGCTGCTGCGGTTCTCGTGGCCCTCTTTGTTCGCACGCCAGTCGCGCCACCCGTTCTGTCTTCTTCCGTGAAGTTGGCTCCACCGGCTGCTGTAATTGAGACGACACCGGCGCCGGTGAAGGCGATTCATCGGCGGCATGCGGCCAAGGCGACTCCGACGCAAACTGCGCAATGGCTGCCGGTTGAGCCTGCAATAGAGATCGCCATTCCGGCGGAGTCCATGTTTCCGCCGGGAGCGCTTCCCGAGGGCGTGAATTTCACCGCAGACCTGAGCATTGCCGCAGATGGTTCGGCGCAGCAAATTCGGCTTCAACCGCGACTCATTTCATTTGAAAGGAAAACCACGCAACCATGAAATACGCATTGATGTTTATTCTTGCAGCTTCTTCTTGCGCATTTGCACAGGAGACGGTCAGGACAACTGTGCTGTACCAAAAGGCCGGTCCGGCGATGGTGACGACGACGGTGGGCGCAGCGATGGGGACGCCGGTGCAGGGGGCGCCTTACTCGGCAACCATTACCAACGAATCGGTACAAACACTGGCTGATGGCAATCGAATTGTGCAGAGCAGCATGGGAACTACTGCACGGGATTCGCAGGGCCGCACGCGCCATGATGCAGCGTTGCCATCGATTGGAAATTTGTCCGCTGCCAACGCGCCGCACTTTGTTTTCATCATAGACCCGGTAACGCAGACCTCCTACACATTGAACTTGACTGATAAGACGGCACAAAAGATCCCTATGCCTCCCGGCGGGGGACAGGTAGCGTCTGGTTCGGTAAGTAGCCACGCGATGGCCGGTGCGGAAGGTTCCGCGGGGCCGGGTCCACAGAAAGTGTTTTTCATGCAGATGGGGAGCGGAGACGCAAATGGCAGTCCGCTGCCACCGCCGCCGGCCATTGCGATTGACCGAGGCGTCGTACCGGAAGAGCATTCTCAGGTGAACACCGAGGATCTGGGCACGCAGACCATTGAAGGGCAGCTTGTTACGGGAGTGCGCACGACGAACACTGTTCCGGCGGGTGAAATCGGGAATGAAAAACCCATTACGATTGTTACCGAGGTCTGGACTTCGCCTGACCTGAAGACAGTCGTATACAGCAAACGGAGCGATCCGCGAATTGGCGAACAGACGTTTAGATTGACGAATATCGTGCGCGGGGAACCTGACGCTTCGCTATTTACGGTGCCCGCGGATTTCAAGATTGTGGACGGCCCGCAGAACTTCATTTATAAGACGCATCCGTAATAGATTGTTGCGGGGCAGAAACTTTCAGCTTTATTCCGACACCGAGGGCCCGCTTTTCACGAGTTTTGTGGAGGGCGGGCCCTCTCACCTTTGGCGGAACAATCGCCCCGAATTGCATGCTTGAGATTCGCCAGTAGAAGGACGGACCAGAGTCACGCCCGCACGTGACCGAAACGGAGCACTTGTTTGCTGCGGCCTGCACGTGTACAAGGGAATTGAGTGGTTCCATGAGCGAAGAGACACAGCATCTGGTGTTGAAGGGCGAGACAGGCATGCCGATTAAGGCGTGGGTTCGAGGTGTGCCGCTGGAGGAGCAGGCCAAGCAGCAGCTTCTGAACGTGGCGCAATTGCCGTTTGTGTTTAAGTGGGTGGTGGCGATGCCGGATGTGCACTGGGGGATTGGCGCGACGGTGGGGAGCGTGATTCCGACCAAGGGAGCGATTATTCCTGCCGCGGTGGGAGTAGACATCGGGTGCGGGATGATGGCGGTGCAGACGGATTTGAACGCGAGGGATTTGCCGGACAATTTGCACGCCATTCGTACCGCCATTGAGCAAGCCGTGCCGCACGGACGGACAAATCATGGAGGGAAGGGCGACGCGGGAGCGTGGGAAGCCATCCCCCAACGAAATCTGGAAGCGTGGGGCGCGAACCTGAAGGATCGCTACGAGGAGATTTTGGAGAAGCACCCAAAACTGGATCGCGGGAACCACTCCAATCATCTGGGAACACTGGGAACGGGCAATCATTTCATCGAGGTTTGCCTGGACGAAGCGGAGAGCGTGTGGTTCATGCTGCACAGCGGTTCGCGGGGAGTGGGCAACCGCATGGGAAGTTATTTCATTGAGCTGGCAAAGAAAGACATGCAGAAGTTCTATCTAAATTTGCCGGACAAAGACCTGGCGTATTTCCCGGAGCATACCGAACATTTCGGTGATTATGTGGAAGCCGTGGAATGGGCGCAGGACTTCGCGCGGACCAATCGCGACCTGATGATGCAACAAACAATTGATGCGGTGTGGGATTCTGGGGAAGTGCGGCCTTTCAAGGCGCACGTACAGGCTATCAATTGCCACCACAACTACGTGGCACGAGAACGACACTACGGGCAAAACGTTCTGGTCACGCGGAAGGGAGCGGTGCGCGCCCAGGCGGGCGACGTGGGAATTATTCCGGGGAGCATGGGGGCGAAGTCTTACATTGTGAGAGGGAAGGGGAATCCGGAGAGTTTCATGAGTTGCAGTCACGGGGCGGGGCGAGCGATGTCTCGCGGCGAGGCCAAGCGGCGTTTCACCGTAGAAGATCACCGGCGAATGACGGAAGGCGTAGAGTGCCGGAAAGATGCGGACGTGATTGACGAGACGCCGGCGGCGTACAAATCCATTGAGGCCGTGATGGCGGCGCAGACTGATCTGGTGGAGGTGGTGCACACGCTGAGGCAAGTGGTGTGCGTGAAGGGGTGAGCGGCTCTCGTTAGCGATCGGTTCAAGCCAAAACTCAATCAGGTTTTGGAAATTGGATGCTCAGCTGGATGGAATTGTTCATCCTCGTCTTCCAATGCCGGCAGAGCGGCGGGCTTCTGGCGGATTTCGATTCCCATGGGCGGCAAGAAAACGGTTTGCGATGTGACCTCGGAATCTTCCGGCAGAATCACGAAGCTGAACCTTAACGTGGCCACGCGCTTTGCAAGCGAGCTTTCTGCGAATTTCCATTGCTGCGCCGCGTCCACCGCGGCTTCACGGAGCATGGGATGCCCTTCGGTGACCTTGGCATCCTTGACGGCGCCCGCGCGATCGATGGTCACGCGAACGGTAACCTCTCCAAAAATTCTTCCTGATAAAGTAAGTGTGGGGTACTTAGGAGCTACTGCGGACTTGACGGCCGGTTTGGGTTCAGCGGCGAATAGGTGGGGAACCAAGAGCAGAAGGGCCAGGGGCGCGTAGAGCAGTTTCATTTTCATCGCTCTCTTGCTCCACAGCCCGAACATAAGTTGTCAGGGAAAATCTTGCGTGGGAAATTCGGAATTGTCAGGATGTGCCGCTCAGCCGAAACATTTTCTTGCGTTACGGGGATGACCGACAGGGAAGATTCCATTCAGTCTCCAGTCCGTGCAGGGCCCGGGGAGCGAAATGGCTGCGTCGTACGAGGTGGCGTCAGATGGCTGGGCTTTGCCAGTCGAGTGGGTGCCGCTGGATCGACGCGCTGGGCGATTACACACCTAGTGTATTAAGTGGATTGCAAGATAAAGTACAATGCAGAATTTTTCTGGATTGCATCACTTTTCTGAAAAGCGGCGGGAAGGAGAGTGAGCTGAAGCGTTTTGAACCTGAGCGAGCTTAGAAATAATCGAGAGGTTTTCACGTGAGGCTGGGAAAGGTCACGCCTGGGAAATCCGGAGGGATGAGCGGTATCGTGAGAGATTTTGGTGCACTGGGCGTGTGCGCAATACTGGACATGATGAATGCGGTGCCGACGACTGCCGGCAGGCGCCATTCACTGCGGGAATTCCTCCGTTCGCTGCATGGCTAAGCCGTGGAAAATCAGCGCGTTGATTCTGTGCAAGCGGGATGATAGCCTTTTTAAGACGTCGTCTGCGTCTCCGCAAGAAACGCGGACTGTGGGGGTGTCTCAGGCCCCTTTAAGCGAAGACGAAAAACTAGGCTAGGAGAGATGTTTTGAGCGAATCCAAGAGGAATTTTCTATTTACCTCCGAATCGGTGACGGAAGGTCACCCCGACAAAATAGCCGATCAGATCTCGGATGCGGTACTCGATGAAGTGATGCGCCAGGACCCGAAGGGGCGCGTGGCGTGCGAAACGCTGGTGACGACGGGATTGGTGGTGGTAGCGGGAGAAATAACGACCATCGCGCACGTGGATTACGACGAACTAATCCGCAAGACTGTCGAACAGGTTGGCTATGACAACGCGCTTTTTGGTTTTGATTCGACTACTTGCGCAGTGATGTGCACGATCAAGCGGCAGTCTCCGGACATCGCCATGGGCGTGGATACCGGGGGCGCCGGCGACCAGGGCCTGATGTTCGGCTTCGCCTGCGATGAAACCGAAGAACTGATGCCCATGCCCATTCAACTGGCCCACCGATTGACGCAGCGCCTTTCAGAGATCCGCAAGAGCAAGAAAGTTGACTTCCTCCGTCCAGATGGAAAATCCCAAGTGACCGTGGAATATCGCAATGGAAAACCTGTCCGCGTGGATTGCGTGGTGATTTCCACGCAACACAGCGACACGGTTCCGAACGAAGACCTGCGGCACGCGATCATGGAATATGTGATCAAGCCAATCATCCCCGCGCATATGTTGGACGCGAAAACCAAATACCACATCAACCCGACGGGAAGATTTGTAATTGGCGGGCCGATGGGCGATGCGGGGCTGACTGGTCGCAAGATTATTGTGGACACGTACGGCGGATACAGCCGGCATGGTGGCGGAGCATTTTCAGGCAAAGATCCCTCGAAGGTGGATCGCTCGGCGTGCTACATGGCGCGGTACATCGCCAAGAATATCGTGGCCGCGGGACTTGCGAGCCGCGCTGAGGTTCAGTTGGCATATGCCATCGGAGTGGCCGAGCCTGTTTCGGTGATGGTGGACACGTTTGGAACCGGGACAATCCCGGAAGAAAAAATTACCACGCTGGTACGCGAGAACTTTTCGCTCACGCCCAAAGCCATTATTGAGGCGCTTGACCTGCGCAAGCCTATCTACAAACCGACGGCGGCTTACGGGCATTTTGGCCGGACGGGCCCGGGCTTTACCTGGGAACGCACGGACCGCGCCGACACGCTACGCAAGGCAGCAGGTCTGGAAGTGATTGCAGAAGCCGCGGCACGCCGTTAATCTAGACGGCAGCACTGCGAATTGGCACAAACTGTTCGCGGAGATTTTCTCTCCCGGCAGGCGTGGCGCACGGGCCGAGGCGAAGTCCCGAACATAGAAATGCCCCTGAATTGCAAAGTCTAAGGATAGAGGAGTGTACGAATGGCAACGGCTGAACTGAAAAAAGGCGATGTGAAGGATTTAGGGCTTGCCGATGCGGGAAAGCGCAAAATTGAATGGGCGGCGCAGCAGATGCCGGTGCTGGAGTCCATCAGAAAACGGTTCGCGAAGGAGCAACCGTTGAAAGGGCTGCGCGTTTCCGCTTGCCTGCACGTGACGAGCGAAACGGCCAACCTGATGATTGCCTTGCGGGATGGCGGCGCAGACATCGTGCTTTGCGCGTCGAATCCACTTTCGACGCAGGATGAAGTGGCGGCTTCGTTGAACCGCGATTTTCATATTCCGACGTATGCCATCAAGGGTGAGGACAACAATACTTATTACGAGCATTTGAAGGCGGCACTGGAGCACAGACCACAATTCACCATGGACGATGGCTGCGACCTGGTAACAATGCTGTTGACGAAGCGGCAAGACCTTGTGCCGAACTTGATTGCGGGTACGGAGGAAACGACTACCGGCGTTATCCGTTTGCGCGCGATGGCTAAGGACGGGACGCTTAAGTACCCCATCATCGCGGTGAACGACGCGATGACCAAACATTTTTTTGACAATCGTTATGGCACGGGGCAATCCACGTTGGATGGCGTGATCCGCGCGACGAACGTTTTGCTTGCGGGATTGAAGGTGGTAATCGCTGGTTACGGCTGGTGCGGGCGCGGCGCTGCGATGCGGGCCAAAGGCCTCGGCTCCGACGTCATCATCACCGAAATTGATCCCGTGAAGGGAATTGAAGCGGTGATGGACGGATTCCGGGTGATGCCGATGGCAGAGGCGGCGAAGCAAGGCGACATCTTCATCACTGTTACAGGGAATAAGAATGTCATTCGCCGGGAACACTTTGAAGTGATGAAGAGCGGCGCGATCGTTTGCAACTCGGGGCACTTCAACGTGGAGATTGAGATTCCGGCGCTGGAGGCGTTGGCGACGGGAAAGAAGGAAGTACGTCCGATGGTGGATGAGTTTTTGATGAAGGATGGACGCAAGATCTATCTGATTGCCGAAGGGCGACTGGTGAATCTTTCCACTGCGGAAGGACATCCTGCTTCAGTGATGGACATGAGCTTTGCGAACCAGGCGCTTTCTGCGGAATACCTGGTGAAACACCACAAAGAGATGAAGCCGCAGGTGTATGTTGTGCCGGAGCATCTCGACCGGGAAATCGCCAAGCTGAAGCTGGATTCCCTGGGGCATCAACTGGACAAGCTGACACCAGAGCAGGAGAAGTATCTTGCTTCGTGGCAGGAAGGCACCTGATCCACAAAGACTGCGCGGAACGGTTTTGAAATGGAAGGGGCGCAGAAATCCTGCGCCCCTCATTTTTGGTGAAGACGATGTGGGAGCATTGCGGACATTCTTTGGATGTGGCGCGGTTGCGTGGCGCAACTTATGCCGATGTGCGCGTGATGCACCAGCGGCAGCGTGACCTGACTACGAAAAACGGCAAGGTTGGAACTCTCGGGCAGAGTGAGTCCATTGGTCTGGGCATACGCGTGATTGCGCAAGGCGCTTGGGGATTTGCTTCCACCGATGTGCTGACTCGAGATGGCGTTGCGGCTTGTGCAGCGCAGGCAGTGGCGATTGCGAAGGCTTCCGCACTGGCAAAGAAGAAGGATGTGCAACTGGCGCCCGAAGCGGCGTATGTGGATAGCTGGCAGAGCCCGTTTCTAAAGGACCCCTTCGAAATACCGCTGGAGACGCAAGTGGCGCTGCTTTTGGCGGCGGATGAGGCGATGCGGCGTGTGAAGGGCGTGACATTGACGGAAACGGACATGCAATTCCGCAAGGTGGACACTTGGTTCGCGTCCAGCGAAGGATCGAAAATTCACCAGCGTCGCGTGGTTTCGGGTTGCGGGATTGTGGCCACGTGTTTCCAGGGCGATGCGATACAAAAGCGTTCGTACCCAAATAGCTTTGGCGGGCAATACATTTTGGGCGGCTACGAATTAATCGAATCGCTGGATTTGCTAAAACATGCGCCGCGAGTTGGCGAAGAGGCGGTGGCATTGCACTCTGCCGCGCATTGCCCGGAACGCACGGGCACACTGATTTTGGGCGCGAGCCAGTTGGGCCTGCAGATTCATGAATCCATTGGGCACCCAATTGAACTGGACCGCGTGCTGGGCCAGGAAGCGAATTTCGCGGGGACGAGTTTCCTGACGCTCGATCAGTTGCACCATCTGCAGTACGCTTCGCCGATCGTCAACGTGGTAGCGGACGCCCGCATCGCGCACGGGCCGGGACTGGGGACATTTGCGTATGACGATGAAGGCGTGCCGGCGCAGCGCATTGACATCATCAAGGCGGGCGAGTTTTGCGGCTACCTGTCGAACCGGGAGACGGCGCATCTGATTGGGTTGCAGCGTTCCGGCGGGACCGTGCGCACGGAGGGGTGGAATCGTTTGCCGATGATCCGCATGACGAACGTTAGCATTCTGCCCGGGCCGTGGATGCTGGAAAACCTCATCGCGGATACGGATGAAGGGATTCTCATGGAGACGAACCGCTCTTGGTCCATTGATGACCGGCGTTACCAATTCCAATTTTCCACGGAAATTGCCTGGGAAATTAAAGGTGGGAAGAAAAAGCGCATGCTGAAGAATCCCAGTTACAGCGGAATCACGACAGAGTTCTGGAATTCGTGCGATGCCATCTGCGACGGCGATCACTGGGTGCTGTGGGGCACGCCGAATTGCGGGAAAGGCCAGCCGATGCAGACGATGGGAACGGGGCATGGAGCTTCGCCGGCGCGTTTTCGCAATGTGAAGATTGGCACGGCGTTTTCCGAATAGTGAGTGCAGCGAAGCGATGAGGCGAGCAACAGCAAAGCGGGGGCAGATAGGCGGCGAAGCGCTTCGCGACGAACGCGAATTGCGCGCGGTTGCGGCAAATGTGCTGCGGCTGGCGAAGTTGCGGGGCCTGAAGGAAACGGAAGTACATGTCGAAGAAGTTGTGGATGCGCTTACTCGCTTTGCGAATAATGGGATTCATCAGAATATGGCGGAGCACGGCTTGAACGTGTCCATTCGCACGGCGGTGGATGGACGAACGGCGCGTGTGACTACAAATCGCGTGGACGAAGATTCGTTGCGCGCGGCACTTGAAAATTCCCTGGCTTTAGCGGCGAGCCAGCCGAAGGATGCGCATTTGCTTCCACTGCCGGGCAAGCAGAAGTATCGCGCAATACGACGATTCGTTGGTGCAACAGCGGCGTTGACCGCGGAGGAAAGAGCACGCGCGGTGAAACGTGCTTGCGACTTAGCAGAGATGCGTGGCCAGATGGCGGCGGGGATTTTTCAAAGCGGGCAGAGCCAGACGGTGCTGTGCAATTCGCAGGGACTTTGCGCGAGCTACCGGCAAACGCAGGCAGAGTTTTCCGTGACCATGCAACAGGGTGCGGCGGCGAGTTGGGCGAAAGCGAATGCCGCGGACGTGCGTGCGATTGATCCCATCGGGTTGGCCAAGAGGGCCAGCGAAAAGGCAGAGCGCGCGCAGAATCCCGTGGAACTTGCACCAGGGAAATACACGGTGATTCTGGAGCCAGCGGCGGTGCTCGACCTTGTAGGATTTCTCTTTTACGATTTTGCCGCTACGGCAGCGGAAGACAAGCGCTCCTGCTTTTCTGGGCGATTAGGCAAAAAGCTCTTTGGCAAAAATATCACCATCACGGATGACGTCTATCATGAGGAACAATTGGGCCCGCCATTTGATGGTGAAGGCATGCCGCGGCAACGCGTGGTTTTAGTGGATAAGGGCGTGCTGCGGAATCTGGTGTACTCAAGGCGCTCGGCGAAAGTGGCGCAAGCCAGGCCGACCGGCCATGGCTTCCCGCTGCCCAACGAATATGGGGAAGCAGCGATGAACCTGGTGATTGCGGGAGGAGATTCGTCGGTGGAGGAGATGGTGCGCACGACGGATAGGGGATTGCTGGTCACCCGGCTGTGGTATATCCGCGAAGTAGACCCGTATGAAAAGATCATGACGGGGATGACGCGGGACGGATTGTTCCTCGTGGAAAGAGGCCAAATTGGCCGAGGTGTGCGAAATTTTCGATTCAATCAATCGATTTTAGAGATGCTTGCGAACGTGGAACTGTTGGGGGCGACACAGCGGGCGAGCGGGGAAGAGTCCTTTGAAATGGTCGTTCCGCCCATGAAAATCCGGGGATTTCAATTCAGCGAAGTGACTAAATTTTAAGGAATTAGGCAGGGAAGCGGGCAGCGGAAATCCGATTCATCTCATAGAAATTCTGCATTGTACATTCCGGAGCGTGGCGTCTATTACAATGAGTATGTGCAGTCGGCCCGCCCAATTACCTAGACGGCGCCATCCCAACTGGGGCCATCCCGACCATGATGCTTGTGGGACAGGATTCATTGCGCGTTTGAGCGGCCCAGCCACCCACGAGGTTCTCCAACAGGCATTGCAGGCACTGGAACGGTTGTCGCACCGCGGCGGAGTGGATGCCGATGGAGCGAGCGGCGACGGCGCGGGACTATTGACCAGCCTGCCCACGGCTTTCTTCCGGGCGCGCGCGGCGGAAAACGACATCAAGCTTGGCGAAATGTTTGGCGTGGGAGTGATGTTTGTGCCCACAACGCGCGTGGCTGATGCGCGGGCAGCGATGGAAGATGCGATTGGGCGCGGGAAGGTGAGACTGGCCGGATGGCGGCGGGTTCCCGTGAATGCACACGCACTAGGCCAACGGGCGTTTGAAAGCATGCCGGAGATTTGGCAATTCTTCATTGAACCAACGCCAACTAAAACCGAGGTGGCCAATGCCGCGGCGAAATTCGAGCGGAGCCTGGCTTTGTTGCGCAAGCGCGCGGAAGCATGCCTGCCGGAAAAGTGTTACCTGTGCTCGCTCTCTTCGCGCACGGTCGTGTACAAAGGCTTGCTGACGCCCTGGCAATTTCCGCAGTTTTACGAGGATTTGCGAAGCGCGGAGTTTGCGGCGAAATTCGCAATTTTCCACCAGAGATATTCAACGAACACCCAGCCTTCCTGGCAACTGGCGCAGCCTTTCCGGTACGTGGCGCACAACGGGGAAATTAATACGGTGGTGAGCAACCGGCGTTGGCTGCGGGCGACAGAGCGCGAGATTCGCAAGCACATTGCTGTCGGAAAATGGTTCTGTCTGCTGGAAGAAAACGTGAGCGACTCCGCGAGTTTCGATAATGCGCTGGAATTGAAATTGTTGGAGGGGAAAAGCGTGGAATCGGCGATGCTTTCGCTGGTGCCACCGGCTTTTTTACATGACCCATTTCTTTCATCAGAGGTACGAAACGCGCTGGAAACGCTCTCGCATGAGGGAGCGCCGTGGGATGGGCCGGCGGCGATGGTGTTCAGCGATGGAAATTCAGTGGGCGTGAAGCTGGACCGCAACGGTTTGCGCCCCATGCGCTACACGGTAACGCACGACGGATTGGTGATTGCCGGTTCGGAGACAGGCCTGGTGGATCTGGAAGAATCGCGCGTGGCGGAGCGCCACCGCTTAGGACCAGGCGAGATGATCCTGGCGAGGCCGCAGGATGGAGTGCTGCTGCACTGGCGAGAGTTGCTGAAGAGCGTAACGTCGCAAGTGCCACGCAGGGCGATGAGCCACTCGCGCAGGCTGAAGCTTGAGGGGACATCCGCGCATGGCGTTGTGGCGGAGCCGAAGCGAGTTGCTGGCGCGGCGGGATGGAGCGACGACCAGTACAAAATAATGTTCCGGCCTCTGCTGACCGGCAAGGAAGCGGATTGGAGCATGGGTGACGACGCGCCGCCGGCATTTCTTTCCGCGTTGCCCCGCCCGCTATGGGATTACTGCAAGCAACGATTCGCGCAGGTAACGAATCCGCCGATTGATCCGCTGCGCGAGGCTCACGTGATGTCTCTGGAAGTGCCGCTTAGGGACGGTCAATTTTTGCCGGAACCGATTTTGAGCGCGGGAGAGTTTGCGGCGTTGAGCGAAATGCTGGCGCCCGTGCAAACCCTGGATTTTAGTTTTCCTTCCACCACGGGAGTGCCGGGTGCGCGCCGTTGTTTGACTCAGTGTATTTATACCCCACTGAGTAGCGGTGAGCGCCCGGGGCTCCTCCTACTTTCGGATCGCAAAGTGGGACGCGATCGAGCGGCATTGCCGGCGCTGCTGGCGCTGGCTCGAGCATGGAAGAATCTTGTGGCGCAGGGGTTTGCGGATGTGCCCGTGGTTGTGGAGACCGCACAGGCTTATGAGACGCACCACGTCGCGATGCTTCTTGCAGCGGGTGCGAGTGCGGTCGTCCCGTATCTGGCGGAAGAATTTGCCGAACAGGAAGAGGCTGGCGGGTTTGAGAAGGTACGCAAAGGAATCTACGGCGGATTGCGGAAAGTGCTGGCGCGCATGGGGATTTCCACGCTCGCGAGTTATCGCAACAGCCACCTGTTTGAAGTGCTGGGGCTGGATGAGGATATTTGCCGCGATTTCTTTGAAGACGCGGGATTTTATCCGGGAACGAAAACGCTGGATTTGCTGCTGCAGGATTATTTAAAAATGCACGCCGCGGCTTACGGTGGCGCAACCAATGATCTTGCGGATAACGGCTTGTATCGTTTCCGCAAAGGCGCAGAGCTGCATGCCAATTCGCCGGAGTTTATCCGCCGCATGCACGCGCACGTGAAACAGCCAGATGCGCAGCATTACAGCGCTCTGGAAGATTTGCGCAAGTCGGCAGGCACGACGTTCCTGCGCGATTTGCTGGAGATGCTGCCGGAGCAGGCGGTCGCGCTGGAGGAAGTGGAACCGCTGGAATCCATCTTGAAGCGATTCAGTACGCAGGCAATGTCTTTGGGATCGTTGAGTCCCGAAGCACACAAAACTCTTTCCATTGCCATGAATCAACTGGGCGGACGCAGCAACACCGGCGAGGGCGGAGAAGATTCACATCTTTACGAAGTGGAAGGTGCTTCGTGCAAAGTGAAGCAAGTGGCTTCCGGGCGATTCGGCGTGACCAGCGAATATCTGGTGCGCGCGGAAGAACTGGAAATCAAGATGGCGCAGGGATCGAAGCCCGGCGAAGGCGGCCAATTGCCCGCGAAGAAGGTCACCGAGTACATCGCGCGCATTCGACACGCGACGCCGGGCACTCCCTTGATTTCTCCGCCGCCGCATCACGATATTTACAGCATCGAGGACCTGGCGCAATTGATTCACGATTTGCGAGCGGTGAATCCTCAGGCACGCATCGGCGTGAAGCTGGTTTCCGGCACGGGGATTGGCGTGATTGCAGCGGGCGTGGCCAAAGCCGGCGCCAACGTAATTACAATCAGCGGCCACAATGGCGGAACGGGCTCCTCACCGTTGACTTCCATCAAAAATACGGGCTTGCCGTGGGAAATTGGATTGCGCGACACGCATGAAACGTTGTTGCGCGCAGGGTTGCGTTCGCGAGTACTTTTGCGCGTGGACGGCGGGTTGCGTTTTGCGCGGGACATTCTGATTGGGGCGATTTTGGGCGCGGACGAATTCGGATTCGGGACGGCGGCGCTGGTGGCGATTGGTTGCGTAATGGCGCGGCAGTGTCACCTGAATACTTGTCCGGTTGGAATTGCCACGCAGGATGAGACATTGCGGACACGGTTTAACGGGAAACCGGAAATGGTCATGTCATACTTCCGTGCGCTGGCCGGAGAGATTCGCGAGCGCATGGCGGAATTGGGCGTGCGCAACCTGACGGAACTTCGCGGCTGGTATGATCGGCTGGAAACGCAATCCGGGTTGGATGCGCTGCTGGTGATCCCGGCGGCCAAGCCGTCCCATGTGGTTGCGCAACAAACCACAGTGCTTGATGCGGGAGTGCCCGAACAAGAGATCCTTTTGGAGACGCCGCATCTATCCGGATCAGCGCCGGCGGCGATTCAGAATATGCACCGCAGTGTGGGCACACATTTGAGCGGTGAATTGATGCGGTGGCGTTTGAGCGCGAAGGAAACCGGGCCGATCGCGCTGGAGTATCAAGGTTTTGCCGGACAAAGTTTCGGAGCATTTCTGAGCGCAGGCGTGACGCTGAAACTGCAAGGCGAGGCGAATGATTATGTTGGGAAGGGGTTGTCCGGCGGCACAATCGTAATTGCTTCGGGGAAGAATGCTTCCAAGCGAGGCGACGTGCTGGCGGGCAATACGGTATTGTACGGCGCGACTTCCGGCCATCTCTACATCGCAGGGCAAGCAGGCGAAAGATTTGCGGTGCGAAACAGCGGAGCGGTGGCTGTCGTGGAGGGCGTAGGGCAGCACGGCTGCGAATACATGACCGGCGGTGTCGTTGCGGTGATAGGACCGGCAGGATTGAATTTCGGTTCGGGAATGACCGGAGGGCTGGCTTACGTGTTGCGTACGGAAGCGGAGCACATTCTGAACACGGAATTTGTGCAGCCGCACGAATTGCAACATGCGGAAGAACGCTATCTGCGAGCGCTGCTGGAAGCGCACCTTTCGTTGACGAGCAGCCCACGCGCGTTCCGATTGCTGGCGCTGCCGTCGCTGCCGCTACTGAGAATTCAACCGATTCATTTCCAGGGCACTTTGGAAGGGGCCTGGAAGGCGGCTTCCTTGCAGGTTAGCGATTGGGTAGCTGCTTCTGCAGCTAACTATTTCGGGGCACGTTCCAGCTCCGCGCCACAATATGCTTGAGTCCCCGGGAATCTTTAACTTAGACTTACAAATAATTCGTTATACTCCTAGGCGAGATTCCAATTATGGACTTTGACCAACTTACAACATTTGTGCAGGTATCCAAGCTCAAGAGCTTTTCCAAGGCAGGGCAAAAAGTATTTCGCTCGCAGTCCGCCGTCAGCGCACAGATTCGCCAGTTGGAGCAGGCTTATCACGCCAAACTGCTGGACCGTTCCGCGAAATCGGTGGAGTTGACGCCGGCGGGCGAGGTGCTCTTCGAATTTGCGGAGCGGCTGCTGCGTCTGCGGGATGAATCGATGCAGGTGGTGGCGGACCGCGGGAATGTTGTGCAAGGACCGGTGTCGTTTGGGGCGAACGAAGCGACCTGCCTGTACCTTTTGCCGGACATTTTGGCGGAGTTTCAACGGCGCTACCCGCTGGTGCAAATCAGCATTTACCGCAACTTCAGCCACAAGATTCTGCAGCGGTTGGAGGAAGGCTCGCTGGATCTGGGGATCGTGACGCTGCCGCTGAAATCGCCGAACCTGAAGATGCACACGATCAATCGCGACCGGCTGCGGTTTATGGTCAGCGCGAAAAATCCCATGGCGCAACGCAGCCATGTGACGCTGGAAGAAATTGCTTCGGCGCCGCTTATATTTCCGAAGACGGGCTACACGCGGCAGGTGCTGGACAAACTTTTCCGGCCGTACCGCTCGCGATTGCGAATCAGCATGGAACTGCCGAGCATCGGCATGATCAAAACGTTTGTTGCTGCGGACGTCGGCATTTCGATTATCAGCGAGAGTTTCGCGCGCGACCAGGTGAGGAGCGGCGAAGTGAAGCTTCTGAACGTGGAAGGTTTTGACATGTATCGCGAACTTGCGCTCGTCTACCGGCGAGACCGCAGTTTGCCACGGGCGGTGCAGGCGCTGATCGGGATGATTCGGGAAAACCGCAAGCCCGGCGATCCCGTGGGCTAATGCACTGTCCCAAAAATGGAACGAAGAAGTTAGGAGCCTTCAGGGGCTGAAGCCCCTTGGTAGCCAGGCACTAAATGTCGGAGCTGAAGCTCCGACCCCCTAGACTGCCGAGTTTTCCACAAGCTATGAAGCCGTGCCCGTCTTGAAGTGAACTACTTTGCGTTGAAGTCGAGGCTGGCGATGGAGCGTGCGATTACGTTTTCCTGAATCTGGATAAGGTCGGTGTCGGCGAAAGTCATGCCAAGCACAGTGAAGATTTCACCGTTGTGCGCGATGATCGCAAGTGTGCCGGACCAGTCGTGTCCATCAGCCAAGCCGCGATAACGGTACTCAATGGCAGGCTGGCCGCCGACAACGGACTTGCGCTGCGAAATCAGGCGGTAATTCTCATATACATCGTGGAGGCGTTCTTCGACTGTTTTTGCCGAGGTTTCCAGAGGAGTCTTGGTTTTTTCGCGTGCGACGACGAGCAGCGTGGACTCGTTCGATGTGCCCATGGCAACAATTGCGTTCGGGAGAGTTTGCCCTGCACCATCGATAATCTGCCAGCTTGGGGCCTTGAAGAGGCGGAATCCAAATTCGTGGTTGATGTATTGATTGCCCTGGATTTCTTCGCGAAGGGGAGGCGGCTCCTCCTTTGGCGGCTGCGGGGGTGGGGTGCTTGCAACGAGAGCGGCCTTGGGCGCTGCCACCGCGGAGTTGATCGCGGGCGGCGTGGCATCGGGCTTGTTCGAGGAAGCAGGAGGTTCGGGGCGCACCGCCAGATTCTTGATGACTGGCGTGGGGGATTTCGCGTTGGCATTGGTGACTGAGACTACCGGCTCGTTACCCTTGGTCACGGCAGGCTCGGCTTTGGGAGAAGTGTCGGCTGCAGGCTTTGCGGCGGGCTTTTTGGGCGTGGCAGGATCGGCAGGCGTGCTCGGAATAATCTCCGCGATCTTGTCTTTTTCAACGAGAACGTAGCCGTAGTCCGTCTTGACTTTGAACATGTTGTCTTCGTAGGCGACGATCACGCCGTAGAGTTTCTTGCCGTCTTTCAGGCGGATTTCGTCGGCGCGGCCAGGCGCAGCGAGGACGCTCAAGATGAATAGCGAGAGCAGTGCAGCAGGGACCCGGAATCGGCAGGGATTGCTCATGAGGAAAGTATGCGGCGGGTGAAGGGGAGCCGCAACAGTTAGCCGGGCGGCGGTGTCCGGCGTGCTACCTCCGCGAGGATGGCGGCGATGCGGCGAATCAGGCGGTCAAGTTCAGAGAGAGCCGCGTCCAGGCGGGCGCGAACTGGGTCCGGTAGACGCGCGTGGTTCTGCTGCAGTGCCAGGGCTTCGGCGAGCATGCGCAGTTCTTTGCGGTGGCGGGGATTCAAGCGCTCCCAGAGGCGGCGCTTGCTGCTGCGATTGCGGCCGAGCCAGGATTCGGCGGATTCGACGGAGCGGCCGGATTGCGGCTCGGGAGTTGGGGGCGCATTGTTTGCTGGTGTGATCATGGGATTGTTTCGTTGCGGCGCCTGATCGGGCCTGTGACGCTTCCTTTATTGCAAGTGTGGTTGCCTGGGTATTGGAAGTCCTCACCCCTGAAGGGGTGAGCTACAGTTTTTCCAGGGAGTCCGCATTGATCTGGCCACCTTCCTCGACACGGCCGGTTACGCGCATGGCGCGGGTTTCGTAAACCAGACCGCCGTACTTTTCATAGGCTTCGGGGAAGAGAATCACCTCGTAGATGCCGCGTTGATCTTCCAGCGTGACAAACATCATGTTGCGGTAATTTTTCGTGCCCACATGGCGGAAGGTGACCACCCATCCACACAATGTGACGCGTTTTCCGGCGCGTTGCGGCAGTTCATCGCTCCAGGTTTCGCCGTTTCGCGGGAGGAAATCAAGCGGATGACCGCTGACGCACACTTCCAGGATTTCCCGTTCATAGCGCAGTTTCTGTTCCGGCGTGTAATCGTCGGTATGGATCTCGCGCAAGGCCATGGCGATGGAGTCGTCGTGCTCCATCTCGGCGAAAAGCACGGGCGAGGCGCTGCACGCCGCACCAGAGTCGCGATCGGCCAAAGCCGTAAGGTTCTCATTCTGAGGGAGAATTCTGTGCGGGTGCGCGTGCAGTCCCTTGGCTTGCAGAAGATTCCATTGCCAGAGCATGGCTGGGCGCGTCAAGCCGCAGACTCCATCGAACGCGCCGCACTTGATGAGAGCTTCAATTTCATCGCGTTCCGCCGGGATGCGCGCGAGAAAATCTTCCAGCGAATGGAATAGGCCATGTTTTTCGCGCGAGCGCAGGATCGCGAGGATCGTTTCCACACGCAGGCCCCTCACCTGCATCAAGCCGACACGCAGCGCACGTTTGTCATGAAGAGCGGAGGGCGCGCTGTCCGCGCTCCACTCCACGGTGTATTCCATGCGCGAATGATTCACCGATGGCAGGAGCACGGCGATGCCCCATCGTTTGGCTTCCTCGACGTAAGCGGAAACGTGATAGAAGCCCGCGCCGGCGCTGCACATGGCGGCGAGGAATTCCGCGGTGTGGTGGGTTTTCAAATAGGTCATGCGATAGGAAATATCCGCATATGTGGCGGCGTGCGCTTTGCAGAAGCCGAAGCCCGCGAATTTCTCCACCATCATCCAGGTTTCTTCGCGCTCGGCTCCCTGCAAGCCCATTTGTTCCGCGGCTTTCAGGAATTTGCCGCGGAGGCGCTCGCGTTCGCGCTGGCCGGAAAATTTTGCCGCCGAACGCCGCACCAGGTCCGCTTCCAATAGAGACATGCTGCCGACGGCTTGCGCGATTTGCATTACTTGCTCCTGGTAAATGCAAACGCCCAGCGTGTCGCCAAGAATGCTTTTCAGCGATTCGTGCGGATAGAGCACCGGCACCTGGCCACGCAGGCGCTTCAGGAAAAGTTCCTTCGAGCCGTATTCGGAAGCGCCGGGGCGGATCAACGCGAGGGCTGCAGCCATTTCCTCGAGTGTGCGCGCCTTCATGGTGCGCAACAGGCCACGCATGCCAGGAGACTCGATCTGGAAAACGCCCATGGTGCGGCCTTCGGCGATGACGGCGCACGTGGCGGGATCATTTTCGGGAATGGCAGAGAAATCGATGGTGCGGGCCTTGGGGCAGGGAGTGACGCCGTCGGGGGCGAGGGAGGAGGTAGAGGAGGCGGAGCAAGTCGCGGAAACCTTAGAGATCGAGGAGGGGTCCCTCGGCTGCGAGCCGGCAACAGCAGCTGGCTCTCCGCTCGGGATGACAGAGGGTGGTTGTGGCTGCGATGATGGCTCGCCACTCGCCACTTGCTTGCTCGCCGAAACTTCAGCGGAGCAGGACCGCTCGCCACTACCGCCTTCGATGGGCCGTTCCTCAATCGTTTCATTTACTTCCTTTACGCCCTTTATTTCCGCCTCGTCTGGGAAATCTGTGGGTAACTGGCGGGCTCAGCGCTGCGGTTCGCTGAGGAATCGGTGGAGTTTGCGGCACGTCGCATCGAGGGAGTGTTGCTCTTCTTCCGAGCCGTTGTGGATCAGTGGGCCGCCGTCGGCATGAACCGCCTCGCGAAGAAGTCGCTGCGCAGTGACTTTTCTCAATGAAGGGGTGTAGTTCAGGTCGCGGATAATTTCTCCACCTAGTATCCAGAGATTGTCTACGTGTCGGCGAATGGTCTTCGAAGAAAGACTGGAGGAGGCCAGATGCTCGATGAATGGCCGGAAGCAAGCAACCAGTTCTTCCCCTGGCGGCAGGTCTTTTTCCAATCCCATCCACGAGCGCGGCCAGTTGTCCAGATCGCGGCAGTAGGCGGAAACATCGCAGGACGCCGGCGCGGTAGCAGCGCGGTTTACTTTGCCAGTCTTGGCCTTGAAAATTGTCCGTGACATGGAACTGCTCACAATTCTAAACCACTGCCATGGCCATCGGGGATTTGTCTACCAGCACGCCCGCTTTGGCCCCGACCAGAAAAGCATCGAAGTGGACGTCCGACCGCGGGAGGGCTCGGCAGCGGTCTGCTCGGGGTGCCACCAGCCGGCGCCGGGTTACGATCATCTTCCCGAGCGGTGCTTTGAGTTCATTCCGCTGTGGGGCTTTCTGGTTTTCCTGCTCTACCGCATGCGACGCGTGGACTGCCGGAATTGTGGCGTGCTGGTCGAGGAGGTTCCCTGGGGCGATGGTAAGCATCGGTTGACCAGAGCCTATATGCTGTTTCTGGCCCGCTGGGCGCGGAAGCTCTCCTGGAAGGAAACCGCCGAGGCCTTCCACACTTCCTGGGACCAGGTGTGCGACGCGGTCGAGTATGTGGTCGGCTGGGGCCTGGAGCATCGCACGCTGGAGTCGATCCGCGCCATTGGTGTGGATGAAATCCAGTACGCCAAAGGCCACAAATACCTGACGCTGGTCTACCAGATCGACCAGGGGCTCACCCGCTTGCTGTGGGTCGGCAAGGAACGCACCATCGAATCCTTCCAGGGTTTCTTCACCGTCCTCGGAGAGCAACTCGCAGCGCAGATCGAGTTTGTCTGCTCGGATATGTGGCAGCCGTACCTGGACGTGATCCGCCAGAAATGCTCTCAGGCGCTGCACATCCTCGACCGCTTCCACATCGTCGCCAAGATGAATAAGGCGTTGGATGATGTCCGCGCCGCCGAGTCGCGCAAGATGGCCCAGGACGGCTACCCGCCGCTACTGAAGAAGACGCGCTGGTGCGTGCTCAAGCGCAAAGAAAATCTCACCTCGCAGCAGAAGTTCCGTCTGCGAGATCTGCTCCGCTATAATCTCCAGACCGTCCGTGCCTATCTCCTCAAAGAAGATTTTCAGCAGTTCTGGGAATACAACTCGCCCACCTGGGCCGGCATGTTCCTGGATTTCTGGTGCCAGCAAACCATGCGATCCCGCATCGAGCCGATGAAGAAGATCGCCCGAACGTTGCGTGCTCATCGCGAGCTGCTGCTCAACTATTTCAAGGCTAGAAAGCTAATTTCCAGCGGTGTGGTTGAGGGACTGAACAACAAAGCGAAAGTAACCATGAGAAGATCCTATGGCTTTCGTACCTTTCGCATCCTGGAACTCGCGCTCTATCACTCACTTGGCAAACTACCTGAGCCAGAGCTTACCCATGAATTCTTCTGACGATTCTTATTTCCTTTGCCCTTTTTTCAATGTTGTCTAGCGCGAGGGACATCGTGGTGAGGCCGCGTTGGCCGAGCAAATCCATTTTGATGAGGCCGAGGGCTTCGATGGCGTTCATATCGTGTTGCGTGACGACGATGCCTTTAGCGGCGCGTTCCAGCGGGACAAGATGCGTTAGCGGGCGCGCGGAAATCACCGTGCCGCAAGGATGTATGCCCAAGTGGCGCGGGGCATCGTCAAGCCTCAAAGCTACTTGCAGAATCGTTTTCCAGGGCTCGTCGTTTATGGGCAGAGTGCGGCACTCCGGTAAATCTTTGATGGCGTCGAGGATTTCGCGCACGGGGCGGTGCGGCAGGCGCTTGGTGAAGTGATTTACTTCGCCGGGAGGCACGCCGAAAACTTTAGAGATTTCGCGGACGGCCAGACGCGCGTGCATGGTGATGAAGCTGCCGATCATGGCTACGTGCTCGGCGCCCCAACGGGCGTAGACGTAGTCGAGAAGCTCGTCGCGGCGCGCGCCGCAGATATCAATATCAATGTCCGGGCAATCGCCGCGCTGCACGTTCAGGAAACGCTCGAAATAAAGGCCCCAGCGCAGCGGGCAGACGCAGGAAATGCCCAAGCAGTAGGTGACCATGGAACTGGCTGCCGAGCCGCGCGCCACCGCGGGAATGCCACGGCGGTTGGCTTCCTCAACGATGTCCCAGACGAGCAGGAAATATGGCGCCAGCTTCAGCTTGTCGATGACTTCGAGTTCGTGCGTCAGACGCGAAAGCACTTCGGGGCGCAACGGGTGGTAGCGTTTGCGGGCGCCTTCAAAGCTGAGTTTCCACAAATAAGAGAAGGGCGATTCGTCAGCGGGCACGGGGAATTCCGGGAAGATAAGTTTGCCCAGTCCGAGTTCCAGATTGCAGCGGTCGGCAATTTCCAGAGTCGCGCGCAGGAGATGCGGATGATCGGGAAACAGGCGCTGCATTTCGGCAGCGGGCTTGAACCAGGCTTCACCGGTGGTGATTTCGGGCGCAGCTACGGTGGTCAGTAAGCTGCCCGTGCGGATGGCGTTGACAGCGCGGTGGTGGAGATGGTCTTCGGGGCGCAGGAAATGGACATTGTTGGTGGTGACGAGAGGGATGTTTAGTGAGTGACCAAGTTGCTCCGCTTCGCGGAGGATGCGGCCATCGCCGGGAGAGTGGTGTTGCACAGAGATGTAGAGGCGATCGGGGAAGATTCCCTTTAATCGCGCAAGCAGGGTGGTGTTGTGCGCGGAAGAAAGAGGGATTCCTCGCCCCGCAGACTCCGCTCGGAATGACGGGAAGGTGGATGGCTGGGGCGCCGGCCACAAAGCCAGCACACCGGAACTGTGCGTTGCTAATTCTTCCAGAGTGACGAGGCGGCTGGCGTCATCCGCGAAAGTTTCCTGGCCAGGACGCAAGGTGCCGAGGTGCCGCAGCGTGGTCAACTGGCACAAATTGCTGTAGCCATCTGCATCCATCGCCAGCAGCACAAGCGGCACAACCACGGATTTGTCATCCCGAGCGGAGAGCCGATCGTTTTCATCGGCCCGCGGTCGAGGGATCTCTCTTCTAATTCTCGCCACTCGCCACTCGCCACTCGCCACTTTCCATTCCACATCAAGCACGACGCCAAGGATCGGCTTCACCTTCGCCGCGCGCGCCGCCTGATAGAACGGAATTGCCGCATACATGCCGTTCGTATCCGTCAGCGCCACGGCGGGCATCTTCTGCTCGACCGCGGCGGCGATGATTTCTTCCGGAGTGTTTACGCCCCGAAGGAACGAATAATGGCTGTGACACTGCAAATGCACGAACATGGGGCGACCTGGGTCTTTCGGTTTTCTGCGGTAGGGAGGCGGGGAAAATCTACAGAACTACGCCAAAATCAGCGACGATTCGCCGCACATCTTTAAGCAAGACAAAAAGGTGGAGGGGATCTGTAGGGGAGGGGATGAAGTCAAAATGTTCATAGAAGCACCTCGCTTCCTCATCTTTTGCGTGCACGGCAAAGGCGCGTATGCCAGCTATGTCCGCTGCCTGCAACGTACGCTGCATTGCGTTTCGCAACAGCGCCTTGCCAACGCCTTGACCCTGCCACCGGCGATCAATGGCAAGCCGTGCGAGCAGCATGATGGGCACGGGATGCTTTGCCAGACCCTTCTTCAAGCGTTCGGGAGCGTCCTCCAATGTCACCTGGCCCACGACCAACGCGTAATAACCAACAATGACTTTACCTACAATCCCCACGTAGGTTTGCGCGGCGCCTGCCTGTTGGTTCTGCCAGGCATAGCGTGAAAGGTATCGGTTTAGTTCTTCGCGGCCACAATCAAATTCTTCAACCGGATGATCACGTCGCAGTTTTTCGACGCGCCGGATTTCGCTCACTGGCGAGTGCTCGCGTCAAAGAATCCAGGCTCCTTCAAAAGACGTTCCAAGCGGGGCAAGGGACGTGGAGGAGTATCCAGCGCCGCCAGAAATGCTTTCCATTGCGTCGTATTCAGCCCAAAAGTACGGCGATCCGCCAGGGCTTCATCAGCACGAGCCAGCGCACTTTCCAGAACGAACTCGCTTACGGAACGATTGGAGGCTGCCGCTGCCGCTCTTAAGGCTGTTTTGGCCTTGCGAGTCAAGCGGAGGTCAAGTTTTTCAGTACGGAGAGAACGGGATGGCATAGCCACTCCTTCGTTCTTAACGCTATCGGGTCTGCCCGACAATGTCAAGACAATCCGGTGATGCCTGGTATTGTGTTGGCGTTCCACCTCCCTTCTGGTGCGGGCGAGCAGGAAGAAAAAAATCTAAGAAACTACACCAAAATCGGTAACGATTTGCCCATGGCCACGGGGCGATCCACCGTTCTCGGCTGCTTCATTTCGGCATGCCGCTCTTTCACGATGTTGTCATTGCGGCCTAACAGGCAATGGCAGCCGGCAAAGTGCATGCCCAATGCTTTCCAGAGGGCGCGATCTTCTTTACACAATGCAGGCGTAATGTCGGTTTTCAATTGGCCCACGGCAAGCCGGAACATCTCCACTTGTTTTGCGAAGGGAAGCCGGTACTTGAATCCGGAAGGATCTTTTTCTTCCGTGAGGTAATCGAAAATCGATTCGTCTCGTCCGTTCGCCTTCGATGCGTTTCGCAGACCGTTGTAGGATGTGGCGCGCAAAGAGCCCAAGGTAACCATCTCTGGCGAGAGGGCATTGATCCTCCGGATGGCTTCGCCATAGCCCTTTTTCCAATCCGGATAAGGAATCATGGGGTCCAGCCGGAAGCGTATGGGCCAGCCGGCTTTTTTCATCTTTTTTGCAGCAGCAAACCGCTCCGAAGGCAGCGGTGCGCCATGCTCCCATGTTGCTCCGACTTCTTCCGCATTGACCGACCAGGAAAAAACGACTTGTGGTGTCGGCTCCAACTCCAGGGCATGCTGGATTTGCGTGGACTTGGTCAGGAAAATGAGCCGGTGCCGTTTTTGCGCTGCAAATAAGGGGATGATGTGATGCGTCAAAGCTTTCCCACTTGTTTTTTTGTAGGCCGAATCAAAAACGAGGCCATCCTGTAGTTCGCCCGCAATCATCATTTTGGGAATGAGGTCTGCGAGCCACTTTTTAATCTCATCAACCATGTCGCCTATATTGGTGTAAACGAGGCCGTAAAGCTCGTCCGGGCGGAAGCGGAACCACGGCACTGTTTGCAAGAAACAGTAAGCGCACCGGTAGGGGCAGCCGCCCGCCACGACGAGCTGCCAGAACTTGTAGCAGACGATCTGCGTGTCCTCGCCTGGCCCGCCAAACTGGCGGATAAAGTTCGATCCTCTTAGGGCCAACTTCATTGAGCACCCCATTTGTGGAAAATATACTGAGCTATTTCTTGTGCAACTGGCTTATGAGACGAGAAGAAAAGGAAATAGAGGGGACCCCCTTGTTGATTCCGCATCAGAATTGGCTCTGGAACATACGAGAAACCAGCCTTATTTTTGAGACGAGCCATAAAACTACGTTTCAGGGTTTCGTTGCCTTTGATTTTAACAAGTACTGGTTCATCAAAAAGTCGCTCTTGGAGAGTATAAGCAAGTTCTTTCCAAGGATCGTCACCCCATATTCGGGTCAGCTTTTCCCCTTGGTTTGGGTCCGACAACTCGATGACCCTGCGAGCCGCATTTCGATTGATATCCATTAGTGGAAAGTTTAAATAAACATCCATGGTTTTGGACTGTCCGATTTTGGCAATCGTTGTCCATTCGATATCAACACCATAGGGGTCAAGGATACACAAAGCACGCTTGAAAGAGTCATATTGAAAATTGGGTAGAATTTCTTGGGGGACTTTCATATTCGCGTCGCCAGTGTAGAAATGAATCGCGCCGCGTTCTGGACGGTCAGCGGTCAGTTCCTCGAGTTTATCTATTTTTTGTGGGTCAATATCAATGAAATGATATTCAGCAAATTTATTTTGGATGTTAAGGGCGTTTAGCGGAGATCCGATTATTAGTCCGTCATGATCGCTCTTTGAGACGAATTGGCCTCCACCCGCAAACGCATCAATGTATGCATAGCCACGACACCATGGTTGCTCTTTGAGAATGGTTGTGTAGGCAGATGCATATTCTCGTATGATTTGCAGCTTGATTTCTGACCAGGTACCAATCGCTTCAAGTTCTTCCATTATGCGTTAGTTATATTATAGTTATAGTAACGAATAACTATCGCGATAAACACGGTGTGGAGAGCACGAGGCCGGTTGGTTTGGTGGCGTAGTGCTCGCGGAGTTCGAGGCCTTTGCCGTAGTAGACGGCGTTCCAGCCGTAGCGGCCGCGCACGCGGTCCACTTCGCGGTTGAGATACCAGCGGCGATTGGCGTCGGTATCGAACAGTTCGTTTTGGCGGCGGTCGGCTTCGAGGTTCGTGACGCTGAGGCCGATGTGGCGAATGGCCACGCGGCGCGTGAAGAGCTTCGTGAAAAGATCCCGGGCGGCTAGGAGCAATTCGCGCTCATCGTTCGTGGGGCGCTCCAGGCGCAGGGTCTGGTGCGTGGAGAAATGGTCCACATAACGCAGACGTACGCCCAGTGTGTGCGCTTGCTTGCCGTATTCGCGGAGGGTTCCGCCGATGCGCTCGCTGAGATATTCGAGCAAGCCGCCAAGGAATTCGGTGTCAATGGTGCCGCCTTCGATGGTGGTTTCGCGGGAAACGGATTTTGGAGTGGAGGGCAGCAGCACCTCGCGGCCATCGAGGCCGCGGGCGCGCTCCCAGATCTGCTGGCCCACGGCTTCGCCAAACGCGGCGATCAGCACGGGCTTGGGAATCAAGCGTAATTGGCCGATGGTGGCAACGCCGCGTTCGGCCAGTGCCGCAGCGTGGATGTGGCCGATGCCGTGGAGTTTTTCCACGGGGAGAGGAGCGAGGAAGAGTTCTTCTTCGCCGGGATTGACGATGCGGAAGCCGCGGGGGCGCTCGAGCCGCGAAGCGATCGAGGCTACTGCTTTGGTGCGAGCGGCGCCCACGGAAACGCTCAAGCCGGTTTTGCCGAGGATTTCCGCTTGCAGGCGGTGCAACATGGCTTCGTAATCGGGATAGAGGCGTTCGGTGCCGGCGAAGTCGAGATAGAAGTCGTCGAGCGCGGCGATTTCCACGGCGGGCGTGTAGGTTTCCAGGATGCGGCGAACGCGCTCGGCAAAATTGGCGTAATGCTCGTACTGGCCGGGAACGACGATGGCTTTGGGGCAGAGGCGCAGTGCATCGCGGAAGCTCATGGCGGTTTTCACGCCGCGGAATTTAGCTTCGTAGCTAGCGGAAGCCACCACGCCGCGGCCCACCAGAACGGGCTTGCCGCGCAGTTTCGGGTTCAGCACCTGCTCGACGGAAGCGAAGAAGGCGTCCACGTCCACATGGACAATGTGCGGGGATTTCTGTGCCGCGCGGGCTTTGCCCAGGCCGAGCCAGCGGGTGGGAAACCAGGAGCGCTTTTCGTCTGCAACGGCGGGCGCTGTGGAAACAGCCGCAGGGCTCGCGGACTCTCCCTGCGCTACAGGCGCGGGATGGAAGATTGGGGGGGCGGCGTTTACGACACAAGCATCCATGGCGGCTCCTGGCAGGGAAGCGGATCACCTATACTGTCATCCCGAGCGGAGAGCCGATGGTGTTTCGGCTCGCAGTCGAGGGAGCGCTCTTCAATTGCTCCCTCAACGTGTTTGCAGCTCTAAGATTTCAACGGGTGGCCAACGGCTCGGGAGAGCCCGAAGGCAATGGAGCAGCGGCCACCCGTTCCCGTTTCCTCTACCGGGGAAGAGTGTAGGCGAACAAAAAGCGAAAGTCAATAACTTTCTTTGCCTTCATCCCGCCGCTCCTTTTGGCTCACACTTTTTGGCCAGCCCTTTTCCCCTAACCGTCCAATCATTCCCGCATCGAACCTTCTAGTGGCCGAAACGTTGTTTGCGCCACAGTTCAATGCGAGTGAGGGCAAGCCATCATGCAAAACCTGCAACCGGAACAAGGCACGCTGCTGCTGCAGTTGGCGCTGCCGGTGCTGAAGAACGAGCATAAGACGACGCGCCGGGTGATCGAAGCGATTCCGCTTGATAAGGGCGATTACCGTCCGGAGCCGCTGGCGAAAAGCGCGCTGGAGATTGCCTGGCACATTGCGGCGGCGGAGCAGCGCTTCTATGGGGGCATCGCGGCAGGTGCGTTTGACTTCACGCCGATTCACCGGCCGGAGACGGTGAAGAATTCGGCGGAATTGGCGCAGTGGTTTGGGGAATCATTCGCCAAGAATTACGAACGGTTGAGCGCGTTGAAAGGGGAACACCTGGTGAAGGTGCTGGACTTCCGCGGAGCATTCCAGATGCCGGCGGTGCTGTATTTGGAGTTCACGGTGAAACATTCGGTGCATCATCGCGGGCAGCTCTCCACGTACCTGCGGCCAATGGGGAGCAAGGTTCCGGCGATTTATGGAGAGAGCTATGACTCGGCGGAAGCGAAGAAAGTGGCGCAGGCGTGAGGAAGAGTTTACAGTTATCAGTTGTAAGTTTTCAGGAAAGAAAGAGAGCCCCGAGACTCAGCCTGTGAGCACTCGGCTGGGGTAGCCGGCCGACCCCAAGACCCAGTCTCCGAGCACTAGCCTGGAGCACCGAGATTTAGATACGCATTTATCGTGTGAGTCACCCGCTCGAGGTTCAAAAGGCTTTCCGCCCGCCATTCTTAGCCGCTTACATCGGTGGGGCGGCTAACTGGCCACTGGCTCGCCAACAGAAAGAAGCCAACCGCAGTTATTCCAGCTCCCCATACGAACACGCTAATCAGGAACCAGAGTTCGAACCGTCCGCGTAAGCCATATACTTTCAGGGCTGTTTGTAGGACGAAAAGGCCGTAGGCTATGCAAGTTAGTCTGAGCAACCGATCAGGCCACCTCGGTGCATGCCGCGTGCTGCCGCGCATCTTTGCCGATCTCCACCGTTCCATCCTAGATCCTAGGAAGTACCAGATCAGGCCAACGAACAGGAGGTACCACCAATCGTTCCCCTCTGGGATGGCCGACCACAAGCCGCCGCGCGCCTTACCACTAAGTATTGTTTCGGGATCCAGAACTTCAGGGGACATGCGGATTCGAGCCGCCCATGCGGGCGCATTTATTGCGTAACTCAGGAACCGTGCTCTTTCATAGGCCTCTGGAATTGGCTCGTACATTCCACCCAGACGCTGACGCAATCGGATTTGATGCAGCATTTGAAGGTGTCCGAAGTACAAGAGAATGCCTGCCAAGATTACATTCAGCAATGGCAGCAATACTCGCAAATCTGATCGTCGTGTTGTTGACATTGGCATAAGCCGCTCAGCCCAAGGCCAAGCAACTCAAATTCTACTTCGCAATTATTATCCGAGCCAATTGCGAGATGGGAAGGGAAACGTCAAAGTCTGCTACCTTTGATAAACCGACTGCCAAAAGATACAGAACCTAGGCCGCCCGAAAATGTCTCAACCTGCTGAGGGTGCGCGGCGGGCCTTCGCTATTGAGGCAGTCCACCCTGCGAATCGAGCCAGGTATCGAGCAAAGCTTTGTGATCGCCGAGGCGGTCCTTCCAGAATTCGCGGAATTCCTGCGTAGCGATGGATTTTCCTTTGTAGGTAACGAAGAACGCGCGGCACGCCTGGAAAAATTTGTCATCACCCAGAGCCTGATGGAATGAATCGAGCATGAGCGAGCCCTTGTAGTAGCGGACGACGAACGGGACGTTGCCGCTGGTGAAGGGAACAGTTGATAGAGACGGGGCATCGGGAGGCAATGCGCGCACCTGTTTCCGGTAGTTATCGAGCACGCCCTGAAACGCTTGTTCGCCGGAAATTTTCTGCACGGCGGTGGCGGAAAAATATTCAGCGAAGGCTTCGTTGATCCAGTCTCCCTGGCCAGCCCCAAAGTTCCACCAGAAATGCGCGATTTCGTGAGCGATTCCCTGAAACAAAGAGAAATGCGGGTCTTCGGCCAAGGAATCCAAGGTGCGGCCTTCGGAAGTCACAATCATTCCTGGCCTGGAGATGCCTGCAAAGCCCTGGCCTTTGCGCTTGGGCGAATAGACATGCTTGATGGTTCCGGCGGGAATATTGGTTTCGCCGAGTCGGTCGTTAAAGAGCTTGAGTACGGTGGTGAGTTGCTGAACTTCGTTCTCAATGAATGCCTCCGGCATTTGGGTGTAGTAGATCTCGATATTAGTTCCCGCCTCGCGGAAGGCTTTCTTTTTGAAGTTTGGCGAAGCGACCACCAGGATGTCGGTATCGTTGGGCGAAGACCAGCGTGTGATCTCGCGGCCTGCTGCAACGCGGCTCTCCAGCTGTTTGCCGGAGCAGATGGTGATCCAGTTTTGCGGAAGAAAGACCTCGAGAGTAACCCGCAAAGGAGCGCCAAAAGAGAGTTCTGGATACCACGAAGAGTAGTTCGCGAGCTCCACCATGCGCGCATTAATCTGATCGTCCATGGCTTCTTTTTGTTCCGGAGCTGCGCCGAACTCTCCAACCTCCTTGAGACGGCCCTCATACTCGATATCCATGTGCACGGTGTTTTGCGCAAAGCCAGCGGGAAGAATGACGGTCACTCTTTGGGGCCGGGGCAGCGTGAATAGTCGTTCGCCCTCGGCGGTGGAATAAACGGCGTTGTGGCCTTCCACCAGCAGCTTTTTTATGACGAATGTTCCGTGGAGGTTGAACTGGAAATTCTTGGCGCCGGGTTCCAGGGGGATATCCATTTTTGCCTGAACAGCCAGATTCCCGGATGCGGGGTCAATTCTGGCGCGCAGATCGTAGGAGATAGATACGGGCTTGTTTTGGGCGGCCAGGAAAGTGGGGAACGCGAGAAGCAAGAAAACAGCGGCACGCAGGTGGATTTTGGAAGGATGCATCTTTATCTCCTTTGAGCTAAGACCCGTTCGGCTCGCGGCGGTGGTGAAGGCAGGGTGAGCCAGAGCGGTTCATGCGCGTTGCAAGATAGAAGTGTTATTTCACACAGAGAGGGCGAACGCAGTGACGTGCGTCCGTAGTTCGTGTAATTTCGGTGATTACGATTCTCGGAGCAACTGCTGGTGTCTCCAAAGCATCTCTTATGGTGGGAGGATTTTCGCAGCTCTTCCCCATTAGTTCCGCATAAACCTCTTCAGCACCCCACCCGGCCGGCTCCTCCCAATTGAAACGCAATCCATTGTGATCGCGAGAAGGTCACTTTTTTGTGAACTTGTGGGACTTTGCGCGGTTGCTTTCAGGAGGTTAAATCACGTGAGAACGCTTACAAGAGTCCTTGTTGGAGTCTGTCTGGCAATGCTTTTCGGAACTTTTGTTTCAAACGTCAAAGCAGATGAGGAAGACAAGAAAACGCAAGTAACATTCAATGAGCCGGTGGCGATTCCCGGGCGGGATCTGGCTGCGGGGACATACGTTTTTAGCCTCGTCTGGGAAATCTGTGGGTAACTGGCGGGCTCAGCGCTGCGGTTCGCTGAGGAATCGGTGGAGTTTGCGGCACGTCGCATCGAGGGAGTGTTGCTCTTCTTCCGAGCCGTTGTGGATCAGTGGGCCGCCGTCGGCATGAACCGCCTCGCGAAGAAGTCGCTGCGCAGTGACTTTTCTCAATGAAGGGGTGTAGTTCAGGTCGCGGATAATTTCTCCACCTAGCCTCAGTTTACCGCCCCCAGAGAGCGAAGACGACTCCAAGCCGCTACTGGCGCGGTCGAACCTGATGGGGGGTTGTATGACCTACGCGCGGCGATAGCGCTCGAGGCCGAGGGTCTCGACGATTTTGCGCTGCACCGGGTCCATGTCCGCGAGGACGGTTCGCACGAAGGGCTTCTTGGAGCCGGATCCGGCGGGGTAGAGGAGCGTCACCTCGTGAATATCGGTGAGTGTGTCCATCATCTTCACAACGCTTAAGGGGATGCCGGCCTTGGCGAGCTTGCGCCGCAACAGGTTGAGCAGCAACAGGGCGAGCACGCAGTAGAAGGCGTGCACCCTGAGCTTCTGGTCCGTCCAGTGGAAGGTGGGTCGGAAGGTTAGATAGTGGGGATCCTTTAAACGTCGAAAGTCGGCTTCGATGTGGTGTTGGGCACGGTAGGCGAGAACGATCTGCTCATCGGACCAGTCGGTGCGGTCGGTGAAGAGCAAAGTCTTGCCCAGCAGGGTCGAGCGGAGCTGCTGATAAGCCTTATCTCGAAAGCGGCAGGAGAGTCGCGGCAGGCCCGCGCGCTTCTTGCGCACCTGAACGGCAAAGAGATCCGCCAGGTGGCGACCTCGCAAAATCTCCTTCACCTTCTTCTGCACCCCATCGACGGTTGGCGCTTTCCCCCGGGAACCTTTGTGGCGATTTGCGAGCCGGTCCCTGAGTTTCTGCAATTCCCGCTTGCGCTTGGCGATCTCGCGCGAAAGGGTTTGCGTCTGGGAGTCAAAGAGCTCTTGGTTGAAGGTGCACAGGATGGTGCGCTCGATTCCGAAGACCACTTTACGGGTCCGGTAGGACCAGACGGCAGGGAGTTGGGTGGGTTCGAGTCTGTGCATCACTTTGCGTGAGATGCTCAGTAGATCCTTGTGCTGGGTGGGAACTAAGGAGCCCACGAAGTGAAAGGGGCTGTCCCCGACCTGCTCCAGGTTTTCCTTGGAGTTGTTGCCTTTGTCGAAAACCAAAGTAATGTCGTAAGCCCCGTGGGTCAGAGAACGGCAGCGTTCGAACAGTTCCTCGGCGACACTGTGGAAGGTTACGGAGTCGTGCTGATTCCCCGCATAGGTGTGATGAAACAAGGGAACCTCGCCATCGGAGGTAACCAGGAGGGCCAGGCCCAGAATCCGAAGGTTATCTCGTCCCTCTTTGCTGTGACCTCGCTGCGGTAGCTTGGCAGCTGCATTGAAACTGTCCAAGAAGGTGAAAAAGTTGGTGGCGTCAAAGAGCAGGCAATGCAAATCCAGACCGAAACGCGAAACCGCGGCGCCGGCAAGATCTCGTTCGATGGCCGCGATTTGCTTTCCATCGACGCGTTCCATGTTGTCCCAAAACCGCTGACTGGTGAGTTGTCCGGAAGACAGGGGCAGGAGGCGGTGCAGAGCGGTCTTTTGGTACCAATCCGCGATCTGGGCTTTGCTACAAGGGGCGATGCAGCGGTTAAGGGCCGCGATCAGGAGGTAGTGACCGACGGAGGGTCCCTGGGAACCCCGTTTGGACACGTGCCGATCGATGGTGGCGAGGAGATCGATGGCCTGAGCCATATCCCACACGGCTGCGGAGGCGCCGAATTCATGGATGGCGACCCGGAGCGGTTCGGGGCGCAACAGGCGATCGAGGATACTTTGCGGAGGGCCGAGGTAGATGGTCGAAACAATCTTGGGGTGGCCGTTGACGCGCTGGCATTCGCGCAAGTAGTAGTAGGGTTTGCCGCGAATGACCTTTTTGGTGAGGCTTGGCATATTGTTAGGTCATACTACACCCTACAGGTAGTATGTCAAGAGCAAAAATACCCAACATAATGATTATATTAACAGGACAATTGCACAACAAAGGAATCTACCGCCAAGGAATCGGATCTACAAAAGTTAGGTCATACCAAATTCTGCTATATGAACTGAGGCGAGGTGGGCCAGCGGACCGCTCCAAATGCGGCGCAGAGGATCTGGGCTGCTGCGGGAACTACGTCAAATCGCTCGAGCGCGGTAAACTCGGGCTAGTATCCAGAGATTGTCTACGTGTCGGCGAATGGTCTTCGAAGAAAGACTGGAGGAGGCCAGATGCTCGATGAATGGCCGGAAGCAAGCAACCAGTTCTTCCCCTGGCGGCAGGTCTTTTTCCAATCCCATCCACGAGCGCGGCCAGTTGTCCAGATCGCGGCAGTAGGCGGAAACATCGCAGGACGCCGGCGCGGTAGCAGCGCGGTTTACTTTGCCAGTCTTGGCCTTGAAAATTGTCCGTGACATGGAACTACTCACAATTCTAAACCACTGCCATCGCCATCGGGGATTTGTCTACCAGCACGCCCGCTTTGGCCCCGACCAGAAAAGCATCGAAGTGGACGTCCGACCGCGGGAGGGCTCGGCAGCGGTCTGCTCGGGGTGCCACCAGCCGGCGCCGGGTTACGATCATCTTCCCGAGCGGTGCTTTGAGTTCATTCCGCTGTGGGGCTTTCTGGTTTTCCTGCTCTACCGCATGCGACGCGTGGACTGCCGGAATTGTGGCGTGCTGGTCGAGGAGGTTCCCTGGGGCGATGGTAAGCATCGGTTGACCAGAGCCTATATGCTGTTTCTGGCCCGCTGGGCGCGGAAGCTCTCCTGGAAGGAAACCGCCGAGGCCTTCCACACTTCCTGGGACCAGGTGTGCGACGCGGTCGAGTATGTGGTCGGCTGGGGCCTGGAGCATCGCACGCTGGAGTCGATCCGCGCCATTGGTGTGGATGAAATCCAGTACGCCAAAGGCCACAAATACCTGACGCTGGTCTACCAGATCGACCAGGGGCTCACCCGCTTGCTGTGGGTCGGCAAGGAACGCACCATCGAATCCTTCCAGGGTTTCTTCACCGTCCTCGGAGAGCAACTCGCTGCACAGATCGAGTTTGTCTGCTCGGATATGTGGCAGCCGTACCTGGACGTGATCCGCCAGAAATGTTCTCAGGCGCTGCACATCCTCGACCGCTTCCACATCGTCGCCAAGATGAATAAGGCGTTGGATGATGTCCGCGCCGCCGAGTCGCGCAAGATGGCCCAGGACGGCTACCCGCCGCTACTGAAGAAGACGCGCTGGTGCGTGCTCAAGCGCCAAGAAAATCTCACCTCGCAGCAGAAGTTCCGTCTGCGAGATCTGCTCCGCTATAATCTCCAGACCGTCCGTGCCTATCTCCTCAAAGAAGATTTTCAGCAGTTCTGGGAATACAACTCGCCCACCTGGGCCGGCATGTTCCTGGATTTCTGGTGCCAGCAAACCATGCGATCCCGCATCGAGCCGATGAAGAAGATCGCCCGAACGTTGCGTGCTCATCGCGAGCTGCTGCTCAACTATTTCAAGGCCAGAAAGCAGATTTCCAGCGGTGTGGTCGAGGGACTGAACAACAAAGCGAAAGTAACCATGAGAAGATCCTACGGCTTTCGTACCTTTCGCATCCTGGAACTCGCGCTCTATCACTCACTTGGCAAACTACCTGAGCCAGAGCTTACCCATGAATTCTTCTGACGATTCCGTTTTTACGGTAGAGAAGGACGCCACGGACCGAGACTTGGTGCAGATTTGGAGCAGCGATGACATGCACCTTTTGGCAACGGTGTTGACTGCGCCGTGCTACCGCCTTGAATCGACGACCAAGACCGTCATGACATTTGGGGAGCAGCCTGGCTATGCCCCCAAGGCGATTAAGACATGGTTCTTTCCCGGAGACCTGATCGGGAAGGAATTTCTTTATGTGAATGACAATCACTGAACGTCTTTGAGCGGAGGCCTGGGCGGTGTCCAGTCTTAGTTTGCAGACCGTGCCGCAACCCAACCCTGGGCACAAGCAACGCGGCTGGGCAGACGATCCCCAGAAAGAAACACCCGGGAAGAACCCAAGAAAAAAGCCGCAGGGCCTGCCAGAAGACGGCAGGCCCTGCGCTACATGACGCGGGGAAAGCGGTGGTTATTTCAGGGCGAGATCGGGGGTGGCTACGGTGGATTCGGAAGCCCAGGTGACGAGCGAGGGCATGAATTGGGTCACCAGATCGGGGTGACTGGGAAGGATGCGGATGGCGTAGCCGAAGAAGCCGCTTTTTGCGGTGTGCATAGCGGCGTGGAAACGGTAGCAAGAGTTGCCTTCGTTTTCAAAGCTGTCCATGGGAGTGATTTCCGGATTGATAATTTCGCCCCTGGCATCCAAACGGCCAGAAAGGACCTGGACGGAGACATCTTCGGGAGTCATGGAATCGAGGAAAACGCTTGCGGAGATTTTGATTTCGTTAACGAGGTTCACTTCGCCAGGATTGTTGGAGACGTGGCCGATGGGCACTTCCGATTTCGGGAGACCGCGCCAGATAGAACTCCACATGCTGCGGCTGACCACGCCGTGAAGTTTAGTGACAGCATTGCTAAAGGCGGCGAGGCGTAGGGCCAGGACAGTCATGCAAAAACTTTCGGCGTCGTTTGCGGGATTCTGGCGGGCGAGAGCGAGAAACTCGCGGAGGCTAAGGCCCAGGCGGGGATAGAAGGCGGAGAAATAGTGGTCCATTAGGTTTGGCGGGAAATAGTCGTGGCCGGCGGGCACGGGCGTGTGGGTGGTGAAGACGAGGCTGGAAGAGGCGAGGACGGTGGCTTCCGCGAAGCTCAGATGCTGTGATTCCATGAAAGAGCGGATGCGTTCGAGAGCAAGAAAAGCGGAGTGGCCCTCGTTCATGTGATAGACGATGGGGCGGAGGCCAAGAGCTTCCAGGGCGCGCACGCCACCAATGCCGAGAAGGATTTCCTGACGGATGCGCATGTCCAGGTCGCCGGTGTAAAGTTGCGCAGTGATAGAGCGGTGCTCGGGACGATTGCTGGGAATATTCGTATCGAGAAGATAGAGCTGAATGCGGCCGACAGCAGCGCGCCAAACGCGGGCAGTAACTTCACCATCGGGGAGAGAGACGTGGACTTGGACGTGGGGGATGAACTCGATGGGTAAAACGTGGAAGTCGTTTTCTTCAAAGGCTTCCTGCTGCCAGCCGGCGCCATTCAAGTACTGGCGGAAATAACCTTCCTGATGGAGCAGGCCGATGGCGACGAGGGGAAGACCGAGTTCGCTGGCAGCTTTAAGGTGATCGCCCGCAAGCACGCCGAGACCACCCGCAAAAATGGGGAGACATTCGGTAATGCCGAATTCCAAGGAGAAATAAGCTACCAAGAAATCCTTGTCTTCGACGTGATCGCGCTGATACCAGGAACCCTGTGCAGTCAGGTACGTATTTAGACTTTTGGCAACGCCTTGCAGGTGAGCCAGGAACGAATCGTCGGAGGCGGCAGTTTCCACCATAGATTGTTCGAGGCTGCCGAGGACGCGGACAGGGTTGCGGCCGGCGGTCTCCCAGAGGTCGCGATCGAATCGGCGGAAGAGATCAAGGGCGGAATGATCCCAGCACCAGCAAAGATTGTAGGCGATTTGGAGCAATGGCTTGAGAGAGTCTGGAAGCGAAGGACGAACCTTAAAAGTAGCAATAGGCTTCATGGTATTCCTCAAAATAAGCGGCGCGCGCGAGTCGCGGAAAGATTGAACCTGGGAGCGGGATGCGGCGGAGAGGAATCAACGCCTCACGGCGGCGACGGCAGAGCCAGATCGGTTTACCTGGGCGAATGAGGATTGGATGGAGACATCCGTGCCGGGGCGGATGGTCTTGGCGAAGGGGATGATTTCGCGGCGATAGTGAGTTCGCGTTCGGCTTGCAGCCAATCGTCGAGATCGGAACCAGGCGCTGCGCCGCGCTTGAGGAAAATTTCGTGGGCACGGAAGGCAATCTGTTGTTCCGTGTGGCGCGCAGGCGTGCGAACGGCTTTATCTGTTGCTGTTTGGCTCTTGAAGAGCGGTGGCCTTGATGGACATACAATCCTCCAAAGAAAGCCGGAGCGATCCGGCGGGATAGTCGTAAAACGAACAACGGAACGGCGGAAGGGAGGAGCGCTTGGCGGCACGACAACCAGTTGAACGAGCCTGGCGGCTGCATCGAGAGATGCCGCGTGGTCGCATGGGGCTCTCCTTCAGAGAAGAAGAGTAACTGCGACAAAAACCGCTTCATTGTGAGGATGGCGTGAGAAAGCAAAGCATGTCAACACAATAATTATATATAAGAGTAGTAATATTGATGACCAGGAATGAAACATTGCAGAATCGGATTTGGGACAGATCTGGGATGCAAGGACTGCAAAACGATCTGGGGCGCGGTGGAGTACTATGTAACTTCCGCAATTCTTCGCCTGCGGCGCTTTTGGACCTACGAGGTGCAACGCATGAGATTTGTTCGCGCTTCCTTGTTATGCGTGGTGACGTTTGCTCTGGCGGGAGCGTTGTCAGTGCGTGCGCAGATGTTGCCGCTGCTGCCTTCGCAGAAGGCGCCACTGTCTGAGCGCGTGGTGGCGTACCAGATTGAAGCGAATTACCACCCGACGAACCACAGCTTGGATGCCCGGGAAACGCTTACTTGGACGAACTACACGGAGCAGCCACAGGACCGGCTGCCGTTCCACCTGTATCTGAATGCGTTCCAGCCGAAGTCCACGTTCATGCGTGAAGCAGTTGAAAGTAGCGACTGGGACGTGCCAATTGGGGCAGGGTGGGAAGAAAAAAAGTTTGGCGAAGACGTGATCAAGTCATTCGAGGTGGTTGGAATGGGGGATTTGACCGGGAAACTTCGGTTCATCCATCCGGAAGATAACAATGCCGACGATCGGAGCGTCGTGGAAGTGCAACTACCGCGAGCGGTGGCGCCGAAAGAGAAGGTCACGATCAAGATCGCGTTTCACGACCAGTTTCCGGAAGTAGTGGCGCGCTCGGGCTACAAGCGGGATTTTTTGCTGGCGGGGCAGTGGTTTCCCAAGATTGGAGTGTGGTGGAAGAATGCCTGGAACTGCCACCAATATCACGGGAGCACAGAGTTCTTCGCCGACTTTGGTACTTTCGACGTGAAGCTGACTTTGCCGACGAATTTTAATGTGGGCGCGAGCGGAGTGCAGACCGGCGAGACGGCGAACGCTGATGGAACAAAGACCGTAGTGTTCAGGGCGGAAGATGTGCACGACTTTGCCTGGACCGCCGATCCCGGCACGAAGATTGTAGATGACAACATAACCATCAGCAGTGGCACGGTGAAGTTGCGGCTGTTGATGCAGCCGGGGCACATGGCCAGCGCGCCGCGTTATCTGGAGGCGCTGAAAGGGACAATGAAGAAATTCGATGAGTGGATCGGACCGTATCCGTATTCGCAGGTGACGGTTGTGGATCCTCCGCATGGGGGTCTTGCCGCGGGAGGGATGGAATATCCGACGTTCATTACTGCGGGGACCGCGTGGTGGGTAATGAAAGGCATGAAAGACCCCGAGAGCGTGGTTGAACACGAATTCGGGCATCAATATTGGTATGCGATGGTAGCCACGAATGAATTTGAAGACGCGTGGCTCGACGAAGGCATCAATCAATACACGGAATGCAAGATCATGGATGCGTTGTACGGCCGCGATTCGGACGTGCTGAATACACGGGTGGCAACCGATAGCGAACGTGGCACGGACCGCCTTGCCTACATTGGCGTGGCGGAGTTGGACCCGATGATGCGACGCGGGTGGCAGTTTGCAAACTTCCGTTCCTATGAAGGGATCACCTACAGCAAGACGGCGCTGGTGCTGCTTACGCTGGAGCACATCATTGGTGAGCAGAAGGTGCGCGAGGCGCAACGCGTGTATTTTGAAAAGTACCGCTTCAAGCATCCCACCGCGGACGATTTCATGAACACGGTGAATGAAGTAGCGGGGCAGAATCTGGATTGGTATTGGAACCAGGCGGCGCGGGGAACTCAGGTGCTGGACTACCGGATACTGAGCGCAAGCAGCGATCGTGCCGATTGGGCGGATAAGAACGCGCCAAAAAAAGAGAAGAAAGGAGAGACCGAGTATATTTCCAACGTGTTGGTGCACCGCAAGGGAGATTTCATTTTCCCGGTTACGTTGGAAGTGAAGTTTCATAATGGCGAAACGCTTCGCGAGCAGTGGGACGGCCAGGACCGCTGGCACCGGTTCACCTGGCGGAAGAAAGCGAAACTGATTTCGGCGGAGATTGATCCAGATCATGCGGTGCTGCTGGATCGCGACAGGTTTAACAACAGTTGGATGCGCGATCCGGATCAGCACGCCAGCCGAAAGATCGCCGGGTATTGGATGATATTCACGCAGTGGTTTGCGCAATTGCTGGGCTGGCTGGCCTGAGGAGCTACGATGAAGCGACCGATTCGGGATGGATTTGGCCTGGTATGGCGGCACCAGCGACTAGTCTGGTGGATCTTCTTCGTAAACCTGTTGCTGGGATTACTTGCGTCGATTGCTCCGCGCGTTTTGTTGCGGCCCGTGCTGGACAGGAGCATGTATGCCGCGCAATTGAGCCAGCGGTTTGATTTGTCGGTGTTCAACGAACTTCTGAGCAAACCGGAAGTTTCGCTGAGGCCATCGGTGGCAAGCTCGGCAACGCTGAGCGTAATTTTCTTGCTCTACATGATTTTTATTTCCGGCGGGATTCTTGCGGTGTACCGCGAGGACAGGAAGCTCACGCGCGGTGAGTTCTTCCATTCCAGCGGGGACTTTTTCTGGCGCATGGTGGTGCTGCTGTTGTGCTCGATCATTCCGTTTGGGATTGTGTATGCGCTGCTCGACTGGGTCAGGGAGATTTCGCGCAAGATGGCTGCTGAAGCACCGCGAGAGATGCAAGGGTTTTGGGTAAAGCTTGCGGGCTACCTAGTGTGCCTGGTGCTCGCGCTGTTTGTGAGAGCGTGGTTTGACGTGGCGCAGGCACGCACGGTGATTGACGGCGTGCGGAGAATGTTCAAGCTGAGTTTCCAGACTCTCGTGCTGGCGCTGGGCAACTTACACCGGCTGCTTTTCATTTACCTGACGACTACTTCGGTTTGCGCGATTGTGGCTGTGGCGGCCGCGGCCTTATGGCTGAATATTCCGCACGGTTCGTTTGGCAAAAGTTGGCTGCTGCTGGAGATTGTCACTCTGGCGATGATTGCCTTACGGCTGTGGCAACGAGCGGCGACGGCGCTGTGGTACGAGAATTACGCTGAACTTCATCCGGCGCCTGTTCCGGTGACGCCTGCGCCTCCCGCCTGGATGGAACCGGTGGAAGTTGGAGCTGTTAATGAGGCCCCACCCTCGACGGGCGAAGGTGGGGGTTCGGCTATCTGAAAGAAGTAATGGCGCTGACTGCCGTCAAACTTCCCAGTCTGCAGACAACAGCGTTTGAAATTTACGCCCGGAACCGCAGGGGCAGGGGCCGTTGCGGCCAAGTTTTTCAACGAGTTCTTTTTCGCTGTGGACCACCCGCTGACCGCGTTTCACGTTTATTTCGGAAGGGAAACCCTTCCTACGCTTGCTGCTGGGGTCAAAAGAAGTGCAGTTCGTGCTCTGAATTTTTTCTCACGGTGATCTCCTTTGCGTTGCTTGGGCGATTCGATGCCCCGCCTCTTTGTGAAAGAGACGGGGCTGTTTATTCGGTAAGGGGTTTTGCGGCCTCGTCGCGAGTACTGCGAATCTCGCCGGACTCCAGCTTGATCTCGGTCACGAAACCGTACTTGCGCTCACCCGGCGGCACACTTACCGGCACGCGACGGTCGCAGTAGTCGGTGCAGTCACGCACGACATAGCGCAGAGGCTTTGCCGGATTGATCAGACGGCAAAACGTTTCCAGTTCGCCACGGAAGAAGCCGGCACGGACAGTGCCCCAGGTGCAGGTACGGCAGAGCCCGCCGCTTGTGCCGGGCGTGGGGGTGGGTCGCTGAAACAGGGTCATGGCTTCTCCTTTCTCAGGAGGGCCTTTGAGTTCACCCCCCTGTTTTGATCTGGTCCAGCCGCGCGGCGGGGATGATTTCGGCATCGTCCCCCTCGATCTCGCGGAACTGCTTGGCCGTGACGAAGCCGATGGTGCGGCCCGCCTTTTTGGTCAACAGAACCCACGCGATTTTTTCCATATCGAGCCTGCTGGTCAGACGCCGGTCGTCGTAGGAATTGCACTGACTCACCGGGAACCTGACAACAGGCTCTTCGGTGACCCAGCGGCAGCGAGTTATTTGCTGCGATGCGCTGAAGCCTTTCACGATATGGGCCCAACGGCATGTCACACACAAGGACTGGGCTCCTTCCGGAGTGCCATCCGTGACCTTGATAGTGACCATAACTTTCTCTTTTCTAAGAAGCGCAACGGGGCTTCGGTCTGTGCGCGTGATGTGCGAACACACTACGAGCGATACGCGGGCGAGAGAATGCGCTCGCGACAGTGCGACTCAATCAGCCGCTTGAATGCGAAAAATCAAGACTGGCTACCTGAAATGGCAGGACTAGCGGGGCGAAGCGGACCACGCCCTAACGCTGCCCGGACTGTTTATTTCCGGCAACGTTGCAAAACGGCCAAGATGTTGATCGCGCCGCATGGACGTAGTCATCCTGTGGACTCATCGCAAAATGACATAAGTCAGGGTGGAGAGGAAATGGAAAGAAGCGAGCGGCGAGAACTTGCGTTGAATGGATGATATTGCGGGGCCAAGTGCTGTGGACGGTCCAAATTGTTCTGCGAATACGGATACGCGTTGCCACGATCCATCGACTGCGCGACCCGACGCGCCAAACTGCGGCGCGAAAGAAAAAATCGGGTCGCTGCGCTCCGGATGACAGATGCGACGACGGAGTTAGCCGCGGAAGAGTTGGCGGAAAGCGTAGAAGAGGAAGCCGGAAAGAGTCATGGCGGCGGGTAGGGTGAGGACCCAGGCGAGCATCAGGTTACGCACCGTGCTCATCTGCAGGCCGGAGGAGCTAGCCATCATGGTGCCGGCTACGCCGGAAGATAGAACATGCGTGGTGCTGACGGGCAGGCCGAGGCCGTCTGCGGCTCCGATGGTGGCCATGGCGGTGATTTCCGCGGCAGCGCCTTGGCCGTAGGTGAGATGGTTCTTGCCGATTTTTTCGCCGACCGTGACAACGATGCGTTTCCAGCCGACCATGGTGCCGAGCCCGAGAGCGAGCGCGACGGCGACCTTCACCCAAAGCGGGATGAAGCGAGTGGCCTTGTCAATGTGGCCCTTTGTAGTTTTTCAGTATGGTTAAATCGGCGGCAGCGAATTGGGGCTTGCCGGATCGTTGCATGAGGCGAAGCGCTTCGCTGACCAGGTACATATCATTGCGGAAGTTGCGAACGTGCTCGCGGTGAACCATGGCGAGTTCCTTGAACTGGGCCATTTCGGTGCCGATGTCGTTGACAAGAACGCGCAGCGCCAGCATGGTGCCGGGCTTGAATTCTTTTGTGCGGATGTAATCGGTGACGTCATCGCGAGGATCACCTACGACAGCGGCAGGGATCACGTATTTGTCCAGAGTTTCGGCAGCTTCGCGAGAAACGGCCACGAAGTCCGCGGACTGCCGCGGCGTTACCGCGTGGTTCAACGCGTAGGTAGTGGGCACAGTGCCGATGAGAATCAGCATGATCAGGCCCATGCCCTTCTGGCCATCGTTTGAGCCATGAAAGAAACTCACACCAGTGCAGGTGAGAATGAGCAAGCCGCGAATCCAAAATGGAGGCGGTTCAGTACCCTTCGGCGCCTCGTAGAAACGCTTGTCCCTGATGACCGCTTTCATGAAAAGAAACAACAGGGAAGCGAGAATGAAGCCAAAGATGGGGGAGAGTACAAGGGATTTGCCGATGTTCGCTGCTTGAGCCCAGTCCACGCCGCTGGTGCCAGTCCTCGCCGACATGAGCTGATTGGCGATGCCCACGCCGATGATGGAACCAATCAACGAATGGGAACTGGAAGCGGGCAGGCCGAACCACCAGGTGCCCAGGTTCCAAAGGATGGCCGCGACCAGGAGAGCGAAAACCATGGCGAAGCCCGCGCTGCTGCCAACCTGAAGAATCAACTCGACAGGCAAAAGGGAGACGATGCCGAAAGCCACGGCTCCCGTGGACGTGACGACGCCAAGGAAATTCCACATGCCGGACCAAACCACTGCGATATTGGGATCCAGCGAGTGGGTATAAATGACTGTTGCGACAGCGTTGGCGGTGTCATGAAAACCGTTCACAAACTCAAATCCGAGAGCCACGAGGAGAGCGGTGCCCAGCAGGATGTTGGGCCATGCGGAGCCAATCTCGATATTGCCCAAGTCGCGGGCGATGCTCTGCCCGATGAAGATCAAGCCAGCGACCAATACGACACCGAAGACTAGTATGCCAATGCGGCTAGGCCCTCGGCTAAGTTTTGCTTCGATTACAGGGGAAGCGGAGGCTGTGGCCATGGGTGTCCTTCCCGGAGCGGAGAATGTGCGCACTGGGGCGCAAGAACAAGCTCCCGTTTATACGGGTGAAATGTGAATGGGCGATGAACAGGACGTTTAGAAAATGCGACCGAGCTGGAAAAACCATTTCTGGTGGCCGGTGTCGCCGACACTGCCGCCAATGAAGACGGGGCCAAAAGAGGTTTCCGCAATGAAGCCTCCGACCACATCAGCGGAGAATCTGGGCGCGGGAAATGGGTCGCCATACATTTTGCCGAACTCCCCTGCGCTGGAGAGATAGACTTGTTTGCCGACAAACGGCGGAAGCGTAAAAATTTTGTGGAGATAGCCGCCGCGCGCGAGGAAATACTGGTTGCCAAATAATTCGTGGAGGCCGTAGGCGCTCAACTGGTTGGGTCCGCCGAGGAAGAATGGCGGGGGCGAACCGACGTGCTGAAAACTAAACGTAGAGCCGCCACTTGCGGATAGGAAGAGGGAGCCGTTGGAAGACACTGGCTGGAAACCGTTCAGAGAAATTTGCAGAGTCGGGAAATTCTGCGTGGCGCCGGGATAATGATTATAAAAATGGAAGAGGGATTGGATGTAGTAGCCCTTGGTGGGGATGACGGGATCATTGGTATGGTCCATCAGATAGCGGGCACGGAGAGAGGCAACACCTCCGCTGGAGGAAGTGAATTTGGGAGTGCCGAGGCGCAAAAAGTCATCGAAATAGCCGATGCTGTAGCCGACGCGGAGTTCGTTGAAGCGGTTGAAGCTGTAGCCCAGATCAAATCCAGATGCCGCCTGGCTCTGGCGGTAATCAGCAAGGGGATCGTGTTTGCGATAAACGAGGAAAGTGGTTTGGGTGGCGCTGAGGCTGGGAGCGAAGAACCAGTGGCTGAAGGGAAGGAAGGGGCGGTAGAGTTCCGTGGTTAAGCCGTAAGTGCCGCCAAATTGGAGATCGGTGCGCCATTCAGAGCGGGCTCCGGCCACGTCCATGAAAGTGAAGCGGGAGCCGAGCGTAAAGGTGACGTCGTCGGGCTCCGAACCATCCACTGAAAATGAAGGTTGCATGAGCGGAGGCGCGTAGTATTTCTCGTGAACGCGAACCAGCAATCCATCGCGGTCATTTTCGCGGATCATGCTGTAGGTAACCGTGTCGTAGCGGCCATTTCCGGTTACGCGTGTGAGGTACTCATCAAGCTCGGTAGTGTGGATAGGCTTGCCAACAAAGTGTTGGAGGACCTTCTGGATGTGACGGGCGCTTTCCGGGCCGACGCCTTCGATGCGTACGAACTGGGGCGTGCCGATGGAGGTGAGGCGTCGCGACTCTTTTTGCCGCTGGTATTCTGCCCAATCCGCGTCGTTTAAAGCGTAGGTCTTGAGGATTTGAGCTTTTTCGGCGGCGGCATTGTAGCCCTGCTGAAAGAGCAGGTCTGACTTTTCGTAAGCCGTGGAGTCGAAATCCTCGACGTGGGTAGTGACGATGATATCGGCTCCAGCCATGCCGCGAATTTCTGTTTCCGCGATGACGAGTTCGACGGAACGGCCGAGCACGCTGAAGGCCGACTGGATCTCTTTGGCGGCGGCTTTGGAGATTTGCAGGTGGATGGCGATGACGACGTCCGCGCCCATCTTGCGGACGACGTCGGTGGGAAGATTGTTGACCAGGCCGCCATCCACGAAGATTTGATCGCCATGGCGAACAGGAGCAAAAACGCCCGGGATGGACATGGTGGCGCGCAAAGCGTCAGCAAGGGAACCATCCTGAAAGATGTAAGGTTTGCCGGAAACGAGTTCGGTGGAGACACATCGGAACGGAATGGGAAGCTGGTTGAAAGAGGGGATCGTGGAGTAGAGAAGGGTTTCGCGATCGATCAGAAGATCAACCTGTTCGCCAGTATTCAGGCCTGGGGGAAGCGTCAGACCATTCTTGAGGCCGATCTGGAGCGTGTTGGGGACGTCGCGCGCGTCCTCCTTGCGGCGAAAAGACAAGTCCTGATAGGGAGTTCCGCCGCGGAGGAGCAAAGTCCAATCGGCTGTTTGCACCACATGTTTCAGATCATCGGCGGACTGGCCAGTGGCGTAGAGTCCGCCTACGAGGCCACCCATGCTGGTGCCTGCGATGTAATCCACGGGAATGTGATGCTCCTCGAACCATTTCAGTACGCCGATGTGAGCGAGGCCGAGTGCGCCGCCGCCTTCGAGAGCGACACCTATGCGCGGGCGCGTGGTGAGAGCGGGCTGCTGCGCAGGGGGATTCTCCTGAGCGAGGCAAATCGAGGAGAGAAGCAGCGATAAGAGAATTGCAGCAAGGCGACAGATTCGCATGAGAGTACCCCATCGTGGGTCTAGTGAGGGCGAGTCCGAAAGCGCACTCAGTTTGTCGCAGGTTTTTAGGTGTGGCAAGGGACAAAGCTGGAAGCGATAGATTTGAGGAGAATCGGAGACTAGAACTTGTCTCATAAATGGGTGCGGAAGGGGGAAAGGTTTTTCCTCAGGGGCTAAAGCCCACTTTTTGTTGCCCTTTAATGTCGGAGCTGAAGCTCCGACCCCCGAGCTACCGTTTATGAGATGGCTTCTAGTTCCACACCGAGACGAAGCGCGGTGGTATCGCGTTGGAAACCGAAGAAGGGAGCGAACAATCCAAGTATACAAATGTGAAATCTAAGTCATCAGGAATCCGTCTGACGAGATAGAAGCGGAAACACATGACGAAGGTGGCCTCCAATGCGGCTGCTCCTCGCAGTAAGTTTGTGCACTGCTGTGTTTCTTTTGCCGCAAGACACAATCCCGACACCCGCACAGGCGGGGAACCAAAGCGCGGCTGAGAAAAAAGATTCCACTGAAAAACTGAGTATCACGATCCCGGCGGGGAGCAAAGTCATCCTCGCGATGACGAGTCCCGTTTGGAGCAAAACGGTAAGACCCGGCGACCCAATCTATTCAACAACGGCCATTCCCATGGCCGCCGGCAATCAGATGGCGATTCCGCCGGGCACGTACGCACAAGGCATCATCGATGCAGTAACAAAACCCACGCGCTGGAACGACACCGCGGACTTCCAAATCCATTTTACGGCGCTCATTTTCGCCAACGGCTACACGGTGGCGCTGCCCGGCAATCCTGCAGTGGCGACGGCCACGGTTCACGTGCGAGTGAGTTACAGGAGCGACATCCTGCTGGATAACGGGTCGCAAATCGAGATGACGCTGCAAAGCGCGGTCACGCTGGACTCCGAGCACGTGGCCGAGGCAGCGCAGCGATCAAAGGCTCCGCCCATCTGGCCGAACCAGTCGGCGACGCGTTGCCGGCCCATACCAGGAACGCCGGGAACATCCGACACCGTGATCCCAGGAACACCGGGGACACCGGGAACGCCACCAACAGTGATACCGGGAGGACCGGGAATGCCGGACACGGTGCTCCCCGGAAGCCCAGGTACGCCGGGGACGCCAGACACTGTCATTCCAGGTTCGCCGGGTACGCCAGACACTGTCATTCCAGGTTCTCCGGGTACGCCGGGCTACTCGTGTCCCGGTCCGCCGATTGTGATTTCTGGACCGGCACTGCCGCTGTACAACCATGAAGGATTGGTCACGTTCGCGAAGCCCGTGCAGGTGGGAGGAAAGAAGCTGAAGAAAGGAGCTTATCAGGTTTACTGGGCTGGTTCGGGGCCGATGGTCCCGGCAGAAATCAAGCAGAAGGGGAAGACGATCGTGAGTGTGATGGCGCGGGTGGCGGTGTTGCCAGAGAAATCGTTGCAAGACGAACCAGCGACACGCACGAATCCTAATGGCACGGACTCGCTATCGTCCTTGAAGTTTGCGGGCCAGACATTTCAATTGCTGTTTGATTAGCGAAGGTGGCGGCAGTGGAGGCGAATGCGTGAGTGGTGGAAGCGGGAGTGGTTGCTTCGCTCGAAGAGAAAGGGAGACCAAGTCATGCGATGGATAACGATGTTGGGAGTGTTCGTTGCAACGAGCTGCCTGGCGCAGGAGCCAACACAACCGCCGCCAGCTGCGGTTGGACTGGAGCAAGCGCCGCCTGCGGTACCGAAACTTACGATCACTGTTCCGGCGGGGACACGAGTTCCCGTGACGCTGACCTACACTGTGACGAGCAAAACGGCGCACGCCGGGGATGCTATCCACGCCGTGACGGCGTTTCCCGTGATAGTGGGTACAACCGTTGCGATTCCTGCCGGCACGTACGTGGAAGGCGTGCTGGATAAGGTGAGGCGGCGGGCCTCCGCTGATCATGCGGCGCTGCAAATGCATTTCACGCGGCTGCTGTTTGCGAATGGCTACTCGGTGCCGCTGGATAGCGCCATGACAGAGGCGCGCGCCGGGAAACCCAATGAGAATGTTGCCGAAGCCTCAGCGCGAGATGACGCTGGTACCACGAGTGCGGTTTCTGGAAATGTGAGTTTGATGAGCAATAGTTTTGGCGGACAGCAACCGCCTACTCTTCCGCCGCTGCCGCCATTGCCGAGGATGGGACCGAATCCCGCTGTTGTGGCGGGAGTGGGAACGGCTGCGATGGTTGGAATACTCGTCACGGTATTCGCGCTGGGGCATCATCGGGGCGAGTACACATATCTGGACGCCGGTGCTCAAGTCGAGATGGTGCTGCAAAATCCACTGACGTTGGATGGAGAGCAGGTTGCGGCGGCGCTGGCCAGCGGGCACTGAAGGTGCTGCGAGCACGGGCGTGTGGCGCACGCTTCGCCCTTGGGCAAGAACTGGGTGCCGCACCCTTTGCGTCTGGTTTATAAAGGGTGCGGGGGTTGACGTTTCCGGGTATTGCCGTTCCGCACTGAACTCTCCTTCTCACCTAAACTATCAATCTCAATGAGCCCCGCTTCACCCTTTTCGTAGTACGACCAACTGCTCCATGGCCACTCACCGGGATGCTTTACCAACTTCCGAATCACCGGGTTTGCATGCATGTAATTCAGCTTCTCTTTCATCTTCCCCCGGCTGTACACGTTGAAATCATAAAAGCGCGCTTGCCAGAACGCTCGCGGCCGCTCTGGCCCTCCTTCAAACGGCAGTCGCAACAGCTCCGCTGAGCCATGCCTTCCTCGCTCGCGCTTCTTCCTCGACACCTGCAGTTTCAATTTGTGCAGCGCGCCGGACGGCGTTCCTTGTTTCGGCTTGCTGATCAGTAGGTGCACATGTTCCGGCATCACCACGTAACCGACCAGGCGAAATCCCATCTCGTCTCGCACTCTTCCCAACTCCTGCACAAATAGGTCGCGGGCAGGCATCGTCCTGAGCAGTGGTAACCGCCGGTAACAACTGAAGGTAATGAAATGCAGATCGGCTTTGCCATAGTACCGCTTCAGCCCAGAAGGCATGGGAAACCCCAGCGCAAGAAATGCCAACCCAAGACCCAGTTTCCGAAAGCGAACCTAGGGCACCCTCCGCGTCTCCATACTTCTAGGAGACTTGCTGAACTGATATACGCCCTAGGATTCGCATGTCAACACCAATCGAAACGCCCACTCAGTGCCACCCGCCAGTGCTCAATCCCTACGAATACGAGAGCTAGAGATTGGCTTCGTCTTCGGGATGTTGGCGGCGGTGAGCTAAGGCCACGCCGGCCAGGACGCAGAGGGCACCGGCAATTTGGGGAACGGTTAAGGTTTCATGGAAGAGAAGCGCGGCCAGGGCGGCGGTTAGCGGGACCTGGATTAGCAGGCTGAGGGAAGTGAGCGTGGCGGGAAGATGGCCAAGGGCGTAGGTGAGTGCGAGGTAACCGGCGAGTTGAGTGAAAAGACCCAGGCCGATGAGCGCGGCCCAAGTCCGGGAGTTGGGCACGCGAAGTGAAATTCCCAACGCCAAATTAATGACCAAAAGCGCCAACGTGCTGGAGAGCATGGCCAGTCGAAGGAACGCAAGAGTGGAGATGTGCGCGCGGACTTCTTCAGTGGCCATCAAGTAGACAGCGAAGCAAACGCCTGCGCCAATGGCCATGATGTCTCCAAAGCCGAATTGGCGATGGTGCAAAAGGTCTGCCCAAACAATGAGGACCGAACCGCTGACGGCTAGCAGCAAGCCCAGCCAAAAGGCGATGCGGGTGCGGCGGCGGAGGAACAGCCAGGTGAGGAGTCCTACAACAATCGGAGAGCAGTTGCCGAGGACGGTGGCGTTGGCGGCGGTGGTGCGCAGTATGGACGTGTTGTAGAGAGCGAGATCGAGGGAGAAGAAGAATCCGCCGATGGCGATGATGGCAAGGTTGCGGCCGCTGAGGCGAGGCTGAGGGCGCTCGAAAAAAAATGTGGGCAACAAAACGAGCGCGGGAATCAGCAAGCGATAGAATGCGGAAGCGGGGCCGGGAATATCTGTCCAGCGAACGAAGATTGCCGACCATGAGATGCAAACTACACCAGCGCTGAGAGCGAGATAGGCGGGGAGTCGACGCGGACTGGTCGAGACTTGGGCGGCGATGGGTGCTTCGGTGGCCATGGGAACTCCCTCAGCGGGATTGGGGAAGTATCACATAGAAGGGTCGTGTGGACAGGTGCCGCATTGGCTGCTTTGGGGGCACGGTTGGATTGCTGCAGCCTCCGCATGGCGCTAGGGTTAGAACAAAGAGGGCTTGGGAAAAATGTGTGGCCGGATGAATTGAGGCGACACCTATGAGTACCGCAAATGTTCCGGTTCCCGCGACTGTAGTCCCACCAAAGACAAGCGTGCTGCGTTGGGCGTTTCGGATTTTCCGGTGGTCCACCTACCTTATTGCGTTGATTACGTTGCTATTGGTGCTGCACAAGGGGCCTGCGCCGGCGGTGATGACGACACCGCAAGCGGCGGCGAGTGCGGAACAAAAATTCGCGCAAGTTGCCGAGACCGTGGCGCAAGGGCAGCCGGGCACGGTGCGGCTGGATGAGGCTGAGCTCAATTCTTACCTGGCATCGCATTTGGACTTGAAGACGGATTCGACAGCGGACGCGACGCCCGCGGCTGAACAAACGCCGGGAGGGACGGGAACGCCTACAGCGGAGGATGTGGAGAAGATGCGCTCGTCAGTGCGCGACGTGAAAGTGCAGATGGCGGAAGATCGCGTGAAGGCGTACGTGGTGTTTGATGTACACGGCAAGGATATGACGCTGGACCTGGAAGGAAAACTCGGCTCAACGAATGGCTACCTGCAATTTCTGCCCGTGAGCGGGCACATCGGTTCACTGCCGATTCCGCAATCGACGCTGCAAACGGCGGTGCAACGGTTGATGGATTCTCCGGAAAATCGGGAGAAGCTGCGCTTGCCGCCGGACATTTCCGACCTGCACATTGAGAATGGGGAATTGGTGGCGACGTATAAGTAAGCCTGCGTAGATCAAGCCACAGTATTTTTTGTGATAGTGGTGGCCCAGAAGATCCACAAACCCGTACAAATCGCTAAAGAGAACCGCGCATCCACAAATGCCGCAAGCGTGGCCGCAAAATAAAGCGGCGGGCCATACCGGTAATTGTGGCAAGTCTTGGTGACAAATTCCATGGAAGCCGAGGGCGCGAGAAGCTTTTTGCGGAAGCCCGCAATGATCACGAGATAGAAAGCCAAGGCAGTGATTGCGAACGTGCCGGAGTAGAAGGCCATGGCCATCCTGGCAGCGGGCGTTCGCAAGTAGGCAGCGAGAACGGAAGTGGGGTAGGGAACGACGGTCACCATGAGCAACAGGCAGCCGTTGGCAAAATGGAGCCAGGGATCGGTGCGGCAGATGTTGCGGAAGATGCCGTGATGATGGACCCACATGATGAGGATGGTGAAGAAACTGGTGACCAGGCCAATGTAACTGGGCCATTGTTGGAGTAGTCCTTGGGCAAGCGCGGCAGGCGTGATGCCGGTTGAGGGAAGGGTGGGGACCTTCAGTTCGAGGACAAGCAAAGTAATGGCAATGGCGAAGACGCCGTCGCTGAAAGCTTCGAGGCGCCCGGTTTCTTTTTCAGGCTGAGGTTGGGAAATAGGTTCCTGCATGGCGAGGCATCCCCCTGTGCAAAGCAAAGAGGGTAGCATCGCAGGGCAAAAAGTCGAAGCTAGCAGGCTGCGGGGGAAATGAGTTGGCCCGGCATTCCGAGCGTAGCGAGGAATCTCTCTTGGGGTGCAGATTGAGGGAAGCAAAGAAGTAATGAAGCAAAGATGCAAAGAAAGAGAGATTCCTCACTTCGCGGACTCCGTTCGGAATGACGGGATGGAAGTTTTCAATAATCTGCTAAATCAGGGTAGGGAAATCGAACGCGAGAATTGAGTTGAAACACGAGCAAGCAGGGCACCGGTGAAGGCGCCCTGCCTGTGCAAGGTTGCGAAGGAATTTATTGTTGCGGCGGCTGCGGAGCCAGTTGGGTATTGGCCGAGTCTGGTGGCGGGGGCGTTATGGAAGAACTTACGGCCGCGAGTTCGGACTGTTTGTATTTTGGCGCGCTGACATAGCCGTGAATGGCATTCTTTTCGATGCGGTTCACAACGATCTGAACGGGCTGACCGCCGCTTTCGGTGTGAATCCAGATGGGCTCGTATAGATTGACCTTCTTTTTGCTGAGCTCATTGTCGTCCACAATCATGGCCAGATCGTAGCTCTTGTGCTTGGTGTCAGCTTTGCGAAGAGAAAGGGTGAGCGGCCCGAAACGCTGGAACGCTTTGGATTTGGAGAGATCGAACTCGATAAAGTTACGCTCGCCGCGTTTTTCGAGGGCCACAAGTTCATCATGAGTTTTGGCGATCGAGCCGTTGAGATCGTCACGAGTGGAATTGATGGAGCCTTCCAGGTCGGCACGATTCTTTGCGAGCGCGTCTTGCGTATCCTTCAATTCCTTTTCCTGGGCGTCCAATTGCGATTTGAGTTGCGCATAGCGCTTGTCAACGGGGGCAGCGAGCCGCTTGGTGGCGGCATGTTTCGCATGCGCGGACCTAGATGTGGTAGCGGCTGTACTGGCGGCGGGCGAGGTGGCGGGAGCGGGAGTTGGGGCCACGGATTCATCGGAGGTTCCGGGGGAGTCGCTGGCAGGCGCGGTGGCATGCGCTGGCGACGCGGCAGGAGTTTGTGCGGTGGAGTTCATCTCATTCAGCTTAGCCGTGAGCGTGCCCACTTCGGACTGCAACTGACCCATGGAAGCGGTGGTCGCAGCTGCTTGTTCTTTCATCTGTTCGGCCATGCTGCGCTGGCGCATACCATAGAACAAAAAGTAACCGGCGACAGCAAACATCACGACGAGAACGACGGTCAACCACTGTGTCGTGCTTGACGGTGAATGGGACGTTTTGTCCTCATGATTCAGATTTTCTTCCTCGTAAGGTTCCATATCCGGATCCCCCCTTAAACTTTTAAGATCTGCGAAACCGCATCGCCATGTGGCGACCAGGCGCCGGGAGCAACTGGGGTGCTCAAGCAAGAAAGCTCGACTTAGCAGAGTCGAGTAAGTACGCCTCGGGAAATAGGAGCAATTGGGGAACCAAGAGTAGGCAGGGAAGAAGGGGCTAAGTCTTGCAGGATCAGGTGGAAAGAAGGTGGCTGAGGATAAGGGAGGAGAGGCGAGGTACTAGAACCGGGAAATTCTCCTTTGATGAGCGAAGAATTTATCGCTCTACGGGCCGCAAGCTGTCGCGATTGGGTTCCATTCAGACACAAAGATCTCTGGTGGGAGTGGCTGGGGTCGGTAAAACATCATGGACCGTGTGACGGCAACTTCAATCAGCGAGCCCAGTCTGGCGGTTCGGATACTGGAAGGTACTCTCCGCGAAACCTGAGCCGAACTCCCTTGTATTTTTCACGGGCTTCCTTGGTCAGTTCAACCCTGAGCTTGTGGCGTTTGCCGTCAATCGCTGGGGGAATGAAGCCGAGTTCATAACGAAAGTGCAATTGCATCAAAATCTTTTCAAGCGCCGCTGCGTAGCCATCCGCAGAAGCAGAAAAGTACTCTCCACCAGTTTGATTGGCCACGTAGTGTGAAATTTTCCCCTGTTCTCCGATCATCAGGCCGCAACACTTCGGGGCATTCACGTCCCGGATGCCGAAGACAATACCAGAGGTCTCCAAGATATCGTCCACCACCAGGTCCAACTCGGAACGAGGCTGGCCGGTGTGATCTCCATCGAGAAAAACAATAACCGGCAGAGGTTGCGGATTTCTACGATGCGCGTCCTGGATGATGAGCCGCAGCATCTTCCGATAGGTGGCTTCTCCAATGGCATCACTGTCTTTTCCAATGTGAAAGGAAATGGGCTGGATCGTTTCGGACAATACGCGGATGGCAGCGTCGCGGTCCTCGGTGGGCATGAGATCGAGCCGTGTCTCACCGTTGTCGCACCAATGAGCGACGGCCACGGCGTCATGTTTTTCCAGATAATCGAGCGCAGGCCTAAAGTTCGCTTCCTTTCCCACAAACTCTTTGGAGCCTCCGATTTTCCCGTCTTCGTTGCAAATCACGGCAAGCCAGACAATGACGGAGCGAGTGTCGTTGCGTGCTCCCGCGTCAAATGTGGCAATCGAGACTTCCTGTCCATCGTCAAAAAGCCTGAAATCTTCTTTCTTGAAGTCGCGAACGGGCAGTCCGTTCTTGGGATCCTGGCTGATGACGTCGACAATGACCAGCGACGATTGAACCCGAATGGTCGTCTGGGGAGAACCCGGCTGCCCTGGCTGTTGGGCAAAACCGCTTAAAATTAGAAATGAAGCGGTAAGAAGGCCAAGTGTTCTGAGAAGAATGAACTTTGTGACCGTTCGCATGTTTTCCACGCCATGAGCAGCAAGAGGGCTCTGGTCCGCAATTTTACGCAAAGGATTATGCAACAGTTCTGACCGGTTGTGTAGAAAGCTGAGCAGCCGGGATAGTGGCATTTGTCTGAGATCATTCACGCTTGAGCCGGGTAAGCTGCCTGGCCGGAATCCGTTCCGCTACGAAAGCCTGCTGAGAATGGGAAAGTGTTTGGGAGGCGGGTTATACTACGCCGTTTGAAATAACGCGAGGGGAGATGATGAGCGACAAAGCGAAAGATAAAGAGCTGGGAATGGGGCGAGAGATTACGCGGCGTGATTTCCTGAATGGCGTGGCGATTGGGGCAGTAGCGACGCTGGTGGGCGGCACGTTTGGCGCGGAGCAATTGCTGGCGGCTGGCGTGTTGGATGGGTACGCGCCGGAGAAGGCGGCGGACTACTACCCGCCGGCAAAGCAGGGGATACGCGGGAATCATGATGGATCGTTCAGCATTGCCCATCGCTTGCGGGACGGAGAAAGTGCGGACGGCCTGGGCGATGCGGCGAAAACCGGTGAAGTGTATGACCTTGTGGTCGTGGGCGGAGGGATCAGCGGGCTGGCGGCGGCTTACCGCTTCCGGCAAAAGGTTGGGAAGGGCGCGAAAATTCTGATCCTCGATAACCATGATGACTTTGGCGGGCACGCGAAGCGAAATGAGTTTCAGGCCGGCGGACGGATGGTGCTCAGCTACGGGGGGACGCAATCCATCGAGAGTCCGGGAAAGTACAGTGCGGAAGCCAGGGGATTGCTGAAAGAGTTGGGTATCGAGACGCAGAAGTTTTTCAGAGCGTACGACACGAAGCTTTATACGAAACTGGGCACGGCGGCATTTTTCGACAAAGAAACTTTTGGAGAAGACCGGCTAGTTACGGGAATGAATACCACGCCTTGGGCTGAATTTCTGGCCAAGACGCCGCTATCGGAGGCGGTTCGCAAGGACATCGCACGGGTGTACACGGAGAAAGTGGATTATCTGCCGGGACTGAGCCGGGCAGAGAAGATCGCCAAGCTGGAGAAGATCAGCTACGCGGAATATTTGACAAAGCACTGCAAGCTGATTCCAGAGGCGCTGCCATTTTTCCAGACGTTTACGCACGACTTGTTCTGCGTGGGGGTTGAGGCAGTTCCCGCAATTTCGTGTTACGAAGCGGGGGACGACTACCAGTCGTTTACTTACCCGGGGTTTGATGGGCTGGGTTTTCCGGAGCATGAAAAGGAAGAACCGTATATTTTTCATTTTCCAGACGGCAACGCTTCGGTGGCGAGGTTGCTGGTGCGTGCGCTTATACCGGAAGCGATGCCGGGGAGCACGATGGAAGATGTGGTGACGGCGAAAGCGGACTACAGCAAGCTGGACCCCGGGGAAAACGCCGTGCGTTTGCGGCTGAACAGCACCGTGGTGAGCGCGCAGCACGCGGGGCCGAAGGATGCGGCGAAGGAAGTGGAAGTTTCGTACATGCGCGGCGGCAAGCGGTACTTGGTGAAAGGGAAGTACTGCGTACTCGCGTGTTACAACGTGATGATTCCGTACGTTTGCCCGGAATTGCCAGAGGCGCAGAAACAGGCGCTGGCGTACCTGGTGAAAGCGCCACTGGTGTACACACACGTGGCGCTGCGGAATTGGGAGCCATTCGCAAAGCTGGGTGTACACCAGATTGTGGCGCCAGCGAGCTATCACACATACGCGGCGCTGGATTTTCCGGTGAGCCTGGGGAAGTACGAATTTCCGAGCAAGCCGGATGAGCCAGCAGTGCTGTTCATGTTGCGGACGCCCTGCAAGCCTGGGCTGCCAATGAGGGATCAGAATCGCGCGGGGCGAACGGAGCTGCTGCAAACGCCGTTTACTAAATTCGAGCGGAACATTCGCGAGCAACTGACGCGGATGCTGGGAGGGGCGGGCTTTGACGCGGTGAATGACATTCAGGGGATTACCGTGAATCGCTGGGCCCATGGCTATGCGTTCACGCCGAACGCATTGTTTGACCCGGGGTGGAAAGAAGGCGAGCAGCCTTGGGTGCTGGGAAGAAGACGTTTTGGGCGGATTGCGATTGCGAATTCCGATGCCGGGGCTAGCGCTTATACGGACGTGGCTATTGATCAGGCATTTCGCGCGGTGGGGGAATTGCTGGGGCAGAGTTAAGTAAGGCAGCGAGAATCGAAAGCCGAAATTCGAAAAGCGAACTCAAAATTGGAAATTGAAAATCGAAAAGCCAGAAGAGAAAAGCCAGAAGAGAAAAGCCAGAAGAGAAAAGCCGCAGGGCTCGCGGACTCTCCCTGCGCTACACGATGGCCGCTAGAGAGGAATAGGGGAGATGGCTCCGGGGCCTGGACTCGAACCAGGATAGCCAGCTCCAAAGGCTGGTGTCCTACCAATTAGACGACCCCGGAGTAGGGGAACATCTTTAGTAGTGTAACTTGAGACGCGGCGGAGGCAAAAGCCCGCGCATTGGCGGTCAAGAAAAACCAACACAAGCGGCGGATTTACGGGCGCACCAAGCCGGGCTATTTGCTAAAGCACCACATCCCGGTGAAAACCGACAACTGGGACGTAAAGTCTCCCGGCTTCACAGAAGTCGATCTGGTCTCGCATTCCGGGAATTCGGCTGATGGAGAGTTCGGCTATTCGCTGAACATCACCGACATTCAAACCACCTGGACAGAAACGCGGGCCCTGCTGGGGAAGGGGCAAACCGCTGTCCAGGCGGCCCTGGATGAGATCGAGGGAATGTTGCCCTTCCGGCTCTTGGGCCTGGACTCGGACAACGGATCGGAATTTATCAACTGGCATCTGAAGGCCTGGTGTGAACGGAAGCAGATCCAACTCACGCGAGGGCGTCCGTACAAGAAGGACGACAACGCGCACATCGAGCAAAAGAACTGGACGCACGTACGGAAGCTACTTGGGTGGGAACGCTATGACACGCAAAACGCGGTCGATGCTATGAAGGGAGGGCCGTGTCATATTGGGGGGAGATCAAACAATGAACTGCACCATTTCGGGGCAGGACACATGCAGGGCGCTGCGGAGATTTTTTACCCCCGTGGATATTTCTGATAGAGTAAGAAAGCTTACCAGCTCAACGGAGAGATGGCCGAGCGGTTTAAGGCGCACGCTTGGAAAGCGTGTGTAGGTTAACCCCTACCGTGGGTTCGAATCCCACTCTCTCCGCCATCCACTGAGTCCTCAAGACTTAGCAAAAAGATACAAGATGTTTGCCAGTTTTCCAGACTTTCTCCGCAAAGCCAGTATTGGGCAAGGAGAGGGTCATGGCAATGGCAAAGCTGTACTTGAGGAACCGAACAGCGGAAGGCAAGCAGTCGCCGTACCGCCCCGCGCTCTATGACGCGAAAAAGCGGCTGCGCCCCGGCTGGTGCGTGGTGAACGGCAAGGAAGAACACCATCCCCAAGCCGTCTACTCCGAACGCTACAAGGACGAGAATAGAAAATGGCGGTGGAGGTCGCACGGCAACGGCGATCCGCACAAGGCTGACGGCAAGACTGCCGCAGCAACAATTCGAGAAAAGCTGATAGAACCCAAAACGGAACCCGCGCCGGAAAAGGCCCGCGCCGTCAGGATCGACGACGCCATCGCCGCGTACGTGGTGAAGATTCCCAAGCCTGACAAGAACGGCGAGTACCGCCCGAATAAGAGCATCCGGTCGGCGAAGAGCGAACTGGGAAGATTCCTCGCGTGGTCGGGGAAGACCTTTGTGAAGGAGGTGACCCGCGAGGTGATGGAAAGCTACCGGGACAAGCTGAACAAGGACTATGAGCCGGACACGGTGTTCAACAAGCTCATGGCCGTGACATCTTTATTGAAGCGCAACCCGCTGGCCCCGACTCCAGCCCCGCTGCCAGTCAGCGAGTTCCCCGACAAGAAAGAGACGGTTCCCGACCCGTACACGGAGCAGGAGTTCGACGCCATGATGCGGGTCGCCAACTACGATGAGGGCTTGCTCCTGTTTTCCTTCGCCGTCACCGGCCTGCGGGAACAGGAAATGGCGCACGCCGAGCGCGAGGACATCGACTGGGAGCTTGGCCAATTGAACATCCGCAAAAAAGCAAAGTACAACTGGCGTGGCAAGAACCGCTCGGCGCGGCGCTCCGTTACCCTGCCACCGGAATTGCTTGCGGAATACGCGTTGCGCGGCCCCGGCTTGCTCTTCCCCAACCCCAGCACCGAATCATGGGCCGAGCCTAGCGCGTATCGGCGGTGCGGCCAATGGGCCGGGGGTAGTGGGTCAGTTTCCGATTAGCCGCCTTCGGATGTGCTTCTGGTGGCGTGGAACCTGCCTGTAGTTATGGTGTCTAATGTAGCGGGATGAAACTGCGACGCAGAATTATGGGCACCGGTTTGCGGTTGCGGGTTCTATTGACTTGCATCGCATTGTTCTTGCCCGGTTCCTTGAAACTTCAATCTGGTTATCATCTCGTCTCAAAACAGGCTCCCCGACCTCCATCATCCTCGACTGTAAGCTTATTCCCCTGTATCCAGTCATGGGTCCTGCCGAACCATCAAAAACGAGTAGCTGTGCTTCACGGTCCCGATTGGGAACTTGAATCTTCGATTAGGCCATCATGCTTCCCCGAAAGGGAGGTCGTATTCGTTACTGAAATCGGCAGAGGAATAATGCCTCACCCAATTACAGATAAAATCAGAATGTGGGTGACAAAGGACCACGATGTCACGCATATCAGAATCGTGGACAGTTCCGCCAGTAGTAGACAGCAAGAGATGGTAGCTGTAGGTTTTGTCACCAATCACAAGTGCATCGACAGAGAGAGCAAAAACTGTAGCGTCAAAGGCGGCGCGGCGTTCTTTCGGATTGACTGAATCTGGTAAACGCTAGTCGGAAACTGACCTAGCACCGGACCGGGAGGTTCGTCAGCCTTGTTCTGACCACGGGTTGTGCGAGGTTCAAAAAACCTGTCTTCTCGCAGCGTTGTAACTGGTTGATTTTGAGGAGGGGAATTTGTCGATTTGAGGCCCAGCCACCTTGTCCCGCGCCCAAGGATGTCTGCTCGGTCAGTTCACGGACATCGGCTGGGTGCGAATACTAGTTTACCTGCCACCGTCTGATGCTCACCGAGTCACGAGCCACCCTTGTTGCCCGACGGAGCCGCAGCCTTGGCTAAAGGTTTCAGGTTGTATGAAAGTGAGAAGGCCAACCCTTTCTCGTAGCGCCAACCAATCGGAGGCTTGCTCATTCCGGTAACGATATCACCAACAGAAAAGCCTCCCGTCAGCATCTCGTGCTGCCCAAAGTGTATGCCGGGAGCAATATAGAAATCATGCCATGCGAATGCCAGCGGAGCCAAAAAGTACTCGATTTTTGCGCTACTCAGATTCGGGTTCACGCCTATCCCAAATTGACTCGACAAATTTAGCTTTCGTGATCCTGCCAGATACAAATTGATGAACCCGAATGGGATGACCTGCGCGCTTGAATCGCCGGATATGCCAATTGAGGTTTGACTCGTGGATGTTCCGCTAGAGTTCACACCCGTCTTTGTGGTCAGAATGGTGTACGATTTCACGCCGTCCGTGGCGGCAAGCAATCCCGCCGATACTGCAACCCTTGGCGGATTCTGGTAGGTAATCGTCGCAGTCTGGGTCAACTTGCGTGCAGGCAACCCTCCGGCTGCGGGTATGTTGCAGACGACGCTGATGTTCAGGACTTTGTTCTTTAGAGGTGGCAATTCGTAATGCGTCAAGCCTCCTCTCACAGCCGCGAACGGGCCCACCTTAACAATCAAGCTCAGCGCTTCCGCAATGAGGCTGTCCGCAACGGCAGGAGTGACGGAGAGAGTCGGAGTGCATGATGGAGTCCAATTTTGCCTCGCCAAATCTACAACCTGCCCGTTCGGAACTGTGATTTGAAGGGGTTCGCCCACACAGTCGAAGGGAAATTTCGGGTCGGGGTCGCTAAATCCGATGAGAATCGATACCCACTCCTTGTCTTGGTTGTTCGGTTTCGGAGTCCAAAACCCGCTGAACTCCCTAGGGCGATTTGTAACTTTAGCAAAGCAGGGGAATGGGACTTTTGCGGATTCCGCAGCGCGGGGACTTTCCGCCTGCGCCGCTGCTTCAACTACAGGAGCCGCAGTTGTCGTGGTTTGAGCGGATACTCGCGATAGCGCAGCGGTGCACAGGGCACAGCACAGGAAGACGCGTAGACGGCGCAGCATATCTCTTAGCCTCCAAGCAGAATGGGGAACAAATATGGAGGCGAATGCTATGCTATCTTCCGAGTAAAGGCAACAACTTCAAACTAAAAAGACGCAAGTACTATCGCCCTACCGCGCTGCTTTCCTAGACACGTTCCACGGAACGGGAGAATTTGCCCTTTGTGTTTTCCTACTTCGCGTGGCTTCCGAGCGAGAATCCAGACAAGTGGCAGTCTATCCCTCTCCAGAACAGCACGAGACCAATCACGAATGTGATGAAATTGCGGAGAGCGACATGGGGAAGCACCCAAGGTAGCCGATAGAAAAGGTCCGGGCCACTCAGCGACACCGCAACGTCAGAGCCAGCCTTAATTTTCCCGCTCAGGATGGCTGCTGCTCGGTGCCATGACCAGTCGATCCGCGGTGAAGATATGCTGGGTGGGGATACCCCCTGCGAGACATAGCGATTTACTTCGATCTCTCTCATTCGCGGATAGTAGCGCATCTGATGGCGCTTGACGGTTCCTTCAATAAACCAAAACGCGAAACTGCTGGCTGCCGCAACCAAGAAAAAACCGTATGCGCTGTACTGGAATCCCAGACCAAGCGCCACAAGGCTAAGGGTGACACCCCAACCTTTGATAGTGATAAGGCGCTGATCGAAATCATCAACCGCTTTGACCAACGCGAAGTATTCTTGCTGCTCGAAATCATCACTCATATATACGCCTCATGGAATTCTTCTGCTATACGCCGATTGGCATCGGTAACATCCAAGGAAGCCCCTTCTTTCATCGTGGCAATTGCCGAGTAGACTGCACCGCTGTCTTGTAGTCAACCTCGATGTGGAAGCAAACTCGCTCACACGTGGTCCACCAGTTCGGTCACGGCGCACAATTTCTCGCAAGATGGAAGCCGAAGAGGTAGCTCTTCATATTCTAGGTGTTGCTGCAGTTCAGACACTAGCGGATGCCCGGGCGGCACCCTTTAGCGGCGCGGCGTTTCGTTACCCCCTCCGTACATTTTTGGCCCACCCCATGATTTTAGGTGTTGATTCCCGCGATTCTGCATGTAATATATATATTATACATGCAAACAAGGGCGCAGCAACATCAAAAACTCAGTCGCTTACGTCGGGAACTGCTCGAATCTTTGGAGCGGCTGCGGAAGACTCTCGAAGTTGCCTTGGCCCGCACCCCGTTGGTCAAGGGCAGTGTCTATCAGATCGCCCGCCGCTGCGGTAATGCGCACTGCCGTTGTACCCGCGGCCAACTGCACCGTAATTTCGTCCTGACCTGGAGTGAGCAGGGGCACCACCGCATGCGTTCCCTGCCACCCGAACGGGTCGCCGAGATCCGCATGAAAAGTAAGGAGTATGCTCGATTGCGTCGGGCCCGGAGTGAAATATCGGCACTTGGCAACCGCCTCCTGGCCCTGCTCGATCAGATCCAGGAGTTGCGCCGCGAGGCGCCTTGAGATGAGTGAGTCGGGACTGTCGACATCCGCCGCGATGCTGTTTGAGCGCAACGATGCGCAGGTGCTCGAAGCGTTTCGTCGCGGCGAGTTTGATTACGTCGATGCCATCGGCGAAGTCAGCGAAGCCGACTTCTTCCGAGTCATCACCGAGCGGAAGATCTTGGACAAGCTGGCCCAGAGCTACCCCTCCCCACGCGAGCGGCACGATGTGCCCTTGTGGGTCTATCTGGCCAGCAACCTGTCCATGCGTTTTCACGGCGAGCATCACTTTCATGCCTTTCCCTTCCTGGTGCGCTCCAGCAGCATGATCGAGGCTTTTGGTCCGGCCATGGGCCACAAGGCCACCCATCCGGAGACCGGTGACATTTCCCTGCGCTGTGCTGGGTTTAACGAAAAGAACGAATACGATCGCCAGACCCCTTGCGACCAGGATTATCTGCGCAAGCTGGCGGGGGATACCGATGCCGAGTTGCTGCAGACCTGGTTCAACCGCGAGGTCGTGGGAATCTTTAAGCAGCACCACGCGTTCGATGCGGAAGGGATCTTTGTTGGCGATGCGAGCTATCTGTTCGTACCGGACAATGAGCACTACGAAGGCTCCTCGCGGCTGCTTTTCGATGAGCAGAATCATCCGGTGGATTCCGCAAAGCTGACTCACGAGCAACAGAAAGCCTACGACTGGCGACGCTGTTACAAGCTGGTGAGCTTGTTGCATACCAATCGCCAGGGGGAGTTCTTCCTGTACGGCGGGCTGCGCCTGACGGCTGGCAAGGACCATGAAGCTCCGGTGCTCTATGAGCTGGTGGATGAATTTGTGCAATGCCATGGCCGCGGGGTAATGAAGCGCTTAATTCTGGATCGTGGCTTTCTGGACGGGGAGAAGATCGGCCATTGCAAGCGCGATCTGGGGATCGACGTGCTGATCCCGGCGCGCAAGGATCTGGAGATCTATAAGGACGTGGTGGGCTTGGCCGAAGGTGGGTTGTTATCGTTTCAACCGGTGCCGGCTCCTTCCCCTCGTACGCCGGCGGTCCCCGTGCACCGTCCGGAAAGCATTCGTAAACGGGAAGAAGCTCGCCAACGCACCTTGGCCAAGAAGAAAGCCGAGGCCGCGCAGAAAACGCAGGAAGTGCAGAAACTCCGCAAGGCGAGCCCGACGGGAACGCCGCCCCCGGAGCAGGCCCGCAGCGAAGTAGCGGCGGTGATGGAGCTGCGAACGTTGAGCACTTGCCCGGTGCCCATCCATGCGGTGGTCAATCGCGAGATCTACAGCGACGGTCACCGAGAGCACTGGGTGCTGCTCGATACCGCTCCCATCCCCGAGCCCCTAGCCACCCGCGAGGAATATGGCCTGCGCACCAGCATCGAAGAGCGGCATCGACAGCTAAAGTGTTTTTCCGATTTAGCGGGGTTCACCTCACGAAGGTTCTCCCTGGTGGTCAATCAAGTAGTTTTCGTGTTGTTGGTGTACAGCTTGCTGCAGTGGTACTGGCAACGGATCCGACGGCCGGAATTCAATCCGAAAACCACGGCTCGTGCCTTGGATCAGCTACGGCCGACGATGACCGTGATCTTGATCTTTTATCAGAGTTATGTGGCCCGCCTAGCTCCGCTTGAATATCAGGAGTTGTTGCTGACGCTGAAGGAAGAGGCGCGCCTAAAAATCTGAATCGTCAGAAGAATTCATGGGTAAGCTCTGGCTCAGGTAGTTTGCCAAGTGAGTGATAGAGCGCGAGTTCCAGGATGCGAAAGGTACGAAAGCCGTAGGATCTTCTCATGGTTACTTTCGCTTTGTTGTTCAGTCCCTCGACCACACCGCTGGAAATCTGCTTTCTGGCCTTGAAATAGTTGAGCAGCAGCTCGCGATGAGCACGCAACGTTCGGGCGATCTTCTTCATCGGCTCGATGCGGGATCGCATGGTTTGCTGGCACCAGAAATCCAGGAACATGCCGGCCCAGGTGGGCGAGTTGTATTCCCAGAACTGCTGAAAATCTTCTTTGAGGAGATAGGCACGGACGGTCTGGAGATTATAGCGGAGCAGATCTCGCAGACGGAACTTCTGCTGCGAGGTGAGATTTTCTTTGCGCTTGAGCACGCACCAGCGCGTCTTCTTCAGTAGCGGCGGGTAGCCGTCCTGGGCCATCTTGCGCGACTCGGCGGCGCGGACATCATCCAACGCCTTATTCATCTTGGCGACGATGTGGAAGCGGTCGAGGATGTGCAGCGCCTGAGAACATTTCTGGCGGATCACGTCCAGGTACGGCTGCCACATATCCGAGCAGACAAACTCGATCTGTGCAGCGAGTTGCTCTCCGAGGACGGTGAAGAAACCCTGGAAGGATTCGATGGTGCGTTCCTTGCCGACCCACAGCAAGCGGGTGAGCCCCTGGTCGATCTGGTAGACCAGCGTCAGGTATTTGTGGCCTTTGGCGTACTGGATTTCATCCACACCAATGGCGCGGATCGACTCCAGCGTGCGATGCTCCAGGCCCCAGCCGACCACATACTCGACCGCGTCGCACACCTGGTCCCAGGAAGTGTGGAAGGCCTCGGCGGTTTCCTTCCAGGAGAGCTTCCGCGCCCAGCGGGCCAGAAACAGCATATAGGCTCTGCTCAACCGATGCTTACCATCGCCCCAGGGAACCTCCTCGACCAGCACGCCACAATTCCGGCAGTCCACGCGTCGCATGCGGTAGAGCAGGAAAACCAGAAAGCCCCACAGCGGAATGAACTCAAAGCACCGCTCGGGAAGATGATCGTAACCCGGCGCCGGCTGGTGGCACCCCGAGCAGACCGCTGCCGAGCCCTCCCGCGGTCGGACGTCCACTTCGATGCTTTTCTTGTCAGGGCCAAAGCGGGCGTGCTGGTAGACAAATCCCCGATGGCCATGGCAGTGGTTTAGAATTGTGAGTAGTTCCATGTCACGGACAATTTTCAAGGCCAAGACTGGCAAAGTAAACCGCGCTGCTACCGCGCCGGCGTCCTGCGATGTTTCCGCCTACTGCCGCGATCTGGACAACTGGCCGCGCTCGTGGATGGGATTGGAAAAAGACCTGCCGCCAGGGGAAGAACTGGTTGCTTGCTTCCGGCCATTCATCGAGCATCTGGCCTCCTCCAGTCTTTCTTCGAAGACCATTCGCCGACACGTAGACAATCTCTGGATACTAGGTGGAGAAATTATCCGCGACCTGAACTACACCCCTTCATTGAGAAAAGTCACTGCGCAGCGACTTCTTCGCGAGGCGGTTCATGCCGACGGCGGCCCACTGATCCACAACGGCTCGGAAGAAGAGCAACACTCCCTCGATGCGACGTGCCGCAAACTCCACCGATTCCTCAGCGAACCGCAGCGCTGAGCCCGCCAGTTACCCACAGATTTCCCAGACGAGGCAAAAATCTTGGCCAAGACACGACGACTTCGTCGCGGGCTAACCCATCAGCTCGATCACGCTCGCTCTCCCTAGCCTTACTGCGCGTATCCAGAAGTACGATCCAAAAATCTCTCGCTCCCTCAGGCAAAGGCTAGGCTTTCTTCTGCCGTGCAAGATCTCTCGCTCTCGTGACTCGTGAGACCAGGGCCGCGATCCCCCCCTCCTACCTCGAATCGGTTCCTCGCTTATAAAACCTTTCGCTCGCCCTGCCGTGTCCCATCCGCTTGCTTTGCCCCGGCTTATGTCTGAACTGCAACTAGGTGTTGGGGCGTCAGCGAGCTTTTGGCTGTGCTTGGGGTAATCTGCGGCTGAATGGCTTCTCTGAGGTACCGCGGTGTCCTACGGCTCGTGACATGTCTGGATTGACCCTGCTCGCCTCTCTTGAAGCCTTTAGAGACAGGTTACTGTGTTGCCGTGGCACAGGTTTGTTGGTCGATTCTACTGGACCACGGAGTTATTTTTCCATAAGGCCCTTTGATTTCGAGTTCGGCACTAAACATCGCTATGCTGTTGGGCGACCGCTTTACAATCCACTCATAACTAGCACCGCCCTTTTCGCCCGGCGTAAAGTGGCCGATAGAGTCGCTGAAGCAAGCTCTGGTCGAAAAATGTGGGCCCTTTTTCGATTTTGTCGAGGTCTACATATTCCGCAATTGAGTCTTTACTAGCTCGTGCTGGTGGGTCGAACCTCCACGCCCGAATATGAACCGACATAACATCGAACGAAGATGGGCCTGTGTTTTCTATCTCGACCGTGAACGTCGCATTGCAATACTTCGAATCCGGCAATGAATTCCAATTCAGTCGCGACTCGACGTGGGGACGTGTCTCAAGAGAAGGAGCCTCGGTCCGAATGAACTTGTAATAAGTCCAGTAGCCTGCGACGAGGATGGCGCATATCTGAACAACATTTTTCAGCGTTTCCGACCATCCCCTGAATCGGTCTGGTTGTCCTGTGCCTCCGGATTCGGTTTGTTGGCTTGATGGCATACGGTTTTCTGCGGAGAGTCTATCCTGCGGATTCACTCTATGCAAGTTGTCGGCAGCGCA